>JAWZSN010000004.1:0-223434 GCA_033875255.1 Geminicoccaceae bacterium 1502E | reverse complement strand
CTATCCGCAAGCCGTTTCCCTGGCTGCGCCACATCTTCGCCGATGGCGGCTACGCCGGAACAAAGCTCCGTCGTGCGCTCGGCAAGATGGGGGACTGGACCATCGAGATCATCAAGCGGTCCGACACCGCGAAAGGCTTCGAGCTGTTGCCCCGCCGCTGGGTCGTGGAGCGGACCTTCGCCTGGCTGGGCCGGTGCCGCCGTCTCGCCAAGGACTGGGAAACCTCCACCGCCAGCGCCGAAGGCTGGATGATGGTCGCCCACATCCGCCTCACCACGCGCCGCCTCGCAAGGTATTGCCACGCCTCATAGAGTTTTGAGTCGGGCTCTTAAGTTCTTGCTGCAGCATGGGCGACCGCCACTCGTGATTACCGAATGATTACTTGATCTACGGCTCTGAATGAAATGCTTGGATTCGTATACATCCTCGTTGAGGGTACTCCTGAAGAGATCAAGGCGCTCGAGGAGGCAGGAGATAGCCCAACACTCTACAAAGTCGGGAAGGCTGAATCGAGAAAACTCAAGCCGAACGCGGGCCAGCCCTTCAAGCCGGTTGAGAAGCGACAGTCCAATGTGCAGTCGTGTAACCCGCGCCCCGTAGGAATCTTAAAACTGTTCTGCTTCGGGACGGGCAAGGAGGCGAGTGTCGCAGAGAGCGCCTTCCACCGAGAATTTCGAAAAGAGCATGGTCTGATGATATACGAAGGCCATGAGTGGTATAGAAGCTCTCTTCCGCTCGAACGCGCCTGTACGTTCTTGAACGCAAGATCGGGGACCGATGTAACGCATCTGTTCGACAGAAAGCGTCTTACAGGAACTTATGAAGAAGGTCCGGCAGAATTCACTGGGAAGCCTGAAGTTGAACGCTCTTTGAATGTTTACGTCTTTGAGCTTCGCGATGAGGGGCGTTCGTGGTTCCGCGTTCTTGCTACATCTCGTGACAAGCGCGGAATTGAGACATGGTATAATACTGGGAATCCACGAAAGATATCGATGGCCCGGAAAATTAGGCGACCTGAAGCAAGCAAGCTGGCGGAGCACAACCAGCGGGTGCGGCGGCTGATGGCTGCGTTGCGGAGCCGCTATGAGCCATTGCAGTCGCCGTGGGCAACTAAGCGAGGCGCCGGATGGAATACACTGGCTTGGGTTCTTTGTGATAACTTTATGAGTTTCTTTGATGATTCCGTAGCCACCATTTTGTTTAGCGAATACAGCAAGGATAACGTTCGTCATCATTAATATATTATTGATAAACGATGCGGATATTCGAGCTCCAATCATGACAGATGCTGTATATGCCTAATGGAGTTTGTTTATAAGATGCTGAACTTTAGAATTAGGGTACCCTAGGGCTTTCAGGGCGCCTTCGATATCATCGATTTCCTCATCGCTTAGTCGCTCCTCGACTTCACCATCATCCCCACCATCGGTTCTGATCCCCTCTAGATCTCGGATCTCTCCAACTTTTGGTCGCGGGAACATCTCACGGTTGATATTCCACGCGCCAAGGAAATTTTGCAACTCGTCATATGAATTCTTTACTGTTGATAATGTATCTTCTTTGTTTTTCTGGATGGTAGCAGCAAGATCGGTTTTAGTCTCTTTTATCTCCTTGTGAACCTCCGCAAGGTATGCCTTGAAACCGGGCCCCTCAATTTGCACCGTCCGCCAGATCGATGCGGTGATCATCACACAGCCAAAACCAGCTAGAACAACAGCTGGACCATTTATCAAATGCTGCCTGTACCACACCCACGCAGGACTAAAGAGGGCGACAGAACCCACGACGATGCCTGATGCGAAGGCCGCTACTTTTATCCACTCTATCCAGAAAGCAGGCGCTTCCAATCGACTTCTCCAGTAAATTCAGCTAGTGGACTGAGCGAGACGGAGGAGTCCGTTTGGGGATTCCCACGGTCGGGCCTGTGTGCGAGTCTGTGGAGATGCGCACCGGTGTCAGTTTCAGCGTCTCGTCGAGCGACCGTCAGCGATTGGAGGCGATTGTCGCGGATGGCAACCGCCTCCAGAAGCATGTCTGGCGGGCTCGGATCGTTCTCCTGAGCGATGACGGTCGCGGCACGGCCGCGATCATGGCCGAGACGGGCAAGTCGAAGACCTGTGTGTGGCGCTGGCAGGAGCGGTTCATGGAGGAGGGCGTCGATGGCCTTTTGCGGGAGAAGACCCGGCCGCCCGGCATTCCGCCGACGCCGGCCGACAAGGTGGCCGAGATCGTGCGGCTGACCCAGGAGCCTCCGCCGCACGAGGCCACGCACTGGACGCTGCGGGCGATGGCCCAACTCAGCGGCGTTGCGCCGTCGACGGTGCGCGGGATCTGGAAGGCGCACGGGCTGAGCCCGCATCGCTGGCGCGCGTTCAAGCTCTCGAACGATCCGAAGTTCGTGGACAAGCTGACCGACGTGGTGGGGCTTTACCTTGATCCTCCGGCGCATGCGGTGGTGCTCTCGGTCGATGAGAAATCGCAGATCCAGGCGCTCGACCGCACCCAGCCCGGCCTGCCGATGAAGAAGGGCCGGGCCGGAACCATGACCCACGACTCCAAGCGCAACGGCACGACGACGCTGTTCGCGGCACTGAACGTGCTCGACGGGACCGTGATCGGGAAGAACATGCAGCGCCACCGCCATCAGGAGTTCATCCGCTTCCTCAACGAGATCGAGCGCAGCCTGCCGGACGGCAAAGAGGTCCATGTGATCCTCGACAACTACGCGGCCCACAAGCACGCCAAGGTGCGCGCCTGGCTGGAGCGGCATCCGCGCTGGACCTTCCACTTCGTGCCCACCAGCTGCTCCTGGCTGAACGCCGTCGAGGGCTTCTTCGCAAAGCTGACGCGGCGCCGCCTGCAGCGCGGCGTCTTCCACTCGCTCGTGGACCTGCAGGCCGCCATCAACCGCTTCATCAAGCAGCACAACGCGACCGAGGCGAAGCCATTCCGATGGACCGCAGACCCCGACCGCATCATCGCCGCTCGAAATCGAGGGTTCCAAACGTTGGATTCAAACCACTAGCGTATCAGCCATTCCGAATTTCGAGGAGCGGCCCTATAGCTCTTGATGGCGTGCAGGTCGGCGGTCGCCGCGGGACGCCAGGAGAGGCGGCGGGCTATGCGGGCCGCTCCGCGACCAGTGCCTCGAGCTCGGCCTCGATCCGGTCGAGCAGCGCCCGCCCGTCCACCGGCGCACCGCTGTTCAGACCCTCGTCGAGGGCGGCCGCCAGCTCCTCGCGGCGGGCCAGGTAGTCGCGAAGCACGGCAGCCACCGCCTCCTCCTCGGAAGCGTACACGCCCGCCTCGACCCTTTCCCGGGCGAAGGCAGCAAACTCGGGGGGAATGGCGACATTCATGGTGGCGATGATAGCTCACCGCGCAGCACGGGCAAAGCGGCGGGGGCCCTTCACATTTGCGGGTGAAGCCTCGCGCCCGCCGTCCGCCCGCTCCCCCTGGTTTGCAGGCCATCCTCCACCTCCGGCGCGGAAGGTGCGGTTCCCTCGCCGTTCTTCTCGTCGGGCGGGTGTGAAGCTGGCAGGCTGTGACCGGCCGCGCAGCGGTTCCCGATGCCGCTCGGCCGGATGACCATTGCGGAAGAAAATTCATGATCTCCCGATTTCTTGCCTTCATCCCCCTCGCCGGCCTTGTGCTCGCAGGCTGCGGTCCGCAGCCTGCGTCCAAGGCACTGGAGCGACCGGCGGCCATCGAGGCCGAGGGTGTCTATGTGCACGGGCCTTCGGGCATGGCGTTTCCCCTCGAGGTGGGGCCGTTCCAGCGGGGCAGGCTGACCCGCTATGACGCGGCCGGACTCGATGTGGGCGCGGGCTACGAGGCGCGGAGCGAGGCGGGGCCGGTGGCGGCCACGGTGTTCGTCTATCCCGCCCCTTCGGTGATGTCGTTCGGATCTCCCCCCGGCGTCGCCGAGGGCGCCAAGGCGGGGATGTGCGGCCGGCAATACGAGGACGCGCGGGACGACGCGGCGCGGGGCCTGAAGGGAGCGCGGCTGGTGGCGGAGGAGCCTGCGGCGGCACCGCATGGCGAGTCGCTGGTGTTCGGGCGGATGGCGGCGTTCGAGGCGGCTGGCCGGGATGGCCCGATCCGCTCGGTGCTGTATCTCTACTGCTCCAGACAGAGCCCGTGGGCCATGAAGTACCGCTTCACCGGCACCGAGGAGGCCCTGCAGGCCGCCCCGGTCGAGGCCTTCATGGCGGGGCTGCCGTGGCCGAAGCCCTCCGGCAAATGAGGCCCGATTCGGCGGGGGACTCGTTCCCGAAGCGGGCGCTGGTGAGCAGGTAACGTCTCGTTAATCTCACCTGGTACCATTTCTTCCGGGTTGACGGGAATGCAACGCGGGCGGTCGCGCATTGGCGGGAAGGACTCCTGACACCCTTCCTGCCCGGTCGCCCGTGCCGGGTGCCCTTGCCACGGGCGTGGTATAGAGGGGCCGCCTCGTGAAGCCCCGCAGCTTCGACCGCCGCCCACCGGCGAGAAGGCTCACCCTTGCAGAAACAGGAGTCCGCGCCGCGATGCCCGCTCCCGCGATCAGCGACTACGCCAGGGGGTTCCTCGTCACCGCCCTCGGCGTGCTGATCATCTCGCCCGACGCGCTGCTGATCCGGCTGATCGGCGCGGATGAGTGGACCATTCTCTTCTGGCGCGGCATGGGCTTCTTCACCGTGCAGGCCGCCATCGTCACGGCGCGCTACGGCCGGGGCACGCTCGAAGCGCTCGGGCGCACCGGCCTGACGGGGCTCGGCATCGCCCTCATGATGGGCATGTCGAACAGCCTCTTCGTCATCTCCATCAGCAACACCGCCGTCGCCAACACGCTCATCATCATCGCCAGCGCGCCGCTGGTGGCAGCCCTGCTCGGCCGGGTCTTCCTCAAGGAGCGGCTCAAGCCGCGCACGCTGGCAGCCGGGCTGGTCGCCTTCGGCTGTGTCGGCGTCACGGTGCTGGGGGGCGTGGGGTCCGGCGGCTGGATCGGCGATCTCGCCGCCGTCGTGCTGATGGTGGAGATGGCGATCTTCCTCACCGTGCTGCGGCGCACGCGCGGCACCGACATGCTGCCGGCACTCGCCTGCGGCGGCATCGTCACCTGCCTCGTGGGCCTCGCCGGCAGCAGCGTGTTGGTACCCGCCCCGGCGGACTGGCCGTGGATCGCGCTCCTCAGCCTCGTCGTCTCGCCCGTCTCCTTCGTCTTCATCAGCATCGGCCCGCGCTATCTGCCGGCACCCGAGGTGAGCCTCCTGATGCTGCTCGAGACCGTGCTCGGCCCGCTCTGGGTCTGGCTCGTGCTCACCGAGAAGCCGGCCGATGCCGCGCTCGCCGCCGGTGCCGCGATGGTGGCGACGCTCGTCGTCCACGCCTGGCTCGGCCACAAGGAGGAGCTCGCCCGCCGCGGCGCGCCCGCACCCGCCCGCACCGCGCCGTGAGAGGCGCCGCTCTCATGTTGCAGGGCAGCGGCGCCGGCGCTGGTGAGGAGGTAACGCCCCGTTAATCTCACCTGGTACCATTTCTCGCGGGTCAACGACGATGGGCTGCGGCAAACGCGAACCCGAGCTCGTCCCGGCTGACAGGAGAGGGGCAGACAGACGGCCGTGCGCAGCGCTCGCGGAGCGATCGTCCGGCAGGCCCTCAGAGCATCTCGAGCGGCTGTTTTCGGCGGGGCGGCGGGAACTGCTCGTCCAGGGCGGCGAGGTCGTCGGGGGTGAGGGTGATGTCGAGGGCCCGGCGGTTCTGCTCGACATGCGCGAGGCTGGCGGCCTTGGGGATGGGGAGGACGAGCTCGCGCGAGAGGAGCCAGGCGAGGGCTATCTGGAAAGGGGTGGCGTCGTGGCGGCGGGCGATGGCGGCGATGGCGCCGGAGGCGGAGAGGCGGCCCTGCTCGATGGGGCTGTAGGCCATGACCGGCATGGAGCGGGCGCGGCAGAACGGCAGGAGGTCGAACTCGGGCCCGCGGCGGCCGAGATTGTAGAGCACCTGGTTGGTGGCGCAGGCCTCGCCGCCGACCGAGAAGAGCTCTTCCATGTCGTCGGTGTCGAAATTGGAGACGCCCCAGTGGCGGATCTTGCCGTCGGTCTCGAGCTGCTCCATGGCCTCCACCGTCTCCGCCAGCGGATGGCTGCCGCGCCAGTGGAGGAGATAGAGATCGATCCGGTCGGTCCCCAGGCGCTTCAGGCTGCGCTCGCAGGCTTCCACCGTGCCGCTTCGCGAGGCGTTCCAGGGGTAGACCTTGCTCACCAGGAAGACCTCCTCGCGGCGGCCGGCGACGGCCTCGCCGACCACCTTCTCGGCACCGCCCTCGCCATACATCTCGGCGGTGTCGATGAGGGTGAGGCCCAGATCCAGCCCGTGGCGCAGCGCCTTGACCTCGACGGCGCGCTGCGAGGACTGCTCGCCCATGAACCAGGTGCCCTGGCCCAAGGCCGGGATCTTCTCGCCAGAGGGCAAGGAGAGGGTGCGCATGAGGTGCCTCCGCCGGATGGGTCGTGCCGGTTCAGGAGATAGGCCGGTGCGGCTTGCGTGGACAGGGTGGAACGGCGCCGCGATCATGGCGGGCATGAGCACCTGTCCCTTGTGCGCCGCTGTGGCGCGGCCCTTCGCCCTGGCGCATGGCCGCCGCTATGCGAGCTGCGATGATTGCGGCCTCGCCTTTCTCGACCCGGCCCAGCGTCTCACGCCGGAGGAGGAGCTGGCCGAGTACCGCCTGCACCGCAACGACCCGGCCGATCCCTTCTATCGCCGCCATCTGGCGAAGGTGGCGACGCCGCTCAGCGCACGGCTGAAGCCCGGCGCCGAAGGCCTCGACTATGGCTGCGGCCCGGGCCCGGCGCTCGTCGCGATGATGGAGGAGGCGGGTTTTGCCGTCCGCGGCTACGATCCGTTCTTCTGTCCCGACGAGAGCGCCCTTGCCCGCCGCTACGGCTTCGTCACCTGCACCGAGACGGTGGAGCATTTCTGTCGGCCGGCTGCCGAGTGGGCGAGGCTGGACGGGCTGCTGGAGCCGGGCGGGGTGCTGGCGGTGATGACCCGGCTGCTCACCGAGAAGGTGGATTTTCCCCGCTGGTCCTACATCCGCGAGAGGAGCCACGTGGTGTTCTACCGGCCCCGCACCATGGAATGGCTCGCCGCCCGCTTCGGCTGGGAGGTGGCGATACTGAGCGGCGAGATCGTCTTCTTCACGAAAGGCGCGGGCTTCACGACGCCGGCGGGGTGAGGCCGAAGGCCTCGGCGATAAGGGAGTAGGAGCGCTTGCGGGCCTCGTGGTCGAAGATCGGGCTGGTGATCATCAGCTCGGCGGCCCGCACGGTCCGGACGCTGTCGCCCAGGCGCCGGGCCAGCGCGTCGGGGGTGCCGACGAAGAGGCGCTTGCGGTTGGCGCGCCGGGCGGCCTCCTCCTCGCCGGTCCAGGCATGGGCCATGGCCTCCTCGGGCGAGGGCAGCGGCTCGTAGCTGCCGCGCCGCCGGCGCACGAAGGCGAGATCGGCCGTGGAGGCGAGGCGCTCGGCCTCCTCCTCGCTCTCGGCGCACACCGCGGCGGTGGCGAGGATGGCGTGCGGCCGGGCGCCTGGCCCCTGCGGCCGGAAGGCGGCGTGGTAGGCCTCCATGGCCAGCCCGGCATCGAGGCTGGCGAAGTGCTGGGCGAAGGCGTAGCCCATGCCGAGCTGCCCGGCGAGCCTGGCGCCGTAATCGCTGGACCCCAGGATCCAGACGGGCGGCACGGGCGTGTCCTCGGGCATGACGCGGATGCGGGCGAAGGGGTGGCCTTGTGGGAACGTGCCGGTCTGGTAGGCCAGCAGCTCCTTGAGCCGCTCGAGAAAGTCGTCGGCCGCATCCTGGCGGCGCAGCGCCATGGTGGCCAGCGGGTCGGTGCCGGGGGCGCGGCCGATGCCCAGATCGATGCGGCCGGGGAAGAGCGCTTCGAGCACCTTGAAGCGCTCGGCCACCATCAAAGGCGCATGGTTGGGCAGCATCACCCCGCCCGAGCCCACCCGCAGGTGGCGCGTGGCGGCCGCGATCCGGCCGATCATGACCTCGGGAGCACCACTCGCCACCGAGGGCAGGTTGTGGTGCTCGGCCACCCAGTAGCGGGTGTAGCCAAGCCGGTCGACATGGGCTGCGAGATCGATCGTGTTGGCGATCGCCGCCGAGGGCGGGGTGGCGGTGGTGACGTAGGAGAGGTCGAGAACGGAGAGCGCTGTCATGGGGCGGGACGATAGGAGCGCGCCAAGGCGGCGGCAATCCCGCCGCGGGCAGGGCTGCCTCTCAGATGTCCCACTCGACCTCGTCCTCGCTCACCAGCGAGCCGCGCATCGAGGGGCCGCTCTTGTGGACCCGCTCGGGATCGCCGCAGACCAGATGGTGCCAGCGCGGCAGGTCGAAGCCGAAGGCCACCAGCCGGTAGGCGCAGCTATGCGGCAGCCAGTCCAGCGCGAAGACGTTGTCGGGTGTTATCTTCACGCAGTCGGGCACGCGCTCCTTGCGGTTGGCGTAGTCGGAGCAGCGATGGGTGCAAAGGTCGAGCAGCCGGCAGGCGGCGTCGGAAAGCGCGATCTCGCCGGTCTCCTCGTCCTCGACGCGGATCTGGCAGCACAGGCCGCAGCCGTCGCACAAGGACTCCCACTCCGCCTCGCTCATCTCGCCGATGGCCTTCTCCCGCCAGAACGTCATCCTGCCGCCGTCTCCCTCGCGGACCAACCATGCGCCGTCGCATCTGTCGTGACACCTACACCAGCGGCTAGGCTGCTGCACAGGCCGGGATGCCGCAGCAGCGGCCGGTCCGCGCCGGCGCCCAGACCGGCACGCCACCAGGGAGGCTTTTCATGATCGACTTCACGCGGCTCCTTGCCCGCGACCTGCCGCAACCCGCCGGCCGTTTCGGCGGGCTGCCGCGCTGGAACTTCGTGGGTGGCAACAACGACCCGGCCCTCGTGCCGGTGGAGGCGCTGGCGGAGGCGGCCGCCCGCACGATCCGTGCAGAAGGGCGAAAGCTCGCCCTCTACAATATGGGCGAGGGACCGATGGGCCATCCGGCCCTGCGGGAGTTCGTGGCCGGCAAGCTCGAGAGCCAGCGCGGCATCGCGGGCGGGCCGGAGAACGTGCTGATCACCTCGGGCTCGCTGCAGGGGCTCGACCTCGTCAACGAGGTGCTGCTCGAGCCCGGCGACACGGTGCTCATGGAGGAGCACACCTATGGCGGCGCCATCACCCGCGTGCAGCGCTGCGGGGCCAGGGTCGTGGGCATGCCGGTGGACGCGGACGGAATCCGCATGGACCGGCTGGCGGAGATCCTCGGGGAAATGCGCAGCCGCGGCGTGCGGCCCAAATACCTCTACACCATCCCCACCATCCAGAACCCCACTGGCAGCGTCATGCCGGTGGAGCGCCGCCGCGAGCTGCTGCGGCTGAGCGCCGAGCATGGCGTGCCGGTCTTCGAGGACGAGTGCTATGCCGACCTGCTCTGGGAGGGCGAGTGGCCGCCTGCCCTGCGTGGCATGGAGGGCGGGGAACAGGTGATCCATATCGGCTCGTTCTCCAAGTCGCTCGCCCCGGCCCTGCGGCTGGGCTATGTGAGCGCCCCCTGGGAGATCACCAGCCGGCTGCTCGCCTGCAAGGACGACGGCGGCACGCCTTCCATCGAGCAGATGATCGTGGCCGACTTCTTCGGCCGGCATTTCGACGGGCATGTCAGGCATCTCAAGGAGGGGCTGCGCCGCAAGCTCGACGTGCTGGTGGCGGCGGTCGAGGAGGAGTTCGGGACGTCGGCCGAGCTGTCGCTGCCCAAGGGCGGGATCTTCTTGTGGATCACCCTGCCCGAGGAGGTCGACACCAGCCGGCTGGCCGAGGCGGCGCTGGCCGAGGGGGTCGCCATCAACCCCGGCGCGCAGTGGTCAACCGACTCCGACAACGCCCGCCGCAGCCTGCGCCTGTGCTTCGCCCTGCCGCCCGAGGAGGATCTGCGCGAGGGCGTGGCGCGGCTGGCGGCGGTCTGCCACCGCGAGTTCGGCGTGCCGCTCCATGGCGCCAACAAGGCGCGGCGCAGCGCCTGAGACGGAGCCTGTCAGGGCAGGTCGCGATCCCACGGCGGCGGCTTGAAGCGGTCCGCCAGGAACTCGACCATCGCCCTGGTTTTGGCGGGTGGGCGGCGGCCCGGTGGAAGAACGGCGTGTACCGCCAGCCGCTCGTCGGTCGGCTGCTCGAGCGCGAGAGGCACGAGCTGCCCGGTGCGCAGCGCGTCGCTCACCAAAAAGCTCGGCTGGTAGACCAGCCCCTGGCCTGCGACGGCGGCGGCCACCAGCGCGTCGCCGTTGTTGGCACGCAGATTGCCGGCAACGGCCACCACGTGCTGGCCTTGCGTGCCGAAGGCCCAGCTTCCGGCGCTGGCGGGGCCGGGCAGGGTGTAGCCGAGGCAGTTGTGCCGGGCGAGATCGGTGGTGTGCTGTGGCGTGCCGCGCTCCGCCAGATAGGCAGGTGCCGCGCACAGCACCATGCGGCAGGCGGCGAGGCGCCGCGCCACCAAGCTCGATTCCGCCAGCCTGCCGATCCGCACCGCCATATCCCAGCCTTCCTCGAGCAGGTCGACCACGCGATCGGCCAGGCCGAGGTCCACGGTCAGGCGGGGATGGGCGGCGGCGAAGGCCGGCAGGACCGGCGCTATCTCGCGCACGCCGAAGGAGAGCGGTACGTTGAGGCGCAGCGTGCCGCGCGGCTCGACATGCTCGGCGGCGGTGAGCGCCTCGGCCTCCTCGATCTCGCCCAGAATGCGCTCGCAGGCCTCGAGATAGCGCCGCCCCGCCTCGGTCAGCGTGAGGCGGCGGGTGGTGCGGTGGAGCAGGCGCACGCCCAGCCGCTCCTCGATGGCGTCGACATGGCGGGTGGCCATCGTCTGCGACATGCCCAGCGCCCGTGCGGCGGCCGAGAAGCTGCCGGCGGCGGCGATCCGCACGAAGATCTGCATGGAGGTGACGCGATCGAGCAAGGCGGCGCGGCTCCAACCGGGAGTGTGAGATGTTATTGCCCGAGGCCGGATTATCATAACGGCAAGGCAAAGGCAGGTTCTCGGGCATGGACCTTTCAAGGAGCCCTTCCATGATCGACACCCGCACCGTGCCCTATGCAGCGCTGCTGCTGCGCGTGAGCATGGGCCTGCTCTTCATCGCCCACGGCGCGATCAAGCTATTCGTCTTTACCCCGGCAGGCACGGTGGCGTTCTTCGCCAGCCTCGGCCTGCCGGCCGTGGCCGCGTGGGCCGTGATCCTCGCCGAGATCCTGGGCGGCATTGCCCTGGTGCTGGGCTTTCTCACCCGCTGGGTGGCGCTCGGCCTGCTGCCCGTCATGGCGGGTGCGGCCCTCGTTCACGCCGGGGCCGGCTTCATGTTCTCGAACCAGGGCGGCGGCTGGGAGTTTCCGGTATTCTGGGCCGCCACGCTGCTGGTCCAGGCGATGCTGGGCGATGGCGCCCACAGCCTGCGCGCAGCCCGCGCCTGAACCCTGCCGAGGAGTCGATGCCGATGAGCGAGCACGCTGCGCCGCCGGTCGATCCGGCCACCCGCATCGGCCACGTCCATCTCAAGGTCGCCGATCTCGAGCGCGCCATCGCCTTCTACGAGGGCGTGCTCGGCTTTGCGGTCACCCAGCGCATGGGTGATCGCGCCGCCTTCCTCTCGGCCGGCGGCTACCATCACCATATCGGTCTCAATACGTGGGAGAGCGAAGGCGGCAGCCCGCCGGCCACCGGCACTACCGGTCTTTTCCACCTGGCCATCCTCTACCCCACGCGGGCAGCGCTCGCCGATGCCCTGCGCCGCCTGCAGGACGCCGGCATTCCCCTGGAGGGCGCCAGCGACCACGGCGTCAGCGAGGCGCTCTATCTGCGCGACCCCGACGGCAACGGGGTCGAGCTCTACTGCGATCGGCCGGAGGCCGAGTGGCCGCGCGCCGCCGGCGGCAGCCTCGCCATGGTGACGAAGCGGCTGGATCTGGCAGCGCTCTTGGCCGCAGCGCCGTGATAGGCTGGGAGGAGGCCCGGGCCGCGCTACATAGTTCTGCATGGTCCCTCTTTGCGGAGAAGGCTGATGCGCTCGCCTTCCATCCTCCTCTCGGCACTTCTCGGCTGCCTGATCGCCCTGCCAGCGTGGGCAGGTAACAGCGATCGTCGCGAGAACAGGCTCGAGAAGCGCTTCGACCGTCAAGAACAGCGGATCGACAAGGGGCAGCGCAAGAAGCAGCTGACGCGCCGCGAGAGCCGCGTGCTCGAGCGCCGCGGCGAGCGTCTCGACCGCTCCTTCGATCGCGCCCGGCGCGATGGCCGGATCGGCCGCGGCGAAGCCCGCCGGCTCGACCGGCAGCTCGACGCCTATCGGAACGACATCCGCCGCTTCAAGCAGAACGATCAGACCCGCCGCAGCAGGGGCACGGGTCGGTTCGACGACTGGCGCTGGCGCGACTGGCGACCCGCCCGGCCGGGCCAGCCGTTCCGCTGGTAGGTGCCGGCGGGCTTCATCGCTGGCCAGTGAGCGGATATGGTGCCGCCGCGGCCGCGCGGGCCGCGCTTCGGCTCCGATTGCCGTCAATCCCCGGAAGAACCGCTTGATCCCGCAGCCGATCGAGAGCGCCCACAACACCCATTTCAAGCGCTGGAGGTCGCTGCTCGACAGCCGGGGCATAAAGAAGCAGGGCCAGTTCCTGCTGTCGGGGCGCAAGACCGTGCCGGAGGCGCTGGCGCGCCATCCAGGCCGCTTCCATGCGGTTTTGTGCGAGAGCGAGACGCAACTCGAGGCCTTCTTGTGCCTTCCCGCTGGCCTTGCCGCCTACAGGCTGCCCCGGCAGCTCTTCAGGGAGCTCGACGTCATCGGCACCGGCGCTCCGTTGCTGGTGGGCAGCCTGCCGTCCCTGCCGCGAGCCGACCTGGCAACGCCCCCGCAGGGCGTCGAGCTGGCTTGTGCGTTGGGCAATCCCGACAATCTGGGCGCCGTGCTGCGCAGCGCCGCCGCCTTTGGCGTTCGCCGAGTGATCCTGCTGGAAGGTGCGGCGCACCCGTTCCATCCGCGCGCCCTTCGGGCCGGCGCCAACGCGCAGTTCGAGCTCGAGCTGCAGCAGGGGCCCAGCTGGACCGGACTCGTCGGGGCGGCGGGCCCCCTGATCGGCCTCGACGCGCAGGGCGAGCCGCTCGCGGGTTTCGACTGGCCCGACGAGCTGCGGCTGGTTCTCGGCGAGGAAGGGCAGGGATTGCCGCCCGATCTGGAGCTGCGCCGGCTGGCAATCCCCATGACCGGCGCGGTGGAATCCCTCAACGCCACCATCGCCGCCAGCGTGGCGCTGTTCTCCTGCTTCAGCGCACGGGCCGCCGGGACGGCCTGACGCGCGCCGCACCGCTCGACGCTTGCCGCAGGCGTCGCGGGCGCTATGGTCGCGACCGACTGAACCGGACGGGAACGGCCATGCTCCACAAGAACTTCATCGACGGCGAATGGATCGAGGGCGCTTCGGTCTCGAAGAACCTCAACCCCTCGAACATCGACGACGTGGTGGGCGAGTACTCCTACGCCAGCCGCGAGCAGGCAGAGACCGCGATCGCCGCGGCCCGTGCGGCAGCCCCCGCATGGGGCAGCTCGCCCATCGAGCAGCGCGCCGACATGCTGGACGCGATCGGCAACGAGATCCTGGCGCGGGCGAGCGAGCTGGGCAGGCTTTTGTCCCGCGAGGAAGGCAAGACCCTGGCCGAGGGCATCGGCGAGGCGGGCCGCGCCGGGCGAATCTTCAAGTTCTTCGCCGGCGAGTGCCTGCGCATGTCGGGCGAGAAGCTTGCCAGCACGCGGCCGGGCATCGAGGTCGAGATGACCCGCGAGCCCATGGGCGTGGTGGGGCTCATCACCCCCTGGAACTTCCCGATCGCAATCCCGGCCTGGAAGATCGCGCCGGCTCTGGCCTACGGCAACACGGTGGTCTTCAAGCCCGCCGACCTGGTGCCAGGCTCGGCCTGGGCGCTCTCCGAGATCATCGCCAAGGCCGGCATTCCGGCAGGCGTCTTCAACCTCGTCATGGGCCGAGGCTCGGTGGTCGGCGAGGCGATCTTGCAGTCCACCGACGTCGACGCGGTGAGCTTCACCGGCTCGGTCGACACCGGCCGCCACGTGGCCGCCTGCTCGGCCGCCACCATGAAGAAGTTCCAGCTCGAGATGGGCGGCAAGAACCCGCTCGTGGTGCTCGACGACGCCGATCTCGACACGGCGGTGAGCTGCGCCGTCAACGGCGCCTTCTTCTCGACGGGCCAGCGCTGCACCGCTTCCTCGCGGCTGGTGGTGGGCGAGGGCATCCACGACCGCTTCGTGGAGGCCATGGTCGGCGCCATGAAGAACCTCGTGATCGACGACGCCTTGAAGCAGGGTACTCACATCGGTCCGGTGGTCGACCAGAAGCAGCTCGACCAGGACCTGCGCTACATCGAGATCGCGAAGGAGGAAGGCTGCAAGCTCGCCTTCGGCGGCGAGCGGCTCGAGCGCGACACCAAGGGCTTCTATCTCCAGCCTGCGCTCTTCACCGAGACCCGCAACGACATGCGGATCAACCGCGAGGAGGTCTTCGGCCCGGTCGCCACGGTGATCAAGGTGCGCAACTACGAGGAGGCGCTGGCGGTCGCCAATGACACGCAGTTCGGCCTCTCCTCGGGCATCTGCACCACGTCCTTGAAGCACGCCTCGCACTTCCGCCGGGCAAGCCAGGCCGGCATGGTGATGGTCAACCTGCCGACCGCCGGCGTCGACTATCATGTGCCGTTCGGCGGCCGGAAGGGCTCGTCCTACGGCTCGCGCGAGCAGGGCCGCTACGCCGCCGAGTTCTACACCACCGTCAAGACCGCCTACACGCTGCCGCTCTGAGCGGAGCCGGCCCGCCCGCGACGAGCCCGCGGGCGGGCGCCCTTCAGCGAGGATGCAATGCGTTCGGTGTCGCCGGGCAAGGCGCCGCGCACGGCTTTGTCTCTTGATTTCTGTCAGTTGGCAGCGGTAGGGGCTCACCGGGTCCTCACCTTTTCCCGATGGTTCTGCGCGGGTGGGAATCCGCCGCCGCACCGGCGTCGTCGTCGGCCATGGCCCCATAGAGGCTCGCGATGTGCTCTTCGGCGGCGAGGCGTGCTGGCCGGGGCGATCCGGCCGCGAGCTCCCGCCGCACAACCCCTGCTCGCGCCTGCATGGCCGGGAGGAAGGGCGGTGCACCACCAGGCTCTCAGGCGGATTTTCCGGCGCTGCCGCCTACCAGCGTGAGCCGCGGTCGCGCGTGCAGGCGGGCGGCGATCTCCGTCGGCGGCACCGGTCGGCCCAAGAGAAAGCCCTGCGCCTCGTGGCAGCCGAGCTCGGCCAGCAGGTCGAGCTGGGCCTGCTCCTCGACCCCCTCGGCGCAGACCGCGACCCCGAGGCTGCGGCCGAGAGCGACGATCGCCCGGACGATGGCCTCGCCGCTGCCCCGCTCGCCGAGCCGCGCCACGAACAGGCGGTCGATCTTGATCTTGTCGAACTGGAAGCGCTGCAGGTAGCCAAGGCTGGAATAGCCGGTGCCGAAATCGTCCATGGTGATGCAGGCGCCCAGCTCCCGGAGCTGCTGGAGAGTCTCGAGCAGCCCTTCCTGGTCGGAAAGCAGGAGGTTCTCGGTGATCTCCAGCTCAAGGCAGCCGCGCGGTAGCCCCGCCTCGGTGATCGCGTCGCGCACCGTGTCGGCCAGCGAGGCCAGACGAAACTGGGCCGGCGACAGGTTGACGGCGATGGGCAGGCCGCCCCAGGCAGCGGCCTCCCGGCAGGCACGGCGCAGGACCCTGGCGCCGATCTCGTCCATCAGACCCACTTCCTCGGCCAGCGGGACGAAAAGCTCGGGCGATACCGGGCCGCGCGCCGGATGGGTCCAGCGCAGCAGGGCCTCGACGCCCGAGATCCGGCCGGTGGCAATGTCGAACTTGGGCTGGTAGTGCAGGAACAGCGCGTCGCTCTCGACGGCCTCGCGCAGCTCACGCTCCATCTGTCGGCGCTGGCGCAGCGCCACCTCCATGCCGGGCTCGTGAAAGCGCACCTGGCCGCGCCCGGTCGACTTCGCCCGGTAGAGGGCGGCGTCGGCCTTTTGCAGCACCTCCGCCAGCGGCTCGACGGTCGGCGTGAGCATGGCGACGCCGATGCTGACGCCAATCACCGCCTGCCTTCCGTCGAGCTGGTAAGGGCGGCTGAGCGCCCGGATCAGATCCCCGCACAACGATGCCACCCTCTCGGCGTCGCCATCCCCGAGGAGATGCAGCGCCACGAACTCGTCGCCACCGACCCGCGCGACGAAATCCTCCGGGTCGAGGGTATCGCGCAGCCGTTGCGCGCACTCAACCAAAAGGGCATCACCGGCCGCGTGACCCAGCGTGTCGTTGACGGCCTTGAAACGATCGAGATCGAGGGCGAGCACGGCAGCGCGCCGCTTCAGGCCCATGCTGTGCCGGGCCAGCATCGTCCTGTTGGGCAGGCCGGTGACCTGGTCGTGATAGGCCAGGAACTCTGCCCGGGCGCGCGCTTCGAGCTCTTGCGTCACGTCCCGGGCCGTGCCGCGATAGCCCAGGAAGATGCCCGTCTCGGGGGCGGTCACCGGCACGGCGTTCAAACGCAGCATCCGCGCCACGCCCCGGTGGGACGTCCGGATGAGCATCTCGCGGATCGGCAGGCGGGCCCGCATGGCCTCGAGGAGCTGCCTTCTTGAGCCGTCGGCGTCCTCCACGACGACCTCGCTGACGGCGAGGCCGACCGGCGGCTCGGGCCGGCTTTCTCCGCGGGCGTAGGGGCCGGGCGAGACGAAGGTGAGTCGCAGCTCGCGGTCGGTCTCGAAGATCCAGTCCGAAGCGACCTCGGCAATGTCGCGAAAGCGCGCCTCGCTCATCCGGACGGCATTGGCGGCCCGGCGCAGCTTGACCAGGGCCAGCAGGCTGCCGGCGAGGAACAGCAGCAGGATCGCGAGCAGGGAGGGCGCGAGCGCGCTAAGGAGCTGCGCGTGAAGTCCGCTGCCGCTCCAGGCGAGCGCGGTCACAGGCTCGCCTGCGCCGTCCTCGAGCTCCAGCGAGCGCGGCCGGGCGGCGCCTCCGGCGATCTTGAGGTCGGTCAGGAGCAGCCGCTCCTCGAGCTCCTGCAGGAGCGCGGTTTCGAGAAAACGGACCAGAACCACAACCTCGTTGCCCGGCGAGCGGAAAGGCGGGGCGGCGGCGGCCACGACGGCCGGGCCGAACGGCGTCGTGACGAAGTCGGAGAAGGGGCGCCCGGGAGCCTGGCGGGCCCGGGCGGCGACGGGGCCCAGCCGCACCGCCGGCCCGGCGAACCCTCCCGTGGGGATCGGCCAGCCGTTTCGCCAGACGCGAAGGAGACGGTTGCTCTCATCGAGCACCAGGGCCGCCTCGATGTCCTCGCGGCCGGCGAGGCCTGCCATGATCTCGCTCAGAGCCGGAACGAGAGCCTCCGTGCCGGCCTCAGCGTCGCGGTCCGGCCATGCGAGCATCTGCAGGCTGCGCTCCAGCTCGCCGCGCTCGCCCTTCAGGGCGGCGAGCAAGCCTGCCTGCTCCTGCCGGGCGACCAGCTCCTCGCCCTCCAACGAGGCCAGCAGCGTGTGAGCGATCAGCCCGAGCAGTGCCACCATGCCGGCAAGCAGGCCGACAAAGCCCGGGCTCATCGTCTTCCGCAGCAGCCGAAACAACGCCATCCTGGCCCTTGGTCCCTTCTCCCGGCGCATCCCGTGACGTGGGCAGCCCCTTTTCGCGCTCGCCGTTAAGAACGACTAAGCAGTGACACTGCAAGGCGTAAAGTCGCGAGACGCGCGCCGGGGCGTCGCATATCGGCTTTTCCTTAACCTGCCGGCATCGTCCATACTGGCGGGCGCAGGGGCGGCCACCGCCGTTCCGACCAAGAAGGGGGGACGGGCATGCGACGAGCCGCTTGCCTCGGCGTTCTGGGACTGCTGCTTGGCGGCTGCGCTGGCAGCAGCGGCGAGCCGCCCTCGGGCCGGCCGGCAGTGGGCATCATCGGCACGCCGTTCTACGCGCTCTTCAAGGGGGTGGCGTGCGTGGCCACGGTAACCGTGGCGGCGCCTGCGGCGGCGGCCATGCAGCTGACCGACCGGCGCGACAAGGAGGAGGTTCGCCAAAGTCTCGACGACGGGGTGGGTCGAAACTGCGGCGGCGCCTGGTCGCTGCCGGCGAGCTGAGAGCGCCAGCCATGGCCGACGCCCGCTGGCAACACGGAGCGCGGATCGCGCCGCGGCGCGTCGAGGACACGCCTTGGTACCTGCGGCCGTTTTTCTGGAATCAGCGGCGCCGCTACGGGCGCGTGCTGGAGGCGGGCCTGCTGTGGGCGCGCTCGCCACGGCTGTTCCTGGGCGTGGCCCTGCTCTACGGCCTGATCGACCGACGCTCCTCGCCGATCGAGCCGGCCCTGCGCTCGCTGGTCACCGTGCGGGTCTCGCAGATCAATCACTGCCGGTTCTGCATCGATCTCAACAGCGCCACCCTGCTGCAGCGCGGGGTCAGCGAGGAGAAGGCGCTGGCGCTGGCCGAATGGTGGGAGAGCCCGTTGTTCGATGCGCGCGAGCGGGCGGTGCTGGCCTATGCGGAGGCCATGAGCCTGCCCGAGCACGGCGTCGCGGCACGGCACATGGCGAGACTGCGCTGCTTTCTCGACGAGGATGCGATTGTCGAGCTCACCGCCCTGGTGGCCTTCCAGAACCTGTCGAGCAAGTTCAACGCCGCGCTGGGCGTGCCGCCGCAGGGATTTTGTGCCCTCACGCCGTCCGCAGCAGCGCCTCCAGCGGCGCCGCGATCTCACCCGCCGGACGCCAGCCCACCGTGAGCACATGCGGCTTGCGGTCGGCCAGCGCCAGCAGTGTCGGGTAGCCGGTGACGCCGAGCTCGGCCGTCGTCTGCCATTCCCGCGCGACCTCCTGCGCCAGCTCCGGCGCCGCGAACTCGCGGGTGAAGTCTTGCGCATCGATCCCGAACTCGCCGACCGCCGACTGCAGCACTGTCCTGTCGGTGACGTCCTCGTTGCGCGCGTAGAAGCGCTCCTGCAGGCGGGTCAGGAAGGGCAGGGCCAGGGTGGGGTAGTGGCGGCGCACCACGGCCAGCGCGCGGCAGGCGGGGGCGGTGTCGTAGACAAAACCCTCGCGCTCGAAGAAGGCCATGTCGAACGGTTGGCCGGCCATCTCCGCCACATGCTGCCAGTGCCGGCGGATCTCCTCCTTGTCCTTCTCGCGCATCGGCCGGCTCTGCCGCTCGCCCAGCGAGCCGGTGGCCACGGTGACGTTCACCCTTCCCTGGAAGCGCTCGCCGAGCTCGCGCATCACCGGCGCGAACCCCCAGCACCAGGAGCACATCGGATTGGCGAAATAGAGCAGCTCGACGCTCATGGTGCCCTCTCTTCCGGGGCCGCCGCCGATCGGCGCGCCCTCGTCCGCACGCTACCCAGCGCACGCGGTTTGGCCTATAGGAACGGCCTTCGCCCGCTACCGGACCGCCCCTGAGATGGGGGCGGGCGGGCACGTGGTCGAGCAGGCAGGGAGGAAAAAGGGAATGCGCAGGACGCTTGCGGCCGCGGCCGTGCTCGTGGGCCTCGGTGCCGGCGGCGCCGGAGCCCAGGACAGCGTGCTGATCGCCGACGTGATCGAGCTGTCGGGTGGCGGCGCCACGGTCGGTACCAACTGGAAGAACGGCGTCGATCTCGCCGCCAGCCGGATCAATGCCGAGGGCGGCATTCTCGGCCGCAAGGTGGTGGTGGAGCACTACGACACCCAGTCGAACCCGGCGGTCTCCAAGGCGGTCCTGCAAAAGGCGCTGGACGAGGATCCCTTCGTGGTGCTGGGGCCGATCTACTCCTCCTCCACCAAGGTCAACATGGTGGTGACCCAGCGCGCCGAGGTGCCGCAGATCGTGGGCTCGGAGGCGAGCGACATCACCGAGCAGGGCAATCCCTGGGTTTTCAGGACCTCCTTCGGCCAGGCCGCCGGCATGCCCAAGCTCGCCAACTACATGCGCGACGGGTTGGGTGCCAGGACGGTCGACATCGTCTGGGTGAACAACGATTTCGGCAAGGGCGGGCGCGACGCCATGGTGGCCGAGCTGGAGAAGCGCGGCATCGAGGTAGGCGCCGATCTTTCCACCGAGGTCCAGCAGGTCGACTTCGCGCCCGACGTGGTGCAGGTGCGCAATTCCGGGGCCGACGCCGTCTTCGTCTATCTCCACGAGGAGGAGAGCGCGCGGTTCCTCAAGGAGCTCAGGAAACAGGGGTATGAGCGGCCGGTCATCGGCGAGACCACGCTCATGAACCAGAAGGTTATCGACCTCGCCGGCGAGGCGGTCGAAGGTGTGCGCGGCCATGTCGGGCTGTCCGCCGACGCGCCGCTGGAGAGCGTGGCGGCCATGGCCGAGGCCTACGAGAAGGCGTTCGGCGCCAAGACCGATCATAACGGCATCAAGGGCTATATCGCGCTTCACATCGTCAAGGAGATCGCCGAGCGGACCGGCGGCTTCGACCGCGCCGCCTTCGGCGAGGCGCTGCGCGGCGCCACCATCACCACCGCGGACGAGCCTGGCGTGCTCATGGACGTCACCTTCGACGAGAAGGGCGACATCGACCGCGAGAGCTTCCTGGTCGAGGTCGAGAACGGCCAGCAGGTGATCACCGAGGTGCTGCCGAAGCTCGGCGGCTGAGCCAACGGGCCGGCGCACGCTGCCGGACCCCTTCATTCCGGCGCTCCATGGACCAGTTTCTCCAGCTTCTCGTGGCCGGCCTGGCGACCGGCGCGGTCTACGCGCTCGCCGCCATGGGCTTCACCCTGCTGTGGCAGACGGCGGGCACGATCAATTTCGCCCAAGGCGAGTTCGTCATGCTGCCGGCCTTCCTCATGCTCGGCTGGATGAGCCTGGGTGGGCTCGAGCCGTGGCCGGCCTTCGCGCTCACCGTGCTGTGCTCGCTGCTGCTTTTGGGGCTGGCCTTCAAGCGCGCGCTGGCCGACCCGCTGATGCGCCACGACGTGCTGACCATGGTGATCGCCACCATAGCGCTCGGACTCTTTCTCAAAGAATCGGTCAAGGAGCTGTGGAGCAACGAGGCGCAGCCCTTTCCCGACCTCCTGCCGGTGGGCTCGCTGCAGCTGGGCGGGGTGGTGCTGTCGCTGCGCGACATCGTGGTCTTCCTCGCTGCAGCGGGCCTGGCGCTGGGCCTCCAGCTCTTCCTCGCCCGCACCCGCACCGGCCGCTCGATGCAGGCGGTGGCGCAGAACCGCGAGGTGGCGCGGATCGTCGGCATCGACGTGCCGCGCATGGTGCTGCTCACCTTCCTGGTCAACGCCCTGCTGGTGAGCGTGGCCGCCCTGCTCGTGACGCCCGTCTATCTGGCGAAGTTCGATCTCGGCGAGAGCCTCGGACTCATGGCGTTCATCGCCGCCATCGTGGGCGGCTTCAACCAGACCCGCGGCGCGCTGGTGGGCGGCCTGCTGGTGGGCCTGCTCGACAATTTCTCGGCCGCTTATCTCTCGGCCGCCTACCGCAACGCCTTCCCGCTGCTGCTGCTGGTGGTGATCATCCTTCTCCGGCCGCAGGGCCTGCTCGGCCGTGCCGAGGAGCGCCAGGTATGATGCTGCGCGCTCTGCTCGTGGCGGCAGGACTTGCC
This sequence comes from Geminicoccaceae bacterium 1502E, assembly GCA_033875255.1. Lineage (GTDB taxonomy): Bacteria > Pseudomonadota > Alphaproteobacteria > Geminicoccales > Geminicoccaceae > Marinimicrococcus. The sequence goes on along the minus strand of JAWZSN010000004.1, from coordinate 201,763 downwards.
GTGCTCGTCCTGCTGCCGCTCGGCCTTAAGAGCTACGGCATCTACCTGCTCTCGCTCTGGGCGCTCAACACGGTGGCCGCCATGGGTCTCAACCTGACGGTGGGGCAGGCGGGCCAGGTCTCGCTGGCGCAGGCCGCCTTCGTGGCCATCGGTGCCTACACGGCAGCACTGCTGGCGCCGCTCGGGCTGGGCTTCTGGCTCGCCCTGCCGCTGGCCGTAGGCGTCGCCTTTGCCGTCGGGCTCGTCGTCGGTTTCCCCGCGCTGCGGGTGCAGCACCACCACCTGGCGTTCGTGACGCTGGGCTTCAACGCCCTGGTGATCCTCGTGCTGCGCAACGAGGAATGGCTCACCGGCGGCACCTACGGGATATCGGGGATCGAGCGCCCGGACATCCTGGGCTTCTCCACCTTCGGCGCGCTGCCTTTCTATTATCTCTGCCTGGGCGTGCTGGGGGCGGCGAGCCTCGCCATGTGGTGGCTGCTGCGCTCGCCTTGGGGACGGGCCTTCGCAGGCCTGCGCGACAACCCGCTGCGCGCCGCCAGCCTCGGCGTCGACGTGCGTGCCTACACGCTCCTCGCCTTCGCCATCGGCTCGGCCTATGGCGGCCTTTCCGGCGCCTTCCTGGGGCCGCTGGTTGAATATGTCGACCCGACCCCCTTCGGGCTCGAAACGTCGCTGGCCCTTCTACTGATGGTGGTAGTAGGCGGTGCCGGATCCTTTTGGGGGCCGTTTCTTGGGGCCGCACTCGTGACGCTGCTGCCGGAGTGGCTGCGCGTAGCGGAGGGCTTCTACCTCATGCTGTACGCGCTGCTGGTGATGGTCCTGATGATCCTCTGCCCGTCCGGCCTGATGGGCGTTTTGGAGCGGCTCGCCGGCCGTTTGCGGAGGGCAAGCTGATGCTCCTTGAGGTCAGCGGGATCGAGAAGCGCTTCTCCGGCGTGCAGGCGGTGGCCGGCGTCTCGTTCTCCGTGGCGCAGGGCGAGATCCTGGGCGTGATCGGGCCCAACGGCAGCGGCAAGTCCACGCTCTTCAACTGCATCCTGGGGCAGCTTCGCCCCGATGCCGGCCGGGTCCGGCTGGAGGGCAGCGACGTCACGGGCCTGGCGCCGGTGCGGCTGGCTAGGGCTGGAATCGGCCGGACATTCCAGATGCTCCAGGTCTTCGGCCGGCTGAGCGTGCGGCAAAACCTGCTGCTCGCCGGCCAGGAGCATCGCGGCACGCGACTGGGCCGCCTGCTGGCCGCCCCGGATTGCGGGCTCGGAGGGCGGGCGGAGGAGCTCATGGGCTTCTTCCGCCTCGGGCCCCTGGCCGATGCGCCCGCCGCCTCGCTGAGCTACGGGCAGCAGAAGCTGCTCGACCTCGCCATGGCGCTCATGCCCGAGCCGCGTCTCGTGCTGCTCGACGAGCCGGCGGGCGGGGTCAATCTCACCATGCTGCGCGAGATGGGCGAGCTGCTGGTACGCTGGAACAGGGAACGCGGGACGACCTTCGTGGTGATCGAGCACAACATGGACTTCATCCTGCGGCACACCAGCCGCGTCGTGGTGCTGGCCCAGGGCCGCATCATCGCCGACGGCGCGCCCGAGGCCGTACGCCGCGACGCCACCGTCATCGAGGCCTATCTCGGTGGCTGAGGCGCTGCTCGAGCTGGAGGACGTCTCCGGCGGCTATGGCCGCATGCGCGTCCTGGACGGGCTCTCGATGCGGGTGGCTCCCGGTCGGCTCACCACCGTCATCGGCCCCAACGGCGCGGGCAAGTCCACCGTCTTCAAGGCGGTTTTCGGGCTCGCCTCGGTCTTTTCCGGAAAGATCCGGTTTGCGGGGGAGGACATCACCGGCCTGCAGCCGCGAGCGCTCCTCGACCGCGGCATCGTCTACGTGCCGCAGGGACGCAACCTCTTCAGCGAGCTCACCGTCCGCCACAACCTGGAGCTCGGCGGGGTGACGCTGCGCGACCCGCAGCGCCTCGACGAGCGGATCGGCGCGATGTTCGCCCGGTTTCCGGTGCTGCGCGAGAAGGCCGACCGGCAGGCGGGCACGCTCAGCGGCGGCGAGCAGAAGATGCTGGAGATCGCCCGCGGCCTGCTCCTCGAGCCGCGCCTCGTGCTGGTGGACGAGCCCTCCATCGGCCTCTCGCCGCTCCTGGTGGGCCAGGTGTTCCAGATCCTGCGTGACCTGGTGGGCGGCGGCGTGGCGGTGCTCATGGTGGAGCAGAACGCCCGCCGCGCCCTCGAAATCAGCGACGACGCGGTGGTGCTGGAGCAGGGGCGCCAGCGTCTCGCGGGGCCTGCCGCGGAAATTCTGGCAAATCCGGAGCTGGGCGCGCTCTTCCTGGGCGGCACCACGGCTTCCTGAGGGGCCTGGCCCTCAGCCCCGGGCACGCCTCCTGCCGGACGCCCGATGAACCCACGCGACGAGCCAGCTTGCGAGCACGAATGCGACTGCCATCGCGACGCCTGCGCTCCCGGTGATCTCCGGCGTGCGGACAGCCAGGAACGCCACGGCGATGGCGGCCGCCGCCAGGCAGGAAAGAAGGCTGCGTGCCGGCTCCTCCGGGCTCCAGACGTCGGCGCAGTGCGGCGCCATGATCGCCACGACCAGCGCCGAGGCGGCTGCAGGCGAGGACATCTTCCAGAGCGGCATCTGCCAGGGCAGGACCGAGGCCGCGGCGGCACCGGCCACCGAGGCCGGCAGCGCCACCCGCCACTGCAGGCGGCGTCGGAGCCCGTCAGGGCAGTCCGGCAGCCCACCCTGCCGGGGTCTCACATCCGGTAGCCGTTGTAGTGGCTGTCGGTCTCGCTCGTGATGATGATCGTCTCGCCCAGCTCGCTCCGCGAATAGGAGTTGCTGTAGATCTCCCAGCGGACGCCGTTGGGGCCGTTCTCGAGGTAGATGCCCGGCGCGTCGGGCCGGGGGCTCCATCGTCCCTCGTGGAGCCTCTCGCCCTTGCCCTCGACGAACCGCCAGGACCACGTGCCGTCGGCGTTGATCCGCAGCGGCGGCAGGGGCAGCCCGCCGTGATAGACGCGGTAGAGGTCGATGCCGTCGGTCATCACCTCGCTCGCCACCGGCACCGTGACCCGCCAGTCCCCCAGGAACCATCCGGTCCAGAAGGGTTCCCGCTCCATGCCTGCCACATGCAGGGGATCGATCGAGCCGGTCTCTCCCTCGATGTCGTAGCCGTAGCGCGGATCGACGCGGGTGACGACGCCGGTGTGCCAGAGGTTGCCGCCGCTGCGGTAGCGCACCGTCTGGCCCACCGCGTAGCTCCCGGGTGCCGGCCACCGGGCGGGCGCTGCCGCCGGCATGGCCTGCGGCGGTGCCGGCGGCCGCGGCTCGGCCACGCGCGGGCGGGGCGGCTGCTCGCGCTGCCCCGCGTCCCGCGGCTGCGGCTGCGGTTGCGGTTGCGGTTGCGGGGCCGCGGCGGGCGGGCCGGCCTTGCCTGCGGCCGCCGCGTCCAGCGCCGCCATGATGCCGCGCTCCTGGTTGATGCGCGCCGCCTCGCGGGCTGTGAGGCCCATGTCGTCGCGGGCCTCGAGGTCGGCGCCGCGCTCGATGAGGATCCGCACCACCTCGCTGCAACCGTTGGAGGCCGCCATGATGAGCGGCGTGTGGCCGCCGGTGCTGCGGCTCTCGATGCTGACGCCGCGGTCGAGCAGCTCCACCACCTCGCGGGGATAGCAGTCCTTGGCGGCAGCAAGGAGCTTCATCTCGTCAACGCTCCGCGCCGGGGCCGGCGAGGCCTGGAGCATCGCCACGGCGAGGGCCGCGGCAGGTAACGTGGAACGCATCGAGAGCCTCTCCCGATGGCCTGCACCGGGCGACGGTGCCGTCCTGCTGGGCCGCGACAACAAGCCGGGAGAAGATCGCGCTGAAGGCGAGATTGGGTCGGCCGAGCCCTATGGGGCGCTGGCCGAAGCGGTGAGCTCCGACAGCGGCCGTTCTCATGCCAGGGCGGCACAAGAAAAAACGCCGCTGCACGGGGCAGCGGCGTTTTTCTTCGCGCGTCTTCCGGCGAGCCGGAAGAAGGTGGTCGGAGTGGCGTGATTCGAACACGCGACCCCTGCGTCCCGAACGCAGTGCTCTACCAGGCTGAGCTACACTCCGTACCGTGCGCGCCGGGATCTATAGGGGCACAAGATCCCGGCGGCAAGAGGAAAAGCGCAGGAAACTCAGGCTTCCACGCCACGCAGCCTGGCGCCTCGCCGGCGCAGCAGCTCCATGGTCACCATGAGCAGGATGGACAGCGCCACGAGCAGCGTGGCAGCGGCGGCGATGGTCGGGCTGATGTTCTCGCGGATGCCGTCGAACATCTGCCGGGGCAGGGTGCGTTCGGCCGGGCCGGTGAGGAAGATCGCCACGACCACCTCGTCCCAGGAGGTCACGAAGGCGAAGAGCGCCCCCGAGATCACACCAGGCGCGATGATCGGCAGGGTGACCCGCCGGAAGGCCGTGGCGGCGTTGGCTCCGAGACTCGAGGCGGCGCGCACGAGATTGGCGTCGAAGCCCTGGAGCGTCGCCGAGACGGTGATCACGACGAAGGGGGAGGCCAGCGCCGTATGGGCGATGACAAGTCCGGTGAGGCTGCCGGTGAGCCCCAGCGGGGCGAAGAAGAAATAGGCACCGGCGGCGACGATCACCAGCGGCACGATCATGGGCGAGATCAAAAGCGCCATGATGGCCGCTCGCCCGGGCAGCTTCGCCCGCCACAGACCGAGTGCGGCCAGTGTGCCGAGGCTGGTCGCAAGAGTGACGGTGAAGGCGGCCACGATCAGGCTGTTGACCAGGGAGCGGCGCCACACCTCGTCGACCCACAGCTCCTCGTACCAGCGCATCGAGAAGCCCGGCAGGGGATAGGAGAGGAAGCTGCCGGAGCTGAAGGAGAGCGGCACGATCACGAGGACCGGCAGCACCAGGAAGGCCAGCAGAAGCCCGGTGATGAGCCAGAGCACCCAGTACCAGATGCGCTGGCCGGTGGTTGCCGAAGGAGGAAGCGCTGCCATTGGCTCAGCCCAGCCGCATACGGTCGATGCCCACGAGGCGGGCATAGACCCAGTAGAGGAGGAGGGTGCTGACGAGGAGCAGGCTACCAAGCGATGCCGCCATGCCCCAGTTCACCGTCTGGATGGTGAAGAAGGCCACGAAATAGCTCAGCATCTGGTCGCTGGCGCCGCCCACCAGGGCCGGCGTGATGTAGTAGCCCAGCGCCATGATGAAGACGAGCATGCAGCCGGCCCCGACACCGGGCATGGTCAGCGGCAGGTAGACACGCACGAAGGCCAGCGACGGGCGCGCGCCGAGCAGCGCCGCGGCGCGCATGTAGACCGGCGGGATGCCGCGCATCACGCTATAGAGCGGGAGGATCATGAAGGGCAGCAGGATGTGGATCATCGCCACATAGACGCCGAAGCGGTTGTAGACGAGCTGCAGCGGCTCGCTGGTCAGCCCCAGCCACTGGAGCGCCTGGTTCAGCAGCCCCTCGCGCTGCAGCAGCACGACCCACGCGCCGGTCCGTACGAGGAGCGACGTCCAGAACGGCAGCAGCACCAGGATCATCAGCAGGTTGGCAGTCCTGGGGGGCAGGGTCGCGAGCTTGTAGGCGAGCGGGTAGGCCAGCAGCAGGCAGGCGAGCGTGACCATGCCGGCGATCCAGAAGGTCCGCCCGAGAATGTCGAGATAAATCGCCTGGTCGGCCTGCACGCCGACGATGGCGTTCTGCGCGTCGCGCTTCAGGTCGACGGCGGTCAGCAGGTAGTAGTCGGTGAGCTCGGCCGACGCGCGCTTGATGGCCGCCCAGGTGCCGGGATCCTCCCAGCGCGGGTCGATCTCGACCAGCGTGGCGAGCCAGCTTCCCTCGGGCTTTTCCGGCAGTTTTCGTGCGGTGGCGAAGATGAAGCTGCGCCAACCCGCGTCCTCGTAGTTCAGCCGCTTGGCGAAGCTCGCCAGCGAGCGGTCCTTGAAGCTCGCGCGCATGCCCTGCGCCACAGCGGCCACCACCGGCTCGGGCGGCACGCCCTCGCCGGCCCAATCCCGCATGGCCTGGGCCGCCTGCGGCATGGCCTGACGCATCTCGCTGTTGTCGAAGCTCTTGATCAGCATGCTGCCGATGGGCAGCACGAAGAACACGAGAAGGAACAAGAACAGCGGCGCCACCAGCATCGCCGCGCCGAGCTTGCGTCGCCGCTCCGCGCGCTTGAGTTGCCGCCGCAGCACCGTTCCGCCGGGCAAAGGAGTGGCAGAAGCGAGACTCGCGGTCACGTTCTTATCCGTGCTGGAGGAAGAAGGGGGCATCCGTCCCCGGATGCCCCCGGCGGTCGCCTTACTGGGCAACCCAGGCGTTGAAGCGCGTGTTCAGCGCCTCGATGTTCTCGACCCAGAACTCGGTGTCGAGCTCGAAGGCCACCTCGAGATTCTCGGGGGCCGTCGGCACGTCCTTGAGGACGGTGGGATCGATCAGCTCGGAGCTGCCCTTGTTGGTGACGCCATAGGGGACCAGCGGCGGCAGGTCCTTTTGGTGCTCGGGCTCGCTGGTGAAGGCGATGAACTTCAACGCCTGCTCCTTGTTGGGCGAATCCCGCAGGATCACCCAGGAGTCGACCGAGTAGATGCTGCCCGGCCAGACGATCTTGAAGTTGCGGTTCTCATTGACGTTGGCGGCGGAGACGCGGCCGTTATAGGCGCTGGTCATGACGACGTCGCCGGCGGCCAGGAGCTGCACCGGCTGCGCGCCGGCCTCCCACCACACCATGTCGCCCTTGATGGTATCGAGCTTCTTGAAGGCGCGATCGACGCCCTCCTCGGTCGCCAGGACCTCGTAGATCTTGTCCGGCTCGACGCCATCGGCCAGCAGGGCGAACTCGAGGGCGTATTTCGGCCCCTTGCGGAGCGAGCGCTTGCCGGGCCAGGTCTTGGTGTCGAAGAAGTCGGCCCATGACTTGGGCGGGTTGTCGCCGAGCTTGTCGGCGTCGTAGCTCAGCCCCGTCGTCCAGACGATGGTGCCCACGCCGCACTCGTGGACGGCCGGCTTGATGAAGGCGTCCTCGCCCCCGATCGCCTCCCACTCCATCGGCTCGAAGAGGCCTTCCTCGCAGCCCAGCACCAGCTCCTCGGCCTCGACCTGCACCACGTCCCAGTCCGTGGCGCCGCCCTCGACCTTGGCGCGCAGCGTGCCGACGCCGCCGTTCCAGCTGTCCTCGATCAGCTTGATGCCGGTGGTCTTCTCGAACGGCTGGAAATAGACCTTCTTCTGGGCATCCTGGTAGGCGCCGCCCCAGGAGACCACGGTCAGGTCGCGCGCCTCGGCGGCCGCCGAGAAAACCAGCCCGAGAGCGGTCGCGCCGGCGACCGCGAGGGCCGAGAACCTCGTCATGGGCATGATCGTGCCACTCCCTTCGTTCTGGCCGGCTCGTTTCGCGCGGCCTGTTCTGTGATGTGCAAGCCTGTCCGACAAGCGGGCGGGGCGCGCCTCAATAGGCGCGATCGATGCAAAAATCGACCAGATCCAGCATGGCCGCGCGCGGCGCCCCCTCGGGAAATGCGGTCAGCGCCTCGCGCGCCCGCTCGCCGTAAGCGGCGGCCCGTGCCAGCGTCTCGGCGAGCGCCCCGTGCCGCTCGATCAGACGCTGGGCCTCGGCCAGATCCTCCGGCCGCTGCTCCTGCTCCTCCAGGGTGCGGCGCCAGAAAGCACGTTCCGCCTCGTCGCCGCGCGCGTGGGCGAGGATCACCGGCAGGGTGATCTTGCCATCGCGGAAATCGTCGCCGACCTCCTTGCCCAGCCGGGCGTCCGGCCGACCGTAGTCCAGCGCGTCGTCGATCAGCTGGAAGGCGATGCCGATGCTCTCGCCATAGGCGGCCAGTGCCTCCTCCTCGACCGCCGGCCGGTCCGCTACCACCGCACCGATCTGGCAGGCGGCGCGGAACAGGGCCGCCGTCTTGGCCGAGATCACATGGAGATAGGCCCCCTCGGTGGTGTCCGTGTCGTTGGCGGTCACCAGCTGATCGACCTCGCCTTCGGCGATCACTGCCGAGGCGGAGGAGAGGATGTCCAGGACCTTGAGATTGCCGTCGGCCACCATGAGCTGGAAGGCGCGGCTGAAGAGGAAGTCGCCCACCAGAACCGGTGCCTTGTTGCCCCAGATCGCGTTGGCGGTGGCGGCGTTGCGGCGCAGGTCGCTCTCGTCGACCACATCGTCGTGCAGCAAGGTGGCGGTGTGGATGAACTCGACGGCGGTAGCCAGGCCGATGTGCCGCTTGCCCTCGTAGCCGCACAGCCGGGCCGCCAGCAGCGTCATCATCGGACGCACCCTCTTGCCGCCCGCGGCAATCAGGTGGCGCGCCAGCTCGGGGATGAGCGGCACGCTGCTCTGCATCCGCGCGACGATAAGGGTGTTGACTTCCTCGAGGTCGGCCCCGACGAGATCACGGGCAGCGTCCAGCTTGCTGCGAGGCACGGCGATCTCGGACGCAGAAAGCGCGGTCAAGAAGCGTTCTCCCAAGGCCGCCGGGATTGGCGGTCGTTTCGCGGTCTGCTTACACGCAGCGGCCGGGGCCCGCAAAGCCCCGCCGTGACATCCCCTAGCAGGAGGCGCCGTCATGGTCGAGTTGATGCGCACCAACGATCCTGTCCGCCTCTCCTGGGCGCAGGCGATGCTCGCCGGAGAGGGCATCGAGACCCTGGTGCTCGACGCCTTCACCAGCGGGATCGAGGGCAGTATCGGCGCGCTGCCGCGGCGCCTGATGGTGGCCGAGGCCGATCTCGAGCGGGCCCGCGAGCTGCTCCGCCAGGCGGACCCCGCGACGGCGGAAGGGCCGGATGCTCCCTGAGCCGCGCACCGCTCCCGAGGTCAGCGACGACGAGCTGCTGGGCGGCAGGCTGCGCCTGCTGCAGCCGCGCCACGGCTACCGCGTGGCGATCGATCCGGTCCTGCTGGCGGCAGCCCTGCCGGCGGCGAACGGCCGTGTGCTCGATGCCGGCACCGGCACCGGCGCTGCCGCCCTGTGCCTTGCCGCAAGAGTGCCCGACTGTTGCGTGGTGGCCCTCGAGCGCGACCCGGGCCATGCGGCCCTGGCCCGCGCCAGCGTGCGCCGCAACGGCCTGGAGGAGCGCATCGAGGTCGTCGAGGGCGACCTGCTGGCGCTGCCGGCCGCCCTGCGCCGCGCGACGTTCGATGCGGTGATGACCAACCCGCCCTTCAACGCGCCGTGCGGCAATGCGCCGCGCAGCCCCGGCCGGGCCGTGGCGCATGTCGAGGAGGTGGCGCCGGCGCTGTGGCTGGACGCCTGCCTGCGGCGGCTGCGGCCGCGCGGGCTGCTGGCGCTGATCCACCGCGCCGACCGGCTGCACGAGGTCCTGGCCGCGCTGCACGGCAGGGCGGGGGCAATCACCGTGCTGCCCTTGTGGCCGCGCGCCGGCGTGCCGGCGCGTCGCGTGGTGGTCCTCGCCAGAAAGGGCGCGCGCGGCCCCCTGACGCTGGCGGCCGGTCTCGTCTTGCACGAGCCGGACGGCGGCTTTACGCGCTGTGCCCAGGCGATCCTGCGGCACGCCGCGCCGCTCGAGCCTTCGAGGGAGCCTCCGCGATGACCACCGGCCACGCGTCCCGCCGGCCCGCCTGGATGTTCTGGCGGCGGCGCACCGTCGTCCCGGCCCTGCGGCTGACCGGCGTGATCGGCTCGATGCCGCTGCGCGGCCAGGGTCTGAGCCTTGCCGCGCTCGATAACGCGCTGCGCGCCGCCTTCTCGGTGAAAGGCGCTCCGGCCGTGGCGCTGCTGCTCAACAGCCCAGGCGGCTCCCCGGTGCAGTCGGCGCTGATCGCCGAGCGCATCCGGCGACTGGCGGACGAGCGGCAGCGCAAGGTGCTGTGTTTCGTCGAGGACGTGGCGGCCTCGGGCGGCTACTGGCTCGCCACCGCCGCCGACGAGATCTTCGTGGACGCCTCCTCGCTGGTGGGCAGTATCGGCGTGGTGAGCGCCGGCTTCGGCTTTCCCGAGGCCCTGGCGCGGCTCGGCGTCGAGCGCCGCGTCCACACCACCGGCGAGAGCAAGATGATCCTCGACCCGTTCCAGCCGGAGAAGCAATCGGACCTGGCGATCCTCGCCGAGCTCCAAGCGGAGATCCACGAGCGCTTCAAGAGCGAGGTGCGGGCGCGGCGTGGCGGGCGGCTGCAGGAGAGCCGCGCAGAGATCTTCGACGGAAGGGTGTGGACCGGCCGGCAGGCGCTGGAGCTGGGTCTGGTGGACGGACTGGGGCACGCCCACTCGGTGATCCGCGAGCGCTATGGTAAGGAGGCCGTGCTCAAGGTGGTGAACCCCGGCCGCGGCTGGCTGCGACGCCGGCTCGGCATGAGCGGCGGCGAGGCGGTGGCGATGGCGCAGGGCGCCTTGGCGGCGGTCGAGGAGAGGGCGCTGTGGCAGCGTTTCGGCCTGTGAGCCGGGTGCTGCGGGTGAGCCCGGCACGGGAAGGGGACGCATGTTAGGTCTGTCGCTCAGCAAGATCCTCCTCGTGGTCATGGTGATCGTGCTGGTATGGCGCGGCAAGCGCCTGCTCACGATGCTGCGCGACAAGATGGTCGAGGCGGAACGCCACCGCACCCCGCAAAAGCCGCCGGAGCCGGAGCGGCAGCGCCGTCCGGCCGGTCCGGACGCCACCACGCTGGTCGAGTGCCCGCGCTGCGGTCTCTACGTGCCCAACGGCACGATCTGCCGCAGCAAGGAGGAATGCCGGTACCGCGACCATACCCCCGCAGCTTGACCGGCGCCCTGCCACCCGCCTAGTTTCCGCACCGCAACATAACGATTGTCGGCGAGCCCGTGCCAACTCAGAAACCCTTGAGTTTTCAAGACCTAGTGCTGAGGCTTCAGCGCTACTGGGGCGAACGCGGCTGCGTCGTCCTGCAGCCCTATGACATGGAGGTCGGAGCCGGCACGTTCCATCCGGCCACCACGCTCAGGGCCCTCGGTCCCGAGCCCTGGAACGCCTGCTATGTGCAACCCTCGCGCCGGCCGACCGATGGCCGCTACGGCGAGAATCCCAACCGGCTGCAGCACTACTACCAGTTCCAGGTGATCTTGAAGCCGTCGCCGCCGAACCTGCAGGAGCTCTATCTCGAGAGCCTCTACGCGCTGGGCATCGACCCGAAGCGCCACGACCTGCGCTTCGTCGAGGACGACTGGGAAAGCCCGACGCTGGGCGCCTGGGGGCTCGGTTGGGAGGTCTGGTGCGACGGCATGGAGGTCTCGCAGTTCACCTATTTCCAGCAGGTGGGCGGGTTCGACTGCCGGCCCGTCTCGGGTGAGCTCACCTACGGCCTCGAGCGGCTGGCCATGTACGTGCAGGGGGTCGAGAACGTCTACGATCTCGCCTTCAACGACGCCGGCATGAGCTACGGCGACGTGTTCCTGCAAGCCGAGCGCGAATATTCGGCCTTCAACTTCGAGATCGCCGACACAGAGGCGCTCTTCCGCCACTTCGCCGACGCCGAGGCCCACTGCCATCGCATCCTCGAGCGCAAGCTCGCTTTGCCGGCCTACGACCAGTGCCTCAAGGCGAGCCACATCTTCAATCTTCTGGATGCCCGCGGCGTCATCAGCGTGACCGAGCGGCAGGCCTATATCGGCCGCGTGCGCGCGCTGGCCAAGGCCTGCTGCGAGGCGTGGCTGGTCTCCCGCGGCCACGAGGTCTGAGCCATGGCCGAGCTGCTCCTGGAGCTGTTCTCCGAGGAGATTCCCGCGCGCATGCAGGACCGCGCGCGCGAGGATCTGGCAAAGGCCGTCAGCGGCATTCTGGCACAAGCGGGCCTGGCCTGCGGCCGGGTGCGCAGCTTCGCCACGCCGCGCCGGCTGGCTCTCGCCGTCGATGACGTGCCGGAGCGCCAGGGCGATCGCACGGTGGAGCGCCGCGGCCCCCGCGAGGACGCCCCGGACGCCGCCAAGGCCGGCTTCTTCCGCAGCCTCGAAGGCACCGAGCACACGATCGAGGCGCGCGAGGAGAAGAAGGGCCGCATTCTCTATGCGCTGATCCGCGAGACCGGGCGGCCCACCGCCGCCATCCTGGCGGAGGGGCTGCCCGAGATCCTGGCGCGCTTTCCCTGGCCCAAGTCGATGCGTTGGGGCGAGGGCGAGGTGCGCTGGGTGCGACCGCTGCACTCCATTTTGTGCCTACTGGGCGGCGAGGTCGTGCCCTTCGCCTTCGGCGGCATCGAAAGCGGCCGGACCACGCGCGGCCACCGCTTCATGGCGCCCGAGCCGTTCGATGTCCGCGACTTCGCCGACTATGCCGGCCGGCTGCGCGAAGCGCGGGTGATGCTCGACGGCGCCGAGCGCCGTGAGCTGATTGCCGGCCGCGCTGCCGAGCTCGCCCGGGAGGCAGGCTTCGTGCTGCAGGACGATCCCGCGCTGCTCGACGAGGTGAAGGGGCTGGCCGAGTGGCCGGTGCCGCTTTTGGGCCGCATCGATCAGGCGTTCATGAGCGTGCCCTCCGAGGCGCTGGTGGCCACCATGCGCGCCAACCAGAAGTACCTCATCCTGCGGGACGAATCGGGGGCGCTGGCACCTGCCTTCGTGGTGGTCTCGGCCATAGCGGCCGACGATGGCGGGGCTGCCATTGTCGCTGGCAACGAGCGGGTGCTCCGCGCGCGCCTCTGGGACGCGCGCTTCTTCTGGGAACAGGACCAGAAGCAGCCGCTCGAGAGCCGCCTGCCGATGCTCGACAAGATGATCTTCCACGCCGAGCTGGGCACGCTCGGCGAGAAGGTCGAGCGGCTCGTGGCGCTCACGGGTATGCTTTTGCCGCATCTGCCCGGCACCGACCGGAACATGGCCGAGCGCGCCGCGTTGCTGGCAAAAGCGGATCTCGTGAGCGGCATGGTTGGCGAATTCCCGGAACTGCAGGGCATCATGGGGGCGCATTACGCGCGCGCCCAGAACGAGTCCGGGCAGGTAGTGCAGGCGATCGGCGAGCACTACTCGCCCAAGGGGCCCGAGGACAGCTGCCCCTCCGCGCCTGACAGTGTCGCGGTGGCGCTGGCCGACCGCATCGACACGCTGGCGGGCTTTTTCGCCAAGGGCATCCGGCCGACCGGCTCCAAGGATCCGTTCGCGCTGCGCCGTGCCGCTCTGGGGATCATCCGCCTGGTCCTCGAGAACCGGCTGCGGCTGCCGCTGCGCGCCGCCTTCAAGGCGGCCGTGCAGGGCTATGGCGACCGGCTCGGCGGGGTCGACGCGGAGTCCATTGCCTCGGACCTGCTGGCCTTCTTCGCTGACCGGCTCAAGGTGCATCTGCGCGAGCAGGGGGTGCGCCACGACCTGGTGAGCGCGGTGTTCGCGGCCGAGGAGGACGACGATCTGGTGCGCCTGCTGGCGCGGGTCGAGGCCCTGGGCCGCTTCCTCGAGACCGACGATGGCAGGAACCTGCTGGCGGGCTACCGCCGGGCGGTGAACATCGTCGGAATCGAGGAGAAGAAGGACGGGCAGCGCCACGACGGGGCGCCCTGCCGGGACCTCCTGCGCGAGGAGGAGGAGCTGGCCCTCTTCGACGGGCTCGACCGGGCCGAGCCGGCCATTGCCGCTGCCCTCGCGCGCGAGGACTTCGGGGCGGCGATGGGCGCTCTTGCTGCCTTGCGCCGTCCTATCGACGCGTTTTTCGAGAAGGTGATGGTGAACGCCGAGGCGGCCGAGCTGCGCGCCAACCGGCTCCGCCTGCTGGCGCGCATCCGCGCGGCCCTTGCCACCATCGCAGACTTTTCCATGATCGAAGAGCCGGGCCGGGCCTGAGCCTCGAACGCCATACACCGGGAGCATGCGTGGCATGACGAAGTGGGTCTACAGCTTCGGCAAAGGTGAGGCCGATGGCGCTGCCTCGATGAAGCAGCTCCTCGGCGGCAAGGGCGCCAATCTCGCCGAGATGTCCAGCCTGGGCCTGCCGGTGCCCCCCGGCTTCACCATCACTACCGGTGTGTGCTCCTACTTCTACGCCAACGGCCGCACCTATCCCGCCGATCTCGAGCAGCAGGTGGCCGAGGCGCTCGCCGGGGTCGAGGAGGCGCTGGGCGTGCGCTTCGGCGACGCGGCCCAGCCGCTCCTGGTCTCGGTGCGCTCGGGCGCGCCGATCTCCATGCCGGGCATGATGGACACGGTCCTCAATCTCGGCCTCAACGACGAGACGGTGGAAGGGCTCGCCCGCAACAGCGGCGACCGGCGCTTCGCCTTCGACAGCTATCGCCGCTTCATCCAGATGTATGGCGACGTCGTGCTGGGCGTCGACCACTATCTCTTCGAGGAGGCGCTCGAGAACCTCAAGCGCGCCCAGGGCGTGCGATTCGACACCGACCTCGACGCAGCCTCGCTCGAGAAGTTGGTAGCCAGCTACAAGGAGATCGTCGCCAAGGACACCGGCGAGGCGTTCCCGCAGGACCCGCACGCCCAGCTTTGGGGCGCCATCGGCGCGGTCTTCGGCTCGTGGAACGTGCCGCGTGCGGTGACCTACAGGCGGCTCCACAACATCGCCTCCGAGATGGGCACCGCCGTCAACGTCCAGGCCATGGTGTTCGGCAACATGGGCGAGGACTGCGCCACCGGCGTGGCCTTCACCCGCAATCCCTCCACCGGCGAGAAGGCCTATTACGGCGAGTATCTGGTCAACGCCCAGGGCGAGGACGTTGTGGCCGGTATCCGCACGCCGCAGCCCTTGAGCCGCGGCATGGCCGGCAATGGCAGCCGGCCCGAGGACTCCATGGAGGACCGGCTGCCCGAGAGCTATGCCGAGCTGGTGGCGGTGTTCGACCGGCTCGAGCAGCATTACCGCGACATGCAGGACATCGAGTTCACGGTACAGCGCGGCACGCTCTATGTGCTGCAGACCAGGAGCGGCAAGCGGACTGCGGCGGCGGCCCTCAAGATCGCCGTCGACATGGCCGACGAAGGGCTGATCTCGCGCGACGATGCGATCCGCCGGGTGGAGCCGGCCTCGCTCGACCAGCTCCTGCACCCCTCGCTCGATCCCAAGGCCGAGCGCAAGGTGATAGCCCAGGGGCTGCCGGCCTCGCCGGGTGCTGTCTCCGGCAAGGTCGTCTTCAGCGCCGACGAAGCCGAGCGGCTGGCTTCGGCCGGCGAGGACGTGATCCTCGTACGGATCGAGACCTCGCCCGACGACATTCACGGCATGCATGCCTCGCGCGGCATCCTGACCGCGCGTGGCGGCATGACGAGCCACGCGGCGGTGGTGGCCCGCGGCATGGGCAAGGCCTGCGTGTGCGGCGCCGGCGACGTGCTGGTGAGCTATGACGAGGGGGCGTTCTCCTCGGCCGGCGTGCGGGTCCAGGCCGGCGAGGTCATCACCATCGACGGCTCGGCCGGCACGGTGATGCTCGGCCGGGTGCCAACTGTCGATCCGCAGCTCTCCGGCGATTTCGCGATGCTCATGGGTTGGGCCGACGAGGTTCGCCGCCTGAAAGTGCGCGCCAACGCCGAGACCCCGCTGGATGCGCGCACTGCTGTCAAGTTCGGCGCCGAGGGCATCGGCCTTTGCCGAACCGAGCACATGTTCTTCCAGGAAGAGCGCATCGTCGCGATGCGCGAGATGATCCTGGCGGACGACGCGGAAGGTCGCAGGAAGGCGCTGGCCAAGATCCTGCCGATGCAGCGCGCCGACTTCGTCGAGCTGTTCGAGATCATGGCCGGCCTGCCGGTCACCATCCGCCTGCTCGACCCGCCGCTCCACGAGTTCCTGCCGCACGAGCCGCACGAGCTCGAGCACATGGCGCGCTCGCTGGGCGCCGACGTGAAGTGGGTGCGCCGCCGGGCGCTGGAGCTCAAGGAGGCCAACCCGATGCTTGGCCTGCGCGGCTGCCGGCTGGGGATTCTCTATCCCGAGATCTCCGAGATGCAGGCCCGGGCGATCTTCGAGGCGGCCGTCGAGATCCGCAGGAAGACCGGCGAGACGGTGGTGCCCGAGGTCATGGTGCCGCTGGTCGGCGACGCCCGCGAGCTCGAGATCATCAAGAGCCGCATCGACGCCGTTGCCGAGCAGGTCATGGCGGAGAGCAAGGAGCGGATCGAGTACCAGGTCGGCACGATGATCGAGGTCCCGCGAGCCGCGCTCCGGGCCGCCGACATCGCCCGTCACGCCGCCTTTTTCAGCTTCGGCACCAACGATCTCACCCAGATGGGCCTGGGCCTCTCGCGCGACGATTCGGGCAAGTTCCTCGAGACCTATCTGCGGGCCGAGATCTACGCGGCCGATCCGTTCCAGAGCCTCGACCAGGACGGCGTGGGCGAGCTGGTGCAGATCGCCGCCGATCGCGGGCGGGCGACGCGCGGCGACATCAAGCTCGGCATCTGCGGCGAGCATGGCGGCGATCCCGCCTCGATCCGCTTTTGCGAGACCGTCGGCCTCGACTATGTCTCCTGCTCGCCCTACCGGGTGCCCATCGCACGGCTCGCCGCGGCCCAGGCGGTGCTCGCCGAGGCGGAGCGGGATTGACCGCGGCAGCGCCGCATCTCCAAGCATTGCGGGCCGGCGGCAAGCTGGCGCTGGCCCGCGCCCTGGCGGCCCTCGAGGCCGCCCCGCAGGCTCCCTCGACGCTCGCCCTGCTGGACGAGGCCTGGGCCGAGCCGCTGGGCCAGGTGATCGGCCTTACCGGGCCGCCCGGGGTCGGCAAGTCGACCCTGACTTCCGCCCTCGTCCAGACCTGGCGCGCCCGCGGCCGCCGGGTCGGCATCATCGCCATCGATCCTTCCTCGCGGCGCTCGGGCGGGGCGCTTTTGGGCGACCGCACGCGAATCGCCCTGGACCCCGAGGACCGGGGCGTGTTCCTGCGGTCGCTGGCGGCCCGCGACCGGCTGGGCGGCCTGGCGGCGCTGGCCGCCCCCATGACTGTGCTGATGCGCGCCCTCTTCGACATCGTGCTGGTCGAGACGGTGGGCGTGGGTCAATCAGAGACCGAGATCGAGGAGCTGGCAGACAGCGTGGTGCTGGCGGTCCAGCCGGCCTCGGGCGACGCGCTGCAGTTCATGAAGGCCGGCATCGTCGAGATTCCCGACGTGGCGATCGTCACCAAGGCCGATCTGGGCGATCTCGCCGGACGCACCGCGCGCGAGCTGCGCATGGCGCTGCGCCAGGCGGGCGGGCGGCAGGCCGGCTGGATCCTCCCGGTGCTGCTGGTCTCCTCCCAAACCGGCCAGGGCATGGAGGAGCTGGTAGCCACCCTCGACCGCCATGCGCTCCACCTCCGCGAGCAGGACCCGGCCCAGCAGCGCCGCCACGCGCAGGGTCGGGCATGGCTGGTGGCGGCCCTGCGCGAGGAGGTCGGGCGGCGGGGCCTCGCCCGTGCCCTGCCGCATCTGGAAAGTCTGCCGCTGGAGGCAGCACCGTTCGGAGCACTGGCGAGGCTTCTCGATCGCCTGAGCGAAAGCGGCTAGGCGCGGTGCCTCCTCACGCTTCCATCCAAGCCGGCGGCTGGGGCACGATGATGCTGTCGCCAGCCTTGAGCGTGGGCCCGTCGACCGCCAGAAAATCAAGCCGCAGCAGGCAGATGGCTCTATCGCCATGACCGCTCCTGACCTCGCCCGCGTCGCGCTCGCCGGCCGTCACCTGGGTTCCGGGCGCGGGCAGGGGACCCTCTACCCGGACCGGCACCAGCCGGCGCTTGAGCAGCCCGCGATGCTTGGTGCGCGCCGTCACCTCCTGGCCGACGAAGCAGCCTTTGTCGAAGGCGACGCCAAGGAGCGCCTCCATATTGCCCTCGAGCGCGGTGGAGCGGTCGACGACCAGGTCGCGCGAGCCGTCCGGCACACCCAGCGCGAGGCGATGCAGCTCCCAGGCGTCGGCATCCGCCTCGAGCCCCTTGGCCGCCACGAACTCCGCCACATCGTGCTCGGCGAGGATCACCCGGGCGCCCAGCTCCGCCAGCCGCGGGTCGGTGGACAACAGGGCCTCCCCGTCGCGCCGGCAGGCACCCGCCTCGGCGGGCAGGGCCAGGCGCTCCAGGCCCTGTCGACCCGGCACCCCCAGCACCACGCGCGGATCGGGCTCGATCTGCACCTTCGCGCGCAGCCGGTAGAGCATGAGCCGGCGCAGCAGCTCGTCACGGCGCCCCGCCTCGCCCTCCAGCAGGACCGCCTCGCTGTCCTCGTAGAGGACGAACTCGAAGAGGAACTTGCCCTGCGGCGAGAGCAGGGCCGCGTGCAGGCTGCGGTCCGGGCCCAGCCTGTCCAGATCGTTGGTGACCAGCCCCTGGAGAAAGCCGCGCGCCTCGGGCCCGCTCAGGCGCAGCAAAGCGCGGCTCTCGAGGCGGCTGTAAGATACTCCCGTCACGGCAGATCCTCGCCTATCTATGGGTCTCGCGCCGGCCGGAGGAGCCGGCGGCCTCTCGAGATGGTTCTGTACCACGGCGTCAGCAAGGGGAAGCATGACCGACATGCACGCGGCTGAAGAGACCGCTGGCCTTCCGCCCGCACCCGCCACCGGCGCGGCGCCGCCGCCGTCCCTGCCGGACCTGGCGCAGCTCGCGCTGTTCCTCGATTTCGACGGGACCCTGGTCCATTTGGCAGAGCGGCCCGGCGACGTCCACGCCCCGGACGAGCTGATCGAGGCGCTGGGCCGCCTGGCCGGGCGGCTGGACGGAGCGCTTGCCATCGTCACCGGGCGGCCGTCCGCCGACATCGACCATTTCCTCGAGCCTTTGGTGCTGACCGTGGCCGGCGTGCACGGCCTCGAGCGACGCTTCGCCGACGGGCGCCGGGAGCGCCACGAGCGGGTCGATCTGCTCGACCCGCTGCGCGGCGAGGCGGCAGCGCTGGCGGCCGGCACGCCCGGGCTGCTGGTCGAGGACAAGGAGGTGAGCCTGGCGGTCCACTACCGCCAGGCGCCCGACGCCGAGGCCGCGGTCCTGGCGCTGGCCGAGCGGGCGCTGCAGCGCGGGCCGGGCCTCAAGCTGCTGCGCGGCAAGATGGTGGTCGAGCTGATGCCCGAGGGCGTCGACAAGGGCACCGCCATCGCCGAGCTTTTGAAGGAGCCGCCCTTTGCCGGCCGCAGCCCGGTCTTCGCCGGCGACGACGTCACCGACGAGGCCGGCTTCGCGCTGGTCAATGCCCAAGGCGGCACGAGCATCCGCGTGGGCCGGGACGGCCGGCCCAGCGAAGCCCGCCACGGTCTCGCCGATGTCGACGAGCTGCGCGCCTGGCTGCGCACGCTCCTGGATTGAACACACGCCAAAAAAGAGCGGGAGGACATGGCCGCCACTCTCGAATCCGGCCTGATCGGAAACTGCCACATCAACGCGATCGTCGACCGCGACGGAAAGATCGTCTGGAGCTGCTTTCCCCGTTTCGACGGCGATCCGATCTTCTGCAACCTCCTGGACAATGACAGCGAGCGTGGCCTCTTCGCCATCGATCTCGAGGACACGGTGCGCAGCGAGCAGCGCTATCTCCGCCATTCGGCGGTCCTCGTCACGCGGCTCCTCGACGAGCGCGGGCAGGGCGTCGAGATCACCGATTTCGCGCCGCGCTTCGAGCTCTTCGGGCGGATGTTCAAGCCCACCATGCTGGTGCGGATCCTGCGCCCCATCGGCGAGGGGCCGCGAATCCGCGTGCGCTTGCGGCCGATGTTCGACCATGGCGGGACCCGCCCCACCGTGACCCGCGGCAGCCATCATCTGCGCTATGCCGCCGACCACCAGGCGGTCCGCCTGACCACCGACGCGCCGCTCACCTTCGTGCGCGACGAGACCTTCTTCCGCCTCGACCGCCAGCTCTGCTTCATCCTTGGGCCCGACGAGAGCCTCACCGGGCCGGTGGCCCACACCGCCCGCGACTTTCTCGAGCGGACCATCGGCTACTGGCGAATGCTGGTCGGACGGCTGCACGTGCCCTTCGAGTGGCAGGAGGCGGTAATCCGCTCGGCGGTGACGCTCAAGCTGTGCAGCTACGAGGACACTGGGGCGATCATCGCCGCTCCCACCACCTCGCTGCCGGAAGCGCAGGGCGAGGGGCGCAACTGGGACTACCGCTACTGCTGGCTGCGCGATTCGTTCTTCGTGGTGCGCGCCCTCAACAAGCTCGGCTATGTCGACACCATGGCCGATTATCTGGTCTATCTGCGCAACATCGTGGCGCAGAGCCGCGACGGCTATCTCCAGCCGGTCTACGGAATCGGCCTCGAGGCGGCCCTCCACGAATGGCAGGTCGAGACGCTTGCGGGCTATCGCGGCAACCAGCCGGTCAGGATCGGCAACCAGGCCCACGAGCACGACCAGCACGACGGCTATGGCTCCGTGATCCTCGCGGCGACCCAGGCCTTCTTCGATCAGCGGCTCGACGAGCCGGCGGGGCAGAGCACCTTCTTCGAGCTCGAGCGACTGGGCGAGAAGGCATTCGGCTATCACGACGTGCCCGACGCCGGCATCTGGGAGTTTCGCGGCAAGGCCCGGGTGCACACCCATTCGAGCCTGATGTGCTGGGCGGCCTGCGACCGGCTGGCGCGGATCGCCGCCCAGCTCGGCCTGGAGGAGCGGTCGGGGTTCTGGCGCGAGCGGGCGCAACTGATTCATCGCACCATCCTCGAGCGGGCATGGAACGAGGAGCTTGGCAGCTTCGTTGCGAGCTTCGAGGGGAGTGATCTGGATGCGAGCCTGCTGCTCATGCACGAGGTCGGATTCCTGCCGGCGCGCGACCCGCGCTTCGTCGCCACGGTGGAGGCGATCGAGCGGAGCCTCGTCGACGGACCCTATGTGTTCCGCTACCGTGACGAGGATGACTTCGGCGCGCCCTCGCACCCGTTCGTGGTCTGCTCCTACTGGTACATCGATGCGCTCGCGGCGATCGGGCGGGTGGAGGAAGCGCGCCGCCACTTCGAGGAGATGCTGCGGCAGCGCAACCCGCTCGGCCTCATGTCCGAGCATGTCGATCGCGAGAGCTTCGAGCTCTGGGGCAATTTCCCCCAGACCTACTCCCATGTCGGGCTCATCAACTGCGCCATGCGGCTGAGCCGTGGTTGGGAGGAGATCGTCTAGAGGCGGAGGGAAGAACGCTGTCGAACCGGCTGATCGTCGTCTCGAACCGGGTCACCCAGATCACCGGCAGAAGAGCCGTATCTGCCGGCGGCCTCGCCGTCGGCATCCAGGCGGCACTGGAGGAGGTGGGCGGCCTGTGGTTCGGCTGGAGCGGCCGCATCACCGAGAAGCCCGGCGATGCGGCCCAGGTGACCACCCGCGGCAAGATCACCTACGCGCTCACCGACCTGAGCGAGGAGGACCATGCCGGTTACTATGCCGGGTTTGCCAATCGCACATTGTGGCCGCTGTTTCATTACCGCATCGATCTCGCGAGCTTCGAGCGCGAGTGGTACGAGACCTACCGCAGGGTAAACGAGCGCTTTGCCGACCAGCTCGTGCCGCTCCTGCGCGAAGGCGACGTGATCTGGGTCCACGACTACCACCTGATCCCGCTGGCGGCCGAGCTGCGCGCGCGGGGCGTAAAGGCCAGGATCGGCTTCTTCCTCCACATCCCGTTCCCGGCCCAGCAGATCTTCGTGACCATGCCCTGGCACCGCCAGCTCGCCACCGATCTGTGCGCCTACGACCTCGTGGGCTTCCAGACCGAGGTCGACCTTCTCCAGTTCTGGGACTATGTGACCCGGGAGCTCGAAGGAGAGGTGCAACCTGATGGTCGCGTCCGGATCGACGGGCGCAGCCTGCGGGCGGTGGCCTGCCCGATCGGCGTGGATCACGAGGAGATGGCCACGCTCGCTGCCTCCGCCGACGCCCAGCGGCAGACCGAGCGTCTCCAGCTGACGCTGCGCGGCCGCAAGCTGGTCTTCGGCGTCGATCGGCTCGACTACACCAAGGGCATCCCCGAGCGGCTGCGCGCCTTCGAGGAGCTGTTGCGGTCCTACGAGGAACATCGCGGCCGCGTCGTGCTCATGCAGATCTCCGCGCCCAGCCGCGAGGATGTGCCCGAGTACCACGATCTTCGCCGCGACGTGGAGCGGCTGTCCGGTCATATCAACGGCCGCTTCGCCGATACCGACTGGATGCCGATCCGCTATATCAACCGGGCCTATACGCGGCGCGTTCTGGCGGGCTTCTACCGCATGAGCCGGATCGGTTTCGTGACGCCGCTGCGTGACGGGCTGAACCTCGTGGCCGAGGAGTTCGTGGCGGCCCAGATCCAGGAGGATCCCGGCGTGCTGGTGCTCTCGCGCTTCGCCGGCGCGGCCGGGCATATGAAAGGCGCCTTGATCGTCAACCCCTACGACACCCAGGCGGTCGCCGGCGCGCTTCACCAGGCGCTGGTGATGTCGGTCGAGGAGCGGCGCGACCGTCACGCGGCGATGCTGGAGGCGGTGCGCGCCAACGATCTCACCGGCTGGCGCCGCAAGCTGGTGCGGATGCTGCTGAGCGGGGAGTGACCCGGCCGGACGGCTCACGCCCGGCCCGCATCCGGGGAGGTTGGCCGATGAACGGTCGCCTGGTGATGGCACTCGTGGCCGCGCTTGCGGCTCCGGCGGCTGCCATGGCGGAGCCCGTGCAGAACGTCCAGGTGGGCCCGCGGCCCTACTGGCTGGTCGAGGCCATGGATCCGGGCCCGCTCAAGGCCGCGCTCCAGCAATGCGCCGAGGAGAGGCTGGCGCCCACCGCGTTCTCGATCGGGCATCGCGGCGCCCCGCTCATGTTCCCCGAGCATACCCGCGAGGCCTATCTCGCAGCGGCGCGGATGGGGGCGGGGGTGCTGGAATGCGACGTCACCTTCACGCAGGACCGCGAGCTGGTCTGCCGACACTCCCAGTGCGACCTGCACACCACCACCGACGTGCTGGCGGTGCCCGAGCTCGCCGCCAGATGCAGCGAGCCCTTCACGCCGGCGGATCCGGGCAGCGGGCGCGAGGCGTCCGCACGCTGCTGCACCAGCGACTTCACCCTGGCCGAGTTTCGCAGGCTCCAGGGCAAGATGGATGGCTCGAACCCGCAGGCCGCGAGTGTCGGGGAGTATATGCGCGGCACCGCCGCCTGGCGCACCGACCTCCATGCCTCGCGCGGCACGCTGATGACCCATGCCGAGAGCATCGAGCTCTTCAAGAGCCTGGGCGTGAAGATGACCCCGGAGCTCAAGGCGCCCGAGGTGGTGATGCCGTTTCAAGGCGACTACAGCCAGCAGGACTACGCCCGGCAGCTCATCGAGGAGTACAAGGCGGCCGGCGTGCCGCCGCAGGACGTCTTCCCCCAGTCCTTCGATCTCGAGGATGTCCGCTACTGGATCCGCGAGGCGCCGGCGTTCGGCGCGCAGGCCGTCTTTCTCGAGGGCCGCGAGGCCGGCGATCCGGCGAGCCTAGAGCGCGGCATGAGGGAGCTGGCGGAGGAGGGGGTGCGGATCATCGCGCCGCCACTCTACATGCTGGTCGCCCTCGACGAACAGCAGCGGATCGTGCCCTCGGCCTATGCCCGAGCCGCAAAGGCAGCCGGGCTCGACATCATCGCCTGGTCGCTCGAGCGCTCCGGCCCAATGGCCGGAGGCGGCGGCTGGTACTACCAGTCCATCGCCCCGGCCATCGACGGTGACGGCGACGTCATGACGCTGCTCGACGTGCTGGCCAGGGAGGTGGGCGTGCGCGGCGTCTTCTCCGACTGGCCCGGCACCGTGACCTACTATGCCAACTGCATGGGGCTCGAGTGAAGGCGAGGGCGCCGGTTCAATCCTTGTAGGGGTCGACCTCGCCCTCGCCGGCCATCACCACGACCAGCGGCCGCAGCCGATGCAGCACCCGCACCGTGCCCTCGTGCTCGGCCAGCACGTCGTCAAGCCGCCGGTAGGCCATCGGGCTCTCGTCGAGCCCGGCGCCACGCAGGATCACGCTCTTGCGGTGCAGCCAGTCCTCCATCTGCGCGCGGGTGAAGCGGTTCTTCGCCTCGCGCCGGCCGAAGAGGCGCCCGGCGCCGTGAACGGTGGAGCGCAACAGACCCTTGCTCCGCTCGCTCTCGAGGCCCTCGAGGATCACCGCGTCATCGCCCATCGAGCCGCCGACGAAGCCGCGCTGGCCGGGGAAGGCGGGTGTTGCACCTTTCCGCACGACCCACAGATCGCGCCCGTCATGCTCCTCCAGCCAGGCGTAGTTGTGGTGGTTGTGCACCGTGTCCACGGCCCTGGCGCCCAGCATCGCCAGCACCTTGCCGACCACCCATTCGCGGCCGGCATAGGCGTAGCGGCCGGCCAGCGTCATCGCCGCGATGTAGCGCCGCCCGATCTCGCTCGCGACGTCGAGCACCGTGGGCGGCACGTCGATCCCGTCCTTGCCGCCGGCTTCCTTGAGATATTTCGTGGCGGACCTGTGGCCGAGGCCGCGGCTGCCGAAATGCACCCCGATCCAGACCCGGTCTGCCTCGTCGGCGAAGATGTCGACATAGTGGTTGCCCGAGCCGATGGTGCCGAGCTGCGCCGCCGCCATCTGCCTGAGCGACAGGACATCGCCCTCCTTCCAGGCCTCGTCATCGTCGAAGAGAGGATGCTCGACGCGTTCGTTGTTGGCGCGTCCGACGCCGAAGCTGAGATTGCGGGCGATATCGTCGGCGAGAAGCGAGCGTGCAGCCAGGTCAAGATCGGCCAGGCTGACGTCGGTCAGCACGGCCATGTTGCCGCAGCCAATGTCGAAGCCCACACCCGAGACCGAGACGTGCCGCTCGTAGGCGATCACGCCGCCGACCGGCTGTGCATAGCCGAGATGGCCGTCGGCGCAGATCGCGGCGCCGGCCACCGAGCCCCAGGCGGCACAGCGTTCGAGCTGCGCCAGCGTCCGCGGATCATGCTGCCCGACGACCTCGAGGGGCACGCTTGTCCCGGCCGAGGGCACGCCCACGACGCCGGGGCGGCCCGGCGCTTCGCCGGGCTTGCGCTTCGAGCGCTTGGGCGCCATCGCCGCCACCGCCGCGCGGATCTCGGCCGGCGACGCGCCCGCTTCCGCCATGTCGTTGGCGCGTGCAAGGGCTGCCTTGAAGAACGGGCCGGGCCGGAAGCCCCAGTCGATCAGCGTGCGTCCGTCGATGGTCATGATGGTCTCGCGTGCGTGGCGCGCAAAATGGTCGCCTTCGGTTAAAGCCGTGTTGATGGCGCGCGGGTGCCGCTAGGTCCAGTGGCGACGGACGCAAGAAGGCGTAGCCGGATAACGATCAGGGCCATCCGGGGCCGGAGAGGCCGGAACCCGGCGGTCTTTGCCGCTGCGCCCCTAACATATGGATAAGATGCGTTATGGAAAATATTAGTCGGCCCAAAAACAGCAAGCATCAGCAGCGCTGGATTACGGCAACACGTGGACCGCTGCGGGCGACGGCGTCAGGTGGATCTGCCGGCCCACATCGAGCAGCCCCGTCTCGGCCGGGCTCGGGCTGTCGACCAGCCACTCGCCGACGCCGTCGACCGCGATCAGATACTCCGCGAGGTTGCCGAGAAACATGGCACGCCGCACCGTGCCGCGGAACGTGCCGCCGGCCGCCGAGAGAGCGATGGATTCGGGCCGGATGACGAGCGTGACCGCGGTGCCAGCGGCCAGGTCCGCCATGGCCGGCACGTCGAGCCGGGCGCCGGCGACGTCCACCGATCCTCTGCCGGACGCGGTGCCGGGAACAAAATTCGCCTTC
This sequence comes from Geminicoccaceae bacterium 1502E, assembly GCA_033875255.1. Taxonomy (GTDB): domain Bacteria; phylum Pseudomonadota; class Alphaproteobacteria; order Geminicoccales; family Geminicoccaceae; genus Marinimicrococcus. The sequence continues at coordinate 176,144 of JAWZSN010000004.1, read as the reverse complement.
CCGATGAAATCGGCGACGAAGCGGCTTGCCGGCCGGGCATAGATGGCGTGCGGCGTGCCTACCTGCTCGACGAGGCCGGCATTCATGACGACGATCTCGTCGGAGATGCTCATCGCCTCCACCTGGTCGTGCGTGACGTAGACGCTGGTGATGCCGACACGCTGCTGCAGCTCGCGGATCTCGACGCGCATCTGCTCGCGCAGCTTGGCATCGAGGTTGGAGAGCGGCTCGTCGAACAGCAGGACACGCGGCTCCATGACAATGCAGCGGGCTAACGCCACGCGCTGCTGCTGGCCGCCGGAAAGCTGGTTCGGCGAGCGCCGTGCGTAGCCTGCGAGACCCGTCTGCTCGAGCACGCGGGTCACGCGCGCCTCCACCTCGCCTTTGGCAAGCTTGCGCAGCCGCAAGCCGAAGGCGACGTTCTCGAATACGTCGAGATGCGGAAACACCGCGTAGGACTGGAACACCATGGCGCATTCGCGCCGGTTGGGCGGCTCGTCGTTCATGCGCCGGTCGCCCAGCATGATATCGCCGGAGGATGGCTCCTCGAAACCGGCTATCACCCGAAGAAGCGTGGTCTTGCCGCAGCCCGATGGACCCAGAAGCGTCACCAGCCTGCCGGCCCCGATCTCCAGATCCACGTCCTTGACAGCCGCGACGGTGCCACCGTCAGGGCTGGAGAAGACCTTGTTCAGGCCGACGATCCGGATGCTCTCGGTCATTGATATCTTACCATGGAGGTGTGCCGGCTCCAGCGGTTGATCAGCGCGCTGATGACGACGATGGCCGCCAGCACCATGACGATGACCACGACGCTGAACGCCGCCGCGACGCCGAGCCGGCCGGACCCGACCTGGTTGAGGATCTGCACCGTCATCAGGTTCCAGTTCGCGGAAACCAGGAAGATCGCCGCGCTGATCGCCGTCATGGCGCGCACGAACGCGTAGACCAGGCCCGAGAAGAAGGCCGGAGCGATGAGCGGCAGGGTCACCTTCTTGAAGGTCGTGATCCCGTTGGCGCCGAGATTTTGCGCTGCTTCCTCGATGGACGGGTCGATCTGCCTGAGGACCGCGATTCCGGACTGGATGCCAACCGGCACGTAGCGGAAGACGAAGCACAAGACCAGGATCGTCAGCGTGCCGGTGAGCACCAGCGGCGGGGCGTTGAACGCCAGGATGTAACCGATTCCGACAACGGTGCCGGGCACGGCAAAGGACAGGATCGAGCCGAACTCCAGCGCGGTACGGCCGGGAAAGACGCGACGCACCACGAGGAAGGCCACCAGCATGCCGAGCACCCCGCTCACCGGGGTCGACACGAGGGCGACGATCAGCGTGTCCTTCACCGACTCGAGACCGACGTCGAAGACGTAGAGGAAATGGTCGAGCGTCGGTGCGTAGTTGAAGCCCCAGACCTTCGTGAGGGCGCCGACAAGGATCACCGCGTAGAAGGCCGCCACGAGCAGCGCGAAGAGAACGACAAGGCCGTAGAGGAGCCACTTGACCGGCGCACTCACGATCTTCGAGGTCGAGGCGGTGGGCTTGCCGGTGACGGTGATGTACTGCCGCTTGGCCAGATAGTAGCGCTGGATCGCGAAGGCGGTGATCGACGGGACGAGGAGGACGACGGCGAGCGTGGCGCCGCGCGACAGGTTGAACGAGCCGGTAATCTCCAGATAGGCCTGCGGCGCCAGCATCGGGAAAGCAGCACCGGCCAAGACCAGCGGATTGCCGAAATCCGCCATCGATTCGATGAAGACGATGAGAAAGGCGCTGGCGATGCCGGGAAGCGACAAGGGCAGGCTGACCTTCCAGAAGGTCTGCCAGCGGGTCGCCCCGATGTTCAAGGCTGCGTCTTCCAGCGTCGGGCTCAGCGACGCCAGGACGCCCCGCAGCGACAGATAGGCTATCGGCGCGAAGGTGAACACCTGGGAGAGCACCACGCCGTGAAAGCCGTAGATCGAGAAGTCGGTGAGGCCCAGGACCTGCCGTGTCACCAGCCCGTTGAAGCCGAACAGGAAGAGGATCGAGACCGCGCTCACGAACGGCGGCGAGATGATCGGCAGCATGGTGATGTAATGCAGCAGCGTCTTGCCCGGCACGTCGAGGCGCGTGAGCACGAAGGCCGCGAGGAAGCCGATGGCCGTGCCGAGCAGGCCCACCAGCGCGCCGACGCCAAGGCTGTTGATCAGCGCGTTGCGGTAGAGTCTGCGCTCGGCCAGCTCGGCGTACCCGCCGAATGTCCAAGTCCCGTCGATCTGGGCACTGGCCAGCAGCACCTTGACCAGCGGATAGACGACGAAGACGACGATCGCCAGGGCGATCGCCGTCAGGAGCACGAGCAGGATCGGGTCGCGCGCCAGGAGCCGCAGCTCCGAGCGCGCCTTGCGAAGCATCACCGGGCGTCTACTGGCCGAGAACCTCCTCGGTCCAGCGGTCGACGAGGCGCTTCTTGTTCTCGGCCGCGAAGGATGGGTCGGTTGCCACCAGCTTGATGCTGTCCAGCGAAGGCACGCCCGTGCCGCCGCTGACGTCGCTGCGAATCGGCAGGAAATAGGTCTTGGTGGCCGTGAGGGCGCCCTGCCCTTCGGCCGAGGTCATCCAATCGACCAGCCTTTTTGCATCCTCCATCTCGTCGGTGCCCTCGAGGATCGACATGGAGGCCACCTCGTAGCCCACGCCCTCGCTCGGAAAGACGACCTGAACCGGGTAGCCCTCGTCGGCGAGCTTGAGGAAGCCGGGGGAGAACTGGATCGCCACCGGGGTCTCGCCGACACCGAGCGCGCCGCTGGGCGCAGTGCCGCTTTGGGTGTAGGTCTGGATGTTCGGGTTAAGGGCCTGGAGATACTCGAAAGCGCCGTCCTCGCCCCGTTCCTGGATGAGCGTCAGCATGACCGCGTAGGCCGTGCCGGAAGACTGCGGCGACGGCATCTGGATGAGGCCCTTGTAGGCCGGGTTCTTGAGGTCCTCCCAGGACGCCGGCACCGGTGCGCCGCGGCTCTCGAGAATGTCGGTGCGCACGCCGACCGCCACCGGGTTGGTGTAGATGGCGTGCCAGTACCCGTCCGCGTCCTTGAACTCCCCGGACAGCGCCGCGGCGCTCTGTGAGACGTAGGGCACCGTCAGGCCCCGCTCTTTGGCCAGGATGTGGTTCTCGCTGGGCGCGCCGAACCACACGTCGGCCTGGGGGTTGGCCTTCTCCGCCTCGATCCGCGAGAGCGCCGGCCCCGAGGACAGGAACACCATCTGCACGTCGACGCCGGTAGCCTCGCTGAACGCATCGAGAAGCTTCCTGGCATTCTCCTCGTCGACGCTGGAATAGACGGTGAGCGCCGAGGCGGACCCGGCCATGAGCGGGATCAGCGCAGCAGCAGCCAAGGCGCGGACGGGAAACGCCATTACCTTCTCCTCTAGCCGGAATCGGGGCCGGAACAGGCGCCCTGTCATGAAATTGTCACGAACAACCTATCGAGGCGGCGCGGCAAACGTCAATGACGCTCGCCTGCCGCGCCGGCGGTCCGGCTCCGGCCGTGCCGGGAGGCGGCACCCCCGCCCTGCCCACGCCCCTGGGGGAGCCCCTCAGTGCGCCAGGATCTGGTTGAGGAAGAGCTTGGTGCGGTCCGAGCGCGGGTTGCTGAAGAACTCGGAGGGCGGCGCCATCTCGACGATCTCGCCCTGGTCCATGAACACCACGAAATCCGCCACCGCCTTGGCAAAGCCCATCTCGTGGGTCACGCACATCATGGTCATGCCCTCGTCGGCGAGCTCCACCATGACGTCGAGCACCTCCTTGACCATCTCGGGATCCAGCGCCGACGTGGGCTCGTCGAACAGCATGATCTTGGGCTTCATGCACAGCGCGCGGGCGATCGCCACGCGCTGCTGCTGGCCGCCGGAGAGCTGGCCTGGATATTTCATCGCCTGCTCGGGGATCTTCACCCGCTCGAGGAAGTGCCTGGCCGTCGCCTCCGCCTCCCGTCGCGGTGTCTTGCGCACCCACATCGGCGCCAGCGTGAGGTTCTCGAGCACGGTAAGATGCGGAAACAGGTTGAAGTGCTGGAACACCATGCCGACCTCGCGGCGGATGGCGTCGACATTGCGCACATCGTGGGTGAGCTCGATCCCGTCGACCACCACCTGGCCGCGCTGATGCTCCTCGAGCCGGTTGATGCAGCGGATCATGGTCGACTTGCCCGAGCCCGACGGGCCGCAGACCACCACCTTCTGGCCCCTGCCCACCTCCAGATTGATCGCCTTGAGGACGTGGAATTCGCCGAACCATTTATGCATGTCGCGCAGCTCGATCATCGGCTGGCCGGCCGGAACCGCTGCCGCGTCATACCCGGGTTGCGGCGCCACATGCTGAGGCTGGTTCATCGGAACCCCCTGTAAGTCATTATTCTCACTAGTGTTTTGTCTTCGCAGAAAGCTTCCGCTCGAGCGCCATGCTATAGCGGGACATGGCAAAGCAGAAGATCCAGAAGCCGAAGGCGGCGAAGAGATAGGTCTCGGCGCCGAGACCGAGCCACTGCGGATCCTTGATGATCAGCTGGGAGATGCCCAGCAGATCGTAGAGGCCGATGATGAGGACCAGCGAGGTGTCCTTGAACAGGCCGATGAAGGTGTTGACGATGCCCGGTATGACCAGCCGCAGCGCCTGAGGAAGGATGATCAGCCCCATGGACTGCCAGTAGCCCAGCCCCATTGCGTCGGCAGCCTCGTACTGGCCCTTGGGGATGGCCTGCAGGCCGCCGCGGATCACCTCGGCCATGTAGGCCGAGGCAAAGAGCGCCACCCCGACCTGTGCCCGCAGCAGCTTGTCGATGGTCGTGCCGACGGGCAGGAACAGCGGCAGCATCACCGAGGCCATGAACAGGATGGTGACCAGCGGCACGCCGCGCACCAGCTCGATGAAGGTGACGCACAACGTCTTGATGGCGGGCATTTTCGAGCGTCGGCCAAGCGCCAGCACGACGCCCAGCGGCAAGGAGGCCGTGATGCCCACCCCGGCCAGAACCACGGTCAGGAACAGGCCGCCCCAGCGCGAGGTCTCGACCACCGGAAGCCCGAACACACCGCCATGGAACAGATAGTAGGCGACAATCGGGTAGACGACGATCAGGCCCAGTGCATAGGGAAGCTTGTGGGTAAAGCGCTGCAGGAAGAGCGGCACCATCGCGGCCACCAGCAGGACGGCCGCGAGGTTGATCCGCCAGTATTCGCTTTCGGGGTAAAGCCCGTAGACATACTGGTTGAAGCGCACCCGGACCAGCGCCCAGCAGGCGCCGTCGGCCGCGCAGTCCTGGCGGCTGGTACCCCACCAGGTGGCGTTGATGATCGCCCACTCCACCAGCGGGACGATCGAGACGTAGAGCAGGTAGGCGATGAGTACCGTGAGAACGCTGTTGAAGGGCGTGGAGAAGAGGTTGCGGCGCGCCCAGCCCAACGCCCCTACCCGCTCCCGCACCGGCGGCAGCAGCTTTTCCTGCCTCGTGTCGGCTACTGCCATCGCTCAGCGCTCCACCAGCGCCACATGGGCGTTGTACCAGTTCATGAAGGCGGAGATCAGCAGGCTCAGGGTCAGATACACGCCCATCGTGATGGCGATCACCTCCACGGCCTGGCCGGTCTGGTTGTTGATCGTGCCGGCGATGCTGAAGAAATCCGGATAGCCGATCGCCACCGCCAGCGAGGAGTTCTTGGTGAGGTTCAGGTATTGGCTGGTGAGCGGCGGGATGATCACGCGCAAGGCTTGCGGAACCACCACGAGCCGCAACGTCATGTTGGGCTTGAGGCCGAGCGCGCTGGCGGCCTCGAGCTGGCCCTTGCTCACCGCGAGGATGCCCGAGCGCACGATCTCGGCGATGAACGCGCCGGTATAGACCGAAAGGCCCAGCAGCAGCGCCATGAATTCAGGAAGGAAGGTGAGCCCGCCGCTGATGCGGAAGCGCGACGCCTGCGGGTAGTCGAGCGTCACCGTGCCACCGAACAGGATCTGTGCTGCCAGCGGCACCAGCAACAGCATCGGCAGCACCACGAGTATCGCCGGGAAGCGCTGGCCGGTCGCCTCGAAGCGTCGCCGCGCCCACCGGGCGAAGAGAACGGCCGCTGCAACCGCGACAGCGAGCCCGGCGAGAAGCGCCCAGGGCCCCTTCTCGAACACCGGCATCGGCAGAAACAGGCCGCGTATATTGAAGAACAGCCACTCGCCCAGCCTCATGCTGTCGGCGGGCGACGGCAGTTGGGCCAGCACTACCGTGTACCAGAAGATGAGCTGAAGCAGCAGCGGCACGTTGCGGATGATCTCGATATAGACCAGCGCTACCTGCGCCACGAGCCAGTTCGACGACAGCCGTGCGATACCCATCACGAAGCCGATGATGGTCGCCAGCGCGATGCCGAAGATCGCGACGTAGAACGTGTTCAAAAGGCCGACGACGAACGCGTTGCCGTAGCTCGAGAAGCTCGAGCTGTAGGCGATCAGCGACTGGGAGATGTCGAAGCCCGACTGCACGCCCAGAAAGCCGAAGCCGGAGGCGACGCCGAGGCGCGCCCGGTTCTCCAGCGTGTTGCCGATCAGGAAGGCGCCGAGCGCGACGACCGCGGCCAGCGCCAGGGCCTGATAGAGAAGTCCGCGAACGCGCGGATCGTTGTAGAACGCCGTTTTTGGACGCGAGCGGAGATCAGCGGCCAATGTTCGTGCCTCGTTGCCGTTCCGTGGGGTCGGACGGCGGCGCGGGAGGCCTCCCGCGCCGCCGTCCGCTGCTCAGATCAACGGAAAGGAGGCGCGTACATCAGCCCGCCCTTGGTCCACAGGGCGTTCTGGTCGCGCGTCATCTTGAGCGGCGAGCCGGCGCCCACGTTGCGCTCGAAGCTGTCGCCGTAATTGCCAACCTGCTTGACGATCTGGTAGGCGAAGTCGTTCTCGAGACCGAGTCCCTTGCCGATCTCGCCCTCGACTCCCAAAAGCCGGCGGATGTTCGGGTTGTCGCTGTTCTTCATCTCGTCGACGTTCTCGCGCGTGACCCCGAGCTCCTCGGCCTCGATCATCGCATAGAGCGCCCAGCGGACGACGTCGCCCCATTCATTGTCGCCATGGCGAACGGCGGGGCCCAGCGGCTCCTTGGAGATGAGCTCGGGCAGGATCGCGTAGTCGTCGGGATTCTCGAACTTGGTGCGCTCGGCATAGAGGCCGGACCGGTCGGTGGTGAAGACATCGCAGCGACCGCCCTGGAATGCCGGCATCAGCTCGGTGGTGCTCTCGAAGACCACCGGCTCGTAGGTCATGTTGTTGGCGCGGAAATAGTCGGCGAGGTTGAGCTCGGTGGTCGTGCCGGTCTGCACGCACACTGAAGCGCCGTCCAGCTCGAGCGCGCTTTTCACGCCGAGATCCTTGGGCACCATGAAGCCCTGGCCGTCGTAGAAATTGACATCGACGAAATCGAGGCCGAGCGCGGTATCCCGCTGGGCCGTCCAGGTCGAGTTGCGGGCGAGGACATCGATCTCTTTCGACTGGAGCGCCGTGAAGCGCTCCTTGGCCGAGACCGGCGTGTATTTCACCTTGCTGGCATCACCGAACATGGCAACGGCCACCGCCTCGCACATGTCGATGTCGATGCCCGACCAGTGGCCCTTGTCATCGACGCTCGCAAAGCCCGGCAGGCCGCTGCTGTTCACGCCGCACTGCACGAAGCCCTTCTCCTTGACCGCGTCGAAGGTCGGGCCGGCCTCCGCCACACCGGCCAGCCCCACGACCGCAAGGGCGGTGCCGGCGACGAGAACGGTCTCAAGACGCATGATGCCTCCAGATCCTGGTTATCATTTGGGTGGATCACGTCCGATGTGTCGCACCTGTCGTGATTCATTGCACGCCCGCGGCGCGCTGCCAAGCGCCTAACGCATGCCTGCCTTGCACTCGGGTCATGCCGGCGGGCCGAGGTCCCGGAAGTCCCGCGACCTTCATCTCCTGCGCTGGCGAGGGGACGGTGGAAGTGGTATCGGGCGGCAGGGATCGGCTGCATGGAACGGTGCGCAGGACATGAAAATGAAGGACGCCACGCTCGTCACCACACTCGGGCGCGACCCGGCCGGCAATCACGGCATCGTCAATCCGCCTGTCTACCATGCCTCGACGATCCTGTTCCCCTCTCTCGCCGCCATGGACGGCGCCAAACCGGGCCAGGCGGTCTATTACGGCCGCTACGGCACACCCACCACGCACGCCCTCGAGGACGCGGTGGCGCGGTTGGAGGGCGGCTACCGGGCGATTGCCGTGGGCTCGGGCAAAACCGCCATCTCGGGCGTGCTGCTGGGCTTGCTGAAGGCCGGCGATCACATTCTCGTGGTCGACACGGCCTATGGGCCCACCCGCCACGTGGCCGACACCATGCTGGCCAAGTTCGGGGTCGAGACCACCTACTACGCGCCGGGCATCGGCGCCGGGATCGAGCGCCTGCTGCGCCCGAACACGAGACTCGTGTTCACCGAGGCGCCGGGATCGCTGACCTTCGAGATGCAGGATATTCCGGCGATAGCCCAGGTGGCGCGCCGGCACGGCGTACTCACGGTCATCGACAACACCTGGGCCTCGCCGCTCTATTTCAAGCCCTTCGAGCACGGCGTCGACATCAGCATCCAGGCCGGCACCAAGTACATCACCGGCCATTCCGACGTGATGATGGGCATCGTGACCACCACCGAAGCCGTCCACGCCGAGGTGCGCGCCGCCCTGTACGAGACCGCCTCGGCGGCTGCTCCCGACGACTGCTACCTGGCGCTGCGCGGCCTGCGCACCATGGCGACCCGCCTCGAGCGGCACCAAAAAAGCATGCTCGAGGTGGCGGCGTGGCTCGCCGGCCGACCGGAAGTGACGCGCCTGATGTGCCCGGCGCTGCCCGAGGATCCCGGCCACGCCTTGTGGAAGCGCGACTTCCTGGGGGCTTCGGGCCTGTTCGGCTTCGTCATGCGGCCGTGCAGCCGAAGCGCACTGGCGGCGATGCTCGACAGTATGGAGCTGTTCGGCATGGGCTATAGCTGGGGCGGCTTCGAAAGCCTGCTGATCCCCACCAAGCCCGCCGGCCTGCGCACCGCCACGCCCTGGAGCGAGACCGGCCAGGCGATGCGCATCCACGTGGGCCTGGAAGACCCAGCGGACCTCATCGCCGACCTCGAGGCCGGCTTTGCCCGCCTCGCAGCGGCAACGTAGCGGCCGCTCTGCAGCCGGTCCCGGGCGACCGGGACCGGATAGCCGGGTAGGCGCGGGAAAGGCGGCCGGGTGCGTGACGGCGGAGCCGCGCAAGGTGTTGCGCGCGGCCGGTCTTGCTTGTTCTCTGGCAGTTGGCGGCGGCCTCGGCAGGGAGGCCGTCGTGCCCCTTGCTCCAGGCAATCGAGAGAGGTGCTACGGGCTCGTCGCCTCGCGCCGTGCGCCGATGAGGAACTCGACATTGCCGGCCGGGCCGCGCACCGGGCTCTCCGCGACACCCAGCACATGCCAGCCCGGCAGGCTTTCGAGCCAGTCGCGGATGGTTGCGCAGACTTCCTCGTGGACAGCCGGGTCGCGCACCACGCCGCCCTTGCCGACCTTCTCGCGGCCGGCCTCGAACTGCGGCTTGATCAGGGCCACCAGCATCGCCCCGGGCCGGGTCAGCGCGAGGACTGCCGGCAGCACCAGCCTCAAGGAGATGAAGCTGGCGTCGCAGACCACGAGATCGAGCGGCTCTGGGATGGTCTCTTTGGTCAGATGGCGCGCATTGGTGCGCTCGAGCACCACCACCCGCTTGTCGTTCCTGAGGCTCCAGGCGAGCTGGCCGTGGCCCACATCGACCGCATAGATCCGGGCAGCCCCCTGCCGCAGCAGGACTTCCGTAAATCCACCGGTTGAAGCGCCGATGTCGGCCGCCACGAAGCCGGCCGGGTCGATCGCGAAAGCCTCCAGACCCTGCAGCAGCTTGAGCGCACCGCGCGAGACATAGTCGTGCCCGGCGGTGTCGCGCAGCTCGAGCGGGATGTCGCTCGCCACCGGCGAGCCGGGCTTGTCGAGGCGACGCTCGCCGCTGAACACGAGACCTGCCAGCAGAAGTGCCTGCGCCTTGCTGCGGTTGGGCGCCAGCCCGCGATCGACCATGAGCTGGTCGAGCCGCATCTTGCGCGGCCTGGGCGCTGCATCCATCGTCACCGGCTGCCGCTCAGCGCTGCCGGGCGTCGAGCTCGGCGTCCTCCCGCGACACCCTCGCCTCGCCCAGCGCCTGCAGCGCCTTGGCTACGATACCGCCGGCGTTCAGCCCGGCTTCCTCGTACTGGCCGGAAGGTGTGCCGTGGTCGATGAACCGGTCGGGGAGGACGAGGCTCCGCAGGCGCACGCGCCCGCCGTCGAGCAGGCCGTCGTCCAGCATGAACTGCTGCACCTGGCTGCCGAAACCGCCGATCGAGCCTTCCTCGACCGTCAGCACGACCTGGTGGTCCCGCGCCAGCCGGCGGATCAGCTCCTGGTCGAGGGGCTTGGCGAAACGGGCGTCGGCAACGGTCGTGGAGAAGCCGCGGGCGGTCAGCTCGTCGGCCGCCTTGAGGCACTCCTGGAGGCGTGCGCCGAACGAAAGGAGTGCTACCCGCGAGCCCTCACGGATGATACGGCCGCGGCCGATCTCGAGCGGCTCCGCCTGTTCCGGCAGCTCGATCCCGACCCCCTCGCCGCGCGGATAGCGAAAGGCGATCGGCCCCTCGTCCCAGCGCGCTGCGGTCACTACCATGCGGGCGAGCTCGAGCTCGTCGGCCGCCGCCATGACCACGAAGCCCGGCAGACAGGTCAGGTAGGCGACGTCGAAGGAGCCGGCATGGGTGGCGCCATCGGCCCCGACGAGGCCGGCCCGGTCGATGGCGAAACGCACCGGCAGACCCTGGATGGCGACGTCGTGCACCACCTGGTCGTAAGCGCGCTGCAGGAAGGTGGAGTAGATCGCGCAGAACGGCCGGTAGCCTTCGGTGGCGAGGCCGGCGGCGAAGGTAACCGCATGCTGCTCGGCGATACCGACGTCGAAGCAGCGCTCCGGGAACTTCTTCTCAAAGAGGTTCAGCCCGGTCCCCGGGCCCATGGCGGCGGTAACCGCCACGATCTTGGAATCATGCCCGGCCTCGTGGACCAGCGCGTTCGCGAAGACCGAGGTGTAGCTGGGCGCGTTGCTCCTGGACTTCTGCTGCACCCCGGTCGCGACGTCGAACTTGCCGACCCCGTGATATTTGTCGGCGGCCGCCTCGGCAGGCCCGTAGCCCTTGCCCTTCTGGGTCACGACATGGATCAGCACGGGACCCTTGTCGGTGTCGTCGCGGACATTCTCGAGGACGGGGATCAGATGGTCGAGATTATGACCGTCGAGGGGGCCGATGTAATAGAAGCCCAGCTCCTCGAAGAGCGTGCCACCGGTCGCCAGCCCGCGGGCATATTCCTCGGCCTTGGCAGCCGCTTTCTGCAGCGGCCGCGGGAAGTGGCTGGCGAGCTGCTTGGCGACGTGGCGGAAGTTGCGATAGGTATGCGAGGATACCACCCGCGAGAGATAGGCGCTCATCGCTCCCACGGGCGGGGCGATCGACATGTCATTGTCGTTGAGGATGACGATGAGCCGCGCCTTCATGGCGCCGGCATTGTTCATGGCCTCGTAAGCCATGCCGGCGCTCATCGCGCCGTCGCCGATCACGCAGACCACGTTGCGGTCCACCCCGTCGAGGTCGCTCGCCACCGCCATGCCGAGCCCGGCCGAAATCGAGGTCGAGCTGTGCGCCGCCCCGAACGGGTCGTAGACGCTCTCGGCGCGCCGGGTGAAGCCGGAGAGCCCGGCCGGCTGGCGCAGCGTGCGGATGCGGTCGCGTCGTGCGGTCAGGATCTTGTGCGGGTAGGCCTGGTGGCCGACGTCCCACAGCAGCCGGTCATAGGGGGTGTCGAAGACGCGGTGCAGGGCCACGGTCAGCTCGACCACGCCAAGCCCGGCACCCAGATGCCCTCCGGTCACGGATACCGCGTCGACCGTCTCGAGCCGGAGCTCGTCGGCCACCTGGCGCATGGCGTCGGCCGGGAGCCGGCGCAGGTCGCCTGGCTCGCGGATCTGGTCGAGGAGCGGAGTTTCGGGCATCCGGAAGGAGACTCGCGTGGCGGAGGTCAAACGCGGCGATCGACGACGTGACAAAGAAGGTCGCGCAGGAGATTTGCCCCCGGCCCTGCTTTGTCAAGCGCGTCGAGCGCCTCGGCATGCAAACGGGCGACACGTTCCCTGGCACCCTCGACACCCAGCAGTGCCACGAAAGTGGCTTTGCCGCGAGCGGCATCGGCACCCGCCGGCTTGCCGATCGCACCGCTGGTCGAGGTGGCATCGAGAAGATCGTCGGTGATCTGGAAGATCAGGCCGAAGCGGCGGGCATAGGCAGCCACTGCCTGCCGCTGCTCGTCATTCAGGCCGGCCAGACGCGCCCCTGCCTCGCAGGCGAACGCGAAGATCGCGCCGGTCTTGAGGGCCTGCAGCTCGGTGATGGCGCCCTCGCCCAGCGGCTTTCCCTCGGCCTCGAGGTCGATCTGCTGGCCGCCGCACATGCCCTCCACGCCGGCGGCCCGCGCCAGACCGGCCACCAGCGCGCAGCGCGTCACCGCGTCGGCCGGCCAGTCGTCGCGGGCCAGTGCCTCGAACGCCAGGGTCAAGAGCGCATCGCCGGCCAGAACCGCCGTCGCCTCGTCGAAGGCGGCGTGGCAGGATGGCCGGCCGCGGCGGGTCGCGGCATCGTCCATGGCGGGCAGGTCGTCATGGACCAGCGAGTAGCAGTGCACCAGCTCGAGTGAAGCGGCCACGCGCACCCAGGCGGCCTCGGGCACGTCGCCTAGCGCCGCGGTGGCCCGGACGAGGAAGGGCCGCAGCCGCTTGCCGCCATCGAGTGCCGCATAGCGCATCGCGTCGGCCAGACGCCGCTGGTTGTGCGCCTCGGGCAGATCGAGCAGCCGGCCGAGCTCGTCCTCGACGGCCGCGGCGACACCCTGCATCTGGACTGCGAGGGTCATTCGGCGTCCAGCGGGGTAACCCGCGCTCCGCCATTGCGGTCGACACTCAGCTTCTCGACGCGCAGCTCGGCCTCGCGCAGCTTTTGGGCGCAGTGCTGGCGCAGCTCGGTGCCACGCTCGTAGGCCTTGATCGAGGCCTCGAGGTCGAGCTGGCCGCGCTCCAGCTTCTGGACGATGCCCTCGAGCTCGGCCAGCGCCTCCTCGAAGCTCATCGCCGCTACCGCTTTGGGAGCGGCAGCATTCCGGTCCTCGCCCACGAACTCGCTCTGGCGCGTCATCTGCGCGTCTTCCTCCGGAAATCTGTCTGCCGCAGCACCCTCAGGCGTCGGCCAGGGCCTGCAGATGTGCCACCGTGCTGCGGGCCAGTGCCAGCGTATCGTAGCCGCCTTCAAGCACGGAGACGACCCGCCCCTTGGCATGGCTCGTCGCGAGCTCTACCGCGCGGCTGGTGATCCACGCGAAATCCTCCTCGACCAGGCTCAGCGAGGCCAGCGGATCGGCGCGGTGGGCGTCGAAGCCGGCGGAGAGCAGCACCAGCTCCGGAGCAAAGGCGTCGATCGCCGGCAGCACCCGCTCCGAGACCAGCTCGCGATAGTCTTGCGAGCCCGTGCCCGAGGCCAGCGGCAGGTTGAGGATGTTGCCCGCCACGCCACGCTCGGCGGCAGCACCGGTGCCGGGGAAAAGCGGCCATTGGTGCGTCGAGACGAAAAGGGTCTGCGGATCGTCCCAGAACGCCGCCTGGGTGCCGTTGCCGTGATGCACGTCGAAATCGAGGATGGCGATCCGCCGCACACCATGAATCTCGCGCGCCTGAAGTGCCGCTATTGCTACGTTGTTGAACAGGCAAAACCCGTTGGCGCGGGCGGGCTCGGCATGGTGGCCGGGCGGGCGCATGGCGCAAAAGGCGCGCCTCGCCTCGCCCGCCAGCACCGCGTCGACGGCGGCGCAGGCGGCACCCGCCGCGTGCAGCGCCGCCTCACCCGAGCCCGGCGAGATCACCGTGTCGGGATCGAGCCTGGCATGCCCCTCCCGGGGCACCCGGGCCAGGATCGCCTCGGCATAGCTGCCCGGGTGGACGCGATGGATCTGCTCGAGGCTGGCCGGGCCCGCCTCGCGGCGCTCGAGACCGGGAATGGCCGCCGCCTCCACCGCCTCGAGCAGCGCCTCCAGCCGCTCGGGCCGCTCCGGATGGCCCGGTCCGGTATCGTGGCCAAGTCCGCTCGGGTGCGTATAGAACAGAACCGTCATCGCCTGATGCTCCTCCTGCCCGCCGCTGCAGCGCCGCTCAGGCGGCCAGCCCCGCCAGCTCCTCGACGAGCTTGCGCGCCGCCTTGAGCCGTTCGACCGGCTGCGTGGTCTCGCGCAGCACCACGAGCCGGTGGTCGGGCCGCACCTTCATCTGCCCGCGGCTCTGACCGATATAGCTCACCAGGCGCTCGGGCCGCGGGAAGCGGTTCTCATGGAACGACAGCACCAGCCCCTTGGGGCCGGCATCGAGCTTTTGGATATTGGCCCGCCGGCAGAGCTGCTTGATCGTCACGATCTGCAGGAGCTGGTCGGTCTCGGGGGGCAGCGGGCCGAACCGGTCGATGAGCTCGGCTGCGAACTCCTCGATCTCCTGGGTGCTCTCGAGCGAGGCCAGGCGCCGGTACATGGCAAGGCGCAGGTCGAGATCGCCGATATAGCTCTCCGGCATGAGCGCTGCGGCGTCCACGGTAATCTGCGGCGTCCACTCGGCCCGGGCACCTTCCTCGGCAGCGGCGTCGCCGACCTTTCTGAGCTCGGCCACCGCCTCCTCCAGCATGTGGTTGTAGAGCTCGAAGCCGACCTCCTTGATCTGCCCCGACTGTTCGTCGCCCAGCAGGTTGCCGGCGCCGCGAATGTCGAGATCGTGGCTGGCGAGCTGGAAGCCTGCCCCCAGCCCCTCCAGCGACTGGATCACCTGCAGCCGCTTTTCCGCAGTCTGCGCCAGCGTCTTGTCGGCCGGCACGGTGAAATAGGCGTAGCCGCGCACCTTGGAGCGGCCGATCCGGCCTCGGATCTGGTAGAGCTGAGAGAGCCCGAAGAGATCGGCGCGGTGGACAATCAGCGTGTTGGCGGTGGGAATGTCGAGGCCACTCTCGACGATGTTGGTGGCGAGAAGGATATCGAGCTTGCGGTCGTAGAACTCGTTCATGACCGCCTCGAGCTCGGAGGCCGGCATACGTCCGTTGGCGACGCCGATCTTGAGCTCCGGCACGAGGTTGCCCAGCTCCTTCCTGAGCTTGGCCTGGTCGGCCACCCGCGGGCAGACGTAGAAGCTCTGCCCGCCGCGGTGATACTCGCGCAAGATCGCCTCGCGCAGAACCACCGGGTCGGCCGGCATCACGAAGGTCCTGACTGCCAGCCGGTCGACCGGCGGCGTGGCGATGATCGAGAGGTCCTTCATGCCGCCCAGCGCCATGTGCAGCGTGCGCGGAATGGGCGTGGCGGTCATGGTGAGAACGTGGACCTCGGCGCGCAGCTTCTTGAGCTTCTCCTTGTGAGAGACACCGAAATGCTGCTCCTCGTCGACAATAACGAGGCCCAGGTCCTTGAAGCCCACGGTCTTGCCGAGCAGCGTGTGGGTGCCGATGACGATGTCGACGTCGCCCGCGGCCACACCCTTCTTGACCTGCTCGGCGCGCTTGCCGGTGACGAACCGCGAGAGCTGCTCGACCCGAAGCGGCAGGCCGGCGAAGCGCTGGCTGAAGACGTGGTAGTGCTGGCGGGCGAGCAGCGTGGTGGGCGCTAGCAGCGCCACCTGCTTGCCGGACATGGCCGCCACGAAGGCGGCGCGCAGCGCCACCTCGGTCTTGCCGAAGCCCACGTCGCCGCACACCAGCCGGTCCATGGGCCGGCCCGAGCCCATGTCCTCGAGCACCGCCTCGATGGCGCGCAACTGGTCCTCGGTCTCCTCGTAGGGGAAACGCGCGGCGAACTCCTCGTAGACACCGGGCGGCAGGTCGAAGGGCACGCCCTTGCGGGTGGCGCGCGAGGCGGCGATCTTGATGAGCTCCTCGGCGAGCTCCTTGATCCGCTCCTTGACCTTGGCCTTGCGCTGCTGCCAGCCCGCGCCGCCCAGCTTGTCAAGCTGCACCGAATCCTCGGCATTGCCGTAGCGCGAGAGGATCTCGAGGTTCTCCACCGGCACGAAGAGCTTGTCGCCGCCGTGATAGACGAGCTTGAGGCAGTCGTGCGGGGCGCCGCCGATCTCGAGGGTCATGAGCCCCTCGAAGCGGCCGATCCCGTGCTCGGCATGGACGACATGGTCGCCCTCGGACAGCACCGAGAGATCGGCGATGAACTTGTCGGCGCGCCGCGCCCGCCGGGCGGCGCGATGCAGGCGCTCGCCCAGGAGATCCTGCTCGCTCAGCGCGCACAGGCCCGGCGCCACGACGCCGTGATCGAGCGGCAGCACTGCCAGCGCCACCCCGGCGGCCCGCTCCAGCTCGCCATGGGCATGCACACGGGTGAAGGTCTCGACGCCGTGGTCGGCCAGCACCTGGCGCAGGCGCTCGAGGGCCCCCTCGCCCGATGCCGTCACCAGCGGCCGCTGCCCTTTGGTGACGAGCTTGTGCAGATGCCCGACGATCTCGTCGAACAGGTTGATCGAGCGGTCGGCGCGCTCGCGGGCGAAATCGCGGGCCGGCGCCCCTCCCAGATCGATCGCCTTGGCGATGCCCGGCGGCAGATGTGGCGGCGGCGCGAAGATCGAGAAGTGCCAGCTCGGCCGCTGCTCGATCTGGCGGGCGAAAGCCTGCTCGTCCAAATAGAGCAGCTCCGGTGGCAGCGGCCGGTAGGGCGCGGTGCCGAAGCTCGAGGCCGGGGCCGCCAGCCGCGCCTCGTGATGCTCGCCGATCAGCGCCGCACGGGCCTGCACGCCTTCGCGGGCCAGATGATCGAAGCTTATCTCGCACTCATCGCCCAGATAGTCGAAGAGCGTTACCAGCTCCTCGTGGAACAGCGGCAGCCAGTGCTCCATGCCGGGGAAGCTGCGGCCGGCCTGCACCGCGTCGAACAGCGGGTCGTCGGTGACCGCGCCGAAATGGCGAAGATAGGCGGTCTTGAAGCGCTCGATGGCGTCCTGGTCGAACAGCACCTCGCTCACCGGCGAGAGCTCGAGCCCCTCGACCTTGGCGAGCGAGCGCTGGGTCAGCGGGTCGAAGGCGCGGATCGTCTCGACCGTGGTGCCGAACATGTCGAGGCGCAGCGGCTGCTCGGAGCCTGTCGGGAAGATGTCGATCAGCCCGCCGCGCACCGCGAACTCGCCGCGCTCGACGACGGTGCCGGTGCGCCGGTAGCCGTTGCGCTCGAGATACTGGAGCAGCCCGTCGCGGTCGATCCGCGCCCCGGGGCGGGCGCTGAAGTGGCCGGCGGTGACGGTTGCCGCCGGCGGCACGCGCTGCAGGACCGCGTTGGCGCTGGTCAGCACCAGCCGGGCCCGTTTCGTCGGCTGGCTGAGCTGTGCCAGGGCGCGCAGGCGCTCGGCCATGATCTGCGCGTTGGGCGAGATCCGGTCGTAGGGCAGGCAGTCCCATGCGGGAACGGTGAGGATCTCGAGCCTGGGCGCGAAGAACCGGACCAACGCCTCGAGCTGCGCCAGACGCGGCGCGTCGCGGGCGATGTGCAGGATGCACGCAGCCTTGCCCTGGTCCAGCCGCTCGGCCAGGAAACGCGCCTCGAGCGCGTCTCGGGCATTGCCGATAAGAGTGCCCCGGTGGCGCGCCGGCGCCGCCTTCTCCTCGATCTCGACCGCCGCCTCCGCTTCCACTGCGCTCATCCCTCCCGGCCGGCCTCGCGCCCCATCAGCTCGAACTGCCGCAGCATGGCGAAGACGTCGTTGTCGTGCCGCTCGGGCACCGACGCGCGTCCCGTCAGCCAGGCGAAGAGATCGTGGTCGGCCTCGTCCAAAAGGGCCTCGTAGCGCTCGAGGCGGGCCTCGTCGAAATCGGCCAGGTGTGTCTCGGCGAACCGGCCCATGACCAGATCGCTTTCGAGGAATCCGCGGTAGCGGCTGCGGAGGAGCAGGCGCTTGCGGCGAATGCTGGTGCTTTCGCTCGACATCGAACCTCGCTAGGCGTCTGGGTGCCTACTTTCTGAAAAAAAGCTCCGGAGGTTTAGCGGAAATGCCGTCTGCGGCCAAGCAAGCCGGCGCCACCGTCGCAAGCAGCCGACCGCCGGCGCTCTTCGCGCTGTTCGCGCCGGCCATGGCCCTGCCCGGCGCCGGCCCGGCAAGTGCCGCACCGCTGCGCCGCCTGCTCGGCCGCGACGACGTGCGCTGCCTCGATCTGCTGCGCCTGGCGCCCCGCGCCCACATCGATACGAGCCCCCTAGCCGATCTCGCCGCCGCCACCGACGGCCAGCCGGTGACGCTCGAGCTCGAGATCGTCGCGCATCGCGACCCCGGCGACGCCCGCCGCCCCTTCGTGACGATCGGCCGCATGCACGGCGGCGAGGTGGACTTGTGCTTCTTCGGCCCGACCAAGCGCCGTCTGGCCGAGCGGCTGGTGCCGGGCCAGCGCTATCTCCTCCACGGGCGGCTCGGCCGTTTCCGCGACCGCTGGCAGATGCCGCATCCGCAGGCCCTGCCGCAAGCGCCGGGCGGCCGGCTCGCCGTCTACCCGGCGGTCGACGGGCTGCCGCAGGGCCGGCTACGCAAGCTGGTGGGCGCCGCGATCGAGCGGCTGCCGGAGATGGCCGAGTGGCTGGAGCCGGCGCTCCTTCAAAGGCACGGCTGGCCGGGCCATGCGGCAGCACTGCTGCGCCTGCACGGGCTGGAGAGCGAGGGCGGCAGCGAGCCGGCGCGCCGGCGGCTGGCCTTCGACGAGCTTTTGGCGCTGCAGATCGGCCTTGCGCTCGCCCGGCGCCACCGCACAGCCCTGCCGGGGCGGGCCACCATTGGCGACGGAGCGCTCCGCCGCCGTTTCCTTGCCACCCTGCCGTTCAGTCCGACCCTCGACCAGGAGCGCGCCGCCGCCGAGATCGAGTCCGAGATCGCCGCGCCGCCACCGATGACCCGGCTGCTGCAGGGCGATGTCGGCAGCGGCAAGACGGTCGTGGCATTTCTCGCCATGCTCCAGGCCGTCGAGGCGGGTCGCCAGGCGGCCCTCATGGCGCCGACCGAGATTCTGGCCCGCCAGCACCACCGCACGCTCGCCGCCTGGGCGGAGCCGCTGGGTCTCGAGGTAGCGCTGCTGGTGGGCGGCGACAGGGCCGAGTCCCGCGAGCGTGCCCGCGAGGCGCTGGCCACGGGCGCCGCGGCATTGGCGGTCGGCACCCACGCGCTCTTCCAGGAAGGCACCGCCTTCGCCGATCTCGCTTTGGCCGTGGTGGACGAGCAGCACCGTTTCGGGGTGGAGCAGCGCCTGGCGCTGGCCGGCAAGGGCTATGCAACCGACCTGCTCTTGATGACCGCCACGCCCATTCCCCGAACCCTCGTGCTCGGCCTCTATGGCGACCTGCCGGTCTCCGCCCTGCGCGCCAAGCCGGCGGGCCGGCAGCCGATCGTCACCCGCGTGATGCCGGCGCGGCGCCAGGACGAGGTGGTCGAGGCCTGCGCCCGGGCGCTCGCCGAGGACGCCCGCATCTACTGGATCTGTCCGAGCATCGAGGCCTCCGACGATGGCCGCAAGGCGGCCGAGGAACGGCACGGCGAGCTCGAGGAGCGGTTCGGCGATACGGTGGCGCTCGCGCACGGCCGGCTGAAGCCGAGCCGCCGCGAGCTCGCCATGCGCGCCTTCGCCGAAGGGAGCGCGCGGATCCTGGTCGCGACCACGGTGGTCGAGGTGGGTGTCGATGTCCCCGAGGCCACGGTGATCGTCATCGAGAATGCCGAGCGCTTCGGCCTTGCCCAGCTTCACCAGCTGCGCGGGCGGGTCGGCCGCGGCACCCGCCGCTCGGCCTGCCTGTTGCTCTACGGACCCGACAGCAGCGCCACCGCGCTGGAGCGGCTCGCGGTGCTCCGCGGCAGCGACGACGGGTTCGAGATCGCCGAGGCGGACATGCGGCTGCGCGGTCCGGGCGAGGTGCTGGGGGTGCGCCAGTCCGGCCTGCCGCGCCTGCACTTCGCCGACTGGGTGGCCGACGGCGATCTTCTGGGCCATGCGCGCGACGAGGCGGCCCGCCTGCTGGACGCCGATCCGGAGCTGGCGAGCGAGCGCGGGGCGTCGCTGCGCCTGCTCTTGCACCTCTTCGAGCGCGAGGAGGCGCTGGCCTCAGCCTCCCCCGGCTAGCTCCAGCTCCCGCTCGGCCTTGATCGGCAGGCGCGCGCTTGCCTCCTGAAGGGGCAGGTTGACGATGCCGCCGGAGATGATCATCCGCATGCCCTCGTCGATGGTCATCTCGAGATGGACGATCTCGCTGCGCGGCACGAACAGCAGAAAGCCGGTCGTCGGGTTGGGCGTGGACGGCAGGAAGACATTGACCATCTCCCGGTGCTCGCCGCGCTCGATCCGCCAGATGGTGGGGCCGCTGACGAAGGCCAGCGACCACATGCCCCGCCGCGGATACTCGATCAGCACCACCTCGCGGAACGCCCGCGAGGAGTTGGCCAGCACCGTCTCGAAGATCTGCTTGAGCGTGCCGTAGATGGAGCGAACCACCGGCATGCGGTGCACAAGCTGCTCGCCTGCCCGCATCAGCGAGCGGCCGAGCAGGCCTGCGGTGAACCAGCCGATCAGCGTCAGGACGCCCAGCATCAGCAGGAAACCTATTCCCGGCACGCTGAACGGCAGATAGGTCTCCGGATTGTAACGGGCGGGGACGATCGAGGCCGCCGTGCGGTCGACATAGTCGACTACTTGCCAGACGATAAGCAACGTGATGCTGAGCGGCGCGCTCACGATAATGCCGGCTAGCAGGTAGTTGCGGAGCCTCGCCGCCGGGCGCGGACGCCCGCCCGGAGCCGCGCGCCGCATCGATCCGTTCTCGTGTGCTTCGCTCACGTGGCCCACCCTGGTCGCGGCTCTGGATGGCCGCAGCACAGTCCGACTATGGAACCGGCGGTCCGGCGGGTAAAGCGCCCGGTTTGCCGAAGCCCGGGACGGCCTTAACCCGCTGGTAGAAGAGCATGCCCCGTTCAATCAACCCATCCGCATCTCGACTTAAGTTTGCTAAAATTTTAACTATTTTTTCATATCAACTACTTCAACCCTCAAGCAATGCTGCGTTGACACGATTTGAATACTTGGGCAGGGTTAACGCCAGATGAACGCGACGCTTCCCGGCAAGAAACAGGCGCCCTCCCCTCGGCGCGAAGGCCCCGGGCGAAGGACGGAGACAACGACGATGGCGGTTATCACCAACACCATTCTGCTGGTCCGGCGCATCTCCGACCTGCAGCGACGCCGCGACGCCCTGCTCGAGCGCCAGGAGCGCATCCGGCACAGCCTGCCGGAGTGGGCCGCCATGCCTCTGCAGCTGGTGGGCATGTCCTCGGAGGAGATCCGGGGCATGATGAGCGATCTGAGCGAGGCCGAGCAGGAAGCCGGCCTGAGCTCGATCGAGGAAGAGCTGGAGCGCCTCGACAGCCAGATCGAGGAGATCGAGAACATGCTGCTGACCACGCCGGCCCGCTCGATCGAGGGGATCCAGGCCGTTCTCGACCTGGCCGTGGCCCGCTTTCGCGAGCAGACCCCAAGCAATCCCGAGGACGTCTTCTACGATTACGGCGACGCCCGGATCCTGTTCTTCCTCGAGCGTGCCACCGAGGATCTTCGCTCGCTGCTGAACGAGACCCAGCGCAACGCAAGCTGACGCGACCTTTCCGTCCCCCGGCCCGACGCCCTCGCGCAGCCTGCGCGGGGGCGTTCTGCTTGTCGAGGCCGCAGCAAAAAAAAGAGCCCGGTGGCCGTGACCACCGGGCTGCGTCGAGTCAGGGAGGTGACGGAGGGCTGCCGCTCCGGACCGAAGGCAACCCTCGACGCCCGATCAACCCGGCATCCCCAAGGAAGGTTCCCGGTCGCGTTGCAGTCTCGCCGAGCCTCGTGCCGCTCTCAGCGCTGTTCCACCAGGCGCAAGGCATGTAGCGCAATGGCCGTGTCCTGGACGCCGGTTCCCGTCAGGTCGCAGACGGTGACCTGCTCCTCGCCCGTGCGACCCGGTGCCGCGCCGACGATCACCGCTCCCAGCTCGACGACCCGCCCCGGCTCCACCTCCATGCCCGCCTCGAGCGCCGCGCGCAGCTCGCCCAGGCGCTCGCACTGGGCGAGCCGGTCGACGACGACACGATCCGCCCGCATCACCACGGAAGGCTCCAGCTCCTGCTTGCCCGGGGCATCCGAGCCCATGGCGGTGACGTGCAGGCCGGGATGCAGCCACTCGGCCCGCACGAGGGGCTCGCGCGCCGAGGTGGCGGTCACCAGGATCTCCGCCTCCCGCACCACCCGCTCCAGAGGTGCTGCCTCGACAGGAATGCCCAGCCGGCCGGCCAGCTCGCTGGCAGCGGCCTTGGTCGCGGCGGCGTCACGACCCCACAACAGCGCCCGCTCGATCGGCCGTGCCAGACGCAATGCCTCGAGCTGCAGCCGCGCCTGGAGACCGCTGCCGAGGATGCCGGCGGTACGAGCGTCCCTGCGCGCCAGCCGGTCGGCGGCGATGGCGCCGGCAAGGGCGGTGCGCAGATCGGTGAGCCAGCCATTGTCGAGAAGCACCGCCAGAACCCGTCCCGTCTCGGCGCAGATCACCGCCATCATGCCCGACAGGCTGGGCAGGCCCTTCGCCGCATTCTCGAAGAAGCCCGTCGAGACCTTGAGTGCGAAGGCCGGCAGCCCCGGCACCCAGGCAGTCTTCACGTCCATCTCGGCGTTGCGGCCGGGGATGTCCATGTGCAGCACCGGCGGCATCACCACGCCGCCGCGCTCGAGCGCAGCGAAGCCCTGCTCGACCGCCGCCATGGCACTCCGCTCGAGCGTGACCCGAGCGCGCAGGGTCTGCTCGTCGACGACCCGGATCTGCATGGCCCTACTCCTCGAGAGAAAAGCTCTCAGTGCTCGGTGGCGACCACCGCGAGGCAGTCGCCGCGCTGCACGAGGCCGGGAAAATGCCTGGCATAGAGAAAGCCGGTGCGGGGTGCCGTATAGAGACGGGGGGCGGCGCCGGGCGTCTCGAAATCGTGCACCCGGGCGAGCGGCTGGCCTGCCGTGATCGGCGCACCCAGCTCCACCAGCGGCTCGAGCAAACCGGCATCGTCGGAGACCATGAACCCATCCTCGGGGGTCGTCGCAAAGCGCTGCGGTGCGGAGGGCGGGACAGGCTGTCCCGGCAACACGCCGGCGTGGCGCAGCAGGTTGCGCACGCCGCGCCCGGCAATGGCCAGCCGCTCCGGCGTCGTGGACCCGCCGCCGCCGAGCTCGGTGGTCACGAAGACCTTCCCCAGCTCCTCGACCGAGCTGTCGAAGAGGCCTTCCGTGTCGAGTTCCCTCAAGACCAGCGCCAACGGCGCGCCGAAGGCGAGGACCGCAGCGCGGGTGCGCTCCGTCAGGGTCTCGTCGTCCAGCTGGTGCATGCAAACCGAGGGCACGAAATCGAGCGTCCGGCCGCCGGAGTGGAGATCGACCACCATGTCGGCGCGCATCACCAGCTCGTGGTAGACGAAGTGCGCCAGCATCCGCGTCGGCGAGCCGCCGCGCAGGCCCGGAAAGCAGCGGTTCATGTTGACGCCGTCGACCGGCGAGACGCGGGTGCCGGCGCGCACCGCCGGGTGGTTCATGCTCGGCAGCAGGATCACGCGGCCCGCCATGCGTGCCGGGTCGAGCTCGGCGGCGAGATTGAGGAGAGCCAGCGGACCCTCATACTCGTCGCCATGATTGCCGGCGGTCATCAGCACCGTGGGTCCCGCGCCACCACGCACTACCGTTATCGGCACCCGGATTGCACCCCAGGCGCTGTCGTTGCGTGAGAACGGGACGTTGAGATAGCCGGCCTGCCGGCCCGGCGAATCCAGGTCGATGGTGCAGCCGATCCGCGAGTTTTTCGTCATGGCCTACCTCCGACCACGTCCAAAAACCGCTCCATGTCGACATTGCGGCCACTGACCACGAGAGCGGCGCAGCGGCCCGCCAGATCGACCTTGCCGGCAAGGATGGCTCCCACGCCGACCGCGGCGGCGCCCTCGACGACCAGCCTCTCCTCCCTGAAGAGATGGCGCATTCCGGCGGCAATCTCCTCTTCGTCGAGCAGGATCACCTCGTCGACAAGCCGTCTGCACAGATCGAAGGTCCAGCGATTGTCGAGGCCGATGCCGCCGCCCAACGAGTCGGCAAGGCTCGCCTTCTCCTCGACCTCGAGGGGGCGGCCGGCGCCGAGACTCGCCTGCATCGCCGCCCCTTCCCGCATCGAGATCCCGATCACCCTGACGGCCGGATCGATGGTCTTGAGGGCCAGGGCGATGCCGGCGATCAGGCCGCCGCCCGAAAGCGGCACCAGCACCGTGTCGAGCTCCGGCCAGTCCTCGGCCAGCTCGAGACCGATCGTGCCCTGGCCGGCGATGATCGCCGGATGGTCGAAAGGCGGCACCAGCACCATGCCGTCCTCGCGCGCCAGCCTCCCGGCCTCCACGGCCGCCTCGTCCTGGCTCCGGCCGATGATGCGCAGCTCGGCGCCAAGCGCGCGGATCGCCTCGAGCTTGTTGCCCGGCACGAGGTGGGAGAGACACACCACCGCGCGAATCCCGGCCCGGCGTGCGGCCAGGGCCACCGCCCGCCCGTGATTGCCGGTCGAGACCGTCACCACGCCACCGGCGCGCTCCGCCTCGTCCAGCGAGCGGATCATGCTGGTGGCGCCGCGCAGCTTGAAGGCGCCGCTTTCCTGCAACAGCTCGAGCTTGAGGCGCACCTCGCCGCCGGCCGCCGCCGACAGGCCGGGCGAAGCGGCCAGCGGCGTGCGCACCACCTCGCCGGCGATGCGTCGCCGTGCCTGGAAGATCGCGCGCAGGTCAAGCCCAGCCTGCATCATGGCAGGCAAGCTCCCGCACCCGTCGGCGCCGTACGGGTCAGCCGGTCGAAGGAGCGGGCGATGTGGTTGCGGCGCACGAAGCCCGCGGCGCGCATGTCGCCTCGCTCCATCGCCGCCACGATCTCGGCCGCCTCGGCGCGGAAGATGGTGATCTCCTGGGCCAGGTCGATGTGCGGCAACGCCTGCAGGAACAGGCGCGCGGTCTGGTAGTAGAGGCGGCTTGCCGCCTCGCGCAGCGCCACGTTCCCGATCGCCAGCACGAGCTCTTCCTGGAAGGCGATGTTGATGGCGGCGAACTCTTGTGCCGCAGGCTGCGCCTGCTCGTGCAGGGCGTCGAGCCTGGCGATCAGGGCGCGCAGGCGCTCGATGTCAGCCGGGCTGCGCGGCAGCGGATCGAGCTCGCCGATCAGCTCCGCCAGGCGCATCCGCAAGGCATAGATCTGGCGCAGCGTGGCGAGATCGGGATCGGTCACCACGGTGCCGACCCCGTGTCGGCTCTCCACCAGCCCCTCGGCCTCGAGATGGTGCAGCACCCGGCGGATCGGCGTGCGCGACACACCAAACTCGCCTGCCAGCTGCTCTTCCGAGAGCCGTGTGCCGGGCGGGTAGCGCAGCATACAGATGCGCCGCCGCAGCTCGTCGTGCAGCGTCTTGAAGCGCAACCGGGCCTGGCTGCGGCCGCGCTTTCCGCCGGGCACCTCCATCGCCTCAGCTCGCCTCGAGAACCGCCTGGAGGAACTGGCGGGTCCTCTCTTCCTCGGGATCGCCGAAGAGCTGATCCGGCGGCCCCTGCTCGAGGATTCGGCCACCGTGGAAGAAACATACCCGGTCCGAGAACTCGCGGGCAAAGCCCATCTGGTGCGTCACCATGATCATGGTCAGGTCGTGCGCCGCACCCAACCTGCGGATCACACCCAGAACCTCGCCCACGAGCTCCGGATCGAGCGCCGAGGTCACCTCGTCGAACAGCATCACCTTGGGACGCATCGCCAGCGCCCGGGCGATGGCCACGCGCTGCTGCTGCCCACCTGAAAGCTCCGAGGGGTAGCGGTCCATCTTGTCGCCCAGCCCCACCATCTCGAGCAGCTCGCGTGCGCGCTCCTCGGCCTCGGCCTTCGACAAGCCGAGCACATGCACCGGTGCCTCCATGCAGTTCGCGACCGCGCTCATGTGGGGGAACAGGTTGAACTGCTGGAACACCATGCCGATCTTGCCGCGCACCCGGCGCAGATGGCGCTCGTCGGCCGGCACGAGCCCGCCGTTGCGCTGCATGTGAGTCAGCGGCTCGCCGTCGACATGGATGATCCCGCCATTGATCTTCTCGAGGGTCATGAGGGTGCGCAGGACCGTGGTCTTGCCCGAGCCCGATGGCCCGATGATCGAGACCTTCTCGTTGGCGGCGATGTCGAGATTGAGCTTGTCGAGCACGGTCAGGTCGCCGAAGCGCTTGGTCACGTTCTCGAAGCGCACCATCGGCTGGCCTGCCGGAGGACTCTCGCTCATGCTCATCTCCTCGATGCCTTGAGTCGCCGTTCCACGGCCTGGTTGAGTGCCGAGGCCACGAGGCTCATACCGAGAAAGAACAGGCCCACCAGGGTGATCGGCTCGAAATAGCGGAAATTGTCGGAACCGAGGATCTTGGCCGTCTGCATCAGCTCGAGGACGGCGATGGCGGAAAGCAGCGGCGTCTCCTTGAAGAGTGCGATGAAGTAGTTGCCCAGAACCGGTACGATGGGTGGGATGGCCTGGGGCAGGACGATCGCCCGGTAGGTGTGGGCGGTCGAGAAGTTGAGCGCCACCGAGGCCTCCCACTGGCCGCGCGGCACGTTCTCGAGCCCGGCGCGGTAGACCTCGGCGCAGTAGGAGCCGTAGTGCAGGCCCAGCGCCAGCACGCCGGCCGTAAAGGCGCTCAGTGTGATGCCGAACTCGGGCAGCACGAAGAACAGGAAGTAGATCTGGATAAGGAGCGGGGTCGAGCGGATGAACTCGACCACGAGCGTCGCCGGCGTGCTCATCCAGGCCGAGCGGGCGAGCCTTGCCAGCGCCAGCAGCAGGCCCAGAACCAGCGCCAGGGCGAAGCCCAGAAGCGTGGCCTCGACGCTCACGATCGCCGCCTTGGCCAGAATCGGCAGGATCTCGAGAACGAACCCCCAGTCGATCATCAGGCGGCCCTCCCCCTGGACAGGCCGCGCCCGAAGACGCTCTCGAGCCAGCGGATCCCGGCGCTGATGAGCAGGGCGATGGCGAGATAGAGGAAAAGGACCAGGGTAAAGATCTCGGTGGTGGCGAGCGTCACCTGGTTCATCTGCTGGGCCCTGAAAGCAATGTCGGAAAGGGTTATCAGCGAGACCAGCGCGGTGGCCTTCAAGAGCTCGATCAGCAGGTTGCCCCACGGCGGCAGCATGGCGACGAAGGCCTGGGGTAGCACAATGCGGCGCATCGCCAGGCCGCGACTCATGTTCAGAGCGGTGGCGGCCTCCCACTGGCCGCGCGGCACGGCCACGATGGCGCCGCGAACCACCTCGGCTCCGTAGGCGCCGAGATTGAGCCCCAGCGCCGTCACTGCGGCTGTGACCGCATCGATCGACACGCCAAAGCGCGGCAGCACAAAATAGAGCCAGAAAAGCTGGACCAGGGCGGAGGTGCCGCGGAAGACCTCGATGTAGGTCACCGCGATCCAGCGCAGCGGTGCGATGCCCGACATCTTGCCGAAGGCGCCCAGGAGCGCCGCCGGGAAGGCCACGAGGGCGCCCAGCACCGTGACCTGCACGGTGACCACGGCGCCCTCGAGCAGGCCGGGCATGAAGGTGCGCGCCCCGCCGACGTCGAGGCCGACCACCAGGGCCAGCCCCACGACGATGACGAGGAAAGCGGCGAGGCGCTCGAGCATATCAGCTCAGCCGGCGCAGAGTTCTTCGGTGGTCTTCTCGGGCAGCGTGTTCTTGTCGAAGCCGAACGGCTCGACAAGGGCCAGGTGATCCTCGCTGCCGATGAACTCCTTGAGCTGGGCATTGAAGGCGTCGAGCAGCGCCTGGTCCTCCTTGCGGAAACCGAACGCGCCGTGGCCGCGCACATAGGAGCCGGCGATCTCGCTGAAGGACGGGGTGGCCTCCACACCCGAGCCCTCGCCAGCGGTCTTTACCAGGTTGTTGATCGAGAGGCTGGTGAGGGGAAAGCCGTCGATCCGACCGGCGCGCACTGCGGCGAGAGCCGAGGGGCCGTCCGGATAGGTCTGCACCTTGCTCATGTCCACGCCGGAATCCTCGGCGAACTGCTTCTCGATGGCGCCGGCCATGACGCCCAGCCTGAGATCGCTGTCATTCGCGAAGTCGTCGTAGGTCTTGACGCCCTTGGGATTGCCCTCCGCGACCAGGAAAGCCTGGCCCATGCCGTAGGTCGGCTCCGAGAAGGCGATCTGCTCGCAGCGCTTCGGGCTCACGAACATGCCGGCGGCGATGATGTCGAACCGGCCGGCCTTGAGGCCCGGGATCAGCGAGGCGAACTCGGTGAGCACCCCGTCGACCTCCGCGATGCCCATGCGCTCGAGGACCGCCTTGGCAACCTCGGGAGCCTCACCGGTCAGCTCGCCCGACGGGGTGGCGTAGCCGTAGGGTGCCTCGTTGGCGAAGCCGATGCGGATGAAGCCCTGCTCGCGGACCCGCTCCAGCGTGCTTTGGGCGTGGGCCGGGCGAATTCCGGCAGCGGCGGCCACCAGGCCCGCTCCCGAGCCCAAAACCAGCCCACGGCGCGAAATGAGCAGCCTTGCCATCTTCATCCTCCCGTCAGTTTCGATCAGACGCAAGCGGGCGGGATACATCGTGCTGCCGCACCGCGCAAGAGTTGGATACAACACGTCGGCAAGCTACAGCACGAATGCACGATGAAATTGACCATTAGTGCATCGCGTTGCTGCGCCCTGCCGAACGTCGTACACATCTGCCGATCTCACCCCTCATCAAGGCGGCAGGCATGCGGCATCGCGAGGATCTCGTCTTTCCTATGGCGGAGTTCGAGGCGCGGCTCGAGCGGCTGCGCCGCGAGCTCGCCGCGCGCGGGCTCGACGCCATGATCGTCACCACGCCGGAGAACCTTTTCTACCTCACCGGCTACCAGACGCCGGGCTACTACTGGTTCCAGGCGCTGGTGGTGCCGGTCGCCAAGGAGCCGTTCATGGTGACCAGGCTCCTCGAGGACTCGAACGTCCAGAGCCGGACCTGGATCAGCGAGAGCCACCCCTATCGCGACAGTGACGACCCGCCCCGCAAGCTCGCCGAGCAGATCCGCCGGTTCGGCCTCGGCAGCGCGCGCCTCGGCTACGAGCGCCACTGCTGGTTCTTCCGCGCCACCGAGCAGGAGGCGCTGATGGAAGCATTGCCCGAGGCGCGTTTCACCGACGTCTCGGGGCTGAACGAGCGGCACCGGCTCGTGAAGTCACCCAACGAGATCGCCCATATGCGCGCTGCGGCGCGGGCCACGGAGGCGGCCATGCGAGCCGGGATCGAGGCAGTGGGTGCCGGCGTCAGCGAGAACGAGGTGGCGGCCGCCATGATGACCGGCATGACGCTGACGGGCTCGCACTATCCGGCCATTCACCCGTTCGTCGCCTCGGGCTGGCGCGGCGCTATCGGGCACGCCACCTGGGAGGACCGGATCATCGATGCCGGCGACGCTGTCTTTCTCGAGGCTGGCGGCTGCCGCCATCGCTACCACACGGCGATGATGCGCACGGTGATCGTCGGCGAGGCGGCCCCGGCGGTGCACGACGCCGAGACGGTGGTGCGCGATGCCATGGACGCGGCCATGGCGGCGATTCGCCCGGGGGTGCCGGCCCAGGAGATCGACCGGGTGGCGCGCCGGGTGATCGCCGAGGGCACCGGCGAGGCGGTCCAGGCGGCTCGCTCGGGCTACTCGATCGGCATCGCCTTTGCGCCGGACTGGGGCGAGGGCCACATCCTCTCGCTGCTCGAAGGCGAGCACACGCCGCTCGAGGAGAACATGACCTTCCATCTCATCCCCTGGGTTCAGGTGCCGGGCCTCGCGGGCGTGGGGCTGTCAGAGACGGTGCGCGTGACCGCTGGCGGCTGCGAGAGCCTGTTCAGCTTCGAGAGGAGGGTGTTCGAGCGCTGAGCCAGCGCCAGCCGGCTGACCTCAAGGACTACGGGCGAAGCCCGCCGGCGCCGCCTCGTCCAGCCACTCGAGCATCTGTGCTGCCGGCATCGGACGCGCAAAGAGGTAGCCTTGCGCGAGGTTGCAACCGAGCCCTGCCAGCTCGCGAAGCTGGCCACGGCTTTCCACACCCTCGGCCAGCACCACCGCCCCCAGGCTCCGGGCCAGCGCCACCACGGTACCGATGATCGCCCCGTCGCGGCGGTCCTCGGTCAGGTTCTCCACAAAGCCGCGGTCGATCTTGAGAACGCCCAGAGGCAGCGTCTTGAGGCGCGCCAGCGAGGAGAAGCCGGCGCCGAAATCGTCCAGTGCCACGTCCACGCCGAGATCGCGCAGCTCCCTCGTGACCGCCGCGGCCTTGCCGAAGTCGGCGAAGGCGCCCTCGGTGATCTCGAGGACGAGCCGGCCCGGCGGCACGTCGTGACGCACGAGCTCCTCCGAGACGATCGGCACGAGCCCCTTCCAGCCGAGACAACGCGGCGCGATGTTGATCCATACCGGCAGGTCGTCCCGGCCCTGCGCCCGCCAGCGGGCGACGTCGGCCAGCCCTGCCTCGATGGTCCAGCGCGTGAGCGGCAGCATGAACGGCCGGTGCTCGACCTGCGGCATGAAGGTGCCTGCCGCGAGCAGCCCGCGGGTCGGGTGCCGCCAGCGCAGCAGCGCCTCGACGCCCACGGCACGGCCCCCTTCGATCGCCACGATGGGCTGGTAGTGAAGCTCCAGCTCGCCGTTCTCGAGCGCTTTCTCGAGCCTCGCGTCCATAGGGCCCTCATGGGCCAGGACGCCGCGCTCGCCGGGCCGCTGGAAGATGCGCCAGGTCTGCCTGCCGGCGCCCTTGGCGGCATAGAGCGCCTTGTCGGCGCAGGCGAGCAGACTGTCGGCAGTCGCCGCATGCTCGGGGAACAGCGCGATGCCGACGCTGGCGCCGCCTCGGATCTGATGGCCGTCGATGGCGTAGGGGGTCTCGAAGCGCTCGAGAATACGCGCCGCCAACTCCGCCGGGTCGAGTCGGCTCTCGTCGTCGCGCACCAGGATGGCAAACTCGTCGCCACTCAGGCGGGCCACCAGGTCGGCGTTGCGCACGCTGGCGGAGAGCCGCCTTGCGGCCTCGGCGATCAGCCGGTCACCGATCGCGTGGCCGTGGGTGTCGTTGACCAGCTTCAGCCGGTCGAGATCAATCATCAAGGCGAACAGACGGCCGCCATGACCCTCCACCTGGCGCACCGCCGCCCCGAGAACGCTGGCGAAGCGCGCACGGTTGGCCAGGCCGGTCAAGGGATCGTGCAACGCCATGTGGGCGAGCTCGTTCTCCGCCTGTTTCTGGGCGCTGACGTCGAGTGTGATGCCCACGAGGCGGCCGGGCCGCCCAGCCGCGTCAGCATCGACGGCCTTGAGGGCGAGCGAGATCCACACGCTGCCACTCGGGGTGGGCGCCCGGAAGCTCAGCAGCGACGTTTCCTCGAGCCCGCCTCCGAGCCGCGCCAGCGCGTCATCGAACTCCTGCCGGTCGTCGGGATGCACGAGCGCCGCCAATGCCTCGAGGTCGCCGGGCAGCCTGTCCGCCTCGCAACCGAGCATCGCCGCCGCCCGGGGACTGAGCTCGACCACGTCGCCCGCCAGATCGAGCTCGATGATCCCG
The DNA here is from genome assembly GCA_033875255.1 of Geminicoccaceae bacterium 1502E. Classification (GTDB taxonomy): domain Bacteria; phylum Pseudomonadota; class Alphaproteobacteria; order Geminicoccales; family Geminicoccaceae; genus Marinimicrococcus. The sequence goes on along the minus strand of JAWZSN010000004.1, from coordinate 144,334 downwards.
GCGCTCACGGCATCGAGTGCCAGACTCAGCCGCTCCTCGCTGGCCGCCAGCCGCAGCTCGATGGTCTTGCGTTCGGTGATATCGCCGAGCATGCCGACCACCCGCCGCCCGGACGCCGAGCCGGCGTGCTCGACGAGTCCCGCCCGACAGCTGATCCAGCGAACCCGTCCACTATTGGCGCGGATCCGGAACTCCCGGGCCAGGCGATCCTGCTCGCCGCGCGCCAGCCGGCCCAGATCTGCCTGCAACTCGCCGCGATCCGCCCGATCCATGAGGGCGAGGAACTCGCCGCTCGAGAGCATCCGGGCACTGATGCCGAGCAGCGCCGGAGCGGCCTGGCCGAGGACGATGGCGTCGCTGTCGACGTCCCACTCCCACAGGCTCTCGCCAGCCGACTCCAGCGCGAAGGAAAGGCGCCGCCGGCTCGCCTCCAGGGCACTCTTGGCGTGCCGCAGCTCCTCGGTCCTGGCCGAGACCAGCGATTCGAGCTCGCTGTAGGCTTCCTGCAGCGGCGCCGGCAGGACCACCGCTGGAGGCGGCCGCTCCGCCGAGCCGCCGACGGCCGCCGCGCGCTCGGCGCTCTTGGCGTCCGCCAGTGCCCGAAAGTGCCTGCGAAGGGCCGATATCAGAAAATCGAGACGACCGGCCACCACCTGCTCCTGCTGCCGGGACTGCTCCCTATGACAGACAACAAGCGGCGTACCGCACGAAACGTTCCCCCGGCTGCACCAGAGGATGCACTCGAACGCGGCGGCACAACACGTTCGGTTGGCAGCAGCAGGAGATTATCGAGAAAGAGAAAAGTGGAGACAGCCGCAGAGGTCTGCGGGGACGACCCGTCGATGACGCATCATCGCTGAACGTCTGGATCCGCTAGATCTGCAGCGAACCGATACAGGATCGTCTTAGGAGAGGTGGTGGGCGCACAAGGACTCGAACCTTGGACCCGCTGATTAAGAGTCAGCTGCTCTACCAACTGAGCTATGCGCCCTCTCGACGGGCGGAGGTTTAGGCGGGCTCGAACGGCCCGTCAACCCGTCTTTCGCAACTTCGACAGGCTTTTTGAAGAGGCCGGCAGCGGCACGCGCAAGCCGTTGCATCCGGCCGCGGAACGCTGTAAGGATCGCGCCACGCGGGTGTAGTTCAGTGGTAGAACGACAGCTTCCCAAGCTGTATGTCGGGGGTTCAATTCCCCCCACCCGCTCCAGCACTTGGCTGGGGGCTCGCGACCTCTGACGGTCCCTGTCGGGCTCCTGAAGGCTCTTTTTGCACCAGCGTCTCAGGCAGGCCTCGCCATTCCCGAACGGCAGACGCAAGGGCCGGCTGGCTTCGGGCCGCGGCGCGACGCCCGTGATTCTTCCGCCGCTCGCTCCTCCCATCCGTTACCAGCAAGTCACGTCGGTTCAGCCTGTTTCGCGGCTTGCGGATAGGCGGCGCGGAACCTTCCATATGCCTCCTCGTAAGCTGCGCGGACGTCGGCAGAGGAATTGATCCGCTGGACGGCCTGCGGTGGCGTGCAAACCGTCGCCGGGTCGGCGCCCTCGGCGGCGATGAGGCCCAGCCGGGCGGCGCCGAACGCAGCGCCGAGCTCGCCCGTGGCCGGGAGCACGAGCTCAATGTCGAGGGCGTTGGCGATGACGTGGAGCCAGTGCAGCGAGCGGGCACCCCCGCCGACGGCGACCGCCTGCTCGATCCGGGTGCCGGCGGCCTTCAAGGCCTCGAGACTGTCCCGCAGCGCGAAGGCAACGCCCTCCAGGATGGCCCGCGTCATCGCGCTCCGGTCGTGCCCCTGGGCCAGGCCCATAAAGGCGCCGCGCACGGCCGCGTTGTTGTGCGGCGTCCGCTCGCCGGCCAGATAGGGCAGGAACAGCAGGGAAGCGGGCGACACGGGCGCCGGCTTCACGTCGCGCACAAGCGCTTCAGCCGTGGTGCCGGCGATGCCGGCAAACCATTCGAGCGCCGCCGTCGCCGACAGGATGACCCCCATCTGGTGCCAGCTTTCGGGGATCGCGTGGCAGAAGGTGTGCACCGCGCTCGCGGCGTTCGGGCGGTAGCTGTCGGTCGCGGCGAAGAGCACGCCGGAAGTGCCGAGTGAGAGGAAGGCCGAGCCCGACGCCAGGACGCCCGTACCCAGCGCCGAGGCGGCATTGTCGCCGGCTCCGCCCGCAACGACGGCGGCGCCCATCCCCCAACGCCCGGCCAGAGCCGGGCGGAGCCGGCCGGACGGCTCCGTGCCCTCCACCAGACGCGGCATCTGCGCGAGGCTCATGCCCGAGGCGCCGAGGAGCTGCTCCGACCAGCGGCGGGCGCCGGTGTCCAGCCAGCTCGTGCCGGCGGCGTCCGACATCTCGCCCACATGCTCGCCGGTGAGCCAGAGCCGGAGATGGTCCTTCGGCAGCAGGACCCTGGCCGTGCGGGCGAAGATCCGAGGCTCGTGATGCGCCACCCAGACCAGCTTGGGCGCGGTGAAGCCGGGAAAGACGATGTTGCCCGAGATGGCGCGAAAGCGCGGGTCCGCGTCCAGCGCGGCCGCCTCGGCGTGGCTGCGCGTGTCGTTCCAGAGGATGCAGGGCCTGAGCACGCGGTCGCCGGCGTCGAGGAGCGTGGCTCCGTGCATCTGCCCGGAAAGGCCGATGCCGCGCACCGCCGCCAGCGCCGCCCTGTGCCGGGCGTGCAGGGCATCGAGCGCCGCTTCGGCTGCCGCGATCCAGTGGGCAGGGTCCTGCTCCGACCAGCCGTCATGCGGGCGCGACACGGTGAGGGGTGCCGTGGCCTGCCCTACCACCCGCTGCCCCTCGTCGATGAGGAGGGCCTTCAGCCCGGAGGTGCCGAGATCGAGCCCGAGATACATCTCATCCCCCGGCGAGATAGCGCTTCAGCACGGCCTCGGTGCCGTCCGACCAGAGCGCCTCCAGGGCGCCGGCGAAGGCCGTGCGGAACGGTTCCGCCCGCCCCACCTCGCCGTAGATGTGCGCCTGATCCAGCCAGCGCGCGGGATCGTGGCGGGCGGCGCGGGCCGTCTCCACCAGCCGGTCCCAGTCCGGGTCGTTCGGCTCGATGAGGGCACCGCTCTCGGTCTCGCCCCAGCAGTAGCGGCACCAGAGAGCCGATTCGAGCGCAAGCCCGCTCACCGGCGCTCCCGCCGCCAGCCGGTCGGCGATCGACGGCACGATGAACTTGGGCTGGCGGTTCGAGCCGTCCAGGCACAGCCGGCGCACCGTGTCGCCGATCTTGGGATTGGCGAAGCGCTGCTCGATGAGCCCCAGGTAGTCGTGCAGATCGGTGTCGGGGGGCGGTGGCACGACGGGAATGATCTCGTCCCGCTCGATCTTGCGCAGGAACGCGGCGATCAGGGGGTGCTGCATCGCCTCGTGCACGAAGTGGATGTCGAGCAGCCCGGCAGGATACGCGATGACGGCATGGCCGCCGTTGAGCATGCGGATCTTCATCATCTCGTAGGGTGCGACGTCTGCTGTGAACTGCACGCCCACATGCTCGAGGCCCGGCCGGCCCAGCGCAAAACGGTCCTCCAGAACCCACTGCGCGAAGTCCTCGCAGAAGACCGGCCAGGCGTCCTCGACGCCGAAGTCGCGCGCCAGGATCTGGCGCTCGCGGTCGCCGGTAGCTGGCGTGATCCGGTCTACCATGCCGTTGGGAAAGGCCACCTCGGCCTCGATCCAGTCCGCCAGCGCGGGATCGAGGAGCCGCGCCGTGCCGGCTACCGCGCTGCGCGTGACGACGCCGTTGTGGGGGATGTTGTCGCACGACATCACGGTGAACGGCGGAACGCCCCGCTGCCGCCGCCGCGCGAGCCCCCGGGCGATGAGGCCGAAGACGGTCCGGGGCCGGTCGGGTGTGGCGGCGTCGGCGGCGAGCGCCGGGTGGCGGGCATCGAACCGGCCCTTTGCGTCGATGAAATAGCCGCCCTCGGTGACCGTGAGCGAGACGATCCTCGTCGCGGGATCGGCGAGCGACGCCAGGATCGCCGCAGCGTCACCGACGGGCAGCATGTCGATCATCGGGCCGGTCACGCGGGCGCTGCTCTGCCCGGCCGACTGCTCCACCACCGTGGTCAGCCAGTCCTGCCCGTGCAGGGCTTGGCGCAGGCGCTCGTCCGCGGGCATGACCCCGGCGCCGACGATCGCCCAGTCCAGGTCGCGCCCCTGGTTGAACAGCCGGTCGAGATAGACCGCCTGGTGGGCCCGGTGGAAGTTGCCGACGCCGAAATGGAGGATCCCGGGGCGCAACGCCGCCCTGTCATAGCCTGGAGCCGCCACGCCGGGCGGCAGGTCGGCAAGGGTTCGATTGGAGAGACGTGCCATCAGCTCATCCACTGGCCGCCGTCGACATTGTAGGTCTGGCCCACGATGTAGTCGGCCTCCGAGGTCGCGAGGAAGATCGCCATGCCGGTCAGGTCCTCAGGCCTGCCCATGCGGCCGAACGGCACCCCCGTGCCCACGAGGCGCTTCTTCTCGCCGGGCTGGAGGCCCTCGGCCCGGGCGAAGAGCGCATCGACATGGTCCCAGTGCTCCCCCTCGACGACACCGGGGGAGATGGCGTTGACGTTGATGCCGTGCCTGATGAGGTTCAGCCCGGCCGACTGGGTGATGCTGATGACCGCCGCCTTGGTGGCGCAGTAGACGGCCACCAGCGGCTCGCCGCGCCGGCCGGCCTGGCTCGCCATGTTGATGATCTTGCCGCCCCGGCCGCGCCCGATCATGTGCCGGGCGACCGCCTGGAGCGTGAAGAGCGTGCCGGCCACGTTCACCGCGAACAGCCGGTCGTAGCTGTCGCGGGTGATCTCCGCGATAGGCGCCAGATCGAACAGGGCGGCGTTGTTGACGAGAATGTCGATCCTGCCGCGGGCGGCGACCGTGTCGGCCACCGCGCTCTCGATGGAGGCCTGGTCGGTGACGTCGAGCCGCACGGCATGGGCCCCGATGGCATCGGCCGTCGCCCGGGCGGTCTCGATGTCGATGTCGCCGATGGTGACCTCTGCACCCTCGCGGACATAGGCCTCGGCGAAGGCCCGGCCGATCCCGCGCGCGGCACCGGTGATCAGCGCCGATCTGCCCTGCAGCCTCATATCCTCAGCCCCCGCTCGTCGAAGCGATGGATCTTGCCCGGGTCCGGGGTGATCCAGACGGTGTCGTTGTGGTGCACGTCCACCTCACCGTCGCAGCGCACGGTCACGGTCTCGGCTATTCCGGTGTCGTGGATGTGCAGGAAGGTGTCCGAGCCCAGGTGCTCCGAGACGCCCACCCTGCCCCGCCAGACTCCCTCCGCAGCCGAGACCGACATGTGCTCCGGCCTTATGCCGATGGTGGCGGCGCCGTGCTCGCGCGCCGCGGCTCCATCGATCAGGTTCATCCTGGGCGATCCGATGAAGCCGGCGACGAAGAGGTTGCGGGGCGCCCGGTAGAGCTCCAGCGGGCTGCCCACCTGCTCGATGTTGCCGGCCCGCAGAACGACGATCTTGTCGGCCATGGTCATGGCCTCCACTTGGTCGTGGGTGACGTAGATCATCGTCGTGCCGAGCGAGTTGTGGAGCTCGCTGATCTCGAGCCGCATGTTGACGCGCAGCGCCGCATCGAGGTTGGAGAGCGGCTCGTCGAAGAGGAAGGCGGCGGGCTCGCGGACGATGGCCCGGCCGATCGCCACCCGCTGCCGCTGGCCGCCGGAGAGCTGGCCGGGCCTGCGGTCGAGATAGTCGGTGAGGTTCAGGACCCGGGCGGCGTTCTCGACGCGGCGGTTCTGCTCTTCCTTGTCCATGCCGGCCATCCGCAGGGGGAAGGCGATGTTCCGGCGCACGCTCATGTGCGGGTAGAGCGCGTAGGACTGGAAGACCATGGCGAGCCCGCGCCTGGCCGGCGGCACCTCGGTGGCGTTGCGGCCGTCGATGCGGATCTCGCCCGAGCTGACGTCCTCGAGCCCGGCGATGAGGCGGAGCAGGGTGGACTTGCCGCAACCCGAGGGGCCGACGAAGACGACGAACTCGCCCTCGTTGATGTCGAGGTCGAGCGGCGGGATGACCTGCACGTCGCCGAATCTCTTGGTGACCTTGTCCAGCGTGATCGTGCCCATGGGCGTTTCCTTCTGCGGGCCTATTTCACCGCGCCGAACGTCAGGCCGCGGACCAGCTGCTTCTGGCTGAACCAGCCGAGGATCAGGATCGGGGCTATCGCCATGGTCGAGGCGGCGCTGAGCTTGGCGTAGAAGAGCCCCTCGGGGCTGGAGTAGCTGGCGATGAAGGCGGTGAGCGGTGCCGCCTTCGCGGCGGTGAGGTTCAGGGTCCAGAAGGCCTCGTTCCAGGCCAGGATGATGTTGAGCAGCATGGTGGAGGCGATGCCCGGTACCGCCATCGGCGTCAGCACGTGGAGGATCTCCTTGCGCAGGGACGCGCCGTCCATGCGTGCCGCCTCGAGGATCTCGCCCGGAATCTCGCGAAAGTACGTGTAGAGCATCCAGACGATGATCGGCAGGTTGATCAGCGTCAGCACGATCACGAGGCCTGTCCGTGTGTCGAGAAGGCCGACATCGCGGAAGATCAGGTAGATCGGGATCAGCACGCCCACCGGCGGCAGCATCTTGGTGCTGAGCATCCACATCAGGACGTCCTTGGTGCGCTTGCGCGGAACGAAGGCCATCGACCATGCGGCGGGGACCGCGATGACGAGGCCGATGACCGTGGATCCCACCGAGATGATCACCGAGTTCATGAAGTGCGCAAAGTAGTTCGACCGCTCCTGCACCGTGCCGTAGTTCTCCAGCGTCCAGTCGAAGAACAGGAACAGCGGGGGCGAGGCTATCGCCTGTGCCTCGGTCTTGAAGCTGGTCAGGATCGTCCAGAGGATGGGGAAGAACAGCGCCAGCCCGATCAGCCATGCGATGATGGTGACCATGAGCGTGCGGGATCTGGAAGCGGCGCGGGCCATGTCGGCTCTCCCTCAGGCGTCCAGGTTCCGGCCGATCATCCGCATCAGGAAGATCGCCACGATGTTGGCCAAGATGATGGCGACGACCCCGCCGGCCGAGCCGGTGCCGACATCGAAGCGGAGCAGCGATTCGGCATAGACGAGGAAGGTCAGGTTGGTGGACGCAATGCCCGGCCCGCCATTGGTGGTCACCAGGATCTCGGCGAAGACCGAGAGGAGGAAGATGGTCTGGATCAGGATCACCACGGTGATGGCACGGGCGAGGTGGGGGAGGATGATCCACAGGAACCTGCTGGGAAAGCGCGCGCCGTCCATCTCGGCCGCCTCGAGCTGCTCGCTGCTCAGCGACTGGATCGCGGTCAGCAGGATGAGCGTCGCGAACGGCAGCCACTGCCACGCGACGATCAGCGTGATGGAGAGAAGCGGTGCTGCCGTGAGCCATTCGAAGGGCTGCGCGCCGAAGAGCCGTGCCACGTAGCCGAACAGGCCGTTCACCGGGTCCATGAACATGTTCTTCCAGACCAGTGCGGAGACGGTCGGCATGACGAAGAACGGCGCGATGACCAGGACCCGCACGACGCCCTGGCCCCAGAACGGCTGGTCGAGCAGGAGCGCCAGGCAGATACCTCCGCCAACGGTGATCAGCAGCACGCCACCCACCAGCAGCAGCGTGTTCACCAGCGCGGTGGTGAAGGCGGGGTCGGTGAGGAAGAACCGGTAGTTGGCGAAGCCGGTCCACTCCTCCATGCCCGGCATCAGCAGGTTGTAGCGCAGGAACGAGAAGTAGAGGGTGAGACCCAGGGGCACGATCATCCAGAGTATCAGCAGGATGACGGCCGGCGATAACATGACCCGCGCGGCGGCCCTCGAATGCTGCGTCGCCATGAATAGCCCCTCCGGTGCGAAGCAGGCAACGCGGGCCGGCGGACCGGCCCGCGCTGCGACTGGCTACTTGATGTAGCCGGCGCGCTGCATCTCGCGCCGGGTCAGCTGCTGCGCGTTCGAAAGCGCCTGCTCCGCATCCATCTGGCCGGCGACCGCCGCCGAGAAGGTCTGGCCGACCGCCGTGCCGATGCCCTGGAACTCGGGGATCGCGACGAACTGGCCGCCGGTGTAGGGAACCTCCTGCACGGAGGGATTTTCGGGCGTCGCCGCCTGCATCGCCTTGAGGGTCATCGCGGCGAACGGGGCGGCGGCCTGGTAGTCGTCGTTCTGGTAGAGCGACGTGCGCGTGCCGGGAGGTGCTGCACGCCAGCCCTCCTCATCCGCCACGATCTGCGTGTACTCCTTGCTGGTCGCCCAGGCGACGAACTGCTTGGCGGCATCGACGGCATCGCTCGAGGCAGGAACCGCGAGGCTCCAGGCCCACAGCCAGTTGCCGCGGTTCTCCACGCCCTCCTTGTTCGGGAAGGCGGCGTAGCCGACCTTGTCGGCTACCGTGGACTCGTCCGGGTCGGTCACGAAGGACGCTGCCACCGTGGCGTCGATCCACATGGCGCACTTGCCCTGCTGGAACAGTGCCAGGTTCTCGTTGAAGCCGTTCGAGGACGCGCCGGGCGGGCCATACTCCTTCACCATCTCGAGATAGTCGGTGGTCGCTTCCTTCCATTCGGGGCTGTCGAACTGCGGCTGCCACTCCATGTCGAACCAGCGCGCGCCGTAGCTGTTGGCCATGGCGGTGATGAAACCCATGTTCTCGCCCCAGCCCGGCTTGCCGCGCAGGCAGATGCCGTAGATCTCGTTCTCCTTGTCCGTCATGGCCTTCGCCGCGGCCTTGATGTCGGACCAGGTGGGCTCGTCCGGGATCGTCACACCCGCCTTCTCGGCCACGTCGGTGCGGTACATCACCATCGCCGACTCGCCGTAAAACGGCACGGCGTAGAGCGTGCCGTCGACCGTCAGCGCCGAGCGGATCGCCGGCATCAGGTCGTCCGCGTCGTACTCGGCCGGGAGGTCGTCGAGCGGGGTCAGCCAGCCCTGTGCGCCCCAGATCGGCACCTCGTAGGTGCCGATGGTCATCACGTCGTACTGGCCGCCGCCGGTGGCGACGTCGGTGGTGACGCGCTGGCGCAGGACGTTCTCCTCGAGCGTCACCCATTCCAGCTCGATGTCCGGGTGCTTCTCGGTGAACTTGCCGGAGAGGCCCTGCATCCTGATCATGTCGCCATTGTTGACGGTGGCGATGGTCACGGTCTCGGCCTGGGCGGCCGCCGCTACGCCGAGCGCCAAAGTGCCTGCTGTCGCCAGGGTGATCGTCTTCACGTTATCCTCCCTTGTCCTGACAGTGCTGTGTCTTCCTTCCGCAGCGCCTTTCCCGCTTCCCGCTTGCCGGTCCCTACCTTCCCGCTTCCTGTGGACTGGCGCGGCCGGGCGTCTCGAGCTCGGCTCTTCGGGGCAGGTCGGCGCCGCGGCGGCTGCAGGTGATGGCGGCGGCGGCCGTCGCGAACGCGAGGAGCGCCTCGCCGTCGGCGCGCGACAGACAGGCGATGCCGTCTCGCCCGGTGATGTCCTGCCCGGCGAGCCAGGCGATGAGTGCTGCCATGAAGCTGTCGCCGGCGCCCACCGTGTCCGCCTCGACGACCTGCTGGCCTCCTATGGCGACGTGTCCGAAGCGGCCGTGGGCCTCCGCCCCGTCTGCCCCCCGCGTCACGACCACCAGCGCCGGCCCGACGGCGAGCCAGCGTTGCGCGACCACCGAGACGTGCTCGCGCGGGTAGAGCAGCGACAGGTCCTCGGCGCTCACCTTGGCCAGATCGCTCGTCGCGAGAAACGCCTCGATCCGGTCACGCCAGCGGGCAGGATCGGGCTCGACCGCCATCCGCACGTTCGGGTCGAGCGTTACCAGCCGGCGCCCCGCCTCGCGGCGCGCCAGTGCCAGCAGGGCACTGCCGACCGGCTCGGCCATCAGCGAGAACGATCCGAAATGGACTCCCCAGGCCCCTTCGAGGTCAGGCAGGTCGCCTGTCTCCACGGCGCGGTCGGCCGCGCCCTCCCCGTAGAACGCGTATTCCGGCAGCCCACCCTGCCCCAGCTCGATGAGGCTAAGCGTGGTCAGGCGATCGCTCAGCACAGCCATCCCCGTATCGACGCCCTCGGATCGAAGCAGGGCACGGAGACGGCCGCCGAGCGATCCCGTGGAAAAGCCGCCGAAGAAGGCGACGGGGATATCGAGGCGGGCCAGTCCGATGGCGACGTTGAAGGGCGAGCCTCCCGGCCTGGCGTCGAAGCGAAGACCCTCGCCTTCCACGGCGAACAGATCCCAAAGCGCTTCGCCGCACACGACAAACATCGGCTGCCTTTCCTCGACACCGTCCGACTACGCGGTGCGCATAGACCTCCCACCAACGACACACACTGCCGCCGCCGGAGAGAAAAGGCAACGCCCGGCCGCCGGGGCGCACGCGGCCAATCTATTACCGACGGTCATCTTGTGGCCAAGCCCCACTACCTCAATCGCATCTCACCAATCGGCAGATGGTCCATAATACGTCTCTTTATCTACATTCTCATGGACTAATTCCGCCTCAATCATTGGGATCTCGCGGCATCTCCGTGCATCGACGTACTACCGACCCCGGCAAGATTTTATTGCTGTATATTATCGGGCAGGACATTCAGCTGGCGATGGTCCGGCGACGACAGACAGCAGCCGCGCGCCGCTCCGTATTTCGGCGCCGAGCCCGCCGCTGCCACGGGCCTCAAAGCGGATTTCTCCAGCAGCGAGGTCGATCGTCCAGGCCTGTCCGGACACTCGAACGCCGCGCACCGCTTGCGTTGCGCCTGCCCGCATGGTTACCAAGAAGCTCGGTCTCGTGCCGCTGCGCGCTGGGACGCCGCGACGGGGCCGCGGGGAGGACGGTCATGCAGGCGCAGGACGTGATGACCACCCGCGTCGTCACCGTGGGGCCTGACGCGGGCGTGGGACAGATCGCCGATCTCATGGTGAAGCACCGGATCAGCGCGGTGCCCGTCGTCGACGACGACAATATGCTCCTGGGCATCGTCAGCGAGGGCGACCTCCTGCATCGCTTCGGCGACGAGGAGCCGCGGCGGAGCTGGTGGCTCGATCTGCTGACCGGACCCGAAGACCGTGCCCGCGACTATCTGCGCTCGCACGGGAGGCGGGCCGGCGAGATCATGACCAGCGCGGTCGTGACTGTCACCGACACGACCCCGCTCTCCGAGGTGGCGCGGCTCCTCGAGGAGCATCACGTCAAGCGCCTGCCAGTGCTGCGTGACGGGCGGCTGGCGGGCGTGGTGAGCCGTGCTGACATCGTGCGTGCCCTGGCCGTGGCCGGGCTGACACCGCCTACCGTGGCTACCGACGACCGCTCGCTGCGCCAGGCCGTTCTGGCCGAGATCGATCGCGCCGGCCTCTCCTACCACCCTTATGTGAACATCGTGGTGAGCGAGGGGGTGGTGCATCTGTGGGGCTTCGTGGAGAGCCGCAAGGAGGCCGACGCGCTGGCGCTGGCCTGCAGCAATGTGGGCGGGGTCAAGGAGGTCGACAGCCACCTCGCCGTGCGCCGCCTCTACACCAGCACCTGAGGCGCCCCCCCGGTCGGAATGAGAAAGGGCGGCGCCGGAGCACCGCCCTTTCCTGCCGCAAGAACGGCCCGGCTGGAGCCGCGGTTATTCCTTCACCGCTCCGGTGAGGCTCGAGACATAGTACTCGACGAAGAACGAGTAGAAGATCGCCACCGGCACCGAGCCCAGCAGCGCACCCGCCATCAGCGAGCCCCAGTGGTAGACGTCACCCTCCACCAGCTGGGTCAGCACCGCCACCGGCACCGTCTTGTTCTCTGCCGACTGGATGAAAGCGAGCGCATAGATGAACTCGTTCCAGGACAGGGTGAACGCGAAGATGCCCGCCGAGATCAGCCCCGGCACCGCCAGCGGCAGGGTGATGCTCCAGAGGATCTGCAGCCTCGTGGCCCCGTCGATCAGCGCGCACTCCTCGAGCTCGTAGGGGATCGACTTGAAGTAGCCGATCAGGAGCCAGGTGCAGAACGGGATCAGGAAGGTCGGGTAAGTGAGGATCAGCGCCATCGGGGTGTCGAACAGCCCGAGCTCGAACACCATGGTGGCGAGCGGGATGAACAGGATCGACGGCGGCACCAGATAGGCCAGGTAGATGGCGAGGCCCACCCACTGCGAGCCCTTAAAGCGCAACCGCTGGATGGCGTAGGCGGCGAGCACGCTGGCCAGCAGCGACACGAAGGTCGCCACCACCGCCACCGTCATGGTGGTGATCAGCCATTGCGGGTAGTCGGTCTCGAAGAGCAGCTTGTTGATGTTCTCGAGGGTCGGCGAGTGGACCCAGAAGGGGTTGTATTCCTTGTAGTTGTAGAGCTCCTCGTTGGATTTGAAGGTGGTGATCGTCATCCAGTAGAACGGGAACAAGAGGACGACGACGAAGGCGATCAGCGGCGTGTAGAGCGTCAGGATACGCCGCGGGAGCGACTCCCACTGGATCAGGCCTTCGCGCTCCTTGGTGGTGACGGGCCGTTCGGCCGTGGCGGCGGCGTCAGTCATCGGCCCCTCCCTGCTGCCACTTGCGGCGCGCCAGCGCGAAGTAGCTGAACAATGTAGCGCCAATAAGGAACGGGATCATGGCGACCGCAATGGCCGCGCCCTCGCCCAGCTGGCCGCCGGGAATGGCGCGCTGGAAGGCCAGGGTGGCCATGAGGTGGGTGGAGTTCACCGGGCCGCCGCGGGTGATGGCGTAGACCAGCTGGAAGTCGGTGAAGGTGAAGATCACCGAGAAGGTCAGCACGACCGCCAGGATCGGCATGAGCATCGGCACGGTGATGTGCCGGAAGCGCTGCATCGGCTTGGCGCCGTCGATCATCGCCGCCTCGTAGAGCGAGGGCGAGATGGTCTGCAGGCCGGCCAGGAGGCAGATGGCAACGAACGGGATGCCGCGCCACACATTGGCGGCGATCAGGGACCAGCGGGCATTCCACGGATCGCCCAGGAAGTTGATGTAGGTGTCGAGCCAGCCCAGCTTGTCGACAAGGACGTAGGAGACGATGGAGAATTGCGGATCGTAGATCCACCAGAACGCGATCGCCGACAGCACGGTCGGAACGATCCACGGCACCAGGATGAAGGCGCGCAGGAGCGACTTCATCGGCAGGTTGTTGTTGAGGAGCAGCGCCAGCCACAGGCCCAGACCGAACTTCAAGATGGTTGCGAAGACCGTGTAGAAGCAGGTCCACCATACCGCGGTCCAAAAATCGCGATCCTGGAACAGCGAATAGTAGTTGTCGAAACCCGTAAACTCGCCGGCGCGACCGATTCTGGTGTCGGTGAAGGCGAGCCAGACGCCGAGACCGAGCGGATAGGTGAGAAAGACGATCAGCAGCCCCGCGGCCGGGAGCATGCACAGGAAGATCAGGAACGCCTTGTTGTCGAACAGGCGTGATAGCCAGCTCGCTTCGGGTACGGCGTCGATCCGTTCGGTTGTTGTCGCCACGTAACATCCAGCTCCCATGACGTGACGGCCGCCAGCGGCGGGTGCCGACGGCCGTCATGCATTTTCTCGTTGAGAAGCGCCCCGTGCGGGCGCCTCCATCGTCAGGTGCGGTAGTAGCGCTTGGCCCGCCGCTCCGCCTCCTTCGCGGCCTCCTCCGGCGTCATCTGCCCGGCGCAGACCGAGGCGAACATCTGCACGACCACATAGTCGGCCAACACGGCCGCCGAGGATTCACCGAGGCTGCCCCGGTAACCGTCCCAAAGCGCGTCGGCCATGACGTGCTTGTAGGGCTCGTGCTTGGGGTCGGCCGTCCAGATCTCGCTGGCGTCATACGCCTTCAGCGGATGGCCCCAATAGCCGATGCTCGCCTGCAGCCAGGGATCGTACTGCTCGCGCTCCATCATGAAGCGGACATATTCCCTGGCGGCATTCGGGAACTTGGTGCTGTTGAGGACCATCGTGTTGATGACCAGCGCCCGCTCGCCGGGACGGCCCAGCGGTCCGATCGGCATGCGGGCGTGGAAGATGTCCTCGGCGAGCTGGCGCACCCCCTCGTCCTGCGAGGTCTTGGCCGCGTAGTAGACCGAGATCCCGTTCTGGGTGAGGCTGATCTCGCCGGCGAGGAACGCCTTGTTGTTCGACGGATCAAGCCAGGCGAGCGTGCCGGGGATGAAGGTCGAGTAGAGCTCCTTGGCGTATTTGAGCGCCTCGATCGTTTCCTTGCTGTTGATGATGACGTTGTCGTTCTCGTCGGAGACGGCACCGCCATGCGACCACAGCGCCCAGCTGGTCCAGGCGTTGCCGTCGCCGACCGCGTTGCCCAGCGCGAAGCCGGGAGGATGCCCGCTCTTCTTCAGCGCGCGGCAGAGGTTCAAGAAACCGTCGAGGTCGCCAGGGATGCCGTCGAAGCCGGCCTCATTGACCCAGGACTTGCGGTAGACGACGCGGCCGCCCGAAGCGCCGATCGGCAGGGCGATCCACCTGCCGTCCTTGTCCTTGCCGTACTTCTCGGCGAGCGGCCACCAGCCGCCATATTTCTTGCCCAGATAGTCGGCGAGGTCGGTGAGATCCATCGTGGCGCCCGGGAACTGGTGCGGATCGTCCGACCAGGCGAGGATCACGTCAGGACCGCTGCCGATGCTGGCGGCCACCGCCGTCTTGGGCCGCAGGTCCTCCCAGCTCTCGCTGTCGACCTTGACCGGGACGCCGTATTGCTCCTCGAACTTCTTGCTGTTGGCGAGAAAGACCGTCTCGTCGCCCTGGACGAACTTGGCCGGCCGCAGGATGCGCAGCGATGCGCCGTCCTCCACCTTGTAGGAAGGCGGTGTCGCCTCGTTGACCGGGATCTCGGCGCGCAGCGACGTGCTGCCGAGCAGCGAGGTCCCTGCGACGGCCCCGAGCCCGACCTTTAGCGTTCCCCGACGGGTGAATCTCATCATTGAATGCACCCCCTGATAGCTGCAAGACTTCTTTTTTGACCGCCGGCTCTGAGCCGACCGTAGCGGCATCCTGCAACAGCCGACCCGCCCCCGCAACTGCCGCTTGGCAATCGGGCCGGACGGCGGGTGAAACCTCCAACCGGGTCAACTCATGAAGAACCTGCCGACCTCACTCGAGGCCATCGCTCCTCGACGCATCGACGTGCATCTTCTTCGGGCACCGCTCGACCGGCCCGTCATGAACGCCATCGGCAACATGCATGACCGGCCCTGCCTGCTCGTCCGCATCGAGGACCGCGACGGCGCCGAGGGTTGGGGCGAGATCTGGTGCAACTACCCGACCTGCGGTGCCGAGCATCGTGCCCGGCTGCTCGAGACGGCCATCGCTCCGGCCCTGCTCGAGCTGACCCCGCAGCGGCCGCCCGAGACGTTCGCCCGCCTGAGCCAGCGCTTCCGCCGTCTTGCCATCCAGGGCGGTGAGCCGGGCCCGGTGGCCCAGGTCCTGGCGGGGCTCGACCTGGCCTTGTGGGACCTTGCCGCACGGCGCGCCGAGGTGCCGCTCTGGCGCTTGCTCGGCGGGGCTGCCGCCTCGCTTCCCGCCTATGCGAGCGGCATCAACCCCGACGTGGCGCCGGAGCTGATCGCCGCCTCGCGCGAGGCCGGCTTTCGCGCCTTTAAGATGAAGGTCGGCTTCGATCCGGCGCGCGACCGGCGCCACGCCGTGGCGGCCCGGCTCGCACTCAGGCGGGGCGAGCGCCTGATGATGGACGCCAACCAGGCCTGGCCCAGCGAGACCGCGCCGGCGATGATCGACCAGCTCAAGGAGATCGAGCCCTACTGGCTGGAAGAGCCGATCGCCGCCGACACGCCCTGGGGCATGTGGCGCAGCCTGGCCGATGCCGGCATCCCGCTGGCGGCCGGTGAGAACCTTCGCGGCGAGGCCGAGTTCGCGGCGGCCGTGGCGGGTGGAGCCCTGCGCTTCGTGCAGCCGGATGCCTGCAAGTGGGGTGGAATCAGCGGCACCCTGCCGGTGGCAAGGTCGATTCTCCAAGCAGGGCTGGTCTACTGCCCGCATTATCTGGGCGGGGCGCCGGGCCTGCTCGCCTCCGCGCACCTGCTCGCCGCGGCCGGCGGTGCCGGTCTTCTCGAGGTGGACGTCAACGCCAATCCGCTGCGCAGCGCGCTGTGCGGCCCGCTGCCACCGGTGATCGACGGTGTCATGACGCTGGGCGACGAGCCCGGTCTCGGCATCGAGCCGGATCCAGAACAGCTCGAGCGCTACACGACGCTCCATCGCGTGATGGAGGCGGATTGACGAGATCTGTAACGAACGAAGGGGGGAAATGGGGCGAGCGAGCGGTCTCGAACCGCCGACCTCCAGGGCCACAACCTGGCGCTCTAACCAACTGAGCTACGCCCGCCACGTGGCGGGCCGTTGTTTGGCGCAAAGCGCCCCCCTAGTCAAGCGCGCAGATCCACGATCGGTTGCTGCCGGATAAAACGGCATAATGCCTATTTTCTAGGCAGCAGCCTGCCTTCGCGCTGGGCGCGGGCTCGTGAAGAGCCGGCGCCGGGCCTTGCGGGCATACTGGCACGATCCGTGCATGGTGGCCGGTGTCGGGCAGGCGGGCTGCCGGCACGGCGGACGCTAGCCGAAGAGCGGAGATCGACGTGGGGATGAAGAAGATCGAGGCGGTCATCAAGCCCTTCAAGCTGGACGAGGTGAAGGAGGCCCTTCAGGAAGTCGGCCTCAAGGGCATGACGGTGACCGAGGTGAAGGGGTTCGGCCGCCAGAAGGGCCACACCGAGCTCTACCGGGGTGCGGAATATGTCGTCGACTTCCTGCCCAAGGTGAAGATCGAGATCGTCGTCGAGGACAGCATCGTCGAGCGCGCCGTGGAAGCCATCCAGCAGGCTGCCCGGACCGACCGCATCGGCGACGGCAAGATCTTCGTCATGCCGGTCGAGGAGGCCGTCCGCATCCGCACCGGAGAGCGCGGCCCCGACGCTCTTTGAGCCGACGAGAAACCGCAGGAACAGGCGCCCCGGGCGCCGTTCGAGATGGGCCCGTGTCCGCCAGACGGACACGTTCGACAAAAGAGGTCTTTAGATGACTCTGGGTTGCAAGACGTCCGAGGACGTCATCAAGGCGATGGAAGAGCACGAGGTCGAGATGGTGGACATCCGGTTCACCGACATGCCCGGCGCGTGGCAGCACCTCTCCTACCCGGCGGCGACCTTCGGCGCCGACCGCATCGAGGAGGGCCTGGGCTTCGACGGCTCGTCGATCCGCGGCTTCAAGGTCATCAACGAGTCCGACATGCTGCTGGCGCCGGACCCGACGACCGCCTTCATCGACCCGTTCGCCGAGCACAAGACGCTGGTGATGATCGCCGACGTCAAGGATCCGATGACCAAGGAGTTCTATCCCCGCGACCCGCGCGGCATCGCCAAGAAGGCCGAGGCCTACCTGAAGTCGACCGGCATCGGCGACACCGCCTTCTTCGGCCCCGAGGCCGAGTTCTTCGTCTTCGACGACGTGCGCTACGGCACCGGCCAGCACTTCTCCAGCTACCATGTCGACTCGGTCGAGGGGCACTGGAACACCAACCGCGAGGAAGGCCCCAATCTCGGGTTCAAGGTGCGGCCGAAGGAGGGATACCTGCCGGTCATGCCGACCGACAGCCTCAACGACCTGCGCGCCGAGATGGCGCTGGTGATGCAGGAGATCGGCCTGACCGTCGAGTGCCATCACCATGAGGTGGCGACCGCCGGCCAGTGCGAGATCGACATGAAGTTCGACTCGCTGCTGGCGATGGCCGATCACCAGATGAAGTACAAGTACGTCGTCAAGAACGTCGCCTACCAGAACGGCAAGACGGCGACCTTCATGCCCAAGCCGCTCTACGGCGACAATGGCTCGGGCATGCACTGCCACATGTCGATCTGGAAGGACGGCAAGCCGCTCTTCGCCGACGAGGCGGGCTATGCGGGCCTCTCCGACCTGGCGCGCTGGTACATCGGCGGCCTGCTGCACCACGCCCCTGCCCTGCTGGCCTTCGCGGCGCCCACCAACAACAGCTACCGCCGCCTGGTGCCGGGCTACGAGGCCCCGGTGAACCTCGCCTGGTCGCTCCGCAACCGCTCGGCCGCCTGCCGCATCCCGATGTACAGCGACAGCCCCAAGGCCAAGCGCGTCGAGTTCCGCTGCCCCGACCCGTCGTGCAATCCCTACATCGCCTTCGCGGCGATGCTCATGGCGGGTCTCGACGGGATCAAGCACAAGATGGATCCCGGCGAGCCGGTGGGCAAGAACATCTACGATCTGCCCCCCGAGGAGGCAGCGCTGATCCGGCAGGCGCCCCAGTCCCTCGACGACGCCCTCAAGGCGCTCGAGGCGGACCACGAGTTCCTGCTCGAGGGCGAGGTCTTCACCCCGGACCTGATCCAGACCTACATCGCCTACAAGCGCTCGGTCGAGATCGACCCGATCCGCCTGCGCCCGCACCCGTACGAGTTCTTCCTCTACTACGATTGCTGAGCAGCACGGCGCTGCAGCGCGAGGGCGGTCCTCCCGGGGGCCGCCCTTTCTGCTTGCGGGGCGCTCCGGGCTGGCGGAGGGTTGGCCATTGCGATTTCCTCCGCTAAAGGGCGCCCGATGGAACCTGGCGATACGAATGAGCAGCACTGACGAGATACTCCAGCGGATCGAGCGCGACGGCGTGCGGATCCTCGACCTGCGCTTCACGGACCTGGCCGGCCGCTGGCGCCACACCGCGATCGACGCCGGCAGCGTCGACGCCGCGATTCTCGAGCACGGGCTGCTGATCGACGGCTCTGGTGTGCCCGGCTGGCGCGACGTGAGCGAATCCGACCTTCTGGTGAAGCCCGACCCGGCGACCGCCTTTCTCGACCCGTTCAGCGCCCAGCCGTCGCTCGTGCTGCTCTGCGAGGCCGCCGAGCCCGCCACCGGGATGGGCTACGAGCGCGACCCGCGCTCCACCGCATTGCGCGCCGAGGCATGGCTCGCCGGGCATCCGGCGGCCGACCGCGTGGTGGTCGGCGCCGAGCTGGGGTTCTTCCTGTTCGACGACGTGCGGATCGAGGTGACGCCGCTTGCGGCGAGCTTCCGCCTTGCCGGCAGCGAGAGCCGTGCCGCAGGGAGCCAGGCCTATGCCGGAGGCAATCCCGGCCATCGGCCCGGACCCGGCACAGCCCAGCTCGTGATGCCGCCGACGGACCACATGAGCGACATCCGCGGCGAGATCGCGACCCTCCTCTGCGGCCTGGGTTTCACCCGCGTTCACCACGACCATGCCGCCGCCGCCCAGCAGGGCCGAATCAGCTTCGCCCCCGGCGGCCTGCTGGCCACCGCCGACCGCGTCCAGACGCTCAAATACGTCGTGCACCAGGTGGCGGCCTCCTACGGCAAGAGCGCCTCGTTCATGGCCAAGCCGGTGGCCGACGAGCCGGGCTCGCAGATGGCCGTGCACCAGTCCTTGTGGCAGGGCGAGCGGCCGCTCTTCGCCGGTCAGGGCTACGCCGACCTCAGCCCCACCTGCCTTTCCTTCATCGCCGGGATCATCCAGCACGGCCCGGCCATCAACGCCTTCACCAACCCCACCACCAACAGCTACAAGCGGCTGCGCAAGGATCTCGACGAGCCGGCGCTGCTGGCCTTCGCCGCCCATAACCGCTCGGCGGCGATTCGTATCCCCTATGCTGCCCAGGCGGCCGGCAAGCGGGTCGAGGTGCGCTTCCCCGATCCCTCGGCCAACCCCTATCTCGCCTTCACCGCCATCCTCATGGCAGGCCTCGACGGGATCGAGCGCAAGCTCGAGCCGGGCGACGCCATGGACCGCAACCTCTACGACTTGCGGCCCGAGGAGATCGACGACCTGCCGACCACCGCCAGCACCCTGGGCCAGGCCCTCGACGCGCTGGAAGCCGACCACGACTTCCTGCTCAGGGGCGAGGTCATGTCGCACGACCTGATCGAGGCCTATGTCGAGCTGAAGCGCCGCGAGATCGAGCTGGTCGAGCGGATGCCGAGCCCGGTAGAGTTCCAGCTCTACTACGGGCTCTAGACTTGCCCGCCCGGCCGGTGCCGCCTATTCCTCGGGCACCGGTCGGGGGCGCCGGTCGTCGCCGATGGCAACGCAGGTGAATCGGCCCTGGGTCACCTTCACCTCCTCGCCGGTGCGGCTGCGCTTGGCCCAGACCTCGACATGCATGGTGATCGAGGTCCGGCCGATGCGGATAATGTCGGCAAAGCAGCTGACAACGTCGCCGACGAAGACCGGCTTGTGGAACTCCATGGCGTCGACCGCAACCGTGGCCACGCGGCCTTTCGCCCGCTCGAAGGCGACCGTCCCGGCGGCTATGTCCATCTGGGCAAGGAGCCACCCGCCGAACACGTCGCCCGAAGGGTTGGTATCGGCGGGCATCGCCAGGGTGCGGACCGCCGGAATGCGTTGCGGATCGATCATGGCATTCGCCCGTTCAATGGTTTACATGGCATCGTGATGACGCCGCACGAGGTGGTCAAGCACGAGCCCCGTCAAGCAGCCGGACCTCTATGAACGATCTTCTCGACCTTGTCCCCGACAGCGCCGGCAAGGACAGCTACACCGCCCAGGACATCGAGGTCCTGGAGGGGCTGGAGCCGGTCCGGCGCCGGCCGGGCATGTATATCGGCGGCACCGACGAGCGTGCTTTGCACCATCTGGTGGCCGAGCTGCTCGACAACGCCATGGACGAGGCGGTCGCCGGCCACGCCAATCGGATCGAGATCGAGCTTGGCGCCGACAATCGCCTCACGGTTCGCGACAATGGCCGCGGCATCCCGATCGACCCGCACCCCAAGTTTCCCGACAAGAGCGCCCTCGAGGTCATCCTCACCACCCTGCACTCGGGCGGCAAGTTCGCCTCCAAGGCCTACGCGACTGCCGGCGGCCTGCACGGCGTCGGCGTCTCGGTGGTCAATGCGCTGGCGGTCGAGCTGGTGGTCGAGGTCGCCCGCAACCGAACCGTCTACCAGCAGCGCTACAGCCGAGGCGTTCCGCAGGGGCCGGTCGAGCCGGTCGGCCAGACGGCGAACCGACGCGGCACCACGGTGAGCTTCCTGCCTGACCCCGAGATCTTCGGCACCGAGCTGCGCTTCAGGCCTGCCCTGCTGCACCGCATGGCGCGCTCCAAGGCCTATCTCTTTCGCGGCGTCGAGATCCGCTGGAAGTGCGACGAGAGCCTGCTGGATGCCAAAGCCGGCGTGCCGGCGCAGGAGACCTTCCACTTTCCGGCCGGGCTGGCCGACTTCCTGCGCTCGCAGCTCGAGGGCCGCGAGCTGGTGGTCGACGAGCCCTTTACCGGCGAGACCGAGCTCGAGAATGGCGGGCGGGTCGAATGGGCGGTGGCCTGGCCGCTCGACGAGGAGAGCTACGCCGGCTGGTACTGCAATACCGTGCCGACCCCGCTCGGCGGCACCCACGAGACCGGCCTGCGCGGCGCGCTGCTGCGCGGCCTGCGGGCCCATGCCGAACGCACCGGCATGAAGAAGAGCCAGCAGATCACCGCCGACGATGTGATGGGCGGGGCCTGTGTGCTCCTCTCGCTGTTCATCAAGCAGCCGCAGTTTCAGGGGCAGACCAAGGAGCGTCTGGTCAGCACCGAGGTCAGCAGGCTGGTCGAGGGCGCGGTCAAGGATCGGTTCGAGCTGTGGCTCGGCGAGCATGGCGACACCGCCAATGCCCTTCTCGCCTACATCGTCAACCGCGCCGACGAGCGGATGGCGCGGCGAAAGGCCAAGGAGGTCAGCCGCAAGTCGGCGACCCGCAAGCTGCGACTGCCCGGCAAGCTCGCCGACTGCGCCCGCGACGCAAGGGACGGCACCGAGATCTTCCTGGTCGAGGGCGACAGCGCCGGCGGCTCCGCCAAGCAGGCCCGCAACCGCGACACCCAGGCGATCCTGCCGCTGCGCGGCAAGATCCTCAACGTGGCCTCGGCGACGGCCGACAAGCTCGCCGGCAACAAGGAGCTGCACGACCTGGTGACGGCGCTGGGGTGCGGCTCGGGCAAGCATTTCCGCGGCGACGATTTGCGCTACGACAAGGTCATCATCATGACCGACGCGGACGTCGACGGCGCCCATATCGCGGCCCTGCTGATGACCTTCTTCTTCCGCGAGATGCCGCGGCTGGTCGAGCGCGGCCACCTCTATCTGGCGCAGCCGCCGCTCTACCGCCTCTCGCACGGCGGCACGGTCGCCTACGCCCGCGACGAGGCCGACCGGGCGCGGCTCGTGAGGACCGTCTTCAAGGGCAAGAAGAACATCGAGGTCGGCCGCTTCAAGGGTCTGGGCGAGATGAACCCCTCGCAGCTCAAGGAGACCACCATGGATCCGGGCAAGCGCCAGCTTCTCCAGGTCCAGGTCGAGGAGCTCGAGGGCAAGACCCCGGCCCAGCTCGTCGACGAGCTGATGGGTCGCCGCCCCGAGCTGCGGTTCGCCTTCATCCAGGAGAATGCGGGACTGGTGAAGCAGCTCGACGTCTGAGCCGCCGGCCGCGCGCCCCTTCCATGCGCAGGAGCGCTTGACGATGCCGCCGGCGACCGCCCTGATGCGGGTGGTCCAACCGGCGGAAGACAGCGAGCCATGGAAACCGCAACCGCCCGGGCGCCTAGATGACCGGGCCCTGGCCGATCCTGGCGCTTTGCCTGGTGTTGCGGGTCGGTATGGGCCTGCAGTTCCAGACCGTGGCCACCGTCGGGCCGCTGCTGGTCGAAAGCCTGGCCATCGACTATGCCCTCCTTGGCACCCTGATCGGTGCCTACCTGCTGCCCGGCGTGTTCGTCTCGCTGCCGGGCGGCTGGCTGATGCGGCGCTTCGGCGACCGACGCATCGTCCTCCTGGGCCTGGCGCTGATGACCGCTGGCGGCCTCCTCATGGCGGTTGCCGCAAGCTGGACCCCCATGCTTGTCGGCCGGCTGATGTCGGGCAGCGGCGGCGCGCTCCTCAACATGGTGCTGGTCAAGATCGTCGCCGACCGCTTCTCCGGCCGCGCGCTGGTGGTTGCCATGGGCTGGCTGCTGACCGGCTGGCCGCTGGGCATCGCCCTGTCGCTGGTCGCCCTCGGCACTCTCGGCGAGGCCTGGGGCGCTCCGGCGGTGATGATCGCCGGCGCCGGCTTCTGCGGCTCGTCCCTGGCGCTCTTCGCGCTCCTCTATCGCGAGGGCCGCGAGCAGGAGACGCCAGCTGCCGGGCGGGCGACGTTCCGGCCGGGCGAGCTGCCGCCGTTGCTCGTCTCGGGTATCATCTGGGCGCTCTTCAACGCCTGCCTCGTGGTGGTGCTGGGCTTCGCCCCGGCCTTCCTGGCGACCACCGGACTTTCGGTGGCCGAGGCTGCAGCCGCCTCCAGCCTCGTCGGCTGGGTGATCATTCCGGCTTTGCCGCTGGGCGCCTGGCTCGCCGCGCGGATCGGCCGGCCCAACGTCACGATGCTGGCCT
The DNA here is from genome assembly GCA_033875255.1 of Geminicoccaceae bacterium 1502E. Classification (GTDB taxonomy): domain Bacteria; phylum Pseudomonadota; class Alphaproteobacteria; order Geminicoccales; family Geminicoccaceae; genus Marinimicrococcus. The sequence continues at coordinate 120,982 of JAWZSN010000004.1, read as the reverse complement.
CCTTCGCCGGTACCGCGCTGCTCATAGCATTGCTCGCCGGCAACGTCGCGCCGCTCGCCTCACTGGTGCTGCTGGGTGCCATCTTCGGCCCGCCGGGCGGTCTGCTGATGGCGCTGCCGGCACAGACCTTGCGTCCCGAGAACCGCGCCTTCGGCATGGGTGTGTTCTACACGATCTACTATGTGGGCATGGCCTCGCTGCCGGCGGTGGCCGGACTCGCCCGCGATCTCACCGGCGCGCCGCAGGCGCCGCTCCACGCGGCGGCCGCGATGATCCTCGCCGCCGCGGCTCTGCTGCCGCTGTTCCGCGTGCTCGAGCGGCGCCGCCAGTGGCGCCTGGCGCTCAGCCCCTGAGCCAGAGCCGGAGCTGTGCGGTCACCGGCTCCGGCCGCTCCATCGGCGCCAGATGCCCCGCCCGCGGGATCACCACCAGCGTCGCCTGCGGAATGGCCGCTGCCATCTCGAGATGCAGCTCGGGCGCGGTCAGGACGTCCTCGCGGCCGCACAGCACGAGAGTCGGGCAGGCGATCGCCGGGAGATGCGGGCGGCTGTCGATCCGCCCGATGATCGCCTCCTGCTGGCGCAGGAAGCCATCCTTGCCGACGGCCTCGGCCATCGCCTTGACGGTCTCCACGAGGTCCTCGTCCTGCAGCCGCTCGGCGTGCAACAGGCGCGGCATGAGCCTCGAGGAGACCCCCCTGAAACCGCCGCGCCCGACCAGCGCCGTGAGGTCGCGGCGCATGGCGCTGGCCTCGGCCGTGTCGGGCCGCGCCTGGGTGTCCATCAGCGCCAGCCGGCTCACCCGCCCGGGTGCCTGGCGCATGATCTCGAGTGCCACATAGCCGCCCATCGACAGCCCTGCCAGAGCGAAACGTTCCGGTGCCCGCTCCAGCACGCGGCGGGCCATGCCGGCGATCGTGTCGTCTCGCGTGAGGTCGGCGACGGTCACCTGCGCCAGCTCGCGCAGCGGGGCGAGCTGTGCGGCAAAGAGACGCTCGTCGCAGAGCAGCCCTGGCAGCATGATCAACGGTTCGAGCGACATTCGCGTCCTTTCCTGCCGGCAGCCGGGAGTCGCCGGATCGCCTCGTCCTACTTAATGAGCGGGCTCACCGCGCGGAACTCGTCGGTGGCGGCGCGCTGGAGCCACTCGAACACCACCATCTCGGTGTTCACCACGACGACACCCTCGTGGCGCAGCCGGGCGAGCGCCAGATCGCGGCTTTCCGGGTGCCGCGAGCCTACCGCGTCGGCGACCACGAAGACCTCGAGACCCAGAGCCCGGAAGCCGAGCGCCGACTGCAGGACGCAGACATGCGCCTCCGTGCCGCACAGCACTACCTGGTCGCGGCCGCTCTGGGCGATGGCGGCGTGGATCAGCGGCTCGTCGGCGCAGGAGAAGGCCGTCTTGGAGAGGAAGCGCGCCCCTTCCAGACGCGGCTGGAGCGGCTCGATCGTGGCGCCGAGCCCCTGCGGGTACTGCTCGGAGACCATCACCGGCACCGCGAGCCGCCGGGCTGCCTCGAGCAGCACCCCGACCCGCCCGACGAGCGGCTCGACCTCGTGAATGGCCGGCGCCAGGCGGGCCTGAATGTCCACCACCAGCAGCAGACTGCGGTCGCGTCGCACCAGCATCCTCGATCTCCCGCAGCACTCCGGTGCCACCGCCTTCCGGTGCCGTCCCGGTGCCGCGGCAGTCACACCCGGACCGAAAGAATGTCAAGATGAGGCGCGTCTTCATTGACATTGTGCAATTTTTGCCTACATCGACGCCAACTCCCCGCGTTATGAGCACGTGCGACTGGAACTCCTTGATATCGACTGACACGACGACTCGCTTCGCCGATCTCGGCCTTCGCCCCGAGATCATGAGGGCGATCGAAGAGGCCGGCTACGAGACGCCCACGCCCATCCAGGCGCAGGCGATCCCCAAAGTGCTGGCCGGCCACAACCTCGTGGGCATCGCCCAGACGGGAACCGGCAAGACAGCGTCCTTCACGCTGCCGATGTTGCACATCCTGGCCTCGGGCCGGGCGCGCGCGCGCATGCCCCGCTCGCTGATCCTCTCGCCCACGCGCGAGCTGGCGACCCAGACCGCCCGCAATTTCGAGACCTACGGCAAGCATCTGGGCTTGAGCATGGCGCTGCTGATCGGCGGCGTCGGCATGGGCGATCAGGAAAAGCTGCTCGACAAGGGCGTGGACGTGCTCATCGCCACGCCGGGCCGCCTGCTCGACTGGTTCGAGCGCGGCAAGGTGCTGCTGGGCGGTGTCGAGATCCTGGTGATCGACGAGGCCGACCGGATGTTCGACATGGGCTTCATGCCCGACGTCGAGCGGATCGTGAACCAGCTCCTCAAGCGCAAGCAGACCCTGCTGTTCTCGGCCACCATGGTGCCGGAGGTGCGGCGCCTCGCCGACCGTTTTCTGCGCGACCCGGTCGAGATCCGCGTCCAGCGCAAGACCAGCAGCGCCGAGCTGGTCGAGGACCGGGTGATCGAGGTGGCGCGCGAGAAGAAGCGCGCGGCCCTGATCGCGCTGATCCGCCGCCACGATGTCGAGAAGGCGATCGTGTTCTGCAACCGCAAGCGCGACATTGCCGGCGTCATGCGCTTCTTGCAGCAGAACCGCCTGAATGCCCGCGACCTGCACGGCGACCTCGAGCAGGTCCACCGCCAGGCGACCCTCGACCAGTTCACTTCGGGCACCATCGATTTCCTCGTCGCCACCGACGTGGCTGCGCGCGGCCTCGACATCAGCGACATGCCGGTGGTCATCAATTTCGACGTCCCGATGAACGCCGAGGACTATGTCCACCGGATCGGCCGCACCGGCCGCGCTGGCCGCAAGGGCCGCGCCTTCACCCTGGTCTCGGGCGACGACGAGAAGTTCCTGGCCAATGTCGAGAAGCTGGTCGGCCGGCCGGTCGAGCGGCTCGATCTGGACGTCGACGCCAGGTCGGCGCCCCGTGCCCCGCGCGGCGACGAACGGCGGCGCGGCCAGCATGGCGAGGCCCGGCCCGTCGAGGACGCGGCGCCCGAGGCAGCACCCGCTCCGGCTCCCGAGCCGGCGCGGTTTCGCGAGCCGAAGGCCGCTGCGGTCAGGAGTCCCGCTCCGCCGAAGCCGCAGCCGGAGCCTGCACCCGCCCGGTCGCCGCGCGCAGCTCGGCCTGCACGGCCCGCCCGCGAGCCCGTACGGCCGGCCCGCGAGAAGGACGAGCCGGTGGTGGGTCTGGGCGATCATGTGCCGCGATTCCTGCTGCAGCCGGTGCCCGTCCGCCCCGCCAGCCGTTCCACCAGGGCCGAGTGATGCAGACGATCTTCGTCATGGTGAAGTGCGAGCTCGGCCACGCCTACGAGGTGGCCGACGAGGCCGTGCAGTCCATCGAGCAGGTCTCGGAGGTCTACTCGGTCTCCGGCCAGTGGGATCTCTTGATGAAGTTCCACCTCGACGACGAGGTCGATATAGGCCGTTTCGTGACGAGCAGCGTCCAGACCCTGGCCGGGGTCAAGGACACCTTCACCGTCATCACCTTCAAAGCCTTCAGCTGACCGCGCGGTGAGTCTGGGCAAGGACCGTCCGCGGCGGCTCGAGATCCTCGAACGCCGGTCCGTCCACGACGGCTTTTTCGGGCTCGAGGTGCTGACCCTGCGCCACGAGCTGTTCGCCGGCGGCTGGAGCGAGCCTCTGCGCCGGGAATATTTCCGCCAGCGTCGGGCGGTGACCATCCTGCCCTACGATCCGCGGCGGGACCTGGTGGTGCTGGTCGAGCAGTTCCGCGCCGGCGCCATCGACGGGCCGGAGAGCCCGTGGCTCCTCGAGGCGGCGGCCGGCCTCTCTGAGGAAGGCGAGAGCCCCGAGGAGGTGGCCCGCCGCGAGCTTGCCGAGGAATGCGGCCTCGAGGCGCGACGGCTCGAGCGGGCGGTCTCGTGGTGGTCGAGCCCGGGTGGCGCTTCCGAGCACGTCACGGCCTTCATCGGCGAGGTCGATGCGCCCGCATGCGGCGGCGTGCACGGCGTGGCCGGGGAGCACGAGGACATTCGCACCCATGTCCTGCCTGCGACCGAGGCGTTCGCGCTGCTGCACCAGGGCCGCATCACCGGCGCCAGCGGGGTCGTGACGCTCCTCTATCTCGAGTCGCAGCGCCCAAGGCTGCGCGAGCAATGGGGCTCTGCGGGCGAGGGCCTTGCCAGCGCCGCCGGCGCCGGATAGGTCACAGAGCGGCTTCCAAAAAGCTCATCTTCACCGGGATCATCGCGACGATGCAGGCACGTATCTATCAGCCCGCCAAGCCGGCAGTGTCTTCCGGACGCCACAAGACCCGCTTTTGGATCGTCGAGTTCGAGCCCCAGGCCCGCAAGGAGGCCGACCGGCTGATCGGCTGGATCGGCTCGGACGATACCGACCAGCAGGTGCAGCTGCGCTTCAAGACCCGCGAGGAGGCGGTGGCCTACTGCGAGCGCCGCGGCATCGACTTCACCATCAGCCGCCCCCGCGAGCGCGTTGTGCGCCCCAAGTCCTACGCCGAGAACTTCATTCGCCGCGCCTGACCACGCCGTGGCAGGCCGGCCGTGCGGCTGCTATAAGAGCCGCCGGGCGCCCGTAGCTCAGCCGGATAGAGCATCCGCCTTCTAAGCGGACGGTCGCAGGTTCGAATCCTGCCGGGCGCGCCAGTTCTTCTCCATCCGACCCCCGGTTTTTCTCCAGTCCGACCCGCTTCCTCCGGCGGTCTCTACCCCCGGGCGGCTCCGCCACCGCTTCGGCAACCCCGATGCGGACAATGCGCACGACGCTTACGTCAGGACGTCCAGTCGCGCGTTTTAGTCCCTTCCGGGACCATGCGGCACAGTATAGGTTGAAATCGCGGCCCATGTCGTGCTGCCGGAGCAGCGGCCCTGATGCGACAACTATACCAGCCAACGATTAACGATCCTTGCTGCGAGGGGGTCGATCTCGTCGCGGTCATGCTGGACGGCGAGGGCACGACGGAGCGCACGGCGCTGTTCAAGTTCGTCATCCACAATCTCAGCAATGTCGAGGACGTGGCGATACGGATCCGCGTCGCCATGCCCGACGGCAGCCTCGACGCCGCGGTCCGGCGCGCCTGGCGCCAGCTCGCCGACAGTCTCGATGCGGCGACCTCCCTGGCCCTCGACGCGTCGCGCAGCGCCCTGCCCTGAGAACGGCGCGCAAGCCCGAACCGCCGCGATGACGAGGGAGCGGCCGGGCTCGCGCCTCGTGGCGGCCCCATCTCCGCTGCGTGGTGCTGCAAAGATCGTGACCAGCCTCCCGTTCACGGCTTTTGACGCGGCCCTCCGGGGCGGCTAAGCCGCTTGGTGCCCGTCCGGTCCAGCGGACCAGAAAGAGGGCCACAGAACAGGGAGGGACCAGATGGCCACCATTGCGGTGGAGCCGCTGCGCCGGCTCGTCACGGCGACGTTCGAGAAGGCCGGATGCCCGAGCGAGGAGGCCCAGAACATTGCATTCTATCTCTCTCGGGCCAACCTGACGGGCCATGACAGCCACGGCGTGATCCGCGTCCCCCGCTACCTCGAGTGGCTGCAGCAGGGCCTCGTGAAGGCCGGCGTGCACGTCCAGCTGGCCAAGGACAGCGACACGCTCCTGATCGTCGACGGCCAGCACGGCTTCGGCCAGACCATCGGCCCCGAGGCCTGCAGACTCGGCATCGAGCGGGCCAAGGCCAGGGGCATGGCCGTGGTGGCGATCCGCGCCTCGGGCCATCTTGGCCGGATCGGCGACTTCGCCGAGATGGCGATCGAGGAGGGCATCGTCTCCATCCATTTCGTCAACGCCGCCAACTCGGTGCTCGTGGCCCCCTTCGGCGCCCGCTCCCGGCGCTTTTCCACCAACCCGGTGTGCATCGGCGTGCCCACCGGCGACGACCGGCCCTTCGTGCTCGACTTCGCGACCTCGATGGTGGCCGAGGGCAAGTGCCTGGTCGCCCAGCAGGGTGGCAAGCCGATCCCCGACACGGCCCTGGTTGCCGAGGACGGCCGGCTCACCGGCGATACCAGCGTCCTCTACGGCCCCTCCGCCGGCGGCGGCTATCCCGACCCGCGCAAGGGATCGGGCGCCATGCGGGCGTTCGGCGAGCACAAGGGCTCGGGCCTGGCGCTGGCCTGCGATCTCCTGGCCGGCGCGCTCACCGGCTCGGGCGGCGCCGGCGATCCCAATGGCGTGTTCCACAACGGCATGTTGTCGATCTATCTCGACCCCAAAGAGTTCGATACCGGCAACAGCTTTGCCGACAGCGTGAGCTCCTTCATCGCCTGGATCCGCGACGCCGAGCCGATCGACCCGCAGGAAGGCCTGCTCATCCCCGGCGACAAGGAGCGCCAGACCGCGGCCCAGCGGACGGCGGAAGGCATCCCGCTCGCCGACGAGACCTGGCAGGCCATTCTCGCCGCCGCCCGGCGCAGCGGGCTCGACCAGACGGAAATCGACAACCTGCTCAGCTGAGCACCAACCGGGAGCCTTCGATGGCCATCGACCAGAAGCTGTTCGACCACCTCGCCGCCTTCGACACGCCGACCATCTGCAACGCCCTCGAGGTGGTGGCGCCGCAGCGCCGCGGCTTCGGCTACTCCTTCCGCCCGTTCGTCTGCGCGTTCCCGCAGCTCAAGCCGATGGTGGGCTTCGCGCGCACCTGCACGATACGCTCCACCGAGCCCTCCAAGCGGCCTGCCGCCGAGCTCAAGAAGCTGCGGCTCGACTATTACGACTATGTGGCGGCACGGCCCGGCGAGCCCACCATCACGATCCTCCAGGATCTCGACGACGAGCCCGGTTTCGGCGCCTTCTGGGGCGAGGTGAACACCGCCGTCCACAAGGGCCTGGGCGTGCTCGGCTGCATCACCAACGGCTCGATCCGCGACCTCGACGCGGTGGCGACCGACTTCCAGCTCCTGGCCGGCCGCGTCGGCCCCAGCCACGCCTTCGTCCGGGTCGAGGAGATCGATCTTCCAGTCGAGGTGCACGGTATGAAGGTCAGCCCGGGCGAGCTGATCCACGCCGACCGCCACGGCTCGGTGGTGATCCCGCTCGACGTGGCCGAGCAGCTGCCGGCGGCGATCGACCTGTGCACCCGCAAGGAGGCGCCGATCCTCAAGGCAGCGCGGGATGCGGGTTTCAACACCCAAAAGCTGCGCGAGGCGATGGGCGCCGCCGACGACATCCACTGAGCGGACAGCCTGCCGCGCCGGAGCTCATCGCCGGCGCGGCAGGCCCTGCCTGACCCGGCCGATCCCGCTCCAGGGATCGCCGGTCTGCGCGAGCCGCCCGGGCACCGTCTCGACGGTGAATCCGGCCGGCTCGACACCCATCTCCAGCTCGCCCCAGCTCACCGGCGTGGCGACCGTAGCCCCCTCGCGGGCACGCGGGCTGTAGGGAGCGACGGCCGTGCTGCCGCGGGCATTGCGAAGCCAGTCGATGAAGATCCGCCCGCGACGGGCACTCTTGGCCATCGTCGCGGTGTAGCGCTCCGGCTCCTCCTTGGCGAGCTGCGTGGCGATGCCCTTGGCGAAATCCCTGACCGCGTCCCAGCCGTAGCGCCGCAGGATGGGCACGGTGACGTGCAGGCCCTTGCCGCCGGTGGTCTTGACGAAACTCTCGAGACCCAGCGCCTCGAGCCGATCGCGCACCGAGAGGGCCGCCGTGACAACTCGCTCCCAGCCCAGCCCCTCGTCGGGATCGAGATCGAGTATCACCCGGTCAGGGCGCTCCGGCCGGTCCACCTTGGCCCCCCACAGATGCACCTCCAGCACACCCATCTGGGCCAGGGCCACGAAGCCGGCGAGGTTGGTCGCATAGAGATAGTCGGCTTTGCCGGCCTTCTCCGCGATCGCCACCCGGCGCAACGCCTCGGGCAGACCGTCAGTGGCGTGCTTTTGGTAGAAGCAGCTGCGCTTGCGTCCTTCGGGACAGCGCACAAGCGTCAGCGGGCGCCGCGCCGCATGCGCGAGGATCGCCGGCTCGACCCGCTGCCAGTACTCCGCCAAAGCCAGCTTGGTGACGCCTTGGCGCGGCCACAGCACCTTGGCAGGGTTGCTCAGCCGGACACCCGCGATCCGCACGTTCTTTCCGCTGCCTCCGCTACGTGAAGCCGGCTCGGCCGGCTGCGCCGTCTCGCCGGTGACCTGGCCAGCATCCTTGTCCTCGCGCAAACCCACATAGGAAGCATGGCGGAGCCTGCCCTGGTCGGTCCAGGCGCGGTACTCGACCTCTGCTACGAGGCGCGGCTCGACCCAGTGGACACCGCGCCGCTGTAACGCCGGCACGTCCTCGACGGGGCGATCGCGCACGACGATCGCCTCCAGCCGATCGCGCAGCGCCGCGGCCGCCGCCGCATCGAAGCCGGTACCGACGCGGCCCACATAGCGAAAGCCGCCCTTGCCCCGCAGGGCCAGGGCCAGCGCGCCCACGCCCTTGCCGCCGCCTTTGGGGTGGGTGAAGCCGACAATCGCGAACTCCTGCCGCTCGACGCATTTCGACTTTTGCCAGTTGCGGTTGCGGCCAGAGGTGTAGGGCCGGTCGCGCCGTTTGGAGACCACCCCTTCGAGGGCCATCTCGCAGGCCGCGGCAAGGAACGGCGCCCCCGAGCCTGCCTGATGGTCGAGATAGCGGATCGGTCCACGGCTTCCGCCAAGCAGCGCCTCGAGGCGCTGCTTGCGATTCTCCAGCGGCTCTCGCCGCAGATCCTCCCCGTCGAGGTGAAGAAGGTCGAAGGCGAAGAAGACGATCTCCCCGCCGCGCTCCTCCTCGAGGCTGCGCTGCAGCGCGCCGAAGCTGGGCCTTCCGTCCTCGAGCAGCGCCACCGCCTCCCCGTCCAGCATGGCGGCGTGCGTCTCGAGCCTGCGCGCGGCCTCGGCGATGGCGGGAAAGCGCCGCGTCCAGTCCTGCCCGTTGCGGCTCAGCAGACGAACCTTGCCTTCCTCGATCCGGCAGAGCAGGCGATAGCCGTCCAGCTTGATCTCGTGCAGCCAGGCCTCGCCGCGCGGGGCCGCCTCGACCAGCGTGGCGAGCTGGGGTGCCACGAAGTCCGACAGCTCGTCGCTCCTGCGCCGCCCCGGTTTCCTCGGCGGCATGGCTGCCGGCCTGGTCTCGCGATCCCGGTCCGCGCCCTTCCAGACGCGGTCGCCCGCTTTGGCGATGCCGTCCATGGTGCGCCGCGAGGCGACGCTGCGCTCGAAGGACTGGTAGGCGGCATCACCCTCGCCTGGCCTCGCTGCACGGTCCTTCTCCTTGATCAGGAGCCAGTTGTCGCGCTTTTCCGCCTTGGCCCGGCCGCCCATCCGCACCAGCGTCCAGCCGCCCTTGAGCCGCCTGCCCTTGAGACGGAATTTGAGCTTGCCCTCATCGTAGCCCTTGCGGGGATCGCCCTCCGGCTCCCATGTCCCGCGATCCCACAGCATGACGGTGCCGCCGCCATACTGTCCGGCCGGGATCACGCCCTCGAACTTGCCATAGTCCAGCGGGTGGTCCTCGACATGAACGGCGAGGCGCTTATCGGCGGGATCGGGGCTCGGCCCTCTGGTGACGGCCCAGCTCTTGAGGACCCCGTCGAGCTCGAGACGGAAATCGTAGTGCAGGCGACGCGCCGCGTGCTTTTGGACGACGAAGCGCAATGCCGCTCCGCCAGCCCCCGTGGCGGTGCCCTCCGGCTCGGCGGTGCTACGAAAGTCGCGCTTGCGGCGATACTCTGTCAAACGATCCGCCCTGCCAGCGGCTCTGCCGTTCATACCCGCCTCCCGGGCGTACCAGGCACTCAGGCGGCGCGGCTGCCGGACTTGCGCTTGGACGAGGCGCTTCCCTTGCCGCCTCCACGTTTGCCCGACGAGCCGCCCGGGTCGCCGCCCTTACCGGCTACGCTGCGCTTGAGAGCCTCGGTGAGATCGACGATCTCGGCGGCGGCTCGGCCCTTGCGCCCCCTGCCGCCGGCCTTCCTGCCTGCGAGCTTCTCGCGGACCAGCTCCTGCACCGCCTCCTTGTAGCGGTCGTGGAACTGCTCCGGCTCGAAGGGGCCGCTCTTCTTCTCGATCAGGCTCTGCGCCAGCTCGAGCTGTTCCTTCTCGCCCTTGCCTGTTCCCACGCCCTCGAAATAGGCGTCCGCCTCGCGGATCTCCTCGGCATAGCGCAGAGTCTCCAGCACCAGGCCCCGGCCGCAGGGGCGAATGGCGGCGATGCGCTCCCGCCCGGACAGCACGACCTGCCCCAGTGCCACCTTCCGGGCCGCCTTGAGCGCGTCCCGCACGATCCGGTAGGCCTCCTCGCCGAGCTTGCCGTCGGGGGTCAGGAAATAGGGCCGGTCGAAATAGATCGCGTCGATCTCGCCGCTCTCGACGAACTGCACCAGCTCGATGGTCTTCGAGGATTCCAGCTTGAGCTCTGCCAGCTCCTCATCCTCGAGCAGGACATATTCGCCCTTCTCGTACTCGAAGCCCTTGACGATCTCGTCGCGATCCACCGGCCCCAGGTCCGGCACCACCTTCTGGTAGCGGATGCGCTCGCCGCTGGGCTTGTGGATCTGCCTGAAGCTGATCTCGCCGCGCGTCTCGATCGCCGGATAGAGACGGACCGCGAAGGTCACCAGCGAAAGGCGGACATGTCCGGACCAGTAGGGTCTGGGCGCCATGGCACGGAACTCCCAACAACAGCAGGCGCGCACCTGCTTGTGCTCAACCGCATCGAGGCGGCGGGGGTTCCCCTCGTTATAGACTATTGGGAGTTGTCCTAGTTGAACGACTTGACTACCGTTGGGCGCGATAATGCCAGACGCATTGGTGCACGAGAGAACGGACAAGAAACGACATGAGCGGGCGGAGTTCTCCTCTTCCGGTCGAGCAGCAGGACGGCGATGCCGAAGCCGTGCTGGACGCGCTTCAGGACTGCCTGCGCGGCTCCGCGAAGAGAGGTGCCAAGGCGAGCCACGAGGTACTGAGTCGCCTGGAGCGAGCGCTGGCGACGATGGCGGCTGCCGATCTTCCGTCTGCGCTCGGCATGCTGGCTGTAGCCTTCTCGCTGGTGGAGACCGCGAGTGACTGCGAGTGCGACGAGCACCGCCACGAGGTGGCGCTGTCGCTCGCCCTGCTCAAGAACGCCTTGCCGGCGATTGTCGCCGCGGTGCCCACAGCCAGCCTCGTGCAGCGTGAGGAGCTGCTCGCCCACTATTGCGGCGAGACGGTCGCTTACGTCCCCGCCCCGCGCTAGGGCGCTTTCCGATCAGCACGAACAGCGGGGCTGGGCGCTGCGCGCCGCTCTTGATCCCCGCTTTATGTCGGCTGGCGGCGGTGGGTGTTCAGCCGCTCCTCAGCTCTTCAGGCGAGCTTGCCGGGGGCGCGGAACCTGAACGAGCAAGGGGCCCGCCCTACGAGCCCCTTGCCTGATACCGCCTGCTCAGAACGGGATGTCGTCGTCCAGCTCGTCGTTGAGGGGGCCGGGCCGGGCGCCGCCGCCGGCGGGGCCGGAGGGGCCGCGGCCGCCGCCGCCGCCGCCCATGCCGCCGCCGCGAGGACCGCCGCCGGCACCGCGCGGCGCGGGAGCGCCATAGTCGTCGCCACCACCGGCGTAATCGTCACCGCCACCCTCGCCACGCCCGCCGCCGAGCAACACCAGCTCGCCGCGGAAGCGCTGCAGGACGATCTCGGTGGTGTACTTCTCCGCCCCCTGCTGGTCGGTCCACTTGCGGGTCTGCAGGCTGCCCTCGAGATAGACGGTGCGGCCCTTGCTCAAGAACCGCTCGGCCACGTCGGCCAGGTTCTCGTTGAAGATAACCACCCGGTGCCACTCGGTGCGCTCGCGGTTCTCGCCCGACTGGCGGTCGCGCCAGCGGTCGGAGGTCGCGACCGACAGATGGACGATCTTCTGGTTGTTCTGGGTGAAACGCACCTCCGGGTCGCGCCCCAGATTGCCCACCAGGATCACCTTGTTGACGCTTCCGGCCATCGCTCCTGTCCACCCATTTTCAAGATTCGTGTCTGCAAGATCCGTGCTGCCCGGTTTACGCGTCCGCGCGCCGGAGGGCTAGGGCAGGATGACGGACACGGGCGCCCGGCCCCGCCCCGCGCCAGGGATAGCAGGCTGGGCTCTTCCTCGCCGGCGACATGCCGGCGCCCGCGAGCTTGCTCTCGACGATGCGGTCCCGCTCCATCTCCCGAGCCGGCAGCGTGAGCGCGACCGCCCACATCCCTGCCCGACCCTGCGCGCAGCCGTTCCAGACGGCGCTCCGGACGCCCCTCGATGAAACCATGCTTCCCGACACGGGCACGCGGTCCGGGAGTCTGCCGCAGTGGACGGCACGCCGGGAAGCGCACTGTGGGCTGCTTCATCGGCTCCCGTGCCTACCATGCCCTCCTCGGCAATGCCGGAGAAGCTGCCCACGCCCGCGCCGCCTCGCGCGGCGCGGTGGCCTGCAGCGGGTAATTCCGGCATGTCGGGAATCGATCTAGAGTGGCGGCCACAACGACAAGGGAGGCGGGCATGGCCGGCATCGATGTGGCGGGCTTCAATCATACGGGCATCTCGGTAAGCGATCTGCAGCGCTCGGTGGCGTTCTTCACCGAGGTGCTGGGCTTCGAGCTCGTGTCGATCGCGCCGCGCGACCCCGAGGTGGTCGGGGCAATCAGCGGGCTCGGCTATGCCCGGGTGGAGATCGCCTATCTCAAGGGGCACGGCCACACGCTGGAGCTTTTGGCGTTCGCCGAGCCCGAAGGACGGGCGCAGTACCGGACGAGCGACGCCGGCGCCATGCACATCGCCCTCGACATCCTCGACATGGCGGCGGCAGTCGCCGCCTGCGAGCCTTGGGGATGGCAGCTGATGGGCGAGGTGGTGGCGATCGATAACGGCCCCAACAAGGGCCGCAAGATCGCCTATCTCTACTGGGAGAGCGAGAACATCATCCTCGAGTTCATCCAGCGGCCGGGCTGAGGCAACAGCTCACGCGCCGTCGGGCGCGGTCTTGTCGACGGTGCTGCGTAGCGGCCGGTCGGGCATCGCGAGGAACCAGAGGAAAGAGACGGCGAGCGCCAGGGCGGCGGTGGCGAAGACCCAGCCATGGGCGGCCACGGCGTCGGGACCGGCGACGAACGCTGCCGCATCCACCCCGTGACCCTCGCCGCCAAGACCGCCGCCGCCGGTCAGGATGGCGCCGAAGAGGGCCACCAGCATCGCCGCACCCAGCTGGCGAAAGAAGTTCATCGAGGCGGTGGCGGTACCCATCTGGTGGGGCGCCACCGCGTTCTGGATCGCCACCGTGGCCACCGGCAGGACCGTGCCGAGGCCGGCGCCGACCAGCCCGAAAAGCGTCTCGTCGACGGCGAACGGCAGGCCGCCGGGGCTGATGGCAAGGAGCACGAGGGCAGCGCAGGCCGTGAGCAGGCCGGCCTGCGGCAGCCGCTTGTAGGCCCGCACCCTGGACATGACCCGGCCGGAGGTGGTGGCCCCGACGACGGTCCCGCCCATCAGCGGAATCAGCGCCATGCCGGCCTCGTCGGGCTCGAGGCCGCGTACCAGCTCGAGATAGACCGGCACGTGGATGGAAAGGCCGATCAGCGTGCCCATGGCGAAGCTCGCCGCGGCGGTGCCGGTCGCGACCACCCGGTCGCGCAGCACGACCAGCGGCAGGAAGGGCTCCGGTGCGGTGGCGATGCGCTGGGCGAAGAGCGCCCAGAATACCGCCGAGGCGCCGACCAGCCCGAGAATCTCCGCCGACAGCCATGGATAGCGCACGCCGCCCCAGCCGAGCGCAAGGAGAAAGCTCACCGCCGCCGCCACCATGAGGGCGGCACCCGGCAGGTCGAGCCGGTGCGGCCGCTCGTGGCGCGGCAGGCGCCTGAGCGCGGAGGCGGTCATCGAGAGGGCCAGCAGGCCCAGCGGCAGGTTGATCCAGAAGATCAGCGACCAGTGCAGATGGCGCGCGAACAGGCCGCCCAGCACCGGCCCGGCGATGCTCGAGGTGACGAAGACGGTGGCAATGTAGCCCTGGTAGCGGCCGCGCTCTCGGGGCGAGACCACGTCGGCGATGATCGTCTGGGCGAGCGAGATCAGCCCGCCACCGCCCAGCCCCTGCAGCGCGCGGGCGAGGATCAGCAGCGGCATGGTGGGTGCGAGCGCGCAGGCGAGCGAGCCCGCCATGAAGATGAGGATCGCCGAGAGGAGCGTGACGCGACGGCCGTGGATGTCGCTGAGCTTGCCGTAGAGGGGCGTGGCGGCAGTGGCGGCGAGCAGATAGGCGCTGACCACCCAGCTCAGATGCTCCACCCCGCCGAGCTGCCTGCCGATGGTCGGCAGGGCGGTGGCGACGATGGTCTGGTCGAGGGCCGACAGGAAGATCGCGAGCAGGATGCCCAGGATGATCGAGCGCACCGCCGCGTGGTCGAGCGGTTCGCTGGTGCTGCTCGGGGATGATCGCATCGCCTGCCCTGCCGCGGCCTGTCCGCCCCCTGTCTACCGGCCGGCGCAGGCGCGGGCCACCGGCCCCGCCGCATGGCGGGCCTGCTCAGAGCTCCGCCGCGCCCGGCCCCCAGCTATCGGAGAGGGCATGGCCGAGCGGGAACGGGTCGGCCGGGTCGAGGCCGATCTCCTCGCGCGAGAACATGAAGCCGCGCCCGGCGATGCGCGGCAGGATGGCGGGGCGACCGGCGACACGCGTCACCCCCTCGATCAAAGCCTCGAAGCGGGTGCCGATGGCGGAGCGAAAGACCTGCCGGGTGTCGGCCGCTGCCTGGCCGCGGGCGTGCAGGACGGCGAGCCGCGCCGAGCTGCCGGTGCCGCAGGGCGAGCGGTCGAGCCGGCCGGGCGGCATGACCGTGGCGTTGCGCGACCCCTCCCCGTCCAGCCCGCACCACATGAGATAGGCAAGGCCGCGCAGGCCCGGCCGCTCTGGATGCTCGGGCACGATCTGCGCGCGCGCCGCGGCGAGGATCGTCATGCCGGCCTCGACCAGCCGGCGCGCGCTGGCCGGCCCGATCGACAGGCCCAGCGGGGCGGGGTCGACAAGAGCATAGAACACACCGCCAAAGGCGATGTCGAGCCGCACCTGCCCCAGTCCCGGCACGTCGACCGCCACGTCGAGCGCCTCGGCGAAGCTTGCCGGCATGGCCAGCGAGACCTTCTCGCAGCGCCCGTCGCGGCAGGTGGCGCGGGCCCGCACCAGGCCCGCCGCGGTATCGAGCACCAGCTCGGTCTCGGGCTCCGTCATCGGCACCATGCCGGTCTCGAGCAGGGCCGTGGCGACGCAGATGGCGTTCGAGCCCGACATGGCGTGGCACTGGTCGGGCTGCATGACGATGAAGCCGGCATGGGCCTCCGCCTCGCAGGGCGGCAGCAGCAGGTTGACCGACGCCTCGGGCGTGCCGCGTGGCGCCAGCACGCAAAAGCGGCGCAGGCTGTCGTCGACCTCGTTGAGGTGGCGCAGCTTTGCGAGCATGGTCCCGCCCGGCACTTCGCCCGGCAGCACGCCGCCGGTCAGCACCTTGCCGATCTCGCCCTCGGCATGAACGCCCAGGAGCGTCATCGATCTCGTCCAGCGCACAGCCCGACCTCCCGCCCGCCTTGCCTCGGGGGCTTTCGCTTGCCTATATCACCCGACGCATGTCCCTAGCCGGTCGGTCTCTTCAATGCCCCTCGCGCCAACGACTTTCCCCCATTCCCCAGTGCCGGAGCAAGGCTGAGCGATGGCACGGATCGACTTTCGCACCGTCATCAAGCTCCTGATCTGGTCGCTGGTGGTGGGCGCCGTGCTGGCCTTCTTCGATATCTCGCCGCAGCAGATCCTGGGCTGGGTCGTCGACCAGGCCCGGGAGTTCGTGGGCAATGTCGAGACCTATATCGGCCGCGCGGTCACCTACATCCTGCTGGGTGCCGTGGTGGTGGTGCCGGTGTGGCTGATCTCCTGGCTGCTGAAATCGAAAAAGGGCTGACCCCCTGCGCCGCTGACGCCGATGACGCGCACCCGCCCCCTCCGCTCCGCGGGCGCTGCGCGGCTTGCTTTCTCTCCTTTTGTCAGCTCGAGGCGAGGCCCGGGTTCGGGTTTGCCGCCCGCTTCCGCCGGGGCGGGCGCCAACGCCGTGGCCGTGTCGGGTTCGTCCGTGCCGATGCCCGTGACGGTCTCCGTAGGGTCGAAGTGGCGCCAGGTGGAATCAATGAAAGGTTGATGGGCTTGCCGTGGCGGGGAAGCACCCTCGCCCCACGCCGCGGCCCCTGCCCACGGCTCTGCTTCTGTCAGGTCAGGAACACGCTCAAGGTCCGAGTTTCCCGCCTGCTGGCCCCGGAGCGGGCGATCCGGTCAGCGTGAGCTTCACGCGCTCCGTCCGAGGGAGCTGTGAGGCAAAGTGGGGACGGCGACCGGCCTCTCGGGTTCGACTTTACAGCGGCAGCGCGGTGCCGGGTGACGCGGTGCCAGGTGGGATCGACAAACGGTGGCCGGCCTCTCATGACGCGGAGACGGCTCCTCGTACGGTCACTGCGGAGTGAACCCGTCGCCCCGGCGGGTTGCGGCTCCGGCTGCTAGCCTGTGAACGGTCGCGGGTATCCCTTGCCGCCCCTCGGGTTCGTCTTTGCCACGGCGGAGCGGCGCCGCGGGGTCGAGCTCGGGGGCGAGGCCGGTGCCGGCGGCGCGTGCGCCACGGGCTCAGGCCGGCGGCCAGGGGAGCCTCGGGTTCGTCTTTGCCGCGAGTAGGCGCGCAGCCCCCTGGCCCGCGCCAGATCCTCCCCCGCCCACGCCACCACGAGCGGCCGCGGCCGAAAGGTGATGGTCTCCCCAAGATGCCCGGCTCTGTCCATGGCTTCCTCGCGAGGTTGGGAAAGAGGGAGGCGAGGATAGGAGACGGTAGGAATAAATGCCAGATGCCGCAGCCAGACGCGCCGGCGTCGCCCGCGAGGCGCTGCGCGGCTGCTCTTTCTGATTCTGTCAGGCTGGCGGCACCGCCTGGGTCGGGCGGGCTTTACCCTTTCGTAAGGGTTGCTCGGCCATTCTTGCGGATGGTGGGAGAGGCGCCGCCACAGGAGTCTCGCGGCGGCAGAGTCCCACTCCAGCAGCATGACAGGCGCGGGTAAAGACGGTGTGAATTTCCCGGGCTGTCGGGCAGGCCTGCGCAGCCAGCTCGCCGATCCTCAACCTTTGCCGTAGCATCGTCCCGGATGGTGGGAAAGGTGCCGCCGCAGAAGTCTCCCGGCGGCGGAGTCCCACCCCAGCAGGATGGCGGGTCCGGGTTAAGACACCGTGAACGTCTCGGGCCGCATGGCAGGCCCTCGCGCCGGTTCACGCTTCTTCAACCTTTGCCGTGATATTGTCGCGGATGGTGGAAGAGGTGCCGCGTCCAAGGTTCCGCGGCGGCAGAGTCCCACCCCAGCAGGATGGCAGGGGCGGGTTAAGACTGCGTGAACCTACCGGGCCGGATGGCAGGCAGCGGTGTGGACCTGGCACCAGGCGAGATGAACAAGGGATCGATCCCTGCCACCGCGCTGAGCCAGTTGGCGGCGCGGTCAATGCGACGCGTGTCCTTCGCCCGGGCGGCCGGCGGCTCCGACGGTTGGCAGATGAACGGTCGCGACTGCCCCCCGCCGCCCCTCGGGTTCGACTTTGCCGCACCGGAGCGGTGCCGCGGGGTAGAGCTCCGGGGCGGGGCCGGTGCTGGCGGCGCGCGCCATGCGGCAGCGGGTGCGCCACGGGCTGGGGCGGCCCAGGCTGCCGGAGACCGCATCCGGGGCAGCGTCGGGTTCGTTCGTGCCATCGGGCGCAGTGGCGGCGCCCTCCGCCGTGCGCCGCCCGTCCCACGCCTCCGCCGCGGCGAAGCCTCCCGCCGCACCCTCGATGCCGTCGATGAAGGCGCTGCCCGCGGGATCGACGAAAACCGGGTTCTTGGGGTCCGGGTCGCTGGCCGGATCGTGCCCCGGCTCGGCCATGCGCGCCCGGGCTTCTGACCGCGCGACGCTCTTGTCGCGGCACAGCCCGTGCAGATAACCGGGCCAGCTCTGCGAGGCCACCAGCACCTCGCGCTGCTCGATCAGCGCCGCCAGCTCCGCCTTGGCGAACGAATAGTCCTGCCGCGCCCGCCGCCGCGCCTGGCCCCAGATCTTCGCCTGCTCGGCCACCGAGCGGCGCTCCTCCACCGGACACACCGCCGCCCGCTCCTCGCACTGCAGCTCCAGCACCTGCAGCCGCTCCTGCCGGTGCATCGAAAAGATCATCTCCCGCCCCCAATGCACCTCCACCGCACAGCGCGGATCGTAGCGCCACCCGAGACTGTCCCGCAGCCCCTCGGCCCGCGCCAGATCCTCCCCCGCCCACGCCACGACCAGCGGCCGCGGTCGAAAGGTGACGGCGTCCCCAGGGTGCTCGGCACGGTCCATGGCTTCCTCGCGAGGTTGGAGAGGGGAGCGCGAGAATAGCAGATGATAGGAACAAATGCCACATGCTGCAGCCGGACATGCCGGCACCGCCGGCAAGGCGCTGCGCGCGGCTTTCTTTTCTCTGGTTCTGTCAGTCTGGCGGCAGTGCCGAGGCCGGGCAGCCTTTACCCTTCCTGAAGGATTTTCAGCCATTCTCTCGGACGGTGGGAGAGGTGCCGCACCTAGAGCTTCTCGGCGGCGGAGTCCCACCCCAGCAGGATGGCAGGGCCGGGTTAAGACACCGTGAACGTCCGGGGCCGGTTGGCAGGCGTCCGCGCGCTGTTCACGCTTCTTCAACCTTTGCCGTTATAGTCTCGCGGATGGTGGAAGAGGTGCCGCGCTCAGGTTCTCGCGGCGGCGGAGTCCCACCCCAGCAGGATGGCAGGGGCGGGTTAAGGCACCATGAACGTACCGGGCCGCATGGCAGGCGTCCGCGTGGACTCGGCACCAGGCGAGATGAACAAGTGATCGATCCTTCCCATCGCGCCGAGCAGTTGGCGGGTCTGGTCAATGCGAAGCGTGTCCTTCGCCCGGGCGGCCGGCGGCTCCGATGATTCGCAGATGAACGGTCGCGGGACCGCCCGGCCGCTCTTCGGGTTCGACTTTGCCACGGCGGAGCGGAGCCGACTGGTCGAGCTTCGGGGCGGGGCCAGTGCTGATGGCCTGCGCCATGGGGACGCGCGGACTTTTCAGCGGCGGAGTAGTGCCGCGTGACGGTGGTACCGGGTGAGATTAACGAAAGGTTCATGCCTCTCATGGCGTGGCGACGACGCGCGTGGCGCCATCGGTTCCGAAGGCCCCTTCGCCCGGGCGGCCGGCGGAGCGGCCGGGCAGCGGGTGAACGGTCGCGGGACAGCCTGGCCGCTCCTCGGGTTCGTCCTTGCCGCGGCGGAGCGGGGCCGCGGGGTCGAGCTCCGGCGCGGGACCGGCGCCGGCGGCGCGGGCCATGTGGACGCGCGTGCGCCACGGGCTCAGGCCGGCAGGCGGCGGAGCGTCGGGTTCGTCTTTGCCACCGGGAGATGCCGCGCCCTCCACCGCGCCCTGCCCGTCCCACGCCGCCGCGGCGAAGCCGCCACCCGCACCCTCGATTGCGTCGATGAAGGCGCTGCCCTCGGGATCGACGAAAACCGGGTTCTTCGGATCGGGGTCGCTCGCCGGATCGTGGCCGGGCTCGGCCATCCGCGCCCTGGCTTCTGCCCGCGCCACGCTCTTGTCGCGGCACAGCCCGTGCAGATAGCCGGGCCAGCTCTGCGAGGCCACCAGCACCTCGCGCTGCTCGATCAGCGCCGCCAGCTCCGCCTTGGCGAACGAATAGTCCTGCCGCGCCCGCCGCCTTGCCTGGCCCCAGATCCTCGCCTGCTCGGCCACCGAGCGGCGCTCCTCCACCGGACACACCGCCGCCCGCTCCTCGCACTGCAGCTCCACCACCCGCAGCCGCTCCTGGCGGTGCATCGCGAAGATCATCTCCCGCCCCCAATGCACCTCCACCGCACAGCGCGGATCGTAGCGCCACCGAAGACTGTCCCGCAGCCCCTCGGCCCGCGCCAGATCCTCCCCCGCCCACGCCACCATGAGCGGCCGCGGCCGAAAGGTGACACCGTCCCTGAGCTGCTCGGCACTGTCCATGACATCCTCGCGAGGTTGGGAAGGAAGGAGGCGAGGATAGCAGATCATAGGAACAAATGCCACTCGCCGCAGCGGGACGCGTCGGCACCGCCCGCAAGGCGCTGCGCGCGGCTGTTTTCTCTGATTCTGTCTGTTCGGCGGCGGTGCCGGGGCCGGAGCGTCTATACCTTTCCTGAAGGCTTGGTCGGCCATTCTGGCGGATGGTGGGAGAGGTGCGGCGCCCCGGGTCTCGCGGCGGCGGAGTCCCACCCCAGCAGGATGGCGGGGCCGGGTTAAGATCCTGTGAGCGTCCTGGGCCGGTTGGCAGGCGTCCGCGCGCTGCTCACGCTTCTTCAACCTTTGCCGTTATAGTCTCGCGGATGGTGGAAGAGGTGCCGCGCTCAGGTTCTCGCGGAGGCGGAGTCCCACCCCAGCAGGATGGCAGGGGCGGGTTAAGATCCTGTGAGCGTCCCGGGCCGCATGGCAGGTCGTCACGGCCCGTTCACGGTTCTTCAACCTTTGCCGTGGCATTCTCGCGGATGGTGGGAGAGGTGCCGCGCCCAGGGTCTCGCGGCGGCGGAGTCCCACCCCAGCAGGATGGCGACGATCGGTAAAGACAGATTGAACAGGCACGGTCGCAACCGACAAAAGAGAAAAAGCAGCCGCGCGCAGCGCCTTGCGCGGCTCGGGCCTCTCCTCCCGCTCGGCCGCCCCGTCGGTCCCGCGCCGCACCTCACCCGCACGCCGCTTGGCGCCTCCGGGCTTCCAGCCGGTCGTTCCCGCTGATCATACCTGGCAACATCGGCGGCTGCGCGGCGACTCGTCTGCCGGCTCCGCCTGTCCGACAGGAAGAAGAGAAGAGAGCCCCGCGCAGCGCCTTGCGGCGCGATGCCGTCGCGGATCGCGGGGCGGAGCGGGCGGTGCTGCTACCTGCCGCCGAAGGTCTTCTCGATCCAGTTGAACAGCATGCCGAGGCCGTGTTCCTTGGAGTCGGCCGGCACCGGGCGCCGCGAGGCAGGCCGCCGCTCGGGCTCGCGCGAGGCCACCACCGGCGGCGGCTCGACCCAGGGCGTCGTGGCCATGACATCGCGCCAGACCTGGGCTGGCAGGTTGCTGCCCGAGACGCCTTTCATCGGGCTGTCATCGTCATTGCCGATCCACACGCCGGCCACATACTCGCCGCTGTAGCCCACGAACCAGGCATCGCGGCTGTTCTGGGTGGTGCCGGTCTTGCCGGCGGCGGGGCGGCGGCCGAGCGAGGCGGCCTTGCCGGTTCCCTCGCTGACGACACCCCGCAGGAGGTCGGTCATGGTGGCGGCAAGGCCCGCGGGAATGACCCGCGCCTCGCCCGGCACGTGGCGGTAGAGGGTGCGGTCTCGCGCGTCGCGCACCTCGAGCAGGGCGAAGGGAGCACGCCGCACGCCGCCCGCGGCCAGCGGCTGGTAGGCCGAGGTGAGCTCCAGAAGCGAGACCTCGGAGGTGCCCAGCGCCAGCGAGGGCACCGCCTGGAGCGGCACGCCGATGCCCAGCTGGCGAGCCGTCTTCACGACCTCCTGCGGCCCCACCTCCTGGATCAGCCTCACCGCGGCGGTGTTGGACGAGCGGGCGAGCGAGCGGGCGAGCGTGATGCTGCCCTCGTACTTGTCGTTGAAATTCGCGGGCTTCCAGCCCTTCACGTTGACGGGCCGGTCCTCGACCGTCGAGCCGGGGCGCCAGCCGGCCTCCAGCGCCGTCAGATAGACGAACGGCTTGAAGGCGGAGCCCGGCTGCCGCTTGGCGTAGACGGCGCGGTTGAAGCGGTTGTTGCGATAGCTCCTGCCGCCCACCATGGCGCGCAGCGCGCCCGAGGTGTCGAGCAGCACAAGGGCACCCTCGCC
The DNA here is from genome assembly GCA_033875255.1 of Geminicoccaceae bacterium 1502E. Taxonomy (GTDB): domain Bacteria; phylum Pseudomonadota; class Alphaproteobacteria; order Geminicoccales; family Geminicoccaceae; genus Marinimicrococcus. Next base: position 99,097 of record JAWZSN010000004.1, on the reverse strand, counting down.
CGCGCGCCGCTCGGCCGCCCCCGCGAGGGCCTCGCGCAGGGCCTTCTCGGCCGCGAGCTGCATCTGGCGGTCGAGGGTCGTCGTCACCACCAGGTCGCGGCCGGGCTTGCCGATATGGTCGCTCAGCCCCTCCAGCACCCAGTCGACGAAATGGCCGGCGAAGTCCGTCTGCCCCTCGGGCGCCAGCTTGGCCGGCCTGGCACGGGCGGCCGTGGCCTCCTCCTTCGTGATGAAGCCCTCATCGACCATGCGGTAGAGCACCACCGAGGCGCGTTGCCGGGCCCGGTCGAGATCGGCGGTCGGCGCATACCAGGAGGGTGCCTTCAGGAGCCCCGCGACCATGGCCGCCTCGGGCAGGCTGAGATTGGCCGCCGGCTTGCCGAAATAGCGCTGCGAGGCCGCCTCCACCCCGTAGGTGCCGGCTCCCAGATAGACCCGGTTGAGGTAGAGGGTGAGGATCTGCTCCTTGGTGAGGCGCGCCTCCAGCCACAGCGCCAGCATCAGCTCCTCGAGCTTGCGGCGGATGTTGCGCTCGGGATTGAGATAGAGGTTCTTGGCGAGCTGCTGGGTGATGGTGCTGCCGCCGGCCACGACGCTGCCGGCCCGCAGATTGTCGACCATCGCCCGGGCGAGCCCCATCGGGTCGACGCCGAAATGGCGGAAGAAGCGCTGGTCCTCGGTGGCGATCACCGCCTCGACGAGGCGCGGCGAGACCTGCTCGAGGCCGACGAAACGCTGCCCTTCGGCGCCGCGGCGCGCCAGCACCGTGCCGTCCCGGGCGAGAACCGTGACGGTCGCCTGCTCGCTCTCCTCGAACAGCGCGTCGGTGTCGGGCAGATCCGGCGAGAACACGAAGAACAGGACAGCCCAGCCGACCAGCAGCAGGACGAGCAGCGTCGGAATTCCGGCCAGGAGCCTGAGGAAGAGGCTGGTCCGGCGACGCGGCGTTCGGGGCTCGGGCATGGGTGTAGGATCTCGTTCCCGGTTCTGGCGCTTCTCAAGCGCGGAGCGGACACATACCTTAGCTCTAGCCCCTTCCGCAAACGATCGACGGTGCGATGAGCGATCCGCTTCTCCTTCCCGACCCCGAGGATCCCCGCCTCACCCAGCCCGTCACCGGCCTCGACCAGGAAGGCCGGCGGGTGGAGGCGGCAATCGTCCACGAGCGGCCGCTCACGATCTTCCTGAACGGCCAGGAGATCGTCACCGTCATGACGATCGGCGATCACCCCGACTATCTGGCGCTGGGCTATCTCTTGAACCAGAACATGCTCTCGCCCGACGACCGGGTGACGGCGGTCGAGCACGACGAGGATCTCGAGCTGGTGGTGGTGCGCACCGAGCGCCAGACCGACTACGAGGAGAAGCTGAAAAAGAAGGTCCGCACGTCGGGCTGCGCCCAGGGCACCGTCTTTGGCGATCTCATGGAGAAGTTCGACCAGGTCCGGCTGCCGGAGAACGTCGAGTTCCGCACCAGCTGGCTCTACCGGCTGACCCGCGAGATCAATACCCTGCCCTCGCTCTATCTCAAGGCCGGCGCCATCCATGGCTGCGTGCTGTGCCAGGAGGACCGGGTGCTGGTCTACATGGAGGATGTCGGCCGCCATAACGCGGTCGACAAGATCGCCGGCTACATGTTCCGGCACGGCATCGCGCCCGACGACAAGATCTTCTACACGACCGGCCGGCTCACCTCGGAGATGGTCATCAAGGCGGTGCAGATGGGCATCCCGGTGCTGACCTCGCGCTCGGGCTTCACCGCCTGGGGGGTGGAGCTCGCCCGCAAGGCGGGGCTCACCCTGATCGGCCGGGCCCGCGGCCGGCGTTTCCTGGCGCTCTCCGGCCCGGAGCGGATCGTCTTCGATGCCGATCCGCGCGGCGTCGCGGACGAGGAGCGCCGCCATCGGCGCAAGGGCAGCCTCGATGACGAGGCCGCCGGACAGGAGCAGGAGCAATGATCCCCAAGGTGGTGGGCGTGCTGCTGGCGGGCGGGCTGTCGCGGCGCATGGGCGGCGGCGACAAGTGTCTGCGGCCGCTGGGTGGCCAGCCGATGCTTGAAGGCGTGCTGGAGCGGGCGCGCCCGCAGGTCACGACGCTGGTCCTCAACGCCAACGACGATCCGGCGCGCTTTTCCGCCTTCGGCCTGCCGGTGGTGGCCGACGTGGTGCCGGGCCATGCAGGCCCGCTGGCCGGCGTGCTCACCGGGCTCGAATGGACCGCCGCCAACGTGCCCGAGGCCGCCTGGGTCGCGAGCATCGCCACCGACACGCCGTTCTTCCCGCTCGACCTGGTCTCCCGCCTGCTCCGGGCGGTCGAGAGCGACGGCGCCGATCTCGCCTGCGCCAGCTCCGGCGGCCGCACCCACCCCGTCTTCGGTCTGTGGCCGGTGCACCTCGCCGGCGAGCTGCGCCGCGCCATCGAGGAGGAGGGCATGCGCAAGATCGACCTCTGGACGGCGCGCTACAGGCTGGTCGAGGTGCCGTTCGGGTGCGAGCCCTTCGATCCGTTCTTCAACACCAACCGGCCGGAGGACCTGGCCCGCGCCGAGGAGCTGCTGGAGGCCGCACCGATGCCCGGGGGCCGCTCGTGACGGCCGCCAGCCACCCCGGGGCGGCCGCCCTGGCGGAGACCAGGCGTGGCGCCATCTCGCTGGTCGCCTGCCTCGTCCTGTGGTGCCTCTATCCCTTCTATTTCAAGATCCTGGGTGCCACCTCCCCGTTCGAGGTGGTGGCGCATCGCGGCGTCTGGGGGGCGGTCTTCCTGATGATGCTGGTGCCCTTGGTCGAAGGCTGGGCGCCGTTCCGCCGGGCGATCACCAATCCGCGCCATCTGGCCGTGCTCTTCCTCACCTCGGCCCTGATCATCGGCAACTGGCTGACCTATGTCGTCGTGGTGACCGACGGGCGCGTGCTGGAAGCGAGCCTGGGCTATTTCCTCGGGCCGCTGACCTCGGTGGCGCTCGGCGTCTTCATGCTCAAGGAACGGCTCACTCCCGTGCAGAAGCTGGCGGTGGCGATTGCCGTCGTGGCGGTGCTGTGGCTCACCTGGAGCATCGGCCGGCTGCCGCTCCTGACGCTCTTCCTCGCCACCACCTTCAGCCTCTACGGCGCCCTGCGCAAGAAGCTGCCGGTGGGCCCGCTCACCGGCCTCCTGGTGGAGTGCCTGATCGCCCTGCCCTTCGCCATGGGCTATTTCCTGTGGATGGCCGGCGCCGGCGGGCTCGCCTTCGGCAATGGCGGCAGGACGCTCGACCTGCTCCTTCTGGCGGCGGGCCCGCTCACCGTGGCGCCTCTCTTCTTTTTCAATTTCGGCGCCAAGCGGCTGAACTACGCCACTGTCGGGATCTTGATGTACATCGTGCCGAGCTGGCTGTTCGTGGCCGGTGTGTGGATCTTCGGCGAGCCCCTCGACCCGGACCGGCTCATCACCTTCGTGCTGATATGGATCGCGCTGGCCTTCTACACCGGCGAGAGCGTCTGGCGGGCGCGACGCCAGCCCGCCTGAGCGCTGCACGACGGTTGCGAGCCTGCCACACGGGTGCCGCATTGCGACGCTGCCGGCCAGGAACCCGGCTCGCGCGGCAGCCGGTCAGGGTATCCTCGCGGGCCAAGGTCCAGCGAAGGGAGCATGATCGTGCAGCGCATCGGCACACCGGTCGTCCTCGCAACCGTCCTCGCTCTTGCCAGCGGCGCCCCGGCGCAGGCGCTCGACCTCACCGTCGGGCTGGGTGCGGCCTACGCCCCCGACTATGAGGGCTCGGACGACTACACCTTGCTGCCGGCATGGAGCCTGCGGGCCGACGATCTTTATCACCCCGACACCTATGTTCGCGTGCTCGGTACCTCGATCTCGTCCAATCTCCTGCCGGACGAGAATTTCCGCGTGGGCCTGGTGGCCCGCTATCTGCCCGACTACGACAAGGTCGACGACAGCAGGGTCGAGGATCTCGAGCGCCCCCAGGAGGCCCTGCAGACGGGCGTGCTGCTCGGCTACGACGCCCTGCCCGGCCCGCGGGAGGACGCCGCCTTCGAGGTCGAGGCGACCTACGACCTGCTGCACGGCAATGGCGGCCTCGTGACGCCGCGGGTGCGTTACAAGGCGCCCTTGGGCCAGAGCTTCGTCGGCGAGGCGCTGGTGCAGACGAGCTATGCCAGCGAGGATTACATGAGCAACCGTTTCGGCGTGTCGGGACGAGACGCCAGGCGCTCGGGGCTCGAGCGCTTCAACGCCGATGACGGGCTGAAGGATCTCACCCTGGGCGGCCAGCTTTCGTGGATCGTCACCGAGAACTGGCTGGTGACCGGCCTCGCCGGCTACACCCGCCTTCTGGAGGACGCCGAGGACAGCCCGATCGTCGCGGACCGCGGCGATCAGGACCAGCTCTATGGCGGCCTGCTGGTGAACTACCGCTTTTAGGCTTGGCCGGTCGCGGCGGCGTGCTGGTGCAGGAGCGCAACACCGGGAGGCCGACCGGCCGCTTTCATTCTGCCGGTCTCCGCACCGTCCGGTGCCGCACGGCGCCATGATGTCCGAGGCCGAAATTCCCTTCCGCAGCTAACCCAAGGAAAATAAGAGCAATTTACGACAGCACTCGTTCGCCGGGCGGCTTTGTCGTGCGCCTTTCGCGTTTGTTTGGTAAATTTCCGTCGCCCTTGACGCGAACTTGCTCTGCGCCGACTTTCCCCGCGACCAGCAGGCCGCTCGACGTGGCGCCGCCGATGGCGGGGCGGGATGGGCCGCACTGCGCCGAACGACACGATCCGAACGAAGGAGCAAGACATGCGGCGCAACAACGGCTTAGCAGCGGCTGCGGCTATCATTCTGTGCGGCATGGGCTCTGCGGCGTCGGCCGCCGACTTCAGCGTGGGCCTCGGCGCTGCCCTGGCCCCGGACTACGAGGGCTCGGACGACGCCAAGGCGGTGCCGCTGTGGAGCATTCGCGCCAGCGCCCTCTATCATCCCGAGACCTATGTGAGCCTGGTCGGCACCGAGCTGCGGTCCAACCTGGTCCCCCACGACCATTTCCGGGCCGGCCTGATCGCGAAATATCTCGCCGACTACGAGGATGTCGACGATAGCAGGGTCAAGCGCCTGAACCGCCCCGAGGCAGCGCTGCAGACCGGCGTGACGCTCGGCTACGACTTCGTGGCCGGCCCGATGATCGACGCCGTGTTCGAGATCGACGCCAGCTACGACGCCCTGCACGGCAATGGCGGCCTGGTGACCCCGCGGGCGCGCTACCGCACCCTGCTCAACCAGCGCTGGCGGCTTGAAGGCTCGATCTCGAGCAGCTACGCGAGCGAGGACTATATGAGCAACCGCTTCGGCATCGGCTCCGGGGACGCCGGCCGCTCGGGGCTCGACCAGTACAATGCCGACGACGGCTTCAAGGACGTCTCGCTGGCGGGCTCGGTGACGTTCATGGTCACGCCCAACTGGTCCCTCACCGGTCTCGTGGGCTACGCGCGGATGATCGGCGACGCCGAGGACAGCCCGATCGTCGAGGATCGCGGCAGCCAGGACCAGGCCTTTACCGGTGCCATGGTGAACTACCGCTTCTAGAAGAGGACCCGCTTTGGGGGGCGACGCCGTTCTCGGCCGCGCCCCCCGGACTCTCAGGCGGCGCCGGTGATCCGGTCGATCGCCGCCATGTCCTCGGCGCCCAGCTTCCAGCCGGCCGCCGCGACATTGGCCTCGACCTGCTCGGGCCGGGTGGCGCCGGCGATCACGCTGGAGACCGGCCGGCGCGAGGCCAGCCACGAGAAAGCGAGCTCCAAGAGCGTGTGCCCGCGCTCCTTGGCGAAGGCCTCGAGCTTCTCCGTCTTCTGCCAGTTGGCCTCGGTCAAATAGCGGTCGGCGAGGCGCTGGGTGTTGGTGAGCCGCGAGCCCTCGGGCATGGCCTTCGAGCGGTCATACTTGCCGGTCAGCAGGCCGCTCGCCAGCGGGAAGAACGGCAGCAGCCCCATGCCACAGGCCTCGGCCGCCGGCAGCAGCTCGCGCTCGATGTCGCGGACCAGCAGGCTGTACTCGTCCTGGCAGGCGACGAAGCCGTTGATGTTGTGGTGGCGCGCGGTCCAGTGCGCCTCGACCACCTGCCAGCCCGGCAGGTTCGAGCAGCCGAAATAGCGGATCTTGCCCTGGCGCACGAGATCGTCGAGGGCGCGCAGGGTCTCCTCGATGGGCGTGAGCGGGTCGGGCCGGTGGAGCTGGTAGAGATCGATCCAGTCGGTCTTCAGCCGCCGCAGGCTGTCCTCGACCGCTCGCATGATGTAGCGCCGCGAGCCGCCCTTGAGGGTCTCGGCGTCGTCCATGATCATGCCGAACTTGCTGGCCAGCACGATGTCCTTGCGGCGGTCGCCCAGGATCTGCCCGAGCTGCTCCTCCGAGCCGCCGCGATTGCCGTAGGTATCGGCGGTGTCGAGCAGGGTGATGCCGAGATCGAGCGCCCGGTGCACCACCTTGCGCGACGCCTCGAGCTCGAGCCGGCCGCCGAAATTGTTGCAGCCGAGCCCCACCACCGAGACGCGAAGGCCCGAGCGGCCGAGATTGCGAAGTTCCATGTTGGTCCTCTCTTCAGCGCCGGCTCATGCCGCCTGCGGTGTGCCGCCTGCGAGCACGGTCCGGCAGACATCCATGTCGATATTGCCGCCGCTCAGGATCACCCCGACGCGGCGCCCGCGCATGGCCTCGCGCTCGGCCAGCAGGGCCGCCAGCGGGGCGGCGCCAGCACCCTCCGCCAGGTTGTGGGTGTCCGTGAAATAGGCGCGGATCGCTCCCGCCACCTCGTCCTCGCCCACCTCGACGATCCGCTCGGCGCCCTTGCGGATCACCGCCAGCGCCTCGGGCGACGGGACCCTGCAGGCCATACCGTCGGCGAAGGTCCGCGCCGTCTCGGTGGTCACCACCCGGCCGCTCGCGACGGAGCGCGCATAGGCCGGCGCCCGCTCGCTCACCACGCCGACGATGCGGGTCTCCAGGCCCAGCAGGTCGCGGGTGCGGATCAGGCCGCAGATGCCCGAGCCCATGCCGATGGAGACATAGACCGTGTCGAGACCGGCCACCGCGCGGAAAAGCTCCAGCGCGTAGGTGGCCACGCCGCGCACGAGGTCGCGGTGGAAGGACGGCACCATGACGAGCCCGCGCTCCTCCGCCAGACGCTCGGCGGCCTCCCGCGCCTCGTCGAAGTCGCGGCCGGTCTCGATGAGCTCGGCGCCCAGCGCGCGCATCGCCGCGTTCTTCTCCACCGCATTGCCCTCGGGCACGCAGATGGTGACGGGTATCCCCGCCCGGCTGCCGGCAAAGGCCAGGCTCTGGCCGTGATTGCCCCGCGTGGCGCTGATCAGCCCGGCCGGCACATGACCGGCGCGCAGCACCGCGTCCAGCCAGACCAGACCGCCGCGCATCTTGAAGGCGCCGATCGGGGTGTGGTTCTCGTGCTTGACCCAGACCTCGCAGCCGGTGCGCCGGGCCAGGAGCGGCCAGGCGATCTGCGGCGTCGGCGCCAGCGCGGCGCCGACGATGCGCGCAGCCTCCTCGAGCTCATCGAGCGTGAACATGCGGTCTCCTTGAAGCGACGGGCCGGTGCGGATCAGTCGGCCCGGCCGAGCACGTCCAGCACGCGCCCGAGCGCCGGCTGCAGGCGCTCGGGGTGGATGGCGAAGCACAGGCGCAGATGGCTGCCATTGCCCTCGCCGAAGGCGTAGCCGGGCGCGGTGCCGACCTTGGCCTCGGCCAGCAGGCGCCGGGCGAAGGCGAGGCTGTCCTTGACCCCCTCGATGCGCGGGAAGGCATAGAAGGCACCCTCGGGGCGCAGCAGGCTCACCCGCGGATGGCGGCCCAGGGTCTCCATCACCAGATCGCGGTTGTGAGTCAGGCGGGCACGGAAGCTGGCGACGAACTCCTCGCCCTGCTCGAGAGCGGCGATGCCGCCATACTGGACGAAGGCGGTGGCGCCGGTGTTGTTGCACTCGGAGAGCACCGCCATGGGCTCGGCCAGGCGTCGCGGCGCCACCATCCAGCCCAGCCGCCAGCCGGTCATCGCCCAGCCCTTGGAAAAGCCGTTGAGCACGAACACCGGCTCGTCCTCGCCGGCCAGGGCGAGGAACGAAGGCGCCGGATCGGAGCCCTCGAAGACGTTGCGGTGATAGACCTCGTCGGCGATCAGGCCCAGCCCGCGCTGGCGGCAGAGCTCGAGCAGGGCTTGCTGCTCCTCCACCGTCATGATCCAGCCGGTCGGGTTGTTGGGGCTGTTGACGTAGATGGCGCGGGTGCGCGGTGTGCAGGCGCGGCGCACGTCCTCCATGTCCAGATGCCAGCGCCCCGGCCCCTCGCGCAGCCGCACGTCGATGCTGGTGGCTCCCTGGATCCGTGCCACCGTCCCCACATTGGGCCAGTAGGGCGAGATCAGGATGATCTCGTCGCCAGGCCGCAGCAGGCACTGGCCGGCGATCATCACCGACATCATGGTCGAGCCGGGCACGGTCAGCCGGTCGGGATGCAGGTCGATCCCGTAGAGGCGGCGGTGATAGGCCAGGAGCGCCTCGCGCAGCGGCAGGTGGCCGCGTGCATAGGAATAGAAGGTCTTGCCCCCGTCGAGGGCCGCCTTGGCTCCCTCGCGGATGAAGTCGGGGGTGACGATGTCGCTCTCGCCGAACCACAGCGGGACGACGTCGGGATCGCCGAGCGCCCCTACCGCCACCTTGCCGATGCCGCTGAACTCGAGTGCCTCGATCTCCGGACGAATGGCGCTCACGGCTGACGTCTCCCCAGCGCAACGGTCCCCTGACCAATGGTGCCGGAGCTTAGGGCTGCCGCCTTGGTGCGGGAAGGCCCGCGCCGTCAGGCCAGCCCTGCCGGAATCACGCGCGCTCGATCAGGAAGCGGTACAGGCCCTGGTCCTCGTCCGCCTCGAGCAGGCGATGGCCCGCCGCCTCGCACAGCTCGCGGAAGTCGCCGGGCGCCTTGGGGTCGGTGGCGAGCACCTCCAGGCGCGTGCCCGGCGCCATGCCCATGAGCACCTTCCTCGCCTTGAGCACGGGCAGCGGGCAGTTGAGCCCGCGGGTATCCAGAAGCCTGTCGGTCATCACCTTGTCCTCTCGCGGCCGCGGGGCGATCTTATCGGCAGAGCGCGCCGGGGTGGACAAGCCCCGATCCGTCGTTACCCATGGGTCACCGGCGCACGGGTGCGCCCAGGGTAGCCTCTGCTGGGAGCCTCGGCTGGAATGAAGGTGTTCGGCGTCGTCGGCTGGAAGGACAATGGCAAGACCACGCTGGTCGAGCGGGTGGTGGCGCATCTGGCCGGCCTGGGGCTTCGGGTCTCGACCGTCAAGCACGCCCACCACACGGTCGAGCTCGACCGGCCCGGCAAGGACAGCTGGCGGCACCGCGAGGCCGGCGCCACCGAGGTGGTGCTGGCGACCTCGAGGCGCTTCGCCATCCTCCACGAGCTGCGCGAGGAGCCCGAGCCGCCGCTGGAGGCGCTGCTGGCCCGCATGAGCCCGGTCGACCTGGTGATCGTCGAGGGCTTCAAGAGCTTTCCGCATCCCAAGATCGAGGCCCACCGCCGCGAGCGCGGCACCCCGCTGATCGCCCGCGAGGATCCGAGCGTCCTGGCCGTGGCCAGCAACGAGCCGCTGGAAGGGCTGACCCTGCCGGTCTTCGATCTCGACGACATTCCCGCTATCGCCGGCTTCATCCTCGAGCGCACCGAGCTATGCCGGCAGTGAGCCCCGGCAATGACTGCTTTGCCCACGACGGGCGCATGATCAGCGTCGGCGACGCGCTGGCCCGCCTGCGCGCCGTGGTGGCGCCGGTGGCCGGGACCGGCGAGGCTGCACTCGAGGAGGCCGCCGGGCGCATCCTGGCGGTGCCGCTGGTGAGCGCGCGCGATGTTCCGGCCTTCGCCAACGTGGCAATGGACGGATTCGCCTTCGCCGGCGCCGATCTCGCGGCCGGGGGGCCCACCCGCCTGCGCCTGGTCGAGGGTCGCGCCGCTGCCGGCCATCCCTTTGCCGGCACCGTGCCGCGCGGCTGCGCGCTGCGCGTGCTCACCGGCGCCATGGTGCCGGACGGCTGCGACACCGTGGTGATGGAGGAGCAGGCGCGCGTCGAGGATGCCCATGTGCTGCTGCCCGAGGGCGTGCGGCCGGGCATCAACTGCCGTCCCGCCGGCGAGGACATCGCCAAGGGCAAGCGCCTGTTCGAAGCCGGCCTGCGACTGGAGCCCCGCCATCTGGGCGTGGCGGCCGAGCTGGGCCTGGCGCGGCTGCCGGTCTATGAGCGCCTCAAGGTGGCGCTGCTCTCCAGCGGCGACGAGCTGGTCGAGCCCGGCGCCGACCTCCCGCCCGGCCGGGTCTACGACGCCAACCGCCCGATACTTCGCGCCCTGCTCGCCCGCCTGCCGGTCGAGGTGAGCGATCTGGGCGTGCTGCCGGACGATGCCGCTTCGGTGCGCCGGGCGCTGCTCGACGCCTCGCGCAGCCATCATGTGATCGTCAGCTCGGGCGGCGCCTCGCGCGGCGACGAGGACCACATGGCGCGCACCGTGCAGCAGGAGGGTAAGCTGCATTTCTGGCGGATCGCCATGAAGCCTGGCCGGCCGCTGTCCCTCGGCCAGCTCGGCAGCGCCACGTTCGTCGGCCTGCCGGGTAATCCGGTTGCCAGCACCGTCTGTTTCCTGCGCTTCGCCCGGCCGGTGATCCTGGCGCTGGGCGGGGCTGCATGGCGCGAGCCCTGGGCGTTCCCGGTCAGGGCAGACTTCACCCTGCGCAAGAAGCCCGGCCGCGCGGAGATGCTGCGCGCCGCCCTCGAGCGACGCGAGGACGGGCTTTGGGCGCGCCGCATCATGCGCGAGGGCTCGGGCGTGCTCACCTCGCTCACCGACGGCGACGGCCTGGTGGAGGTCGGCCCGATGGTCGAGCGGGTCGATCCCGGCGATACGGTTCCCTTCCTGTCTTTCGCCGAGCTCGGGGCCACCTGAAGCCTCCCCGGCCGTTTCTTTCCCAAAAGGGGGATCGGAACACATGGCGAGCGGCAACAAGAAGGTCGTCTATGCGGCACTGGTGGGCAACGCGCTGATCGCCGTCACCAAGTTCGTGGCTGCCGCCTGGACCGGCAGCTCGGCGATGCTCAGCGAGGGGATCCACTCGCTGGTCGACACCGGCAACCAGGGCCTTCTGCTCTACGGCATGCGCCGCGCCGCACGGCCCGCCGATCGCGAGCACCCCTTCGGCCATGCGCAGGAGCTCTATTTCTGGGCCTTCGTCGTGGCGATCCTGATCTTCGCCCTGGGCGGCGGAATCTCGATCTACGAAGGGATCGCCAAGATCCGCGAGCCGCACGCCGTCGAGGCGGTGCATGTGAGTTACATCGTGCTGGGCCTCGCCTTCCTCTTCGAGGCCGCCGCCCTGTGGGCGGCATGGCGGGCGTTCCAGCGCACGCGGCGCGGCCGGGGCATGATGGAGGCCCTGCGGGGCAGCAAGGATCCGGCGATCTTCACCGTGCTGGTCGAAGATGCCGCCGCCCTCATGGGGTTGGTCATCGCCTTCATCGGCATCTTCCTTGGCCAGTTGCTGGACGAGCCGCGGCTGGACGGCGTGGCCTCGGTGGCGATCGGCTGCCTGCTGGTGGCGACCGCCGTCTTCCTCGCCCGCGAGACCAGGAGCCTGCTGACCGGCGAGGCGGCCAGCAACGAGGTGATCGCGGGACTGCGCGAGGTGATGAACGAACATCCGGGCATCACCGGCAGTCGGGAGGTCATGACCATGCACCTGGGGCCCGAGGAGGTCCTGGTCGCCGCTAATCTCGGCTTCGCGCCGAGCCTCGACGCCGGGGAGGTCGAGGAGACCGTGGCCGGGCTGGAACGACGCATCCGCGAGGCCTTTCCCCAGGTGCGGCATCTCTTCATCGAGGCGCAGGCACTGCGCCGGCACCGCCCTGGTGCCGCAGATGCGAACGGCCCCCGCTGAGGAGGGCCGTCCGACTGCCGTAAGGATCGCGAGGGACTTACCGCCGGGCGATCATCCGGTAGCCGATAAGCAGAACGATGGCGCCCACGATGGCCACGAAGAAGCTCCGGAGATCGAAGCCGCTGACCTCGCCAAAGCCGAGGGCGCTGCCGATGAAGCCGCCGACGATCGCACCGGCGATGCCGATCAGGATGGTCACGATGAACCCGCCGGGATCCTTGCCCGGCATCAGGAACTTGGCGATGACGCCGGCGATCAGGCCGAACACGATCCAGGCGAGAATGCCCACGGGCTACCTCCTATGGCGTCGATGATCGAGATCTCGAGTCTACAACGTCCGGGAAGCCTCGAGGTGCCGGCGAAGCATTGCCACGTTCCTGTTGTTGGCCTTGAAACCTATGTCGAAGAGCGTGCCCAGCACCGGGATCGAGCCGACCAGCCAGTCGAGGCCGGCATTGCCCGCCATCCGCACGAGAAGGTGCCGGGGCGCGCCGGCTCGCGCCGCCTCGAGGATCAGGTAGGCCGAGACGACGCCGGTGGCGCTGTCCCCGATCACCGGCAGGATGCTGGCGATGCCATCGATACCGATGCGCACACCGATGCCCGGGATCCGCCACCGGCTGTCGAGCAGCGTGGCCAGCGCCTCGAGCCGTGCCAGACGGGCGCTGTGGTCCACGGGGGCAGCCACCGCGGAAGGCGCCATCACTTCTTCACGATCACGTAGATCGCGTGGATGATCCCGGGGATGTAGCCCAGCAGGGTCAGGAGAATGTTCAGCCAGAAGTGCAGCCCGATGCCGACCTGCAAGAACACCCCCAATGGCGGGAGGAGGATGGCGATCAGGATGCGGATGACGTCCATGGGGTTCTCCGGGAGCGCGCCCGACCGTCCGGGCTCATGCGGCCATTCGTGAAACCTCGGGCGACGGCCGAGGGTTCCGGCAACGCTGGCTTGCCAAAATCACGCGCGGCGATATGGATCGATGGCATGCAACCCGAGGAGGCAGCATGTCCAAAGAACGGATCGTTGCGGCCCTGACCCTCGCCGCCGCGCTCGCGGTGGCAGGCAGCGGCACGGTGAATGCCCAGGCGGGCCTTCTTACCGGCGGCGCCACCCGGCTGGAGCCGATCACCCTGTCCTCGGGCCAGCCGCTCGCCGCGGCGCCCTACGAGCTGGAGGCGGGGAAATACTACCGGATCGACATCACTGCCGACGGCTCCGCGGAGATCGCCATCGAGGGACCGCGCTTCTTCCGCAACATCTGGGTCAACGAGATCGTCATCAACGATATCGAGGTGCGGCCGCTGGGCATCGACAGCCTCGAGTTCGACGACGAGGGCACCGCTACTATCTCCTTCGTGCCGATCGTCCCCGGCAGTTTCGAGATAAGGATCCCCGGCACCACCGGCGAGACCCAGCGCGCGATCTTCAATGTGAAGTAGGGGTGAGCGAGAGGGTGCCCGCGCGACCGGGCGCCCTCTCCTCCTGCAGCAGGCCCTGCCTGGCTCACTCCGCCGGCTTGCCGTCGCCGGCGGCGGGGTCGAGCAGGCGGTGCAGATGCACCACGAAATAGCGCATGTTGGCGTTGTCGACAGTCGCCTGCGCCTTGCCGCGCCACACCTTGTAGGCCTCGGCGTAGTTCGGGTAGACGCCCACGATGTCGAGCTTGGAGAGATCGGTGAACTCGGTCGACTGGGGGTGCTCGAGCTCGCCGCCGAACACCAGGTGAAGAAGCTGCTTGCTCATCTCAGGCCCTTCGCGTTTGCAGCGCTCCGTTGCGTGTCCCCCACATAGCCGCAGCCCGTCCCACCGGCTAGGAACGTGGGGTCGCACAAAGAACGTACAACAGGGAGGCAAAGCGATGGCCGAGCGGGAAACTCTCTATGAGCGGCTGACCTGGCCGCAGCTTCGCGACGCGGCCGAGGCCGACAAGGTGGTGGTGATACCCTTCGCCTCGCTGGAGCAGCACGGCTTTCACCTGCCGGTGGACGTCGATCTGCGGCTGGCGCGCGAGGTGTGCCTGCGCGCCGCCAGGCGCAACGACAACTGCCTCGTCATGACGCCCATGGCGTTCGGCTTCGAGCCGCACCACATGAGCTGGCCGGGCACCGTCGACGTCGACTGGGACGTGCTTATCCGCTACGGGGTGTGCGTCTGCTCCTCGCTGGTCCGCCACGGCTTCAGGCGGGTTCTCATCATCAACGGCCACGGCTCGAACCGCCCGATCCTCGAGATGATCATCCGCCTGGCCCAGGTGAAGCATCCGGAAGCGCTGATCGCCGGCCAGTCCTGGTTCGCGCTCAACGACGTGGGCAAGGCCTGGGCCGGTCTCCAGGAGAGCGAGCACACCAGCCATGCCTGCGAGCTCGAGACGGCGGCCTATCTCGCCATCGACCCCGACGCCGTCGACATGAGCCAAGCGGTGGCCGACTACAGCTTCCGCCGCAGCCCGCATTTTTGGGCCGATCTCACCGGCAAGCGGCCCGACCCCGACAGCAAGACCCCGCTGGTCGCGATGGAGTATTTCTCCACCGGCTCGATGAGCGGCGTGCGCGGCGACGCCACCAAGGCCACCGCCGAGAAGGGCCAGAAGATCCTCGAGGCCGCCGCCGACGAGGTGGCCGAGATCATCGAGGAGATGCGGGCCCGCGAGATCCGCGCGCCGGACGACTATCACGGCACCGAGGTCGAGGAGATCAAGCGCCGTCTCGCCGGCCGCCGGCCCGGCTGATCCATGGCGCAGGCGACGGCGGACACGGGCGCCGGACTGCGCCCGGCACTCGCCCTCTTTCCCATGCTGGTGCTGGGGCTCGCCGGCAATATGAGCTTCCAGGCGCTGATCCCGCAGTTCATGGAGCTGTGGGATCTCTCCAGCAGCGAGGTGGGCTGGATCTCGGGCGTCACCTATGTCTCCTACGCCGTCGCCTCCCCGATCCTGAGCGCGCTCACGGACCGCATCGACGCCCGCCGGGTGGTGATCGCCGGCTCGGCCGCCAGCGCGGTGGCCGGCATCGGCTACGCGCTCCTGGCCGACGGATTCTGGAGCGCCATGTTCTGGCGGCTGGCCGCCGGTGCGGGCATCGCCGGCATCTACATGCCCGGCCTCAAGGCGCTCACCGATCGCACTGCCGGCCCCCGGCAGGGCCGCTGGCAGTCCTGGTACACCGCCGCCTATTCGGTCGGCATCGCCCTCTCCCTGCTGGTCACCGGCCTTGCCGCCGAGTGGTTCGGCTGGCGCTGGGCCTTCGCGCTCAGCGGGATCCTCCCGGCTTTGGGCGGGCTCGTCACGCTGCTCGCCGTGGCGCCCGCCACGCCGCCGGGCATGGCCGCTACCGGCCCCCTGCTCGACCTGCGGCCGGTGCTGCGCCAGCCGGGCTCGCTCGCCTATATTCTGGGCTATGCCGGCCATTGCTGGGAGCTGTTCGGCCTGCGCACCTGGCTGGTGGCCTTCCTGGTGTTCGCCGCTGCTGCCGGCGGCAGCGAGGTCTCGCATGCCACGGTGGCGGTCATCGCCACGTTCATCATGCTCCTGGGCCTGCCGGCCAGCGTGCTCGGCAACGAGCTCGCCACCCGCCACGAGCGGCGCCGCATGCTGAGCCTCGTGATGCTGCTCTCGGCCTGCCTCGGCGCAGGTCTGGGCTACGCGGCAGCACTGCCTTTCTGGCTGGTCGTGGCGCTCGCCACCGGCTACGGAGCCGTGGTCATGCTCGACAGCGCGGCGCTGACGGTGGGCACGCTCTCCACCGCCGCCATCGAGCGACGCGGTGCGACGATCGCCGTCCAGAGCAGCCTGGGCTCCCTCGCAGCCCTGGCGAGCCCGCTCGCCTCCGGCTTCGTGCTCGACCATTTCGGCCATGCCAGCCTGGCCGGCTGGGGGGCCGCGTTCGTGGTCGTGGCCGGCGGAGCGCTGTTCGGCGCGGCGAGCGTGCGCCTGCTGCCGCGCCCGACCTGTCGCTTGAACGCCTGAACCGACGTTGAAGGAAGGAAGCAGATGTTCGACGCCAACGCGATTCTCGAGGAGATCCGGGAGTGGGTCGAGCTCGAGACCCCGACCTCCGCACCCGAGGCGGTCACCGGCATGATGGAGCGGGTGGCCGCCCAGTTCCGGGGAATCGGCCTCGAGACCCGGATCGTGCCGGCCCGTGACGGCATGGGCGCCAATCTTCTGGTCGAGACGCCGTGGGGCAAGGACGAGCCCGGCATCCTCGTCCTCTCGCACCTCGATACCGTCCACCCGGTGGGCACGCTCGCCAGCACGCTCCCTTTCCGCGTCGAGGGCGACAAGGCGTTCGGCCCGGGCATCTACGACATGAAGGGCGGCGCTTTCCTGGCCTTCGCGGCGATGCGCGCGATCCTGGCCGAGGGTGGCCGGCCGAAGCTGCCGGTGCGCTGGGTCATCGCCTCCGACGAGGAGGTCGGCAGCCCCACCTCCCGCGCCCTCATCGAGGCGGCGGGCGACCGCGCCAAGCACGTGCTGGTGACCGAGCCTGCCCGCTTCGGCGGCAAGTGCGTGACCGCCCGCAAGGGCAGCGCCCGCTACGTGGTCCGCTTCCACGGAAGGCCGGCGCACTCGGGTGGCAACCATGCCGACGGCCGCAGCGCCATCAAGGAGATGGCCCGGCAGATCCTGGCCCTCGAGGCGCTCACCGACTATGAGCGCGGCGTCACCGTCAATGTCGGCATCGTCTCGGGCGGCACGGCGCTCAACGTGATCCCCGAGCACGCCACCGCCGAGGTCGACGTGCGCCTCCCCGACCCGGCCTCGGTCGAGGAGGTGCTGCCGCGCATCACCGGCCTCAAGCCGTTCGACGAAGACGTCGCGATCACCGTCGAGGGCCAGCTCAACCGCCCGCCCTACGTCAAGACCCCGGCCATCACGGCTCTCCTCGAGAAGGCCCAAAAGCTCGCCGCCGAGATCGGCTTCGAGCTTGTCGACACCGCCAGCGGCGGCGGCAGCGACGGCAACTTCCTGGCCGGCCGCCTGCCCGTCCTCGACGGGCTGGGCGTCGACGGCGCCGGCGCCCATACTCAAGAGGAGCACATCCTGATCTCCTCCATCGTGCCCCGCGCCACCCTCATGAAGCGCCTCCTCGAGACGCTGGACTGATCTCCCCACGAGCACCGGCGCCCTCTCCGAGAGCGCCGGTGCGGCCTTGCGCTGGCAGCGCCGTGCGAGGCTCTTTCCTTCTTCCCTCGCCGGCCTGACGGCGCTCGGCCACCGCCCCGCGCTGCCGGACGCCGTTGCAGGCCAGCGGTGCCGCGTGCCCGGGTTCGTCTTTGCCGCCCGTGCCGCACATGGCGAGAAGCCAGGTCATGGCAAGCTCGGTGTCGGCAGCGGCCGCGGCCTCCAGCGGCGCCAGCCGGGGCTCGGGTTCGGGTTTGCCGCGCTCGGCCGTTGGCCCAGTGCTCGGGGCGCCTCCGGCTCCCTTGCTGCTTGCTGGCGGCAGGCGGCGGGCAGCGTGCCCGGGTTCGTCTTTTCCGCCCGTCCCGCGCATGACGGGAAGCCGGGCCATGACATGCGCCGTGCTGGCGGCGGCCGTGGCCTCCAGCTCCACCAGCCCGGCCGCCATGCTGGGCCTCGGGTTCGGGTTTTCCACGGTCTTTCGTCTGCTCAGCGTCCCGGCTGCGACGGGTTCTCTCATGGCGTGCTCGTGGCCGGCTCGGGTTCGTCTTTTCCGCCCGCGCGGCGCATGGCGAGGAGCCGGACCATGGCAAGCTCGGTGTCGGTGGCGGCCTCGGGTTCGCGTTTTCCACGGTCTTTCGTCCGCGCAGCGTGCGGGCTGCCGCGAGCTTCCTTATGGCCTGCCCGGGGTCGCGCTGCAGGCGCGCGCGGTAGCCCAGCGCCGTGGCCGGCGACGGCAGGCCGGTCTCGCGCACCGCCTCCGCTCCCTCCAGCACGCGAAGCTCCAGCGCATCGAGCCGCTCGCAGCGCAGCATCGCCTCTGCGACCGGGAGCACCCGGTGCGCCTCGACCGCGCCCGCCGGCCGGTGGCGCTGGGCGGGCCCGTCGAGCAGCGCGGCCAACTGCATCTTCTCGTGAGGGGACAAACTTCCGCGGCGAGCAGGCCGTGGCGGGTCCCGTTCCGGGCGCTGGCGCCGCGCCCCCAGGCGTCACCTGCTCGCGCGCAAGGGCGCCGTGGCGGCGGGAGGCGTCACACTGCGCGGCGGTGGGCGTGCTCGGCATGGCATCCTCGCGGGGCCGGGGGAATGGCGCGAGGGTAGCATGGAGAAGGAATAAATACCATGTCGACGCGGAGCGGTGCCACCCGTGGCGGCCGGGCCGGACAAGGCGCTGCGCGCGGCCTTCTTGCGTTTCTTTTGCTAGTTGGCGGCGCCGCCGGGCCCCGGAGATCCCGGTGCGGGCAGCGGAAGGGGTGCGCGCTCATACTTCCTCAACCCCTCCGCGGCATTCTCGCGGATGGTGGGAGAGGTGCCGCCGCAGGGTTTTGCGCTGGCGGAGTCCCACGCCAGCAGGATGCCGACGGTCAGTGAAGATCCGGTGAACGGGCACCACCCGAACCGACAGGAAACCAGACAAAAGAGCCGCGCGCAGCGCCTTGCGGGCTCCCTTGTCGCGCCCTGGCCGGATGCCCTGTCAGCCTCGCTCCCATTTTCAGCCGGACGCCGCCTCGAGGGAAGCGGCGGAGCAAGGGGCAAGACACGATCAACGCGGGGCGGGCTTTTCACGAGGATCGCAGATCAGGCCTTGACGGGGCCAGCTGTGATGAACGCGGCGCGCCTTCGTGGAAGGAGCGTCGTGTCCGTGGAGCGCGGTACCGGTCATGGCGGCGGCGGGCAAGGCGCTGCGCGCGGCCTTCTTTTTTCTGGTTTCTGGTCGTTGGCGCGCTTTTCGGGATTTCTCAACTCATGCCCTGGCATTCTGCCGGATGGTGGGAGAGATGCGGCCCCGAGGTCTCGCGGCGGCGGAGTCCCAGGCCAGCAGGATGGCAGGGCGCGGTAAAGACGGAGTGAACACCGCCGGGCGGGCTGTGGGGAAGCGGCCGGGCTTTACGGGTCTTCAACCTCTGGTGCTGGATTCTGCCGGATGGTGGGAGAGGTGCGGCCGCAGGGGTTCGCGGCGGCGGAGTCCCACGCCAGCAGGATGCCGACGGTCAGTGAAGATCCGGTGAACGGCACCACCCGAACCGACAGGAAACCAGATGAAAAAAACCGCGCGCAGCGCCTTGTCCGGATCCCGGGTCAGCAGTGCCGCTTAGCCAGCAGATAATGATGCCGGGTGAGACTGACCGGACGAGAAGGCGGGGCCGCGCACGGCGTGGTGCGCGGGTCCCCCCTCAGGCCGGCCAGCACTGGGCGCCGCCGTCGACCCGTAGCACCTGGCCGGTAACGTAGGCGCCCAGCGGGCCGGCGAAGAACTCGGCGACACGCGCCACCTCCTCGACGGTGGCGATCCGATCCAGCGTGCCGCTCTCGGCGAGGCGGGCCGGGTCCACGTCACGGGTGCCAAGGAACCGGCCGCTGCGCGCCTCGCCCGGGGCCAGCACGTTGGCGGTCACCTCGAAGGGGCGGAGCTGGTCGGCAAGGCATCGCGTGTAGTGGGTCATGCCGGCCTTGGCTGTCCCGTAGATCGCCCCGTGGGTGCGCCCCTTGAAGGCGGCGATGGAGCCGATCGCGAGAATCCGCCCGCGCCGCCGCTGCATCATGCCGCGCGCCACCGTCTGGCAGACGAAGATCGTCGACATGAGGTTGCGCTCGATCACCGAGCGCACGTCGGCTGCCGGCACCTCGACGGCGTCGTTGGGCTGGGGCTTGCCGCCTGCCGCACCGATGTCGCCGCCGGCATTGTGGACGAGGATGTCGATCGGCCCCAGCGCCGCCTCGACCTCGGCCACCACCCGCTCGACCTCGCCGGGCAGGGTCAGATCGCCCAGCACGCGGCAGGCCGGCACGCCGTGCGCGGCGCCTATCGCCTGGGCGGTGGCGGTGAGCGTCGTGCCCTCGCCATATTCCGCCGGTCCGTGCTCGCGCATGCCGTGCACGCCGACAGCGCAGCCCAGCGCCGCCAGATGCTCGGCGAAAGCCCGCCCGAGCCCGCGCCCGGCCCCCGTGACCAGCGCCACCTGCCCTTCCAGCAGTCGCTTCTTCTCGCCCATCGTCCGCCTCCCCGACGTTTCATCCGCTGTAGCAGGCGCAGCCGGGTGGCGGGAATGGCGGGTCCTGCATGCGTGGCAGGCAGACGCGCGCGGGCTGCCTATTTCTTGCGCAGAGCGAGCGATGGTGCCTTGCCCCGGGGCAGATCCGTCGCGGAATGGCGAGATGGCACGTTTCTTGAAAGGCCTTCCCCGGAAGCACCGCCGGGAACGCGGTGCACGGAGGAACAGGCGGCGGACGCCGGACGCCGCCGTACGACGACCGAAGAAGGAGCCGCGATGACGCGTTGGCTGGGAATTGCAATGACGGGCCTGCTGGTCCTGGCGGCGGGTGCTGCCCGGGCACAGGACGAAGGAGCGGCGCTCGACGCCGGTGCCACCTCGTGGATGCTGACCTCGACCGCGCTGGTCTTGATGATGACCGTGCCGGGCGTGGCCCTGTTCTATGGCGGCATGGTCCGCAAGAAGAACGTGCTCTCGGTGATGATGCAGGTGTTCGCCACCTGCTGCGTGGCCTCGCTGGTATGGATGGTGGCCGGCTACAGCCTCGCCTTCACCGATGGCAATGCGTGGGTCGGCGGGCTCGGCAAGGCGATGCTCGGCGGCCTGACCGTGGACGGTCTCTCGGGCGCGATCCCCGAGAGCGTCTTCATGATGTTCCAGATGACCTTCGCCATCATCACGCCGGCCCTCATCGTCGGCGCCTTCGTCGACCGCATGCGGTTCGCGGCGATGCTGGTCTTCATGATCGTCTGGAGCCTCGTCGTCTACGCGCCCATCGCGCACTGGGTCTGGTGGCCCACCGGCTTTCTCTTCAATGACGGCGTGCTCGACTTTGCCGGCGGCACGGTGGTGCACATCAATGCCGGGGTGGCGGGCCTGGTCTGCTGCCTCGTGCTCGGCCGGCGGATGGGCTTCGGCAGCGAGATCATGGCGCCGCACAATCTCGTGCTCACCCTGATCGGCACGGCGCTGCTGTGGGTCGGCTGGTTCGGCTTCAACGCCGGCTCGGCGGTGGCGGCCGACGGGCGCGCCGGCATGGCCATGGCGGTGACCCAGATCGCCGCGGCAGCCGCGGCCGTGGCGTGGATGCTGGTCGAGTGGCTGACACGCGGCAAGCCCAGCCTGCTGGGCATCGCCTCGGGGGCAATAGCGGGCCTGGTGGCGATCACGCCGGCCTCGGGCTTCGTGCTGCCCGGCGGCGCCCTGGTGATCGGCCTCGCCTCGGGCCTGGTGTGCTTTTGGAGTGCCACCTGGCTCAAGAACAGGCTCGGCTACGACGACAGCCTCGACGTCTTCGGCGTCCATGGTGTGGGCGGTATCGTCGGCGCGCTGCTCACCGGCGTCTTCGCGGCGGAAAGCGTGGGCGGCACCGCCGGGCTGCTCGAGGGCAATGCCGGCCAGCTCTGGATCCAGACCGAAAGCATCCTGTGGACCGCCGGCTGGTGCGCCATCGGCACTTTCGTGATCCTCAAGCTGGTCGACCTCACGATCGGCCTGCGTGTCGAGCGCGAGACCGAGCGCGACGGGCTCGACCTCGCGGTGCACGGCGAGGTGGTGCAGTAGCCGCAGCCGGAGGCCGTGGCGGCAGGGCCGCGCAAGGCGCTGCGCGCGGCCTTCTTCCTCCGGTTTTTGTCAGTCGGCGGCGGTGAGCGCTCGCCGGGTCGGCAGCTTTCCCGACGAGCCGTCCCGGCCCCGGCCAAACCACCAGAAGAAAAGAAGCCGGCCGCGCGCAGCGCCTTGCGCCCCCTCGCCCACATGCTTCCAGCGGGCCGCGAACGGCTCTAGGCTCTGCCCATGAAGAGCGATGCCGCCACCGCCACCCTCGACCCGCAGCGCCGCGCCGGGCGCGCCGTGGCCGAGCGTCTGGCCGCGCAGGACGCGGTGGTTGCAGCGAGCCTGCCGGCGGCGGTGAGCCTCGCCTGCGCCGCGCTGCTGTGCGGCCACGATCTCGCCCGCATCCGCGCCCTGCCCGGGCGCAGCGGCCCCTCTGCCATCGCCCTGCAAAAGGGCCATGCGGTCACGGTCGGGGCGCCGCTGTGCCAGCTCGTCCGCCTTGCCGGCGCCGAGCCGCGCGAGGCGGGCGCGGTCGACCAGTGTCTGGCGGCCGAGCTGGAAGCCCTGCTGGAAGCCGGCGCGGTGGCCGGTCTGTGGGTGGCCGGAGCCGGCGCCCCGAGCCTGCTCGACCTGCCCGCCTTCCACTGGGCCTGCCGCAGCTGGGACCGCCCGGTGCTGGTCGTCGACCCCGCCTCCGGCAACTGGGCCGCCCGTCTCGATGCCGGCGCTTCCCTCGTGGCGCTGGACGGCGCGGCGCTGGGGGGTCCGCCCTGCGGCGTCGTCGTCGGCGCCGGCCCGCTGATCGAGGCCTGCCGCCTGCAGCGCCACGGCATCGGTGCCGCCCTGCTGGCGAGCGATCCCGTGGCCGCCGCCCTGGCCCTCGCCGCCGAGAAGGCGGAACAGGCTTAGCGGGAGCAAGGCGCTGCGCGCGGCTTCCCGTTTCTGCTTTTGTCGGTTGGCGCCAGTGTCTGTTTATCCTCTCTTCAGCTCTTCTTGCCATACTGCCGGGATGGAAGGCCGCCGCCTCGTCTTGCGAACGGCGGGCAGGTGGAATAGCCGAAGGGCGAGCTTCATGACCTGTGTGCCAGACGCCGCCGCCAACCCCGACAGACAAGGAAAACCGGCCGCGCGCAGCGCCTTGCACGGCGCCGCCGCCACGACCGCAGGCCAGCCATGGCGTCCGTCTGCAGCAGGCAAATCCCGCAGCTCGGTAGCCGCCCTACAGCTCGAGAGCCCAGGGCTGCGTCCTCCTCGAGCGCTGACGCGCTTTTGTCTTTCTCCGCGGCGGCGGCGTTCGCGCTGCGTCGTGCTGCACCGCCGCCCGGGCGATCTCGAGAAAGACCTCGTCGCCGAAGGCGTTCAGCGCGAAATTCACCGCCTGCAGGACGAGACGGCAATTGGCGAGCGCGTAGGGCAGCGTCGGGTCGATCCGGTCGAGCGAGGGTGCGAACGGACGGCGCGCCGCTCCCTGCCCGACGCTGGTCTCGCGAAACGGCAGCCCCGTCACCGCGCACCGCCCGCCGCACGCGTGCCAAAGGGCGCGAAGACAGACTTCCGGGAACGCCGGTGCCCCCCATAGAAGAGCGTTTCTGCGGCTCGCTGAAAGAACGAGCCGCCGTGCCCAGGCCGGCAGCGGCGCGTCATCGCGCACAGACAGGCATGGATCGGATATATCGGCCGGGGCCGCGCGGCTTGCACCCGGCGCGTACGTGCCGTCGTCCAGCTTGCGGATCGCACCGCGTTTTTGCAGGCGCACCAGCGCCCATGCGTGATTGTTGACGAAGCGGGGCCAGCGTGGGTCCTCGGGCGAGATATCCCAGGACGGGGCGAGCCGGAGCCGCATCGCCTGGCTGCTGCCGACCCCTTCCTGCAGCAAGGCGAGCGTTGCTTCGGCCAGAAGCTCGATGTCCGGTAGCCCGCGCTCCGCCATTCCCCTTCTCCCCCGCGCACGCGCGGCACAGCCAGGCTCGCCGGCCCATCACGCCGAGCTGCGCGGCCATCCTCGCCGCCCAGCTGCACACCGACGATTGAGAACGCCGCTCCGGCGGCCTACATGGTCCAGAGCGGCGCGATGCGCCGGCGGGCATCCATTCTGGAGCAAAGCATGGACCAGATCGACGATCACACCCGGACCGAGCTGGAGGCTGCCGCCTTTCGCACGCTGGTGGCGCATCTGCGGGCGCGCACCGACGTGCAGAACATCGACCTCATGAACCTCGCCGGCTTCTGCCGCAACTGCCTGAGCAAGTGGTATCGGGCGGCCGCCGGAGAGAAGGGCCTCGAGGTCAGCTACGAGGAGGCCCGCGAGATCGTCTACGGCATGCCCTACGAGGAGTGGAAAGCGCGCCACCAGACCGAGGCGACGCCGGAGCAGAAGGCAAAGCTCGAGAAGAGCCACCCGGGCCACTGAGCCGTTGAGGGGCAGCGGCGCTGGAAGCGCCGCTGCCCCGCAAGGCGCTGCGCGCGGCTTTCGTTTTTTTTATTTCTGTCAGGTGGCGGCGGTGGGGGTTCACCGGATCCTCATCTCTTCCGGCGATCCTGCCGGGGCGAGAATCCGCCGCCGCATCGACGTGGGGACGCGCCTGTGCCGCCATCCGAGATCCTTGCACGGGGGCGACGGAGGGTGGGCCGGTGCAGGAGCCGTGGCGCGAGCTTCATGACCTGCCTGCCAGACGCCGCCGCAGACCCCGGAAGACAGAAGAACCTGGCCGCGCGCAGCGTCTTGCACGGCTTCGTCGGCGGGGACCTGCTCCGGCGTTTATCCGTTCAGCGGATCGTCATCTCTATAGACGATCCTGCCGGGGTGGGACGCCGCCGCCGCATCGACATGGGGACGCGCCTGTGCCGCCATCCGAGATCCTTGCACGGGGGGACGACGGAGGGTAGGCTGGTGCAGGAGCCGTGGCGTGAGCTTCATGGCCTGCCTGCCAGACGCCGCCGCAAACCCCGAAAGACAGAAGAACCCGGCCGCGCGCAGCGTCTTGCGCGGCTTCGTCGGCGGGGACCAGCTCCGGCGTCGGTCCGTTCACCGGATCTTCATCTCTATAGGCGATCCTGCCGGGGCGGGAATCCGCCGCCGCATCGACGTGGGGACGCGCCTGTGCCGCCATCCGAGATCCTTGCACGGGGACGACGGAGGGTAGGCCGGTGCAGGAGCCGTGGCGTGAGCTTCATGGCCTGCGTGCCAGACGCCGCCGCAAACCCCGAAACACAGAAGAACCCGGCCGCGCGCAGCGCCTTGCATGGCTTCGTCGGCGGGGACCAGCTCCGGCGTCGGTCCGTTCACCGGATCCTCATCTCTTCCGGCGATCCTGCCGGGGTGAATCCGCCGCCGCATCGACGTGGGGGCGCCCCTGCTCCACCATCCGAGATCCTTGCACGGGGGGCGACGGAGGGTGGGCCGGTGCAGGAGCCGTGGCGTGAGCTTCATGGCCTGCCTGCCAGACGCCGCCGCAAACCCCGAAACACAGAAGAACCTGGCCGCGCGCAGCGCCTTGCGCGGCCTCGTCGGCGGGGACCTGCTCCGGCATCCGTCCGTTCACCCCACACTTCATCTCTTCCGGCGATCCTGCCGGGGCGGGAAGCCGCCGCCGCATCGACGTGGGGACGCGCCTGTGCCGCCATTCGAGATCCTTGCACGGGGGCGACGGAGGGTGGGCCGGTGCAGGAGCCGTGGCGTGAGCTTCATGGCCTGCGTGCCAGACGCCGCCGCAAACCCCGAAAGACAGAAGAACCCGGCCGCGCGCAGCGCCTTGCGGGGCTTCGTCGGCGGGGACCAGCTCCGGCATCCGTCCGTTCACCCCACACTTCATCTCTTCCGGCGATCCTGCCGGGGCGGGAAGCCGCCGCCGCATCGACGTCGGGACGCGCCTGTGCCGCCATTCGAGATCCTTGCACGGGGGCGACGGAGGGTGGGCCGGTGCAGGAGCCGTGGCGTGAGCTTCATGGCCTGCCTGCCAGACGCCGCCGCAAACCCCGAGACACAGAAGAACCTGGCCGCGCGCAGCGCCTTGCATGGTCCCGCCGGCACGGCCTTGTGCCACCCCCCGGCATCAGCCGGGGGGTGGCGGTTGCCTGCAGCAGCCATTGCCAATCGCGTCAGCCGAATTTCGGCTCGGTCCGGCGCATGCTCTCGCGGGCGTTCATGCGCTCCCACCAGCCCGCCAGGGCCTTGCGGGCGGCGAGGAGCGGCTGGCCTTCGGGGGTGGCTGCCAGATAGAAGATCACTGGCGCCAGATGGAGATCGGCGAGGCTGATCTGCTCGCCGGCCATGAAGGGGTTGGCCGCGATGATCGCCTCGAGTGCATCGAGGGACACCCCGATCTGCGGCAGGGCGCTCTCGATCACCGCCTCGTCCGGCGTGCCGCCGGTCATCGGCGCCACCAGGCGCTGCATCACCAAGGCGCCGATCATGCAGCCATAGGCATAGGAATCGGTGACGCCGATGACCTGCTGCATGCGGCCCGCCGCCCTGGGCTCGTCGGGCACGAGGCCGGGGCCGGGCAGCGCCAGGTCCAGATAGCGGCAGATGGCGGCCGTCTCGTAGAGCGAGAAGCCGTCATGCTCGAGGGTCGGCACCTTGCCGAAGGGATGGCGCGCCAGGTGCCCGCTCGCCTTGTGGGCGCCTTGCAGCAGATCGAGCTCGTCGAGCTCGTAGTCCGCCTGCTTCTCCTCGCATGTCAGCCGCACCGTCCTGACATAGGTACTGAAACTCGGCCCGTGAATGACCGGCCTGGCCATCGCTCCCGCCTCCCTTGCGAGACCGCCCTGGACGGCGGCCGCGCGAGCCTAGCATGGCCGAGGGTGGGACACGAGCAGACAACGACCGGCGCCAGTTGTCTGATCCCGGGCTTTGCGGACGCGCTCCTTTCTGCCGACTGACAAGCTGGCGAGCGGCACAAGAAGCAGGCGGTCCGGGTCTCGCGGGGCGGCCGCGTCGGCTACCCGCATCATCGCCGACCGCGGCTACGACGCCGACGCGCTGCGGCGTGTGGTCATCGAGCGGGGCAGCGAGCCGGTGATTTCCGGCCGCCGCATCGCCACCCGCCACGACAAGCTCGCCGCCAACTTCCAGTCGGCGGTCACCCCGGCAGCCGTTCCGGCGTTGTGACTCTGATCGCGTCCAGACGCTGGGCTCTGTCCCCAATCACCTTCCTGATCCACGGCCGAGCCTCTGGTTCAACCGTCGCACCGGCGGGCAAGAGGGTGATGGCGGTTCAGGGACTGTCCGGACTGGACGCCGCGGCCTGGACGATGATCGAGCCGCTGTTGCCGAGGAACCAGCCTGGGGTGCCTGCGGGTCGACGAGCGGCGGGTGACCAGCGGAATCCTGCACGTGCCGCGCGCGAGCTGCCGGTGGAAGCCCCGGCCAGGGCCCGGGCACTGGGCGGCAGCGTCGCCATCCACAGCACCTACGTTCGGGCGCATCGCTCGGCCGGCGGCCGAAAAGGGGGACCCCAAAAACAGGCGATCGCGGTCTCGCGGGGCGGCCGGACCACGAAAATCCACCTTGCCCCCAGCTCTTGGGCCACCGGCCTCCCCGGGCGGCCGCTCGCGCTCATCCTGACGCCCGGCAACACCGCCGACATCCGCGTCGCGGGCGAGCTGCTGGCGGCGGCGGGACCGGCGCCTCGGATCATCGCCGACCGCGGCTACGACGCCGACGCGCTGCGGCGGGAGATCGTCGAGCGCGGCAGCGCGCCGGTGATCCCCGCGCCTGCCGCGAGCGATGGCGGGTCGAAGCGGCGATCAACCGGCTGAAGGATTTCC
This sequence comes from Geminicoccaceae bacterium 1502E, assembly GCA_033875255.1. Classification (GTDB taxonomy): domain Bacteria; phylum Pseudomonadota; class Alphaproteobacteria; order Geminicoccales; family Geminicoccaceae; genus Marinimicrococcus. The sequence continues at coordinate 71,694 of JAWZSN010000004.1, read as the reverse complement.
GCCGCATCGCCACCCGCCACGACAAGCTCGCGGCAGATTTCCAGTCCGCCGTGGCCCTGGCGGCCGTCGCCGCCTTCCGGCTCTGATCGGGTCCGGACCCTAGAACGATGCCAGCCCCGAGAAGAAGAAGATCCAGCCGGCGACGGTGAGCGCGCTGCTGCCCAGGACGAGGGCGAGACCAACGAGCCTGAAGGGATCGGGCCCGCCCGGCCTGCGTGTATCGGAAGTCGAGCGATGATGCCAGGGGATAGCCTGCGAGATGTTCATTGAAGCGAGCCTCATTCGTTGTTCTTTTGCTGCAACTCCCCGTCGAGCCGGGAAGTTCCGGCAACGTCTGCCGTGTGTTGGACCCCTTTTCGGGTCGTCATTACTTGAGCAGCCTCGACCCGGGAGTGTCAAGAAAGGGCGTGTCACTGCAGCGCCAGCCGCCCGGCCGTGCGGCACAGGGTGCGCGCGGCGGCTGAACCGGCTGCCACTTTACGCTGCCCGGCCAGCGTGTATTCTGGTTTAGGTCTTGCGAACAAAAAGATCATAAGACGCGCCTGTACGGCGCGCGCCGAGGGAGGCGACTTGTGGCGCTGCTCGAGCTCAAGGGGATCGCGAAGCATTTCGGGGCGATCGAGGCGCTGCGCGGCGTCGACATGGAGCTGCGCGCCGGCGAGGTCGTGGGCCTGATGGGCGACAACGGCGCCGGGAAATCGACCCTGGTGAAGATCATCGCCGGCAACTTCCCGCCCTCGCACGGCGAGATCGCGATCAACGGCCAGGCGCAACATTTCCACAAGCCGGTCGACGCGCGGGCCCAGGGCATCGAGGTCGTCTATCAAGATCTGGCCTTGTGCAACAATCTCTCGGCCGCCGAGAACGTCTTTCTCGGCCGTGAGGAGAAGCGCCGGCTGGGGCCCTTCCGCCTGCTCGACTATGGCCGCATGTACGAGCGCGCCGCTGCCCTTTTCGCCGAGCTCAAGTCCGAGACGCGGCCGCGCGACCTGGTCAAGCAGATGTCGGGCGGCCAGCGCCAGGCGGTGGCCATCGCCCGCACGCGGCTGTCGCGCGCCAACTTCGTGCTCATGGACGAGCCCACGGCAGCGATCAGCGTGCGCCAGGTGGCGGAGGTGCTCGACCTCATCCGCCGCCTGCGCGACCAGGGGATCGGCGTGGCGCTCATCAGCCACCGCATGCCCGACGTCTTCGCCGTCTGCGACCGGGTCGTGGTCCTGCGCCGCGGCACCAAGGTGGCCGACAAGCCGACCCGCGACAGCTCGCCCGAGGAGGTCACCGGTCTGATCACCGGCGCCATCCAGCACGCCTGAGCCCGCCCTGCCCCGCTCCCCCTCCCGGCCGAGGAACCGCATGCAGCAGTCCCGCTCCTTCCAGACCAGCGTCGAGATCGACGAGGTAACCGGCCTCAAGGAGCGCAGCGTCGCCCAGCGTCTGCTCGCCAGCCAGGCCTTTTGGGTCACCATGGCGCTGGTGGCGATATGCGCGGTGATGAGCTGGGTCGCCCCCGACGCCTTCGCCACCACCGACAATTTCTTCAACATCACGAGAAATTTCGCCTTCATCGGCATCATGGCGCTGGGCATGACGGCGGTGATCCTGACGGGCGGGATCGATCTCTCGGTGGGCTCCTTGATGGGAATCGTGGGGATCGCCGCGGGGCTCGTGCTGCAGGCCCAGTTCCCGTGGTGGCTGGCCTGCCTCGCCGGCCTTGCCACCGGCGTGGCTGCAGGCGCGGTCAACGGCTTCCTGATCGCCTATCTCCGGCTCTCCGCCTTCGTGGTGACGCTGGGCATGCTGTCGATCGCCCGCTCGCTGGCGATTGTCCTCTCGCAGAACAAGATGATCTACGAGTTCGGGCCCGATGCCGAGATCTTCTACTGGCTGGGCGGCGGCGACATGCTGGGGGTGGCCAACCCGGTCTGGGTGCTGGTGGTCATGACCCTGTTCTTCGGCTTCGTCTTCAATTTCACGAGCTGGGGGCGCTGGCTCTACGCCATCGGCGGCAACGAGAACGCGGCGCGGCTCACCGGCGTGCCGGTCGACCGCATCAAGATGCAGGCCTACATGGTCTCCGGCCTTACCGCGGCGATCTCGGCGCTGCTCACCGTCTCCTGGGCGGGCTCGGCCATCAACGCGCTGGGCCAGACCTACGAGCTTCGGGTGATCGCCTCGACGGTGATCGGCGGCGCCAACCTGATGGGCGGCGAAGGCGGTGCCTTCGGCGCTTTCGTCGGCGCCGCGCTGATCGAGGTGATCCGCAACAGTCTTTTGATGGCCGGCGTGGATTCCAACTGGCAGGGAGCCTTTGTGGGCTTCTTCATCATTCTCGCGGTCCTTCTCGAGCGGATCCGCGGGCGAAGCCGCGATTGACGCGGCCAGGCATGGCAACAGGGAGGTTTGGCGTCATGAGGAGAAAGCTGCTGCTGGGTGCGGCTGCCGCACTCGCCCTCGGCACCGTCACCGGTGCCGCGGTGCAGGCCCAGGACAAGCCCTACACCTTTGCCCTGGTTCCCAAGAACATGAACAACCCGTTCTTCGACCAGGCCCGCGACGGCTGCATGAAGGCGCAGCAGGAGATGGAGGGCAAGCTCGTCTGCGAATATATCGGGCCGGGCGAGCATGGCGGCGGCGAGGAGCAGATCCAGGTCGTCCAGGACCTGGTCGCCAAGAAGGTCGACGGGATCGCCGTCTCGCCCTCCAACGCCGCGGCCATGGCGCGTACGCTGCAGCAGGCCAAGGAGGCCGGCATCCCGGTGCTCACCTGGGACAGCGATCTGCTGGACGACCACAAGGACCTGCGGATCGCCTATGTCGGCACCAAGAACTACGACATTGGCGTGAACCTCGCCAAGCGGGTGCAGGAGATCAAGCCGGACGGCGGCACGATCTGCATCCAGTCGGGCGGTGCTGCTGCCGCCAACCACAATGAGCGCATGCAGGGTATTCGCGACACGCTGGCGGGCAAGAGCGGCACGACACCGCCAGGCGAGCGGCTGACCGGTCAGAACGGCTGGACCGAGGCGGACGGCTGTCCGCTCTATACCGACGACGACTTCCAGCGCGCCGTGCAGCAGATGGAGGACATTCTGGGCAAGTATCCCGACCTCGACGCCTTCGTGCCGACGGGCGGCTTCCCGCAATTCCTGCCGCAGGCCTACAAGCGGGTCGCCGAGAAGCACAAGGGCCGGATCGAGAGCGGCGATCTGGCGCTGGTGGTGGCCGATACCCTGCCGGTCCAGATGGACCTGATGAAGGAGGGCCTGTCGCTGGGCCAGGTGGGGCAGCGGCCCTTCGAGATGGGCTACCAGTCGATGAAGTTCCTCTACCAGATCGTGCACGACAAGAAGATGCCGGACGATCCGACCTATACCGGCCTCGACGTCTGCACGCCCGAGAACGCCGAGACCTGTATCGGCGGCTGAGCCGGCACCGGCTCCCTCACCAGCGGACACCTCCCGGACCCCGGTCCGGGGGCTTCCGCGCCCGGCGTGGCGCGCAATGGAGAAGCCGCATGCTCAAGGAGTTCCGGGAATTCGCCCTCAAGGGCAACGTCGCCGACATGGCGGTGGGGATCATCATCGGCGCCGCCTTCACCACGGTGGTTCGCTCGCTGGTGGACGACATCATGATGCCGCCGCTGGGCGCCCTCTTCGGCGGCCTCGACTTCTCCGACTATTTCATCCAACTCACCATGCGCGATCGCGACTTCACCTCGCTGGCCGAGGCGCGCGAGGCGGGTGCCGCGGTGATCGCCTACGGCTCCTTCGCCAACGCCGTAGTGCAGTTCCTGATCGTCGCGGCGGCGCTCTTCGTGCTGGTCCGGCAGATGAACCGGTTGCGGCGGATGATGGAGCGCGAGCAGGCGGCGAAGCCGGAACCGGCGATCGAGAAGCTCAGCCGCGAGGTCGAGCTGCTTACCGATATCCGCGAGCTGCTGGCCCGCCCCGGGCGCCCCTCTCAGACCCAGCCGCCGTCGGCGACGTAGGTCTGGTTGGTCATCGCCCCGCTTTCCTCCGAGGCGAAGAACAGCACGATGCGGGCGATGTCGTCGGGCACCAGCTTGCGCTTGAGGCACTGGCGGGCCATCAGCTCCTGCTCGCCCTCGGGCGTGAGCCACTTGCTCACCTGCCGCTCGGTCATGATCCAGCCCGGCGCCACCGCGTTGACGCGGATATTGTGGGGGCCCATGTCGCGGGCCAGCGCCCGGGTGAGGCCCGAGATCGCCGACTTGGCGGTGGTGTAGCAGGGCATCCCGCCCTGCCCGATCATCCAGCTCACCGAGCCCATGTTGACGATCGAGCCGCCACCCTGCTCCTTCATCATCGGCAGGACCGCCTGGGCGGCGAAGAACTGGTGCTTGAGGTTCACCGCGATCCGCTCGTCCCAATAGTCCGGCGTCACCTCCTCGATGGCGTGCCGGTCGTCGCGGGCGGCGTTGTTGACCAGCACGGTGACCGGCCCGTTCTGCGCCGCGGCCTCGGCGATGGCCCGGCGCAGCGCCTCGATGTCGCGCAGGTCGCACTTCAGGAAGAGCGGTGCCGGGTGGCCGGCCCGGCCGACCGCCGCCACCGTCTGGCGGCTCGCGGCCTCGTCGACGTCGAGGAAGGCCACCTTGCAGCCCTGCTCGCAAAAGCGCCGGACGATGGCCTCGCCGATGCCGGAGCCGCCGCCCGTGACCAGCACGGAGCGGCCCTCGAGGCTCGGATAGATCGCGGACCTGGCCAACATGCTTCCTCCTGCTGCGCGGCGCCGGGCCCTATGCCTCCGCCGCTGCCGGGCGCAGCGACTTGCGCACCGCGTCGAAGATCACCCAGGCCCAGACCAGCAGCGTGACGATGCCCAGACCCGCCGCGATGGGCCGCTCGAAGAAGCCGATGATGCTGCCATTGGCCTTCATCATCGAGGTCATGAAGTTGGCCTCGATCATGCCCCCCAGCACCAGCCCCAGGATGGTGGGGGCAATGGGAAAGCCGTTCTCCTCCATCAGATAGGCCACCACGCCCATCAGCAGCATGATGCCGATGCCCCAGACGCTGTTGTTGATCGCGAAGGAGCCGACGATGCAAAAGACGAGGATCACCGGCATCAAGAACTCGCGCGGCACGTCGAGGATCCGCCGGTAGAGCTTGATGGCGCTGAAGCCCAGCGGGATCAGGAGGATGTTGGCGACAAAGAAGGTGACGAAGATCGCGTAGAGCAGCTCGGGATTGTCGAGCATCACCATCGGGCCCGGGTTCATCCCCTTCATATAGAGGACGCCGATCACGATGGCGGTGATGGAATCGCCGGGAATGCCGAAGACCAGGGCCGGAACCCAGGCCCCGCCGAGGCTCGAATTGTTGGCGGTGCCGGCATCGACGATGCCCTCGATATGGCCCGTGCCGAACTTCTCCGGCTCCTTCGAGAAGCGCTTGGAGACGGCGTAGCTGATCCACGCGGCGATGTCCGCACCGGCCCCGGGCAGGACGCCCACCACGGTGCCGATCAGCGAGCCGCGCGCGACGTTCTTCGGATAGCGCCGGAACAGCCGCCATTGGCCGCTGAAGATATTGCCGATGGTTTTCTGGGCGATGGTGCCGACGCTGCGCGGGCCGGTGATCCAGCGGAGGATCTCGCCGATCGCGAACATGCCGATCATGGCCGGGATCAGCGAGATGCCGGCCATCAGCTCGACCGAGCCGAAGGTGAAGCGCGGATGGCCGGCGGTGGGATCGATGCCGACGGTGGCCAGCAGCAGGCCGAGCAGCACCGAGACGATCCCCTTGACCGGGTTGCCGGTCGAGATGAAGACCGCGCAGGAGAGACCGAAGAGGGCCAGCCAGAAATACTCGAAGGAGCTGAACTTGAGGGCGAACTCGGCGAGCCAGGGGGCCAGGATCGCCAGGACCACCGCGCCGAACAGGCCGCCCACGACCGAGAAGACGAGGCTGCAGCCAAGGACCAGCTCGGCCTGGCCCTTGCGGGTCAGCCGGTAGCTGTCCTCGACATAGGCGGCCGAGGCCGGCGTGCCGGGGATGCGCAGCAGGGCGCCGGGGAGATCGCCCGAGAAGATCGACATGGCGGCCGCGGTGACGATCGCCGCCAGGGCCGGCACCGGCTCCATGAAGAAGGTCACCGGCACCAAAAGCGCGGTCGCCATGGTGGCGGTGAGGCCGGGCATGGCCCCCACGAACAGGCCGAACCCGCCGGCCAGCACCATGACCCACAGCGTGTAGGGATCGAGGACCAGCCCGAGGGCCTGGATGAAGGCGTCCATGAAGTCTACCCCGGGCCTACCAGACGATCCCGGTCAGCGGACCGAGCGGCAGTGGAACGAGAAGAAGGCGGCGGAAGGCGAAGTCGATGACCAGGCAGGCCAGGAAGCAGACGATCAGGCTCGTGCCCAGCCTGCCGCCGCGGAAGCGCGTCGCCAGCACGGTTGCATAGACGGTGGCGCCGATCAGGAAGCCGATGGCGTCCCACAGCCACATCAAGAGCACGAGGCCGCCGATCAGCAGGCCGATGTCGAAGATGTGGCCACCCTGCCGGGCCCATGGATCGAGACCGATCAGCTTTTGCCGGGCGAGCCGCCTGACGCCCGCCACCACCAGCGACAGACCGCACAAGGCGAACCCGCCGGCGATGATCTGCGGGAACAGCGCCGGGCCGTAGTCCTGGCCCGGCATGTCGGGGAAGGTCCCCGCCTCGAGGAAGAGCAGGAGGGCGGCTGCGATCAGCACCGCTCCGAACACAAGATCGTTGAATCGCACGCGGCCCTCCCGGCCTTCAGTGGCGCGCCAGGCCTATTTTGCCAGGCCCAGGCCCTTCATGACCTTGCCGAAGCTCTCGTCGCGCTGCGCCATGAACTTCTCGAACTCGGCCGGCGCGGCATAGACCATGCCGAAGCCGCGCGCGTTCATGAAGTCGCGGAAGTCGGCGCTCTCGTGGATCTTCGCCAGGATCGGCACGAGCTTGTCGGAGATCTCCTGCGGCAGGCCCGCGGGAGCGGCGAAGCCGCGCCATGCACCCACGCTCCACTCGATGCCGGTGGCCTCCTTGAGGGTCGGCACGTCGGGGAACGCCGGGTTGCGCTCGTCGGCCATGAGCGCCAGGCTCTTCACCTTGCCGGCATCCATGAGGGACTTGGCCTCGGGCACCGAGCTCGGGACGATCTCGACGCCGCCGGCGACGAGGTCCTGCAGGCCGGGTGCCGCACCCTGGCTCGGCACCCACTGGACCTGGTCCGGCTCCATGCCGGCGCTCTGCAGCATGCCGGCCAGCGCCAGGTGCCAGATGCCGCCCTGGCCCGTGCCCGAGGCCTTCATCTCGCCCTTGCCGGCCGCCTTGATGGCGTCGAGCAGGTCCTGGGCCGTGTCGTAAGGCGCGTCGGCGCCGACCTGGAGGCCGGCCGGATCCTCGTTGAAGAGGGCCAGCGGGGTGTAGTCCTTCCAGGTGAGATCGGTCAGGCCCTGCCAGTGCATCATGCCGATCTCGACGGTGATGATGCCCAGCGTGTAGCCATCCGGCTCGGCGGTCGCGAGGGCGCTGTGGCCGACCACGCCGCTGCCGCCGGTGCGGTTCACCACGTTGACCGGCACGCCCAGCTCCTTCTCGAGGAGGCTGGCGACGATGCGGGCCGTGGCGTCGGTGCCGCCGCCGGCGCCCCACGGGCAGACCATGGTAATCGGCCGCTCGGGCCACTCGGCCGCGGCGGGCGCAGGCGAGGCCATCAGCGCGCCGCCGAGGGCGAGGCCGGCAAGCCCGAACAGGCTGCGTCTTTTCATGTCTTGTCCTCCCTAGATCGAACGTCGGCACGACGGTGCCGTGGGGCTTCGCCCCGGGCGGCTAACGCCTCGCGGCACGCTCGCGTACTGCGGCGATATCGTGCATGGCAGCCTCGCGCAACAGTGGCGTGTCCCCTGCACCCGCCACCAGTGCGTAGCCGTCGGCGAAGAGTCCGAGGGTGTCGCGGCGCGCGCTGGGCACCGTTCCGAGGGGCTTGCCGGCCGCCCGCACGCCGTCCTCGGCCAGCCGCACCAGCCGGTCGACCTCGGGCCGGTGGAGCTGCTCGAGCATGCCGATGGAGCCGGCCAGGTCGTTGACGCCGATCAGCACCATGTCGATCCCGTCGACCGCGGCGATGTCCCTCGCCCGCTCGGCCGCCCCCGCGCTCTCGATCTGGGCGATGATGAAGAGCTCGTCGTTGGCGCGGCTCGTGTAGTCGGGAACGAAGCCGTAGCTCGAGCAGCGCATCGAGGGTGCTGCCCACCCGCGCCGCCCGGCCGGCGGATAGCGGCAGGCGGCCACCGCGGCTGCCGCCTCCTCGGCACTCTCGACCATCGGGATCATCAGCGACTGGGCGCCCAGATCGAGGATCCGCTTGAGATAGACCTGGTCATTCCACGGCACCCGCACGATCGCCGGGCAGCCGGCGACCTGGCAGGCGCGCATCATCGACGCGCCGTCGGCGAGGCTGCCAGGGCCGTGCTCCTGGTCGACGATGAGAAAATCGTAGCCGGCCGAGCCCAGGAGCTCGGCGATCGCGGCGCTGCCCAGGCCGAGCCAGCACCCGTAGAGCTGCTCGCCGGCGGCGATCCGCTTCTTGATCACGTTCTGCTGAAACACGCGTCCCTCCCCTTGTCGCGCCGCGGAGGATAGCGGCGCGGCAGGATCGGCGCCACGCGCTTGGCTCGACGCCCGGCGCCGGTCGCAAAAGCCGGCACCGCACGCACCCCGGGACGCTCCGGGAACCACGAAACCTCTCGTGCTGCATTGGGAAAGTCACACTGCGCCCCTGCACAATCGCACAAAGTCGTCGGGCGAGGCATCGTAACTTGACGCGACGCTTGGGAAACCTAGACTAATGAATGATGAGGCAGCTTTCCGAGAGGAGTGCGCTGAACGGCACGACCCCGGTGCCGACGGCCAAAGGCGGCTTCTTGAGCAGGCCGCACCGGCCGATCGTTCCGGGTCCGGCGTGGCGGGATCCGGCCCACCCTTCGCTTCCCGGCTCATCAATAATACGAGATCGTCTCTTCTTTCGCGGTCCGCGACCAGCTGGACCTGAACCATTGGCAATTTGATCCATGGGAGTGCGATTCCGGCGACGCCAGCAGACCCGTTAACCTTTCCGCACCCTTTTGCCGTATAATCGGCAGAACGAACGATCCATCAACGGGCGCGGGGAGCCTCCACCGTCGACGGCCAGCCAAGAGGTACGCGTGCATGCAGCCTGACAAGATCGATTTCGCCGCCCTGATCGAACGGGACCGGCAGGACCGGCAGAAGAGGCAGTGGGAAGGCACGTTCCTCGAATATCTGGAGCTCGTGAAGGAGCGGCCGCAACTCGCCGACCTCGCGCACAAGCGCATGTACGAGATGCTGGTCGGTCTCGGCGTCGGTGAGCTCGACATGGAGGCCGACCCCCGCTGCAAGCGCCTGTTCGGCGATCAGAAGGTCAAGATCTACAACTTCTTCAAGGACGAGTTCTTCGGCATGGAGCGCACGCTCGACAAGATCGTGCGCTACTTCCACTCGGCCGCCATGGGCGGTGAGGAAGCCCGCCAGGTGCTCTATCTCATGGGCCCGGTCGGCTCGGGCAAGAGCTCGCTGGTCGAGCGGCTCAAGCGCGGCCTCGAGGATCTCGACCCGATCCACGTCATCGACGGCTGCCCGATCTACGAGCAGCCGCTGCACCTGATCCCCCGCCACCTGCGCAAGTCCTTCGACGAGATGCTGGGGGTCAAGATCGACGGCGATCTGTGCCCGGTATGCCGGCACCGCCTGATGGAGGAGTTCGAGGGGCGCTACGAGGACGTGCCGGTCCGGACGGTGAGCTTCAGCAAGCGCGCCCGGCGCGGCATCGGTGTGGTGCCGCCGGTCGACCCCAACAACCAGGACACCTCGGTGCTGATCGGCTCGGAGGACATCTCCAAGCTCGACCGCTACAGCGAGGGCGATCCCAGGGTGCTCGAGCTCAACGGCGCCTTCAATGTCGGCAATCGCGGCATGGTGGAGTTCATCGAGGTCTTCAAGAACGAGACCGAGTATCTCCACACCATGATCACCGCCACCCAGGAGAAGTTCGTGCCGGCCCCCGGGCGCCACGGCACGATCCATGTCGACACGGTGATCGTCGCCCACTCCAACGAGGCGGAGTGGCAGAAGTTCAAGGCCGACCACACCAACGAGGCGATCCTCGACCGCATCGTCGTGGTCAAGGTGCCCTACAACCTGCGGCTCAGCGAAGAGGTCAAGATCTACAGCAGGTTCCTCGAGCGCTCGAGCTTCGACATCCAGATGGCGCCGCACACGCTCGAGACCGCCTCGATGTTCGCCATCCTCTCGCGGCTCGAACCCTCGGCCAAATGCGACCTGCTGACCAAGCTCAAGATCTACAATGGCGAGGAGGTCCTGGAGAAGGGCCGGCCCAAGAAGCTGACCGCCCACGAGCTGCGCGAGGACGCCAAGCGCGAGGGGCTCTTCGGCATCTCGACCCGGTTCATCATGAAGGCGCTCGACGTGGCGCTGACCCAGAACAACGGGTCGATCCACCCGATCAACGTGCGCGAGGCGCTGATCGGCATGGTCAAGGAGGCGGACCTCGCCGACGACACCAGAAAGCAATATCTCGAGTTCCTCCAGGACACGCTGCACAAGAGCTATCTGGAGAAGCTCGAGAAGGACATCACCAAGGCCTTCGTCTACTCGTTCAGGGGCCAGGCCGAGACCCTGTTCCAGAACTATCTCGACCATGCCGAGGCCTATGTCACCAAGAGCAAGGTCAAGGACCAGACCACCAAGGAGGAGATGCAGGCCGACGAGGGCTTCCTCAAATCCATCGAGGAGCAGATCGCCATCATCGGCCCGGCCGCCGACGGGTTCCGCCAGGAGGTCATCGCCTTCCTCTGGTCGGCGATGCGGCGCGGCGAGCGGCTGACCTACGGCAGCTACGAGCCGTTGAAGGAGGCCATCGAGAAGAAGCTGATGAACTCGGTGCGCGACATCTCCCGCATCATCACCAAGGCGCGCACGCGCGACGAGGAGCAGCGGCAGAAATACGACACGATGGTCGAGAACCTGATGGCGCAGGGCTACAACGAGGACAGCATCGACACGATCCTCAAGTACGCCTCCAACCATCTGTGGAAGGACTGAACCCGAGCGAGGGGTAGACTGACAGGATGATCCGGGCCAGCGGCCGATGAGCACAGTCTTTCGACCCTATTCCGAGTCCGACGCGCTCCGTTCCGACCGGAGCGCCGGCGACCGCAAGCGGCACCGCGAGAAGCTGCGCCGCTCGCTGCGGGAGAATATCGCCGACATCATCTCCGAGGAGAGCATCATCGGCCGCGACCGGGACCGCATCATCAAGGTCCCGATCCGCGGGGTGCGCGAGTACCGCTTCACCTTCGGCGACAATGAGGGCGGGGTCGGCACCGGCGACGGCGAGACCCAGCCTGGCCAGGTGGTGGGCCAGGCCGGCAAGAAGGGCGAGAAGGGTCAGGGTCCGGCGGGCAGCGAGCCGGGGGTGGACTATTACGAGACCGAGATCACCCTCGACGAGCTGGTCGAGATCATGTTCGAGGATCTCGAGCTGCCCGACATGGAGCGCAAGATCCTGCGCGAGGCGATCTCCGAGCGGGTCGCCAAACGGCAGGGCTACCGCAAATCCGGCATCCGCGTCCATCTCGACCGGCGGCGCACCGTCAAGGCCAAGATCCGCCGCCAGATCGCCACCGGCACCCCGCTGCCCGCGTCGGCCGAGCCGGCGCCGGCCGAGCCCGGCCGCGACGGCGGCGAGCGCTTCCCGTTCCGCCGCGAGGACCTGACCTATCGCAGGCTGGTGCAGGACGTCCGCGAGGAGAGCAACGCCGTCGTCATCTGCATCATGGACACGTCGGGCTCCATGGACCGCCTCAAGAAGTACCTGGCGCGGAGCTTCTTCTTCCTGCTCTACCAGTTCGTCTGCACCAAGTACGAGAACGTCCACATCGTCTTCGTGGCGCACCATACCGACGCCAGGGAAGTCACCGAGGACGAGTTCTTCCACAAGGGCGAGTCGGGCGGCACGCTGATCTCCTCGGGCTACCGCAAAGCCCTGGATATCATCGAGAGTCGCTATCATCCGGCCCATTGGAACGTCTACGCCTTCCACTGCTCGGACGGCGACAATTTCGACAGCGACAACGAGGAGGCCATGAAGGCGGCGCGGGAGCTCTGCGAGGCATGCAACCTCTTCGGCTATGGCGAGATCAAGCCGATGGGCTCGCACTATTACGAGAGCTCGATGCTGGAGCGCTTCCGGCGCCTCAAGGCAGAGAACTTCCAGTCGGTGCTGATCGAGCGCCGCGAGGACATCTGGCCCTCCTTCCGCGCCTTCCTGTCGCGCGAGCGGGAGAGCGCCTGAGGCGCGGGCCGGCACCGGCCGGAGCGCGCCGCCCCTCCCCGACCGAACGCAGGAGCCGCACACACCGTGACCAGCTGGACCCTTGCCGACCTCGAGAGATGGGACAGCGCCGCCCGCGCCCGGGTGGCCGAGTTCGGCCTCGACTGCTACCCGCAAGAGTTCGAGGTCTGCGACCAGAACGCCATGCTGGGCTACATGGCCTATCACGGCATGCCGGCCCACTACCCGCACTGGTCGTTCGGCAAGGCGTTCGAGATGACCAAGACCATGTACGACTACGGCGTGCAGGGCCTGCCCTACGAGATGGTCATCAACTCCGACCCCTGCCTTGCCTATCTCATGCGCGACAACTCGCTGTGCCTGCAGATCCTGACGATCGCCCATGTCTACGGGCACAACGATTTCTTCAAGAACAACTTCACCTTCACCAGCGCCACCGATGCAGCCGAGACTTTGGCCTCCTTCAAGGCCCGCGCCGACCGGGTGCGGCGTTATATCGAGGATCCCTCGATCGGCGCCGAGGCGGTCGAGTCGTTCCTCGACGCGGCGCACGCCTTGTCCTTGAACCGCTCGCGCAACCAGGCGATCCGCAAGCTCGGCCGCGAGGAGCAGCGCGAGCGGCTGCTCGCGGCGGCGCACCCGCCGGTCGACGAGTTCGCGCATCTCCACCGCGCAGTCGAGACGCCCGAGCCCGATCTGCGCCGGGTTCCCCTCGAGCCCGACCCCGACATTCTCCTCTTCATTCGCGACCACAACCGCGACCTGGCGGACTGGCAGCGAGATCTCCTGACCATCGTCGACGAGGAGGCGCGCTATTTCCTGCCGCAGATCGAGACCAAGATCATGAACGAGGGCTGGGCCAGCTTCTGGCACCACCGGATCATGAACAGCCTCGATCTCCCCCAGGAGATCCATCTGGAGTTCCTGGTGCGCCACAACCAGGTGATCTGCCCGCACCATGGCGGCATCAACCCCTACCATGTGGGCTTCATGATCTGGCGCGACATCGAGAAGCGCTTCGGCGGCGAGAAAAGTGCCGAGGGACGCGCCAAGATGATGGCGGTGCGCGAGAGCGACCGGGACGCCTCCTTCCTGCGCCGCTTCCTCACCCGCGAGCTGATGGACGAGCTCGACCTCTACGCCTGGCGGCCGCGCGGCGAGCATCTGGTGGTCAGCGAGGTCGCCGACGAGGAGCACTGGGAGAGCATCCGCGACCAGCTCATCGCCCAGGTCGGCGCCAGCTCCATGCCGGTGATCAGGATCAAGGATGCCGACTATCGCGGCAGCCGCTATCTCTACCTCCTGCACGAGCATGACGGCCGCGACCTCGACATCGGCAATGCCGAGAAGACCCTCTCGCACCTGCGCTTCCTGTGGGGCAGCAAGGTCTTCCTCGAGACCCGCCTCAAGGGCAAGCCGGCCTTGTTGAGCGAGGGGCCCGACGGGTTCGACGCCAAGCTGCTGGTATAGCGGGCTGAAGCCACCGGAAGAGCGCGACGCGCGGCTTTCTTCTTTTCTCCTCTCATGCAGCGGCGGCAGCACTGGCCGCGCCAGCCGGGGAAAAAGCAGCTGCGCAAGGCGCTGCGCGCAGCGGGCTCTTTTCTCCTTTGGTCGTTCGGCCAGGGCCGCGGATATCTCGCCCCGCCTCGTCGAGAGGCGGCAGCCACGTCCGCCGCTCACCCTTCTTCACCCCCCGTGCGGCGTCCTCAAGGACAGTGGCGAGGGAGGACGCCGGGAGCGGGCGCGCCGGCGGAGTTGCCACTCCGACACCGCGCCTGTGAAAACTGCACATCCCGCCACCCCTCACCGCTGCCGACTGACAGAAGAGGAGAACGAAAGCCGCGCGCAGCGCCTTGCCGGCTGCCCCGTCCGCGAGGAGCCGGACCCGGCTTATCCGCCGAGTGGGTCCGCCACGAGCCGCCCCTCGCTGCGGCAGGCATCGAGGGCGCGGGCGGCGAGGGTGTCGAAGCGGCGGCGCTCGGCGTCGGTGGGCAGCTTCTTGCGGGCGAGCTCGGCCACCCGCAAGAGCTGCTCCTCGATGGCGCCGCGCCAGACGGGATGGGCCAGGCGCGCGAGGCGGCCGAGCATCTCGGTCACAGGTCCGATCACGTCGAGATTGTCGGCCCCGTGCCGGGCGATCCAGGTGGTGCCGGCGTCGAGGAGGAGCGGGAAATCGGGCCGCCTCAGCCGGACCCGGCCACTCGCCACGACATCGGGCGCCCATTGCGCGGGCCCGCGCGACGCGCCGCGCGCCAGCAGATCACCGGCATATTCCAGGCACACCAGCGCGGTGCCAGGATCGTTGACGCCGGGCGAGAGGGCGCGGGCGGCGATCTCCGCCAGGAGGCCGAGGGCGAAGACCGGGTCGCGGGTGGCGATCCGCTCCTGGGCGATGGTCAGCGCCGCGCGGAGCTGGCGCAAGACTTCCTCGCGCTGCCGGGTCTCCAGCCGGTCGAGGCGGTCGATGCGGGCTACCGGCCGCAGCGGCGAGGCGAACTCGCCCTCGCGCAGCAGGATGTCGATCACCAGCCCGCGCCGTGCCGCCAGCGCGGCCAGCGCCTCGCGGTCGACGAGCACCAGGAATCCGCTTTGCCGGTGATGCACCAGCTCGCCCTCGGCGATCCCGAGAAAGGCCACCGAGGCACCGGCAGCGGCGGCGTCGCCGTCGGCAAAGCAGCGCGCCAGCGCCCGGGCGGCACTGCGGTGGACCCGCTCGACCAGACGACCGAGCTTGAGGAGGTCGGTGACGTGGGTGATCAGATGGACCAGCCAGCGCAGCAGGAAAAGGGCCGCCAGCACGCCCAGGAGGAGAAGGATGGCGCTGCGCTCCTTGGCCAGCGGGAAGCCGGTGGCGAGCAGCCCGGCCACGCCGAAGACGAAGGTGCCCACAAAGGCGCCGAGCGCCGACTGCACCACCTTGTCGGCCATCAGCTCCGGCAGCGCCCGCGGCGAGCCCTGCGAGCCCACCATGTTGAGCAGCAGCATGATGACCGACAGGCTCACCGTGGCGATGGTGAGCGAGCTGCCGGCCACCAGCCGGAAGAGCGAGCCCAGCTCGTCGAACTCGGGCAGCGGCAGCGGTATGGCATCGAGCCAGCCCGAGGGAATCGGAGCGACCACCACCGCCAGCACGGTGGCCAGCGCCACGATGCTGAAGAGCGTCGGCCGCAGCCAGAAGCTCGAGCGCAGCGTGGCCACGACCTGCTGCGCCAGGCCGTGAAGCCGGCTGCGCAGCGAGGAGCCGTCCACGGCCGCGCCCGCCCTAGCCGCGCACCACCAGCTTGACCTTCTGTCCGGGCACCAGCTGCCCGTCCTGCAGGCCGTTGAGCAGCACGAACCATTCCCGCGCCGCCTCGTCGACCTGCATCCGCCTGGCGAGACTGTCGATCGTGTCGCCGGGCTGCACGGTGTGGATGCGGATCCGCAGCGGGATCGCCTCGGCGCGCTCGGCGGCGGTCAGCCGCCTCAGGCTGCGCACCACCCCCTCGAAGGCGGCGCTGTCGGCGCCGAGCTGCGGGCTCGCGAAGACGAAGCGGTACATGCGGCCCTCGCCCATCGAGACCGCCGCCAGCAGCGCCTGCGTTTTCTTGCCGTTGATCGCCACGGGCGCGGTCGCCGTGGCGGCCGGACGGCCGTTCGCCTCGAAGCGCCGCAGGTTCTGCGGCTGCAGCTTGGCTGCCCATTCCTGCGTCAGGTAGGCGGCCGGATCGGCGCTCTTGGCGCTGGCCGCGTCGAAGCGCAGGATCTGGCCCCTCGGCCCCTTGCCCAGGACCGCTGCCGGCGTGTTGACGAGCTTGAACCCGGCGGGTGCCTCGAAGCGGAAATCGAGCTTGGGATGGACGAACACCGTGCCGCGCACATGGCCCTGCTCCGGACTGTCCCCGAAGATCATGCCGTCGACGGCTCTCATATAGGCCGCGCTCTCGACCCGGCCTTGTCCGGCCTGCGCCTCCGCGGTCTGCGCTGCATCGCGCACCCGGTCGCGGGCGCGCGGATGGCTGGCGAGCCAGGTCGGCGTCTCCTCGCTCCGCCCGGAGAGCTGCCGGTTCAAGGCGCCATAGCCGTCCATGGCGTCGAGGAAGCTCACCATGGCCTCGGGATCGTAGCCGGCCCGGACCATGTAGCGGATGCCGAGCTGGTCGGCCTCCAGCTCCTGGCTGCGCGAGAAGCCCTGGACATAGGCGGTGGCGCCCAGCGAGCCCACCTGCTGACCCATCTTCGCGCCGGTGTCGCCGAGCAGAACGCCGCCCAGGATGGCAGCCCCCAGCGAGCCCAGCTGGCCCAGCATCGCCCGGTCGTAGCGCTGGGCGGTGTGGCGGGCGGTGATGTGGCCGATCTCGTGGCCCAGCACGCCGGCCAGCTCCGCCTCGTTGTCGGCCAGCGCGAGGAGGCCGCGCGAGACGTAGACATAGCCGCCCGGCAGGGCGAAGGCGTTGACCACGTCGCTGTCGAGCACGGTGAAGGTGAAGGACTGGTCCTTCAGCTCGGAGACCTGGCCCAGCGACCTGCCTACCCGCTCGACATAGGCCTGCAGCGCCGGATCGGCGTAGGCCCCGCCGAACTCGGCAAGGACCTTGGGATGCTCGTCCTTGCCGATCGCCGCCTCCTGGGCGGGCGACATCGAGGTGTACTGCGTGTCGCCGGTCGCCGGGTTGCGCACCGGCGTGCAGGCGCCGGTCGCAGCGATCGCAACCGCTGCGACCGCGCCGAGAAAGGGCCTGCGCCAAGCCTTCATGCCAGCTCCTCGATCTGTCCTCGTTCCGTCACCTCGATCATCGGCCCGCCCATGGCGAAGAGCCAGCCGCGCACCCGCACGACGCGATCCGCCAGCTCCTGCGGGTCGAATCCCGCCCGCTCCATCAGCCGGGCCTCGGGCAGCGGTACCCTTGCAGTGAAGTCGCGCCGCCAGTCCGCACCGAAGTTGAGATAGACATAGCGCCGCTGCCGCGCCGTTTCGAGGACCCGGCCGTCCACCAGGGCGAAACGCGGGGCATCGGCGCGCACCGACGCGGCCGCTTCCGGGCGCAGCCAGGGCACGGCCCAAAGCCCGCGGCCGGCGCGCTCGGCGCTCCGCTCCTCCTCCAGCAGCGCGGTGAAGGCCGCCGACGGCAACGCCCCCGGCCAGGCCCAGCCGAGGCCGCGCCGCACCAGGCCGCCTTGCAGCGAGCCGCCGCCTTCCACCGTCACCCCGGCCAGGATCCGCCCGTGGCGATCGACGCCCAGCCGGGCAAACGCCACCTTCCTGCCGGCCGCCGCCTCCTCCAGCGCCGCTCGTGCCTCCTCGGCCAGCGGGGCTGCCCGGCCGTGCCCGCTCACCGGACCCGGCGTGACGATGCCGGCCAGCCGCAGCTCGCGTCCGTCCTCGAGATGCAGAAGATCACCCCGCGTCACTGCCCGCACGACACCGCCGCCCGCCTCTTCCGCCAGCGGTCGGCGACCCGCCAGCAGGAGGGCGGCGGCACCGGTCGCAAGGCCGCGCAGCACCGCGCGGCGAGCCTTGCGGCGGCAGGCCCGGGGCTGGTATAGCTCGCCGCGGGCGCGCCCGTAGCTCAGCAGGATAGAGCACGGGATTCCTAATCCCGGGGTCACAGGTTCGAATCCTGTCGGGCGCACCATCCCCCGCCTTCAGGCCTTCGGGTGCGGCACGAACTCGATTCCGTGCTCGGCGGCGAGCCGCACCACCTGATCGGGGTCGCCGACCCCGCTGGCCTTCTCGAAGAACTCCCGCGTCCTGCCTGCCGGGGCCACCCAGGCGAGCATCCGCACCGGCGCGCCGGAGCGGTTGAGGAAGGCGTGCGGCACCTTCATCGGCAGCCGCACCAGATCGCCGGGAGCCGCCGTCTGCGTGGCGCCGTCGAGCTCGACCTCCAGCTGGCCCTCGAGGATCCAGAAGAACTCGTCCTGGTCGCGGTGAAGGTGCGGCGGCACGAACGCCTCGGGCGGCAGCAGACACTCCCAGGCCATCGAATGCTCGCTTGCCTGCTTGAGGGTGTAGCGCTGGCCCAGGATATTCCAGCTCACGCCTTCATACGCCTCGCTTGAGGCGGTGACGCCCCCGCTCATCCTCGCCATCGAGATCCTCCCCGGCGCGCCGCTGCGGCGCGCTGCCCGGCAGCAGGCCATGACGCGCCTGTTCTGACAAGCCCCGCCCCCGGACGCGCTGCATGCCCACCACCTCCGGCTCGCGCTTCAACCGGGCCTGCTGCGGGTGTAGGAGAAGCCTCGAGCCGACGACGAACGGCTCGCGACGTCAGGGGGACAGGACGACGATGACAGACGTGGTGACGGCGCTGACGCAGGCGCTGGGCAAGGAGATCGTGTGCGCCGGAGACGATGTCCCGGCCCGCAACCGGCGCGACTGGACGGCCCCGGAGGTCCTGCCGCTGGCGCTGGTGCGGCCGCGCACCACCGAGCAGGTCGCCACGGCCATGCGGCTGTGCCACGAGCACGGCACGCCCGTCGTCCCCCAGGGCGGTCTCACCGGCCTTTGCGGCGGCGGCCGCCCGGTCGAGGGCGGCATCGCCCTTTCCCTCGAGCGGATGACCGGCGTGGAGGAGATCGACCCTGCCACCGCCAGCATGACGGTGCGCGCCGGCACGCCGCTGGAAGCGGTCCAGAAGGCGGCCGACGAGGCGGGCTTTCTCTGCCCGCTCGATCTCGGCGCCCGCGGCTCCTGCGCCATCGGCGGCAATCTTTCGACCAATGCCGGCGGCAACCGGGTGATCCGCTACGGCATGACGCGCGAGATGGTGCTGGGCCTCGAGGTGGTGCTGCCGGACGGCACGGTGGTCAACAGCCTCAACAAGATGCTCAAGAACAATGCCGGCTACGACCTCAAGCAGCTCTTCATCGGCTCGGAGGGCACGCTGGGCGTGATCACCCGCGCGGTGCTGCGCCTGTGGCCCCGGCCGCGCACCGTCTCCGCCGCCTTTTGCGGGCTCGCCGACTTCGACGCGGTGCTGCGCCTGCTGAACGAGGCGCGCGGCGGGCTCGGCGCCACGCTGTCGGCGTTCGAGGTCATGTGGCCGTCCTTCTACGATCTCATCACCGCGCATGCGACCGGCGTCAGGACGCCGCTCGCCGGCCGGCACGGCCGTTACGTGCTGCTCGAGGCGCAGGGCTCGGACGCCGCCTTCGACGATCCGCGCTTCGAGTCGTTCCTCGAGCGCATGATGGAGGAAGGGGTGATCGAGGACGCCGCGGTGGCCCAGTCGCAGGGCGACATCAAGGCGTTTTGGGCGCTGCGCGACGCGGTGGCCGAGTGGGACCAGATCCTCGGCGGCCATGTGGGCTACGACATCGGCCTGCCGACCCAGCTCATGGACGAGTACGCTCTCGCCTGCGAGCAGGCCATGGAAGCGCGTTTCCCGGGTGCTGCCACCGTCTGCTTCGGCCATGTCGGCGACGGCAATCTCCATGTGGTGGCGCACGCCCCGGGCCACGACCCGCAGCCCTATGACGAGATCTCGAAGATCGTCTACGGGCTGGTCCGCGAGCGCGGCGGCACGGTCTCGGCCGAGCACGGCATCGGAACGCTGAAAAAACCCTATTTCGCCTATGCCCGGACGCCCGAGGAGATCGCCTTGATGGTGACCCTCAAGCGGGCGATCGACCCCAAGAACATCCTCAATCCCGGCAAGATCCTGAGCGTCTGAGACCCCTCAGGCGGCGGCTGGCGCCAAAGGTGCCGGCCGCCGCCCCGGGAGGACCAGGGCAGCCAGGAACTGCAGCGCGGCCATGGCGGCCATCAGCACGAAGAGCGCGGCCGAGCCGCCGGTGCCGGCATGCAGCCCCGAGATCATCGGCACGACGAAGGCGTTGACGCCCAGCGCCAGCAGGAACTGCAGCCCGTACGCCCGCGAGCGCCACTCGGGGGCGACGTAGCGGCCCAAGAGCCAGCTCGAGACCGGGATCACCCCGAACACCACCAGCATCAGCGGCACCGCAGGCGGCACCACCGCGGCCCCGCCCAGCAGGCCCAGGAGGAGCAGCAGCGGCGCCTGCAGGCCGAGTCCGGCCAGCAGCAGCGGCCGCGGGCCCAGCCGGTCGATCAGGCTGCCGGTGAAGAGCTGGGTGAAGGAGGCGGCGAGAAAGACCCCGGTGGTCACCGCCCCGACCCCCACGAGCCCCAGCGCCTCCACGTCGAGGCGCTCCTCGAACAGCTTGGGAAGGGCGATGGTGACGCCGTTGAAGACCAGCCCGCCCAAAAGCGCCGAGACCGCCACCACGAAGAACACGCGTCGCTGGTCGCGCGGGTCCATCGAGAAGCTCTTCCGCTCTGCCCCGCGTCCGCCGGCGGCCGTGGCCACCGGCCTGCGCGAGAAGAGGAGATAGGCCACCCCCAGCGCCAGGGTCACCGCACCGGGGACCAAAAAGGCCATGCGCCAGCCGGCCCAGGCAGTGAGCCCGGCGGTGATCGCCGCCGCCAGCGCCACGCCCAGATTGCCCCATACACCATTGATGCCCAGCTCCCGCCCGGGCCGCTCCGCGAGCTGCACCACCATGGCCGTGGCAACCGGGTGGTAGATCGCGGCGAACAGGCCGATGGCGGCAAGGCCCAGCGACAGGGACAGCGGCCCCTCGGCAAAGCCCGTGGCCACGGATGCGGCGCCGAGCCCCAGGAAGAACAGCCGCATCATCGGCACGCCGCCCCAGCGGTCGCCAAGCCAGCCGCAGGGATAGGTCGCCAGCGCGAAGAGCACGAAGGCGGGTGTCGCCAGGGCCAGCGTATCGGCGTAGCTCATGCCCCACTCGACATGGATGGCGAGGACCGCGGTCGGAAACACGAGCAGGAAGAAATGGTCGAGAAAATGCGCGACGTTGAGGAATCGCAGCGCCAGGCTGTTTGACATTGCAGACCGCCTCCCGTTTCGCGCAGTCTACAGCCGGGCCGCCGCTGCGTCCCATGCCGGAACCGGCTGCCTGCCACTCGCAAACGAGCCACCCGCCGCCAGCTTCCGTTGATCCGACCAGGTATGGTTAGAGCGGAATCCGATCAGTCTGGAGCATAGCCGCAGGCCCTGAAGCGGTTGGCGCATCCGGCTGGGGTGAAGGCACTGGCGATGCGGCCGATGGCGGCCGGGAAACCGTCGAAAGTCCGAGGGGGCGGCCTTCCGGAGCCTTCTCCGGAGCCCGCGAAGGCGTTCCCGGTGGGGCCGAGCGATGGTGGAAGGAACGGAAAGCTGGCGCCAGCTCCCTCGAGGAGGGCGCGTCTGCGCGATCACTCTGGGCTGGTCACGTTGCCCATGATCACGATGTCGCCGCACCGCAGCCCGGGCACGAGCACCTCCTCCACACAGGCCTCGAAGGCTCTGGGGTTGCTCGCATCCCGGAGCGCATCAGCCGCGATCATGCCACGCATCGTCAGGGCGCCGGTGAAGGTGCTCGTCATCCGGTGGCTGTGCGCAAAGCCCGTGCGACGTTCACGGCGTCTTAACCCGGCCCACGCATCCTGCCGGGGTGGGACTCCGCCGCCGCGAGACTCCTGCGGTGGCACCTCTCCCACCATCCAGGACAATGCCGCGGCCAAGGTCGAAGAACCGTGAACCGGCTGCGGACGCCTGCCATGAGGCCGGGGCAACCGCGCGCCCTGCGGGCAGCATCCGGGCGTGCGGGCCATGTCTGTCTGCGCCTCCTCGGGAGCGCTGCCCTCGAGCATCGACGAGCACCAGCCGCCGGGGATCGCGATCCGTCCGGCCGTAGCACCAGGCCTGCCGGCGCTCCAGGAGGTGGGCGCGGTCCTGCCCTGCCGCGTGCCCGGCCGTTCTTTCGCGTCAGGGCGTGACGGCGGAGGAGCCGCTGCAGCGTGCCGCAGCCGAAACGGTGGCGGCGAGCAGCCAGGGCGGCGCGAAGCTCCCCGCTGGTGAACTCCGGTGTCGCCGCCAGAAACTCGCGGATCAGCCCGCCCTGCGCCTCGATGCGGGCGAAGCGGCGGTCGCCGCCGAGCGGGCCGGGACGGGCATCGCCCGGCGTCCGCTCCAGCGCCCGCTACCGGCTCATGCCGGCAGCGCTGACGGCGAACCGCGCCGCCGCCGCGCGGTGACTGGCACCCTCCGCCACCGCCCCGAGGACCCGGAGGCGAGGATCGAGGGACAGCATTCTCGCCATGCGAGCCGGCCTCCTCCCCCGGCCGATATCTTGAGCCAGAACCGCAGCCCGAAGGGAAACCCTCGATTCGATCGGCTGGGACAGTGCTGTAACGGCGCCTTGCCCTGCACGCTCCGGGGATGGCCGGGCCGGCAGGCTAGTCCCACATCCCGCGGAGCTGGGCCGCGAGGTCGACCGGGGGACCGGAGGCGGCGCCGGCGCGCTCGCCCACGGGGATGGCGCCGGCGACGCGGCGCTCGAAGAGCGGCAGCAGGGCGTCGGGCAGGAAGCGGGTGCGGGTTGCGCGCACGAAGCGGTCGCCGAAGCGCGCCTGGCGGCCCACGAAGAAACGCTCGGGCTGCATCAGGCACAGCTCGTCGCGGGCCCGGGTCATGGCGACATAGAGCAGCCGCCTCTCCTCCTCGATCTCGGCAGGCGTGCCGGTCGCCATGTCGGAGGGGATGCAGCCGTCGACAATGTTGAGCACGAACACCGCTTTCCACTCCTGGCCCTTGGCGGAGTGGATGGTCGAGAGGGTAAGCCAGTCCTCGTCCTTGAGCGGCGCCCCCGCCTCGTCGCCGGTGGTCTCGGGCGGATCGAGCGCCAGCTCGGTCAGGAACCGCTCGCGGGTGGCAAAGCGCCCGGCCAGCGTCTCCAGCTGGTCGAGGTCCAAAAGCCGCGGTCGCGGATTCTCGTGCAGCTCGGGCAGCAGCGGGTCGTAGAACCGCCGCACCCGCTCGATCTGCCCGGCCCATTCGCGGCACGCCGCCAGGTCTGCCAGAAGATCCGCGAAGGCGGGCCAGAGATCGGCGGCGGCCTGCGGCGGCCGCAGCCCGGCAAGGCCCGCAAGGCCGCTCCGGGTGGGCTCCAGCGCCTCGCCCAGGCGGCGGGCATGGCCCGGGCCGATGCCAGGCAGGAGCTGCAGCGTGCGGAAGGCGGCAATGCGGTCGCGCGGGTTCTCCGCCCAGCGCAAGAAGGCCAGCACGTCCTTGATGTGCGCCGCCTCGAGAAAGCGCAGCCCGCCGAACTTGACGTAGGGAACGTTGCGCCGGACCAGCTCCAGCTCGAGCGCGGCGCTGTGGCTGGAGGCGCGCATCAAGACGGCCTGGTCCTTGAGCCGCATGCCGGCCTCGCGGTTGGCGAGCAGCCTTCCGATCACCCAGTCGACCTGCTCGGCCTCCTCGCGCACCGCCACGAGAAGCGGCCGCGCGCCGCCGCCGCGGGCGGCCGACAGCTCCTTCTCGAAACCCTCGGCGGCGAGGGCGATCATGGCGTTGGCGGCATCGAGCAGGGGCTGGGTCGAGCGGTAGTTGGCCTGGAGCCGGACGATCGCGGCAGGCGGGGAGAAGCGCTCGGGGAAATCCAGGATGTTGCGCACACTGGCAGCCCGGAACGCATAGATCGACTGGGCGTCGTCACCGACCACCGTCAGGCCGCGCCCTTCGGGCTTGAGCCCGCCCAGGATCGAGGCCTGGAGGAGATTGGTGTCCTGGTATTCATCGACCAGCACGTGATCGAACCGTGCTCCGACCTCGGCGGCGAGCCCGGGCACGCGCATCATCAGCTCCCAATAGAGAAGCAGGTCGTCGTAATCGAGCAGGTTCTGGCGCTGCTTTTCCGCGACATAGGCGCGAAAGAGCCCCTTGAGCTCGTCGGCCCATTCGGCGCACCACGGAAACTGCCCTTCCAGCACCGCCGGCAGCGCCGCCTGGGCATTGACCGCATAGGAGTAGATCGCGAGGCAGGTGCCTTTGCGGGGAAAGCGCCGGTCGGTGCGGGCGAGGCGCAGCTCGTCGCGCACCACGTCCATGAGATCGGCGCTGTCGCTGCGGTCGAGCAGCGTGAAGTCCTCGGCGAGACCGATACCCGGCGCGTGGAGCCGCAGCAGGCGGTTGGCGACGGCGTGAAAGGTCCCCGCCCAGTCGATGGCGGCGGCCGACCCCGGCCGGCCTTCCCGCGCAGCCGCCGTGATCCGCTCGACCCGGCGGATCATCGTCTGGGCAGCGCGCCGGGTGAAGGTCAAAAGGAGGATGCGCCGCGGATCCGCGCCGTTGAGGAGCAGATGCGCGACCCGGTGCGCCAGGGTCTTGGTCTTGCCGGTGCCCGCCCCGGCGATCACCAGGAGCGGCGGGCCGGGTGTGGCCGCCGCGCCGGGGGTGATGCCATGCACCACCGCCCGCCGCTGCGCCTCGTTCAGCCCGTCCAGATGATCCGCTGCGCCACTCAGCCCCCGGCCGCCTCGCCGCCGGCCGTGCCCTCCTGCAGGGCCTGCTCCTGCTCCTCGCGCAGCTTCTCGCGGGCGGCGAGGCTGAGCTGGATGTTGAGCTCCTTGAGCTGCTTCTCGCTCACCGTCGAGGGGGCGCCCAGCAGCAGCTCCTCGGCCCGCTGCGAGAGCGGGAAGGCGGTGACCTCGCGGAGATTGGGCGTGTCGGCCAGCAGCATCACGATCCGGTCGAGGCCCGGGGCGATGCCGCCATGCGGCGGCGCGCCGTAGCGCAGCGCCTTGAGCATGCCGCCGAACCGCTTCTCCAGCTCGTCGGCGGGGTAGCCGGCGATGGCGAAGGCCTTCTCCATGATGTCCGGGCGATGGTTACGGATGGCGCCCGAGGAGAGCTCGGTGCCGTTGCACACGATGTCGTACTGGAAGGCCAGGATATCCAGCGGGTCCTTGCTCTCCAGCGCCTCGAGCCCGCCCTGGGGCATCGAGAACGGGTTGTGCGAGAACGCCACCTGCTTGAGATCCTCGTCCCACTCGTACATCGGGAAGTCGACGATCCAGCAGAAGCGGTAGGTATTCTTCTCGCAGATGTCGAGCTCGTCGCCGATCCGCAGGCGCGCCGCACCGGCGAGCTTGGCGGCCGCCAGCTCCTTGTCGCAGGCGAAGAAGACGGCATCGCCCGTCCGGAGCCCGGCGAGCTCCTTGAGCTTCTCCAGCCGCTCCTCGTCGAGGAACTTGGCGATGGGGCCCTTCGCACCGTCCTCGGCGAAGGCGATCCAGCCCAGGCCCGGAGCGCCCAGGCTCTGCGCATAGCCCACCATGCCGTCGAAGAAGCTGCGCGGCCGGCCCACCGCTCCGGGTGCGGGAATGGCGCGGACCACCGAGCCCTTCTCCACGGCCCCGGCGAACACCTTGAAGGCGCTGCCGCGGAAGACCTCCGAGACGTCGGCGATCTCGATCGGGTTCCTGAGATCGGGCTTGTCGACGCCGTATTTGAGCATGGCGTCGCGGTAGGTGATGTGCGGGAACGGCGCCGGCGTGACCGTCCAGCCCTCGGGCTTGAACTCCTCGAACACGCCGTGCATCACCGGCTCGACCGCCGCGAACACGTCCTCCTGCTCGACGAACGCCATCTCCACGTCGAGCTGGTAGAACTCGCCGGGGCTGCGGTCGGCGCGGGCGTCCTCGTCGCGGAAGCAGGGTGCTATCTGGAAGTACCGGTCGAAGCCGGACATCATGTAGAGCTGCTTGTACTGCTGCGGCGCCTGTGGCAGCGCGTAGAAACGGCCCGGATGCAACCGCGAGGGCACGAGGAAGTCACGCGCCCCCTCGGGGCTCGACGCAGTGAGGATCGGCGTCTGGAACTCGGTGAAGCCCTGCTCGTGCATCCGCCGCCTGATGCTGGCGATGATCGCCGAGCGCAGGCGGATGTTGCGCTGCATCTTGTCGCGACGCAGGTCGAGGAAACGGTAGGCGAGCCGCGTCTCCTCGGGCTGCTCGCGGTCGCTGTTGACCTGCAGCGGCAGGACATCGGCGTGCGAGCGCAGCTCGAGCCGCTCGGCCACCAGCTCGATGGCGCCGGTCGGCAGGCCCGGGTTGACAGTCTCGGGCGAGCGCGCCACCACCGCGCCGGTGACGGTGACCACGCTTTCCAGCCGCAGGGCCTCCGCCTCGGCGAAGATCGGCGTGTCGGGCTGGAACACCACCTGAGTGATGCCGGTGTGATCGCGAAGATCGACGAACAGAAGCTGCCCGTGATCGCGTTTTCTGTGAACCCAGCCGCTCAGGCGGGCGCTGGCGCCCACGTCGGTCTTCCTGAGCTCGCCGCAATGATGCGTTCGGTAGAGGTGCATGCTCGATCTCATAGCTGAACAGACCGCGCGGCGGCCGGCCGTCGCAGACCCGCGGGAAAAGGTCATAAGCCCGCCCGCTCTGTCAAGCGACCCGCCTGCCGCAACCCGCCTTCTGCACGTTTCCCGCCCCCGCAAGCCCCGGATTTTGCCTGCATGCGCCTGATTACCACCACCGCCGAGCTCGAGCAGGTCTGCGGGCGGCTCCGCGCCGAGCCCTATGTCACGGTCGACACCGAGTTCCAGCGCGACCGCACCTACTGGCCCAAGCTCTGCCTGCTGCAGCTCGCCGGCAAGACCGACGCGGTGGCGGTCGACCCGCTGGCCCCCGGGCTCGACCTCGCCCCTGCCCTGGCGCTCATGGACGATCCCGCGGTCGTCAAGGTGTTCCACGCCGCCCGCCAGGACGCCGAGATCTTCTGGCGGCTCACCGGCCGGGCGCCGCAGCCGCTGTTCGACACGCAGATCGCCGCCATGGTGTGCGGCTTCGGCGAGGAGGTCGGCTACGAGACCCTGGTCAACAAGATGGCCAAGGCCCAGCTCGACAAGAGCTCGCGCTTCACCGACTGGTCCAAGCGGCCGCTGAGCGACGCCCAGCTCCACTACGCCATCTCCGACGTCACCCATCTGCGGGTGATCTACGAGAAGCTGCGCGCCCGCATCGAGAAGGCCGGCCGCCTTGCCTGGGTCGAGGCCGAGATGCAGGCCTTGTGCGATCCGGAGCTGTTCGAGCAGCCGCCGGAGGAGTCCTGGCGCCGCCTCAAGATCCGCTCGCGCGATCCGCGCTTTCTGGCCGTGGTGCAGGCGCTGGCGGCCTGGCGCGAGCGCGCCGCGCAGAGCCGCGATCTGCCCAGGAACCGGGTGCTGCGCGACGATATCCTCCTGGAGGTCGCCGCCCACAAGCCCGGCAGCCTCGACGAGCTGCGCGGCCACGAGCGGGTCAATCTCGACCGCGAGAGCGCCCGCCAGGTGGTGACGGCGATCGAGGAGGCGCTGGCCCGGCCGGCCGACGAGCTGCCCCGCCTGCCGCCGCCCAGCGTGGCGCCGCGCGGCCTGGGCCCGCTCATGGATCTCCTGCGCGTGCTCCTCAAGCTGCGCTGCGAGGAGGCCGAGGTGGCCCAGCGGCTGGTCGCCACCAGCAGCGACCTCGAGGCCATCGCCCTGGACGACGAGGCCGACGTGCCGGCGCTCAAGGGCTGGCGCCGGGCGATCTTCGGCGAGCAGGCGCTGGCCCTCAAGCAGGGCCGGCTGGCGCTCACCGTGGAGAAGCGCAAGCCCGTGGTGATCGAGCTCGAGGAGGAGGGCTAAGGGACGCCTTCCCCAGCCCTCCTGCCTCTCAGCGCAGCCGGTGGGCGCCGAACCGCTGGCGCGGCGCCACCAGCTCGTCCTGGGCGGCGATCAGCACCAGCTCGCGGGACTTCGCCCGCCAGGTGGCCTCGACCAGCCCGAACATGGCGGACCCGGCAGCCTCGAGCGCCAGGTCCGGCCGGCCGGTCTTGAGGAAATTGCCCAGCAACAGCGACATGAAGACGTCGCCGGTACCGCTCAGCTCGACCGGCAGCCGGGGCGTCCACACGGCCCACGCACCCTCGGGCGTGTCGAGCACGATCGCCAGCTCGTTCTCGCGCCCGGGCAGCACCAGGCTGGTGCACGCCACCAGCTTCGGGCCCATGCGGCGAACCCTGGCGGTGGCCTCGAGCGCGTCCTCTACCGAGGCGATCTCCATCGCCGCGAGCCAGGCTAGCTCGAACTGGTTGGGCGTGACGATGTCGGCGGCAGGGACGGCGTGGTCCCTGAAGAACTCCGGCAGACCCGGCCGCACGAAGAAGCCGCGCCCCTCGTCGCCCATCACGGGATCGCAGGCATAGAGCGCGTCGGGGCGCTCGCGGCGCACCGCGGCTACCGTGTCGAGCACTGCCCGGCCCAGCTCGGCGGTGCCCAGATAGCCGCTCAGCACGGCCCGGCAGCGCGGGAAGGCGCCACGCTCCTCGACCCCGCGCACGATCTCCTCGATCTCCTCCAGCGCCACCCCGTGGCCGCGCCAGGCGCCATAGCCGGTATGGTTGCTGAACAGCACCGTGTTGACCGGCCACACCTCGAAGCCCAGCCGCTGCAGGGGAAAGGCCGCGGCGCTGTTGCCGACATGGCCGTAGGCCACGGCCGACTGGATGGAGAGGATGCCTTCGAACATTGGGGATCGGGCCTTCTTGCGCTGACCAACCATGCGATGGCCCCGTGAAAGCCCCTCGCGGCGGCTCTTGCCAGTCCCACCCGGCCCGCTAGGAAGGGAGCCAATCGACGGAGGGACCGATGAGCAGACCGGCGGACATGAGGGTCAACTACGACAGGGCGACGCTCCTCGAGAGCGATGCGGCGGCCGACCCGTTCGTGCAGTTCAGGCAGTGGTTCTCGGAGGCGCTGGCGGCCGAGATCGTCGAGCCCAACGCGATGGCCCTGGCTACCGCCGACGCTGCCGGCCGGCCCGCCGTGCGCATGGTGCTGCTCAAGGAGCTGGACCAGCGCGGCCTGACCTTCTTCACCAATCTCGAGAGCCGCAAGGGCGGCGAGCTCGCGGCCAACCCGCACGCCGCCCTGCTGTTCTGGTGGGACAGGCTGCACCGCCAGGTCCGCGTCGAGGGCCCGGTCGAGCCCGTCAGTGCCGCCGAGGCCGACGCCTATTTCGCCTCGCGCCCCCACGGCAGCCGAATCGGCGCCCTGGCCTCGCCGCAGAGCCGCCCGATCGCCTCGCGCGAGGCCCTCGAGGCGCGCGAGGCGGAGCTCCGCCTGCACTATCCCGACGAGGTGCCGCGGCCGGCGCACTGGAGCGGCTTTCGCCTGCTGCCCGAGCTGTTCGAATTCTGGCAGGGACGGCCCAGCCGCCTGCACGACCGGCTAGCCTATCGCCGCACCGGCGAGAGCTGGCGCATCGAGCGGCTGGCGCCTTGAGGCGGGCTTGCGCGAACGCCTTGCCGCGCCTACTTCCCTCCACGGTTTCCTTCCTTCGAGGCGACGCATGAGCGAGCGCAAGACGGTCTTCATCACCGGCGCCAGCCGTGGCATCGGGCATGCCACCGCGGCCTACTTCGTCCGTCATGGCTGGAGCGCCATCACCTGCTCGCGCGAGGCGGTGCCGCCGCAATGCCCGCGCAACGAGCGGCACGCCCACATCACCCTGGATCTTTCCGACGGCGAGCGACTGCCCGAGGCGATGGTCGAGCTTCGCCGGATCCTGGGCGACCAGCCGCTGCACGCGCTGGTCAACAATGCCGGCTACTCGCCCAAGGACGAGAACGGCAAGCGGCTCGGCTGCCTCG
Source organism: Geminicoccaceae bacterium 1502E (assembly GCA_033875255.1). Taxonomy (GTDB): domain Bacteria; phylum Pseudomonadota; class Alphaproteobacteria; order Geminicoccales; family Geminicoccaceae; genus Marinimicrococcus. Next base: position 41,835 of record JAWZSN010000004.1, on the reverse strand, counting down.
ACGGCGACATGGAGGTGTGGAAGCGGGTCTATGCGATCAATTTCTTCGCTCCGGTGTTCTTCAGCCGGGCCTGTGCGCCGCTGCTGGCCGAGAGCAAGGGAGCGGTCGTCAACATCACCTCCATCGCCGGCCATCGCGTCCATCCCTTCGCCGGCAGCGCCTACAGCACCTCCAAGGCGGCACTGACCGCGCTGACCCGCGAGCTGGCGGCCGATCTGGCCCATCTCGGCATCCGCGCCAACGCGGTGTGCCCCGGCGAGATCAACACCGCCATCCTCTCGCCCGGCACCGAGGACATGGTCGAGCGCATCCCGATGCGCCGCCTGGGCTCGCCCGACGAGGTCTCCTCGGTGATCTACTATCTGTGCAGCGAGCAGGCCTCCTACATCACCGGCGCGGAGATCCCGGTGAATGGCGGCCAGGACGTCTTTTGATGCCGTGAGGGCGAGGCCGCGCGCGGCGCAGCGCGCGGCTCTCGTCGTCTGATCGTCGTCGGCAAGCGGGCTCTTGAGGACGCGTCGCGGGTCGCCCGGCCCGTGGCTCCCGCGTAACGCCGGGCGGCTCTAGCCGGCGTCCAGCGCCCGGCAGTCCTCGGCGCGCCAGGCCACCGTGACCGCAGCGCCCGGGCTGAGCGGCGAGAGGCCGGGCCGGTTTGGCACCTTCACGACGAAATCCTCGTGGCCCAGCAGGCTTAGCCGGGTGCGGATATGGTCGCCGTGATAGATCAGCTCCTCGACCCGCGCCTCGAAACGGTTCGCCCAGTCGCCGTCCACCGGATCGAGCACCGCCCGCTCCGGGCGCAGCGACAGGCAGGTGGAGCTCCCCTGGCCGCCGGCCGCGACGCTCAGCGCGTGCACCGTCCGGCCGGCCACCTCGACGGCGCAGAACCGGCCGTCCTGGCTGCGGACCAGCCCGCGCAGGCGGTTGTTCTCGCCGATGAACTGGGCGACGAAGGCGTTCTCGGGGTGCTCGTAGAGCTCGTCCGGCGGGGCCAGCTGCTGGATCACCCCGTCGTTGAAGACGGCGACCCGGTCCGACATGGTGAGGGCCTCGCTCTGGTCGTGGGTCACGTAGACCACCGTGACGCCCAGCCGCTCGTGGAGATGCTTGATCTCGTACTGCATGCTCTCGCGCAGCTGCTTGTCGAGGGCCCCCAGCGGCTCGTCCATGAGCACGAGCTTGGGCTCGAACACGAGGGCGCGGGCGAGCGCCACGCGCTGCTGCTGGCCGCCCGAGAGCTGGGCGGGGCGCCGCTGGCCGAAGCCGTCGAGGCGCACCATCGAGAGGGCCTTCTTGACCCGCTCCTCGGCCTCCGCCTTGCCGACCCGCCGCACCTGCAGCGGGAAGGCCAGGTTCTCGGCCACCGTCATGTGCGGAAAGAGGGCGTAGTTCTGGAACACCATGCCGATGTCGCGGCGATGGGGCGGCACGTTGGTGATCGAGCGGCCGTCCAGGACGATCTCGCCCTGGGTCGCCGTCTCGAAGCCCGCCAGCATCATCAGGCAGGTCGTCTTGCCCGAGCCCGACGGGCCCAGCATGGTCAGGAACTCGCGCCGGGCGATTGCCAGATTGAGGTTTTTGACGACGAGCGTCTCGCCGTCATAGCTCTTCTGCACGTTCGCGAAGCGCACGAAGGCCTGCTCGGCGTCGCTCATGAAACTCCCCGTCCCGATGCTTGCCGCCACGCCGCCGCGGCTGCAGGCTGCTTAGTAGAGAAGCCGTTGCAAGCTGTAAACGTGGCGGACGCGCCGAGCCGCCGGGAGGCCATGTGAAGACCCAGCCCCTGTACCGCGAGGACGCCTATCTGCGCCGCTGCGAGGCGCGCGTGCTCCGTGCCGGCCCGGACGGGATCGTTCTCGACCGCACCGTCTTCTATCCGACAGGCGGCGGCCAGCCGGGCGACAGCGGCGTCCTCCTGCTGGAGGACGGATCGAGCCTCGCCGTGCGCGAGGCCCGCAAGGGCGAGGAGCCCGGCTCGGTGCTCCATCTGCCCGCCGATGATGCCGCCCTGCCCGCGCCCGGCACCCCGGTCGAGGCGGTGATCGACTGGGACCGGCGCTACCGCCACATGCGCACCCACACCTGCCTCCACCTTCTGTGCCGCGCCGTGGACGGCGTCGTCACCGGCGGCTCGGTGGGCGAGCTCAAGGGACGGCTCGACTTCGACATTCCCGAGCCGCTGCTGGAGAAGGAGACGATCGAGGCGCAGCTCGCCGCCTGGGTCGGCGAGGCGCGGCCGGTGACCGCGCGCTGGATCGAGGAGGACGAGCTGGACCGCCGGCCCGAGCTGGTGCGCACGCTGTCGGTCCAGCCGCCGCGCGGGCATGGCCGGATCCGGCTGATCGGGATCGAGGGCGTCGATCTCCAGGCCTGCTGCGGGACGCATGTCCGCAGCACCGCGGAGATCGGTCCCGTCACGGTAGCGAAGATCGAGAAGAAGGGCCGGATGAACCGGCGCGTCGTGGTGATGCTCGCAGCGTGAGCCTCAAAGCGTGCGGAAGCGGTCGGCCCCGTCCTCGGCGGTCCACCGCTCGACGCGCCCCTGGTGGAGGAGCGCATGGAGGTGGGCGAGCCCCTCGGCGATCGCGAAGCCCAGCTGCTGCAGGTCGAGCGGGCGGGTGAAGAGCCCCTTGGTCACCTCGAGCGCCGTGGCCGGCTCGGCGCACAGCTCCAGCGTGCGGCCGAGGCGCTCCTCGTGATGCCGGCGGAGATCGCCGATACGCGGCCGCAGGCCGTAATAGGGCCGCTCGTGCGAGGGCAGCACGAGACAGTCCTCGGGCAGGACCACGAACCGGCCGAGCGACGTCACGAAGTCACCCAGGGGGTCGTTCTCGGGGGTCATCGGCCAGACCCCCACCACCGGCGTGATGCGCGGCAGGATCTGGTCGGCGCCGATCAGGATGTTGCGCTCCTCGCAGAACAGCGTGACCTGCTCGGGCGCATGGCCCTCGCCGATAATGACCCGCCAGCGCGAGCCGGCGGCGAGGATCTCGCTGCCCGCGCGCAGACGCTGCACGGGTGCCGGCACGTCGCGCACGCCGCGCCGGTAGAGATTGCCGCGCTCGCGGCGCTGCCCGACGATCTCCTCGGGCAGCCCGGCCCGGCGGTCGAACCGCTCGCCGGCGGCGACGAACAGGCCGCTATCGTCGAGCGAGAGCATCCGCCCCATGAGCCATTCGGTGCGGCTCATCAAAAGCGGCGCATCGGTGCGGGCGCAAAGATACCCCCCGCAGCCCAGATGGTCGGGGTGGAAGTGGGTCACGAGAACCCGTGCCACCGGCTTGCCGGCGAGCGGCCCCGCCAGCATCCGGTCCCACAAGGCCCTCGTGGCCTCGTCGCCATAGCCGGTGTCGATCACCGTCCAGCTGTCGCCGTCATCGAGCAGCCAGATGTTGATATGGTCGAGGGCGAACGGCAGCCGCGTGCGCAGCCACCAGATGCCCTCGACGAGCTCGACCGGGTGATCCTGCTCCGGCGGAGCGGCGGCATAGGCGATCTCCGCCGCCGGATCGCGATCGGGCGCTAGCGCCAGCAATGCCAACGGATCCTCCGAAGGAAGTCTGCCGCGCCGGTGCGGCAGGCGCGCTACATAAGGGCTCCGGCTGCCCGATGGCAAGCCGCCGCTCCGCGATGCTTGACGTGCCCGGGGCACCAGCCATTGTGAGCCATGCCATGTCCACGAACGACGAGACACCCGCCCGGACCATTCGCAGGCTGATGCGCAGCCTCGACATGGTGGCGCTCGGCACGCTGCACTGCCGGCAGCAGGCCGCCCCCTATGTATCCCTGGCGATGGTGGCGCTCGACCAGGACGGTAGCCCGCTCCTGCTCCTCTCCGACCTCGCCGACCATGCCCGCAACATCGCCGCCGACGACCGCGTCTCGCTGCTGTTCGACGGCACAGGTGCGGCCGAGGTCCCCCTCGCGGCCGCCCGGGCGAGCGTCCAGGGCCGGGCCATGCCGGTCGAGGCCGATCGCGCGCGGGCGCGCTACCTCGCCCGCCACCCCGATGCCCGGCTCTACGCCGGGTTCAAGGACTTCCGCCTCTACCGCGTCAGGGTCGAGCGCGCGCATCTGGTGGCCGGCTTCGGGCGCATCACCTGGGTCGAAGGGCCCGAGCTGCTGCCGGCTGGCGTGCCCGAGGCACTGGTGGCGGCCGAGGAGGAGATCGTGGCCCACATGAACGAGGAGCATCAGGATGCCGTCCAGCTCTGCGCGCGGCTTGCCGGGCGCGCCGGCGAAGGCTGGCGGATGACCGGGATCGATCCGGAAGGCCTCGACCTGCGCCGCGGCAGGGACGTCGCCAGGGCCGAGTTCGACAGGCCGGTGAGCGACGCGGAGAGCGCCCGTGTCGAGCTGGTGCGCCTGGTCAGGCGGGTGCGCCGGGAGATCGAGGAGCGCAATGGGGGAATGGACGCCGCGCAGCCGCGCGGATAACGAGACTCCGGCCGTGCAAGAACGGCTGCATCGAGAGGACGAGCCCGTGAGCGACGACGCCACTACCGCCTTTGCCTTCGACCATGCCGCACTTGCCGGGGCCCGGCCGGGCCGGCTGCTGCGCAACCTCGCGCCCGCAGCCCTCGTGACGGAGGCCTTGCGCCGTGGCGAGGCGGAGCTGGGCGCCTCGGGCGCGCTGGTCGCCGACACCGGCGTCTTCACGGGGCGCTCCCCCGGCGACAAGTACGTCGTCGACCACCCGGCGATCCACGAGGCGATCGACTGGAGCACCAACAAGCCGCTGGCACCGGGCCGCTTCGACGCGCTCAAGGCCCGCGCGCTGGAGCACCTGGCCGGCCGCGAGCTGTTCGTCCAGGACCTCTATGCCGGCGCCGACCCGGCGCACCGGCTGAGCGTGCGGGTGGTGACCGAGCAGGCGTGGCACAGCCTTTTCGCCCGCAACATGTTCATCCGCCCTGCCCCCTCCAAGCTCGCCGGGTTCACCCCCGACTGGACGGTGCTGCAGCTTCCGAGCTTCGCCGCCGAGCCGGCCAGCGACGGCACCGGCTCGTCCACCGTGATCGCCCTCGACTTCAAGGAGCGCCTGGTGCTGATCGGCGGCACCGCCTACGCGGGCGAGATCAAGAAGTCGATCTTCACGGTCCTCAACTTCCTCTTGCCCGAGGCCGGGGTCCTGCCGATGCACTGCTCGGCCAACATGGACAAAGCGGGCAGCACGGCGCTGTTCTTCGGCCTCTCGGGCACCGGCAAGACGACCCTCTCGGCCGATCCCAACCGGATCCTGATCGGCGACGACGAGCATGGCTGGGGCGAGCACGGCGTCTTCAACTTCGAGGGCGGCTGCTATGCCAAGGTGATCCGCCTCGATCCCGAGGCCGAGCCGGAGATCTGGGCGGCCTCCAACCGGTTCGGGACGATCCTCGAGAACGTGGTGCTCGACCCCGACAGCCGCGAGCCCGACTTCGACAGCGCCTCGCGCACCGAGAACACCCGCAGCTCCTACCCGCTGCCCTTCATCCCCAATGCCAGCGAGAACGGCCGCGGCGGCCATCCCCGCGATATCGTCATGCTGACCGCCGACGCGTTCGGCGTGCTGCCGCCGATCGGCCGCCTGTCGCCGGGCCAGGCGATGTACCACTTCCTCTCGGGCTACACCGCCCGGGTCGCCGGAACCGAGCGCGGCGTCACCGAGCCGCAGGCGACCTTCTCGGCCTGCTTCGGGGCCCCGTTCATGCCGCGCCGGCCGACCGTCTACGCCCGCCTCCTCGGCGAGCTGATGCGCCGCCACGAGGTGCGTTGCTGGCTGGTCAACACGGGCTGGACCGGCGGCGCCCACGGCACCGGCCGGCGCATGCCGCTGGAAGCGACGAGGGCGTTGGTCCAGGCAGCGCTCGACGGCTCGCTGGCCAGGGTCGAGACCCGCACCGATCCGCTCTTCGGCATGGAAGTGCCGGTGCGCTGTGCGGGCGTCGATCCGCGAATCCTCAACCCCCGCGAGTGCTGGGACGACGTTGCAGCCTACGAGCGCACGGCCCGCGAGGTGGCAGCGCTGTTCGAGAAGAACTTCAAGAAGTTCGAGGCAGGTGCGGATGCCGAGACGAAGGCGGCGGCGATCCGCGCTGCCGGCTGAGGCGTCAGGGGCCGGACGGGGGCGGTCTGGCGGGCGGCGGTCTAGAGGGCCGCCACCGCCACGAACACCTCCTGCCCGCCGTCCCAGATCATCTTGAGGGCCACCCACAGGATGACGAGCAGGCCCACATAGGCCATCCAGCGATGGCGGTCGATGATCCTGGCGATGTAGCCGGCGGCAACCGCCATCAAGGCGATCGAGAGGGCGAGACCGAACATCATGATCCAGGGATGCTCGCGCGCCGCCCCGGCAACCGCCAGGACATTGTCGAGCGACATCGAGATGTCGGCGATGGCCACCTGGGTGACCGCCGAGGCGAAGGTCTTGGTCCCGATCGGCCTGCTGTCGGCCATGCCGGGCAAGGTGGAGGGAAGCTGGCCCTTCTCGGCGGCGGACTGGGCACGCAGCTCGCGCCACATCTTCCAGCCGACCCATAGAAGCAGCAGGCCGCCTGCCAGCAGCAGGCCGATGATGTCGAGGAGCTGGGTCGCCACCAGCGCGAAGGCGACGCGAGCCACCAGCGCCAGCCCGGCGCCCAGCCAGATGACCTGGCGCTGCTGCTGCGCCGGCAGACCGGCGGCGGCAGCACCGACCACCACGGCATTGTCGCCGGCCAGCACGATGTCGATCAGCACCACCGTGACCAGAGCCGTGAGCTCTGCGGCAAACTCGCCAGAAAACATCGAACCTCTGCGTGTGATGGGTCGCGCGACGCGCAAGCTAGAGCGCGCCGCGCCGCTTACCACCCGCTTCCTGCGCGGGAAAGCGTTGCGCCCGCATAATTGCCTGGCGGTGTTGCAGGGCGGCGCCACAGCCGCGGCGGCGTGCGGACGCTGCGCGCGGCCGTGCCGGGCGGGGATCGCCCTGGATGACTGGGGCGAGCCGCACCAGACCGCCGAGATCCGGGCCGACGCCGGCCCGGTGCCCGACCCGGCACGGTCGCCCGGGTCGGCTCCTCGGGTATCGTCAATACTTCCGGACTTAGGAATTGCTTAACCAACGGTGGTTAAGGTGTGCTGGTGACAGGCCAGGAGAAGACCGACCATGCTCTGCGAAGCCGCCAGCCGCGAGAAAGCGGCCCTCCAAGAGCGCACCGGTGCCGTGAGCCCGCCGGTTGAGGACACGCCGGGTGCCGGCCGTTCGGTCATGACCGTGCACTTCCCGCGCGGCGTCCCCGGCTTTCCCGGCAGCCGCGATTACGAGCTGGTGGCTCCGCCCGATGCTGCGGGTCCGTTCCTCGTCCTGCGCGGCTGCGCGCGCGAGGCGCCCTCGTTCGTCACGGTGGCCGTCGAGCAGCCCGGGCGGCTGTTCGATCGCGCCGAGATCGACGAGGCGGTGGCAGCACTCGGCGGCTCGGGCAGGGATCTTCTGGTGCTGCTGATGGTCGGCGGCGGCGACGGGGAGCAGCTGCACGTCAACGTGCGCGCCCCTGTCTTCATCGACGTCCACACCCGCTCGGGCGCGCAGATCGTGCTCTCGACGCCGCGCCATCCGCTGCGCGCACCCTTGCAGCCCGGCCCCTGAGACGTCGCGCGCCGCCGTTTGTGGTCTGCCGCCAAGGATCCCGGCGCCGGCAGGCCCGTCGCCTGCGGGTGCCGCAACCGCAGCTCTCGCGCCGCGGGTCCAGAGCCACGCTCGCCGCGGATCGGCACCTCCTCAACACGCCGGCACTGAAAAAGCCCGGCGCGTCCATGGCTGCCGGGCTTTCTCGCGGGTGATGCAAGGTCCCGCGTGAGCTACGAGGTGACGCCGACGGCTACCAGTAGCGACCACTCGCTCCCACCGCCACGACCACCACGCCCAACACGAGATTGATGGCGATGGTTCGGCGGATGCTCTCGAGATGGGCGGCCGCCGCCTGCACGTCGCCATCGTCGACGGCGTTGCGGAAGCGCTTCCAGGGCGCGCCCACGAGATGGCCGTAGAGCAGGAACATCAGCCAGCCCAGCGCCTGCATGAGATGCACATGCCCGCCGCTGATCCCCGCGCCGAGGAAGAGCCAGTAGCCGGTCACCAGCAGCACCAGGATGGCGCCGCCGACCGCCGGAAAGAAGCGCCCGAACAGGCGCCGCCACAGGCCAAGCCGCTCCGCGGCGGCAAGCGGCGGCAGGCTCGGGCGCAAGAACATGTAGGCGAAGGCCATGCCACCGACCCACAAAAGGGCCGCCAGCGCGTGCAGCGCCACGGCGAGCGAGGTCATCATCGTGGCTTCCTCAATGCGCCATCAAGACGGGAATCTCGGCCTCGGCCAGGATGTGGCTGGTGGCCCCGCCGAAGATCATCTGGCGCAGGCGGCTCTGGGTGTAGGCGCCCTTGACCAGCAGGTCGCAGCCGAGCTGCATCGCCTCCTCGACCATCGCCTGGCCGACGCTGCGCTCGCCGCACGGCGCCTCGCGCCAGTCGCAGTCGATGCCGTTACGCACCAGGTTGCGGGCGAGCTCGGCGGCGCTCGGGCCCGAGACCAGGCCCTTCTCCACACTGAGCACGGTGACCTTCGTGGCGGTGCGCAGGAACGGCATGGCGAAAGCCACGGTGCGCGCCGTCTCGGTCGAGCCGTTCCAGGCGATCACCGGATGCTCGCCGAGCTGGGTGGGCGCCTTGGGCGGGGCGATCAGCAGCGGCCGGCCGGTCTCGAACAGCGCCGCCTCGAGCGAGGCCATGCTGGGGGCGATCGAATCGCGCAGCGGCCGGCCCACCACGACCAGGTCGAACACCCGGCCGAGGCTGCCCAGTGCCGACTGGCCGCTGGAGAGCTCGACGCGCCAGTCGGCGGACAGGCCGGTGCGGCCCTCGCTGAAGCGCGGCAGCTCGTGCTCGCGCATGAAGGCCTCGAACGTCTCGCGGGCCTTCTCGGCACGCTCCTTGGCCTCGCGCTCGAAGCCGGCCACGAGGTCCGGGGCGGCGGCAACGAAGCCATCGGCGCCGGCGGCGATGACGTCCGGCTGGCCCGGGCGCATGTGCAGGCCCTCGATGTAGCTGTCGAAGCGCCGGCCAGCCAGCAGCGCACACTGGAGCACGGACCCCAGCACCGGGCTGATCTCGAGATGGGCGAGAATGGTCTTCATCGGCGTTCCGCAGCCTCCGGGGCACCCCTGGCCCCTCTTTCTAGGCCAAGCTTGCCGCACGCCCGGCGACAGCGTCAACCATCGCCAGCCGCTGGTAGAGCTGGGGACGGCGATCCCGAAGGTCGATGGCGGCCGCCGCCGGAGGCAGATCCGCTACGGCGACGGCCGGTCCTTCCGCCAGCCGGACGAGCGGCCGCCCGTCCGCGCCCAGCACCCGGCTCGGCGCACCCTCGCCGCCAGCATGGCTCGCCCAGGCCAGCGGCACGCCGTTCTCGAGCGCGCGTGCCGGCAGCAGCACCTCCAGCAGGTGGGCATCGCCCGAGGACCCGCCGCCGGCGGCGACGAGCAGGTCGGCGCCGCTCAGGACCAGACCGCGGGCGGCCTCGGGAAAGGCCAGGTCGTAGCCCAGCAGGAGCCCCAGCCGGCGTCCCTCGAACGGCACGATGGTGAGCCACTGGCCGCGCGCGACGAGCTGTGCCTCTTCCGGCCGGACATGGGACCGCCGGTAGCTGGCGAGGGAGTGGCCGTGGCGGTCGACCAGCAGGGCGGCGCTGTAGGTGCGGCCGGTGCAGCGCTCGGGATAGCCGATCAGAATGGCGAGGCCGGCTTCCGCGGCAATCCGACCCACCACTCGCGGTCCCTCGCCGTCGGACGGCTCGGCGAGGGCCGCCAGCTCGCGCGGCGCCACCTCGCCCACCAGCCCCAGCTCGGGCGCCAGCAGCAGGCGCGCCCCCTGGTCCGCCGCCTCGAGCGCGGCGGACCGCAAGGCTGCGAGCCGCTCGCCCCGCTCCTGCGGCTGCCCCGCCGCCTGCCAAAGCGCAATCCTCACGGCCCCTCCTCACCCCTCGCCACCCGCCGGCCTGTGGCCAGTTAATGAAATGTCACCCGCCCGACAAGCGCAGGCCATGTGCGATCACTAGCTTGTCGGCTGACACGAGAGCAGCACCCGCCGGGCACGGCAAGGCTCAGGGTGCAGGCAACCAGGGATCATCGCCAATGTCTTTCCCCGTCCATGCAAGCGCCGGCCGGCGCCGCCTCGCCCGGCTCGGCATGGCCTCGGCGCTGACGCTAGCCCTCGTGGGTGGCGCGCCGGCCTGGGCCCAGCCGGGCTCGGTCACCGAGCAGCTGCGCAGCCACGGGCCCGCGGACTTCTCCTCCTCCTACGCCGAGCTGGTCGAGGCGGTCCTGCCGGCCGTCGTCAACGTCTCGGTCGAGCGCACCAAGCAGGTTGGCGGCCCCGGCGCCGGCCCCATGGCCGATCCCGAGATGCGCCGCTTCTTCGAGCGCTATTTCGGGCAGCCCCCGCAGCAGGCGCCGCGCGAGGAGCTGCTTCGCGGCGAGGGCTCGGGCTTCGTCGTCTCGGCCGACGGTCTGATCGTCACCAACGCGCACGTGGTGGGCGGCGCCGACCGGATCACCGTGACCCTTCAGGACGGCACCACCCTCGAGGCGAGCCTCAAGGGGATCGACGAGAAGACCGACCTGGCGCTCATCGAGATCAAGGCCGACAAGACCCTGCCGTTCGTCGAGTTCGGCGACAGCAGCAAGGTCAAGGTCGGCGACAAGGTGGTGGCCGTGGGCAACCCGTTCGGCCTGGGCGGCACCGTCACCGCCGGCATCGTCTCGGCCACCGGGCGCGAGCTCGGCAGCGGCCCCTACGACGACTTCATCCAGGTGGACGCGCCGATCAACCGCGGCAATTCCGGTGGCCCGACCTTCAATCTCGACGGCCAGGTGGTGGGGGTCAACAGCATGATCTTCTCGCCCTCGGGCGGCAGCGTCGGCATCGGCTTCGCGATCTCGGCCAATCTCGCCCAGTCGATCGTCGACGACCTCAAGGACGACGGCGAGGTCCGGCGCGGCTGGCTCGGCGTGAGCATCCAGGAGGTGACGCCCGACATCGCCGAGGGGCTGGGCCTCGAGGAGGCCGCGGGCGCGCTGATCAGCAAGGTCGAGCCGGGCAGCCCGGCGGCCAAGGCGGGCCTTGCGAGCGGCCAGGTCATTCTCGACTTCGCCGGCACGAAGATCGAGCGTCTCCGCCAGCTCACCCGTGCCGTGGCCGAGGCCGAGCCGGACAAGCCGGCCGAGGTGACGGTGTGGGCCAATGGCGAACGCAAGACGGTCGAGGTCGAGGTCGGGACGATGAAGAAGGCCGAGCAGGTCGCGGCCGCCGAGGAGACCGCCGAGCCGCAGAAGGCCCGGCTCGGCATCGCGCTGGCCGAGGTCACCCCGCAGATGCGCGCCCAGCTCGGCCTCGAGGGCGGGCGCGGCGTGCTGGTCAGCGGGGTGCAGCCCGACAAGCCGGCGGCCGAGAAGGGTGTCCAGCCCGGCGACGTGATCCTGGCCATCGGCGGCAAGGACGTGACCAGCCCCGCCGAGGCCGCCTCCGCCATCAAGGAGGCCGAGGAGAACGGCAAGAAGGTGGCCCTCCTGCTGGTCTATCGCGACGGCGCGCAGATCTTCATGGCGGTCCCGTTCGCCGAGTCCTGAGCGTACCAAGGCAAGGGCCGCCGCTCATGCGGCCCTTGCCGCCCACCGACAGGCTCCTGCATATGGAGGCGAGGATGGTCGAGGCGATGGCCTCCCGACATGACACCTCTCAGGCCTTTCACATGCGCATCCTGGTGATCGAGGACGACAAGGACGCCGCCGCCTACATGGCCAAAGGGCTGGGCGAGAGCGGCCATACCGCCGATCTCGCCCACCATGGCAAGGACGGCCTCCTGATGGCGGCGACCGAGCGCTACGACGCGCTGGTGGTCGACCGGATGCTGCCGGGCCTCGACGGGCTGAGCCTGGTCAAGACCCTGCGGGCGACCGGCAACGGCACGCCGGTCCTGTTCTTGAGCGCGCTCGGCGAGGTCGACGACCGGGTCAAGGGGCTGCGCGCCGGCGGCGACGACTATCTCGTCAAGCCCTACGCCTTCTCCGAGCTCCTGGCGCGGCTCGAGGCGCTGGTGCGGCGCAGTCTCGCCGAGACCGATGGCGGCCGCGAGACGGTGCTCCGCCATGCCGACCTCTCGATGGACCTGCTCTCGCGGCGGGTCGAGCGGGCCGGCGTCGAGATCGACCTGCAGCCGCGCGAGTTCAAGATCCTCGAGGTGCTGATGCGCCATGCCGGCCAGGTGATGACGCGCACCATGCTGCTCGAGAAGGTCTGGGACTACCGTTTCGATCCCCAGACCAACGTCATCGATGTCCATATCAGCCGGCTCCGGCAGAAGGTCGACCGTGGCTTCGACTACCCGCTCATCCACACGGTCCGCGGCGCCGGCTACAGCCTCCGCGCTGCGGACAAGGCTCCTTAGATCCTCCACCTTCCGGCTGACGCTGGCCTACCTGCTGGTGTTCTCGGCCTCGGCGCTGGCGCTGCTCACCTTCGTCTTCGTCTCCAGCGTCAACTTCATGGAGCAGCAGACCACCGAGACCATCGAGGCCGAGGTCAAAGGCCTCATCGAGCAGGATTTCCTCTATGGCGTCGAGGCGGTCCGCGACACGGTGACGCTGCGCTCGCAGCACGATCCCGACCGTCGAAGCTTCTATCTCCTGGTGCGGCCCGACGGCCGGCCGGTGGCCGGCAACCTCGTGCGCTGGCCCGAGACCCCGCCCGAGGGGGACGGCAGCTATCGCCTCACCCTCCAGCTCGCCGACGACACCGACAGCACCGAGCGGCACCGCGTCATCGCCCGCCCGGTGGCGCTGCGCGACGGCTACCGGCTGCTCGTCGGCCGCGACATCGAGGACAAGCGGCGCACCGAGCATCTCCTGCGCAACGCCATCTTCCTCGGCGCCGGCATGATGCTGCTGCTGGGCGTGGTCGGCGGCTTCGCCATGAGCCGCTGGACCACCAGCCGGCTCGAGCACATCAACCGCGCCACCGCCGCGGTGATGGCCGGCCATCTCGGCCGCCGCGTCCAGCTCGACGGCGGCGGCGACGAGTTCGACGAGCTGGCCGCCAATCTCAATGCCATGCTGGAGCGGATCGAGCGGCTGGTGGCCGGCATGCGCGAGGTCACCGACAATGTGGCGCACGACCTGCGCACGCCGCTGACCCGCCTGCGCTCGCGGATCGAGGTGGCGCTGCTCCACGATCCGGGCCGCGGGGAGGCGCGCGAGCTGCTCGAGGCGACGATGCGCGACGCCGACGCGCTGATCGCCACCTTCAACGCGCTCCTCAACATCGCCCGGGCGGAATCCGGAGCCCAGCGCAGCGAATGGGAAAGGGTCGACCTGGCCGAGCTCGCCCGCGACGTCTTCGACCTCTACGAGCCGCTCGCCGAGGAGAAGGCGATCGAGCTGGCGATCGAGCCCGATGGGCCGGTCGAGGTGCTGGGCAACCGCCAGCTGCTGGCCCAGGCGATGGCCAATCTGGTCGACAATGCGGTGAAGTACACGCCGCCCGAGGGCCATGTCCGCATCGCCACCGGCAGCACCCCCGCCCCCTTCGTGACCGTCACCGACGACGGGCCGGGCATCCCCGAGGAGTCGCACGAGCGGGCCCTGCAGCGCTTCGTCCGCCTGCACGGCGAGCGCACGACGCCCGGTAACGGGTTGGGTCTGAGCCTGGTGCTGGCGGTGGCGCGGCTGCACGACGCCACCCTCGAGCTGGCCGATGCCGGTCCCGGCCTCAAGGTGCGGCTGACGCTGCCGCCGCCGGTCCCGGGGGCCGATGCCGCCTGAGGCGCCAAAGCAGCGCATCGCGGTACCGTCCGCCGTTATTGTTGCCAGGACGTTAACGATTCGCCCCGGCCCTCCATGCTTCCTTGCTGCAGGCAAGGTCATGTCGTTGGAGGATCGAGGAATGCTTCGGCCCGTGGAGAGGTTCGCGGTGCGCTGCGCGCCGCCCCCCGCCACCCACCGCGCCTCACGACTGGTTCGGGTGCTGGTCGGCGCCATGCTGCCGGTGCTGGCCGTGGTGGGCGCGCTCGCGACGCTGGCGGCGATCGACCGCGATTTCGACCGCACCGCCCGGCGCATCGCCGGCTATGTGCCCTACGAGGCGGCGGCGGGCCATGTGGCCGCCATGCTGGCCACGGTCAAGGGGGCGCCCCAGCCGGCCCCGGAGGCCGTCCCGGCCTCGCTCAGCCCCGGTCGTTGAGCGACCGGCCTATTCCGGGAGAGAGCAGGCCATGGCCATGACCTCCTGTGTCGTACTGCGGTCGGCGGCGGGCGTAGACAGGGCCGCCACCGCGGCGGCCAGCGCCAGGGCGCAGGTGAGCCCCACGACCCCGTCACTCAGCATCGGCTTCGAGCCGAGATCGGCCGGGGTTATCCTCATCCGGCTGCCGTCGGGTAGCCGGATGATGCATTGCGGCTCTCTTTCGTGCTCGACAATATGAACGAGCTCGATCGGAACGTTGGTGCCGCGCAGGACAAACCGTCGCGGCCAGCGGCGAGCAAGCGCCTTCCACACGGCCCTCATGGTCCGGAGCGGATCGATCATTCTCGTTCTCCGATCCTGCTGTCGATCTTCCTATAGAACGTTTAGAGCGGATAATACAACCAAAAGTTACCTCTCACGCGTTTTCGGCGCGCCCCCCGCAGGCGATGCTCCCCATCTTCGCGACCGCTTGCGGAGGCGAGCGGGCTGGTGTTGATATGCGCCGGGCCGAGGGCCCCATGCAGGGAATGCAATGCTGGGCATGTTTTGAGCGATTAGGCACGCGAGGGAGAATGGGATGACTGGACGTCTTGCCACTGCGCTGCTGACGGGCGCTGCGATCACGGTACTCGCCGGCGGCGCTCAGGCGGAGACGCTGACCATCGGGACGGCCGCCGAGCCGAGCGCGCTGGATCCGCATTTCCACAATCTTGGGCCCAACAACGAGACCCGGCGCCACATCTTCGAGAGCCTCGTCAACACCGACGCGGCCCAGCGCCTCGAGCCCGGCCTCGCCGAGAGCTGGAAGGCGGTCGACGACACGACCTGGGAGTTCAAGCTCCGCAAGGACGTGAAGTGGACCGACGGCAAGGACTTCACGGCCCAGGACGTGATCTGGACCCTGTGCCGGATCCCCAACGTCAAGGACAGCCCATCCTCCTTCACGATCTACACCAAGGCCGTTGCCGACGCCCAGGCGCCCGACCCGCACACGCTGATCGTGAAGACCGACAGCCCCTATCCGCTGGTGCCCACCGAGTTCTCGACCTGGGGCGTGATCCAGGCGCCCGAGGACGCCCAGGACCTGAAGTTCAAGAAGGACGGTTGCGAGTACGCCGGCGAGTGGCCCAAGACCGAGGACTTCAACGCCGGCAAGCAGGTCGGCACCGGCCCCTTCAAGCTCGAGCGCTACACCAAGGGCGACCGCATCGTCCTGGCCCGCAACGAGACCTACTGGGGCGAGCAGCCGGCCTGGGACGAGGTCGTGTTCCGGCCGATCACGAGCCCGGCGCCGCGCGTGGCGGCCCTGCTCTCGGGTGACGTCGACATGATCGACAGCCCGCCGATCCAGGACCTCGAGCGGCTCAGGAGCGACGCCTCGATCGAGGTGGCCCAGGGCCTCTCGAACCGCGTCATCTACCTGCACATGGACCAGCACGATCAGACCCCGGGCGTGAAGGGGACCGACGGCAAGAACCCGATGCAGGACAAGCGGGTCCGCGAGGCGCTCTCCAAGGCGATCAACCGCGAGGCCATCGTCGACCGCATCATGGGCGGCGTCGCCGAGCCGGCGGCCCAGCTCCTGCCCGAGAGCATGTTCGGCAGCGACCCCGAGCTGAAGGTCACCGCCTACGATCCCGAGGGCGCGAAGAAGCTGCTGGCCGAGGCCGGCTATCCGGACGGCTTCGAGCTGGTCATCGGCACCCCCAACGACCGCTACATGAACGACGAGAAGGTGGCCCAGGCGGTGGCCCAGTTCTTCACGCGCGTCGGCATCAAGACCAGCATCGACGCCTCGACCGCGCCGGTCTTCTTCAAGCGCCGCAACGCCGTCGACTTCACCATGTACCTGGCCGGCTGGGGCGCTGCGACCGGCGAGATGTCCTCGCCGCTCAAGAGCCTGGCGGCGACGCCCGACAAGTCGCGCGGCTACGGCACCACCAACCCGGGCGAGTACTCGAACCCGGAGATGGACAAGCTGCTGACCGAGGCGCTCCAGACCGTCGACGACGAGAAGCGCGAGGAGCTGCTGCGGGCCGCCAGCCGTGCCGTCATGAACGACTACGGCATCATCCCGCTGCACTACGAGGTGACGCCGTGGGCGTTCCGCAAGGGCCTCAGCTACGAGCCCCGCGCGGACCAGTACACGCTCGCCATGTACGTCAAGCCCGTCAACTGAAGCCTCGTGCGGGAGGCGGCCCGGCGCCGCCTCCCGCCCTGGATCGCCCGTGCTCGTCTATCTCATCCGCCGCTTCGGACAGGCCATGCTCACGCTCTTCGTGATGGCCGTCCTCGTCTTCATCGGCATCTACGCGGTCGGCAACCCGATCGACGTGTTGATATCGCCCGACGCCGACCAGGCGGAGATCGCTGCCGCCACGGCGCGGCTCGGCCTCGACCGGCCGCTGTGGGAGCAGTTCCTGACCTTCCTCGGCAACGCCGTGCAGGGCGACCTCGGCCGCAGCTTCGTGCACAACATGCCGGCCCTCGATCTCATCCTCGACCGGCTGCCGGCCACGTTCGAGCTCGCCGTCTTCGCGATGCTGCTGGCCATCTTTCTGGGCGTGCCGCTCGGCATGTGGGCCGGCCTGCATCCCGAGAAGCTCTCCGGCCGGGCCATCATGACCGGCTCGATCTTCGGCTTCAGCCTGCCCAATTTCTGGCAGGGCATGATGCTCATCATGATCTTTGCGGTCATCCTCGGCTGGCTGCCGTCCGGCGGCCGCGGCGAGACCGTCGAGCTTTTGGGCTTTCGCGTCAGCTTTTTGACGCTCGATGGCCTTTCCCACATGATCCTGCCGGCGCTCAACCTGGCGCTCTTCAAGACCTCGCTGGTGATCCGCCTGACCCGGGCCGGAACGCGCGAGGTGGCGCTCATGGATTATGTGAAGTTCGCCCGCGCCAAAGGCGTGAGCTCGCGCCGCATCGTGCTCGTGCACATGCTCAAGAACATCCTCATCCCGGTCGTCACCGTGCTGGGCCTCGAGTTCGGCAGCGTCATCGCCTTTGCGGTGGTGACCGAGACCGTGTTCGCCTGGCCGGGGATGGGCAAGCTGCTGATCGACAGCATCGTGCTGCTCGACCGGCCCGTCGTCGTGGCCTATCTGATGCTCACCGTGTTCATCTTCATCCTCATCAACCTCGTGGTCGACGTCGCCTATTCGGCGCTCGATCCGCGGGTCCGGCTCGCGGACCGTCAGGGATGAGCGCCGCCAGCACCCCCCGGCGCCGCGCCGACAGCCCGGCCGCCCGCTTCGCCCGCGAGTTCGCCGAGAGCAAGCTCGCTCTGGTGGGCCTGCTGGGCTTCGTGGTGATCGTCCTGGCGGCGGTTTTCGCGCCGCTGATCACCCCGCAGAACCCCTACGATCTCGGCCAGCTCGACATCATGGACGGACGGCTGCCACCGGGCAGCGCCGGCGGCTGGGGCTTCACCTACTGGCTCGGCACCGACGACCAGGGCCGCGACATGCTCTCGGGCATCATCTACGGCCTGCGCACCTCCCTGGGCGTCGGCGCCATGAGCACCGTGGTGGCCCTGCTGGTGGGCAGCTCCGTGGGCCTGCTCGCCGCCTATTACGGCGGGCGCGTCGAATCGCTGGTGATGCGGGTGGTCGACCTGCAGCTGAGCTTTCCCGCCATCCTCGTGGCGCTGATCCTCCTGGCCGTGCTCGGCCGCGGCGTCGACAAGGTGGTGATCGCGCTGATCATCGTGCAGTGGGCCTACTATGCCCGGACGATCCGCGGCTCGGCCCTGGTCGAGCGGCAAAAGGAGTATATCGAGGCGGCGCGCTGCCTGGCGCTGGGCGACCGGCGGGTGCTGTTTCGCCATCTCCTGCCCAACTGCCTGCCGCCGCTGATCGTCGTGGCGACGGTGCAGGTGGCGCACGCCATCGCGCTCGAGGCCACCCTCTCCTTCCTCGGCGTGGGCGTGCCGGTGACCGAGCCTTCGCTCGGCCTGCTGATCGCCGAGGGCTACGGCTACCTGCTCTCCGGCGACTACTGGATCAGCGTCTATCCCGGCGTGGCGCTGCTGATCGCCATCGTCTGCATCAATCTGGTCGGGGACCAGCTCCGCGACGTCATGAATCCGAGGCTGCGCCGATGACCGACACGGTTCTGTCCGTCGAGGGCCTCAAGACCTGGTTCTTCACCAAGGCGGGTACCCTCAAGGCCGTGGACGGGGTGAGCTTCAGCCTCGCCCGCGGCGAGATCCTGGGGCTCGTGGGCGAGAGCGGCTCGGGCAAGTCCATCACCGGCTTCTCGATCCTGGGCCTCGTCGACGCGCCCGGCCGCATCGTCGAGGGCTCGGTCCGCTTCAAGGGCGAGGAGCTCGTGGGGGCCGGCGAGGAGCGCCTCAGGGCGCTGCGCGGCCGGCGGATCGCCATGATCTTCCAGGACCCGATGATGACCCTCAATCCGGTTCTGCGCATCGACACGCAGATGATCGAGGCGATCCGGGCCCACGAGACGATCGACGAGCGCAAGGCCCGCGAGCGCTGCGTGGAGGCGCTGGCCAAAGTCGGCATCCCCTCGCCCGAGGAACGGCTCAAGAGCTACCCGCACCAGCTCTCCGGCGGCATGCGGCAGCGCGTGGCGATCGCCATCGCCCTGCTGCACAGCCCCGACCTGATCATCGCCGACGAGCCCACCACGGCCCTCGACGTCACCATCCAGGCGCAGATTCTCTTCGAGGTGCAAAAGCTTTGCGCCGAGACCGGGACGGCGCTGATCTGGGTGACCCACGATCTGGCCGTGGTCTCCGGCCTCGCCGACCGCATCGCGGTGATGTATGCGGGCCGGATCGTCGAGCAGGGACCGGTCGGCGACGTCGTCCAGCGGCCGCTCCACCCCTATGCCCGCGGCCTGCTCGACAGCGTGCCCTCGGCCAACGCCAGGGGCGAGCGCCTGCGCCAGATCCCCGGCATGGCGCCCTCGCTGGCCGCGCTGCCGCAGGGCTGCCCGTTCCGGCCGCGCTGCCCGCGCGCCGACGATGTCTGCCTCGCCGAGCCGGCGGAGACCGAGATCCTGCCCGGCCGCACCGCCCGCTGCTTCCATCCTCTCGAGACGGCCTGATGAGCGAACCCATCATCGCGCTGGACAACGTCTCCAAGCGCTTCACCCGCCAGCTCGACTCGGCCGAGCGGCTCGCCAACATGCTGGGGGCGAAGAACCGGCCCGTGACCGTGCACGCGGTCGACGGCGTGTCGCTCTCCGTCAACGACCGCGAGGTGGTCGGCCTGGTGGGCGAATCGGGCTGCGGCAAGAGCACGCTGGGCCGGGTGGTGGCCGGAATCCATGCGGCCAGCGAAGGCACCGTGCGCTTTCGCGGCCGTGAGATCGGCGGCCTCAAGGGCGCGCAGGCGCGCGAGGCGGCGCTCAAGATCCAGATGATCTTCCAGGACCCCTTCGCCTGCCTCAACCCGCGCATGCGGGTCAACGAGATCATCGGCGAGGCGCCGGCGGTGCACGGCCTCGTGCGGCGCGGCGAGCGCGACGGCTACGTGGCCGAGATCATGCAGAAGGTCGGGCTCGACCCGTCCTTCGCCAAGCGCTACCCGCACCAGTTCTCGGGTGGCCAGCGGCAGCGCATCGGCATCGCCCGGGCCCTGGCCGTCAAGCCGGACTTCCTCGTGTGCGACGAGGCGATCGCCGCGCTCGACGTCTCGATCCAGGCGCAGGTCATCAATCTCTTCATGGACTTGCGTGAAGAGTTTGATCTGACGTATCTCTTCATCAGTCATGACCTCGGCGTGGTCGAGCATATCTCCGACCGCATCGTGATCATGTATCTGGGGCGCGTGGTCGAGAGCTCGCCCACCGACGAGCTGTTCAAGGCGCCCAACCACCCCTACACCCAGGCGCTGCTCGCCGAGGTGCCGCGCGTCACCCCCGGCAAGCGCAGCTTTGCGGCAATCAAGGGCGAGATCCCCTCACCCATCGATCCGCCGCCGGGCTGCCACTTCCACCCGCGCTGCCCCTTCGCCATGCCGCGCTGCCGCACCGAGCGGCCAGCGCTCAAGGAGATCGCGCCCGGCCGGGTCTCCGCCTGCCATCTCAACGACGAGGCCTGATTCATGGAAGATCGCGAGCTCCCTGGCGTCCTGCGGCTCACCGCACCGCGAGCGAGCCTCGTGCCGCTGGTCTTCGACAGCCCGCACAGCGGCACCCAATGGCCGGAGGACTTCGCGCCGGCGGCGGACGAGGTGGCGGTGCGGCGCACCCAGGACAGCCTCGTGGACGAGCTCTTCGGCGCCGCGCCCGAGCACGGCGCGCCGCTGCTGGCAGCGCTCTTCCCGCGGGTCTATATCGATCCCAACCGCTCGCTGGGCGATCTCGACCCGGCCCTTCTCGCCGACAGATGGGACGGGCCGCTGGCGCCGGGCGAGAAGAGCGAGCTGGGCAAGGGGCTGATCTGGCGCCTCGCCGCCCCCGACACGCCGATCTACGACCGCAAGCTCACCGCCGGGGAGGTGCGCCGGCGGATCGACTCGTTCTACGAGCCCTATCACACGGCGCTGGCGGCCCTGCTCGACGGCATTGCCGAACGGTTCGGCGGGGTCTGGCATATCGACTGCCACTCGATGCGGCCGATGAGCACCAGCGTCGACAAGGAGGGGCCGGGCGTGGCCCGCCCGGACATCGTGCTGAGCGACCGCGACGGCACCAGCGCCGGCGCCTCCTTCATGGAGCAGGCGGTCTCGTTCCTGCGCGGCGAGGGTCTCGAGGTCGCCATCAACGAGCCCTTCAAGGGCGCCGAGCTGGTGGCCCGCTACGGCGATCCCGCCCGCAACCGCCACAGCATCCAGATCGAGGTGAACCGGCGGCTCTATCTCGACGAGGGCGGCATCGCCGCCGGCGACGGGTTCGCGCACACCCAGGCGCTGCTCGGACGGTTCGTCGGTGCCATGGCCGAGCATGTGCGGGAAGCGGCGCGGGCTTGATCGGCCCGGCCGCCGGCCACACTTGCCTCTTGATGAGCCTTTTGCCGCGGGGCGCGCTGCGCGTTGCAACAATCGCCGTTACGCAAGTTCTACGCCACGGACCTGACGCCGTGCCCCTATCTGCCCGGGCGCAGCGAGCGGCGGCTCGTGACCCTCATCGATCCCAAGGCCGCGGATGACGGGCTCGATCTCTTCACCGAGACGGGCTTTCGCCGCAGCCAGCGCTTTCTCTACCGCCCCGCCTGCCCCGGCTGCTCGGCCTGCGTGCCGGTGCGCATCGTGGTGGCGGGCTTCCGGCCGGGCCGCACCTTCCGCCGCATCGCCCAGCGCAACGCGTCGCTGGTCGCAACCGAGCTGCCGCCGGTCGCCACCGACGAGCAGTACGCGCTGTTCCACCGCTATCTGCGGGCCAGGCACGGCGACGGCGGCATGGTGCGGATGAGCCGCGCCGACTATGGCGAGATGGTCGAGCAGGCGGCCCGCGGCACCCGGCTCGTGGAGTTCCGCGAGCCCGACGGAACGCTCACCGCGGTAAGCCTCACCGACTTCCTCGGCAGCGGCCTGTCCGGTGTCTACAAGTTCTTCGAGCCGGAGGATGCCGGCCGTTCGCTGGGCACCTACGCGATCCTCTGGCACATCCAGCGGGCCCGCGAGCTCGGCCTGCCCTATGTCTATCTGGGCTACTGGATCGCCGGCAGCCGCAAGATGGTCTACAAGGCGCGCTTCCAGCCCCTCGA
The DNA here is from genome assembly GCA_033875255.1 of Geminicoccaceae bacterium 1502E. GTDB lineage: Bacteria > Pseudomonadota > Alphaproteobacteria > Geminicoccales > Geminicoccaceae > Marinimicrococcus. The sequence continues at coordinate 19,903 of JAWZSN010000004.1, read as the reverse complement.
GCGTCTCGACGGCTGGAGCTGGCGGCCGTTCGTGCCGGAACAGCCGGTGGCCGAGCCGGCGCGCGAGCCGTGCGCCGGCGGCACGGCATGAACGCTGCCGGCGAACGCTGCCCGTTGCGCGACCGTCGCAGCGTGGTATAAGCGCGACGCTTTGTTCGCGACAGGCGGACATTGTGTCCTGGCGCGCGCGGGTGCTTCGGCACTGCCTGCCCGCGCGCCCGCAGCGGAACAGCGCATGCTCCCTTCGATCCTCGTCCTCAACGGACCGAACCTCAACCTGCTCGGTCAGCGCGAGCCCGAGCTGTACGGCCGCGAGACGCTCGACGACGTGCGTCGCCTGTGCGAGCGGGAAGGCGAGACGCTGGGGCTGCGGGTCGATTTCCGCCAGAGCAATCACGAGGGCGTGCTGGTCGACTGGGTCCATGAGGCCCGCGGCACGGCGGCCGGCCTTCTCGTCAATGCCGGCGCCTACTCGCACACCTCCCTCGCGCTGCACGATGCGCTGCGCGCCTTCGAGGGCCCGATTCTCGAGGTCCACCTCTCCAACATCTATCGCCGCGAGGCCTTCCGCCACCATTCCTACGTGTCGCTCGCCGCCACGGGAGTGATCTGCGGCCTCGGCAGCGAAGGCTACAGAATCGCGTTGCAGGCGCTGCGCGCGAGGCTCGCCGCGGCCGCCGGCTGATGGCCCGGAACGGGAAGCCGAGCAGGAAAGACATGTCCAAGCTCGAAATCGACATCGACTATATCGCCCAGCTCGCCGAGCTCCTCCAGCGCACCGGGCTCACCGAGATCGAGATCGGCCAGGGCGAGGCGAAGATCCGCGTCGCCAAGCAGATCCAGACCGTCATGGAGGTATCGGCGCCGGTGCACCAGCACGCGCCGCAGCTCCAGGCGGCAGCCCCGGCCCCCGCGGCCGAGCCCGCACCCGTCAGCGACGCCGCCCATCCGGGCGTCATCACCTCGCCCATGGTCGGCACCGCCTATCTGGCCGGCGAGCCGGGCTCGCCGCCCTTCGTGACCGTCGGCCAGGAGGTGCACGAGGGCGCCACCCTGCTCATCATCGAGGCCATGAAGGTGATGAACTCGATCCGCGCGCCGCGCAGCGGCCGGGTCACCAAGATCTTCATTGAGAACGCCGCCCCGGTGGAGTACGGCGAGCCTCTCATGATCATCGAGTAGACCGTCTTGTTCAGGAAGGTCCTCATCGCCAATCGCGGCGAGATCGCGCTTCGGATCCTGCGCGCCTGCCGCGAGCTCGGCATCGCCACCGTCGCCGTTCACTCGACCGCCGACGCTGCCGCCATGCATGTCCGCCTCGCCGACGAGAGCGTGTGCATCGGGCCGCCCTCGGCGACCGATTCCTACCTCAACGCCATCGCTATCCTGGCCGCCGCGGAGATCAGCGGCGCCGACGCGATCCATCCCGGCTACGGCTTTTTGGCCGAGAATGCCGACTTCGCGCAGATGGTGGTGGAGCATGGCTTCACCTTCATCGGCCCGGATCCCGAGCATATCCGGATCATGGGCGACAAGATCCGCGCCAAGCAGATGGCGGTCGAGCTGGGCCTGCCCGTGGTGCCCGGCACCGACGGGCCGGTGAGCGGCGACGACGAGGCGATCGCCGCCCTTGCCCGCGACATCGGCTTCCCGCTGCTCATCAAGGCGGTAGCCGGTGGCGGCGGCCGCGGCATGACCATCGTGCACGGTGAGGAGCAGCTGCGCGAGTCGCTCCGGCTCGCCCGCTACGAGGCCCGCATGGGCTTCGGCGACGACCGGGTCTATCTCGAGCGCTTCCTCGACCATCCCCGGCACATCGAGGTCCAGGTGCTGGCCGACCGGCACGGCAATGTCGTGCATCTGGGCGAGCGCGACTGCTCCTTGCAGCGCCGTCACCAGAAGCTTGTCGAGGAGGCTCCCTCGCCGGTCCTGGACTCGGCGGCCCGCGAGGCGATCGGCGAGCGCGTGGCCACCGCCATGCGCAAGTTCGGCTACACCAATGTCGGCACCGTCGAGTTCCTCTGGCAGGACGGCGAGTTCTTCTTCATCGAGATGAACACCCGCCTGCAGGTCGAGCATCCGGTCACCGAGGCCATCACCGGCGTCGACCTGGTGCGCGAGCAGATCCGCGCGGCGGCCGGCGAGAAGCTGGGCTTCACCCAGAAGGACGTGCGCTTCGAGGGTCACGCCATCGAGTGCCGGATCAACGCCGAGGATCCTCGCACGATGGTGCCCTCGCCGGGCAAGGTGCAGGCCTTCCATGCGCCCGGCGGGCCCGGCGTGCGGATGGATTCGGCCCTCTATGCCGGCTACACCGTGCCGCCCTTCTATGACAGCCTGATCGGCAAGCTGATCGTCCACGACGTCGACCGGGCGGCGGCGATCCGCCGGCTCGACCGGGCGATCGCCGAGTGCGTGATCGACGGCATTCCCACGGGCCTGCCGCTGCTGCGCGCCCTCTTCGCCGAGGACGACATCCGCGCCTCGCGCTTCGACACCGGCTGGCTCGGCCGGTTCCTCGAGCGCTGGCAGGGCTGAGGCGCATGGCGGGACGCGGCGGCCGAGGCCGCGCCCTGCCCGCCCCCGGCAGGGCGTCATGCCGGAGGTCCTGACCGCGGAGCTGCTGCTCGACGTCTACCGCCAGGGCTGCTTCCCCATGGCGCGCGGCCGCGACAGCGACCTGGTGCACCTCTTCAGCCCCGATCCGCGCGGCATCATCCCGCTCGATACCTTCCACGTCCCGCGCAGCCTGCGCAAGGCGGTGCGCGGCGGGCGCTTCGAGATCCGCGTCGACACGGCATTCGAGGCGGTCATCAGGGCCTGCGGCGAGCCCGCTCCGGACCGCCCCGAGACCTGGCTCAACGAAGGACTCATCCAGCTCTATCTCGACCTGCACCGGCGCGGCTTCGCGCACAGCGTCGAGACGTGGCGGGATGGCCTGCTGGTGGGCGGGCTCTACGGCGTGAGCCAGGGCGCGGCCTTCTTCGGCGAGAGCATGTTCAGCCGCGTCACCGATGCCAGCAAGGTAGCCCTGGTGGCGCTGGTCGACCGCCTGCGCCGTGGCGGCTACCGGCTGCTCGACACCCAGTACGTCACCGACCACCTCATCCGCTTCGGCGCCCGCGAGGTGCCGCGCGAGGAGTACATGGCGCTGCTCCGGGAAGCCCTTGGCGCCCAGGCGAGCTTTTGACACGCGCTGCGGAAGCGGCCGCAAAGGCGGCGGGTAGCGGGCCGCGGCCGTGACAGCGGAACCGTCCAAGGCGCTGCGCGCCTGAAGGGCTCACGCCTGGCCGGCAAGCCTGACAAGAACCGGCGGCGTGCAGCGCCTCGCGCGATGTTGCGCTAGGGCTGCGTGGCGCTGCCCCCGGGGGCGGGCAGCGGATCGGCGCAGTCGAGCACCCAGACGTCGTAGACCGGATGCTCGAGGGCCGAAAGGCCCGGGCTGGACGCGAACATCCAGCCGCTGAAGATCCGCTCGTCGACGCTCTCGCGCTCGTCGATCTCGAGGAAGGCGGCCGACTCGGGCGGCTCGGTGGGTGGCGTCTCCAGGCACGCCCGCGCGGTGATGGCGAGCGAGCCGAAGAGGATCTCCTCGCCTACCCGCAGCTCGATCTGCTCGACCCGGGCGGTCACCTTGTCGAGCCCCTGGAGGATGACCTTGCCGTGCGGCAGCGTCGCCGCGGCGTGCGCTGCCGGCGCCGCCAGGAGCAGTGTCGCGCCGAGGACGGCGAGCCGCCTCACGGCATGGCGCTCCCGGCGGCACCCTGCTCGCCGCCGCCACCGCTGAAGATGTAGCGGCCGATCAGGTCCTCGAGATTGACCGAGGACTGGGTCAGGGTGATCGCCTGGCCGTCGCCGAGCATGCGGTCGTCGGCGCCGGGGGTGAGGGCCAGGTACTTGCCGCCCAGCAGGCTGGCGCTGACCACCGCCGCCGAGCTGTCGGTCGGCAGCTCGATCCCGTCGCGGACGCTGAAGCGAACCTCGGCGCGGTAGGTATCGGTGTCCAGCGACTGGCTCAGCACGGTGCCGACCTTGATGCCCGAGATGCGGACGTCCGAGCCGGTGTCGAGACCGTCGACGCGATCGAAGCTCGCGACCAGCTGGTAGCCGCCCGGGTCGCCGGCATTGCTGCGGCTGTAGGCCCAGCCAAGGAAAGCCACGGCCACGATGAGCACGACGGCGCCCAGCACGGTCTCGACGACGTTGTGGTGCATAGGGGAAGCTACTCCGATCGCGACCGCGGGCCCGCCGTCAGGCCGCGTCCTTGTTGTCGAGGCCGAGGAGCGCGCGGGCGAAGGCGAGTGCCTCGAAGGGGCGCAGATCATCGATCCCCTCGCCCACGCCCACGGCGTGAATCGGCAGGCCGAAACGGCGTGCCAGCGCCACCACCACGCCGCCCCTGGCGGTCCCGTCGAGCTTGGTCACGACGAGCCCGGAGACGTCAACCATGTCGGTGAAGATCTCGACCTGGCTGTGCGCGTTCTGCCCGGTGGTGGCATCGAGGACCAGGAGCGTGTCGTGCGGCGCCGACATGTCGAGCTTCTTGATCACCCGGATGATCTTGCGCAGCTCTTCCATGAGCTCCGCCTTGTTGTGCAGGCGGCCGGCGGTGTCGATGAGCAGCAGGTCGGTGCCGGCGGCGCGTGCCCGGGCTAGCGCCTCGTAGGCGAGCCCGGCGGGATCGGTGCCCTCCTTGCCGCGGATCACCGGCACGTTGTTGCGCTGGCCCCAGACCTCGAGCTGCTCGACCGCCGCGGCGCGGAACGTGTCGCAGGCGGCGAGCATCACCGAGAGGCCGGCCTCGCTGGCCTGCTTGGCCAGCTTGCCGATGGTCGTGGTCTTGCCGGTGCCGTTCACCCCGCACACCAGCACCACCTGGGGGCGGTGCTCGGCGCGGTGCGGCAGCGCCTCGACGGCGCCCGCCAGCATCCCGGCCACCGCCTGGGCCAGGGCCTCGCGGATCTCGACGTCGCCGACCTCCTTGCCGAACCGGTCCTTGGCGATCAGCCTGACCACCTCGGCGGAGGTCTCCACGCCCAGATCGGCCATGATCAGCGCCTCCTCGAGCTCCTCGAGGGTCGCCTCGTCGAGCCGCTTTTTGGCGACAATGCCGGTGATGCGGTCCTTGAGCGCGGTCGAGGAGCGCGACAGGCCGCTCTTCAGGCGGCTGAACCAGCCCTGCTTTGGCGTCTCGCTCATACGGCCATACGTCCCTCGAGCATGCCCTCGCCCATCCCGGCGATCTCGAATTCGGCGATGGTGCCGGCGGGCGGCGCCTCGCCCAGCACCCGCAGGGGGGCGAAGTGATCGGTGTGGCCTGTGCCGCTGCGCTCGATCAGCGCCCGGCGGCGCTGGCCCAGCTGGCCGGCGAGGAAGCCGTCCAGGGCAGCCTCGCCGGCGGCACGCAGGCGCCCCGCCCGCTCCTTGCGAAGCTCCTTGGCCACCTGCGGCATGCGCGCCGCCGGCGTGCCGGGCCTGGGCGAGTAGGGGAAGACGTGGAGGAAGGTGAGCCCGGCCTCGTCGACCAGCCGCAGCGAGTTCTCGAACATCTCGGCGCTCTCGGTCGGAAAGCCGGCGATCAGATCGGCGCCCAGCACGACGTCGGGCCGCAGGCGGCGCAGCCGGGCGGCGAGCTCGATGACATCGCCGCGCAGATGGCGCCGCTTCATCCGCTTGAGGATCATGTCGTCGCCGGCCTGCACGGAGAGATGCAGATGCGGCATCAGCCGCGGCTCCTCGGCGATCAGCCGCTCGAGCTCGGGGTCGAGCTCGGCCGGATCGATCGAGGAGAGCCTGAGGCGCGGCAGCTCGGGCACCGCATCGAGCACTGCCGCCAGCATGGCGCCGAGGCTCGGCTGACCGGGCAGCTCCTTGCCGTAGGAGGTGATGTCGACGCCGGTCACCACCAGCTCGCGGTAGCCGTTCTCCACCAGGGTGCGGGCCTGCGCCACCACGTCGGCCACCGTCACGCTGCGGCTGTTGCCGCGGCCGTAGGGAATGATGCAGAAGGTGCAGCGATGATCGCAGCCGTTTTGCACCTGGAGGAAGGCGCGGGTGCGGCCGTCGAAGCCGCTGACCAGATGGCCGGCGGTCTCGGTGACGCTCATGATGTCGCCGACCAGCTCCTGACGCTCCCCGCTCGCGGCGAGGGCGGCCCAGGTCTCCGGGCGCATCTTCTCGGCGTTGCCGACCACGGCGTCGACCTCCTGCATCGCCGCATAGCCGCCGGAGGCGACCTGCACGCTGCAGCCGGTGACGACGATGCGCGCCTCGGGGTTCTCCCGGCGGGCGCGGCGGATCGCCTGGCGCGCCTGGCGCTCGGCCTCGGCGGTCACCGCGCAGGTATGCACGATGATGACCTTCTCGAGCCCGGCGCGCTGCGCGTGGGTGCGCATCACCTCCGACTCGAAGATGTTCAGCCGGCAACCGAAGGTGACGACCTCGACGCCTTCCATCTCTATCTGTCCAGAAGCTCCGCCGACAGCACACCCTCGAAGCTGAGGGCGGCAGGGCCGGTCATGGTGACGGGTCCGCCGGGGCGCCAGGCGATCTCGAGCTCGCCCCCGCCGTCGAGCAGCACGCGGGCGCGCTCGCGCACCAGGCCGCGGCGCACTGCCGAGACCAGGGCGGCGCAGGCGCCGCTGCCGCAGGCCAGTGTCAGCCCGGCGCCGCGCTCCCAAACCCGCAGACGGATGGTCTCGGGACCGAGCAGCTGGGCAAAGCCGATATTGGCGCGGTCGGGGAAGAAGGGATGACGCTCGAGCAGCGGTCCCACACGGGCGATCTCGACCCGCTCGAGATCCTCGACGAAGAAGACCCCGTGCGGGTTGCCCATGCTGACGCCGGCCGGATGCGGCAGGTCCTCGAAGTCGAGCGGCATCTCGACGGTATCGCACGGCACCGCCACCGGCACGTCGCGCCAGTCCAGCAAAGGCTCGCCCATGGTGACGGCGATCCGGCCGTCGGCCAGGCGCTCGGCCTCGAGCAGCCGCTCGCCCACCCGCAGCCGCAGCGTGCGGCCGGGGCACTCGTCGAACAGCAGCCGGGCGGCACAGCGGGTGCCGTTGCCGCAGGCGCCGGCGCGCGTGCCGTCGCTGTTGAAGAACTCGATGCGCGCATCGGCGTCGAGCGCCTGCGAGATCCGCACGAGCTGGTCGAAGCCGACGCCGCGATGACGGTCGGCGATCCGGCGCATCTGGGCCGGTTCCAGCTCGACGGGCGCACGGCGTGCGTCGACAACGACGAAATCGTTGCCGAGCCCGTGCATCTTGTAGAAGGGGAGCGCGCGCATGGCGCGGGAATAGCGGCGAACGGCCGCAAAAGCAAGCCGCACCCCGGCAATGCTTGACTTTGCCGGCCCGCAGGCGCAAAAGCCTGTGGCTTGCGGCGGGGCGTCCGCGGGCCGTTGTTTCGTCTGCACTTCATCGACGCGCTGGGCCCCACCCTGCCGCGGTGGTTCTCTGCGCGCGATCGGGCTTGAATGTTCGAGAATCTCTCCAGCCGGCTGACCAAGGTCTTCGACCGCCTCAAGGGTCGCGGCGTCCTCTCCGAGGAGGACGTCGGCACCGCCATGCGCGAGATCCGCGTGGCGCTGCTCGAGGCCGACGTCGCGCTGCCGGTGGTCAAGGATTTCGTGGCCGCCGTCCGCGAGAAGGCGGTAGGCCAGGAGGTCGTCAAGAGCATCAGCCCCGGCCAGATGGTCGTGAAGATCGTTCACGACCACCTCAAGGAGCTGCTCGGCGGCGAGGGCGACGAGATCCGCCTCGCCGGCTCGCCGCCCACCGTCATGCTGATGGCCGGCCTCCAGGGCTCGGGCAAGACGACGAGCTCGGCCAAGCTCGCCCGCCGCCTGCGCGCGCGCGACCGCAAGAAGGTGCTCGTGGCCTCCCTCGACGTGCAGCGGCCGGCCGCCCAGCACCAGCTCGAGGTGCTGGCCCGGCAGGCCGAGGTGGCGAGCCTGCCGATCGTCCAGGGCCAGCAGCCGGTGGAGATCACCCGGCGCGCCCTCGACACGGCCCGCCGCGAAGGCTTCGACGTCCTGATCCTCGACACCGCCGGCCGGCTCTCGATCGACGAGGCGCTGATGGGCGAGCTGGTCCAGGTGCGCGACCTCGCCCAGCCTCACGAGACCCTGCTGGTGGCCGACGCGCTGACCGGCCAGGACGCCGTCAACACCGCCAGGATCTTCAACGAGCGCATCGGCCTCACCGGCATCGTGCTGACCCGCATGGACGGCGACGCGCGCGGCGGTGCGGCGCTCAGCATGCGGCACGTCACCGGCCGTCCGATCAAGCTGGTCGGCATGGGCGAGAAGCTCGATGCGCTCGAGGCGTTTCATCCCGAGCGCATCGCCTCGCGCATCCTCGACATGGGCGACGTCGTGTCGCTGGTCGAGAAGGCCGCCGAGACGATCGACAAGGACGAGGCCGAGAAGCTCTCGAAGAAGCTGCAAAAGGGCAGTTTCGACCTCGAGGACATGCGCGCCCAGCTCCAGCAGGTCACCAAGATGGGTGGCATGGGCGGCATTCTCGGCAAGCTGCCGGGCGTCGGCAAGATCAAGAAGCAGATCGCCGAGGCCAATATCGACGAGCGGATCATCGTGCGGCAGTGCGCGATCATCGATTCGATGACCCGCAAGGAGCGGCGCAATCCACGTCTGATCGACGGCTCGCGGCGCAAGCGGATCGCCCGCGGCTCCGGCACCGAGGTCCAGGAGGTCAACCGCCTCCTCAAGCAGCATCGGCAGATGCAGGACATGATGAAGCAGATGAAGAAGGCGGGCGGGCTCAAGGGCCTGCTCGGCCGCGGCATGCCGCCGGGTCTTCCGCCGGGGCTCCTTCCCCGCTAAGCCATCGGCCAGCCACTACCAGCACCCCAAACGACAGAGCATCAAGGAGCGACAGGACAGCCATGGCCGTTCGTATCCGCCTCGCCCGCGGCGGCGCCAAGAAGCGCCCCTACTACCGTATCGTTGCCGCCGACTCGCGCAGCCCGCGCGATGGCCGCTTCCTCGAGAAGCTGGGCACCTACAACCCGCTGCTGCCCGGCGACGCCGAGCAGCGCGTCACCCTCAACGAGCCGCGCATCCGCCACTGGCTCGAGCAGGGCGCCCAGGTGAGCGACCGCGTCGCCCGCTTCCTCGACCGGGCCGGCATCACCAGCAACACCGTCCACCACAAGGGCACCGGCAAGCGCGCCGCCGAGATCGCCGCCAAGAAGGCGGCGGCCGAGGCCGAAGCGAACGCCTGAGCCCGGTCGTAGCGTGAAGCCATGCAGCGCCCCGCCCCCCAGGGACTGGTCTGTCTCGCCGTCATAACGACCGCGCACGGTGTGCGCGGGGCGCTCAAGCTGCGCTGCTTCACCGAGGAGCCCGAGAACGTCGCGGCCTACGGGCCGCTGTGCGACGAGCACGGGCACGAGCTCTTCGAGCTCGAGCTCGTCGGCCGCACCAAGGGCGGTGTCATCGTCCGTGCCCGGGGCATCGACGACCGTGACGCCGCCGAGGCGCTTCGCGGCACCCATCTCTACGTGCCGCGCGAGCGCCTGCCCGAGCCCGACGAGGACGAGTTCTACGTCGAGGATCTGGCAGGCCTCGAGGCGGTCTCGCCGGCCGGCGAGGTCCGCGGGAAGGTTCTGGGAGTGTTCAATTTCGGCGCCGGCGACGTCGTCGAGATCGTCACGCCCGAGGGCCGCCCGCTCCTCGTGCCGTTCACCCGCGAGGCGGTTCCCGAGGTCGATCTGGCGGCACGCCGGATGGTCGTCGACCCGCCGGCGGAAAGCGCCCGGGGCGGGGAGGAGGAATGACCGCTCAGCCCTGGACCGCCACGGTCCTCTCCATCTTTCCCGAGATGTTCCCGGGTCCGCTCGGCCATTCGCTGGCCGGCAAGGCGATGGAGCGCGACCTGTGGCGGCTGGCCGCCATCAATCTGCGCGACCACGCGAGCGACCGCCATCGCACCGTCGACGACACGCCCTTCGGGGGTGGCAGCGGCATGGTGATGCGGCCGGACGTGATCGGCCGGGCGGTCGACTCGGCCCGCGAGGGGGGAGCGCAGGGCCCTCTTCTCTATCTCTCGCCGCGCGGCCGGCCGCTCACCCAGAGCCGGGCCCGGCAGCTCGCCGACGGTCCGGGCCTGCTCGCTTTGTGCGGGCGGTTCGAGGGCGTCGACGAGCGCGTGCTCGAGGCGCGCGGCTTCGAGGAGGTTTCGATCGGCGACTTCGTGCTGTCGGGCGGCGAGCTCGCGGCGATGGTGCTGATCGACGCCACCGTGCGGCTGCTGCCGGGCGTGATCGGCGACGCCTACTCGCTGGAGGAAGAAAGTTTCTCTGGCGGCCTTCTCGAATATCCGCAATATACGCGCCCACAGGTCTGGGAAGACAGACAGGTGCCCGAAGTGCTGCTCTCCGGGCACCACGAGCGGATTCGCGCCTGGCGACAGGCGATGGCCCTCGAGGTCACGCGCCGCCGCCGTCCCGACCTTCTGGGCGAGATGACTGGTCACAACCCAAGGACCGTCGGCGCAGCGCAGCCGTCGGCCGATCCCGAGCGAGGATGACATGAACCTTATCGAGCAGTTGGACCGGGATCAGATCGCCCGCCTGACCGCCGAGCGCGGTGTGCCCGACTTCAAGGCCGGCGACACGCTGCGCGTCAACGTGAAGGTCATCGAGGGCAACCGCGAGCGCGTCCAGGCCTTCGAGGGCGTGTGCATCGCCCGCCGCAACCGCGGCATCAGCTCGGCCTTCACGGTCCGCAAGCTGAGCTACGGCGAGGGTGTCGAGCGCGTGTTCCCGCTCTACAGCCCGCGCATCGAGAGCATCCAGGTGGTGCGTCGCGGCCGCGTGCGCCGTGCGAAGCTCTATTATCTGCGCGGCCGCACCGGCAAGGCCGCCCGTATCGTCGAGCTGCGCGAGGACCGTGCGCCCAAGGCCAGCGCCCAGGCCTGAGGCCGGCACCGCGTCAATCGGGAGGAAGTACGTCGTGGCCACCGCCAGGACCTTGTTCGAGAAGATCTGGGACAGCCATCTGGTCGACCAGCAGCCGGATGCCACCGCGCTGCTCTACATCGACCGGCACCTCGTCCACGAGGTGACCAGCCCGCAGGCCTTCGAGGGCCTGCGCAACGCCGGCCGCAAGGTCCGGCGCCCGGATGCGACCCTGGCGGTGCCCGACCACAACGTGCCCACGAGCGACCGCTCGAAGGGCATCGCTGACGCGACCTCCCGCATCCAGGTCGAGACGCTGGAGAAGAACTGCCGCGAGTTCGGCATCCAGCTGTTCGGCATGAACGATGTCCGCCAGGGCATCGTTCATGTCATCGGCCCCGAGCAGGGTTTCACCCTGCCCGGCACCACGATCGTCTGCGGCGACAGCCACACCAGCACGCACGGCGCCTTCGGGGCGCTCGCCTTCGGCATCGGCACGTCCGAGGTCGAGCATGTGCTGGCGACCCAGACGCTGCTGCAAAAGCGCCCGAAGACGATGCGGATCAGCGTCCAGGGCGAGCTGCCGGTCGGCTGCACGGCCAAGGACGTGATCCTCGCCATCATCGGCCAGATCGGCACGGCCGGCGGCACCGGCTACGTGATCGAGTATGCGGGCGACGTCATCCGCGGGCTTTCCATGGAAGGCCGTATGACGATCTGCAACATGTCGATCGAGGCCGGTGCGCGGGCCGGGCTGATCGCCCCGGACGAGAAGACCTTCGCCTATCTGAAGGGCCGGCCGATGGCGCCCAAGGGCGCCGCCTGGGAGGCCGCGGTCAGCTACTGGAAGACCCTGCCCTCCGACGCGGGTGCGACCTACGACAAGGAGGTCGTGCTCGACGCCGCCGAGATCGAGCCGCAGGTGACCTGGGGCACCAGCCCGCAGGACGTGGTGGGCGTGACCGGCCGGGTGCCTGACCCCAAGGCGGTCAAGGACGCCGAGCGACGGGCCTCGATCGAGCGCTCGCTGCAGTATATGGGCCTCGAGCCCAACACGCCCATCGAGGAGGTGAGGATCGACAAGGTCTTCATCGGCTCGTGCACCAACGGGCGGATCGAGGACCTGCGGGTCATCGCCGGGCTGGTGAAGGGCAAGAAGGTCGCCCAGAGCGTCGAGGCGATGATCGTTCCGGGCTCGGGTCTGGTGAAGCACCAGGCCGAGGAGGAAGGTCTCGACGTGGTCTTCAAGGAGGCCGGCTTCGACTGGCGCGAGGCGGGCTGCTCGATGTGCCTGGGCATGAACCCCGACCAGCTCAAGCCGGGCGAGCGCTGCGCCTCCACCAGCAATCGCAATTTCGAGGGCCGGCAGGGCAAGGGCGGACGCACCCATCTGGTGAGCCCGGCCATGGCCGCCGCGGCGGCGCTGACCGGCCGTCTCGCCGACGTTCGCAAGCTGGCCTGAGGAGAGCGCCGATGCAGGCTTTCACGACCCTCACCGGTGTCGCAGCCCCCCTGCCGATGATCAATGTCGACACCGACAAGATCATTCCTGCCAAGTGGCTCAAGACGATCAAGCGGACCGGCCTCGGCGTCGCCCTCTTCGAGAGCATGCGCTACAACGAGGATGGCAGCGAGAAGCCGGACTTCGTGCTCAACAAGGAGCCCTACCGCAACGCCGAGATCCTCATCGCCGGGGACAATTTCGGGTGCGGCAGCTCGCGCGAGCATGCCCCCTGGGCACTCCTCGACTTCGGCATCCGCTGCGTGATCGCCCCGAGCTTCGCGGACATTTTCTACAATAACTGCTTCAAGAACGGCATCTTGCCGATCGTCCTGCCGCAGGACGAGATCGATGCCTTGATGCGCGAGGCGGAGCAGGCCCAGAACCCGACCTTCACGATCGATCTCGAGAAGAAGGAGATCGTGCGGCCGACCGGCAACGCGCCGATCCATTTCGAGCTCGACCCGCACAGCCGGAAGTGCCTCCTCGAGGGGCTCGACGACATCGGCCAGACCATGGAGCGGGCCGCTGCCATCGGCACCTTCGAGGGCGGCCAGCGGCGCGATCAGCCCTGGCTCTACCGCGAGGCTTGAGCGGCGCGCTCCTGCGCCCGACCGGAAGTTCCTGCATCAAGAGAGGCGAATAGCGCGATGGCTGAGCTTGGCCGCATCCTTTTCCTCCCCGGCGACGGCATCGGCCCCGAGGTCATGGAGGAGGTCCGCCGGGTCATCGGCTGGCTCGACCGTCGCCAGATGGGCTTCGAGGTGCACGAGGACAGCGTCGGCGGCGCCGCCTACGAGAAGTACGGCACGCCACTGGCCGACGATACGCTGGCCAAGGCCCTGGAGATCGGCACGGTGATGTTCGGCGCGGTCGGTGCCGCGCAGTACGACACCCTGCCCTTCCACCTCAAGCCCGAGCAGGGCCTGCTGCGGCTCAGGAAGGAGCTGGGCCTCTTCGCCAATCTGCGCCCGGCCATGGTGTTCCCGGCGCTGGCCTCGGCCTCGACCCTCAAGACCGAGCTGGTCGAGGGGCTCGACATCATGATCCTGCGCGAGCTCACCGGCGGCGTCTATTTCGGCGAGCCGCGCGGCATCGAGGAGCTGCCGGACGGCCAGAAGCGCGGCATCGACACGCAGGTCTACACGACCTCGGAGATCGAGCGCATCGCCCGGGTCGGCTTCGAGCTGGCGCGCAAGCGCTCCAACAAGGTGACCTCGGTCGAGAAGGCCAACGTGATGCACACCGGCATCCTGTGGCGCGAGACCGTGAGCCGGCTGCACCAGGCCGAGTACCAGGACGTCGAGCTTTCCCACATGTACGCCGACAACTGCGCCATGCAGCTGATCCGCGCGCCCAAGCAGTTCGACGTCATCGTCACCGACAATCTCTTCGGCGACCTCCTCTCCGATGCCGCCGCCATGGCGACCGGCTCGCTGGGCATGTTGCCCTCGGCCGCGCTGGGCGCACCCGATGCCGACGGCCGCCGCAAGGGGATGTACGAGCCGGTACACGGCAGCGCGCCGGACATCGCCGGCCAGGGCATCGCCAACCCGCTCGCCACGCTGCTCAGCTTCGCCATGATGCTGCGCTATTCCTTCGACCTGGATGAGGAGGCCGACCGGCTCGATGCCGCCATTGGCCGCGTGCTCGACAAGGGCCTGCGGACCGGCGACATCATGCAGCCGGGCATGACCAAGGTGAGCACCTCCGAGATGGGCACCGCGGTCCTCAAGGAACTGGACGCGTCGCTCTCCTGACAGGTCGTTTTCCCGCGGCGGGCGGCGTGGACTTCGCTCCCGCCCCCGCCGGCTTTCCCAGAGGTACTCTCCCATGGGCTATCGCGTAGCCGTCGCCGGCGCCACCGGCGCCGTCGGATCCGAGATCCTCAACATCCTGGCCGAGGTGAACTTCCCGGCCGACGAGGTCATCGCCCTTGCCTCCGAGCGCTCGGTGGGCAAGGAGGTGAGCTACGGCGAGGAGCGGACCCTCAAGGTCCAGAACCTCGACACGTTCGATTTCGAGGGCGTCGACATCGCCCTCTTCTCGCCGGGCGCCGCGGTCTCCGCCGTGCATGCGCCCCGTGCCGGCGCCGCCGGCTGCGTGGTGATCGACAATACCTCGCAGTTCCGCATGGACCCGGACGTCCCGCTGATCGTGCCCGAGGTCAACCCGCACGCCATCGAGGGCTTCCGCGCCCGCAACATCATCGCCAACCCCAACTGCTCGACCATCCAGATGGTCATGGCGCTCAAGCCGCTCCACGAGTTGGCGCGCATCAAGCGGGTGGTGGTGTCGACCTACCAGTCGGTCTCCGGCGCCGGCCAGGAGGGGATGGACGAGCTCTTCGACCAGACCAAGTCCATCTACATGAACGACAAGAAGGCCCCCGCGACCTTCCAAAAGCAGATCGCCTTCAACCTCATCCCCCAGATCGACAAGTTCCTCGAGGACGGGTCGACCAAGGAGGAGTGGAAGATGGTGGTCGAGACCCAGAAGATTCTCGACCCCGAGATCGAGGTCAGCGCCACCTGCGTGCGGGTGCCGGTCTTTGTCGGCCACTCGGAGTCGGTCAACGTGGAGTTCCACGAGCCCGTCGACCTCGAGGAGGCGCGCGACGCGCTGCGCAATTTCGATGGAATCGTGCTGGTCGACGATCCGGCCAAGGGCGAGTACGTCACCCCGGTCGAGTGCGTCGGCGAGTTCGCGACGTTCGTCTCGCGTATGCGCATCGACCCCACGGTGCCCTACGGGCTCAACATGTGGGTCGTCTCCGACAATCTGCGCAAGGGCGCTGCCCTCAACACCGTCCAGATCGCCCAGAAGCTGATCGAGGACGGCCACATCTGAGGCTTCGTGCCGGGGCGTCCGCGCGAGACGGGCGCCCCGCGCCGCACAACGCGCTGCTCGCGGCTTCTTTCGCTTCTCCCTGTCGGTTCGGTAGGGAGAAGGCAGCTCCGGCGACACGAAGCGCTGCGAGCGGACCGGCAAAAATCGAAAGGGCGGCCGCGCGCAGCGCCTTGGACGGCCCCTTCGCCCCCGCTGGTCTTCCAGCCGCGCGGCAACCGCTCTAGAGTGCGGCCATGCTGGCACCTGCCTCCAATGTGACCGAATATTCCGTCAGCGAGATCTCCTTCGCGCTCAAGCGGACCGTCGAGGACACCTACGGCAATGTCCGTGTGCGCGGCGAGATCTCCGGCCTCAAGCGGGCAGCCTCCGGCCATGTCTATCTCTGCCTGAAGGACGACAAGGCGGTTTTGGACGCGGTCGCCTGGCGGGGCACGGCGAGCCGGCTGGGCTTCGATCTCGCCGACGGGCTCGAGGTCGTCTGCACCGGCAAGCTCACGACCTATCCCGGCCGCTCGAAATACCAGCTCGTGGTCGAGCGGATCGAGCCCGCCGGCGTGGGCGCGCTCATGGCGCTGCTCGAGGAGCGCAAGCGCAAGCTTGCCGCGGAAGGCCTGTTCGACGCCGCCCGCAAGAAGGCCCTGCCCTATCTCCCGGCCGTGGTCGGCGTGGTGACCTCGCCCACCGGTGCGGTGATCCGCGATATCCTCCACCGCCTCGCCGAGCGCTTCCCCTGCCGGGTCATCGTCTGGCCGGTGCTGGTCCAGGGCGAGGGTGCGGCAAGCCAGGTGGCCGAGGCGATCAGCGGCTTCGACGCGCTGCAACCGGACGGCCCGGTGCCGCGGCCCGACGTGCTGATCGTGGCGCGCGGCGGCGGCAGCATCGAGGATCTCTGGTCGTTCAACGAGGAGATCGTGGTGCGGGCCGCCGCTGCCTGCTCGATCCCGCTGATCTCGGCGGTGGGCCACGAGACCGATACCACGCTGATCGACCACGCCGCCGACCGGCGCGCGCCCACCCCCACCGCCGCGGCCGAGATGGCGGTACCGGTGCGCCGCGAGCTCGTGGTGCAGGTCAAGAGCCTGAGCGAGCGGCTCGAGCGTGCTGCCGACCGCGAGCTGCGCGGCCTCGCCGAGCGCCTCGAAGGGCTGCGCCGCGGCCTGCCCGAGCCGCGCCAGATCCTGGGCCTGGCGGCCCAGCGCCTCGACGATCTCGCCGAGCGCCTGCGCCTCAGGAGCCCCCGGGAAGTGGTCCGCGACCGGCGCGAGCGGCTGGCCTCGCGCCAGGCCCGGATGACCGAGCTGGTGGCCGACCGGCTGCGCCAGGCGGGCCACCATCTGGTGAGCGGCGGCGGCCGGCTCGGCCCTGGACCCATCCAGATGCTGATTCGCCAGAACGCCCGCGCCCTGGCCCGCGAGGCGGCTTCCCTGGCACAGTGCGGCAGCGTGATTCTCGAGGATCCGAGGCGCCGTCTCGACCAGGCCGCCGCCATGCTCGGCAGCCTCGGCCACGAGCGGGTGCTCGAGCGCGGCTACGCCATCGTGCGCCGCCGCCCCGAGGGCCAGGTGGTGCCGCGCCTGGCCGCGGCCGAAGGCGCCGTCGAGCTCGACATCCAGTTCGCCGACGGCTCCATGACCGTCCAGCGCGCCAATGGCGGCGCAGCCCGCAGGCCGAAGCGGGGCGGTCCCGCCGCGCCGCCTCCCGAGCAGGAAAGCCTCCTTTGAACGCCTCCTCGAACGACGCCGCCGGCATCGACCGCCTGCTCGAGGTGATGCGCCGCCTGCGCGATCCGCAAGGCGGCTGCCCCTGGGACATCGAGCAGGATTTCTCGACCATCGCCCCCTACACCATCGAGGAGGCCTACGAGGTCGCCGACGCCATCGCCCGGCGGGACTGGGCCGACCTCGAGGGCGAGCTGGGCGATCTCCTGCTCCAGGTGGTCTACCACGCCCGCATGGCCGAGGAGGCCGGGCTGTTCGACTTCGGGCGCGTGGCGCACGTCATCGCCGACAAGATGATCGCCCGCCATCCGCACGTCTTCGGCGAGGCCGAGATCGCGAGTGCGAGCGCCCAGCGCGTCGCCTGGGAGGAGACCAAGGCTGCCGAGCGGATCGCGAAGGCGGCGCGCCGCGGCGAGGCGGCCAGCGTTCTCGACGACGTCCCGCTGGTCCTGCCGTCCCTGACCCGGGCCGAGAAGCTGCAAAAGCGTGCGGCCCGGGTGGGCTTCGACTGGAAACAGACCGCCCCCGTCGTCGCCAAGATCCGCGAGGAGCTGGACGAGGTCGAGCAAGCCGTGGCCGCGGGCGACCTGCCGGGCCGCCACGAGGAGATGGGCGACCTCCTCTTCGCGGTGGCCAACCTCGCCCGCCACCTGGGCGTCGACCCCGAGACGGCGCTGCGCGACGCCAACCGCAAGTTCGAGCGCCGCTTCCGCGCCGTCGAGACCGCCGTCGCCGCCGAGGGCCGGCGCTGCGAGGAGGTGGGCCTCGACGAGCTCGACCGCCACTGGGACGCGGTCAAGCGCCGCGAAGGCTAGGCGGGACGGGCACAAGGCGCTGCGCGCGGCTCTGTTTTCCTTTTTCTGTCGCCCGGGATCGGCGCCGGTCAAGCGGATCTTCATCAACACTCGGCATCCTGGAGGCCTAGGAGTCCACCGACACAGATCCCCGCCGACCGAGCCACCAAGGCGCTGCGCACGGCTCCCTTCTCTCCTCTCGTCAGTTGACGTTGCCCGGTGTCCTTCTGCCACCGGCACGGCGACCACCACGGCCCTTCATCCTTCCTCAATACCTCGCGCCCCATGCTCGCGGATGGTGGACCAGGCCCCGCTCCTGGATCATGCGGCGGCGGACTCCCACCCCAGCAGGATCGGAGGGAAATATGAAGATCCGCTGAACGGGCCGACGACCGGCACAGGCCCGTGACGGCGGAGCCACGCAAGGCGCTGCGCGCGGCTCGGTTCTCTCTTTCGGTCGGCTGGACGTCGCTGGGAACCACCTTCCCCGCCTCTCGTCACCACCATGGCGAACGCCACGGCCGTTCACCCTTCCTCAATACCTCGCCCGGCATGCTTGCGGATGGTGGACCAGGCCCCGCTCCGGGATCACGCGGCGGCGGAGTCCCACCCCAGCAGGATTGCTGGGAAAGATGAAGATCCGCTGAACGGTCCGAGACCGGCACAGGCCCGTGATGGCGGAACCACGCAAGGCGCTGCGCGCAGCCCGGTTCGTTCTTTCGGTCGGCTGGACGTCGCTGGGAACCACCTTCCCCGCCTCTCGTCACCACCATGGCGAACGCCACGGCCGTTCACCCTTCCTCAATACCTCGCCCGGCATGCTTGCGGATGGTGGACCAGGCCCCGCTCCGGGATCACGCGGCGGCGGAGTCCCACCCCAGCAGGATTGCTGGGAAAGATGAAGATCCGCTGAACGGTCCGAGACCGGCACAGGCCCGTGATGGCGGAACCACGCAAGGCGCTGCGCGCAGCCCGGTTCGTTCTTCCGGTCGGCTCGACGTCGCCGGGAACCTCCTTCCCCGCCTCCCGTCACCACCACGGCGAACGCCGCGGCCGTTCACCCTTCCTCAATACCTCGCCCCCCATGCTCGCGAATGGTGGACCAGGCCCCGCTCCGGGATCACGCGGCGGCGGAGTCCCACCCCAGCAGGATTACTGGGAAAGATGAAGATCCGCTGAACGGTCCGAGACCGGCGCAGGCCCGTGACGGCGGAACCACGCAAGGCGCTGCGCGCAGCCCGGTTCTTTCTCCTGGTCGGCTCGACGTCACCGGGAACCACCTTCCCCGCCTCCCGTCACCACCACGGCGACCACCACGGCCGTTCACCCTTCCTCAACGCCTCGCCCGCCATGCTCCCGGATGGTGGACCAGGCCCCGCTCCCCGGACCACGCGGCGGCGGAGTCCCACCCCAGCAGCATCGCCGGAACAGATAAAGATCTGCTGAACGGTCCGAGACCGGCACAGGCCCGTGACGGCGGAGCCACGCAAGGCGCTGCGCGCGGCCCGGTTCTCTCTTCTGGTCGGCTCGACGTCGCCGGGAACCACCTTCCCGGCCTTCCGTCACCACCACGGTGAACGCCACGGCCGTTCATCCTTCCTCAACACCTCGCCCGCCATGCTCGCGGATGGTGGACCAGGCCCCGCTCCGGGATCGCGCGGCGGCGGAGTCCCACCCCAGCAGCATCGCCGGAAAGGATGAAGATGCGGTGAACGGGCCGCCGACCGCACGCCGGGCTACACCGGCTTCGACTGGAGCTACACCTGGGACGAGGCCGACCGGCTGCTGAACGCCGTCAACACCGACGGCACCCGAAGCCAGAGCTTCACCTACCCAAGGTTCCCGGCGACGTCGCCGGCAACATGCCGAGCGGCCCGCTCGGCGCCTGCACCTACCCGGCCTCCACGGCGCCCCGGCCGCACACCCCCACCGATGTGGGTGGCCAGGCGCTGGGCTATGATGCCAACGGCAACATGACCGCCGGGCTCGGGCGGAGCATCGTCCACGACCACGAGAACCGGCCAGATCCCTCGAGGTGAGGCAGCGTCACCAAGGGCGGCGTCACCGTGGCCTGGGCCTGTGCCCCCGACGGCGCCCGCATCCTGAAGACCAAG
>JAWZSN010000039.1:0-31914 GCA_033875255.1 Geminicoccaceae bacterium 1502E | reverse complement strand
ACGGTTCTTCAACGTCTGGCATGGCATGTTGGCGGATGGTGGGAGAGGGGCGGCCGCAGGGATTGGCGGCGGCGGAGTCCCACGCCAGCAGGATGGCAGGGTCCGGTTAAGGCGGCGTGAACGCGGCGGGCATCGCCGGGGTTTCACGGTTCTTGAACGTCTGGCGTGGCATGTTGGCGGATGGTGGACGAGGGGCGGCCGCAGGGATTGGCGGCGGCGGAGTCCTAGCCCAGCAGGATGGCAGGGTCCGGTTAAGGCGGCGTGAACGCGGCGGGCATCGCCCGGGGTTCACGGCTCTTGAACGTCTGGCGTGGCATGTTGGCGGATGGTGGGCGAGGGGCGGCGGCAGGGATCGGCGGCGGCGGAGTCCCATGCCAGCAGGATGCCGACGAGCAGTGAAGATCCGGTGCACGGGCACCGGCCCAACCGACGAGAAAACAGACAAAAGGCCGCGCGCAGCGCCTTGCACGGCGCTGCTGTCGCGGGCCGGCCGGCCGCCTTCTAGAAGCGCTTGCGGAACCCGGCGAGGCGCTCGATGG
Source organism: Geminicoccaceae bacterium 1502E (assembly GCA_033875255.1). Taxonomy (GTDB): domain Bacteria; phylum Pseudomonadota; class Alphaproteobacteria; order Geminicoccales; family Geminicoccaceae; genus Marinimicrococcus. The sequence continues at coordinate 31,375 of JAWZSN010000039.1, read as the reverse complement.
CGGCATCGAGCTTGGCGTCGTCCTTGGCGAAGCAGAAGCGCACCACGCTGGTGACCGGGGCTTCCTCGTAGAAGGCGCTGACCGGGATGGCGGCCACCCCTGCCTCCTCGATCATCTGCTTGCAGAACGCCACATCGTCGATGCCGCCCAGCGGCGCGAGGTCGATGTTGAGGAAGTAGGTGGCGCTGCAGGGCAGGGTGGTGAAGCCGGCCTCGCGCAAGCCGGCGGCGAAGCGGTCGCGGCTGGCCTGGAGCGCGTCGCGCTGCGCCTTGAAGAAGGCGGTCTTTTTGCCCAGTCCGTAGGCCACCGCCGCCTGGAGGTTGGGCGGGGTGGTGAAGGTCAGGAACTGGTGGGCGCGGGCGATGGTGGCCTGGAGTTCCGGCGCGGCGCACACGAAGCCCACCTTCCAGCCGGTGAGGCCGAACATCTTGCCGGCCGAGCCGATCTTGACGGCGCGCCGGCGCAGGGCCGGCACCGAGAGCACGCCCGCATGCCGCCTGCCGTCGAAGGTGATGTGCTCCCAGACCTCGTCGCTGATCACCCGCGCGTCGTGGCGCTCGACGAAGCGGGCCAAAAGATCCAGCTCGTCCCGCGAGAGGATGGTGCCGCCGGGATTGTGCGGCGTGTTGAGGACCACGAGCCGGGTGCGCGGGGTGAAGGCCTCCTCCAGCAGCGCCTCGTCGAAGCGCCAGTGCGGCGGCTGCAGCGCCACCAGCCGGGGCACGCCACCGGCGCGCCGGACCAGCGGCAGGTAGGCGTCGTAGAGCGGCTGGAACAGCAGGACCTCGTCGCCTGGCTCGATCAGCGCCATGAGCGAGGCGGCGAGCGCCTCGGTGGCCCCGGAGGTCACCACCACCTCGCGCTCCCAGTCCAGCTCGACGCCCTCCAAGCGGCGATAATGCCCGGCCACCGCCTGGCGCAGCGCCGGCAGACCGAGCATCGGCGGGTACTGGTTCCAGCCCTCGAGCACCTCGCGGGCGGCCTCGTGGCGCACGTCCTCCGGCCCCGGCGCGTCGGGGAAGCCCTGCCCCAGATTGATGGCGCCATGGCTCACGGCGAGCCGCGACATGGTCTCGAAGATGGTGGTGGGCAGCGAGGCGAGCAGGCGGTTCATCGCGGACAGGACCTTCCTTGGCGTGCGCCGGTCGCGAGAGCCGGCAGACGGATCACTAGGCCGCGCGGCAAGATGCGTAAACCGCCGCCGGCGCCACGGCGGCCTGCGGCACTGGAGCAGGCTCGCGTCCTCGTTCTATTCTCCACCGCACGCGGCCGGACGGCGGCTGCTGCGAGAGGCGGGAGGTGCGGCAGGGAATGCTCGAGCTGGTCGGGGTGGAGGCGGGCTATGCGGGCGTGCCGGTGCTCTTGGGGATCGATCTCGAGATCGGCCGGGGCGAGGTGGTGGCCCTGCTCGGCCGCAACGGCATGGGCAAGACGACGACCGTGATGACCGCCATGGGCCATGTCCGGCCGACCGCCGGGCGCATCCTCCTCGCCGGTCAGGACGTCACCTTCCGCCCCCCGCACGCCATCGCCAGGCTTGGCATCGGGCTGGTGCCCGAGGGCCGGCAGATCTTCGCCAGCCTCACCGTGCGCGAGAACCTGGTCGCCACCGCACGGCCTGCTCCGGGCGGCTGGGATCTCGCGCGGGTCCTGGCGCTGTTCCCGCGGCTCGCCGAGCGGGCGGGGCAGGCCGGTGACAGGCTGTCGGGCGGCGAGCAGCAGATGCTGGCCATCGGGCGCGCCTTGATGACCAACCCCCTCCTGCTCGTGCTGGACGAGGCCACCGAGGGGCTGGCGCCGCTGGTCCGCCGCGAGATCTGGCGGGTGCTGCTGCGGCTCAAGGAGGAGGGCCTGGCGATCCTCGTGATCGACAAGAACCTGGGAGCCCTGCGGCGCATCGCCGACCGCCACTACGTTCTGGAGAAGGGCCGGATCGTCTGGCAAGGTAGCGCCCGCGCGCTCGACGACGAGCCTGCCGTGATCGAGCGCCATATCGGCGTTTGAGGGTCGTGGCGGCAAACATGGCCGGCAAGCCGGCAAGGGTTGGGGGGACGGACACGATGCGAGGTTTCGGGCTGGCCGGCGTCACGGCGGCTTCACTGCTGGCATGCTCGCCGCTCGCGGCGGACGAGCTGCGCATCGGCTTCATGTCGACCTTCACCGGCCCCGGTGCGATCCTCGGTGAGCAGATGCGCGACGGCTTCCTGCTGGGCGTCGAGCATGCCGGCGGCAGGCTCGGCGGCGTGGAGACGCGGATCGTCATGAGCGACGACCAGCTCAAGCCCGACGTCGCCCGTCAGGAGGTCGACAAGCTCATCGAGCGCGAGAAGGTGCACATCCTTGCCGGCGTCGTGTTCTCCAACGTGCTGATGGCGATCTACAAGCCCGCCGTCGAGTCCGACGCGATCCTGATCTCGGCCAATGCCGGCCCCTCGCCGGTGGCCGGCCGGCAGTGCTCGGAGAACTTCTTCTCGACCTCCTGGCAGAACGACCAGACCCACGGCGCCGTCGGCAAGTACGCCAGCAGTGCCGGTTACGGCAACGTGCTCCTGCTCGCCCCCAACTACCAGGCGGGCAAGGACGCGCTCACCGGCTTCAAGCGCCACTATGGCGGCGAGGTGGCCGAGGAGATCTATACGCAGCTGGGAGCCGTCGACTATTCGGCCGAGATCGCCCGCATCCAGGCGGCGAAGCCCGATGCCGTGTTCGCCTTCATGCCGGGCGGCATGGGCATCAACCTGGTCAAGCAATATGCCCAGGCCGGCCTGACCGACAAGATCCCGCTGCTCTCCGCCTTCACCGTCGACGATTCCACCCTGCCGGCGATCGGCGAGGCGGGCCTCGGCCTCGCCAGCGCCTCGCAGTGGGCGATGGATCTCGACAACGCCGCCAACAAGCGCTTCGTCGAGGGCTTTCGCGACCGATACGGCTACATGCCGGCCTACCCGGCCTCGCAGGGCTATGATGCCGCCATGCTGATCGACGCGGCGGTGAAGGCGGCGGGCGACGGGTTCGAGGATCAGGACAAGCTGCGCGAGGCGCTTCGCCACGCGACGTTCGAGTCGGTCCGCGGCCAGTGGAAGCTCAACCAGAACCACTTCCCCATCAACGATTTCTATCTGGTGAAGGCCTCGAAGCTGGAGGACGGCACGCTTGCCATGACCCATGGCGAGGTGGTGTTCGCCGACTATGCCGACGACTATGCCGGCGAATGCGGGATGAAGTGGTAGGCGGCGGCGCGGCGAACCAGGGTCTCATCCGGCTTCCATGGATCCCATCCTCCTTGCCGTCCAGGCGCTGAACGGGCTGCAGCTCGGCGTGCTGCTGTTCCTGGTGGCAGCCGGGCTCACGCTCGTCTTCGGCATCATGGACTTCATCAATCTGGCGCACGGCGTGCAGTACATGCTGGGCGCCTATTTCGCCGCCACGCTCACTGGCTGGACCGGCTCCTTCCTGCTGGGAGCAGCCCTGGCGCTGCCCGCGGCGGCGGCGGCCGGGCTGCTCCTGGAACGGCTGGTGCTGCGCCACTTCTATGATCGCGACCATCTCGACCAGGTGCTGGCCACCTTCGGCGTGATCTATTTCGTCAATGAGGGCGTGCGCCTCCTGTGGGGTCCCGCGCCGCTCTCCTTCCAGGTGCCGGCGGCGATCGACTTCAGCGTGGAGCTCTTCGGCGGGGCCACCTACCCGGCTTACCGGCTGGCGATCATCGCCGCCGGGCTGGTGGTGGCGGCGGGGCTCTTCCTGCTGGTGCGCGGCACCCGCTTCGGCATGCTGGTGCGCGCCGGGGCCGACAACCCGCGCATGCTGCAGTCGCTGGGCGTCGACATCCGCCGGCTCTTCATGCTGGTGGTGGCGCTGGGGGCGATGCTGGCGGGCTTTGCCGGCCTGATGGCGGGACCGCTGCTCTCGGTGCAGCCCGGCATGGGCGACGGGGTGCTGATCCTGGCCTTCGTGGTGATCGTCACCGGCGGGCTCGGCTCCATCGAGGGCGCCCTGCTCGGCGCGTTGCTGGTGGGGCTGGTCGACACGCTCGGCCGCTCCTTCCTGACCGACCTGCTGCGCCTCGTGCTGGCGCCCGCGACCGCCAACGAGGTGGGCCCTGCCCTGGCCTCGATGCTGATCTACGTGGTGATGGCGGTGGTGCTGGTGGTGCGCCCGACCGGGCTGATCCCGGCCAAGCGCGCCTCATGAGCAGGGCGCTGCCGAAAGGCTCGCGCCTGCGCGCGGAGCTGCTGCCGCTGCTGCTGTTCGCGGCCCTGGCGGCAGCACCGTTCATTGCCGAGGCGCTGGGCGAGGGCTTCTACGTCAAGCAGCTCGCCCGGGTGATGATCTTCGCCATCGCCGCCCTGGCGCTCGACCTCGTGCTCGGCATCGGCGGCATGGTGAGCTTCGGGCACGCCGCCTTCATCGGCGTCGGCGCCTATACCGTGGGCATCATGGCCGAGCACGGCATCGTCAGCGGCTTTGCCCAGTGGCCGCTGGCGATCGCCTTCTCGGGCCTGGCGGCGCTGATGATCGGCGCCCTGTCGCTGCGCACCAGCGGCGTCTATTTCATCATGATCACCCTGGCCTTCGCCCAGATGCTCTACTACACGGCCACCAGCCTCAGCCGCTATGGCGGCGACGACGGCCTCACCATCTGGGACCGCAGCGCCTTCGCCGGGCTGCTCGACCTCTCCGACAGCCACGTCTTCTATGGCGTGGTGTGGCTGGTCCTGCTCGCCGCCTATCTCTTCCTGCGGCGCGTCGCCCGCTCGCGCTTCGGCCGGGTCATCGCCGGCTGCCGCGAGAACGAGCGGCGCATGCAGGCGATCGGCTACGATACCTACCGCTACAAGCTCGCCGCCTTCACCCTCTCCGGGGCGCTGGCCGGTCTCGCCGGCGTGCTGCTCGCCAACCACACCGAGTTCGTCTCGCCGGCCTACATGGCCTGGACCCGCTCGGGCGAGCTCATCGTCATGCTGGTGATCGGCGGCCTGGGCTCGCTGCACGGGGCGATCCTCGGCGCCATCGTCTTCCTCATGCTGGAGGAGCTGCTGGCCGGCCTCACCGAGCACTGGATGCTGGTGATGGGGCCGCTCGTCATCCTCATCGTCCGCTATGCCCGCGGCGGGCTCGTGCGGCTGCTGCCGGGCGGCCGGGCCGGTCCGTCGTGAGCGGCGCGCTTCTCGAGGCGGAGGGGCTCGAGAAGAGCTTCGGCGCCGTCCACGCCACCCGCTCGGTGAGCCTAGACGTGCGCCACGGCGAGGTGCACGCGCTCATCGGCCCCAACGGTGCCGGCAAGACCACGCTGGTCTCCCAGCTCGCCGGCGAGCTGCGCCCCGATGCCGGGCGTATCCGCCTCGCCGGCCGCGACGTCACCGCCATGGCCATGCACCGCCGCGTGCGCCTCGGCATGGCCCGCTCGTTCCAGATCTCGAGCGCCTTCATGGGCCTCTCGCTCGAGCAGAATGTGAGCCTCTCGGTACAGGCGCGGCAGGGCCACAGCTTCCGTTTCTGGGGCGATGCGGGGCGCGATCGGACCCTGCGCGAGGAGGCCCGCGCCGTGCTCGGCCAGCTCGGCCTCGCCGAGCGTGCCGAGACCGCGGCCGCCGCCGTCAGCCACGGCGAGCGCCGGGTGCTCGAGGTCGCCATGGCGCTGGCCACAGGGGCGCGGATCCTGCTGCTCGACGAGCCGATGGCCGGGGTCGGCCTCGAGGAGGGGCGGCGGATGGTGGAGATGCTGCGCAGCCTCAAGGCGAGCTACGGCATCCTCCTGGTCGAGCACGACATGGATGCCGTCTTCGCCCTCGCCGACCGCATCACCGTCCTGGTCCACGGCAGTGTCGTGGCCACCGGCAGCCCCGCCGAGATCCGCGCCGACGCCGAGGTCCGCCGCGCCTATCTGGGCGAGGAGGACGACGCGCTGCTCGGGTAGCCGCGGGTCGCCCGCGGGCTGCGCGGCGGTTTCGGCCGGCGCCGCGCGGGAGGCGCTGCGCGCTGCTTCTTTTCTCTATTTTCTGTCGGTTGAAGCCGATCCATCCCCGGGGACCGCGCCCTGGCCGTTCTGCGCCGGCAACCGACCGAAAGGAAAGGAGACTGGCTGCGCGCAGCGCTCTCGCCCTGCTCCCGCGCCGGGAGCAGGGTTCAGTTGCGGCGGACCTTGCCCGGGCCCCCGGATCCCAGCCGGGCGGTCGCCGGGGCGTCCCCGGCCGTCTCGAGCACCATGCTCCTGTAGAGGGCGCTGAGGGCTGCCCGCGCGCTCTCGCGCGGATGGTCGACCTGGTCGCCGACCTCGTGGGGCTGCAGGCAGACCGGCGTGCCCGGCACCACGGCGAAGCCGCGGGCGGCAATCTCGCGATTGACGGCGCTGGTGAAAGGCACCGAGCGGCTGCACAGCGTGTCGAGAAGCGGGCCGTGCGCATAGAGGCAGGGTATGCCGTTCTCCCGGCACAGCGCCCCGATCTCCTCAAGGGCGGCGAGCTTCTCCGGGCTTATGTCCTCGACCAGCAAAGGGTCCTCCTTGGCGAGCAGCTCGGCAACGCTCGGGAGCTCCTCGCGCTGGGGCACGTAGTCCAGGCGCTCCATCTCCTCCTGCCGGGGCCTGATCCTGCCCAGCAGCGTGTCGCCCATGGCGAGGAGGTAATCGAGCGAGGCCAGCTCCTCCACGAGCTCCCAGGGGCGGTGGAGCTCGACGTCCTCCCACCGCTCGGCGGTCAGAAGGTCGCCTTCCATCGACGGCTTGCGGGTCGCCATGTCGAGCGTCTGGACGAGGACGATCATCCGCGGCTGGTGCCGCCTGAGGGCGCGGCGGATCATGTTGCGGGAGCCGACATAGCCGTACCTGCCGGTGAGCGCCGCATTGACCACCGTCTCGCCCATGGCCTCGGACCACTGCTCGGCGATCACCGTGTTGCCCAGCGAGCTGTCGCCGACCAGCAGGATGTCGATGGGCTCGGGTCCCTCGAGCTTGGCGAGCTGGCGATGGAGCAGCCCCGAGCCGGGAATGCTCATCAGGTCGGCGCGGGCGCCCAGCACGTTCACCACCGCAATCGCGGCCGCGAGAAACAGGCCCGAAGCGGCGGCGGTGGCGAGATAGCCCAGCGCCCGGCGCCAGCCCGTCTCAGAACTGGAAGTAGATGAATTCTGTGGCACGGTTCAGCATCATCATGCAGGCGGCGAAGGCAAAGCCGGCCAGTATGGCATGGGCGGCGCGCGGCCGCCACGCGGCGCGGCGGGGTGCGGGCTCGATGCCGCTCGCATAGCCGGGGCTAGCCAGGCCCGGCTCGACGTGGCGCATCAGGGTCTGGGTGTTGGGCGCCCAGAGGGCGAGGATGGCGCCTGCCGCCAGGAACACGAACAGCGTCGGCTGGGGCGCCGGCAGCAAGGCCGCCTCGCCGGCGCTGCCCAGACCGAGCATCGCCCCATAGAGGCTGCCGGTGGTGGCGAGGTCGGCAGCGCGGAAGGGAACCCAGGCGAGGATCACCGCCAGCAGCGTCAGGGCGCGGCCCAGCGGCGCAGGCACGGCCGGGGCGCCGCGCCATCCCTGCCAGAGATGGTTGACCACGATGAAGGCGCCGTGCATGGCACCCCACAGCACGAAGGTCCAGCCTGCGCCGTGCCAGATCCCGCCCAGCAGCATGGTCAAGAAGATGTTGAGGAGCTGCCGGGCACGCCCGTGGCGGTTGCCGCCGAGGGGGATGTAGAGATAGTCGCGCAGAAAACGCGACAGGGTGACGTGCCAGCGCCGCCAGAACTCGACGATCGAGGCGGCCTTGTAGGGCGAGGCGAAGTTGATCGGCAGGACGATGCCGAACAGGCGGCCGAGGCCGATCGCCATGTCGGAATAGCCCGAGAAGTCGAAATAGATCTGCAGCGACCATGCCACGGCCGCGGTCCAGGCGGCGGCCATGCCGACATCGCCGCCCTGCGCTGCCGCCTCGAAGGCGGGCGTCGCGAGATGCGCCAGATTGTCGGCCAGGAGCACCTTCTTGGCCAGGCCGATGGTGAAGATCGTGGCGCCGACGGCCAGATCGGAAGCCCACGGCCGCGAGCCCGCCCTGGCGAACTGCGGGGCCAGCTCGCGGTGATGCACGATGGGGCCGGCGATGAGCTGCGGAAAGAAGCTCACGAAGAGGGCGTAGCGCAGCGGATGGCGCTCGACCGTCTCGCCGCGCGCGATGTCGACCAGGTAGGCGATCTGCTGGAAGGTGAAGAAGGAGATGCCGATCGGCAGCACGATCCAGCCCAGCACGGGCTCGTTGCCGGTAGCCTCGGCCAGCTGCGCCGCGGCGAAGCTTGCATATTTGAACCAGAACAGCAGCGCCAGGTTGGCGCCGACCCCGAGCGCCAGCAGCCCCCGTTGCCCTCCCCTGCGCCGCAGCAGCTCGCCCAGCAGGTAGTTGCCGAGGATCGAGCCCAGCAGCAGCGGCAGGGCCCACAAGCTCCAGTAGCCGTAGAAGTAGATCGAGGCGCCCAACAGCCACAGCAGGCCCGCCTCCGGCCGGCGCCACAGGCGGATCGCCAGGAAGCCTGCGAGCACGATCGGCAGGAATTCCGTGATGAAGACGTCGGAATTGAAGAGCATGAGGCGCGCTTGAAGTGGTCGGGTCGCTTCCCTTGGGCCTTTGCCCGGGCCCGTGTCAATCGGGCACGCTCGCTGACGGCGGCGCGCCCTCTGGCCCGCCGGTCACGCGGCCGCCGCCGGGACGCCGGCCGGTCCAGGTGGCGGCCGGCAGCGCTTCGCCTGTGTCCTTGCCGGCAGAGCCGCCGCGGACGACAGCGCCGCGCGGGAGCGCGCGCCCACCACCGGCCGGGGCCATCGGGTTCATCGCGACGCCTTCAGATGCGCGGGCTCTAGCCGGGGCCCGGGTGAGGATGGCATGGCCGGCCGCACTGGCGGCGATCATGGCGCGATGGCGCCGGTATCGGCTCCGGCCGCCACGGCAGCGCGATCTCGACCCTGCCGGGTCCGGCCATGCCGGGCTCGGCAGCGTCAGGGACCATGATCCGCTGCCGCCGGAAGCTCTTCCCTGTCCCGGTCCCGTGGTCGGCATCGGCCGGCCCGCCATGTGCCGCGACGCGGCGTCGCGCGATCCTCGGCGCCCGCTCCCGCTCCCCGATCGGCCGCAGGGAAGGCGGCGGCTTCGCCCATGGGGCGGCTCGCCGCGGGCGGGCGCCGAGGATGGTGCATCCCGGGAATGAGGATTATGTCGGGCCCAGCGCCGCCGCCGCGCTCCCGGCGACGGCGCTGACCGGAACGACGACGGCCGGCATGGCTGTCGCGCGGTGGAGAAGAATTCATTGATGAAGTTCCTTCCGCCCGCCCTGCTGTGTCTGTTTGCGGCGACCTTCCTCTGTGTCTGGATGATGGATCGCGGGCGCCGCCACACGCTGCTGTTCTCGGTGGCGTTCCTTTCCTACGGCGTGGCCGCGCTGGCGCAGACAGCGCTGTGGCCGCCGGATCTGGGCACTAACGCGGTCATCACGGCAGCGCTCTATGTCGCGGCCTCTCTTCTTCTGGTCGAGAGTCTGCTCATGCGTTCGGGAAGGTCGCTGTCGCCGATCCACCATGGCGGCGCGCTCGTCGGTCTCGTGGGTGCGATCTGGTATTTCTATTATGTGGACAGGGATCTCGTTGCTCGCATCCACGTGCTCAACCTGGGTATCGGGTGCATCTTCCTGTGTGGCGCCTGGAAGCTGAGGTTTCTCGTGCGCGGCAGCTCTACCGACCGCGCCCTGTTCTGGCTGCTGCTCGTGCTGGCTGTCCATTTCTTCCCAAGGACCCTGCTTACCGCGAGTTCCGTGTCCGAGGCGCTCGATGGCGGGCTCGCGGCCTTTGCCAGCTCGGCGTTCTGGGGCTGGATCCAGTTCTCCATGTCGGTGCTGGGCGTCGGGCTGGGGCTGGGCCTGCTGGCCGTGACGGGCGCCGACGCGATCAGGGCCCTCGAACGCGAGCGCGACCGGGATCCGCTTACCGGCATGCTGAACCGGCGCGGGCTCGAGGCCCGCCTGAGGACCATGCTGAGGCGGCCGGCGCCACCGGCCGTCTCCGTCATCGTCTGCGACATCGACCATTTCAAGAAGATCAACGACACGTTCGGCCACCTCGCCGGCGACCGGGTTCTGGCCGCCGTTGCCAAAACCATCATGCGGACCGCGCGGGCGGGCGATCTGGCCGGGCGCATCGGTGGCGAGGAATTCCTCGTCGTCTTGAAGGACGAGCCGGTGGAGCTGGCCCTGGCGTTCACCGAGCGCCTGCGCGCCGCCATCGAGCAGGAGCGGTTCGATTGCGTGCCGCCGTCGAGCGCGGTCACCTGCAGCTTCGGCATCGCCGTGCTCCGCCAGGGCGAGGAGCTTTGGGCGGCGGTCGACCGCGCCGACAGGCTGCTCTATGCGGCCAAGGACGCCGGCCGCAACCGCGCCTTCGCAGAAGGCGTCCACATGCTGCGGGTGGCCTGAGCCGGCGCCCGGCCAGGGCGGTTCCCGGCCGGCTGGAGCAGGCGGCGGAGGCGTCGGACCCTTGGCGCGGCCGTGCACGAGCGCTGCGCGCGGCTTTCGTTTCCGTCTTCTTCTGTCGGTTGCCGGCCGTGCGTGCTCACCCGGGCTTCGGCTCGCTCCGCCATCGGCGAGGGGTCGAGGACGGGCGGACCGGGCAGGGGCCGCGGGCGCGGGCTTCATGCCGCGTCCGCGAGACGCCGCCGCCAACCCCGAGAAACAAGAAGCTTGGCCGCGCGCCGCGCCTTGCACGGCTCCGCCGCCGCGCGCCTGCGCCGGAAGGGCTGCAGGCCGCCGCCGCTCACGCCTCGGCGATCATGTTGAGGCTGATGGGGCGGCCGAAGAGGGAGAGCTTGCTGGTGTCCTCGAAGAGGCCGTGGTCGGCCACGCGGCGCGCACTCCTGAAGCCGGCGCGGGCGAGGAAACCCAGCATGATCTCGGCGGTGAAGCCGGTGCGGTGGAAGTCGTGCGGCGTCGTCTGGCCGCCATAGAGCACGCGCATCAGGTGGAAGCGCTGCTCGGGACCCAGCGCCGGGTCGAGCAGGAGCCAGGCGACGGCCTGCAGGTCGGGCACGCTGACATGGAACTGGCCGCCGGGCCGCAGGACCCGGCGAACCTCGGCCAGGGCGTGGGGCAGGGCCTGCTGGTAATCCAGATGCTCGTAGACGTGCGAGGCATAGACGCAGGCGATCGAGTCGTCGGGGAACTGGCCGAGATCGGTGCAGTCGCCCAGGAAGTCGACATGCGGTCCGGGATCGATGTCGAGGATCAGCCAGCCGGCCTTCTTCTGGCGGCCGCCGATATGGAGGCGCAGCTCGGCCTGCGCGGCCGGGCCGGGCGTGGTCGGGGGCTCGGGCGTCATGCGCATGCGCGCTCCTCCGGGGGCCGGGGTGAGGGAAGGGCCAGGCCGCGCTCGGCGGCAAGAGTGGCCACCGCACCGAGGAACGCCTCGGCGAGGCCGGCGGCATCGCCCAGGGGCGAGGCCAGCATCGTCTCGCGCAGCATGGCGCGCAGCGCCTCGAGAAGGCGGGGCGTGCGGGCGAGCTGCAGGGCGGTCAGGACATAGTCGTCCTCGTCGCGGGCGATGCCGGCCGGAAAGCCCACCGCCCCGAGCAGGCTGGCGCCGACCCTGCCGGCATGGCCCTGCCCCATGAGGCTCACCACCGGCACACCCATCCACATGGCCTCGCAGCTCGTGGTGGTGCCGTTGTAGGGGAACGTGTCCAGCGCAATGTCGACCTCCCCGTAGAGGGCCAGGTGGCTCATCAGGTCGGGGGTGCGGCCGAGGAAGGTGACGCGCTCCGGCGCCACGCCCGCCGCGGCGAACGCGTCGAGATGGCGGCGCCGGTGCTCCTCGTGGCGCTCGAGCGAGCTTTTCAGCAGCAGCCGTGAGCCGGGAAGCTCGCGCAGCAGGCGCGCCCACAGGGCCACCACCCGGCCGTTGAGCTTGGCGGCGTTGTTGAACGAGCCGAAGGTGATCCGGCCGCTGGCGAGACAGGGCGGCGGGGCGGTGGCAGGCCAGGCCTGCGGCCGCCAGGCGAGAAAGCAGCGGGGCAGGCGCAGCAGCCGGTCGGGCGAGCCGCTGTCGCTGCCCGGCGGGTCGGTGATCGCATCGACGATTCGTGCGTCGATGGCGGGCAGGCCGGTGCCGTTGGGGTAGCCCAGATAGGTGAGCTGCAGCGGCGCCGGGCGGCGGGCCAGGACCGGCAGGCGGTTGTCGGCGCTGTGGCCGGCGAGATCGACCAGCACGTCGAGCGCATCGGCGCGGATCAGCGCCGCGGCCTCCTCGTCGGCGAGCGTGCGGATGTCGCGCCAGCCGTCGGCGGCGCGGCGGATCTCCTCGGTCACCGCATCGGGGCGGGCGACGCTGGCATAGCAGAAGAGCTCGACGCCGCGGGCGCGCAGCGCGTCCTGCAGCGGGCGGAAGAAGAAGCTCACCGAATGGCCGCAGAAGTCGGGCGAGAGAAAGCCCACGCGCAACGGCCCGCTGCGCAGGCGCCGCGAGCGCGCGGCCAGCGCCGGGACCCGGCCGAAGCGCTCGCCATAGCGGTGATGGGCGGCGGCGACGGCCTGCGGTGTCGCCTCGGGATCGTAGTTCAGATTGCACAGCCAGGTGGAGAACTCGAGCGGCGAGACCTGCTCGCGCCCGACGGCGCCGGCCAGCAGGTCGAGCCCCCGGCGCAGCTCGCCCGCCTCGAGCCGCAGGCAGCCGAGCACCGCGGCGGCCATGCTGGCCGGGCCGGCCGCGGCGACGGCGGCTTCGAGCGGTTCTTCGGCCTCCGGCGCCCGGCCCAGGCGGATGAGCGCGTAGCCGTGGCCGGTCAGGGCCGGCAGATGCCCGGGCGCCTGGGCCAGGGCGGCGCGGAATGCCCGTTCGGCCGTGTCGTAGCGGTGCCAGTTGAGCCAGGCGCCGCCGAGGTCGGCCAGCTGGTCGGCGGTGGCGCCGACGGCCGGCTGCAGCGCCTCGGCCTCCTCGAAGCGGCCCTGCCCGATCAGCGCCAGAGCCAGCCGGTGCCGTGCCTGGCGCTGACCGGGCGCGAGCTGCAGCACGCGGCGCGCCATGGCCTCGGCGTCGCGCCAGCGCCGCTGGCCGAGCCTTGCCGCGGCCAGCAGGAGCAGCGGCTCGGGATGCGCCGGGGCGGCGAGCGCTGCCCGGCCGGCGGCCGTCGCCGCCTCGTCGAAGCGGCGTCCGGCGAGGGCCTCTGCCGCCCGCCGCATCGCCAGCCCGGCCGCATCTGCAGCGCCACGCGCCGCCATTTCCGGTCGCTCACGCCGACAGGCCGGCCTGCGCCGCGCTTTCCTCATCCATCCATCCTCCGGCTCCGCTGCCAAGGCGCCCTCGGCATTTCCCGGAGCCTAGCGGAGCGAGGTTAAGTATTCGCAAAGGCCCGTCATTCGAGGTGGGGCTTTGACTTGCGACCTCCGGCGTGCTCCATGGCTGCATGGGAGGCGTGCCGTGCCCCGGCGCGGCGGCCGCAGAAACTGCTTGGGGAAACGGACGATGCGCAGGCTGTGCGGCGCCCTTTTGGGCGCAGTCTCGATGCTGGCCCTGGGTGCGGCCGCCGAGGCGAAGACGCTGGTCTTCTGCTCGGAGGGCAGCCCCGAAGGCTTCAACCCGCAGCTCTTCACCTCGGGCACGACCTTCGACGCGAGCTCGCGCCAGGTCTACAACCGGCTGATCCAGGCCGAGCGCGGCACCACCAATCTCGGGCCGGGCCTGGCGGAAAGCCACACCGTCTCCGACGACGGCAAGGAATACACCTTCAAGCTCCGCCAGGGCGTGAAGTGGCACACCACGAAGGACTTCACCCCGAGCCGCGACTTCAACGCCGACGACGTGATCTTCAGCTTCGCCCGCATGAGCGATGCGGAGCATCCGTTCCACAAGCTGGGCGGCGGCCAGTACGAGTATTTCGTCGGCTCGGGCCTGGCCGACCTTTTGGAGAAGGTCGAGAAGCTCGACGAGCATACGGTCAGGTTCGTCCTGAAGAACCCCGACGCCACCTTCATTCCGGTGCTGTCGATGGACTTCGCCTCGATCCTCTCGGCCGAGTATGGCGAGCAGCTCGAGAAGGCCGGGACGCTCGAGCGCATGGACCTGGAGCCGGTCGGCACCGGGCCGTTCCAGCTGGTCGCCTACCAGAAGGACGCGGTGATCCGCTTCAAGGCCAACCCCGACTATTACGAGGGCAAGGCGGCGCTCGACAATCTGGTGTTCGCCATCACCCCCGATGCCTCGGTGCGCTGGCAGAAGGTCAAGGCCGGCGAATGTCACGTCATGCCCTACCCGAACCCGGCCGATCTCGAGGACATGAAGGCCAATGACAGCATCAAGCTGATGCAGCAGGAAGGGCTCAATATCGGCTATCTGGGCTTCAACGTCGAGACGGCGCCGATGGACGACAAGCGGGTGCGCCAGGCGCTCAACCTCGCGATCAACAAGCAGTCGATCATCGATTCCGTCTACCAGGGCGCCGGCGTCGCCGCCAAGAACCCCATGCCCCCCACGCTCTGGGGCTACAACAAGGCGGTCGAGGACTATCCGCACGACCCCGAGAAGGCGCGCAAGCTGCTGGAGGAAGCCGGCCACGGCGACGGCTTCAAGACCCAGCTCTGGGCGATGCCGGTGCAGCGCCCCTACAACCCCAACGCCAGGCGCATGGCCGAGCTCATCCAGGCCGACTGGAAGGAGATCGGCGTGGATGCCGAGATCGTCTCCTACGAGTGGGGCGAGTATCTCAAGCGCACCCAGGCCGGCGAGGCGCCGAGCTTCATGCTGGGCTGGACCGCCGACATCGCCGATCCCGACAATTTCCTGGGCGTGCTGCTGGGCTGCGACGCCGCCGGCGCCACCAACCGGGCACGCTGGTGCAACGAGGAGTTCGACCAGCTCATCAAGAAGGCCAAGAAGATCAACGACCAGGCCGAGCGCGCCAAGCTCTACGAGGAGGCCCAGCTGGTCTTCAAGGAGGACGCGCCCTGGGTGACGATCGCCCATTCGATCGTCTTCAAGCCGGTCAGGAACGAGGTCGTGGACTTCAAGATCGACCCGTTCGGCGGGCACGTCTTCTACGGCGTCGATCTCGAGGAGTAGCGGCGCCGGCCGCGCAGGAGAGGGCCCGTCGGCGAGGCGGGCCCTCGCGCGTTCAGCCGAGCCCCTCGGTCGGGATGTCGAGCAGCTCGCCGCAATGCTTGCAGTGCACCGCGTCCTGGTCGTGGCGGCGCAGGCCGCAATGCGGGCAGGGGTGGGTGACCTTGCCGGGGCGGAACACGGTCTGCGCCAGGCGCAGGAACAGCGAGACCCCGAAGATCATGATCAGCACCGCCAGGAGGCGGCCATACTCGCCCACCAGCGTAATGTCGCCGAAGCCGGTGGTGGTGAGGGTGGTGACGGTGAAATAGAGCGCGTCGACATAGTCGTCGATGGCGGGATTGGAGGGCGACTGGAGGACGAACACGCAAGCGCTCGTGAAGAACACGAAGACCAGCAGGTTGGCGACCGCCTGGGCCGTCTCCTCGTTGTGCCGGATCCACGCGAAGCGGCGGCGCAGCAACGTGAGGACGTGGTAGGCGCGAAAGAGCCGGGTCGCCCGCATGATCCGCAGGAAGGCGAGATTGCCACCGACCAGCGGCGTCAGGAGCGAGACCAGCACGATGAGATCGGCCAGCGTGCTGGGGGCGAGAAGGAAGCTCAGCTTCTTCCAGGCGATGGCAAGGCGGGCTGCGAAGTCGAGGCCGATGAAGACGGCCAGCGCCACCTCGACCCGCACGATCCACGCGGGCGGGTCGGTGAAGCTCATCGCGACGAAGAAGGCCACCGTCGCCAGGTCGAAGACCAGCAGGCCGAGCTGAAAGAGGCTGGCCGTGCGGTCGTCACCCAGATAGAGGGCGCGCAGCGTGTCGCGCACCTGCGCCATCACGATCCCCGGCTCAGGTGACGGGGATCATGACGTGCTGGCGGTAGGCGTCGCGCGCCTTGAGGTTCTGGTACCAGAGCTGGAGGTTGGGCAGGCCCGGCCGCTCGATGTCGAGGTTCATGTAGCGGTAGAAGGCACAGCCCACGGGAATGTCGCCCATGGTAAGCTCCGGCCCCGCCACGAAACGCCGCTCGCTCAGCCACTCGTCGAGGATCTGCCAGAGCGGGCCCACGCGTCCGGCGGCGGCCTCGATCGCCGCCATGTCGCGCTGCGCCTCCGGGGTGCGCACCAGACCCCAAAAGCAGATCCCCAGATCGGGCAGGATGGTGGTGATCATCCAGTCCATCCAGGCATCCGCCCGGGCGCGCTGCGCCGGGTCCTCGGGCCACAGGCTGCCCTTGCCGTAGCATGCCGCCAGGTAGCGGACGCAGGCATTGCTCTCCCACACCACGGTCTCGCCGTCCTGCAGCACGGGGATCTTGCGGTTGGGGTTCATCGCCCCGTAGTCGGGCGTGTCGAGCCCGCCGAAGGCGCCGCCGGCGTCGATCCGGCGGTGGGCAAGGCCCAGCTCGCCCACCGCCCACATCACCTTTTGGACATTGACCGAGTTGGTGCGCCCCCAGATCGTGAGCATCCCCCTACCTCCCCCTCGTGCTGCCGGGCTTGCGTCCGCTTTTCTTGTCAGATGCAGCGACCGCCGTCGACCTCGAGCGCGGTGCCGGTGATGAACGCGCTGTCGTCGGAGGCATAGAAGAGGGCCGCGCGGGCGATGTCGAGCGGCGTGCTGAGGCGGCCCATCGGCACCGAGGCCTTGAACTTGGCGCGCAGCTCGGGCGTGTCGCCGCCCATGAAGGAGGCCAGCAGCGGCGTCTCGCCGGCCACCGGGCACAGGCAGTTGACGCGGATCTGCTCGGGCGCCAGCTCGACCGCCATGGCCTTGGTGGCGGTGATCGCCGCCCCCTTGCTGGTATTGTACCAGACCAGGCCGGGCCGCGGCCTGAGCCCGGCGGTCGACGCCACGGTCAGGATCGAGCCGCCGCCCTGGGCGCGCATCACCGGCACGGCATGCCTCGCCGCCCAGAACAGCGCCTTGACGTTGACGTTCATGCAGCGGTCGAAGTCGGCCTCGCTGACCTCGACCATCGGCTGGTTGAGGTGGGTGACGCCGGCATTGTTGACCAGCACGTCGAGCCTGCCGAACCCGTCCACCGCCTCGGCGATCATCCGCTTCGTGTCGGCATCCTTCGAGACGTCGGCGGTGACGGCGCGGGCGGCTCCGCCCTCGGCACCGATCGCCTGCGCCACCCGCTCGGCGGCCTTGCCGTCGATGTCGGCGACGACGATCTTGGCCCCCTCCTTCGCGAAGATCTGGGCGATGCCCTCGCCGAAGCCGGAGCCGCCACCGGTGACGATGGCGACCTTGTTGGCCAGTCGCATCGTGGTTCTCCCCTGTTGCTGTCGGTGCGGATCAAGCGCCGACGGCGGTGCCCGGTCAAGCGGCGGCTCGTCGTGACGCGGCGCGCGCCGTGGGCTAGCCTCCCCCGGCGTCAAGCGAGGTCCTCCATGCAAAGCGAGCTGCTCGATCTTCCCTGCCCGGCGCCGGGCACCAGGCGGTCCCTCAAGGTGGTGCGCTTCGGCAGGCCGGGGGCACGGCCCAAGGCCTATCTGCAGGCCGCCCTGCATGGCGACGAGCTGCCCGGCGTGATGGCGCTGGCGCATCTCGAGGAGCTGCTCGCGGAGGCGGATGCGGCCGGGCGGATCCGCGGCGAGATCGTGCTGGTGCCGGTCGCCAACCCGATCGGGCTCTCGCAGTCGGTGATGGGCGTGCATGCCGGCCGCTACGATCTCGCCTCGATGAGCAACTTCAACCGCGGCTGGCCGGACTTTCTCGAGCGCGTCGCGCACGAGGCCGGGCCGCGTCTGGGCCTCGATGCCGCGGCCAATGTGGCGCTCGTGCGCGCGGCGCTGGGCGAGGCGGCACGCTCGATGCCGGCGGCGGGCGAGAACGCGGCGTTGCGCCGCCTGCTCTACGGCCTCGCCCACGACGCCGACATCGTGCTCGACCTGCACTGCGATCTCGAGGCAGTGACCCATCTCTATCTGGGCAGCCCGCTGTGGCCCGACGCCCGCGATCTGGCGGCCGATATCGGCAGCGAGGCCACGCTTTTGGCCGAGGTCTCGGGCGGCAACCCGTTCGACGAGGCCTTCTCGGGGCTGTGGTGGAGCCTCCAGCGGCGCTTTCCCGACAAGAACCTGCCGCTGGCCTGTCTTGCTGCCACGGTCGAGTATCGCGGCCTTCTCGACGTCTCGGAGCGGCAGGGGCGGCAGGACGCCTCGAACCTGCTGCGCTTCTTGACCCGGCGCGGGCTCGTCGCGGGCGAGGTGCCGCCGCCGGCCTCCTGCCCGGAGGCGCGGCCGCTGGAAGGCGTTGCGATGGTTCGTGCGCCGGTGGCGGGGCTGGTGTCGTTCGAGGCGGCGCCGGGTCAGGAGGTCGAGGAGGGCGCCTTGCTGGCGGTGCTGGTCGATCCGCTCGCCGGCGAGCCGGCGCGCCGCCGGACGGAGGTGCGGGCGCCGGCGGGCGGCACGCTGTTCGCCCGCGCCGCCTGCCGTCTCGCCCGCCCCGGCGACATCCTCGCCAAGGTCGCCGGAACGCGGCCGCTGCCCGGCCGCACGGGCGCGCTGCTGAGCGACTGAGCGCGATCACGTTTGCGTCAGCACGCGCGGTTGCCTCCCCGGGCGGCGCACATTCCTGTTGGCAGCGGGGCGAGCATTGCCGAAGAACGCGGGCATGGGCATGGTGGCCGGTGCCACCGACCCTCGATATGCCGGGAGATGCTGACGATGCGCTTTCGACCTCTCGCTCTCGCTGCCGGAATCCTGACGCTCGCCACCGCCGGCCTCGCCGTCGCCCAGCAGTGGGAGTCGAGCGGCATTCTCGCCTATCGGCAGTCCGAGATGAAGGTGCTCGGGGCCCACATGGGGGCCATCAAGACGGTGGTCACCGACCAGCGCGACTTCCTCGCCTCGGTACCGCGCCACGCCGAGGACATCGCCGCCGTCGCCAAGCTGATCCCCAGCCTGTTCCCCCAGGGCAGCGGTCCCGGCACGCCGGCCGGCGACACCGACGCGCTGCCGGCGATCTGGGAGAAGTGGGACGAGTTCCAGGGCAAGGCGCAGGCCATGGGCAAGCTCGCCGAGGAGCTGGCCGCCACGGCCGAGACCGGCGACGCCATGGCGACCGCCCAGGCTTTCGCCAAGCTCGGCAAGGAAGGCTGCGGCGGCTGCCACGAGTCCTTCCGCAAGAAGAGCTCCTGATCGCCACCATGGCCGTTCGCATGCTTGCCGCGGCGCTGGGCGTGGCAGGGCTGCTGTGGAACGCGGGTGTCGACGCGGCCGCGGGCGACGAGGACCTCCTCGCCCGCGGCGAGCATCTGTTCCAGATCGGCGGCTGCACCAACTGCCATACCGCCAAGGGCGGCCCGCTGCTCGCCGGGGGTGACGCGATCAAGTCGCCCTATGGCGACTTCTTCGCGCCCAACATCACGCCCGATCCCGATCAGGGGATAGGCGGCTGGAGCGAGGAGGACTTCATCCGGGCGATGCAGGAGGGCCGGGCACCGGACGGCAGCGCCTACTATCCGGCCTTCCCCTACACCTCCTACACGCGGATGGGTGAGGACGACCTGCGCGCGCTCAAGGCCTGGCTCGACACCGTGCCGCCGGTGGCCCAGGCCTCGCGCGAGCACGGGCTGGGCTTTCCCTTCAACCAGCGCTGGGCGATGCGCCTGTGGCAGTGGGCGTTCTTCGAGCCGGGCCGGTTCGTGCCCGATCCGCAGAAGGACGAGCTGTGGAACCGCGGCGCCTATCTGAGCCTCGGTCCCGGCCATTGCGCCGAGTGCCACACGCCGCGCAACTTCGCGGGCGCGCTGATATGGGACGAGGCCTTCGCCGGCGCGGTGCTGCCCGGCAACGAGAAGGTCCCCAACATCTCGGGCGACCTTGAGCACGGGCTCGGCACCTGGTCGGCCGGCGACGTGCGCACGGTCCTCCAGCTCGGCATGACGCCCGAGGGTGATTTCGTCGGCAGCGAGATGGCCAAGATCGTGAGCAACGGCACCGGCAAGCTGCCGCCCGAGGACGTCCGGGCGATCGCCGCCTACATCAAGAGCCTGCCTCCCCGCTGACCGCCGGACCCCGGCCGATGACGGACCGCCGCGGCCACCGCGCCGCGGCGGCGCTGCCACCTGTCCTGCACCTTGAGGTAGAAGACTCGGCTTGCATTTCGCGAAATGCGCGCTTAAGAAAGGCGATAACAACAAAAAGTTGAATTTTTGGGGCGCTGTCGGGTGGCAGAGGGCCTTCCGTGGCTCCACGGAGGTGCCATGCGTTGGGATCCGTCGTTCTGGCAAGGCAAGCGGGTGCTCGTCACCGGCCATACCGGCTTTAAGGGAGCCTGGCTCGCCGCCTGGCTCGACCGGCTGGGGGCCGCGGTCACCGGGCTCGCTTTGCCGCCCGCAAGCGGGCCCGCTCTGTTCGATGCGCTGGCGCTCGGGCAGCGGGTCGGCAGCATCGCCGGCGATGTGCGCGAGGCCGCGCTGGTGGCCCGCGTGCTGGGCCGGGAGGCGCCCGAGATCGTCTTCCACCTGGCCGGCCAGTCCGTCGTCCTGACGGGGCTCGAGGATCCGGTGGGCACCTTCGAGACGAATGTCGTGGGCACCGTCAATCTGCTGCAGGCGGTGCGCGCGACGCCGTCGGTGCGGGCCGTCGTCGTGGTGACCAGCGACAAGTGCTACCGCCAGCCGCATGGCGCCTGCCGGGAGGGCGACGCGCTCGGCGGCGAGGATCCCTACAGCGCCAGCAAGGCGGCGGCCGAGCTGGTCGTGGGCGCCTACCGGAGCTGCTTCCTGCAGGCAGCCCACGGCCGCGGTCTCGCCACCGCGCGGGCCGGCAACGTGATCGGCGCCGGCGACTTCAGCGCCCACCGGCTGGTCCCCGATCTGGTGCGGGCCTGCATGGAAGGCCGGCCGCCGATCCTGCGCCAGCCCGGCGCCATCCGGCCCTGGCAGCACGTGCTGGACGCGCTGTGGGGCTATCTGCTGCTGGGCGAGGCTCTGCATCATGCACCCGTCCGCTTCTCGACCGCCTGGAACTTCGGGCCGCCGCCGGGCAGCGAGTGGAGCGTCGCGCGGCTGGCCGCCGCCTTCTCGCGGCGGCTGGGCGTGGATCCATGGCGCGAGACCGGTGCGGCCTCGCCGCACGAGGCGGCCTGCCAGCGGCTCACCCCCGAGCGGGCCCGCAGGCGCCTGGGCTGGCAGACGCTCCTGCCCCTGGAGGAGGCCGCCGACTGGACGGTCGAGGGCTATCGCGGGCTGCTCGAGGGGCAGACCGCCTGGCTGGGCGCGCAGATCGACCGCTATGTCGAGCGGGCCCGGGGCAAGACGCCGGTGCGGCGGGCGCGCGCCGGGTGCGATGGGGCGGAGGATCGGCATGCGCTCGCCCGCACCGGCTGACGTCCCCGTCTTTATCCTGTGCGGCGGACTGGGCACGCGGCTGGGCGACATTACCAGGAGCCTGCCCAAGCCCATGATCGACATTGGCGGGCGGCCGCTGCTGCTCCACGTGATGGGCTGCTACGGGCGCTGGGGCTTTCGCCGCTTCGTGCTGTGCACCGGCTGGCGCGGCGAGATCATCAGCCAGTATTTCCTGAACTTCTCGGGTATCGCCCAGGACTTCACCCTGGAGACCCGCTCGCGCGAGGTGGTCTTCCACCAGTCGGTGGCGATGCCCGACTGGGAGATCACCATCGCGCAGACCGGCGACGCCGCCCAGACCGGCGCCCGGATCGCCCGCGCTGCGGCCCGCTATCTGGGCGAGGCCGAGCATTTCGCGGTGACCTATGGCGACGGCGTCACCGACGCCGATCTCGGCGCCGAGCTGGATTTCCATGCGGCGCACGGCCGGCTCGCCACCTCGCTCGGGGTGCACGGCCGCTCGCAGTTCGGCCATCTCGAGCTGCGCGAGGACGGTGCGGCCGGCTTTCTCGAGAAGCCGCTGCTCGACGGCCGCTGGATCAGCGGTGGCTTCTTCCTGTTTCGCCGCGCCTTTCTCGACCATCTGTCGACCGCGGACGCGTGCGTGCTGGAAGGCGAGCCGCTGCGCCGCCTGAGCGAGCTGGGCGAGCTGCGCATGTACCCCTATGGCGGTTTCTGGTCCTGCGTCGACACGCTGCGCGACCGCGAGGAGATGCACGCGCTCTGGGAGAGCGGTGCCGCACCCTGGCGGGGCGCGGAGTAGGAGGATGAGGCTCCTGGCCGAGCCGCTCGAAGGGGTCCGTCTGGTGGCGCTGGAGCCGCGCCACGACGCCCGCGGCGCCTTCACCCGGCTCTATTGCCGCGAGGCGCTGGCCGCTCTGGGCGTGGCCGAGACGATGCTCCAGGCCAATCTGTCGGCGAGCCCGCGGCAGGGCACGCTGCGCGGCCTGCACTACCAGCTCCCGCCGAGCGCCGAGACCAAGCTCGTGACCTGCGTGGGCGGGCGGATCCACGACGTGGTCGTCGACCTGCGCCGGGGCACGCCGGGATTCTGCCGCCACGCGAGCTTCGCGCTCGACGCCGCGCGGCCGCAACTCCTGATCGTGCCGCCCGGCTGCGCCCACGGCTTTCTCACGCTGAGCGCCGACGTCACCGTCCTCTATCTGGTCTCGGCAGCTTTTGACCCGGCCAGCGAGCGCGGTGTCCGCTACGACGATCCGCAGTTCGGCATAAGATGGCCGGCGCTGCCGGCGCTGGTCTCCGAGCGCGACCTCGCGCATCCGCCGTTCGATGCCGCCTGGCACCTCGCATGGTGATGCGCGCGCTGCTGACCGGCGCCAGCTCGTTCACCGGCGCGTGGTTCGCCCGGGCGCTCGAGCGGCACGGCATCGCCGTGACGGTCCTCAGCCGGCAGCATCTCGTGAGCTACGAGGGGCTGGCGCGGCGGCGGCTGGCCATGGCGGCGGGCACCGCCGAGGCGCTGCTCGACGGCTGCAGCCCCGGCGACCGGCTCTTTCTCGACACGCTGCGCACCCGCGGGCCGTTCCGCCTGCTCTGTCTGCACGGTGCCGAGACCCGCGAGCACCGCAGCCCCGGTTTCGACGTGGAAGCGGCGGTGCGCGCCAACCTGCAGGGCACGGCCGAAGCCCTCGATGCGTTCGCCGCGACCGGCGGCCACGGCGTGATCGTCACCGGCTCGATCTTCGAGGCCGACGAGGGGGCGGGCTCGCCGGAGCAGGGCGCCTTCAGCCCCTACGGCCTCGCCAAGACCCTCACCTGGCACCAGCTGCGCTACCGCGCCGAGGCGCGCGGCCTCACGGTCGGCAAGTTCGTGGTGCCGCACCCTTTCGGACCGCTGGAAAAGCCGGGCCTCACGGCGTCCCTGGTCGCCGCCTGGCTGCGCGACGAGACGCCGGCGCTGCGCCAGCCCTATCTGGTCCGCGATTTCGTCCATGTCGACTATCTGGCCGAGGCCTATGCCCGCTTCGCCCGCCAGGTGGCGGACGGACGCGGTCTGCTGCGCTGCGCGCCCAGCGGCTATGTCGAGACGGTGGGCGGTTTCGTGGGCCGCATGGCGACGGCGCTCGGCCCACGGCTCGGGTGCCACTGCCGGTTCCGCAGCCTCGAGCCGGTCGATGCCAGCGGCGAGCCCGGGGTGCGCTTCAACACCGAAGCGCTTCCGGCCCTGTCCACCGACTGGCCCTTCGCCCTTTCCTGGGACCGCTATGCCGCATGGCTCAGGAACAGGCTGGAGCCAATGTCGCAGCGCGAGCACGCGTAGCTATTCAAGGTTGAAAAATCTCGAATAGTTATTAACTTTTAGCGAGGGCCCATCTCACAAGAATTGCGGCGCACGAGCGCCGCCGGGGAGATGGGCATGTCAACGCACGAACCCGCGCGCCGCCGGCGCACCGGGGCAGGGGCCGGCGTCGGCGTGGTGGTCGTGACCCACCGCGCCCGCAGGCATCTCCGCCGCTGCCTGTCGCCGCTGCTGGCCTCGCCGCTGCAGCCCCGCGTCCTGGTGGTCGACAGCTGCTCGGATGACGGCACCGCCGAGCTCGCCCGGTCGATGGGTGCGGAGGTCGTCTCGGTGCTGCGCCGCGATCTCAACCACGGCCTCACCCGCGAGCATGCCCGGCGGATCCTGAAAACGCCGGTCGTGGCGATGCTCAGCCCCGATGCCTATCCCCAGCACGCCGCATTTCTCGAGAAGCTGGTGGCGCCGGTCCGGGAAGGGCGCGCCGCCGTCAGCTACGGGCGCCAGGTGGCGGCCGCCGACGCCGATCTTCCGGCCCGCTTCGCCCGCAGCTTCAACTATCCCGCAGCGAGCCAGCTGCGCGGTCTCGAGGACTGGCCGCAGTACGGCAGCTACACCCATTTCTGCTCGGACGCCTGCGCTGCCTGGTCGAGCGAGGCGCTGGACGGGATCGGCGGCTTTCCGGCGACGCTGGTGAGCGAGGAGACGATCGTCGCCGCCCGCCTGCTGCGCGCCGGCCACAAGATCGCCTATGTGGCCGAGGCGGTGGTCGAGCATACCCACCCCACCCGGCTGCTCGACAGTTTTCGCCGGCAGTTCGACGTCGGCTACACCCGCACCCTCTTCGCGGGCGAGCTGCTCGACCGCGAAGGCGACGAGCGGCGCGGCCGGCGCTACGCCCTGGAGCTCGTCGGGGCGGCGCTGGCCGAGCGGCCCTCGGCACTGCCGCTGGCGCTTGCCGACACGGCACTGCGCTGGCTGGGCTACCGGATCGGTCGCCGCGGGCCGGCTTTGCCCAGGGGGCTGGCGCGACGGCTGAGCGGCCAGGACTTCTACTGGCTCGACCCGGCGCAGGACAGCCCCACGCCGGCGCCGGCCTGGTAGCGGCGATGCGCGTGGCCCTCCTGACCAACAACCGCTTCCCGCCGCGCGAGGGGATCGGCCGGCACGTGCTGGAGCTGGCGCGGCGCTTGCGGGCGCGCGGCCACGAGCCGCTGGTGCTGGCGCGCGGCGAGCCGTTCGGCGGCTGGCGGCACGGCGTGGTCGAGGACCTGCCGGTACGTTTCTACCCCTTCTGGCCGCTGCGTCCCCTGCACCACGCCGTCTCGCGCCGCGCCCTGCAGCGCTGGCTCGACGAGGGGGCCGAGGGGGCCCAGGTGATCCACCTGCACATGCCGCTCTTTCCGCCCCTGCGCACCGCCCTGCCGACGGTCGTGACCTTCCACAGCCCGATGCTCGCCGACACCGCGGCCATCGGCGAGAGGGGGCTGCGGCCGCTGGCGGTCCGGCTCAACGCCCGGCTGGTGAGCCGCGCGTGGGAGCAGTGGCACCTGGAGAGGGCGGGCCACGTGGTGGCGGTCTCGCAAGGGGTGCGCGAGGAGCTGGCGCGCTACTACCGGCTGAGCCGGGAGGTCGAGCTGGTACCCAACGGCGTCGATGCGCAGTTCTTCGCGGGCGGGCCGCGGCGGCGGCCGATGCCCTGCGTGCTCTATGTCGGGCGGCTCGGCTACCGCAAGGGGCTGTTCCGCCTGCTCGAGGCCTTCGCCAGCCTGCCGCCGCACCTGGCGCCGCGGCTGGTTCTGGCGGGCGAGGGCCCGTTGCGCGCGAAGCTGGAGCGCGAGGCCGTGGCGCTCGGTCTCGAGGGGCGGGTGCAGCTCACCGGCTTTCTCGGGCGCGCGGAGATCCGCAACTGGCTCAAGCGGGCGGCCTGCGTGGTCAACCCGGCCGACTACGAGAGCGGGCCGCTCTCGCTGCTCGAGGCGATGGCGGCCGGCGCCCCGGTGGTCTCGACCCGCACCGGCCTCGTGGCCGAGATGGGCGAGGCACCGCCTTTGCTGGTGAGCGAGACCTCGGCCGAGGGTCTGGCGCGGAGCATCGCCAGCTGCCTCGCCGATCCCGGGGCGGCACGCCGCCGCGCCGAGGCGGCGCAGGTGCTGGTGCGGCAGCGCTTCGCCTGGGACGGGGCGGTCGGCCGGCTGCTCGGTCTCTACCAGGCCGCCCGGCCACTCGCCGCATGAGGCGCTTCATGGTGGTCTGCTTCGGGCTCGAGGCCGGACGCGCGCGGCGCCAGCCCTGGCAGGTGGCGCTGGGTATCGCCCGCGGCCTCGCCGCCTGCGGCCACGAGGTGAGTCTCGTTACCGACGCCTGCGAGCCGCCTCCGCTCGAGGGGGTGGAGGTCCTGCGCCTGGACGGTCTTCTCGAGCGCGGCCGGGCAGCGCCGGCCCTGCGCGCGGCGGCGGCCGAGCGGGCGGTGGAGCGGATCTTCTGGATCACCGGCGCGCTGCGCCTCGCCCGGCTGCGGCGGCTCGATGCCGGCGCACCGGTCGAGCTGGTGCTGGCGAGCCCGCGCTTTCGTCCCTCCGAGATATGGCGGGCAGGCCCGGCGCTGCTGTGGCGCGAGCGCCGGCTTCTGGCCCTGCCGATCCTCGGCGCGCTCGTCCCGGGCCTGCTGCTGCGCCGCGGCTTCGCACGGTCGGGAGCCGGCGGAATCGTCTATCTGAGCCCGAGCGCGCGCGCCCGCTTCACCGGTCTGGGCCTGCCCGCCGGGTGTTTGCTGGCGCCACAGGTCGACGCCGCGCTGTGCACCCGGCTGGCGCCGCCGCCGCGCCAGGGGCCGGTCCTCTATCTAGGCCCGCCGCTGGGTGCGCGCGGCGCCGATCTCGCCATCGCCGCCTTCGAGGAGGCGGCGGCCCTGGGCCTGCCGGGCGAGCTTCACATGCTGCTGCGCCCCGATTCGGGCGGCGAGGCGCTGCGCCGGATCGCCGGGCAGGCGGCGGCGAGCCCGTTCGCGGCGCGGATCCGCATCGAGACCGCCATGCTCGGGCCGGACGAGCTGCGCTGCCGGCTGGAAGCCTGCCGCACCGTCCTGCTCCCCTTCCGCCTGCCGGTCTCCGAGGTGCCGCTGGTGGTGATCGAGGCGGGGCTCTCCGGCCGCGCCCTCGTGGTGCTCGACGCGCCCGGGGTGAGCGACTATGCGCGGCTCCTTGGCGGGCGGATCGCCCCGTGGCCCGAGGCGCTGGCGCCGCTCCTGCTCGATGCCGCCACGGCGCCCCTCCCCCCGGCCCCTGATCCGGCGCGCTGGACCTCCTGGCGCCATGCCGTGGGCCCGCTGGTGGAGGCCCCGCGCGAGCCCATGGCGGGCTTTCGCCTGGTGGCGCTGTGCGGTGCCGACGGCAGCGGCAAGACGCTCCTGCTCGGCCGTCTCGCCGCGAGCCTCGCCGATCGCGGCCTGCCGCACCGCCATCTGTGGTCCCGCTTTCGCAACTATCTCTCCCGTCCGGTTCTCGCCGTGGCCCGGCTCACCGGCCACAACCGCAAGGAGCGCCATCCGGGCTTCACCATCGGCTACCACGACTTCCAGAAAAGCCCCTGGCTGTCGCTGCCCTTCCTGCTGCTCCAGGCCGTCGACCAGGTGCTCGACATCCTGCTGCGCTACCGCATCCGGCGCGGCCTCCTGCTGGCCGACCGCTGCGTGCTCGACACGCTGGTCGATCTCGCCGTCGACACCGGCCACGACGATCTCGTGCTGCGGCGCCTGGGGCCGCTGCTGCTGCGCCTCGTGCCGCGGCCGTTCGCAGCGGTGGTGATCGAGCGCGACCCGGCCCTGGTCGCCGCCTGCCGCCCCGACGCCGTGGCGGAGCGCCATTTCGAGCGGCGCCGCCAGCTCTACCGCCGCCTCGCCCGCGACTACGGCCTGCCGCTGGTCGTCAATGACGGCACGCCCGAGGCGGCGGCGGCGGCGGTGGCCGGCCTTCTCGGCGCCGGCCCGCGGCTTTTGGAGCCGCAACGGTGATCTACGTCTTCTACAGCAACGATCCGCTCGCCCAGGACCTCGGCGGCGGCGCCGAGCATTTCCGCGGCCTCTTTCGCGCGCTCGACGAGTCGGGCCTGGCCTACCGGCTGGTCGCCGCCCGGCTGCAGCACGACCGCCGCCACCCGGCCGTGGACTATGTCTGCGAGGGCTCGGCCTTCCCGCGGTTCTGGCTGGCGAGCTGGCGCTGGTTCTGGCGCAACCGGCACCGTCTGCGGCCCGGCGACGTGCTCCACTTCCACCGCACCTACGCCGCCTGGCCGGCGCTCGTGCTGGCCCGCGGCAAGGCCCGTGTCGTGGTCACCTACCACAATGTCAGCGGCCGGGTGCTGGCGGGCAGGCTCGGCCGGCTCGCAGCGCCCCTGCGTGCCCTGATGCTGCTTTTCGAGCGGCGGGTGGCCAGGGCCGCCGACGCGATCCTGTGCGTCAGCGAGCGCGACCGCGGGGAGCTCGCCGCACGGGTCGCGCGAAAGCCCTTCGAGGCGGCCCTGGTCATTCCGGCAGCGCTCGACCAGCGGCTCTTCGCCGATCCGCCGCCGCCGCCGGGCCCCGCTTTGGCGGGCCGTCTTCTGTTCCTCGGCCGCCTCAGCCACCAAAAGAACCTGCCGCTGGCCGTGGCCACGCTGGAGCAGCTGGCGGCCGAGGGCGCCGACGTCACCCTCACCATCGCCGGCGACGGCGAGGATGCCGCCTCGCTCGACCGGCTGATTGCCAGAAGCCCGGCCCGCCGGCGCATCCTCCGGCTGGGCGCCGTTCCCCACGGCAAGGTGCCGGCGCTCCTCGCCGGCCACGGAATCCTGCTGCTCACCAGCCGCTACGAGGCCTCGCCCACCGTGGTGAAAGAAGCGCTGCTGGCGCGCCGCCCGGTGGTCACCACCGATGTCGGCGACGTGCGCGCATGGCTCGAGGAGGGGACGAGCGGCTTCGTCCGCGCGGCCGAGCCCGCCGCGCTGGCCGAGGGCGTGCGCGCCGCGAGGCTGCTGCTCGAGGCCGGCCGCTACCGGCCCGGCGCGGCGCTCGAGCGGCTCGACGAGCGCGCCATCATGGGCCGCGTGCTCGACCTCTACCGCCGGCTCGCCGCCGCGTGAGGGCGCTTCCCGCCACGCGCCCCGGCGACCGTCTCGCGGGCGTGCTGCTGCTGGGCGGGGGCAGGGCGCTGGCGGCCCTGCTGGGCTTCCTCGCGGTGCGCGAGATCGCCCTGCGGCTGGACCCTGTCCATCTCGGCCTTTGGGGCATGATCCTGGCTGTCCAGGGCCTTTGCCTGCATTTGGGCGAGGCCGGGCTGCGCTCGGTGGCGACCGCCGAGGCCGGGCGGATGGAAGGCGGCACGGCAGCGATCCTGCGCCCCTATCTGGCGCTGCGCCTCTGCCTCTCCGCGCTGGCCGTGCTGGCGGGCTGGGTGGCCGGGCTTTTGCTGCTGCCCGAGCCGGGAATGGCGCTGCCGCTCGTGCTCGCGAGCATCCCCGCCGTGGCCCTCCAGCTCGACTGGCTGGCGCTGGTGCGCGGCGACAACGGCCGGGCCGCCGCCCTCCTGCTGGTGCGCCCGGCCTGCTTCCTGCTGCTCTTGATGGTGGCGGCACCCGCCACCCCGCAGGGCGTCGCCGCCGCCTTCCTCGCCGCCTGGTGGCTGGCAGCCCTGGCGAGCTGGCCCGGCGCGCTGGCGCCGCCCAAGGCCCCGGGCCGCGACCCGCCGCCGCGCTGGCGGGCCCTTCTGTCGGCCGGTCTCCCCCTCGCCGGCACGACACTGGTCAACCAGGCCATGCTCGGCCTCGACCTTCTGCTGGCCGGCCTGCTCATCGGCCCTGCCGCCGCGGGCGGCTACTGGCTTGCCGCCAGCATGGCCGTTGCCGGCCTCGTCCTCGCCAACGCGCAAGGCCAGCTCGCTTTGGCCCGCCTCGGCCCTTTGCGCGACAACGAACAGAAATTCGCCGCGAGCCTCGCCGCCGACTGCCGCGCCACGAGCCTGCTCGGCGCCGCACTCGCCCTCCTTGGTACCGCTGCCGCCCCGCTCGCCGTCCCGCTGCTGTTCGCCGGCCGCCACGACGACACCGCCCTCCTGCTCGCCATGCTCATGCCCTGGCTCGCCCTCCAGCACCCCTCCACCCTGCTCCAGTCCGCCCTCGCCGCCACCGGCCGCCGCCCGGCCCTCCTGCGCGCCAGCCTCGCGGCCCTCGCCGTCTTCGCCACCGCCGCCACCGCCGCCGCCCTGGCCGGCTCGCTGCCTGCCATGGCGCTGGCCCGGGCGCTGGGCGAAGCCGTGCGCGTGGCGCTGCTCGTGCGGCTGCTTCCGCCGGAGGCGCGCCGGGCCACCCTGCCGCCTTTGCTGATGGCGGGTGCGGGGTGGGGAGCGTTGCTGCCGGTGAGCCTCGCGGGTTGAGAAGGCAGTGCCGCGCAAGGCGCTGCGCGCGGCTTTTTCTTCCTCATTTTCCTGGGGATTGGGGGGTGCCCGGTTGACAGTCTCATGGAACCTGATGTGGCTCTCGAAGAAAGGCGGAGGAAGCAGGATGAACGCGAGCGCGTCGGGGCGGCGGT
Organism: Geminicoccaceae bacterium 1502E; assembly: GCA_033875255.1. Taxonomy (GTDB): domain Bacteria; phylum Pseudomonadota; class Alphaproteobacteria; order Geminicoccales; family Geminicoccaceae; genus Marinimicrococcus. The sequence goes on along the minus strand of JAWZSN010000039.1, from coordinate 1,129 downwards.
CAACCGCCTGAAGGATTTCTGTCGGCAGGCCACCCGCTGCGACAGGCTCCCGGCAGCTTTCCAGTCCGCCGTAGCTTTGGCGCCCGTTGAGCCTTCTGGCTCAGACGGAGTCCAGTGCTCAGAGATTCGTGATCGGAAGCTTTGGTGAACTCTGACGTATCGTGCCGAGGACAGCAAAGAATGAGTGTTGAAATATTTCAGTTTCGTGGTCCAGAGGATTGCGAATGGGTCACAGCAGAAAATACATTAAATTTTCAGATGTTACCTGGTGTCGATGTTTCACAATGGAAGCCATTTCATGTGCAGATAGTAGATCGCAACGAGAACGGTGTTCGTCTTGTGAAATCTGACGTCTTTTCTGTTCGGCTTAATAGTGTCTTTATCATGAATTCAAGGGCTCGACATGCGCTGGAATCTGCATTGTCTCCATTTGGAAGTCTGCTCAAGGTTGAATGCAACGACACGACATTGTGGATGTACTATGTAAAAAATTATGTGAATGCACTTGATCTCAAGAGGTCTGATATATTTTGGTCCAATGAGGGGAATATTCTTTTTGTACGCAAGCATGTTTTCTTGACTGATATGATTGAGGGCTTTTCCATATTCAAGATACCGAATATGCGGTTGTCGCCCATTTTCTTTACTAGAAGAGTTGTGGAGTTTCTTGAAGAAAGCGCATTAGTTGGCTTCGGATTCAGGAAGGTCTATCCTTCTGCATAGTGCGGAGCGCCGAAATATTGGGGGCTGTCGTAATCCCGTCAGGGAGACATTTTTCAAACGCGGAATGTTGAACGCATCCAGTGCCGCTCTCAGCTCATCAACGGCACTGCCGCGTCGCCGCGAAACCGAAACTGAGCGCCCCCGGGTTTTGTGGATGCAGACTGGAGAATGCCGCGCGCAGCGCCCGCGGCGCGGCGCCACAAGCCGGAGCTGCGACACTGCCCAAGATGAGCATGGAGAGCGCCGGAGCCCGCGACCGGCGCATCAACTTTTCGTCGCTAAGAGCCCGACTCAAAACTCTATGAGGCGTGGCAATACCTTGCGAGGCGGCGCGTGGTGAGGCGGATGTGGGCGACCATCATCCAGCCTTCGGCGCTGGCGGTGGAGGTTTCCCAGTCCTTGGCGA
>JAWZSN010000038.1:0-35513 GCA_033875255.1 Geminicoccaceae bacterium 1502E | reverse complement strand
GGACGCGCCGGCGGGCATAGTCGCGGCGAGCGGTTTCAGTCCAAGGCATTGTCGGCTCCGTGCTGTGTGGCAACGGAACGGAATCACAACCCGCTGAAACCGCTCAACTCTTTTCGGGTTGGGCTCTAAATGCCTCATGACGAGCATTCGTTTGTTTTGTGGTCTCTTAGCTTTTCAGCCCGCCTGAGCGGCTCCAACCCCCGCCACCCAGCGGTCCGAATAAATTTTTCCCAGTATCGGGTCCGAATATATTGGGAAGGTTATGGGGACGACCTCTGCGAGCGGCTATTTCTATGTTGGAATCAAGAAAGGAGTCGTCGTCAGCGGATCCAAAGACATCATCCAGGAAGCCGGCGATATCATCCCAGCTGTATGAAGCGCCGCCATAGCCATCGACGACGCCATCATAGCTGCCTTCCTCGCTCAGCGCATGCCCGCTCGGATCGCTCCTGTTGACCGGGTCGTTGTCGGCATAGGCATACCTGTTGGTCCCCACGCCCTCCTCGGTCGGATCCCACCAGTCCGGCTGGATGAAGCGGCCCAGCAGCGGGTCCATGTAGCGGGCGTTGAGGTAGAGCAGGCCGGTGTCGGGGTCGTCGCGCTCGCCGATATAGGCTTTGGATAGTTCAGGCGCTCTCAGGCTGGGCCGGCCCCCCGGTCTCGCTCACGGTGAGCGCCCCCGAGCGGTCGCCAAAGGGCAGGTAGTGCGAGCGCTGGACGCGCACGCCGGCGTCATCGGTGATCAGCCTCACCGAGGCCAGGTGGTCGCGGTGCAGCCACTCCTTCGTCCCGCCGGCGGGCGGCGGCATGACGCGGCCGGCTCATGATCTTTCGCGCTTTCCCGGAGCGTTCCCTGCGGGCGACAGAGGAGCCTGCCGCCGAAGACGCTGCAGGCGTGGAGCCTCATAAGGGCCGGAGCGGGGGAGCTTGCCCGCGGTGCCGTAGACCGCGCCGGAACGCCGGGAGAGTGGCGCTCAGACGCTGTCGAGCTGCTCGCGGGAGGGCGGGACGTAGCCGGCGCTGGCCGCCAGAAGCTCGCGCGTATAGGGATCGCGCGCCCGGCCGGCGCGCAGCTCGGCCGCGGGCAGCTCCTCGACCAGGCGGCCGCGGTTCATCACCGCCACGCGCTCGCACAGATGCGCCACCACCGCGAGGTCGTGGCTCACCATCAGGTAGGTGAGGTCGCGCTGGCGGCGCAGCTCCTGCAGGAGATTGAGGATCTCGGCCTGGACCGAGACGTCGAGCGCCGAGGTGGGCTCGTCCAGGAGCAGGATCTCGGGCTCGAGGATCAGGCAGCGGGCGATCGCCACGCGCTGGCGCTGGCCGCCCGAGAGCTGGTGCGGGAAGCGGTAGCGGAAGCCGGGGCCGAGCCCGACCGCCTCCAGCGCCTCGGCCACGCGCTCCTGGCCGCGGTCGAGCCCGTGCACCCGCACCGGGCCCATCAGCGCGTCGTTGACCATCTTGCGCGGGTGCAGCGAGCCGTAGGGATCCTGGAAGACCATCTGCACGCGCTTGAAGAAGGCCTTGCCGCGCGGACCGGCAAGCTCGCGGCCGTCGAGGGCGAGGCTGCCCTCGTAGGACTCGTTGAGGCCGGCCAGCACCCGCAGCACGGTGGACTTGCCGCAGCCGGACTCGCCGATCAGCCCGAACGCCTCGCCGCGCCGCAGCGCGAAGCTGACACTGTCGACGGCAATGGTGGCGGCGGCGTCGCGGCCGAAGCGCACGGTGAGCCCCTGCGCCTCCAGCACCGGCGGCGCGGCGCCGCTCATGCGGCACCTTCGCGGAAGACCGGCCCGTCGAGCCAGGAGGGGTCGCGCTGCGGCACGCTCAGCTTCTCCACCGGACGGTCGAGGCGCGGCAGGCTCTCGAGCAGGGCCCGGGTGTAGGGATGGCGGGCCCGCTCCAGCTCCCGGGCCGGCAGCTCCTCGAGGATGCGGCCGGCATACATCACCAGCACCCGGTCGCAGAAATCGGCCACCAGGTTGAGATCGTGGCTGATGAAGGCGAGACCGACGCCGCGGCCGGTCACCAGCTCGTCGAGGATGCCCAGCACCTGCCGGCGGACAGTGACGTCCAGGGCGGAGGTGGGCTCGTCGGCGATGATCAGCGAGGGCTCGGGGATCAGCATCATGGCGATCATGATGCGCTGCCCCATGCCGCCGGAGACCTCGTGCGGGTAGAGCTCGAAGACCCGCTCGGGATCGCGGATATGCACCGATTCCAGCATCGCCAGCGCCCGAAGGCGCGCTTCACGCGCACCCACCCTGTGATGCACCCGATAGGCCTCGGCGATCTGCCTTCCGACCCGCATGAGGGGATTGAGCGAGTATTTGGGGTCCTGGAGGATCATCGCGATCCGCGCCCCCCGGATCGCGCGCATCTCCCGCTCCGAGGCGCGCAGGAGGTCGATGCCCTCGAACTCGAGGCGCCTGGCCTCGATGCGCGCGGCGCGCGGGGTGAGCCGCAGCAGGCTGCGGCCGGTCATCGACTTGCCCGAGCCGGACTCGCCGACGATGCCGAGCTTCTCGCGCCCGATGTCGAAGGAGACGCCGCGCACCGCCTCGAGGGTGCCGTGCGGCGTGGCGAAGCGGACCCACAAGTCCTCGATCCTTGCCAGCGGCTCAGCCATGGCGTGGATCCAGGACGTCGCGCAGCCCGTCGCCGAAGAGGTTGAAGGCGAGGCTCACGAGCAGGATGGCGAGGCCGGGCACGGCGGCGAGCCACCAGCTGGTGAGCATGAACTGGCGTCCCGTCGAGAGCATCGCCCCCCATTCCGGGCTCGGCGGCTGGGCGCCCAGGCCCAGGAACCCGAGGCCGGCCGCGGTCAGGATGATGCCCGCCATGTTGAGGGTGATCCGCACCACCACCGAGGAGAGGCACATCGGCATGATCTCGGCCACGATGATCCTGAGCGAGGAGGCGCCCTGCAGCCGCACCGCGGCGATGTAGTCGGAGCTTCGCACGGTGAGCGTCTCCGCCCGGGCCAGCCGGGCGATGGGCGGCCAGGAGGCGATCGAGATGGCGATGATCGCGTTGTTGATGCCGGGACCCAGTGCCGCCACGAAGGCCAGCGCCAGGATCAGGCTCGGAAAGGAGAGGAAGATGTCGACGATGCGCATCAGGATCCGGTCGGTCCAGCCGCCCAGATAGCCCGCCACCGTGCCCACCACGAGGCCCAGCGGGGCGGCGATCACCAGCACCAGCAGGGCGATGTAGATGGTGATCCGGGTGCCGTGGACGAGGCGGCTGTAGATGTCGCGGCCGAGCTCGTCGGTGCCGAGCCAGTGCGCGGCGGACGGCGGCCGGAGCCGCTGCGCGAGGTCCTGCACGAAAGGATCGTGGGTCGCCAGAAGCGGGGCCGCGAGTGCTACCAGCAGCAGCGCCACGATGATGAGGAAGCCGGCGAAGGCCGAGCTGTTGGCGCGCAGCCGCCGCCAGCCCAGCCAGACCTGCTGGGCCCGGGCCTGGAGCGGCGAGCCCGCTTCCGGTGCGGTGAGCCAGGCCCGCCAGCCGCCGGCAGCGCGCGGTGCTGAGGATGTCGTGCTCAATGGGTCCTCGGGTCGAGCAGGCGGTAGAGAACGTCGCTCAGGAGGTTGAGCGCCACGAAGATCACGCCGACGATCAGCGTGCAGGCGAGCACCGCGTTCATGTCGCCGGCCAGAAGCGCGTTGGTGAGGTAGCGCCCGAAGCCGGGCCAGGCGAACACGGTCTCGGTGAGCACCGCACCCTCCAGCAGGAACGCATAGGCCAGCGCCACCACCGTCACCAGCTGCACGCCGATGTTGGGAAAGGCGTGCCGCCACACCACCCGGGCGTAGGAGAGGCCCTTGACCCGCGCGGTGATGACGTACTCCTGGCCCAGCTGCTCCAGCATGAAGCTCCTGGTCATCCGGCTGATATAGGCGAGCGCGCCGTAGCCCAGGATCGAGGCGGGCAGGACGATGTGCGAGAAGGCGTTGGCGAAGAGGTCCCACTGGCCCTGCATGGCGGTGTCGAGCAGGAGCAGGCCGGTGATCGGCTCGACGTCCCACATGTAGGCGGTATCGAGCCTGCCGGGGCCGCCGACCCAGCCCAGCGTGGCATAGAACAGCACGAGCCCCATCAGGCCCAGCCAGAAGACCGGCGCGGAAAAGCCGATCAGCGAGATCACCCGCACCGCATGGTCGATCGCGGTCTGCCGGTACATCGCCGCCAGCACGCCCAGCGGAATGCCGAGGCCGGTGCCGATCAGCACCGCCAGCGTGGCCAGCTCGATGGTGGCCGGGAACACCCGCGCCAGATCGGTCGTGACCGGCTTGCCGGTGGTCAGCGCCTGGCCGAAGTCCAGCCGCGCCACGTCGGCCACATAGCCCAGGAACTGCTCCCAGAGCGGCCTATCGAGGCCCAGCTTGGCGCGCAGCGCGTCGTAGGCCTCCTGGCTCGCATTGTCGCCGAGAATGGCCAGCACCGGATCGAGCGGCAGCATCCGGCCGATGAAGAAGGTGAGAACGAGCAGCCCGAAGAGGGTGACGAGGACCGACAGGCCCTCGTTCACCCCCACCTTGAGCGAGCGCAGCAGCGGCGATCGGGGTGTCGCCTTCTGCCCCGTCAGGTCGATGACGCGCGCCAAGAAGCGCTGCTCCTATTTCGACGCGAGGTCGTAGTAGGTGCGAAAGCCGTTCCAGGTCCAGTTGTCGAGGCTGCTGCGCACGCCCGCCGTGTTGACGATCTGGAAGAGGTAGGCGAACGGCCCGTCCTTCATGATGTCGCGCTGCATCTGGTGGTAGAGCTCGGCGCGCTTCGCCTCGTCCTGCTCGAACAGCGCCTCGTCGACCCTCTTGTTGTACTCCTCGGAATAGAACGACGCGCGCCAGCTCGGGTACATGGTGAGCTTGGCCTCGGCCGAGTTGTCGGGATTGTAGACGTGCCGCGAGGCCATGCCGTGGGCGTCCGGCACGCCGGTCGACCAGCCCAGCATGATGGTGTCGAAGTCGCGGCCGCGATAGCGGCTGAAGAGCTGGGCGTTGGCCATCTGCTCGATGTCGAGCCTGATCCCTGCCTTGCTGGCGTTCTGCTGGACATGCTGCGCGATCGGCGAGGCATAGGGCTGGGTGCCGATGATCAGCGTAGCCTCGAACCCGTCGCCGTAGCCGGCCTCCTCGAGAAGCGCCTTCGCCTTGTCGACGTCGAGGCTGAAGGGTTGGCCGTCCTTCTCGTCGAGGGCGCCGAAGGCGCCGAGCTGGACGAAGCTGGCGCGCGGCACGCCGTCATAGGCCATTACCGTCTTGCCCAGGCCCTCGTAGTCGACCAGCCAGCGGAAGGCCTCGCGCACCTTCGGGTTGGCGAGACGCTCGTCCTCCTCGCTGAAGCCCATGTAGAAGAACTGCGGCTGGAGGGCCTTGGCGACACGGATCTCGTCGCTCTGCTCGAGGTCGCGCATGTCCTCGGCGGTGAGGTTGCGGGCGACGTCCACGTCGCCCTGCTCGAGCAGCAGCCGCTGCGCGCCGGCCTCGGCCACATGGCGGATGATCACCCGCTTCAGCCCGGCCGGCTCGCCGCCATAATTCTCGTTGGCCTCGAGCACCACCACCTCGCCGGCGTTCCACTGCCGCAGGCGGTAGGGTCCGACGCATTCCGTGTTGCTGGTGAGGTACTTGTTGCCGAGATCGCCGTCCTGCTCGTGCTCGAGGACCGTCTTCTTGTCGAGCACGTTGGCCACGCGGTTGGCGGCGATCGCCTGGAGGATCAGCCGCGTGGGATAGGGCTTGTCGAGATTGAGGGTCAGCGTGTGCGGCCCCTCGACCACCACCTGCTCGTCGATCTTCTCCTTGACGAACCCGTACTCGTTGAGGGTCGCGGCGTTGCCGAAGCCGAGCTCGACCACCCTCTTGAGCGAGAAGGCGGCATCCTCGGCGGTCACCGGATTGCCCGAGGGGAACACGAGATCGTCGCGCAGCTCGAAGGTGATGCTGCGCCCGTCGTCGGAGGCGCTCCAGCTCCTGGCGACCGCCGGGAGGACGTTCTTCTCGTCCTCGGGGTCGAAGCTCGCGAGGCTGTCGCAGATGTTCAAGATCAGCTCGTTGGTGACGACCTCGCCGATCTGCGCCGGATCGAAGGTGCTGATGGCGTCGATGTTCCAGGCCATCACCAGCGCATTGTCCGGCGTGGCTGCCTGGGCCGACAGCGCCAGCATGCTGGCCCCGCAAAGGGCGCTTGCGATGCTCGCAGTCCTCAGTGCCGTCACGTTTCCAGCCTCCCGTCTCGGTTCATCCTTGGTGGCGCAGCTCGCGGAGCAATGCGCGGTACGCATGCCAGAGGGCTCCGGCCATCAAGCGATAACCATCTGGTCCCCTCGCAGCAAGACGTTTAAGCCCGATGGCGGGACCCGCTGTCCCTCGGGGAGGAACAGGGATGAATCCTGCTGCCTCGGCATGTGCCGAGAGCCTGGACGGCCTGCCCGTTTGGAGCGCACCGGCCGATGTCGGCTGGTCACAGGCGATGCTCGAGCGGGCCTGCGGGCTGGCCGCTTCCCTCGACACCGCCGCCCTCCTGGTGATGGCCGGGGGTCGTGTGGTCACCGCGTGGGGCAGCCCCGGCACCGCGTGGAACTGCCACTCGATCAGGAAGAGCCTGCTCTCCGCCCTGATCGGCATCCACGAGGAGGAGGGCAGGATCGACCTCGAGGCGACGCTGGCGGCAATCGGCATCGACGACCGCCTGGGGCTGAGCGAGACGGAACGGCAGGCGACGGTCCTCGACCTGCTCACCGCCCGCTCGGGCGTCTACCACCCGAGCGGCTACGAATCGCCCTGGATGAAGCGCATCAAGCCGCCTCGCCACAGCGCGGCGCCGGGCACATGCTGGGTCTACAACAACTGGGACTTCAACGCGCTGGGCTCGGTCTTCCGGCGCGCCACCGGCGCCGACGTCTTCGAGGAGTTCGAGCGGCGCATCGCCCGGCCGCTCGGCATGACCGACTTCGTGCCGGCCCGGGACGGATCCTATGTCGAGCTCGAGGAATCCGAGCATCCCGCCTACCCGTTCCGCATGAGCGCGCGCGACCTCGCCCGCTTCGGCGAACTCTTTCTCCGCCGCGGCCGCTGGCAGGCACGGCAGATCGTGCCCGAGGCGTGGGTGGAGGCCAGCGTGCTGCCCTACTCGGCGGCCGGCGTGCGCGGCGCCTACGGCTATATGTGGTGGGTGGCGCGCGACGGCATCCTCTTTCCCAACGCGGTGCTGCCGCCAGGCAGCTATGCCGCCGTGGGGACGCGCGGGCATTTTCTGGTGGTGGTTCCGGCGCTGGATGCGGTGATCGTGCACCGGGTCGACACCGACCGCGAGGGCACGTCGGTCTCGATCGGCGCCTTCGGCAAGCTGCTGCGCCTGATCCTGGCCGCGGCACCCGGCAGGGGAGAAGAGCATTGACGCAGCATGGCTTCGGGGAGGACGGGCTCTACCCCGAGATCGAGCCCCACAGGGTCCAGCGGCTGGCGGTGGACCCGCCGCACGAGCTTTACCTGGAGGAGAGCGGCAATCCGTCCGGGATCCCGGTGCTGTTCCTGCACGGCGGCCCCGGCGCGGGCACGAAGCCTGGGCAGCGGCGCACCTTCGACCCTGAGGCGTTCCGCATCGTGCTGTTCGACCAGCGCGGTGCCGGGCGCTCGACGCCGGTGGCCGAGCTCGCGGGCAACACCACGCAGCACCTGATCGCCGACATCGAGCGGATCCGCGAGCATCTGGGGATCGAGCGCTGGCTGGTCACCGGCGGCTCGTGGGGAAGCTGCCTGGCGCTCGCCTACGGCATCGCCCATCCGGAGCGCTGCCTGGGCTTCCGGCTGCACGGCATCTTCCTCGCGAGTCCCGCCGAGACGCGCTCGTGGTTTCACGGCATCCGGCAGCATTTCCCCGACCGCTGGGAGACCTTCGCGGCGTTCGTGCCCGAGGCCGAGCGCGAGGACCTGCTGCAGGCCTACTACCGCCGGCTGGTCGACCCCGACCCGGCCGTGCACATGCCCGCCGCCCTGGCCCTGCGCACCTTCTCGGCCTGGACCCAGACCTTCCTGCCCGATCCCGAGCACGTGGCCTCCATCACCGAGCCGATGGCGGCACTCGCGGTCTCCCGGCTCTTCACCCACTACTGCGTCAACCGCGCCTTCCTGCCGGAGGGCCATCTTCTCGGAAACGTGGGAAAGCTTCGCGACAAGCCCGCGGAGATCGTCCAGGGCCGCTACGACGTGGTGACCCCGCCAGTGACCGCATGGAGGCTGCACCGCGCCTGGCCCGAGGCCCGCTTCACCATGGTGGAGGAGGCCAGTCACGTCGGCGGCAGCCGCGCCCCCGCCCTCAACCGGGCGCTGCGCGAGGCCACCGACCGTCTGCGGCATGCCCTCCTCCGAACCGCCTGAGCCCTGTTTCCGAAGCTCCGAGGTCCCTCTTCCAAGCAAAGCGAGCATGCGCATGGCCGGACATCGACCGATCGAAACGTATCTCGACGTGCAGACAGCCACCACGCCGGCGCTCGCTCCAGATGGCGGCCTCATGGCGTTCGTCAGCGACCGGAGCAGCGTCGGGCAGGTGTGGCTGCTGGACATGCCCGGCGGCACACCGCGCCAGGCGACGCGTTTCGACGAGAAGATCGGCTCGCTGGCGTTCAACCCGAAGAGCCGGGACCTGCTCTTCACCATGGACTGCGGCGGCGACGAGCGGCACCAGCTCTGGCTCCTCGAGGACGCCTCGGGAGAGCCGGTGCCGCTCACGCAGCGGCCCGAGGTGGTGCATCACTGGGGCGCCTGGGCGCCGGACGGCAGGCGCATCGCCTATACCGCCAACGGGCGGGATCAGGCGCACATGGACGTCCACGTCATGGAGATGGACGGCCGCACCAGCCGGGTGGTCCTCGAGGGCACGGGCTGGCGGCAGGTGGCCGGCTGGTGGCCGGACGGCAGCGCACTGCTGGTCCAGGACTGCTCGCGCGGCATGTACGACCAGGACCTGCTGCGGCTCGATCCCGGGACCGGTGCCGCCACGATCCTGCTCTCCGCCGAAGACGGTGCCCGCTTCCTCTCGCCCAAATGGAAGAAGGACGGCAGCGGCTTCTTCCTCATCACCAACAGCGGCCGCGAGTTTGACGGCCTGGCCTTCTTCGATCTGGCGAGCGGCGAGCTGAGCTGGCTGGTGGCGCGCGAGCAGGACGTCGAGGCGTTCGCGGTGGTGCCCGGTGAGGGCCGCCTCGCCTACATCGCCAATGACGGGGGCCGCAGCCGGCTGTTCCTGCGCGACATGGAGAGCGGCGAGGAACGGCAGATCGCCGGCCATCCCGATGGCGTCATGAGCAATCTCGCCTGGCGGCCGGACGGCAGCGGCCTGGTCTTCGCCCTCAACGGGGCGGTGAGCCCGCCGGACATCTGGCAGTGGGACGCCGCGAGCGGTTCGGTGAGCCGCCTGACCGAGAGCGACCATGCCGGCCTCGACGGGACCTTCGTCGAGCCGGAGATCGTGCACGTCGCCACCTTCGACGGCCGCGACGTGCCCGCCTTCATGTTCCGGCCGCGCGGCACGCCACCCGCCGAGGGCTGGCCTGCCGTGGTGCTGGTGCACGGCGGGCCGGAGGGGCAGTTCTGCCCCGACTTCCGCGCCGACGTGCAGTACCTGCTCGGGCGCGGCGTGCTGGTGCTGGCGCCCAACGTGCGCGGCAGCACCGGCTACGGGCGCACCTGGCAGAGTCTCGACGACCGCAGGCTGCGCATGGACAGCGTGCGCGACATGGAGGCGGTGGGCCGCTGGGCCGCGGCCCACGAGGAGATCGACGGCAGCCGCCTGTGCCTCTACGGCCGCTCCTATGGCGGCTTCATGGTGCTGAGCGGCCTGACGGAGCAGCCCGATCTGTGGAAGATCGGCGTGGAGTTCTACGGCATCGCCAACTTCGTGACGCTGCTCGAGACCACCGGCCCCTGGCGGCGGGTGCTGCGGGCGGTGGAGTACGGCTTCGTCGAGACCGACCGCGAGGCGCTCGAGAGCTTCTCGCCGATCCACAAGGCGGAGCGGATCCGGGTGCCGCTGTTCGTGGCGCACGGCATGCGCGATCCCCGCGTGCCGCCCTCGGAGAGCGAGATGATCGTGGAGGCGCTCGAGGCCCGCAAGGCGCCGGTCGAGTACGTCACGGTCCCCGACGAGGGCCACGGCTTCGTCAAGCTCCGCAACCGCCGGATCATCTTCCCCGCCATGGCCGCCTTCATCGAGCGCCATCTCTAGAACGGAGGCCACGCAGCCGGCACGGGGGACAGGCCCGTGCCGACGGAGCCGAGCGAGGCGCTGCGCGCGGCTTTGCTCCTCTCGTCTGGCGGTTGGCGACACTTCGCGCTTGCGGGCGCACTGTCGAGGCCCCCTGCGGTTCGAGCGGGCGCCCGGACGCGCCCTCGCCGGCACTCGCCCCAACACCGTGGCCTGCCACGAATGGCGGCTAGCAGTGCACCCGGGCCCGCAATGCGGCCACGCCGCTGATGACTCAGCGGGCGGTGTAGCTGCTCTGCATGATGCGCTCGATGACGTCGCGGGCGAAGCGGTGCAGGCTGTCCATCACGATGTCCGAGGCGGCGGCTGCCCTCTCGACGTCGCCGTCGGCGATGGCGTCGAGGAGGTCGGCGTGGGCGTTGCCGATTTCCTGGTCGGTCTGCTCGACATGGACGAAGTAGAACTGGCGGGAGAGCGCGTGCAGCGGCTCGATGGCGTGGCCCACGAACCGGTTTGCCACGAGCTCGACCAGCAGGCTCTTGAACTCGCGGTCGAGACGCAGCACCCCGCGCCCGTCGCCGCGCGCCGCCGCCTCGCGCAGGCGCCGCCCGAGGTCGCGCAGGGCGGCGGCCTGGGGGGGGGTGATGCGGGCGGCCACACGGGTGGCGACATAGCGCTCGAGCTCCCGCCGGAGGTCGAGCATCGAGAAGAACTCGCGGACATCGAGCTCGGAGACGTAGTAGCCGCGGCGCGGGACGATCCGCACGAGGCCGTTGGCGGCGAGACGCTGAAGCGCCTCGCGTACCGGGGTCCTGCCGATGCCCAGGCTCTGGCTGAGCGCCTGCTCGGAGAGGAGATGGCCGGGCGGTGCGGCCCCGTCGACAATCATCTCCTCGATCAGCGCGTAGGCCTGCGAGGAGAGGGTATCCTCCCTGCCGTCACCGGGCTCCGGCTCGGCCTGTCCGGCTCGCAAGCTTCCCCCTCCCCTGCTCATGCCGGCGCTCCGGCCGCCGCACGGATCGCCCGCCATACCCGCTCGGGTGTCGCCGGCATGTCCAGCTGCGTCACGCCCAGCGGGGCCAGTGCATCCAGCACGGCGTTGATGATTGCCGGCGGCAGGCCCACCGATCCCACCTCGGCACAGCCCTTCGCGCCGACCGGGTTGTGGGCGCAGACCACCTCGTGGGTCAGGACCTCGAAGCCCGGCATGTCGTCGGCGCGTGGCATGGCGTAGTCCATGAAGGAGCCCGAGAGCAACTGGGCGGTCCCCTCCTCGTAGACGCAGTTCTCGAGCAGCGCCTGCCCGACCCCCTGGGCGAGCCCGCCCTGGATCTGCCCCTCGACGATCATCGGGTTGAGCACCCGGCCGACATCGTCGGCGGCGACGATCCGCAAGAGCGTCACCACCCCGGTCTCGGGATCGACCTCGAGCTCGCAGGCATGGCAGCCGCCGGGATAGGTCCAGTTCGCCGGGTCATAAAAGGCGGTCTCGTTGAGGCCCGGCTCGATCTCGTCGGCCGGGAAGTCCACCGCGGCATAGGCGCGCCTGGCGATCTCGGCGAAGGAGACGCTGCGATCGGTGCCGCTTACCGCGTAAGCCCCGCCGGCGAAGACGATGTCCTCGGCGGCAGCCTCGAGCACGTGCGAGGCGATCCTGCGGCCCTTCTCGATCACCTTGTCGAGCGCACGGAGGATGGCCGAGCCGCCCACCACCAGCGAGCGCGAGGCCGCGGTACCGCGGCCGTAGAGCACCTGGTCGGTGTCGCCCTGGACCAGCGTCACGTTCTCGTAGGGGATTCCCAGCTTCTCGCTGACGAGCTGTGGGAACGTGGTCTCGTGGCCCTGGCCCTGGCTGTGGGTGCCGCAGAACACCGTCACATGGCCGGACGGCTGCACGCGCACCTCGGCGGCCTCGTAGCGGGCACCGCGCGCGCCGAGCTGCGCCACGAGCCGCGAGGGAACACCGCCGGCGATCTCGACATAGGTGGACAGGCCGATGCCGCGCAGCCTGCCGCGCGCCGCCGACTCGGCCCGGCGCGCCTCGAATCCCTTATAGTCGACAGCCTCGAGGGCGAGCGCGAGGGTGCCCTCGTGATCGCCGGAATCGTAGGTCAGGCCGAGCGGCGTGGCGTAGGGGAAGGCGTCTGCCGGGATGAAGTTGCGGCGCCGGATCTCGGCCCGGTCGAGCTTCAGACGGCGGGCCGCGGCATCCACCAGCCGCTCGAGCACGTAGGTGGCCTCGGGCCGGCCGGCACCGCGATAGGCGTCGACGCAGGCAGTGTTGGTGAACACCACCGCCACCTCGCACCAGATGGCGGGGATGCGATAGACCCCCGAGAGGAGCTGGGCGTAGTAGAAGGTCGGGATGGCCGTGGCGCCCTGGGAGAGATAGGCGCCGACATTGGCGGTGGTGCTGACCGCAAGGCCGAGAAAGCGCCCTTCGCCATCCAGTCCGAGCCGCGCGGCGGTGACATGGTCGCGGCCCTGCGCATCGGTGAGGAATCCCTCCGAGCGGTCGGCGGTCCAGCGGATGGCACCGCCCAGGCGCCGGGCTGCCCAGGTCACCACGCTCTCTTCGGGGTAGAGAAAGATCTTGGTGCCGAAGCCGCCACCGACGTCGGGGCCGATCACCCTGAGCCCGTGGTCGGGAATCCCCAGCACCTGGTTGCACAGCATCGACTTGACGGTGTGCGGGTTCTGGGTGGTGGTCCACAGCGTGCACCGGCCGCTCGACGGGTCGAGGGCGGCACGCGCGGCCCGCGGCTCCATCGGGTTGGCGACCAGCCGGTTGTTCACCAGCTCGATCTCCACGACGTGCTCGGCCGCCGCCAGCGCCGCCTCGGCAGCCCGCCGGTCGCCGATCTCCCAGTCGCAGCAGAGATTGCCGGGCGCCTCCTCCCAGATCTGCGGCGCCCCGGGATCGCGCGCCCGCGCCGTGGCGGCGGCGGCCGGCAGCTCCTCGTACTCCACCTCGACCAGCTCGGCCGCGTCGCGCGCCTGCCCGCGGGTGGCGGCGATCACCACCGCCACCGGGTCGCCGGCGTGGCGCACCCGGTCGACGCAGAGCGGGTAGTGCGGCGGCTCGGCCATGGGCGAGCCGTCCTTGTTGTGGATCTTCCAGCCGCAGGGAATGCTGCCCACGCCGGCGTCCAGCAGATCGCGGCCGGTGAAGACCGCCTCGACCCCGGGCGCCGCCAGGGCACCGGCCGTGTCGATGGCGAGGATCCTCGCGTGGGCATGGGCGCTTCGCACGAACACAGCATGGCGGTCGCCGGCCTCGCCCAGATCGTCCACGTAGCGGCCGCGCCCGCGGATCAGCCGCGCATCCTCGCGGCGCCGCACACTCCGGCCCATGCCGAAGGGATTTTCTTCGGAGCTCATCTTCTCGTCCTTGTCTGCCCGTCCCGCTCCCATGGCGCCGCCGGCCTCAGGCGGCGCCGACCAGGTGGCATGCCACCTGGCGGCCGCCCTCGACCTCGCGGAGCGCCGGCGTCTGCTCGCGGCAGACGGGCATGGCGTGGGGGCAGCGGGTATGGAAGCGGCAGCCCCGGGGCGGGGCGATGGGGCTCGGCGGCTCCCCCTTGAGCGCAAGGCGCTCGCGGCGGGTCTGGCTGGGCGGGCTGGGCAACGGAATGGCCGAGAACAGCACCCGGGTGTAGGGATGCAGCGGCTCGCGCCAGAGCTCGACCTTGGGCGCGATCTCGACGATCTGGCCCAGATACATCACCGCGATCCGGTCGGCGACGTAGCCCACCACCGAGAGATCGTGCGAGATGAAGAGATAGGCCATGCCGCTCTCGCGCTGGAGACGGCGCAGCAGGTTGATGATCTGGGCCTGGATCGAGACGTCGAGCGCCGAGACCGGCTCGTCGCAGATGACCAGCCTCGGCTCGAGCGCAATGGCCCGGGCGATGGCGATGCGCTGCCGCTGGCCGCCCGAGAACTCGTGGGGATGGCGCTCCGCATGATCGGGATGCAGCCCGACCCGCTCGAGCAGTTCTCCGACCCGCTCGCGCCGGTCGGCGCCATCGCCGATCCCGTGCACCTGGAACGGCTCGGTCAGGAGCTGGCGGACCGTCCGGCGCGGGTTGAGCGAGCCGTACGGGTCCTGGAAGATCATCTGGACGTTGCGCCGCACCGGGCGCATCTCGCGGCGGCCCAGCCGGGTGACGTCGCGCTGCTCGAAGCGGATGGTGCCGGCGTCGGGCTCGTGCAACCGCATCAAGGTGCGGCCCAGGGTGGACTTGCCGCACCCCGACTCGCCCACGAATCCCAGCGTCTCGCCGCGCTGGATGGCGAAGCTGACTCCGTCCACCGCGCGTACGGCACCGGCCGGCGTGTGGTGATGCTTGACCAGATCCTCGACCTCGAGAAGCGGCTGTGGCGTGGTCATCGTCCGATCTCCCCGGTCTGCGGACTGTCGGCGCGCAGGCAGGCCACCATGCGGCCTTCGCTGCCGAAGGGGCGCAGCGCCGGCTGCTCCTCGCGGCACCCGTCCTGCACCCGGGGGCACCGCCCCGCGAAGGCGCAGCCCTGCGGCAGCCTGTCGAGCGGCGGCACGGTGCCGGCGATCTCGGTGAGCTCGTGATCGCCGTCGGCGAGCACGAGCTCGGGGCTCGGCACGCTGGCCAGCAGCGCCCGGCTATAGGGGTGGGCGGGGCCGCGGAAGAACTCTTCGGCGCTCGCCTCCTCGACCTTGCGGCCGGCATACATGACCATGACCCGCTGGGCCCACTCGGCCACCACCCCCAGATCGTGGGTGATGAGGATGATGCCCATGCCCATCTCGCGCTTCAGCCGGTCCAGCAGCGCCAGCACCTGCGCCTGGATGGTGACGTCGAGCGCGGTGGTGGGCTCGTCGGCGATCAGCACCTTGGGCCTGCAGGCCAGGGCGATGGCGATCATCACCCGCTGCCGCATGCCGCCGGAGAGATGGTGCGGATATTGTCCGAAACGCTTGGCGGGCTCGGGGATGCCGACCAGGTCGAGAAGCTCCAGAGCGCGCCGCGCCGCCTCGCTGGAGGTGCAGCTCTCGTGCTCGCGGATGCTCTCCGAGACCTGCTCGCCCACCGGCATCAGCGGGTTGAGGCTGGTCATCGGCTCCTGGAAGATCATCGAGACGTCGCGGCCGCGCACCGCGCGCATCTCCCTCTCGGAAAGCTGCACCAGATCGCGGCCGCCGAGCAGCACCTCGCCGCCGGCCGGCCGGCCCAGCGGACGCGGCACGAGCCGCATGATCGAGTAGGCGAGCATGCTCTTGCCGCACCCCGATTCGCCGACCACCGCCAGGGTCTCGCCGGCCGCGAGCCGCAGATCGACGCCGTTGACCACGGGGAACCAGGAGCCTCGCGGCGAGCGGAACTCGGTGCGCAGGCCGCGCACCCTCAGCAGGCTTTGTGGCATGTCAGAGCTGCTTCAGCCTTGGGTTGAGGGCTTCGTTGAGCCCGTCGCCGACGAGATTGATCGCCAGCACGGTAAGCAGGATGGCGATGCCCGGGATCGTCACCATCCACCAGGCGGTCCGCATGGCGGCTCGGCCCGCGCCGATCATGAAGCCCCAGGTCATGATGTTGGGGTCGCCAAGGCCAAGGAACGACAGGCCGGACTCGAACAGGATGGCTGTCGCCACCATGAGGGAGGCCGCCACCACCACCGTCGAGATCACGTTGGGCAGGATCTGGACGAGGATGATCCGCGCGTCGCCCATCCCGAGCGCCACGCAGGACTGGACGTATTCGCGGTTGCGCACGCTGATCACCTCGCCACGCACCAGCCTCGCCAGCGGCGCCCAGGAAACGATGGCGATGGCACCGATCACGCTTGCCAGGCTGGGCTGCAGGATGGCGACCAGGACGATGGCGCCGATGAAGCTCGGGATCGTCTGGAAGAACTCCGTCACACGCATCAGCGCGCTGTCGACCCGGCCGCCGAAATAGCCGGCGAGGCTGCCGATGAGCGTGCCGAGCAGCACGATCACCAGAGTGGCGACGCAGCCGACCAGCAGCGAGATGCGGGCGCCATGGGCAATGCCGGCGGCGATGTCGCGGCCGAGCATGTCGGATCCCAAAAGGAACTCGCTCAGGGGCGGCGCGTAGGGCCGACCGACCATCTCGAACGGTCCCTCCGGGTAGAGGAACGGTGCGGCGGCGGCGAGCGCCACCACGCCCGCCAGGATCAACGCGCCCAGCATCGCGCCGGGATTGCGCAGGAAGCGCCGCCAGGCCCGCGTTCTCCCGTCAGACATTGCGCTTGCTCCGAGCGGCGAACTCGATCCGGGGGTCGACCAGGGTGTAGGCGAGGTCGATGAGGGCGTTGGTCGCCACCACGAGGAGCGAGCTCAGGAAGAAGATGCCGAGGAGAAGGTTGAGATCCCGGGCAGCGAGCGATTCGAAGGCCAGGAGGCCCAGTCCCGGCCAGCCGAACACCGACTCGACGATCACCGAGCCGCCCAGCATGCCCGACACCTGCACGCCGGCCATGGTGAGCACCGGCAGGATGGCGTTGCGCAGCACATGGCGGCGCACCACCCGGCCCTCAGCGACCCCCTTGGCGCGTGCGGTGGTGACGAAGTCCATGCGCAGCGTCTCGAGCATCGAGGCGCGCATCAGACGGGTGTAGAGCGCCATGTAGAAGAAGGAGAGGGTGAGTGCGGGAAGGACGAGGTGATGGGCTACGTCGAGCACGTAACCCAGACCGCTCGTGTCGGCGCCGATGGTGGCGATGCCGCTGGTCGGGAACCAGCCGAGATTGAGGGCGAAGACGATGATCAGCATGAGGCCGACCCAAAAGAGCGGCGTCGCGTAGGAGACGATGGCGAACAGCACGATCGCGAAGCCCAGAGGCTTGCGGTCGTACCGGGCCGCGAGGGCCCCCAGGAGAACGCCGAGCCCCGTCGAGATCGCCATGGCGGTGCCCATCAGCAGCAGGGTAGCCCAGAGCCTCTCGAAGATCAGGCTGGCGACGGTGCGCCCGTGGCGGAACGAGTAGCCCATGTCGAACACGAGGATGTTCTTCATGTAGCTCAGGAACTGCACATAGAGCGGCTGGTCGAGGCCGAACTGGGTGCGGATCTGCTCCATGTACTGGGCCGTGGCGGCACCCGCCTCGCCAGCCAGCACGGTGGCCGCGTCACCCGGCGCCAATCTTACCAGGAAGAAGTTGACCACCACGATCGCCAGCACGATCGGCAGCCCGTGCGCGAACCGGCGCAGCAGATAGGACAGCCTCGCTTGCCACATGAATCCTTGTCCTCGTGGACGCGGCCGCCCGCCCGGGAGCGGCGGCCGCGCCTCTTTCTCTTGGCCTACTGATCGAGCCAGGTGTCGTAGAGCCCGCCGCGCACGCCGAGCGGCGAGGTGATGAGGTCCTCGACCTTGCTGTTCTGGACCGCCACCAGGCCCATCTCCATGAGCCAGATGTTCGGGCTGTCCTCGGTGAGGATCCGCTGGAGGTCGTGAAACAGGGTGGCCCGCTTGGCCGGGTCCATCTCGACCTGGGCCGCCTCCCACAGACGATCCGCCTCGGGATTGCTGTAACGGGCGGTATTGTTGAAGGCGACGTCGGCGTTGATGTTCTTCGACCAGTACTGCCGCTGGACGCCCAGGGTCGGGTCGGCCATCCCGACATACCAGCTCGACGTCATGTTGAAGTCGTACTCGTTGTGGACTTGCCGCACGTAGGTCGGGTAGTCGCGGTTGCGGATCTCGACGCCGATGCCGACGCGCTTGAGCGCCTGCTTGATGTACTCGCCCATCCGCCGCCAGTCCTCGCCGAAGGGCGCGGGATCGTGGATGATCGTGAAGCGCATGCCGTCGGAGCCGCGCGGATGCCCCGCCTCGTCGAGCAGCGCGTTGGCGCGCTCGATCCGGTCCTCGACGTCGTAGCGGCGGACCCCCTCCTCGGTGTAGAGCCCGGCCCCCTCGTGGACGGAGGAGATCGGCCCCACCGCGGGCTTCCCGAAGCCGTACCAGATATTGTCGACGATGAACTCGCGGTCGAGCGCGTAGGCGATCGCCTGGCGCACCCGCTTGTCGTCGAGCGGCGGCTGCTTGTTGTTGAGCTCGAGGAGCATCATGGGCGCCAGAGCCTCGTAGCCGCCGGCCGCGATCTCGACGTTATCGAGCCCTTCCAGACGCCGCATCTCGACGGGATTGATGGTCCCGAAGGTCGCCACGTGGACCTCGCCGCTCTCGATGGCCGCCGCGCGGGTGGCCGAATCGGCGATGAAGCGGAAGATCAGCTTGTCGAGATAGGGACGCCCCTCGCGCCAGTAGTCCTCGTTGCGCGCGAGCTCGATATAGTTGCCCTTCTCCCAGGACACGAACCTGAAGGGTCCGGTGCCGACCGGCTCGTTGACCGCCGGGTTGTTGCGGTAGTCGGTGCCCTCATAGACGTGGCGCGGCACGATGGGCGCCTCGAGGCTCGAGAGCTCCCTCATCATCGGCGGGTAGGGATGGGCCAGCCGGACGACCGCGGTGTGCTCGTCCGGCGTGTCGATGGCGGTGATCGGCCCGAGATTGCCCGGGCCGCGCGGGTGGTACTCCTTGACCACCCGGAGCAGCGAGAACTGCACGTCGGCGCTGGTAAAGGGCTTCCCGTCGTGCCAGCGCACGCCCTCGCGCAGGTGGAAGGTGACCGCCTTGCCGTCGTCGCTGACCTCCCAGCTCGTTGCCAGCGAGGGCACCGGCTCGAGATCCATGTCGTACTCGAGCAGGCCGTCGAAGATCTTGGTGGCCACCTCGGCGGTGGTCGGCGCAGAGCTCAGGGCATTGGTGATCAGCGACGGCTCGGGCGTCGTGGTGATGATCAGCGTGCCGCCGTGCCTGGGCGTTTCGGTCGCGTGGACGCCTGGTGCCGCCAGCAGGGCCACGGCAGCAGCGCCGGTCAGCCCAAGCCAGGAACGTCGCGTGAGAGTGCGCAATGCCATTGATCGCCTCCGTTCTTGTTGGGCGGAACTTCGTGGATATATGCGTGACATGTCAATGATGTTTCAATGCGCGGTGGAAGGGGAGCCGTCAAGGAAGCTGCACCGGCAGCCGACCCGTCCGACACGAGCTATCGGCAGCGGCGCGCCCTGCCCCGCTGCCGATAGCGTTCGGTCCGTCCAGGCCCCCGCGATCTCTCGCTCAGGTCATGCACCACCCGCCGGCGACGTCGCAGGTCTGGCCGGTGATGAAGCGTGCCTCGGGAGAGGTGAGGAAGAGGGCGAGGTCGGCCACCTCCTCGGGGGTGCCGAGCCGGCCGAGCGGCGTCTGGGCCACGGTCTCCTCGTTCATCGCGGCACCCACCGTGCGGATCATCGGCGTGTCGATGCGGCCGGGGGCGATGGCGTTGACGGTGATGCCGTCGGGGCCGAGCTCGCCTGCCAGATGCCGCGTCATGCCGATGATCGCGGCCTTGGTGGCGGCGTAGTGGACGCCGACGATGGGCGAATAGACCCGCCCGGCGATGGAGGCCATGTTGACGATGGCGCCGAAACCCCGCTCGCGCATCGCCGGCACCAGCAGGCGGACGGTGTTGAAGCAGCCGGTGAGGTTGACGTCGACCACCTGGCGCCATTCCTCCGGCGTCATCTCCCACACCCGGTGGGCGCGGCCCTCGTGCTTGGGGGAGATGCCGGCATTGTTGACCAGCGCGTCGAAGGGCCGTCCCAGCTCCGCCGCGAGGCGGTCGAGGATGGGACCCAGCGCCGCGTGATCCGAGACGTCGGCGGCCGCGGCCGCAGCCCTGCCGCCCGCCTTCCCGATCGAGGCGGCGGTGGCCCCGGCAGAAGCGCCATCGAGATCGATCACCGCGACCCGCGCACCGCGGCGGCCGAAGCCCTGCGCTATCGCCGCACCGATGCCGCGGCCGCCGCCGGTGACCAGCACGGTCCGCCCCGCATGGCTGGGCCGCCTGTCCAGATCGTCCTCACGCATCCCTGGCCTCCCCTTGTCAGCCCATGAAGTGCCCGCCATTGACGTCGAGCACCGCGCCGGTGACGAAGCTCGCCTGCTCGGAGGCCAGGAACGCCACGGCGGCCGCCACGTCCTCCGGCACGCCGAGGCGTGCCACCGGGATGTTGGCGAGATAGGCGGCGTTGGCGGCCTCTCCGGCCTCGTTCACCATGGGCGAGACGATGCGCCCCGGGGCGATGCAGTTGACGGTGACGCCCTTGCCGCCGAGCTCGCCCGCCAGCACCCGCGAGAAGCCCACCAGCCCGCTTTTGGAGGCGGCGTAGGCGGCGCCGGCGATGACCGAGCGGGTCCGGGCTGCCTGCGAGGCCATGTTGACGATGCGCCCCCAGCCGCGCGCCGCCATGAGCGGACCGCAGGCCCGGCACAGCAGGAAGACGCCGGTCAGGTTCACGTCGAGCACGCGCTGCCACTGGGCGAGGCTGGTCTCCACCGCCGGCACCTTGCGTCCGTCCCTCTTGGGCGAGATGCCGGCATTGTTGACCAGGATGTCGATGCGGCCATGCCGCTCCATCACCCCAGCCACGAGCTGTTCGACGGCCTCCTCGCTGGCGACGTCGCAGGTGGCGGCCCAGGCCTCGAGGCCCTCGCCGGCGAACGTGGCTGCCGCCTCGTGGACCTCATCGAGAACGTCGACCATCACCAGCCGCGCCCCGCTCCGCCCGAGCTCGCGGGCGATCTCGAGGCCGAGCCCGCGGGCCGCACCCGTCACGAGGGCGACGCGCGCCTCCTTCGCCTGCGCCGCCATCAGACGGTCGCCACGGGCGTCAGCGGCGAGCCGAACGAGCCCGGCAGCCGCAAGGGCGGTGCTGTGAGCAGAAAGCGCGAACGCTTCTCCGCCCGCAGGAACGCCGCAAGCTCCGTGAGATACCACAGCTCGCCCAGATGGATCCCGAGCTTGAAGAGGCAGAGCTCGTGCAGCGGCAGGGCGGCACAGCATCCGCCGCCGGCGGCAGCGTTGGGGAACGCCTCGACGGCGTAGTTGTCGGCGACGAGGACGGAGATGCCGCTCTCGGTGATCCACCGCTGCAGGCGCTCGTCGCGCCCGTCGAGCGCTGCACAGCTATTGTGCAGCCGCTCCGCGTCGGGCCTGCCTTCCATCTCCATCAGCGTCTGGCCGAAGCCGGTGTGGAGGCAGAGCATGTCGCCCTCCTCCACCACGACGCCGTCCGCCTCCATGACCTTCATCAGCTGCTCGTAGCCCACGAGGGTGCGCTCGCGGCCGAGATGCGCATGAAGGTCGACCAGCACGCCGCGGCCCTGCACGCCGGTGGCGGCCATCTTCTCGATGCCCAGCCGGCGGGCCGCCGGCCCGCCCTCGTCCTGCGGTGCCAGCACGTCGAGGCCGGGGCGAAAGCCGTTGTAATAGAGCGGCTCGGCCACACCGTCGCCGTCGGCATCGAAATGGTGGCCCACATGGCAGAGCCCGTCCCACTGGGTCGAGTACTGGGTATAGAGGGTCACCGCGTCGTCGCTCACCACGTCGCCGTAGTCGGGGTTCTCGAGGTTGAGCGGGTAGTTGATGGCCGAGCGTCCCTCCCTGCGAGTGCGCACGTGGCGCTCGGGCGGGAAGCGGTTGGGGTTGAGCAGGTTGCCTCCCGGCAGGTCGAGCGGCAGGCTCAAACAGAAGCTGCGGCCGGCGCGGACCTCGCGGACCGCCGCCAGCACCCGCTCGGGCGTCAGGAGGTTGAGGCGGCCCAACTCGTCGTCCGGGCCGAAATCGCCCCAGTTGGAGCCCTCGGGGCGCCGTTTCCAGCGGTTGGCCATCGGGCCGTCCTTCCGTTCGGTAGCGTGTTCCGTCATGGCCGCAGCATCACCTTGAGGGCACTGCGCTGGCGCGAGAGCTCGAAGGCCCGGACCCCGTCCTCGAGCGGCAGGCGGTGCGTGATCATCGCCCTCAGGCGATCGCCCTCCTCGCCCAGGAGGCGCACCACGGTCTCGAAGTCGCGCCGGGTGGAGGCGTGCGAGCCGCGGATCTGGTGCTGGTTGCGCACCAGCCCGGTGAGGTCGAAGGCGACCGGCTCGGCATGGATGCCGGTGGTCACCAGCACCCCGCTTCGCTGCAGGATGCCCAGCCCGTCGCGGATGCTCACCGGCACGCCGGTGGCCTCGAACACCATCTCGACCTTGCCGCCGGCGATCCGCGTGACCGCCGCCTCCAGATCCTCGGTCGCCAGGTCGACCGTGTGCTCGATCCCCAGATCGCGGGCGGCGGCAAGGCGCGGCGCGTCGTCGAGCCCGGCCAGGATGACCGGTGCGGCACCGGCCCGCTTCGCCAGAAGGGCGATCGCCTGGCCGATGGCGCCGGCACCCAGCACCACCACGCTGTGGCCGAGCCGGAGCCCTCCCACCTCGAGGGCGTGGGCGGCGACGCACAGCGGCTCGGTGAGGGCGCCCAGCTCGGCGTCGACGCCCGGCGGCAGGCGAAAGCAGCTCGCAGCCGGGGCCGTCACCAGGGAGGCGAAGGCGCCGTCGCGGGTCAGGCCCAGCGTGCGCCTGGCCGTGCAGAGCTCGGGGTGGCCGCGGCGGCAGGCGGCGCAGGTGCCGCAGCTCGCGGTGGGCTGCACCGTCACCAGATCGCCCGGCACCGGCTCGCTCACCCCCTCGCCCACCTCGACGACGCGGCCGGCGAACTCGTGGCCGAGGGTCAGCGGCAGCGCCGCACGCATCCACTCGTAGCCGCTGGTCCACTCATAGACGTGGACGTCGCTGCCGCAGATGCCGGCTGCCTCCACCGCGATGAGCACCTCGCCGGGGCAAGGCGCCCCGGGCAAGGGCACCTCCGCGAGGCTCAGGCCCGGCTCGGCGCCGGGCTTGCGCAGGGCCTTCATGACCGGCACCTCAGAACGGCGCCGGGTGATGCGGCTCGAAGCTCGTGATCGGCGGCCTCGCGGCCGGGTCGGTGACGATGTCGAGCAGGGTCGGCTCTCCCGAGGCGAAGGCCTCGTCGAGGGCCGGACCGATCGCCTCCACGCTCTCGATCCGCACGCCGCGGCAGCCGCAGGCCCTGGCGATGGCGGCATGATCCACCGGGGAGAAGTAGACGGCCTTGGTGTGGTCGCCGAACTTCGCGTCCTCGGCGTCCTTCTGGTAGCCGAGGATCTGGTTGTTGAGGACGATCACGCAGATCGGCAGGCCCTCGCGCTTGAGGGTCTCGAGCTCGGCCCAGGTGTGGGCGAACCCGCCGTCGCCTGCGACGCATACCACGCGCCGCTCCGGCGCCGCGATCTGCGCGCCGATGGCCAGGGGCAGGCCCCAGCCGAGGCCGGCGAGGCCGCGCGGGGTCACGAAACGGGCGCCGGCGGCGCGCGCCGTCAGGTAGTTGCAGACCCAGATCGAGGAGTAGCTGGCGTCCGCGGTGACGATGGTCTCGGGCGTGAGGCGCGCGTCGAGCTCAGCCATGACCCGCTCGGGGCGGATGGGCAGGCGGCTGTCGGAGCGGATGCCCGAGGTGAGCGCGCGCCAGCCCTCGACCGCAGCGCCGATCTCGCGCTCGACAGCGGGACGGGCGGCGGCGCGTCTGGCGAGGTCCTGGCGCAGCATCGCCTCGCGCAGCGCCGCCAGGGTCGCCCTGGCGTCGCCCACGAGGCGCATCGCCTCGTAGTTGCGGCCGATCTCCTGGCCGTCCACGTCGATGTGGATGTAGCGGGCGCCCGGCGGCAGGAGCTGCCAGCTGTCGGTGCCGTTCTGGTTGGTGCGGTTGCCGACCAGCAGCACCACGTCGGCGCGCCGGACCATCGAGCGCAGCTCGTGCGTGCGGCCGCCCTTGCCCATGTAGTAGCCGATCACGCCCAGCGAGAGCGGATGGGTCTCGTCCACCGCGCCCTTGCCCATGGTGGTGGTGGCGACGGGCAGGTGGCAGTCCTGCTGCAGGGCGGCGAGTGCCGCGGTGGCCTGGGAGAGGTGGACGCCGCCGCCGGCATGGACCAGCGGCGCCTCGGCCTCGGCCAGCAGGCGCGCCGCCTCCTCGATGCGGCAGGCCTCGGGCACCATCCGGTCGAGCGGGAAGCGGCCCAGGCTGGCGCTCCTGCTCTCGGCCCCCTCCACGCTCTCGTTCAGCAGATCCGCCGGCACCAGCAGCACCACCGGGCCCGGCCGGCCGCTCACCGCCGTCGAGAACGCCAGATCGACATAGTCGTCGATGCGGCCGGCGTGATCGATCCGTCGGATCCACTTGGCGCACGAGGCGAACAGGGCGTGGTGGTCGAGCTCCTGGAACGCGTTCTTGTCGCTCTGGTCGCGGTTGACCTCCTGGACCAGCGCCACCAGCGGCACCGAGACCTTGAGGGCCTCGGCCAGCGGCGGCACCAGCAGGGTGGCCGCCGGGCCGTTCTGGGCGGTCACCACGCCCACCTTATTGCTGATCCGTGCATAGCCGTCGGCCATTGTGCCGCCGGCGTTCTCGGCGCGGTAGACCGCCTGGCGGATGCCCGCCTCGGGGGCGGCCAGGTGAAAGGCGGAGGGCAGGCTCTGGCCGAAGGCGACCTCGACGCCGTGCCGCCTGAAGGCGGAGGCAAGGCGCATGGCCACGGTCTCGTTGCGGCGCGTCGGCGAGGCGGCGCTGGCGGGCTCCATCAGCCATCCCTTCTTGTGTGTTATAACGTGGTTGTTATAACAGTGAGCGACAGGCGCCCTGTCAAGCAGTGGCAGGGAAGGGGTTCCATGCAGGGGAGAAGGTGCGGGTGAGCGACCTGCTGCCGATCCGGCGCGAGAGCCTGAGCGAGCAAGCCTACCGGCAGCTTCGCGAGGCGTTGATGCGCGGCGGCTTCAAGCCGGGCCAGCGGCTGGTGCTGCGCAGCCTCGCACGGGAGTTGGGAATCAGCGCCACGCCGGTGCGCGAGGCGCTGTTCCGGCTGGTCTCGGAGCAGGCGCTGAGCCTGGACGAGCGGGGCAGCGTGCTGGTGCCGGTGCTCGACCGCGAGCGCTTCGCCGAGATCCGCGATCTTCGCCTCGAGCTGGAGGGCCGCGGCGCCTTTCGGGCGGCCGAGCTGGCGGACGAGGCGGAGATCGACGAGCTGGCCGCGATCCACGAGCGGATGCGGCAGGCCAAGGCGGCCGGCGACACCGCGGCGACGCTGCTCGAGAACGAGCGCTTCCACTTCAAGCTGTGCGCGCTTGCCCGCCTGCCCGTGCTCTACCGGATCGTCGAGAGCCTGTGGATGCAGAGCGGGCCGCTGCTCAACCGGCTCTACGAGATGCCGGCAACGGCGCCCCCAGACCAGCACGAGCATCTGGCGGTGCTGGCGGGGCTGCGTGAGCGCGACGGCGCGGCGGCGCGGGCGGCGATCCAGCGCGACATCGCCGACAATGGCCGGCTGCTCATCGAGCTGCTGCCCCATGCCGATGCGCCGGATACTACTATTGAAAGCGCTTGCAATGAACCAGATTGACATTGTCAGGCGCAGAAGTCATTGGATCATGAAAGCGCTAACAACACTGTCCGCCGGCTTTCCGCCGGCCGGATGAACAGGCAGCGGCGCGGCATCAGCGAGGACATCATGGCACGCAAGGTCATCATCACCTGCGCCGTTACCGGCAGCGCCGACACGGTGCACCGCAGCAAGGCGGTTCCTGTCACCCCCGAGCAGATCGCCCGCTCGGCCATCGAGGCCGGCGAGGCAGGTGCTGCGGTCGTCCACATCCATGTGCGCGATCCCGAGACCGGGGCGCCCAGCCGCGAGCTTCATCTCTATCGCGAGGTGGTCGAGCGGATCCGCGCCAGCAGCAGCAACGTGGTTCTCAACCTCACCACCGGTCCCGGCGGACGGCTGATCCCGGGCGATCCGGACCCGCAGAAGCCGGGGCCCGGCACCACCCTGGCCTCGCCCGCCGACCGGGTCCGCCACATCGAGGAGCTGCGGCCGGAGATCTGCTCCCTCGACGTCGCCACCATGAACATGGGCGAGGCGGCGTTCCTCAACACCCCGGCGCATCTGCGCACCATGGGCGAGGCGATCCGTGCGGTCGGCACCAAGCCCGAGCTCGAGGTCTTCGACTTCGGCCATCTGCGCCTCGCCACCCAGCTCATCGAGGAGGGCGTGATCGACAGCCCGGCGCTGATCCAGGTCGTGACCGGCGTCGCCTGGGGCATGCCGGCCTCGCCCTCGGTGCTGACCGAGCTCACCCGCCATCTGCCGGCCGGCGCCAATTGGGCGGCCTTCGGCGTCTCGCGCATGGCCTATCCGATGATGGCCCAGGCGGTGCTGCTGGGCGGCCATGCACGCATCGGCCTGGAGGACTGCCTGCATCTCGAAGCCGGCGTGCCGGCCCCCTCCAACGCCGCCCTGGTGGAGAAGGCGACCCGCCTGATCCGGCTCCTGGGCGCCGAGGTGGCGAGTCCCGACGAGGCCCGCGAGATCCTCGGGCTGCGCGGCACGCAGTAAGGACTGACAAAGCCGGGCCGGGCACGAACGAGAAAACGACCAGGGAAGAGCTGACACGATGAAGACAAAGCTGCTGACCACCAGCTGCCTCACCCTCCTGGCTGCCGGCCTCATGGCGGGCCCTGCCGCAGCGGAGCCGCTCAGGGTCGCCGTCATCGAGCCCTTCTCCGGCTCCCAGGCGTCCTCGGGCGAGCTCTACGCCATCGCCGGCAAGTACGGCATCGAGGAGATCAACGAGGCCGGCGGGTTCAACGGGGCGCCCATCGAGGTGCTCGAGTACGACAATGGCGGCACGACCTCGGGTGCCGCCGACAAGTTCAAGCAGGCGGTCGCCGACGGCGCCCACGTCATCCTCCAGGGCTCGTCCTCGGCCATCGCCGGGCAGCTCACCGAGGACGTGCGCAAGCACAATCTGCGCAATCCCGGCAACGAGATCCTGTTCGTCAATGTGGGCGGCGAAGCGCTGGAGCTCACCGGCGACAAGTGCCAGTTCTACCATTTCCGCTTCACCACCACGGCACCCATGCGGGTCGGCGCGCTGGTCCAGGCGATGAAGGAGGCGGGCGATCTCGGCACCCGCGTCTACTCCATCAACCAGAACTACAGCTGGGGCCAGGACATGGAGGCGGCGATCCGCGCCGCCGCATCCCAGGGCGGCTACGAGGTGGTCGAGGCGACGCTGCACGACGTCAACAAGATCCAGGACTTCGCCCCCTACGTCGCCAAGATCAAGGCGGCAGAGCCCGACACCGTGCTCACCGGCAACTGGTCCAACGACCTGCTGCTCTTGATGAAGGCCACCGGCGATGCCGGCCTCGACGTGCGCTTCGGCACGGCCTTCCTCGACCAGCCCGGCAACATCGCCAATGCCGGCGAGACGGCGCTGGGCCACTACCTGGCGAGCCCCTACAACATCGCCGCCGGCGAGAAGGCCTTTCCCGAAGCCTACAAGGCCAAGACTGGCCACTACCCGATGTACATGGAGCCGCAGGCGGTCAACGGCGTGCGGACCCTGGGCAAGGCTCTGGAAAAGGTCGATTTCGGCGGCGGCGAGATCGATGTCACGGCGATCGCCCTGGCGCTCGAGGACGCCACGCTAGAGACCGATCTCGGTCCCATCACCATCCGCAAGGAGGATCACCAGGCGGTGCTCCCGGTGGTGGTCTCGCGGGTCGAGAAGGGTGCCGCCTATACGGTCGACGGCACCGACATGGGCTTCGTGCCCATCAAGGTCATTCGCGGGCCCGACGCGCTCTATCCGGTCCAGGACAGCTGCAGCATGAAGCGACCGGGCTGACCACCCGCGGGCGGAGCTTCGGCTCCGCCCCTTCCCCGCGCCCCCTGCTCACGTCCCCTCCTCATTCCCAAGGTGACTAGAATGGCTGCACGTCTCGCGGGCGGCACCGCCCTTGCCATGCTCGGCCTGGCCGGCCTCGCCGGCGCCGCTGCCGCAGAGCCGCTCAAGGTTGCGATCATCGAGCCCATGTCCGGCCCCGACGCCGCCACGGGCGAGCTCTACGTCACCGCCGCCCGCTACGGGCTCGAGGAGATCAACCGGGGCGGCGGGTTCAATGGCGAGTCCATCGAGATCCTGCTCTACGACAATGGCGGCACCGCCGCCGGCACCGTCGACAAGTTCAAGCAGGCGGTGGCCGACGGCGTGCGGGTGATCTTCCAGGGCTCATCCTCGGCAGCCGCCGGCCAGCTCACCGCGGACGTGCGCAAGCACAATCTGCGCAACCCCGACAGCAGGCTGCTCTACATCAACGACGGCGGGGCAGCACTCGACCTCACCGGCGACAAATGCCACTTCTACCATTTCCGCTTCCAGGCCCCGGCGCCGATGCTGGTGGGGCCGCTGGTCGAGGCGATGAGCGAGGCCGGCGAGCTCGGGACGAAGGTCTACTCCATCAACCAGAACTACAGCTGGGGCCGCGACATGGAGACGGCCATCCGCGAGCGCGCCGGAAACGGCGGCTACGAGGTGGTCGAGGCCACCCTCCACGACGTGGCCAAGATCCAGGACTTCGCTCCCTACGTGGCCCGCATCAAGGCGGCCGAGCCCGACACGGTGCTCACCGGCAACTGGTCGAACGACCTGCTCCTTTTGATGAAGGCCACCGGCGAGGCCGGGCTCGACGTGCGTTTCGGCACCGCCTTTCTCGACCAGCCCGGCAACATCGCCAATGCCGGCGAGACGGCGCTCGGCCATTACCTGGCGAGCACCTACAACCTTGCAGCCGGCAGCGAGGCGTTCCCGGAGGACTACAAGGCCCGCACCGGCCACTACCCGGTCTATCTCGAGCCGCGCGTGGTGATCGCCACCCGCGCCTTCGGCAAGGCGCTCGAGGCGGTCGAGGGGACCGGCGAGGGCATCGACGTCACCGCCATCGCGCTTGCGCTCGAGGAGGTCACCCTCGAGACCGAGATGGGCCCGGTCACCATCCGCAAGGAGGACCACCAGGCGGTGATGCCGATCGTGGTCTCGCGGGTCGAGAGGGGTGCCGCCTACCCCGTGGACGGCACCGACATGGGCTTCGCGCCGGTCAAGACCATTCCCGGGCCCGAGGCGGTCTATCCCGTGCAGGAGAGCTGCGAGATGCAGCGGCCCGGCTGAGGCCGGCCCACACCCCTCCGCCAACCGCCGGTGCGCCCCGCCTGGCGCGCCGGCCAGCGAACGGCGATGCTCATGGAATTTCTCGTCGTCTCCGTGCTCAATGGCGCCATCTACGGCATGCTGCTGTTCATGGTGTCGGCCGGGCTGACGCTCATCTTCGGCATGATGGGCGTGCTGAACTTCGCCCATGCCAGCTTCTACATGCTCGGCGCCTACATCGCCTACACGCTGAGCTCCCTCGGCCACTTCTGGCTGGGCTTGCTGCTGGCCCCGGTGCTGGTAGGCCTTCTCGGCGTGGTGGTGGAACGCTTCCTGCTGCGGCGCGTCCATGCCTTCGGCCACGCCCACGAGCTTTTGCTGACCTTCGGCCTAGCCTTCATCTTCGAGGAGCTGGTCAAGCTCTTCTACGGTAACTTCCCGGTCGACTACCGGATGCCCGAGGAGCTGCGCTTCACCGCCTTCACGGTCTTCGGCACCGACTATCCGTTCTACCGCCTGTTCATCGGCGGGACCGCCATCGCCATGTTCGCCCTGCTCTACCTGCTGCTCTCGCGGACCCGCGTGGGGCTCGTGGTGCGGGCGGCCGAGCGCTTGCCGCAGACCGCCGAGGCGCTGGGCCACAACGTGCCGCTGGTGTTCATGGGCGTGTTCGGCACCGGCGCCGCCCTTGCCGGGCTGGCCGGGGGAGTCGCAGGCGCCTTCTTTCCCACCAGCCCCAACATGGCCCTCGAGCTCGGCGTCATCGTCTTCGTCGTGGTGGTGGTAGGCGGCCTCGGCTCGCTGGAAGGCTCGCTGCTCGCCTCCCTGCTGATCGGCCTGTTCAGCTCGTTCGCGGTCGGGCTCGACTGGTCGCTGGCCGGCGCTCTCGACATCGTGGGTCTGGGCGAGTGGGCGCGCGGCGTGGGCGGTCTCATGACCACCACCGTGAGCTCCATCGCCGGCTCCGTGCCGTTCCTGCTGATGCTGGTGGTGTTGCTGCTGCGGCCGGCCGGCCTGATGGGCGAGCGGAGCTGAGCCATGCGTCGCCATCACCTCCTCCTCCTCGTCCTCCTCGCGCTGCCGCTCGTGGTCCTGCCGCCCTTCCTCTCGCTGGGACTGCAGAACACCCTGGTCTCGATGCTGGTGGCCGCCCTCTTCGCGGTGAGCTTCAACCTGCTGATGGGCCAGGGCGGCATGCTCTCCTTCGGCCACGCCGCCTTCTTCGGCATCGGCGCGTTCGCCACGCTGCACCTGATGCTGGCGGTGGAGGACGGTCTCGGCGTCCCGACCCCCCTCCTGCCGCTGGCCGGCGGCCTCGCCGGTCTCGCTTTGGGCCTGGTAGCCGGCTATTTCGCCACGATGCGGGCGGGCGTCTACTTCTCGCTGGTGACCCTGGCCCTGGCCGAGCTGCTGCACACGCTGGCGCCGCAATGGGACGGCATGTTCGGCGGCGAGGCCGGCCTGTCGTCCATGCGGATGCCCTGGGGCGGGCTGATCTTCGGCAGCGTGCTCGAGGTCTACTATCTGAGCCTCGCCTGGGTGGCGCTCTGCCTCCTGCTGCTTTGGGCCTATACCCGCACGCCCTTCGGCCGGCTGACCCTGGCGCTGCGCGACAACGAGCAGCGCGTGCGCTTCATGGGCTACGACACCCACAAGGCGCGGCTCGTGGTGTTCGCGGTCTCGGCGATGTTCTCGGGCGTGGCGGGCGGACTCCTCGCCTTCTCCAACGAGGTCGCCAACTACACCACGTTCGGCATGCCGGTCTCCGCCCAGGTGGTGCTGCACACCTTCATCGGCGGCTCCACCGTGTTCCTGGGGCCGGTGGTGGGCGCGGCCGTCCTCACCCTCTTCGCCTTTTTCGTCTCCGACCTCACCCGTTCCTGGCTGCTCTACCAGGGAGTGCTGTTCGTGCTGGTCATGCTCTATGCGCCCCTGGGCATCGGCGGCATCGTCGAGCTGCACCTGCGGCACATGCGCGAGCTGCGCTGGCGGGCGCTGGCGGGGCCCTATCTCGAGGCGACCGCCGCCGGCCTGCTGGTCGCCGCCGGGTTCGTCTTCGTCATCGAGTCCATGGCGGTGCTGTTCTCCGGCGACTACGCGGTCCTGCGCCGCGATGCCGGCGGCCTGCCGCCCTTCCCCTTTCTCGGCACGGCATGGCAGCCGCTCTCGCCGCTCACCTGGCTGGTGCCGCTGCTCGCCATGGCCGCCGGCGGCTGGCTGGCCAACCGCGCGCGGCATCGCATCGCTCCCTTGTGGGACGAGGCGCGGCGCGCCCACACCCAAGGCGGAGAGACGGCATGAGCAGCCCCGTCCTCGAGCTGCGCGACGTCCACAAGGCCTTCGGCGCGGCCCGCATCATCCAGGGAGCCGAGCTCGCGGTGGCCAGGGGCGAGCGCCACGCGGTAATCGGCCCGAACGGTGCGGGCAAGTCGACCCTCTTCAACCTGATCTCGGGCCTGTTCGCGCCCAGCTCGGGCGAGATCCGTCTCGCCGGCCGGCGGATCGACGGGCTGGACGCCAACGCCATCAACCGGCTGGGCCTCTCGCGCTCGTTCCAGATCACCAACGTCTTCGCGCGAATGAGCGTGTTCGAGAACATTCGCATCGGCGTGATGGCGCGCCACGGGATCCGCTTCAACCTGATGCGCCGCGCCGCGACCATGCGGGCGGTGAACGAGGAGGCGCAGGCGCTGGTCGAGCGGGTCCGCCTCGCCGGCCGCCGCGACACGCTGGCGGGCGACCTCGCCTATTCCGAGCAGCGCGCGCTGGAAATCGGCATGACGCTCTCGACCGGGGCCGAGGTGATCCTGCTGGACGAGCCCACCGCCGGCATGTCGCGCGAGGAGACCGCCTATGCGGTCGATCTCATGCGCGAGCTTACCGAAGGCAAGACGCTCCTGGTGGTCGAGCACGACATGGACGTGGTCTTCGGGCTGTGCGACCGGATCTCGGTGCTGGTCTACGGGAAGATCCTGGCGACCGGCACGCCCGAGGAGATCCGCGCCGACCGCCGCGTCCAGGAAGCCTATCTCGGCGAGGAGGCCGCCTGATGCTGCTGCAGGTCGAGGATCTCAATGCCCACTACGGCAAGAGCCACATCCTCCACGGCGTCTCCTTCGCCATTGAGAAGCCGGTGATCGCCAGCCTCCTGGGCCGCAACGGCTCGGGCCGCTCCACCACCCTCAAGGCCATGATGGGGCTGGTGCCGCCGAGCGCCGGCTCGGTGCGCCTCGGGGGCACCGAGCTCGCCGGGCGCCGGCCCTATGCGGTGGCCCGTTCCGGCCTCGGCTTCGTGCCGGAGGAGCGCAACGTCTTCGCCAACCTCACGGTCGAGGAAAACCTGGTGATGGGCCTGCAGCCGGCGCGCCCCGGCCAGACCGCCTGGACCATCGCCGACATGTACGCCTACTTCCCGCGGCTGGAAGAGCGGCGCACCACCAAGGCCGGCAACCTCTCCGGCGGCGAGAAGCAGATGCTCACCATCTGCCGCTCGCTCCTGGGCAACCCCAAGGTCCTGCTCATCGACGAGCCCACCGAGGGGCTGGCGCCCAAGATCGTCCACCGGGTCATGGAGGTCATCCTCGACATCCAGCAGCGCGGCGTCGCGGTGCTGCTGGTCGAGCAGAAGCTCACCATCGCCCTCAAGGTCGCCCACCAGATCCTGGTGATGGGGCACGGGCACATCGCGTTCGCCGGCTCACCCGATGAATTCCGCGAGCGGCCGGAGATCCGCCAGCAATGGCTCGAGGTATCTTGAGGCGGAGGGCTCTGCGGGAGACCGCCGGCCACTGAGATCCGGGCCGGCCATCCAGTGGACGCCTTTCCTGCCGCGGTCGGTTGGATGGGAGCATCGCGGCGGCCGCGGCAACGCGGTCACGACAGGGCTTGGAGGCTCGCACGCAGCCCGTTCGGGTCCAGACACGCCAGCTTCCCATCGATCTCGGCCTGAATCTGCCGCCAGACCGGCAACACCATCGTCAGGAGCAACCGGCCTTCCTTCGTGAGCTCCAGCCGGCGCCCGCGCTTGTCCTCCGGATCGATCCGGACCGCGAGAAGACCGCGCCGCTCCAGGGGCTCGAGGTTCGCGGTCAGCGTCGTGCGGTCCATCGCCGGCAGCTGGGCCACGTCCCCCATCCTGGGAGGGCTCGGCCGGTTGAGCACCATCAGCAGCGAGAACTGGCCGTTGGTCAGCCCGAAGGGCCGGAACGCCTCGTCGAGGCGGCGGGCGATGGCCCTTGCCGCGCGCTGCAGGTGCAGGCACACGCACCGGTCACGAACCTCGATCGTCATCGCGGTCGGCAGATCCTCGCGCATCGTTGCTCCGCATAAATGTTGATATCGACTCATCCGGCGCGCAGGCTCTCCCCCGCAAGACAAGCCAACCGGCCGACGGTAGCATGATCACCGTTACGACACGCGGCCGGGTTCCCGCCTTGGCGCGGGGTTTCGTGCGCGACCTTCCGGTGCATTGGGCGCTCGAGAAGGCCGGGCTTTCCTGCACCACCCGGCTCATCGATGCCTTGGCGCAGGGCGGTTCCGCCCACCGCGCCCTGCAGCCCTTCGGCCAGGTGCCGGCCCTGGAGGAAGACGGTGTCACGATGTTCGGGTCGGGCGCCATCGTGCTGCACGTGGCACGCCGCAGCGAGACCCTTCTGCCCGCCGACGAGGTCGGCCGGGCGCGGGCCATCGCCTGGATGGTCGCGGCCCTGAACTCCGTCGAGAACGTCGTGCAGCCGCTCGTGGAGATCGACGTCTTCGCGGCGGGCGAGGAATGGGCCAAGGCACGCCGGCCGAAAATCCTGGAGCGCGCAAGACAGCGGCTGGCCGACCTCGCCGCCCACCTTGGGCGAGCGCGAGCATCTGGAAGGTCGGTTCACCGCCGGCGATCTCGTGATGACGAGCGTTCTGCTGCCCTTGAAGAACATGCCCGTGCTCGCCGACGAGCCCAGCCTTGCAGCCTATGTCGCGCGGTGCGAGGCGCGGCCCGCTTTCCAGCGGGCGATGCGCGACCACCTCGCCGTCTTCGAGACGGCACGAGCATGAGCGGACCGAAGGCACCACCCGCCATGATCGTCACCGCAAGCCGGCCCGAGGCCCGCGTCCACGCGGTCACGCTGCATCCCGTGTGCGCCGGCGCCGCCCGCTCCATCGCGCTTTACTAATACCCCAACATTTTACCTAACAAGGCACTTGCTCCGTGCGATGTACTCATCATGAAGCAGCAGGACTTTCGCAGCATCGGGCGGGCGGCACAGGAGGCGCTGCGGCGGCGGGTCCTGTGGCTGATCAGGCACGAGCGGCTGAGCCAAAGCGACGTGGCTCGGCTGGTCGGGGTGCAGCGGCAGACGGTGAACCTGTGGGTCAAGCGGCAGCGCGAGCTTGGGCCCACCGGGGTGCTGGACGGGCGGCGGGTGTCGCCGCGGCGCGGCAAGGGGCTGCTGAGCGAGGCGCAGGGCCGGCAGGTGCAGGACTGGATCGCCGACACGTCGCCGGAGCAGCTGAAGCTGCCGTTCGCTCACTGGATGCCTCGGGTGGTGTGGGGACGGCCCGGGCGGTGCAAGATCTGATCGAGACGCAGTTCGGTATCCGGCTCGGCCTCTCGACGGTGCCGCTCTACCTGCGGCGCTGGGGCCATCGGCGCCGGAGATGAGCCCGAAAAAGCCACTGTTGCGGGCGCGCGAGCGCTCGCCCGCGGCGATCAGGGCCTGGCTGGGGCGGGCCTGGCCGGCGATCGCCGCCCGGGCCAAGCGCGAGGGGCGGTGATCTACTGAGGCGACGAGACGGGGGTCAGCAACGTCGAGAGGACCGGTCGCAGCTGGGTCCCCTAGGGCCGGACGCCGGTGGTGACTTCCTATGCGCGGCGCCCGGGCGGCAGCATGATCTCGGCGGTCAGCGATCGCGGCCTGAGGCGCTTCATGCTCTACGCGGGGGCCATTGAATGCCGGGCTGTTCATGACCTTCCTGCGCCGCCTGGTGAAGGACGCCAAAGGCAAGGTCTTCCTCATCGTCGACAATCTCCGGGTGCACCACGCCCGCAAGGTCAAGGCCTGGGCAGCCGCGCACCACCACGAGATCGAGCTCTTCCACCTCCCCGCCTACGCGCCCGACCACAACCCCGACGAACACCCGACAACGACCTCAAGCAGCAGCTGCGGCAAAAGCCGCAGCCCGGCAGCAAGGACCAGCTGACGTTCGGCATCTGCTCGGTGATGCGGACCATCCAGCGCATGCCGGAGCGGATCAGAAGCTGCTTCTCCCCGCCGACCGTCCGGTATGCCGCGTGAGCTGTCGGGTGTAGCGGTAGGATATTGGTAAGACGGCGTGAACGGTCCGGGCGGCAGGTCTCCACGGTCGGTTCATGTTTCTTCAACC
>JAWZSN010000037.1:0-39402 GCA_033875255.1 Geminicoccaceae bacterium 1502E | reverse complement strand
CGTCAGGCTCATAACCTGAAGGTCGCAGGTTCAAATCCTGCCCCCGCAACCAGACACCGCAAAAGGCCCGCTGTCAGAAATGACAGCGGGCCTTTGCGCGTCTAACAGAAAAACCAGAACAAAGCCGGACAGGACGAGCATGTGGTGGCATCAATATGCGTAAGACATATTATGTCAAAAAATTGGCATCATCAGCCGAAAATCGCTATTCCTCAAGGGTTTGCGCCGGCTCTGAGAGTCCAGGCCGGCAGACCTGGCGGCATCAGCCTCAGCACTCGCGATCCCGGCCGGGCCAGAAATTCCGCGGGGCGATTCGCGCGGCTGAGTTGATCGACCGGCTGATGACTGATGCCGGCATCAGTCCCGGCCTGCCGCGGCGCCACAGGGGAACAGGTAAAGCGCTAGGATCATGTTGCATTAAAATAGGAAATAATACATAATCCTCTGCCATCGGCCCCGCCTCGCAGAGGAGCCCCGGCCTTGCCTACCGCCTTGCCCGATCTCGCCCGAACCGCCCCGCAGACCCCGGTGGTCATCGCCCCCCTGGCCAACGATCTAGGCCAGGGACTGATCCTGGCCGCCGTCGAGGAGCCGGGCTTCGGCACCCTCACGGTCCATCCCGACGGCAGCCTGACCTATGTGCCGGCCGAAGGCTTTTCCGGCGAGGACGGGTTTTCCTACACGCTCCGCGACGCGGCCGGTGCTACCGCCCAGGGCCGGGTGACGGTCGAGGTCGTCCCCGCCAACCGGCCGCCGGCGGCCAACGACGACGAGGCGCGCACCGACCCGGGCAGCCCTGTCGATATTCCGGTGCTGGCCAACGACACCGATCCGGACGGCAATCCGCTGCACCTCGCGGCCCTCGACATGCCCGGGCACGGCAGCGTCGCGGTGACGCCGCAGCAGACGCTACGCTACCTGCCGGCCCGCGGCTTCACCGGCACCGACCGCTTCACCTACCGGGTCGGCGACGGGCGCGGCGGCTTCGCCCACGCTACCGTCACCGTCACGGTGGCCGGCGCCGACCGGCCGCCGACGGCCGGCGCCATCGCCATGGCAACCCGGCCGGGCCTGCCGGTGGAGCTCGACCTGTTCGCCCATGCGCAGGATCCCGAGGGCGGCCCGCTCACCCTGACGGGGCTGGGCGTGCCGGCGCATGGCAGGCTCGAGACCGGCTCCAGGGGCCGCGTCACCTACACCCCCGATCCCGGCTTCGAGGGCGAGGACGGATTCTCCTGGACCGTCGCCGACGAGGCCGGCGGGACCGCCACCGGCACGGCGCTGATCGCCGTCGAGGCCCTCAACGCGCCACCCGTGGCGGTGGACGATCTCGCCGTCACCGAGGCCGGCACACCGGTGAGCATCGACCTTCTCGCCAACGATCTCGATCCCGAGGGCGGGCCGCTCACGCTGGTGGCGCTGGGCCTGCCGGCGCATGGCAGCCTGCTGCTGGGCGGCAGCGGACGTGTCACCTACACGCCGGAAGCGGGCTTTACCGGCGAGGACCAGTTTTCCTACACGCTGCGTGATTCCAAGGGCGCTGCCGCCCGCGGCACGGTGCGGGTCACGGTCGGGGCTCCGGCTTCCCCGAGCGCCTGGCTCAACGGCTATGCCAGACGTCGCCTTCTGGTCGTGCCGGCCGGGCGCAGCAGCGAGCGGCTCGAGGGCTTTCCGCTACTGATCGAGGCGGAGGGGGGCTGGCTGCGGCCGCAGGAGCTGGGCGGCGGGCTGGCCGATGCGGCTGGGCGCGACCTGCGTTTCGAGCTGGCCGACGGCACCCGCCTTGTCCACGATGTCGAGCGCTGGGATCCGCAGGCCGGACGGCTGCGGGCCTGGGTGCGGCTGCCGGTGCTGCCGGCCGGCGAGGATCTCGAGCTCTTTTGCTATTACGGCAAGGCCGGGCTTCTTGCCGACGAGGCCGATCCGGCTTCGGTGTGGCGCGACCATCTGGCGGTCTGGCACCTGCCCGGGGCGGGCGACCGCAGCGGCCGGGGCCGCGATCTTGCCGGCACCGCGCCGGTGCCTGCCGAGGGCGCCTTCGGCCCGGCCGGCCGGTTCGATGGCACCGCCAGCGAGCTCCTCCTCGATGATCCCTCGTTCCTCGACGGCCACGACGCGCTCGCCGTCGAGCTGTGGCTCGACAGCGAGCGGCTCGACAGCGACCAGGGTATCCTCGCGGTAGGCGCCATCACCGGCCGCGACGCCGATTGCGGCCTCGTGCTGCGCCACAACGATGCCGGCTTCTACGGCGGCGCACCGCGCTGCTTCACCATCGAGCTGGCGCTGGCCGACGGAAGGCTGATCCACGAGAGCGCCGCCGGCCGGGCCGGGCTGGAAGCCCGCCATCTCCTGCTGGTCTGGCGGCGCGGCCAGGGAACCAGCCTTTATCTCGACGGCGTGCTCGATTCCGCCTCGCACCTGACCGGCGCCGGCCTTTTGGGTCCGACCCGGCCGGGCCCCGGGCCGCTGCGCCTGGGCAACGGGCCGCGCCAGGCGCAGAGTGGCAAGTGGCAGGGGCTTTTGGGCGGGGTGCGGCTCGCCGCCCGTGCCCCCTCGGCCGCGAGGATCGCCGCGCTTGCCCGCAATCTGCGCGAGCCGCAGGCCTTCGCCGCCCTCGGCGCCGAGGAAGCGTTCGGTGCGGAAGGTGGCGGTCCCGTGGCGATGCCACTGGAAGCACGGCTGGCGCCGGGCCTGCCTGCCCTGCTCGATCCGCTGGCCGCCGCCCGCGACGCCCAGGGGGCGAGCCTTCTCGTCGTGCGGCCGCCGGCGCAGGGCACGGCTTCCATCGTGACCGGCGAGGACGGCAGGCAGCTTTTGCAGGTGACGCCGCCAGCGGGCTTCCTTGGTCGGCTCGACCTTCTCTTCGCCCTCGAGCGCGACGGGAGCCGCTCGGAGGCCGTCGCCCTGCTCGAGGTCGATGCCGCCGAGGCCCCGTCCCCGGAGCCCGCCGACCAGCCCTTCGGCGGCCGGCTCCACGGCAATCCTTACATGTGCGACACCGTCTCGGAGGTGCAGTTCTACCCGGGCCGGCCGGCTGCCAAGCGCATCGTCGCCGAGCGCAGCGGCGCGCTCACGGCCCTGCGCTGGCACAACCGCTACCAGAACGTGGCCGGGGCCTCGGGCTATAGCTCGGGCGACGGCGGGAAGGTGGTGGTGCGCGTGGAGAGCGACGCCGGCGGCCTGCCCTCGGGCGAGGTGCTGGGCGAGACCGCGGTCAATGGCGGAGCCGGCGCCCCGGTGAGCCAAGGCTTCTTCCCGCAATGGCGCTTTCTGGCGCCGGTGCCGCTCGAGGCCGGCCGGGCCTACCACCTGGTCTGGTACCAGGTGGGTACCAGCGGCACGGTCTCGGTGGACTTCCACTATGCCTACTCGCCCATTCCTTATGGCCAGGAGCTCCATGGCGGGCCTTTCGAGGGCGACCGCCAGCCGGTCCTGCGCCGGCGCTCGGACGGCAGCTGGGAGTGCCGCGCCGAGCATGGCGGCTTTCTCGAGCTTTCCTGGGCCGACGGGCTGGTCACCGGCTGCCCGGTGGTGTTCTCCTCGGGCGGCTTCAGGAAGGATCTGGGCGGCTCGGTGATGGCCCGCCAGCGCTTCACCCTGCGCGGCTCGCCGCGGATGGCGGAGGGCGTATGGCTGCGCGCCTGGTGGACCGATGGCGCGCCGAGCCCGCTGCTGCTGCGCCTCGAGGATCTCGAAAGCGGCCTGATCGAGCAGCTCGAGCTGCCCCGCAGCGCCCTGCCGCGGACCGCCAACAGCCTTACCTGGATGGGCGATCCGGCGAGCCCGCCGGCCGCGTGGCGCTACCATGCCTTCGCCGCCCCGCGCCTCCTGGCGGCGGACCGCCGCTACGCCCTGCGGCTGAGCTGCGCTTCCGGCAGCTACCGGGTCCATGCCGTGCAGCAGGCCGATCCGCGGGCGCACGGCTCGCGCAGCCGCGAGCGCTGGGAGGAGGCGGTGGCCGAGGTGAGCCAGGACGGCGGCCGCACCTGGCGCGGCTGGGACGACACCAAGGAGGCGCCGGGGGTGGCCCGCCAGGACTGTCTCCTGCCGCTCGCCTTCGCCCTGGCCCTGCCCGGCACGCCGCCGCCCCCGGCGGCCCCGCCGCCGGACGGCCGGGGCGATCCGCGGCTGATGGCGCATCGCAACCTGGTGCGCAGCGCCGCCCATCGCACCTATTGAGGCCGGCCAGGCCGGCATCCCGGGTGCAACGATGATCCACCGGACGCGGAGATCCTGCATGTCCCGACTGGCGCTTCTTCTCCTGCCGCTTCTCCTGCTGGCATGCCCTGCCCCGGCGGCCCCGCTGGCCATGCAGCCGGCGCTGGTGATCCCGCTCGACGGCGACGGCACCTTGAACGCCCGCGGCGAGGTGCTGCCGCTCGATGTCGACGGCGACGGGGTGCCCGAATATGCCCACTGGAACGGCCGCCGCTTGCTGCGGGTGTTCCGCCAGGACGGCACGAAGCTCTGGGAACGCGTCAACCCGGCGGGCTACCGCCACGACCGCTGGACCTATATCGACCACTACGCCGCCTGGGATGTCGACGGCGACGGCCGCGACGAGCTGCTGCACTGCTGGGAGCGTGACGGCTCCTTGTGGCTGCAGGTGAGCGACGGCCGCGACGGCCGGGTGAAGCGCGAGGTCCGCCTGCCGAGCCCGCTGTGGGAAGCCTGCCACGTGGCGCTGTTCTTCCTCGAGCGGCCGGGCAGCGCTGCCGGTGTCCCCACCCTGCTGGTGCCGCTGCGCGCCGTCGACGCCGGATTCGAGCGGCTCCCCGGCGAGACCGACGATGTCGAGTATCTCTCCGCGGTCCGCGCCTACGACGCCAATCTTGGCCAGCTCTGGCAGGCGCGCACGCCCGAGGCCGGGCACTGGTTTCACGGTATCGACGCGGACGGCGACGGCAGGATCGAGGCGCTCTTCGCAGGAAAGCATCGGCTCGCCGCCGGCGGCAGCCTCACCTGCTCGCTGGAGGGCTGGCCGGCCACCGACCATGTCGATTCGGCACAAGTGGCCGACATCCTGCCTTCCCGACCGGGCCTCGAGATGGTGGCGGTGGGCGCCAGCGGGGCGGCCCTGTTCGACGCCGGCGACTGCAGCCGGATCTGGAGCCTCGATCCGGCTCTGATACCCGACCCGCAGCACGTGGTGGCGGGCGCGTTCGATCCCGGCAGTCCGGGCCTCGAGCTGGTGATCGGCCGCGGCGGGGCCGGCAGCGGCCTGCCGCGCATCTACGATTTCGTGCGCGCCGACGGCACGATCGTGCGCTCGCTCGAGGTGGAGCCCTTGGGGATCACCATGCACCCCCTCATGAACTGCCGGCCCGACGCCATCGCTC
This sequence comes from Geminicoccaceae bacterium 1502E, assembly GCA_033875255.1. Lineage (GTDB taxonomy): Bacteria > Pseudomonadota > Alphaproteobacteria > Geminicoccales > Geminicoccaceae > Marinimicrococcus. Next base: position 34,063 of record JAWZSN010000037.1, on the reverse strand, counting down.
CCGACAAGGTCTGCCTCGGCGAGGGTTGGGTGATGGACTGGGCCGGCACCGTCCTGCTGCGCCCCGACTGGTACCGGCCGCTGCAGGAGCTCGACGCGGCCGAGCGCAGCCTGCACCGCTTCGACCAGTGGAGCCCCTTCCCGGTGACCGGCGATCTTCTGGGCGATGCCCGCGAGGAGATGATCGTGTGGGGCCGCCATGTGCTGGTGGTCGGCCGGCTCGCCGGCGGCTGAGGCTTGCGGCGTACGGCAGGGCGCGCTCTCCTCGATGGCTTCGAGGAGAGTGCGATGCCCTGCCGCTGCCTGCCGCTTGTGCTCGTTCTTCTGGCCGCCGCCTGCGCCGGGCCGCCGGAGCGGCCCCCGCAGGCGGTGCCAAAAACGGTGCCCGAGGCAAGGCAGGGTGCGGTGCCCACCCGTCTTGCCGCCAGCCGCAACCTGGTGCGCGGTGGCGCCTATCGGGCCTATCCGCCCGCCCCGTGAGGCCCGGGCGCCCGATGGGCTCCAGGCTCTCGAGGCTCAGGCGAGGCTCAGGCGAAGTCGAGCATCATCGGCAGGGACTGCTCGCGGTCATAGATGTCGTCGACCCGCCACCACGACCAGGAAGCGCCATTATTGTCGCTGCGCCAGGCATAGCCGACGGTCGAGAGCTTGGGGTCGCGAAAGCCCCAGATAGTGCCCTTCTGCGCGGTGATGGCGCCGAACTGCGTGCCCCAGGGGGCCGACAGCCAGACCGAGTAGCTTCGTCCCGCCGAGATGGTCGGGCGCCTCGGCAGGGTCACCGTCGCCCAGCGTATGTTGCCCTGGCCACGATAGTCGCCGCCGATCTGCGCCAGCTGCGAGCATGCCATGCCGGCCTGGTCGAGCACGCTCCCGCGGTCGTCGCGCAGCTGCACCTGAAGATCGCCGCTGCCGCTCTTGTGGAAGGCGCACAGGCTGATGCTCGCCACCGCGCGGGTGCCGTCGGGGCGGAACTCCTGGCAGGCGATCGAGCTGCCCTCGATCAGCGAGGTGCCGGAGCGGCCGCCATTCATCCAGGACTGACCGCGGACGGTGCCGTCGGTGTAGTACAGCTCGAAGATCGGGATCTGCTCGGTCAGCACGCGCCAGCGGCCATTGCCGTAGACCATGCTGGCGAGACTGTCCTTCCAGTAGCCATAGCCGGTGCGCGGCTGCGGCTCGGCAAAGCAGTGCACGTCGTTGATCGAGACCGTCCCCTCGTCCGGCGCGTGCTGGCGGAACACGATGTGGTAGACCGTGCCCTGGCTGAGCCGGGCCTGCTGGCGGAAGGCGATCTCGGGAAAGCGGTCGATGTTCGCCGGGCCGACGATGACCTCGGTGCTGGTGAGCACCTGGCCCGAAGGATTGCCGCCGGAATCGCTGTGAATCTCGATCGAGAGGCGCCCGCCATTGCCGGTATGGTAGCCGGGCCGTCTCCAGTCGAAGCGGTTCCACCAGCGCATGCTCTTGATGTTGCCGCCATATTCACAGCGGAACCGGTAGGCGTGGTAGGCCGAGAAGCGGTTGTTGCCGACGCCGCCGCCATAGATATGGCAGCCGATCTGCCGGCCGAGATAGGGCCGGCTGGCATCGCCGCCGGCGACGTCGCTGGCCGGTGGGCAGCTGGGCTCGGCTGGAAGCGCATCGCCTCCCGAGGACGAGCCGCCCGAGCCTCCTGAGGACGAGCCGTCCTGGTAGGAGCCGTTGTCGCGATCACGGCGGTAGGCGCCGCAGCCGCCCTGCCCGTCGACCGGGCTCACATATTCGTGGCAGGCGAAGGCCTCGCGCGGGCGCCAGAGGAACGGCGTGGCGAGGGCGATGCCGCCCAGCAGGAGCTGGCGACGGCTGTTCCGCTTGGTGGTGGCGGAGCTGGTCATGGTCTGGCTCTCCGGGGCTGCGGGTCAGGTGCAGGCTTTGTCGGTGCCGCCCGAGCCGGAGCCGGCGTCCGGTCCGGAGCTGTCCGAGCTGCCGGGGCTGCTTGAGCCGCTGGAGGAAGAGCCGCTCTGGTAGCTGCCATTCTCGCGGTCGCGGCGGTAGGCGCCGCAGCCGCTCTGCCCGTCGCTCGGACTCACATATTCGTGGCACGCCAGGGCTGGAGCCGCAGGGAGCAGGAACGCGGGCAGCAGGAGTGCCGCCAGGCTTGCCATGCGCAGCGTCGCAGAGGGGGGGACCCGTCCGGAGCGTGGGTCGATCATCGTCTTGTCTCCTTCCTGCGCATCCTTGAAATTGGATGCTTTTTCTATAAAAAATTCTTGTTTTTTAGATAATTAACGGAAAAATTTTATGTTATTTATCAGCAGATGGCACAGCCCGCGGCAAGGCATGGGGCATGATGTGAGCCATGCCTCCCCGCCGCTCTTCTCAGAGGAATTGTGCCATCACGATCCCTGTCTCGGCCGCCAGCGACGACACTCTGAGGTTTTACACCTCAGTTTCGTTGCCACTCTCGGTTACAGGCAGGACGGGGATGGCCTGCTTTTATTCCGCGGTGCCGGCCAGCGGAGGGGGATTTTTTCTGCCGCCGGCAGCGCGCAGCAGCCGCCGGGCAAGCAGGAAATAGACGGTATAGGAGACCGCCATGCCGAGGCTGTAGAGGCCCACGGTGAGCCCGTAGCCGAGCTCCCACCACCAGCCGGCGAGGAAGCTGCCGGCCAGCACCACGGCGCTGAAGATATCGAGGGCCAGCACCAGGTCCTGGCGCTCGAACAGGTTCAGGGTATGGGCGATCGGCACCATGACGAACATGGCCAGATACATCGGCAAGAGCAGCCGCACGAGCTCGCCGCTCTCCCACCACTCGGACCCGAAGACCAGGGCGAAGACCCAGGGGCCGGCAAGCGCCAGCCCGCCCAGCCAGGCGACGCCGAAGAGCGCCAGGCGCACCGCGGTCGCCATGAAGAGCGGGTAGAGCTCGCCATACTGGTGCGGCTGCAGGCGGGCCGATTCGGCCGTGTAGACCTGGCTCGCGGCGATGCCGATCAGGCGGATGGGGATGCCCACCACCCGCTGGGCGAGCCCGTACCAGCCGGCCACCACCGGCCCGTAGAGCACCGCCAGCAGCAAAGCCGGCAGGAGCCGGGTGGTGCTGTTGAGCATGATGGCGCCGGTCCCCAGGAACGGGAAGCGCCGGTAGCGCCAGGCCATGGCGGCGGTGCGGCGGGGCCGCAGGCCGCGGAACAGCCGCCTTTTTTCGGGCGGCATCTGGCGCAGGATCGGCAGGATACCCGCCAGGTAGCCCAGAATGTAGCCGGCTACCAGGCCGGCGGGGCCGAGCAGCCAAAGGCCGAGCTGGAGGGCCGCCTGGCCGGTCGACTGCCACAGCTTGGACAGCGCCAGGACCCGCATCGCCCCCTGCTTGAGGGCCCAGCCGTCGAGGGCGAAGAACAGCCCGGTGGCCGCCACCCCGGGAGGCAGCCACCACAGCAGCGGCGAGTCCGCCGGCAGCCCCAGCCGGGCGGCGAGCGCCCCGCCGGCAAGCCATAAGACCAGCGCCAGCAAGAGCGCCATGCCGAGGGCGGCGAGCACCGCCGCGCGAACCACCAGCGAGGCGGTGCCGTCGTTGCGGCAGATCGGGATCGCCGCCTCGTAGCGCAGGCAGGCGGCGGTGCCGAAGATCCCCAGCAGCGTCGTGAAGACGGTGAAATAGCCGAAATCCTCGGGCCCGTAGAGGCGGGTGAGGATCGGCGAGACGAGGATCAGCACCGCCTGGGCCGCCGCCGTCGAGCTGGCGAGCAGCATCAGCCGCCGCATGAAGGGACTGCTCGGCAGAAGCTTCGAGACGAGCTGACGCATGCTTACCGGCATCCTCCCCACCGCACCGGCTCCCGCGGCAGCGAGGGTGACGACCGGCACGGGGTGCCGTCCATAGCCGCATCCCCGGGTACCGGGTCAACCGCCCGCCGCGCTCGTGCCGACGGTTGACATACGCAGGGACCCGGAGGCCTATCCTGCCTCATGCTTGTGCGCGCGCGGCCCGGGCGGGCCACTCACTTCGAGGACGTCGTGCCGTCTGGCGGCCGGGCGCTGCCGGGCGCCTCGCCGATCGCCGTCGACCTCGCCGCCGGGATGCGGGTGGTGCGGCGCCTGGCGCTGCACCTCCTCTCCTTCGAGACCCTCTTCGTCCTGTTCCTGTTCGCCGGCCGCTTCAAGGCCGACCCGCGCTTTTCCTGGGTGCCGGTCGACATCACCCTGCTGTTCTTCCTGGCCAGCTTCGCCGTCGGCGTCACGGTGATCTGGCGCGAGCAGATCTACCTGCCGGGTCTGCGGCTGGTGATGATGTTCATGGCCTTCCTCCTGTGGGCCACGGCGAGCTACGCCTGGACGCCGGGACCGCTCTACGGCTTTTCCAAGCTCAGCGAGCTCTTGAGCCTCAATCTGTGGAGCCTCATGGGCGGGGCCTTGGTGATCGCCAACCGGCGCATCCGGCTGGTGCGCTTCCTGGCGCTGCTCACCTTGTTCGCCATCCTGATCGCGGTGGACTGGATAAGCTTCTACGGGCTCGGCAACTTCACCGAGCTCGGCTTCATCAAGTCCGGCGACTATCTGGGGGCCGGCACGGTGATCGGGGCGGGCGCCATCATCGCCTTCACCGTGCTGATCTACGCGCCGCCCCTGACGCTGCGCTGGATCCTGGCCGGCCTGCTGTTCGGCCTTCTGACGCTGACCCTGTTCGTGATCGGCGGGCGCAGCCCGATCGTCGCCCTGGCGCTGGCCATGCTGATACCGATGGCTGTCCATGTCCGCCTCGCCGGGCGCCGCCTGTTGCTGCACCGCTCGCAGATCCTCGTGCTGCTGGTGATCCTGGGCGGGATGGCCGGGATAGTCTGGGCAATCGCCAGCGGCGAGATGACCTGGACCCTGATGCGCTTCGGCTTCCTGTTCAGCCAGGGAGCGGAGGACAGCTCGACCACCCACCGCTTGTCCTATTTCGCCTTCGCCCTGAAGGGTTGGGCGCAGGCCCCGCTGATGGGTCACGGGATCGGCTCGTTCGGCATCATGTATCTGGGCTTCGATTTCCGCACCTTCCCCCACAACATCTTTCTCGAAGCCCTCTTCGAGACCGGCATTGTGGGGCTGGCGCTGCTCGCCGCCTGCTTCGTGCTGGCGCTGCGCCGCCTCGGGCTCGACCGGCTACGCCACGAGCCGGTCCTGCTGTGCGTGCTCATGCTGTTCAGCGCCAGCTTCCTGTTCGCCATGATGAGCGGCGCCCTCAACGAGGTCCGCTTCCTGTGGACCACGCTCGGCCTGCTCCTGGTGCGGCCGCTGGCGCTGGTGCTGCCGGACCGCATCGCCGACCGCTGATCGCCTCTCGACGTCTCGCCCGCCGTCGCGGGCATGGGTTAAATATGGTCTTTTCCGGAGATTCGGCCGGCGGAGACCCAATTCTTGCGGCGCACCGACCTCGCCTTGGCCTACGGGCTGTTCTTCGTCTCGGGCATGCCCGCTCTGGCCTACCAGGTGGTCTGGCAGCGGGTTTTGACCCTCTATTTCGGGGTCGACGTCTATTCGACCGCAATCGCCGTGGCGGTCTTCATGCTGGGCTTGGGGCTGGGCTCGCTTTGGGGCGGCCGTCTCGCCGACCGGGTGCGCCGGCCGGGCCTGCTCTACGCTTTGGCCGAGCTCCTGACCGGCCTCTACGGGCTCGCCAGCCTTCATGTGATGGCGCTCGCCGGCCGCAGCCAGGCCGGCGCCGGCCTTGCCGTGCTGGTGCCGCTGGAAGGGGCCCTGCTGCTGCCGCCGACCCTCTTGATGGGCGCCACCCTGCCCTTGATGGCCCGCGCGGTGATCGGCGAGGAGGCACTGCTCGGCCGCCGGGTGGCCCATCTCTACGGCCTCAACACCGCCGGTGCGGCCCTCGGCGCCCTGCTCACCGCCTGGCTGCTGATCGGGCTTTTCGGCTTCGACGGCGCCGTCCGCCTGGCGGCCGGGCTGAATCTCGCTTTGGCGCTCGGCGTGGCGCTGCTGTTCGGCCGGCCGGGCGGCGCCCTTGCGGGAGGACCGGCGCCGGCCCCTTCGGCGACGGCGGTGCCGCCCTGGCCGCTGGTCTGGGGGCTGGCGGCCATGAGCGGGCTCGTGGCGCTGGGCTTCCAGCTTACCGCCTACCGGCTGCTCGTCATTCTCCTCAAAGGCTCCGCCTACACGTTCGGGACGCTGCTCTTCGTCTTTTTGAGCGGCATCGCCCTGGGCTCGCTCTTGTGGCGCGGTGCCGCCAGCCCGGCCGCAGCCCTGCGCCGCTTCGCGCTGAGCCAGCTGGTGATCGCCTTGTGGCTGCTCGCTCTGGCGCTGCTGCTGGCGCACGGCGCCGGCCTGCCGGGGCTACGCCATCTCCTGACCGCCTCCTTCTTCATCACCTACCGGCCCGATCCCGCACTCCTCGCCGGCGAGATCGACCTCGTGACCCTCTATTCGGCCATCGACATCTTCTTTTGGTCGGTGCTGTTCCTGGCGGTGCCGACGCTCGCCATGGGGGTGGGTTTCCCGGCGCTGATCCGCGCCGGCAGCGCCAGCCTCGCTCGGCTGGGGCGCTCGCTGGGCGGTCTCTACCTCGCCAACATCCTTGGCTCGAGCGCCGGTGCGCTGCTGGCCGGCTTCTGGCTGCTCGACCGCTTCGGCAGCGAGATCGCCCTGCAGGCGGTGGCGGTGCTGGCAGCGGCGAGCGCCGCTTTGACGCTGCTGTGGACCCGGCCGAGGCCAGGGCGGCCGCTGGCCGTTGTGCTGGCGACCCTTCTGCTGGCGCTGCTGGTCTTTCCGGAAAAGGGCGCCTTGCTGCGCGCCGTGCATCTGGCCGGCCTGCCGGGCGTCGAGTTCACCTTCGTCGAGACCCGCACCGGCGTCGTGGCGCTGCGTCGCCAGGATCGGGTGCTGACGTTTCCCGAGGAAGCGAAGGTGCTGCATCAAACCCGCCTCTATGTGGGCGGCTCCCAGCACGGCCGGCTCGATCCGGTACCGGCCGACGGCGACCCCCGCGCGGCGGCCGCGAGGAAGGGGTGGCACGACGAGGAATGGGCCCTGGCGGCGCATCCCCGGCCACGGCGGGTGCTGGTGATCGGCCTGGGCGATGCGCAGATGGTCGAGGTGGCGCTGGACCGGCCGGAGGTCGAGAGCCTCACCGTGGTCGAGCTCGACGCCGGGCTGCGCCGCCTGCTCGAGGGCACCCCCCGCGGCCGCCGCGTGTTCGGCGACCGGCGGCTGCGTTACGTGGTCGACGACGGACGGCGCTGGCTGCTGGCAAATCCCCGGGAGCGCTTCGATTTCGTTCTCATGTTCCCGTTGCCGGCCGGGCACGCCTACTACACCAACCTCTATTCGCGGGAGTTCCTCGAGCTGCTGCGTGACCGTCTCGAGCCCGGCGGCATGATCGCCCTGGCCACCGCCGACAGCTACGCCAGCGCTCGCACCATGGCGCTGGTCTTCCCGGCGCTGCTGCGGCTGGGCGGAGAATTCTACCTCGCCTCGACCGCGCCGATCGGCTGGCGCGTGGCGGGCCTGCCGGGGCCGGCGGCAGCGCTTCTCGGCCGGATCGAGGCCGACCGGGCGCGGATCCTCGAGGCGACCGAGGGCGTTCCGGAGAATCGCGACCTGCGACCCAACAGCGAATATTTCCTCACCTATCCCTGGCGGGAGGTGCTGGCGGTGAACCGCGGTCAAGCGGCGCGCGCGACGCTCGACTACCGCTTCGAGACGCCGCCGCCGCGCGGCCGGCTGCTGCGCTGAGCCCCGCTCAGGCGGCGTCGGCTGCGAGGGACGAGGCGTAGCCCGGGATGATGCGGGCGATGACCGCGCGGATCGCCGCCTCGTCGCCCTGGCGGGCGGCCTCGCCGAGCTCCTCGAAGGCGCGCAGCAGCCGCTCGATCTCGATCGACCGGAAGACCGCCCCCATGACGCCGGGCACCACCGCCGGCAGGCGCTGCTCGGCGGTGTCGAACAGCTCCTCGTAGAGCTTCTCGCCGGGCCTGAGGCCCACGATGCTGATGGCCACGTCCTTCTCCGGCTCGAGGCCGGCCAGACGGATCATCTGCCGGGCGACGTCGACGATCCGCACCGGCTCGCCCATGTCGAGCACGAAGATCCGGCCGCGCGCCGCGTCGTCGCGGATCCCGTGCGCCGAGGCCTGAAGCACCAGCTCGACCGCCTCGCGGATGGTCATGAAGTAGCGCTTGATGTCGGGATGGGTGACGGTCAGCGGGCCGCCCTGCTCGAGCTGTTTTTGGAACATCGGCACCACCGAGCCCGAGGAGCCCAGGACGTTGCCGAAGCGCACCGTCATGAAGCGGGTCGGCGGGCGTCCCTTGATGGCCAGGGTCGGCGCCTCGAGGTCGAGGGCCTGGCAGTAGAACTCGGCAAGCCGCTTGGTGGCCCCCATGACGTTGGTCGGGTTGACCGCCTTGTCGGTGGAGATCTGCACCATGGCGAGCGCGCCGCAGGCGAGCGCCGCGTCGGCGATGTTGCGGGTGCCCATGACGTTGGTGAGGACCCCCTCGGGCGGGTTGAGCTCGACCAGCGGCACGTGCTTGAGGGCGGCGGCGTGGAACACCAGCTCGGGCTGGTGCTCGGCGAAGATGCGGGCGACCCGCTCGCGGTCGCGCACGTCGCACAGCAGGGCGGCGCGCGGCAGCTCGGTGTGGCGGGCGGCGATCTCGTGGTCGATGGCGTAGAGATTGTACTCGCCGGAATCCATCAGCACGAGCCGCGCCGGGCCGAGCCTGGCGATCTGGCGCACCAGCTCGCTGCCGATCGAGCCGCCGGCGCCGGTGATCAGCACCCGGCGGCCATGCACCAGGGCATCGATGGCGGCCTGGTCGAGCACCACCTGGGGGCGTCCGAGAAGATCCTCGAGCTGCACCGGCCGCAGCTCCAGCCGTCCGTCGTCGAAGGCCTGGCGGAAGTCGGTGAGCGAGGGCAGCCGGCAGACGGTGAGCTTGTGGCGCTCGGCCTGGGTCACCAGCTCGCGCATCCGCTCGCCGCCCAGGGGCACCGTCACCACGATCTTCTGCGGGCGCAGGCCGCGCACCTCGAGCTGGCGCAGGGCCCGCGGCAGCTCCTCGACCGTGCCCAGCACCGGCACGTCGAGGATCTGCCGGCCGCGGTCGCCACGTACCATGTCGAGGATGCCGACCGCCCGGTAGAGCTGCCGCGTCTCGTGCTGCAGCGCCCGCAGGAACAGGGCGGCCCCTTCCTCGGCGCCGACCAGCAGCACCGGGATCGGCCCCATGCCCTCGGCGTTCTGCCGGCCGCGATATTGGACGAGCAGCCGGTAGAGGAAGCGCGGCCCGCCCAGCATGACGATCAGCACGAACCACTGGATCAACGGCACCGAGCGGGGAATGCCGTGGGTCCGGTCGACGGTGAAGGAGATCAGGAAGAAGACCAGGACGGCGACCGTCGAGGCCTGCATGATGGTCAGGAGGTTGGAGGTCGAGGCATAGCGCCAGACCTCGCGATGCACCCCGAAATAGAGAAAGCACAAGCCTGCCACGAGGGTGAACAGCGGCACCCCCTGGACCAGCGCGTCGATCCGCTCGGGCCCGAGCTCGGTGGTGCCGAAGCGCAGGATCACCGCCATGGCGAAGCTCAGCGCCGCCACCACCAGGTCGTGCGCGACGATCACCAGCTGGCGCGGGCTCGCCGGCAGCCGGCTCGCGATCCGCCAGCGCAGCACCGCGGCCCCCAGCCGCAGACGCCGACCCAGGCCCTGCCGGTGGGCGGGTGTGGGCTGGGGGGAGGAGGAGTCGATCTTGCGCATTCCCTGGCAGGCACCTGGTTGAAGCGGAGGAGGAAAGCTCGGCAGTCTAGGCGGAAACACTCCGTTTGCTCGCGGATCTGCCTAAAATAACAATAAAATTGTGCGCTTCGGGGAGAGGTGTTGCCAACCTGCAAGCGACACTTGCTGCGTCACTGACGTATTCACCTATGACGGTCATGTCCCCTCCCCGTTCCGCGCCCGTGGTGGCGTCAGGCGCGATGTGCCGGGAAGAACCCGGCGGGTGCCGCTCCCCGCAGCGCCTCGCGACGTTTCGCGAGACGGGTGGCGGTCACAGGGTCCAGCACCCAGCGCCAGGTACAAAAGGGATGGCGGTCGGGACCGAAACCAGCCTTGAAACGAAACAGCGAATCCTCGGTTCCGCCCCGCCCGCCGCCCAGATGCAGGCATTTTGCCCCACGCGCACCCAGATGTTGCGCGGCGGCGTCGAGCACGAGCTTGACGGGTCCTGCGGCGAGGAAGGGCGCGGCGGTCGCCGAGAGGTGGTACTGGGCGATGGATCCGCTGCGAAAGAACAGGGCGCCGGCAGCGAGGGCGCCTTCCTTACGGCACAGCAGGAGCACCAGGTCTTCGCCGAACTCACAAGCGAGCCGGGTGAAGTAGGCATCGTCGAAGAAATAGTAGGCGTCGGCCTCGACCCTTTGCATGTTCTCGCGGTAGATCCCGGCGAAGGCCGCAAGCTCCTCCTCGCTTCTTGCCGGCGCCACCGTGAAGCCCTGTTCCTCGAGGCGTCGCAGATCGTAGCGGGTAGCCTTGCGGCAGGCGGCGCGGCGCTCTTGCGGGCTCCGGGTGAGGTCGACCGAGACGGTGGGTCCGTGCTCGTGCACCTCGCCGAGACCGGCCAGGAGCGGCGCCTGGTCGAGCAGCGGGTTGAGTCGCGAGAACAGACTGACCGTGCCCAGCTCGCCGAGCCCGGCTGCAAGCGCCCGGCCGAAGCGGCCGGGCATGCCCTCGGGCAAGGGGGCCGGCGAGGCGATCGGCCCGGGATAGCCGTAGACCGAGCCGGCATCGCAGCCCGTCTCGCCCTCGAGCCCGGCAATCTCCGCCAGCGGCCGCAGCAGCATCGGCAGGGCCACGAAAGCCTCGCCCTCGCACCATGCGAAGAGCCGGGCCCGGCCTTCCCCGCGGGCCTCGGCGAGGGCGTGGTAGGCGGCGCGGTGATAGGCGTCGGCAAGAGCCGCCCGGGCGACCAGCGTGTCCCAGCGCGGATCCTTCGGGGTCAGCCACAGGGCCTCGCCGGGCAGGGCGGCGGCGGAACGATCACGGCGTGGCTCGGGCAGAGTCATCGGCCCTCCGGAAAGGCTCGGGGAAGCGGGAGCGGCCGGCGCTCAGCCGGCCGGTGCCATGGCGGCCGGCGCCGGCCGGGGCTGTGGCAGGCCTGCCACCTCCTCGAGCCAGGATGCCATGGCCTGGTAGACGGCCCGGGCGGCGAAACGCTCCTCGAAGGCCGCGGCGGCGCGGGCCCGCACGGCTGCCAGCAGCGCCGGCTCGTCGCGCAGCCGGGCGAGAAGCCCGGCCAGCGCCGCCGCGTCGCCCGGCCGGTAGGAGAAGCCGCAGCCGGTCTCCTCGACGATCCGCGCCATCTCGCCGGGCAGCGAGGACAGCAGCGCCAGGTCGCTGCCCAGATATTCCAGCGGCTTGTTGGGGATCGACTGGATGGCGAGGCGGCCGTAGGCGGCGAGACCCACCGAGGCCATGCCGGTCACCGCCGCCATCGTCGTGGCGTCCGACCAGCCCAGAAAATGGACGTGGCGCAGACCCTGGGCACGGGCCCGGAAGGCCTCGCCCATCGGCCCGTCGCCGCACAGCAGGAGCTGGACCGGCGGCCCGCCCCGCTCCTCGAGCAGGCGCAGCGCGTCGAGCACCGTCTCCATGTCGATGGTGCGGGTGAAGAGGCCCAGAAAGCAGGCGGTGAAGAGCGAGGGATCGACGCCCCGCCCGAGCAGCTTCGCCTCGGCCGCCGCCAGCGCCGCCGGCTCCGGCCGGTAGGGATCGACCGCCAGCGGAAAGGCCCGGTCGATCCTGCCCTCCCGCCCCGGCGCGAAGCCCCTGCCCCATTCCATATAGCCTTGCGAGACGCCGCTGACGGCATCGGCCCCGGCGAAGACCCGCCGGTTGCGGCGCTGCAGCGGCGCCAGCAGCGGCCTTGCCAGCGGGCGCAGGCGCTCGGGCAGGAGAGTGAGGTAGATGTCCGGCCACAGGTCCTGGACGTCGATCACCGCCCTGGCGCCGCTGGCCGCGGCGATGTCGACCACCGCTTCGCAGACCTCCGGTGCGGGCAGGCCGGCGAGGATCAGGTCGGGGGCCGCATGGGCCGGGGCGAGCTCGCGGATGCGCCGGGCGAGGCGGCGGTAGAACAGCAGCCGGGCGAGCCCGACATGGCGACGATAGCCGCCGGCATGGACGAGCCGGACCTGCCAGCCGGGCTCGACCTCGAGCAGCTGGTCCTCGCCGGCGCGCCAGGTCTTGGTGAGGTGCGCGAAGGTCGGATACCACTGCACCAGCTCGTGGCCGCGGGCCCGCAGGGCCCGGGCCAGCAAGGTGTAGCGGAACGGCCGGCCGCCGCTCTCGGTCGGCGGGGTCTCGCCGATATGGACGGTCCACACGCGCATCGCTTCAGCCCGCCGTCGCGAGGGCGGGCGCTGCCGCCGGCGCTGCCGGAATGGCGGTGCGGCGCTCGCGGCCGCGCAGCCACAGCTCGGTCGAGAGCAGCCGGAAGAGCAGCAGGTCGCCCGCCCCGCCGGGGCTGCGCCGCCGCTCGAACAGGCGGGCGATCTCGCGCGGCTCGCACCAGGCGGCGATCCGCGCCTCGCCGGCGGTCAAAAGATCGCGCACGGCATTGCCGGCCTCGCCCCTGAGCCAGGCGGCGAGCGGGGTCGGATAGCCCTTCTTGTCGGTACGCTCGGCGATCGCCCTCTGGCCGTTGGCCTCGAGATAGGCGCGCACCGGCCATTTGGTCCGGCCGTCCTTGAGCTTGATCGCGGTGGGCTGGGCGAAGGCCCATTCGACCAGCCGCCAGTCCATGAAGGGCATGCGCGATTCGATGGCGTGCGCCATGCCGATGGCATCCGAATAGTGCAGGTAGCGGGGCAGCGAATCGAAGCTGTGGCTCTGCCACAGCCGGGCGCTCACCGGGTCGTCAGCGAGCGCTGCCGGCGGCGCCCCGGCCGGGGCGGGCAGGCCGGCCAGGCCGGGCACCGCCGCGGCGAGCTCCGGGCGCAGCACGGAAAGGCCGCCCAGTCGGGCGCGCGCCATGGTAGCCGGGCCCGGCACCAGGGTGCGGGCGACCTGGCTCAGCAGGTTGCGCAGCGGGAAGGTCCGCCGGTAGGCGCCCAGGCCCCGGGCGAAGCCGGCGAGATCCAGGCGGCCGAGCCGGCCGGCGAGGTCGATGCCGGCATAGGCGGTGTAGCCGGCGAACATCTCGTCGGCCCCCTGCCCTTCCAGCATCACCGGCACGCCGCGGGCACGGGCCTCGCGCATCAGGCACCAGACCGGGAACACCGCCGGCGTGTCGCAGGGCGCGTCCATGTGCCAGGCGACCTGCTCGAGCACGTCCAGCCATTCGTCCTGGGCCGCCATCGCCTCGACCGGCGAGAGCCCGTAGGGCGCGCAGGCGCGGCGCGCCCAGCCCGATTCGCCCCCGCCGCTCTGCCCGTAGACCGAGGTCAGGCAGAGCGGTGCTGCGGCCCCGATCTTCATCCAGCCGGCCAGCACCGCGGTGGAATCGAGCCCGCCCGAGAGCGACACGCCGACCGGCACGTCGCTGCGCAAGCGCAGCCGCACCGCATCGTCGAAGAGCTCGGCGAAGCGCTCGGCGGCGGCCCGTGCGTCGGCCGGCTCCGGCGGCCGGTCGGGATAGTCCCACCAGCGGCGCAGGGAGGGCGCGGCGTCGCCGATCCGGAAGCTGCCGCAATGGCCCGACGGGAGCTGCTGCAGGCCCTCGAAGAAGGTGCGGCCGGGGCTGCGCGCCACCCCCCACACCAGAAAATCGGCCAGCACCGCCGCATCCGGCGCGCCGGGCAGATCCATGGCGGCCAGGAGCGCCTTGGGCTCGGAGGCGAAACCCAGGCTGCCCTCGCGCATCGCCCAGACGAAGGGCTTCACCCCGAACCGGTCGCGGGCGAAGAGCAGCCGCTGCTCGCGCGGCAGCCACAGCGCGAAGGCGAACATGCCGTTGAGCCGCGGCAGCGCCCCCTCCCCCCAGCGCAGCAGCGCCCTGAGCAGCACCTCCGTGTCGGTGCGTGTGGCAAAGCGCTCACCCAGCGCCTCGAGCTCGGCCTTGAGCTCCAGATAGTTGTAGATCTCGCCGTTGAAGACGATCTGCGCCCCGCTTTGCGCATCCTCCATGGGCTGCCGGCCGGCGGAGGAGAGATCGATGATCGAGAGCCGGCGATGGCCCAGCCGCACCCCCGGGGCGGAGAACACCGCCGCATCGTCGGGACCGCGATGGGCGATCCGGTCGAGAGCGGCAGCAAAGGCCGGCTCCGGGCCTTCCGCCAGCCTGCCCACGATCCCGAGAATGCCGCACATCGCCGACCTCTGCCGTTTCCTGTCGCAAGTGACGAGCCTAGCCCTTTTGCCGGGGGCGCAGTAGCCCGGGGAGGGCGGGTGCGGACCGTATCGCCGTATGCATGGAAGCCCGCTGCGCGCCCCAGTACAGCCTCGCCGTTGCTTGATTTATCGATACCGATAAATTTATATTTTTAAATTTTGTGATATATCGATTTTTAGGTGTGACGGTATGGCGACACCACGATGCCGTGATGCCCCGGGCTCGCGGTATCGCGATGTCGCGGGCTCGCGGGCCTGATAGAGCGGGAAAGGCGGGCAGCGAGGGGATGGAGCGTTCATGCAGGTGATGACGATCGCGAGCCAGAAGGGCGGCACGGGCAAGTCGACCCTGGCCATCAATCTGGGGGTGCTCGCCGACCGGCGCGACGGGCCGGTGGCGATCGTCGACTGCGACGAGCATCGCGGCCTCGCCCAGTGGCGCCTGCAGCGTGCCGCCGAGCGGCCGGTGGTAGCCGAGCTGCCCGGGGAGGGCGGGCTCGCGGCGATCCTCGAGGGCTGCCGGGCGGCCGGAGCAAGGCTGGTGATCCTCGATACCCCGGCCGGCACGCCGCGCCCCGGCACGGTGATCGCCGAGGCGATCGAGGCTGCGCAGCTGGTGGTGATGACCAGCAAGGCGGGATTTCTCGACATCATGGCGGCGCGCCCCACCGCCGAGGCGATCGCCGCGGCCGGGACGGCCGGCGCGGTGGTGCTCAACGACGTGCCGGCCCGCTCGGCGGTGGTCGAGGGGGCGCGCACCGCGCTCGCCGGCTACGGCCTGCCGGTCTGCCCCACCGCAGTGGTCCACCGGGTCGGCGTCTCCTACTCGCTGCTCACCGGCCAGGCGCTGGCCGAGTACGACGCCCGCAATCCCGGCGTGGAGGAGTTCAAGAAGGTGTGGAGCTGGCTCAAGGGGAGGCTCGGACATGTCGCGCAGCATCGCTGACCGTCTGCGCTCGCTGGACGTGAAATCGGGCATGGTGAGCCCGGCCTCGGCGGCGGTCGCCGGCGCGGCCCGCCCGGCGCCGGCCGGCAAGGCGGCCTCGCAGAAGCCGGCGGCCCCGGCCGGTGTCGGCCCAGGTGTCGGGGCCGCTCCCGCCGCGCCGCCGGCCCCGGCCGGGGCAGGGGAGGGGGACGCCGCCGGCGGGAAGCGGGGACGCGGCCGGCCGCCGCGCCACGAGGCGCCGGGCCGGCAGACCACCATCCGCCTGAGCGTCGAGGAATGGGCGGCGCTCCAGGCGCAGGTGACCCGCGAGACGGTGGAGCGCGGCGAGCGCCGCTATGCCGTGGACATCATCCGCGACGCGGTGGGCGAGTATCTCGCACGGCACGGCTGAGCCGCTTGCGGGACCATTGCCCGAAAGGGCGGGCGCACGGGAGGATGGGCGAGGGCGGCGGCAGGCTGGTGCTCGCCGCCGGCGGTGCTAGGACAGGGCCTTCGGGACAAGCGGAGACGAGCGGCGATGGCGCAGGCGGCGACGGCGATCATGCCCGCGACGGCGGCGGCGGCGGGCACGGGCAAGGCGCCCTGGCCCTTCTTCGCCCAGGACGAGATCGAGGCGGCGGGCCGGGTGCTGGCCTCGGGGCGGGTCAATTACTGGACCGGCGAGGAGGGCAGGGCGTTCGAGCGCGAGTTCGCCGCCTTCGCCGGCACGCGCCACGCCATAGCGCTGGCCAACGGCTCGCTGGCCATCGAGCTCGCCCTGATCGTCCTGGGAATCCGCCCGGGCGACGAGGTGGTGGTGACCCCGCGCTCCTACTTCGCCTCGGCCTCCTCGGTGGCGCTGCTGGGTGCGGTGCCGGTCTTCGCCGACATCGACCGCGACAGCCAGAACATCACGCCCTCCACCATCGAGCGGGTGCTCACCCCGCGCACCAAGGCGGTCATGCCGGTGCACCTGGCCGGCTGGCCCTGCGACATGCCGGGAATTATCGATCTCGCTAAATCGCGAAATCTCGCGGTCATCGAGGACTGCGCCCAGGCGCACGGGGCCGAGGTCGGGGGAAGGCGGGTCGGCAGCTTCGGGCATTTCAACGCCTTCTCGTTCTGCCAGGACAAGATCATGACCACTGCCGGCGAGGGCGGCATGATCACCACCGACGACGAGGCGCTGTGGCGCGAAGCCTGGTCCTACAAGGACCACGGCAAGTCCTGGGAGGCGGTCTACGAGCGCACCCACGCGCCGGGCTTTCGCTGGCTGCACGAGAAGCTGGGCTCGAACTGGCGGCTCACCGAGGTGCAAAGCGCCATCGGCCGCCTCCAGCTCGCCAAGCTCGGCGATTGGCTGGCCGTGCGCGCCCGCAATGCCGGGATCCTCGCCGAGCGGCTCGGCCGGCTCGAGGCGCTCCGCGTGCCGTCGCCGCCCGAGGGTTTCGCTCACGCCTGGTACAAGTTCTACTGCTTCATCCGCCCCGAGGCGTTGAAGGAGGGCTGGAGCCGCGATCGGGTGATGGGAGAGGTCACGGCCCGCGGTGTGCCCTGCTTCTCCGGCGCCTGCCCGGAGATCTATCGCGAGAAGGCCATGGCCGAGCGTGGCTTCGCGCCGCCGGCCCCGCTGCCGGTGGCCCGCGAGCTGGGCCATACCTCGCTCATGCTGCTGGTCCACCCGACCCTGGACGAGGCCGCCATGCACCGCGCCACGGATGTCGTGGAGGCGGTGGTGCGGGAGGCGACGCGCTAGCAAGGCGCTGCGCGCGGCCTTTTTTGTTCTTTTTCCGGGGTTCGACGGCGCCAGGCCGGAAAGGCGCCGTCCGTCCTCCGTGCACCGCCGCCAACTGACAGAAAATCGGAAAAGAAAGCCGCGCAGCGCCTTGATCGGCAGCCCTTTTGGGAACCATCCCCGCTGCCGCACGGTTCCCGACCCATGTGCGGCATCTGTGGCGAGATCACCTTCGACGGCAGCCACGCCTCGGCTTCCGTCCTCGAGCGCATGGCAGCAGCGATGGCACCCAGGGGACCCGACGGTGCCGGGCTGCGCCTGCAGGGGCGGGCCGGGCTCGGGCACCGCCGCCTGAAGATCATCGATCTGAGCGACAAGGCGGCCCAGCCCATGGGCGATCCCGAGCTCGGGCTCGAGATCGCCTTCAACGGCTGCATCTACAATTACCCGGCGCTGCGCCGGGATCTCGAGGGGCTCGGCTACCGGTTCTTCTCGAGCGGCGACACCGAGGTGATCCTCAAGGCCTGGCACGCCTGGGGCGAGGCGAGCCTCTCGCGCCTGCAGGGCATGTTCGCCTTCGCCATCCTCGAGCGCGAGAGCGGCCGGCTGGTGCTGGCCCGCGACCGCTTCGGCATCAAGCCGCTTTATCTCGCCGAGGGCCGGGGCCGGCTGCGCTTCGCCTCGACCCTGCCGGCTCTGCTTGCGGCGGGCGACGTCGACAGCTCGATCGACCGGGTGGCGCTGCAGCACTATATGAGCTTCCACGCCGTGGTGCCGGCGCCGCGCACCATCCTCCAAGGCGTGCGCAAGCTGCCGCCGGCCACGCTGCGCATCGTCGAGCCGGACGGCACCAGCCGCGAGAAGCGCTGGTGGAGCCTCTCCTTCGCTTCCGACCCCGCCGAGGCGGGGCTCTCCGCCGAGGCCTGGGAGGAGCGGGTGCTGGACGCCCTGCGCCTTGCGGTGGCGCGGCGCATGGTGGCCGACGTGCCGGTGGGGGTGCTGCTCTCGGGCGGGGTGGATTCCTCGCTCATCGTCGGGCTTCTGGCCGAGGCCGGGCAGAAGGATCTTTTGACCTTCTCCATCGGCTTTGCCGAGGTGCACGGCGAGAAGGGCGACGAGTTCTCCTACTCCGATCTCGTGGCGCGCCACTTCGGAACCCGCCATCACCAGATCTTCGTGCCGGAATCCGACCTGCTCGAGGCCCTGCCGTCGGCCATCGAGGCCATGGCCGAGCCCATGGTGTCCTACGACAACGTGGCCTTCTGGCTGCTCTCCCGGGAGGTGGCCCGGCACGTGAAGGTGGTGCAGTCGGGGCAGGGGGCCGACGAGGTCTTCGCCGGCTATCACTGGTACCCGCCCATGGCCGCCACCAACGACCCGGTGAGCACCTATGCCGGGCGCTTCTTCGACCGCGACCACGCCACGCTGGCCGGCCAGCTCGCTCCCGAGTGGCACCTGAAGCGTGACGAGGCGCGGGCGTTCGTCGAGGCGCATTTCGCCATGGAGGGGGCGCCCGAGCCCCTCGACAAGGCGCTGCGGCTCGATTCCACCGTCATGCTGGTGGAGGACCCGGTCAAGCGGGTCGACAACATGACCATGGCGCACGGGCTCGAGGCCCGGGTGCCGTTCCTCGACCACGAGCTGGTGGAGCTGGCGGCCCGGGTGCCGGGCGCCCTCAAGCTCGCCCAGGGCGGCAAGGGCGTGCTCAAGGAGGCCGCCCGGCGGGTGATTCCCGCCGAGGTGATCGACCGCAAGAAGGGCTATTTCCCGGTGCCGGCGCTCAAATATCTCGAGGGGCCCTACCTGGAGATGGTGCGGGACGCGCTGGGCTCGCGGGCGGCCCGCGAGCGCGGCCTCTTCCGCCGCGACTGGCTCGACGCGCTGCTGGCCGACCCCAAGGGCCACATCACCCCGCTGCGCGGCTCGGAGCTGTGGCAGGCGGGTCTTCTGGAGCTGTGGCTGCAGGCCCGCGGCGTCTGAGGCATCCGAGGAGAGAGAGCATGACCGCCCCGGGCAGAGGCCGCAGCGCCGCACCTTTCGCCCACCGCCTGCGCCGCCTGCGCACCGGCGGTCTCAAGCCGCCCATCGCCCAGCATGACGGCCCGCCACCCGCGCCGCGGCCGCGCACCAGCGTGGACTGCGGCTGGGGCCGGCTGCTGTTCGCCCAGACCTTCGCCGACCCGGGCGAGCTGGCCCGGGCGATGCGGGGCGAGGCGCCCGAACGGCGCGACATCGCCGTCTATGTCCGCGACCCGCATCTGGTGCTGGCGGCGGCGCCGCAGGATCTCTTCCTCGACCCCTCGCACACCTGCCGGCTCGATCTCTCCACCTATCGCAGCGGGCGACGCCGACCGCGCGGCTTCGTGGTCCGCCGGCTCTGCTCGGCCGTCGATCTGGCGGAGGTCAATCGCATCTACCTGACCCGCAACATGGTGCCTCTGGCCGAGGAGGTGATGTGGCGCAGCCTCGATCACCGGGTGATCACCCACCTGGTGGCCGAGGACGAGGCGAGCGGGGCCATTCTCGGCACGGTCACCGGCATCGACCATGTCCGCGCCTTCGGCGACCCTGAGCGGGGCTGCTCGCTATGGTGTCTGGCGGTCGACCCCCAGGCCGCCCAGCCGGGCATCGGCGAGGCGCTGGTGCGCCACCTGGCGGAGATGTTCAAGGCGCGCGGCCGGGCCTTTCTCGATCTCTCGGTGATGCACGACAACGAGCAGGCTTTGGCACTCTACGAGAAGCTGGGCTTCGTGCGGGTGCCGTTCTTCTCGGTGAAGCGCAAGAACCCCATCAACGAGAAGCTGTTCGTCGGCGAGCCGCCCGAGGCCGGGCTCAACCCCTATGCCAGGCTGATCACCGACGAGGCCCGCCGCCGCGGCATCGCGGTGGAGGTGGTCGACGCCCCGGGCGGCTTCTTCCGGCTGTCCCTGGGTGGCCGCTCGATCCTGTGCCGCGAGAGCCTGTCCGAGCTCACCAGCGCCGTGGCCCTCTCGATCTGCGACGACAAGGCGGTGACCCGGCGGGTCGTGGCGCGGGCCGGGATCGCCGTGCCCGAGCAGATCGAGGGCGACGACCCGAAGGCCCTCGAGGCGTTCCTCGCCCGGCACGGTGCGGTAGTGGTCAAACCGGCGCGCGGCGAGCAGGGCCAGGGTGTGGCGGTCGGACTCGAGGACGTGGCCTCGGTCCGCAAGGCGGTCGAGGAGGCCCGTCTGCACTGCGAGAAGGTGCTGATCGAGGCCTGCGCCACCGGCCTGGACCTGCGGCTGGTGGTGATCGACTACAGGTTGGTGGCAGCGGCGGTGCGCCGGCCGGCCCGGGTGGTGGGCGACGGCCAGGCGAGCCTCAAGGAGCTGATCGAGCGGCAGAGCCGCCGGCGGGCGGCGGCAACCGGCGGCGAATCCTCGATCCCTCTCGATGCCGAGACCGAGCGCTGCGTGCAGGCTGCCGGCTTCACCCTCGAGGAGGTGCCGCCCGCCGGCACCGAGGTGCAGGTGCGCCGGACCGCCAACCTGCACACCGGTGGCACCATCCACGACGTCACCGGCGAGGTGCACCCGGCGCTGGTCGAAGCGGCGGTCAAGGCTGCCCGGGCGATCGGCATACCGGTGGCCGGCATCGATCTCATGGTGGGCTCGGTGCGCGAGCCCGCTCATGTCTTCATCGAGGCCAACGAGCGGCCGGGCCTCGCCAACCACGAGCCGCACCCCACCGCCGAGCGTTTTGTCGACCTGCTGTTTCCCCAATCGATCCGGCAACAGGCGGCCCGGCAACAGGCGATCCGGCAGCAACCGGGCCGGCCCTCGGGCGCGGGCTGATGGCGCCCTTGCACATCGACACCGACTATCTCGTGGCGCGGCTTCTCGAGCTGCTCGGGACCCCCAGCCCGAGCGGCTACACCGATGCCGTGGTGCGGCTCGTCTCGGCCGAGCTGGAGCGGCTCGGGCTCGAGGTCGAGCTTACCCGGCGCGGCGCCATCCGCGCCCGTCGCCGGGGCGCCGCCGCCCGTCCGGCCCGCGCCGTGGTCGCCCATCTCGATACGCTGGGCGCCCAGGTGAAACGGCTCAAGGAGAACGGCCGGCTCGAGCTGGTGCCGATCGGCACCTGGTCGGCGCGCTTCGCGGCGGGAGCGCGCTGCACCCTCTTCAGCGAGCGCGGCAGCTATCGCGGCACCATTCTGCCGCTCAAGGCGTCGGGCCACATCTTCAACGAGGAGGTCGACAGCCAGCCCACCGGCTGGCCGTTCGTCGAGCTCCGGGTCGACGCCTGGGCGCGCAGCCCCGGCGAGCTGGAGGGGCTGGGCGTCGCGGTGGGCGACATCGTGGCGATCGACCCCCAGCCCGAGCTCCTGCCCGAAGGTTTCGTGGTCTCCCGCCATCTCGACGACAAGGCCGGGGTGGCGGTCATGCTGGCGGCCCTCGAGGCGCTGCGGCGCGAGGAGGTCACGACCCCGGTCGACAGTTTCTGGCTGTTCTCGATCGCCGAGGAGGTCGGCGTCGGGGCCTCGGCCCTGCTGACCCCCGAGATCGCCTCGATGGTGGCGGTCGATAACGGCACGGTGGGCCCGGGCCAGGCCAGCGAGGAGTCCGGCGTCACCATCGCCATGGCCGATCAGACCGGCCCGTTCGACTGGCACCTGACCCGCAAGCTGGTCGAGCTGTGCCGCGAGCACGCCATCGACTGCCAAAAGGACGTCTTTCGCTGGTACCGTTCCGACAGCGCCTCGGCGATCGAGGCGGGGGCGGACGTGCGCACCGCGCTCGTCACCTTCGGTCTCGATTCCAGCCATGGCTGGGAGCGCGCCCATCTCCACGCACTGCGCTCGCTGGCCGAGCTCCTGACCGCCTATCTCGCCAGCCCGGTCGAGATCGCCCGCGACGCCAGCGAGATGGCCCCGCCCGAGGGCTTCACCCGCCAGCCCATGCGCGAGGCCCCGCACCCCGCCGATCCCGAGAGCCCGCCGCCGCACCGCTGAGCCGGTCGTGGAAACCGCGAGCCGGCCCTCGTCACGTCGTTTTCCAAGGGCGCCGGCGCCCAAACACTGCGACTTATCGTCGCATTAAATGCATACCATAGTGCATTTTATAGGACAAGATACTTCGGGAATTGGTCGCGGCTCAGGTAGAACTGTCCCGATAATCGCGCAATGCGCTTTTGAGCTTGATGAAAATACGCTTTTCGCGTTCGGGAATTGGTCGCGCCCAACCGAGTTATCCACAGAAAGGCCGAGTTATCCTTCGGGAATTGGTCGCGCTTGTATCGCGTATCGATAAAGTTATCCACAGAAAGGCCGAGTTATCCTTCGGGAATTGGTCGCGCTCAACCTGGGCGTTCGGGAATTGGTCGCGCAAGATTCGGGAATTGGTCGCGCCCTATAAGAAGCTGCAAAATAGAAGAATCAAAATATGAAACGCGCGTGCGTGCGCGACCAAATCCCGAATCGACAGACACCCCGCAGCCGGGTTATGAAACCGGCTTGCAGGAACGAATGCCGAGTTGGCGTCGATGCGGCGGACCCTTCCGACCCGGTCGGCGGCTGGCCGATCGACGGAGAACAGGCTGCATGGCTGCCGAGCACGAGCTCATCATGCGCGAAGGACTGGCAGCCGCGCTGCGCAAGGCGGGCAGTGCCAAGGAGCGCGCCCGGCTACGGCTGGCAGCCGACATTCTCGAGCAGGGCGCCGAGAATCCGACGGCCACCACCCACCTGCACTCGATCCTCTGCACGATCTACCTGCCGCACCGGCGCATCGCTCCGGACGCTGTCTGGCAGCGCTCGAACGGCGAGGGCGCGACCCTCATGATCCAGCCGACCAAGGACGAGCAGGGCCGCTATTTCGGCGTGCCCTACGGCGCCACCGGCCGGCTGATGATGATCTACCTGCAAAACGAGGCCTACCGGAACCGCTCGCGCAAGGTGGAGCTGGGCCGCTCGATGCACGCCTGGCTGCGGGCCATGGGCATGGACTCGTCGGGCAAGGGCTACCGGACGGCGCGCGAGCAGGCGCTGCGGATCGAGCGTTCGCTGGTGACGGTCGCCTACGAGGGGCCCAACGGCAAGGAGCGCTGGCAGGACACGATCATCCGCGGCTCCTTCAACCTCGCCCCCTTCGACGCACCGATGTCGCGCCAGCAGGAGCTGTTTCCCGAGCTGATCCAGCTCTCCGAAAGCTTCTACGAGGCCCTCATCCGCCACCCGGCGGTTCTCTTCGAGCCGGCCATCCGGGCCTTGGCCGGCAAGAGCCTGGCCCTCGATGTCTATTTGTGGCTGGCCTATCGGCTGCACGCCCTGGAGCAGCCGGCGACGATCACCTGGCGCGCCCTCTACCAGGCGTTCGGCCCGAACTATGCCCGCGAGCGCGACTTTCGCGGCAAGTTCAAGGAGGCGGTGAAGGAGGCCCAGCTGGTCTACCCGCAGGCCCGCCTCGAGCTTACCGACGAGGGGATCCGCCTCGAGCCCTCGGCGCCGCCGGCACCGCCGCGCAGCGTCAGCTATCTTCAGCCGCGCCGCGCCCTGCTGCGCTGAGCTCCCGCGCCGGCAACGCCGTTAAAGGGAAACATTCCTCGGGAATTGGTCGCGCTGCCGCAGACTCGAAAGAGCGGAATTTCGGGCGAATTAAACGTCAATTCCCGGCGTAAATCTCACTTTTTAAGTTTATTAGTTTATTGTTGAACGCTATCCACGTTCATCGTAGACGCCCCGGAAGCGCCGCCGGCCTCGCTCTTCGGCTGGAAGCGGCGGCGCGGCGGGCAATGCATGGGCAAGAGGCTATCCGAGACGCGGCGCCACGCCGCCTTCCTGGCAGGGCTGCTGCTGGCTGTTGCGATGTCGCGCCCCGTCGCGGCGCTGCCACCCGTGCAGCCTCCCCCCCAGGCGCGCCTTTGGGGGCAGGTCGAGCTCGCCGACCGCTGGGGCAGGACCGACGTCAAATGGCGGGCCATGGCCGAGCGCCACGCCGCGCAGCGCGCCGAGCTTGCCGCCGGTCGCCTGCCGCGTGGCGTGAGCGCCGCCGCCGTCGGGCGCTGGCGGCGTACCCTGGCGGCGCATGAGCGGATCCGCATCACAGACGCCGCTCTCCTCGCCGGCATCGACGCGGCCGTCGACCGGCTGCCATACCGCAGCGATCGCGAGGGGCATGGCCAGGGTGATCTCTGGCTGACACCGCTCGAGTTTCTCGAGGCCGGCGGCGACTGCGAGGACTACGCCATCACCAAGTATTTCCTGCTGCGCGAGCTCGGCGTGCCGGCCGAGGCGCTGCGCCTGGTGGTGGTCCGCGACCGCGTCCGGGGCCTCGAGCATGCGGTGCTGCTGGCCCGCCCGGGGCAGGGGCAGGGGGACTGGCAGATGCTCGACAATCTGCGTCGTGGCCCGGTGGCGGCCGCCGCGACCGCCGCCTACCAGCCGCTCTACGCCATCGGCGAGACCGGCGGCTTCTTCTACCTGCCCGGTGGCCGGTCATGAGCCCGACCGTCCTTGCCTGGCAGGAAGGCCTGGCGAGCGCCGACCTGGTGCTCGTCGAGCATCCGCCCGAAGCGCCCTCGCCCCTCTCCGGCGGGGTGGTGCAGGAGGGTCCGGCGCTGGTCATGGAGGAGCTGCTGTCGTGCGGCGAGCTTTGCCCGGGCCTGCCGCGCGCCGTCGCCCGTCCGGCGATCACGACGGCGGCCGCCGCTCCCTTCGGTCCTCTCCTGCCCGAGCCGCTGCTGCCGGCGGAGCTGCTGGCCGCCTGAGGCGGGCGCGGCCGCTTGTCTTCTTGCCGGCATGGCGGCGAGCTGCAAGCCTCGCCTGTCCGGCTTCAGCCGGGCCAGCCGCAACCCGCACAGGACCCATTCTTGCCCGCCGATGCTCCGCGCGGCCCCGGACGGCTGTTTGTGGCCGTCAACGGCCTGCTGGCCGCGATGATCCTCGCGGTCTTCATCGTCCAGGCCTGGCGAGGCCACGAGACCGCCATGGAGTCCGGCCGGCGCGAGGCCGGTAATCTCGCTGCGAGTCTCGAGCAGCATGCCGCCCAGACCTTCGGCAGCCTCGCCACGGCGCTGGACGAGCTGGCCCCGCTCCTGCCCGTGGAACGGCTCGAGGATCCGGCGCTGGCGCCGGTCCTGCACGGCCTGCTCGAGGAGCGTCAACAGGACATCGAGGATGTCGTGGCCCTGCTGGTGCTCGATGCCGAAGGCCGCCTGCTGCACAGCTCGCACGCCTCCCGGCCGGAGGATCTGCGGCCGGCCTCGGCGGCCGCGCTCGCCGCGCCGCCGCCCGGCAGCAGCGACCAGCTTCTTCTGGGCGCTCCCTCGATCGCCCGTTTCGGCCTCCATGCCGGCTGGCCGGTGCTGGCCGTCGGGCGGCGGCTGCTCGATCGCGACGGCGGGCGCGCCGGCACCCTCGTGGCGCTGCTCGACCTGACCCGGCTGCAGAACTTCTACGACGCCCTCGAGGTCGGTCCGCAGGGCGTGGTGGGGCTGGCCCGGACCGACGGGATACCGCTCGTCCGGCAGCCGGTCGGCGGCGCGCCGATCCTCCTGCCGCCGGCCGCCCGGGGCACCTTCCTGGGCGCCGGGGGGAGCGAGGACGGCGGGATCCGACTGGTCGCCTACCGGCGCCTGCCCGGCCAGCCGCTGCTGGTCCATGTCGGACTCGGCCTCGACGATCTCCTGGCCGGGTGGCGCCGCCAGCTGCGCAGCGAGGGGACGATGGCGGCGGTCCTGCTGATCGTGCTGCTCGGCGGGGCCGTCCTGATCAAGCGCGCGATCGATGCCCGGCAGCGGGCCGCCCAGGCCCACTCGGCCCGGCTGGCCCGGCTGGCGGCCGCCTCGGGCGAGCTGCCGGCGGCGCGTGCCGCCGAGCCGCTGGCAGCGCGCCTCGCTGCCGTGCTCGAGGAGCTCTTTCCCGGGCGCGGTGCCAGGGTGCGGCTCGCCGGCGGGGTGCAGGCCGGGGCGGCGGGCGAGGCCGACGGTGCTGCCAGGCTGATGCTGTGCGCCGCCGACGGCAGCCGGCTCGGGCTGATTGCGCTGGAGGGGGCCCCGCGCAGCGCCGACGAGCAGGCGGTTCTCACCCAGCTGGCGCGGATCGCCGCGGTGCAGCTCGAGAACATCCGCCTGCTCGAGGCCCGCGCCCGGGCGGCGGCCGAGGCCGAGGCGGCGCGCGCCGAGATAGCCGGAATCTTCGAGGCGATGTCGGACGCCTTCTGCAGCCTCGACCATGGCTGGCGCTTCACCCACTGCAACCGGCGCGCCGAGCAGCTGCTCGGCCGCCCGGTCGACCAGCTCATCGGCCATCCGCTCTGGGAGGCCTTCCCCGAGACCGTCGGGCTGCCGGTTCATGCCGCCTTCCACCGGGCCCTCGAGGAGGGAAGGCCGGTCGAGCTCGAGCTCCTGCACCCCTCCCTCGAGCGCTGGCTCGAGATCCGCGCTTTTCCCCACAAGGGCGGTCTTGCCGTCTATTTCCGCGACATCACCGAGCGCCTCGAGACCGAGGCGCAGCTGCGCCAGGCGCAGAAGATGGAGGCGATGGGCCAGCTCACCGGCGGCGTGGCGCACGATCTCAACAATCTTTTGACCGTGATCCTCGGCAATGCCGAGCTCCTGGCCGAGCAGCTCGGCCACGAGCCGGCCCTGCAGCGCTGCGCCAGCCTCGGCCTGGAGGCCGCCCAGCGCGCCGCCGACCTGGTCGACCGGCTGCTCGCCTTTGCCCGCCGCAAGCCCCTGGCGCCGCGCCCGCTCGATGTCGCAGCCCTGCTCGACGGGCTGGCGCCGCTGCTCGAGCACACGCTGGGGGCCGGCATCCGTCTCGAGCGCGTCGAGGAGCCGGGGCTGTGGCCGGTGCTGGCCGACCGTGGCCAGCTCGAGAGCGCGCTCGTCAATCTCGCGGTCAACGGCCGCGACGCCATGACCCCCAAGGCGGGTGGGCCCGCCACCGGCACCCTTAGCCTCTGCGCTGCCAACAGGCGGCTCGAGGAAGGCGAGGCCGGCGAGGAGATCGAGCCCGGCTGCTATGTCGAGCTTGCCGTCGCCGATACCGGCAGCGGCATGGACCGCGAGGTGCTGGCGCGCGTCTTCGAGCCCTTCTTCACCACCAAGCCGCCGGGCAAGGGCAGCGGCCTCGGACTCCCCATGGTCTACGGCTTCGCCCGCCAGTCGCGCGGCCTGGTGCGGATCGCCAGCCATCCCGGGCACGGCACCAAGGTGAGCTTGCTGTTGCCGAAGGCACCTGCAGTACCACGTCGCGACAAATAAAACTTTCCGTAATTTTAATATAGTTCTGTCGAGAAACTCTTGTGTTGCAAGGATTTAGCCAATGCGGCATTGAGCGCCTTGTGGCGCCGTTTCGATAACCGTGGCGCGCATTGCAGTACAAGAGAAGATGAGCGCGCCCTTCCCGGACAATGAAAGCGAGCGGCTTGCCGCCCTTCGACGCTATGCGGTGCTCGACACGCCGCCCGAGGAGGGTTTCGACCGTATCGTCCGGCTTGCCGCCCGTCTGCTCGACATGCCGATGGTGCTGGTCTCGCTGCTCGACGAGCAGCGCCAGTGGTTCAAGGCGCGGCACGGCGTGGCGCTCGAGGAGACTCCGCGCCGTCTGGCCTTTTGCGCCTGGACCATCCTCGAGGACCGGGTCATGCAGGTCCCCGACGCGCAGCTCGACCCCCGCTTCGCCAGCCACACCATGGTCACCGGCGAGCCGCACATCCGCTTCTACGCCGGCGTGCCGCTGGTGGGCCCCGAGGGGCTGCCGCTTGGCACGCTGTGCGTTCTCGACCGCCGGCCGCGCCGGCTTGAGCCCGCCGAGCTGGCGCTTTTGGGTGATCTCGCCGGCCTGGTGATGGACCAGCTCGAGCTGCGTCGCGCCGGCCAGCGGGCGATGGGCGAGCTCGAGGAGCGCCGCCGGGTCGAGGAGGAGCTGCGCGAGAGCGAGCGGCTGCTGCTCGAGGCGCAGCGCTGCGGCCGGCTCGGCCACTGGAAGTGGGAGGCGGCCGGCGGGACCCTCGTGTGCTCCCTCGAGCTGCGCCGCATCCTCGGCCTCGATGTCGAGGAGGCGCTGGACTGCCGCTTCCTCCTGGAGGCGGTCCACCCGGCCGACCGCCGCCGGCTGCGCGCCGCCATCGAGCGGCTGTCGCGCACCGGCACCTGCCGGGTCGAGCTGCGCCTTGGCCGGCCGGGCGGGCGGATCCGCCACATCTGGACGCATGGCGAGCTGCGCCGGCGTTCCGGCGGCGGCGCCTTCCTGTTCGGCATCACCCAGGACATCACCGAGCGCAAGAAGGGCGAGGAGCGGATCCGCCACCTCGCCCATCACGACCAGCTCACCGGCCTGCCCAACCGGCTGCTGTTCAACGACCGGCTCGAGCGTCGCCTCGCCGCCGGGGGCCGAGACAAGGCAGGGGGCGCCCTGCTGCTGCTCGACCTCGACAATTTCAAGAACGTCAACGACACGCTGGGCCACGATGCCGGCGACGCGCTGCTCTACGTGGTGGCCAGCCGGCTGCGCGCCCGGCTGCGCCCGGAGGACACCCTGGCCCGGCTCGGCGGCGACGAGTTCGCGGTGATCCTGGGCGAGCCCGGCGGGCCCGAGGATGCCGCCCAGGTGGCGCGCTCGCTGGTGACGGCGCTGGCCGAGCCGGTCGCCCACGAGGGAAGGCTGATCCACACCGGCACCAGCATCGGCATCACCCTCTTCCCGGCCGACGGCGATAGCGCCGAGGAGCTTTTGAAGAACGCCGATCTTGCTCTCTACGAGGCCAAGGCGGCAGGCCGCGGCGACTGGCGCTTCTTCGGCCAGGCGCTGCGCCGGCGGGTCGAGGAGCGCCGCACGCTGGAAGAGGAACTCGCCCGGGCGCTGGAGGAGGACCAGCTGTTCCTCTGCTACCAGCCCGAGGTCGCCCTGGCCGACGGTCGCATTCTCGGTCTCGAGGCGCTGCTGCGCTGGCGCCACCCGCGCCTCGGTCTGCTGTCCCCCGACGCCTTCCTGGCGGCCGCCGGGCAGAGCGGCATGGCCGAGGCGCTGGGCGAGCGGGTGCTGCGCCTGGCGGCCGCCGATGCCGGGGCATGGCGCGCCGCCGGCCTCGAGCCCGGCATCCTCGCGGTCAACATGGAGACCGCCGAGCTGTGCCGCCACGATTTCCACAAGCGCCTCGCGGCGCTTCTTGAAGAAGTCGGCCTCGCGCCGGACCGTCTGTGCCTCGAGATCGCCGAGATAGGCCTCGGCGAGGCCCGCCTCCAGCGCCTGCCGCAGATCCTCGAGCGTCTGCAGGCGGCCGGCATCACTACCGCCCTCGATCGTTTCGGTGCCGAGAGCGGCGGCCTGCTGGCGCTGCGCCGCCTGCCGGTACGCCGGGTCAAGCTCGAGGGGGCGCTGGTGCGCGCCGCCCCGGCCGACCCGGTTGCCGCCGCCTTGGTGCGTGCCGCCCTGGCGCTGGCCGGGGCGCTGGGGCGCGAGCTGGTGGCGGTCGGGGTGGAAAGCGCCGAGCAGCTCGCCTGGCTGCGCCGCGAGGGCTGCACCATGGCCCAGGGCCGGCTGTTCGCCTCGCCGCAGCCGGCTGCCGGCATCGCGCCACTGCTGCGTACCGGCCGTCTTGCGCTGCCGGCCCAGGCGGCCTGAGCCGCAAGGCGCTTGCGACCCGGCCGCGCAGACGGGGTGACGCAAGGCAGGGGCCTGCCTAGGATCGCCGACACTTGGTCGCAAGGCTGCTGCTGGTGAACATAATGAAGACGATCGAGCGCGAGCGGCCGGCGCAGGAGCCGCGGCCGCTCTGCTACGTGGTCGACGACGAGAAGGGCATCTTGAGCTTCGTCGAGCTGGCGCTCTCGGGCATGGGCTTCGAGGTGCGCTGCTTCGACGACCTGCCGGCGATCGAGGCGGGCCTCGGGCAGGAGCTGCCGCGGCTCGTCATCATGGATATCTCGCTGGCCGGGGCCGATGCCGTCGACCTGCTGCGCCGCCTCGCCGCCCTGCGCTATGACGGGGCGGTGCTGCTGATCAGCGGTCTCGACGAGGCGACCATCGAGCAGGTGGGCAGCGTCGGCCGGCGCCTCGGCCTCGCCATGCTGCCGCATCTGCGCAAGCCGTTTCGCGGCGGCGAGCTGCGCGAGCGACTGGTCGAGCATGTCGGGCTGGGCAGCACGCTGGGGCCGCCGGATCTCGACCAGGCCCTCGAGGAGGGCCGCCTCGAGATGTGGTACCAGCCCAAGATCGGCCTGCGCGAGCGGCGCGTGCTGGGCTGCGAGGCGCTCTTGCGGCTGCGCCATCCCTTCTTTGGCGTGCTCGGCCCCGACAGTTTCCTGCGCGGGGTCGGCGGCGAGCGCATGCGGCGGGTGACCCTGGCCGTGCTCGACCGCGTCGAGGCCGACCTCGAGGCCTGGCCGGACCTGTTCTCGAGCATCGCCATCAACATGCCGGCCTCGAGCTTCGTCGATGGGGCGGTGTGCGAGCGGCTGTGCGAGGTGGCGCGCCGCCAGGGGGCCGGAAGGCTGGTGGTCGAGATGACCGAGGACGAGCTGATGAGCGACGTCGAGAGCATCTTCCTGGCCGCCACCAAGGCCCGGATCTACGGCGTCGAGCTTTCCATCGACGATTTCGGCACCGGCTTCACCTCGCTGGCGCTGCTGCGCGAGATCCCCTTCGCCGAGCTCAAGATCGACCGCTGCTTCGTCAAGGGCTGCGCGGTGGTCCCCAAGGAGCGGACCATCGTCAAGGCGATCGTCGATCTCGCCCACAATCTCTCGGCCCGCGCGGTCGGCGAGGGGATCGAGAATGTCGAGGACCTGGAAGCGCTGAGCGGGCTGGGATGCGATGTCGGCCAGGGTTTCTTCTTCGCCCGGCCGCAGCCGCCGGCGGGCTATGCGGGGTTCGTCCGCGATTTCTAGGCCCCGGTCCGGGTAGCGCGAGCCATCCGGGTGTGCCTTGCCGCCGGCGCCGCTGGTCGCCGCCGCCCGGCATCGCTATCGTCCGCGGCCGTGCAGCCAGCAGCCCCCCAGCGGCCGGCCAGGATCGCGCATCTGAGCTCGGTCCACCCGGCCCACGACAACCGCATTCTTTTCAAGGAGTGCGCGAGCCTCGCCGCCGCCGGTCACGAGACCGTGCTGATCGTCGCCCACGAGCGGGACGAGCAGTATCACGGCGTGCGGCTGCGCGCCGTGAAGCCTGCCGGGGGGCGGCTCGGCCGGGTCACCGGCACCGCCTGGCGGGTGTTCCGCGCGGCCCTCGAGGAACGCGCCGACCTCTATCATCTTCACGACCCCGAGCTGTTGCCCTGGGGTCTGCTGCTGCGGCTTGTGACCCGTCGGCCGGTGGTCTTCGACGTCCACGAGGACTATGTGACCTCGCTGGCGCTGGTCCCCTATCTGCCGCCCGGCGTCGGCCGCATCGTCGGGCCGCTCTACCGGCTGGCCGAGCGGTTGGCGGTGCGCGGCCTCTCGGCGGTGGTGATCGCCGAGCGCTACTATGCCCGCTGGCTGCCCGAAGCGGTGCCGGTGCTCAACTATCCGCGGCGCGACGCCTTCGCCGGCATCGAGGCTTCCATGCCGCAAGGCGGGCGGCAGCCGCCACGGCGCCCGCGCCTGCTCTATACCGGCAATCTCTCGGCCGACCGCGGGGCGCTGGGCCTGGCGGCCCTGGCCGCCGCCCTGCCCGAGGGCGGGGCGCTGCACTGCCTGGGGCGCTGCCCGCCCGATCTCGCCGCGGCGATGCGCCGGCACTGTCCCGACCCGCACCGGCTGGTCATGGAGGGGGTCGGCGCGCCGCTGCCCTTCGAGCGCATCCTCGAGGCTTACGGCCAGGCCTGGACCGCCGGGCTCGCCCTCTTCGAGGACACTCCCCACTCGCGCGAGAAGGAGGTCACCAAGATCTTCGAGTACATGGCCGCCGGCCTGCCGGTCGTGGCCTCCGGCTTCCCGGTGTGGCGCGAGCTGGTCGAAGGCAACGAGGTGGGCCTGTGCGTGCCCCCCGGCGACACGCCAGCGGCCCAGGCCGCCGTCGCCCGGCTCGCCGCCGATCCCGCCCTGGCCGGCGCCATGGGCGAGCGCGGCCGCCGCCTCGTGCGCGAGCGCTACAATTGGGAAAGCCAGGCCGCCAACCTCTTGTCGCTCTACCAGCGGCTGCTGGCCGGCAGCTCTCCAGCACCGCGGAATGCCCATGGCCCGAGCTAGAGATACCGCAACGATGCCGGTCCTCCGCCCCGCCGCCGTGCCGCTCACGAGGGAGGCGCCGCCTGGCTGGGCGATGCCGCTCCTGTTCGTCGGCGCTCTGGCCCTCTTCGCGATCAATCTCGACCTGCCGGCCCATTTCGACGAGCTCTACCACCTCCTGGCGGCCCAGGGTTGGCTCGCCACCGGCGAGCCGGTGATCGCCGAGGGCGAGTATCGCCGCGGCCTGTGGTTCACGCTGCTGGTGGCCGGGCTGTTCGACCTTTTCGGGCAGAGCGAGCTGTGGATCGCCCGGCTGCCCTCGGTGCTGGCCGCCGCCCTTTCCACCCTGCTGCTCTTCCGCTGGCTCCACGCCACCGCCGGACGCGCCGCCGCCTGGACCGCGGCCCTGCTGTTCGCGACCGCTCCCTTTACCCTCGAGCTCGCCCGCTTCGCCCGTTTCTACGCCATCCAGGAGTTGCTGTTCCTGATCGGCGCGGTGGCGGTGGAAGGCGCGGTGATGGGGCGGCTGCGACCGGCCTGGCGGCTGATCGCCGGCGGGGTCGGCCTGCTCTGCCTGGCCCTCGCGGTGCTGGTCCAGCCGGCCTCGCTGATCGGCCTCGTGGGGCTCGGTCTGTGGTTCGCGCTGGCCTGGCTCCTGCCGTGGCTCGCGGGCCTGCCGCCGGCGCGCCGCCGCAGCCTGCTCCTGCTGGGCCTGGTGGCGGGTCTCGCCGGCCTCGCTTTGCTCTTCGCCACCCCTTTGGGCGGGCAGCTGCTGGGGCTTTATCGCTGGACCCCGCCATGGGCCGAGGCGACGCGTAACCAGGTCTGGTTCTATCATCTCTGGCTGGCTCTCTATTACCCTTCCTTGTGGCCCGTGGTGCCAGTGCTGGCGCTGCTCGCCTGGCGGGCGGCGCCGCGTCCGGCCCTGCTCGCGATCTGCGTCTTTGGCACAAGCGTGCTCCTGCAGTCCTTCGGCGGCCTCAAGGACACCCGCTACCTGGCCTATGCCTGGCCCTTCCTCTTCGCCCTGTTCGGCCTGGCGCTGGCGGGCTGCTGGCCGGCGCTGCGCGCCTTTGCGGTGCGCCGCCTGGCGCGCCTGCCGCTACCCGGGCCGCGCCGGCGGGTGGTGCAAGGCGGGCTTGTCGTCTTTCTGCTCTTTGCCTTCCTCGCCAATGCCGCGGTCGTGCGCAGCGTGGCGATGCTGGCCGACCTCCGGGTGCCGCCGCAGCCGGCCTGGCCCGGCTGGGAGCGGCTGGGCGCGGCGCTCGGGCCAGAGCTCGAGACGGCGGAGCTCGTCCTCGTCACCAACGAGCTGGCCGCCTTGCGCTATCTCGGCCGCTACGATCTTTTGATCAGCCATTCGCGGCTCATGGAGGTCAGCGAGGAGGGCGAGCCCTTCGCCCGCGACTACCGCACCGGGCGTCCGGTGATCGCCGAGGCGGCGACGCTGGACCGGCTCATGGGTTGTTTTGCCAGCGGCCTCGTGGTGAGCGAGGAGGCGTTCTGGCGCGATCCCGCGACCCTCGACGAGAAGGTCGCCAATCTCCTGGTGCGGCGCGCCGAGGCGCTGCCGCTGCCGGCCGGCCTGCGCTTTCGCGCCTGGCGCTGGACCACCGCCGAGCCCGGGTCCACGGCGGCCTGCCGGGAGGTACGAGAGCGCCTCGGGAGGTCTTGAGGCGCAAGGGCGGGCTCGCCGGCGAACGCCGGTTTTCAGGCCCGGCCATCCTGCCGCAGCGAATATCGCCGAATCGTCACGAAAGCCTCTTGCGTGGCGCGGGGGCGGTGGGTATATCTCCGGCCGTGGCGCGGCGGTGGTGCTGCCGCGCACGAGGGAGGTTGTCTCTTGCGGCCGGGTAGCCGCTGCGGACGACCGGTGCTCTTTGACATCGTGATTGTTGATGTAGAGGGGATGTGCAGGCGGCGGCTGGGAAGCCTGCCGTGAGCGCATCTTCGAGAGGTGTGGTAGCGACCTGTCTGGTCCGGTT
>JAWZSN010000036.1:0-40205 GCA_033875255.1 Geminicoccaceae bacterium 1502E | reverse complement strand
ACGCTCCGGCGGGCATAGTCGCGGCGAGCGGTTTCAGTCCAAGGCATTGTCGGCTCCGTGCTGTGTGGCAACGGAACGGAATCACAACCCGCTGAAACCGCTCAACTCTTTTCGGGTTGGGCTCTCAGGGTGGGGTGTAGGGCCGGGTCCGGATGTGCCGGATGGCCAGTAGCCGCAAGGCCTTTCAGAAGAGGCGGGTGACTTGGCCGGGACCGTTGTCGGTCATCACCTGCTCCCCCGGACGCCGCGCGCCCGGAACCATCTGAGCGCGCGTATGAGGAAGCCGGTCGTGGCCCACCGGCGCTCGTCCGGCAGAAACTCGACCCAGATGAGCCGGGTGGCGTCGTCGATGGCGCGATGGAAGTAGTCCTAGCCGATCCCATCGCTGGTACCGCCGGATCGGTTCTCCCGGCCCGATCGAGGCCAGGTGCCCCAAGCCCGCTCGCGCCAGCGAGCCTGTAGACCCGGCGAGGCCGTTCAGCTGTTGCCTTCCCGAAGGCCGAGGCGTCGCCACGTCGCGACCGCGGCCTGGAGGAACGGCCCCCGAGACCGGCCGCACCTTAGGCGCGCCAGCGCGCCACCCGCTTGCGGGCCGTTCGCTCGATCACACCAAAGCCAGCAGCGACTTCCGCCACCGACCGATGCTTCTCGCCGATCCGTCCCGCCATCTCGGCTCGACCGAGCAGCGCCGTTCGCGCATTCCTATGGCGGCCTGGTGGGTTGCCTATCCCCGTGTCCTGCGGTGCTTCGTGCCGCAACGACCACCTTCAGGACATCCGGCCGGATGAACAACCTTATCGGATACCACAACTGGGCGCCTCGACGTGCCAGCGCTCGGGGCAGGCCCGGGCATCGTGGCGGAGCAGTCGCCTCCGGTTGCGGCGGCCGGCGACGCCGTGCTGCGCGCCGCGGGCGGGCAGGTCGTGCGGCTCGACGCGCCGGACACGAAGCTGGTCTACGGCAAGCCGGGCTTCGAGAATCCCTTCTTCATCGCCAGCGCGGCAGGCGTGGCGCTCCGCCCGGTCTGGACACCATGACCACAGGGCGCGTTGCCCCGAAGTCGTCCTCGCGAGAAAGGAGCCGGGATTCGCCCCGCGCGGCTAGTCCAGGAGCGCTTCCTCGAGCGGATAGGTCGACAGCATCTCGTAGCCGTCGTCCACGATCAGCACCTGCTGCTCGAGCTTGACGCCGTCGCGCTCGCCGACGGCGCCGACATAGCTTTCCACGCAGATGACCATGCCGCTCTGCAGCTCGCCGTCATAGTGGCCGGGAGTGCCGAACAGCGGATTGACCCGTGGGTACTCGTCGCACATGCCGACCCCGTGGATCAGGCAGGGATAGGCATTCTCGTGGAATTCCTCCGGAAGGACCAGCGCCCGTTCCTGGAACTCCTTGAGCGTGATACCCGGCCGGACCAGCTTGAGATTGTGCTCGATCTCTTCCGCGGCGAGGCGGTAGAGCTGTTTTTGCCGTCTGCTCGGCTTCGCCGGGCCGCAATGGAACGTTCGGGAAATGTCGGCGAAATAGCCGAACGGACCCACCATGTCGGTGTCGAATCCGACCAGGTCGCCCGACTCGATCCGCCGCTGGGTGGCCTCCTGGAGCCACGGATTGATGCGCGGACCGGAGGCGAGCATGCGGCCTTCGTGCCAGTCGCCGTTATTGGCGAGGTTGGTGTAGTTGAGAAGCCCCCAAAGCTGCAGCTCGGTCACCCCGGGGCGCAAGGCGCTCTTCATCTTCTCGATGCCCAGCTCGGCCACGCCGATCGCCCAGCGCATGCAGGCGATCTCGTCGGCCGACTTGATGAGACGCGCTTCCTCGATGACGGCCACGCCGTCGGTCACTTCGAGGCCGCGCTGCAGCAGCGCCTGGGTAATGCCGGGATTGACATATTCGACGGCAACCCGCCGGTTGTCGGTGCCGAGCTCGGCCAGATACTCGACGATGTCGTCGGCGAGAAGGCGCGCCGCATCGCCCAGCTCGGGCCCTCCGTCGAAGAACGACAAAGGCCGTGCCGGGCGCACGGCATCGGCCAGCGGCGGCGTTCCATAGACGCCGTGAATGGCCACCGGGCCTTCCGCCGGCACGAAAAGATAGGTGGTCGGAACGTGCGACTGGAACAGTCCGTAGGTCCGGTAGTCGACCGCATATCTGAGGCTGATCGGGCTCACCAGGACGCACATCGCGGCGCCGGCCTTCGCCAGGGCCGATCGTATGCGGGCCAGGCGGTAGCCATGCAGCCGCTCCATGGAGATCTCGGGCATGCCCCGGTAGAGGCGCAGATCGCTCCAGTGGTCGTGCGAGACCAGGCGCTCGGGAGAAGGTGCCGTCAGCATCATGATGTCTCTTCTCGACCCGCCGCAGGCCGGCCTGACCATCCTCTGCCTCGTGTCCGCAGGCGCGGCGCTGCCGGGCACGGCCGGTATTGCCCCGGGGCCGCAGCCCGGCTGCGCGGCGAAGCTATCGCTAGCCCGCGTCGGTAAACCACGCGCGCTCGGCCAGACGCGCGCCGCCCAGGTCGCGGGCGAGATCGGGGCCTACGCCGGCAAGCCTGCTGCTGTAGCCGTCGACGGACGAGGGGAAGGCGAAAAGGCAGTTGCCGCCATCGTTGCTGCAGATTTCCTGCATCTCCCAGTAGATCTCGCGGCGGGTGGCGACGTCGCTCTCGACCTTCGCGTTGTTCAAGAGCTGCGTGAACCTGTCATTGCACCAGCGCGTCTCGTTCCACGGCGCGCCGCACAGGAAGGCCAGCGAGAACATCATGCCGGGGGTCGGGCGCGTGCCCCAGTAGGTGGTGAAATAGGGGCGCTTCATCCAGACGTTCGACCAGTACCCGTCATCGGACTCGCGCCTGACGCTGAGATTGATCCCGGCGGCCCGCGCCTGCTCGCGCATCACCACGGCGCTGTCGACGGCTCCGGGGAATGCAGCGTCGGCCGCACAGAGCTCGAGGTCGAGCGAGCCCAGGCCGGCCTGGGCCAGATGCCATTTGGCCTTGTCCGGATCGAACTGGCGCAAGGGCAGCTCGCTGTTGAAGAACGGATCGTTGCTGGGGATCGGATGATCGTTGCCGGCCTCGCCGTAGCCGCCGAGCACGGTATCGACGAGCGCCTGGCGATCGACCGCGAGCTTGATGGCCTGCCTTACATGGAGGTCGTCGAACGGCCCCCCGCTCAGATCCATCGCCGTGCCGGCGTACGTGCCGCCCACGGTCTCCACCAGCTGGAGCCGGGGATTGCGCTTGATGAGATGGGCGATCTTCGTCGGGACCCGGTCGATGGCGTCGACCGCGCCGGTGCTCAGCGCGTTGGCGCGCGCCGTGGCATCGTTGATGAAGGTGAACTCGACCGCGTCGAACCAGGCGCGGTCGGCCTTCCAGTAGTTGGGATTGCGATGCGCGGTCAGCCGGACGCCAGGCTCGAAATCATCGAGAATGTAGGGGCCGGTTCCGATGAAGGTCGACCAGTCGTTGAAGCCTTCGGGGATGATCTGGAGGTGGAAGTCGGCGAGGATGACCGGGATGTCGACGTCGCCGGTCTCGTGCTCGACGATGACGACATGGTCGCCGTCGGCGCGGATGTCGGCTATCCCCTCGAGAAGTCCCTTGGCCGCCGACTTCGAGTCTGCGCCCATGTGCCGTTTGAGGGAGTAGACGACATCGGCGGCAATAAGGCGCTTGCCGTTGGTGAACTCGACGTCCTTGCGCAGCGAGAATGCCCAGAGCCTGGCGCCGTTCTTGCTCTCCCAGCTCTGGGCGAGCTCGGGCACCGGCATCTTATCGGGGGTCAGCTCGACCAGGTTGTTACCGAAAAGCCAGCCCGTCGCATATTGCGGGTCCGAGAAGTAGGACGTCGGATCGAGGCTGTCGCTGGTGCCGCCCTGGGAGTAGCCGACCCGAAGGAGCCCGCCGCGGCTCGGCGAGCCGGCCAGGGCGTGGCGCCAGCCCAGTCCCGGAAATGCGGTTGCGGCAAGGGCGGCCGTACTTCCGCCGAGCAGCGCACGCCGCGTGACGAGCCCGGAACCGATTGAGCCGATGCTCATTGTCTGCCTCCCCGTTGCAGGCCTGCTTCGTCGAGGCCGCATTGCTTGTCAGAACGAGATCCCGCCGGCGGCGCCGGGGGTGATCCGCCCCATGCCCGAATGGCTCCCGCCACGACCGGCAAGGTGGCACGCGGTGATCCCGAGCCCGGAGGCAAAGTCCTGCCCGGCCGGAAGCACACGCTTTTCATGGTGCGGGCTCTGCCGGCCGCCGAACGGCGGAGGCCTTGTGGGAGCCTGTCAAATTCCTGATTGACGCCAGTACGATTGTTTCCATAGGGTGTCAAGAGAAGAACAAATGTGCCATCTCGTCGTCGCAACCCGGGTGTCATGCGCAGCTCCCGGAGGCACCCAGGGACGGCCTGAAGCAGAAGGGAGAAGCTGCGCGGTGGCTACCACGCCAACCATCGATGCCGGCGCGACACGAGGATGCTCTTGCGGGTGGCGCTCCTCCGACCGGAGGCGGGGCCATGCGGAAAAGGCCCCCGGTTCGGACAACTGGTCGAGGCTGCATGAGTAGCATCGGAAGACTTGTCGTCTATCGTCTCGGCCTGGGCCTGCTCATCCTCTGGGTAGTCTCGCTGATCATCTTCCTCGGCGTCTCGTTGCTGCCGGGCGACGTTGCCACCGAGATCCTCGGACAGTCGGCGTTACCCGAAACGGTGGCCGCCTTTCGGCGCGAGCTCGGGCTCGACCTGCCATTGCATGTTCGTTACGTGCAGTGGCTGGCGGGCGTGCTCCAGGGCGATCTCGGTCATTCCCTGGCGAACGGGCGTGATGTCGCCGAGCTGGTCGTGGGCCGCTTCGGGCACACCCTGTTCCTGGCGGGCGTGGCGGCCTGCATCGCGGTGCCGGTCTCCGTGACGCTGGGCGTGCTTGCGGCGCTCTACCGCGACAGCTGGTACGACCGGCTGGTCAACGTCGTCACCTTGACCTGGATGTCGTTCCCGGAATTTTTCATCGCCTACATTCTCATCGTGGTGCTGTCGGTGAATCTGGGCTGGTTTCCCAGCCTCTCGACCATCACGCCGGACGCCTCCCTGCTGCAGCGGCTTCACGGGGCGGCACTACCGGCCCTGACACTCACCTTCGTGATCACCGGCCACATGATGCGGATGACGCGGGCCGCCATCATCAGCGTGCTCTCGCACTCCTATATCGAGATGGCCACGCTCAAGGGCATCCCGCGCTGGCGCGTCGTTCTTCGTCACGCGCTGCCCAATGCGCTGGCACCCATCATCAACGTCATCGTGATCGATCTCGCCTATCTCGTCGTCGGCGTCGTGGTGGTGGAGGTGATCTTCGTCTATCCGGGTCTGGGACAGCTCATGATCGATTCGGTCCAGCGGCGGGACATTCCTCTCGTGCAGGCCTGCAGCCTGATCTTCGCCGCCACCTATGTCCTGCTCAACATGACCGCCGACATCCTGTCGATCGTGACCAATCCGAGGCTCTTGCACCCGCGATGATGAAGCAGGCACGGCCCGCGCGGCTCCCGGCCGCGCCCGAGGAAGGGGTGGCCTTGGCGGGGCCACCGCCGCCAAGGCGTGGCAGGGTGGCAGCTGCCCTCAAGGCGCTGCGAAGGGCGTCGTGGACCGCCAGGCTCGGCGTGGCGATCATCCTGCTCTATGTCCTGGTCGCCGTCTTCGCGCCGCTCATCGCACCTTACGGCGAGAGCGACATCGTCGGAGGGCAGTTCAGCCCGTGGACGTCCGAGTTCCTTTTGGGGACCGACAATCTCGGGCGGGACATGCTTACCCGGCTCGTCTACGGCGCGAGGAACACGGTGGGGATCGCGCTCGTGACGACCTGCCTGGCCTTCCTCGTGGGCGGCACCGCAGGGCTGCTCGCGGCCGCCCTGGGCGGCTGGCTGGATCTGGTGCTGGCCCGGACAGCCGACGTCTTGATGGCGATCCCGCAGCTCGTCTTCG
Source organism: Geminicoccaceae bacterium 1502E (assembly GCA_033875255.1). Classification (GTDB taxonomy): domain Bacteria; phylum Pseudomonadota; class Alphaproteobacteria; order Geminicoccales; family Geminicoccaceae; genus Marinimicrococcus. Next base: position 34,236 of record JAWZSN010000036.1, on the reverse strand, counting down.
CCCTGCTGCTCCTGACGATCTTCGGGACCTCGATCCCGACGCTGATCGCCATCATCGCGCTTTTGGATTCCACGCGCGTCTTCAGGCTCGCGCGCGCGGCGGGAATGAATATTGCGGTCATGGACTTCGTCGAGGTGGCGCGGCTTCGCGGCGAGGGCCTGGGCTGGATCCTGCGTCGCGAGATCCTGCCCAACGTGCTGCCGCCACTGATGGCCGAGTTCGGCCTGCGCTTCTGCTTCGTGTTCCTCCTGATCAGCGCTCTCTCGTTTCTCGGGATCGGCGTGCAGCCGCCGACCGCCGACTGGGGCTCGATGGTTCGCGACAATGCGATCCTCATCACCTACGGCGATATCACACCCCTGCTGCCGGCGGCGGCGATCGCGCTGCTGACGGTCGGCGTCAATTTCGTGGTCGACTGGTTTCTCCACGAATCGAGCGGGTTGCATGATGAAGGCTAAGGCAGGAAACGGCTGTGGCGACGTGCTGCTGCAGATCAGCGGACTGCGGATCGAGGGGCGGAGCGGGGATGGCTGGAGCGAGATCGTCAAGGGCATCGATCTCGTCCTCCGACGCGGCGAGGTCCTCGGGCTGATCGGCGAATCGGGTGCCGGCAAGTCGACGATCGGCCTTGCGGCAATGGGCTACGCCCGCTCCGGCTGCCGCATCACCGACGGGCTGATCGTGTTCGACGACACGGATCTCCTGAAGCTTTCCGAGACGGAGCGCCTGCGCCTGAGGGGAGTGCGGATCGCCTATGTGGCGCAGTCGGCAGCCGCCTCGTTCAATCCCGCGCACCGGCTCATCGACCAGTATGCGGAGGTGGCGACGACCCGCGGGGTGATGAGCCGCGAGCAGGCCCGGGCCGAGGCGGTGACCCTGTTTCGCGAGCTTCAGCTTCCCGATCCGGAGACGATCGGCGAGCGCTATCCCCACCAGGTCTCGGGGGGCCAGCTGCAGCGGGCGATGATCGCCATGGCGATGGCCTGCCGGCCGGACATCATCGTCTTCGACGAGCCCACCACGGCGCTCGACGTCACCACCCAGATCGAGGTTCTGGTGGCGATCAAGAACGTGGTCGAGGCTCATCAGACCGCGGCCATCTACATCAGCCACGACCTGGCCGTGGTGGCCCAGCTCGCCGACCGGATCATGGTGCTGCGCCACGGAAGGCTGGTGGAGGAGGGCGAGACCCGCTCGCTCCTGGAGAATCCCGCACAAGACTACACACGGCAGCTCCTCGCGGTCCGGACGCCCAAAAGGGAGGTGCGGCCGGAAAAGGAGACCCTGCTGGAGATCCGGGGCATCGCCGCTTCCTACGGCGCCACACCCGTGCTCGAGGGCGTGGACATCCGCGTGCCGCGGGGGCGGACGGTGGCCGTGGTCGGGGAGTCGGGCTCGGGAAAATCGACGCTCGCCCGGGTGGTCACCGGCCTGCTGCCGCCCCGCAAGGGGGAGATCCTGTTCGAGGGGAAGGTGCTGTCGCCGGCTCTCAAGGGCCGCGACGCGGATCTGCTGCGGCGGATCCAGATGATCTACCAGATGCCCGACACCGCGCTCAATCCGCGCCAGCGGGTGCGGGAGATCCTCGGCCGCCCCCTCAGCTTCTATCTGGGGCTAAAGGGCGCTGCGCAGGACGCGCGCATCCTCGAGCTGCTCGAGCAGCTCGAGCTCGGCCCGGATCATATCGACCGCTATCCGGGCGAGCTTTCCGGCGGCCAGAAGCAGCGGATCTGCATCGCCAGGGCGCTGGCGGCGCAGCCGGACCTGATCATCTGCGACGAGGTGACCTCGGCTCTCGACCAGCTTGTGGCCGAGGACATTCTCAAGCTCTTGCTCAGGCTGCAGAAGACATTCGATCTTTCCTATCTTTTCATCACGCACGACATCGCGACGGTCAGGGCGATCGCTGACGACATCGTGGTGATGCACAAGGGCAGGGTGGTCGAGCAGGGACCGAAGGCCGAGATCCTCGTGCCGCCGCACCACGAGTATACGGAGCGGCTATTGTCCTCGGTGCCGGAGATGAGCCCCGACTGGCTCAAGGGCCTGCGCAGCAGCAGGCCGCTGGTCGGCGATCCGCTCGGCTAGGCGGGCGTGATCCGCCCCGGGCGCGCCTGCGGCGCGGGGCGGTGATCGCGTCCCGCGCCCGGATCATCCTGCCTTGCGGCAGCGGGAGCCCCGCAGGCTCACGCCGCGCCGGCCTCGTAGACGGCCACCGGCTCGCCCAGGCTCTCCAGGTCCGGCTCGACGCCCAGCCCCGGCGCGTCGGACACGAAGAGCCTGCCGTCCCGGCTGTGCGGACCCGGCCTGCCGGTGCGCTCCAGGTTGTAATTGTGCAAATCGGTGGTGTTGACGAGGAACTCCGGCGGCGTCGAGGCCGCGAAATGGGCGAGGACGGCCGTGGTGATCTCACCGCCCCAACTGTCCTCGGCGATCACCGGGATGCGGTTGTCGACAAGGAAGTCGCGCATCCGACGCGCTTTCGACAGCCCGCCCTGCTTGGAGATCTTGAGGCAGACCATCTCGGCGGCGCGGTCCTGGACCACTCGCTGGGCCATCTCCATGCCGGTGATGCACTCGTCGAGCTTCATCGGCAGGTCGACCCGCCGCCGCACCTGCAGGCACTCCTCGTAGGTCTGGCAGGGCTGCTCCATGACATAGTCGAGATCGCGGGTGGCCCGGGCGACGCTCAGCGCCTCGTCGACCCGCCAGCCCTGGTTGGCATCGGCGAACGCCTTCTCGCCGGGACGCAAGGCGGGGATCGTGGCGCGGATCCGCTCGATGTCCCGGACCCAGTCGGCGCCGACCTTGACCTGGAACTGGCGGTAGCCCTGGCGGCGCAGCTCCTCCATGTCGGCGATCATCTCCTCCGGCGCCCTTTGCGGGGCCACCTTATAGAGCGGCGCGCCGTCGGTGAGCCTGCCGCCCAGCAGCATCCAGACCGGCTGCCCGGTAGCCTTGCCGAGAATGTCCCAGCATGCCGCGTCGAAGGGTGCCTTGGCATAGCCGTGACCGCGGATGGTGTTGTCCATCAGCCGCTCGACCAGCGCCACCTGCCGCGGGTCCCGGCCGAGCAGGACAGGCGCCAGCAGCCGCGCCGCCGCCTCGGTGCCCTCGCTGTGGGCCTCCATGTAGTTCTCGCCGCACGGGCAGAACTCGCCGGCGCCGGAGAGGCCGGCGTCGGTGTCGATCGTGATGACCGTCGAGGCGCCGCTGGAGATGACGTTGCCGCGGCCCCAGGCATAGACGCCACCGACATAGCTCAAATTTTTCCGATAGACCCTGATGCGCGTGATCTTCATGGTCACTGCTCTTTTCTTGAATGACGGCGACGGCCCTGCCGGGGTCAGGGCCGTTCGAGTATTACCGGCGTCCTTCAGCTCTTGAGGCGCTCGTTGCGAGGATCGAGGGCGGCTTCTGGGAGGACCAGGGCTGGGCGCATGGTGTCGAGAATGGACACCTCCAGGCGAGTGCCCGGCTGTGCCGCGCCGGGGGCGAGGAACGCGAAGGCGAGGCTCTTGCCGACATTGGGACCGTAGGCGCCCGAGCTGATCGACCCCGCCTTGCTCCCGTTCCAGTAGACCGGCTCGCCGCCCAGCACGTCCGCGTCATCCACGTCGATCTCGAGATAGGCGATCGAGAAGGCCCTGCCGCTCTCCATCCGGCGCGCGAGCGCGTTCCTGCCGACGAAGCTCTTGTCGAGCTTCACCAGCCGCATCATGTCGAGCTCCACCGGGGAGACGTCGTTGGCGAGCTCGTGTCCTCCCCGGTAGGCCTTCTCCATGCGCAGACTGTCGATCGCCTTCGAGCCGAAGGCGGCAATGCCGAACGGCTGGCCGGCGCTCCACAAGGCGTCCCACATCACTCCCAGCGTCTCGTTGGGAGCGTGCAGCTCCCAGGCGAGCTCGCCGGTAAACGACATGCGCAAGGCCAGGGTCTCGACGCCTGCCACCAGGATCTCGCGGGCGCGCAGCCAGGGGAACCCGTCATTGGAGAGATCGGCGTCGGTGACCTGGCCCAGCACGTCGCGGGCGTGCGGACCGGCCAGGGTCAGGATGCCGGTCTCGTCGGTGCGGTTGACCAGCGTGACCTCCTCCGCGCCCCGCTGGTGGACGGTGAGCCAGTCCCAGACCCGCCGCTCCGAGGGCGCGCCGGTGACCAGCCAATAGCGCTCCTCGCCGAGCCGGGCGATGGTCGCCTCGCCCTCGATGGTGCCGCAGCCATTCAAGATGGCCGTCAGGCAGGTGCTGCCGATCCGGCGCGGCATGCGGTTGGCGCAGACCCGCTCGAGGAAGGTCGCGGCCTCGGGGCCGGTGATCTCGAATTTGGCGAAGGCCGAGAAATCCCCCAGCCCGACACGCTCGCGGACGGCCCTGGCCTCTTGGTTGACCGTCTCGAAGGCGCCGGTGCGGCGCCAGCCGGCCGGCTCCTCGGGCGCGTAGAGCCTCGGCCGCTCCCAACCGCCCGCTTCCTCGTAGAGGGCGCCCAGAGCCGCGGTCCTGGCATGCGCGCCGGAGCGCTTGATGTCACGACAGGCAACGCGCTGGAGCTGCGGGAACGGCATCGCCTGGCGCAGCGTGTAGTCCTCCGTTGCGCGTGCCCTTGCATAGTCGGCATCGGCCCAGATTCCGAACCGGCGCGGGTCGAAGGCGCGCATGGAGATCTCGGCGGTGCCGTGAACCATCCACTGCGCCAGCGCCCTGCCGGCCCCGGGACCCCAGGCGATGCCGACCGTGGCGCCGCATGCCAGCCAGTAGTTCTGCAGCCCCGGTGCGGGGCCGAGCAGCATGGCACCGTCGGGCGTGTAGGTGATGCCGCCATTGACGATCTTCTTGATGCCGCGCGGGACGAGCGCCGGGCAGCGCTCGAAACATCTCTCCAGCCACGGCAGGATGCCGTCGAGATTGGGCTCGAACAGCTCGTTCTCGGAGTCCCACGGGCAGCCCTCGAGCCATACGGCCTGCGGGTCCTGCTTGTCGTAGAGGCCGATCAGCGCCGAGCCCTGCTCGCGCCGCACATAGCCGGAGAAATAGTCGTCCCGGGTCACCGGAATCTCGCGGTCCATGGCCGCGAACTCGGGCACCTCGTCGGTGATCACGTAATGGTGCTGCATCGTCGTGATCGGCAGGTCGAGCCCGGAGAAGGCGCCGATCTGCCGTGCGTGGTAGCCGCCGGCATTGACGACATGCTCGCAGCGGATGCTGCCCTGCTCGGTGCGCACCTCCCACTCGCCGGAGGGAAGTCGCCCGACATCGACGACGCGGCAGTGCCGGACGATCTCCGCCCCCATCTGCCGGGCGCCTCTGGCCAGCGCGAAGCAGGCGCCGGCAGGATCGACATGGCCGTCGTCGGGCGTGTGGAGCGCCGCCAGAACGCCGGCGGCCTTGACGTCGTAGAGCGGGTTCAGGCGCACCAGCTCGTCCGGGTCGATGATCTCGGCGATCTGGCCGCGCGCCCGCACCGCATCGCGGACATGCCGGATCCAGTCGAGATGCGCAGGCGAGGTGGCGACCCGCAGCGACCCGCAGCCGTGAAAGCTCACCGACTGCTCCGTCTCGGCCTCGATCGTCTTGTAGAAATCGACCCCGTAGTCGTGGATGGTGCCCAGCGCGTGTCCCGCCACCATCCGGCTGACCAGGCCGGCGGCGTGCCAGGTGGCGCCGGAGGTGAGCTCGGCCTTCTCGACCAGCACACAGTCTGTCCAGCCTTCCCTGGCCAGGTGGTAAAGGACGCTCGCCCCCATATTGCCGCCGCCGATAACGACGACGCGGGCATAGTTGCGCATGGAATTCCCCTGATCGATTCGTTCTCTATCGCCTCAGCGTGATCGGCGTGTTCGCCCAGACCAGCACGGCGGCTACGTTTCCGGGATTGCGGTAAGTGTGCGGGATGCTCGCCGGGAACGAGAAGCTGTCGCCCGGCCCGAGCCGGAACTGCTCCTCGCCGAGGGTGAGCTCGATCTCCCCCTCGAGGACCAACCCCGCTTCCTCACCCTGGTGGATGTAGAGGTCGTCGCCGGTCGAGCCGCCCGGCTCGTAGCGAGAGATGCCCATGGCCAGCTGCCCGTCGAGGCTGGCGGACAGGAGGTGGTCCTCAAAGCCCATATAGTCGGTGGACGCGATCCCCGAATAGCTCAGCCGCCGCCGTTGACCGGCGCGGACGATGTAGGGCCGCTCGCTGGCGGGGGTGGCCGCATCGGCCTGGAAGAACCAGCCGATCGGCACGCCCAGAACCTCCGCAATGTCCTGCAGCGCCGAGATCGAGGGGCGGGACTGGCCGCGCTCGATCTTGCTGATGAAGCTCGCCGACTTTCCCGACCTCTCGGCCAGGTCCTTCAGGCTCAGCTGGTGCGCCTTGCGCAGGCCGCGCAGCTCCTCGCCGAGATGGCGAAGCTGATCGCGGGATGATTTCGATGCATTGTCATTGCCTGTCATGACAAATCTCGTATAAAAATTTTCATGACGAGACAACAAATATTCTTGCCATGCATGGGAGGAAACGATGGAGACGCATGCCCGAGATCCTGACGCGCTCGCCCGGGTACGGGCCCTTTTGGGGGAGGAAGGGTTCGCCCAGGCGTTCGCGCCGCTGGAGGAGGCCTCCGGGCTGCCCAACGCCGCCTACTGGTCGGCGGACTGGCTCGCGCTGGAGCATGAGCGCGTCTTCCGGCGCTCCTGGGTGTTCGCAGGCGCCGAGGCGGAGATTCCCGTGCCCGGCGACATCAAGCCGATCGAGATCGGCGGCGCGCCGCTCGTCCTCGTCCGCGGTCGGGACGGGACGGTGCGGGCGTTCCACAATGTCTGCCGCCACCGCGGCGCGCGGCTGGTGAGCGAGCCGTGCCGCAGGTCGAGCCTGACCTGCCCCTATCACGCCTGGAACTACGGGCTGGACGGCAAGCTGCGGGCGCGCCCCCACTTCACGGGGCCGGACCGGATCGACCGGTTCGAGAATGGCGGCGGCGAGAAGCTCGATCTCGTGCCGGTGCGGGCGGAGACCTGGAACGGCTGCGTGTTCGTCAACGTCTCCGGTGACGCCGAGGCGCTCGACCAGTGGCTCGACCCGCTGAAGCGGCGCACCGCCTCCTACGATTTCTCCGCAATCCGCTGGGCCGGGAAGCTCGAGTTCGAGGTGCGGGCGAACTGGAAGCTGGTCTACGAGAACTATATGGAGGGCTACCACGTCTTCGCGGTGCATCCGCGTCTTTTGAAGTTCGCGCCGATGAACATCCGCTGGTCCGGCGAGTGGGACGAGCATGTGTTCTACAACGACTATGTCTTTCCGGAGATCGAGGAAGGGCGGGGGGCGAGCCTGCCGCATTATCCGGGCCTTCCCGAGGCGGATGCGCAACGGGGCCTGTGGTTCCTGTGCTTTCCCCACTTCGCGGCCGAGGTCTATCCCGACCAGTTCACCCTCCTGGTCTCCTATCCGGTGGCGCCCGATCTGACGCGGGAGGAGCTGCACGTCTTCCTCATCGGCGAGGCCGCCAGCGGCGAGGCCTGGCGACAGCCGCGCGAGGCGGTCCTTAAAATGTGGGACGACCTCAACCGCGAGGACATCGGCATCCTCGAGCTGCTGCAGCAGGGGCGGCGCTCGCCAGCCTATGACGGCGGCCGGCTGTCGCCGCACTGGGAGGGGCCGACCCACCAGTTCGGACGGCGGATCGTCGAGAAGATCATCGCCGCGTGACGCAAAGGGCCGGGGCGTGCGCCGCTGCCCCGGCCCCGCGCCGTCCTACGCGATCGTCACCACGATGTTCCCGACATGGCTCTTCTCCATGAAAGCTTCCTGCGCGCGCGCGAGGTCCTCGAGGGGGAACGTTGCAGCCAGGAGAGGCCGGAGAAGGCCCTGCTCGATGAGGCTCACCAGCCGCGCCATGGTGCCGGGCGGGACGATCGTGGCGCCGGTGAGCTGCAGATCCTTGTAGACGAGCTGGCGCAGGTCGAAATCGACCTTCGGCCCGGCGATCGCGCCGGAGCTGGAGTACCGCCCGCCCTGCCTGAGGGCGTCGACGAGCTGCATGAAGCCGCGCCCGCCGACGACGTCGAGCGCCACGTCCACGGGACCACCGGCCGCTTCACGGATCGCCTGCGCCAGATCGGGCGTGTTCCGGTCGATCACGGCATGCGCGCCCAGCGCGATGAGCCGGTCGGCCTTGGCCGCTGCAGCAATGGCAAGCACCCGCGCGCCGCGGAGCCGGCAAAGCTGGATCGCGGCCGAGCCGACGCCGCCCGAGGCGCCGGCGATGACGACCGTCTCGCCCGGCCGGAGCCCGGTGCGCCCGACGAGATTCTCGGCCGTCGTGTAGGCACATGGAAAGGTCGCGAGCTCGGCGTCGGAAAGCGGGCTGTCGACGGCGATGGCATTGCTCGCCGGGACTTTGGTGTACTCGGCAAAGCCGCCGTCGCATTCCGAGCCGAAATAGCGGGCGCTGCGCGCATCCAGCCATTCGCCGGCGCCCAGAAGCCACGGATCGATCATCACCCGCTCGCCGACACGGGACGCATCGACGCCTGCGCCCACGGCAGCAATGGTGCCGACCGCGTCCGCGCCCTGAATGCGCGGGAAGGAGAGCGCGCCACCGCCCCAGCTGCCGGCGCCGGCATCGGCCGTGGCGAATCCGTCCCTGCCGCCCGCCTGGGTGATCCCTTCGCTCACCGTGCCCGAGTACCAGGCGGTGCGCGTGTTGATGTCGGTGTTGTTGAGCCCGCAGGCGCCAACCTTCACCACGAGCTCGCCGGGTCCCGGCAGCGGCACCGGCCAGTCCTGGCGATAGACCAGCTTGTCGAGTCCGCCGTGCCCGACAAGCACGACGGCGCGCATCCGCGCAGGCAGACTGCTCATGACGGCCTCTTCCGGTGTCAGGAATAGACGGCGACAGGATCGCCGAGGATGGTCCGGTCCGGCTCCACGCCCAGACCCGGCAGGTCGGGAGCGGTGAAGCAACCGTCGACATTGCGGGCGCCCTGGCCGGGGGCCGGATCCACGCTGATCATCTCCTGGCACGACCACACGCCGAGACAGGACGGGGCCGGAATGCTCTGCGCCATGTGGGCTACCGCCGTGTCGGAGAGCACCGTCCCGCCACAATCCATGATCATCGTGGTGATGCCGGTGGCCAGACAGAAATCGCGCATCCGCTTCGCCTTGGTCAGCCCGCCCACCCGGTTGATCTTGATGTTGGCCATCTCGGCTATCCCCTCGGCCTGGACGCGGATCAGGTCGCGAAGGTCGTGGAGGCTCTCGTCGACGGCAATCGGCACCGTCGTCTGGCGCCGCACCTGGCGGATCTCCTCGAGGGTCTCGCAAGGCTGTTCGAACCAGGAGGTGATGTCGCCCACGGCCGTCATGACGGTGATCGCCTCGCGCGGCAGCCATGCGCGGTTGACGTCGTAGAACATGATCTCGCCATCGCGCTCGTTCTCCGCGAGATGCCGGATGCGCCTGATGTCGAGATGCACGTCCGCGCCGACCTTGCAGGAATGGACGCGGTAGCCAAGGTCGCGGAAACGCCTGACCTCCTCGAGCATGCCTTGCGGCGAGCCCGTCGAGACGCTGGAGGCGATGGGCACGGGGCCGGGCTCCCGGGCGCCCAGAAGCTCGCATACGGCAAGCCCTGACACCTTGCCCAGAATGTCCCAGCAGGCGAGGTCGATGGCGGCCTTCACATAAGGATGACCGGGCAATGCCAGATCCATCGTGCGGTTCATGGCATCGAGCTGGCGCGGATCCTTGCCGATGAGCAGCGGGCTGAGCTCCTCGAGGCCGGCGCGGATCCCCTTGGGAAAAGCGGGCAGATAGGTCACGCCCCAAGGGCAGCCTTCGCCCCAGCCGTGGATGCCGGCATCGGTATCGATCCGCACGATGGTGGAATCGAGCCGGTCGAACCGCAGACGGCCGCCGGAAAGGTAATAGGGCTTGTGCAGCGGCAGATCGAGCTGCCACACCGAAATACGCGTGATTTTCATCGGGATGTCCATGGCCCCGGTGGCGGGGCGTGGTCGGGACCGGCCAGGGAAGCTACAGGAGTCCGCGCTCCTCGAGCACCTTGCGGGCGACACGGAAACATTCGAGGCCCTGCGGCACGCCGCAATAGATGCCCACGACATGGACGATGGCGCGGATCTCCTCTTTGGTGACGCCGTTGTTCAGCGCACCGCGGCAGTGGATCTCCCATTCATGCATCTTGCCCAGCGCGCCGATCATGGCGAGGTTCATCATCGAGCGCGTCCTGGCGTCGATGGTCTCGTCACCCCAGCCGAAGCCCCAGCACCAGGCCGTCATCGCCTCCTGGAAGGGCCGGCTGAACTCGTCGGCCGCGGCGAGATTCTTCTCGACATAGGCGGCGCCGAGCGTGGCCTTGCGCTTGGCCAGGCCCTTCTCGAACAGATCCTCGTCCATCATTTCCTCCCTTGACGTCCGATGGCGATCGCCACGTTCTTTGTCTGCAGATAGTTCCAAAGGGCCTCACGCCCCTTCTCCCGGCCGTAGCCGGATTTGCCGTAGCCGCCGAAAGGCGTCTCGACGCCGCCGGCATACCACTCATTGACGAACACCTGCCCGGCGCGCAGGCGCGCCGCCGTCCGCATCGCGCGGTCGACGTCGCGCGTGAACACACCGCCCACGAGGCCATAGTCGGTGCCGTTGGCGATCCCGATCGCCTCCTCCTCGCTGCGGAAGCTGAGGACGGAGAGCACCGGGCCGAACACTTCCTCACGGGCGATCGTCATGTCGGGCGTTACCCGGTCGAGCACGGTAGGCTCGAGGAAGGCGCCGGGGCGATTGAGCCGGCGGCCGCCCGCCACGGCACGCGCACCCTGGCGCTCCGCTTCCCGGCACATGGCCTCGGCGCGGTCGCGCTGCGCCTGCGAGACCATGGCTCCCATGTTGAGGCCGAACTCGCTCCGCTCGATGCCCGGCCCCGTCGAGATGGAGCGGGCGAGCCCGGCGAGGCGCTCGACGGTCTCCTCGTGCACGTCCTCGTGCACGATCAGCCGCGACATGGCCGAGCAGACCTGCCCGGCGTTGAAGAAGATGCCCCAGCGCACCGAGGACATGAGCGCTTCCATGTCGGCGTCGGGCCAGGCGATGGCCGCCGACTTGCCGCCCAGCTCGAGAACGCAGGGCACCACGTTGCGGGCGGCCGCGGCGGCGATGCTGATCCCAGTCGGTACCGAGCCGGTGAAGACGATCTGGTTGACGCCGGGATGGGCACTCAGCGCGGCCCCGGCTTGCTTGCCGTGACCGCAGAGGATGTTGACCGCCCCGGCCGGGAACCCTGCATGCTCGGCGGCCTCGGCGATGAACGCGTTGCTCAGCGGATCGAGCTCCGGCGTCTTGACCACACAGGCATTGCCGGCGGTCAATGCAGCCGAGAGAGAGCGCGCCGTCATCTCCAGCGGATAGTTCCAGGGGATGATCTGGGCGGAAACCCCGTAGGGCTCGTAGGTGGTGAAATCGAAATAGCCGTCGCCCAGCGGGATCGAGCGCCCTTCGAGGGTCTCGGCCTGGTTGCCGTAATATTCGAAATAGCGGGCGGCACCCTCGACCTCGAGCCGCGCCTCCCACAGGGGCTTGCCCGATTCCAGGGCCAGAACCGGTGCTATCTCCGCGATCCGTGCGAGCAGATGCTCGCCCATGCGGCGCACCATGCGGCCACGGGCCACCGGGCGCATGGCGGTAAGCGCGCCGGACTGGTGGCAGGCCCGGGCCGCCGCTACCGCGCGGTCGACATCCGCTGCGTCAGCCAAGGCCTGCTCGGCGAGGGGCTCGCCGGTGGCGGGGTCCTCCACGGCGAGGCGGCCGGCCCCGCCATCCACCCAGGCGCCGCCCACATAGTTCTGCCAGTAGGGCTTGAGCTCAGCCATCGACGGCCTCGCGGATCCACTGGTGCAGCACGCGCACCGAGTGCTCGGAATTGACACCGCAACGCGGATCGATGACCAGCGGCCCCGGCCGGTAGCCGCGGCTCTTCAACCCGCGCTGCACCGACTCCACGATCGCGATGTCCTCCTCGACCGTGGTGGCGCGGTCCTGGATTGCCAGCCGCCGGATGACCTCCGAATCGCTCCCGCCGATCGTGTACCATCCGCGCCAGACCACGACCTCCTCCGGGCCCTTGACCTGCCACTGGTAGGTGTTGAGGACATTGCCGGGATAGACCTGGAAGGAGAACAGGGGCCACAGGAACCAGGCCGAGTAGCTGCCGGCACGAGGATTGGCCTCGAGGTCGATGGGATAGCTCATCTGCTCGAGGTTCTGGCACTCCGTCGTGTGGCGCAGACAATAGCCCTGGGGCTGGATGTCGTAGGTGTCGGGCTTCACCACCCCGGTCGCGAAGGTCTTGTGGTTGATCGAGCAGTGGTAGCATTCGGAATAGTTCTCGATCGAGACCTTCCAGTTGCACCGTTCCGGGATCTCGACGTATTGCAGCGGCTCGAGGCGCTCGATATCCGGTACGAACTCGGCCAGCTCGCGCCGCACGTTCGGGAACCATTCGTCCATCGGTGCCGCATCGGGGTCCAGATTGACGAAGATGAAGCCGCAGAAGAGCTCGAGACGCACCGAGGTGAGACAGATATCCTCGCGCCTGAAGCCGGGCACCGCCGACACGTTGGGGCCGCTGCGCAGCCGACCGGTCAGCTCGTAGGTCCAGGCGTGATACGGGCAGACGAGCAGCCTGGCGTTGCCGGTGCCCGCCACCAGCTCGTGCGCCCGATGCTGGCAGACATTGTAGAAGGCGCGGATCTCGCCGCTGCGGTCGCGGATGCAGAAGAGAGCCTGGCCGGCTATCTCGAAGGTGAAGTAGTCGCCGGGCGACTTGACCTGCGAGACATGGCCGGCGAACTGCCACGTCCTCGCGAACAGCCCGGCGTTCTCGCTCTCGAATATCGCCGGATCGTTATAGTAGCGCGCTTCCAGGGATCGCTCGAGCGCGATCCCGCCCCCCCGCTCCGTGACCATGGCACCCTATTTTCCTTCTTTTAGATATATCCCGAGCTCGTGGCGCCGCTGGTGGAAGCGCTCGATGTTGGTGATCACATCGGGTCCCGCCGCAGCAATCACGAACGCCATGAGCGTCTCGAGGAATGCCGAGAGCGCTACCGTCGAGGTGAAGAACTGGGGCGTGTCCACCGGCACCACGAAGCGATGCTTCGACTGGGCCAGGATCGGTGAGGCCGGGCTGTCGGAGATCCCGATCACCGTGAGGCCCTCGGCGTGCGCCAGGCTCACCGCCTCGACGACTTCCCGCCGATAGGGCTTGAACGTCATGGCAAGCAGCACGTCGCTCCTGCCGGCCTGCAGCAGCCCGTCGACCGGCAGCGAGCCGTCCCTGGGGATGGCACTCACCGTACCCACCGTCATGTTGGCGAGATAGGCGAAGTTGTGGGCGATCGCGTTCGCGACGCCTACCCCGAGCACGTAGGTGACCCGCGCCTTGACGATGTCCCCGGCCGCCGCCTGGAGGGAACGGGCGTCGCTTCCCGAGAACAGGCTCTCGATATTGGCGATCGAGGCCGCGGCCATCTCCGCATAAAGCCCCGACAGCCTGCTGCCCCTGGCCAGCGACTGAAGCCAGCGGGCGCGATCGGGAAAGCTCTCGCGGCCCTGCTTGACCTCCTCCCGGAACGGCTTGCGGAACGCTTCGTAGCCGTCGAACCCCAGGGCCCGGGCCATGCGCACCAGCGTGTTGGGTTTCACCTGCGCGCCCTGGGCGATGCTCCTGATCGAGCTGATGCTGATCAGGTTGGGGTTCTCCAGGATATAGGTCGCCGCTTTTTGCAGCTCCGGCGCGAAGGTGCCCAGCCGCCTTGCCAGATCCTCCAGGATCTCGCTGCCGGCGGCATTTCCAGGAAGTGGTACACTTATGTGCTTCATGGTTGACAACCGTACATTCGTTCACTAGCGCTGTCCATAGCGGACAAGGGGGGCTCGAGACCATGAGCGTGTCGCATGCGCGGGTGGTGATCATCGGCGGCGGAGTCATGGGATGCGGACTGGCGTATCATCTCGCGCATGAAGGATGGACGGACATCGTCCTGCTCGAGAAGGCCGAGCTCACCTCGGGCTCGACATGGCATGCCGCTGGCCAGATCACGCACTCGACGTCCAGCTTCGCGCTCGGCAAGTGTGTCGGCTACAATATCGAGCTCTATTCCAAGGTGCTCGAGGAAGAGACCGGTCAGTCGGTAAGCTGGCATGGTTGCGGATCCTTCCGCCTGGCCTATACCGAGGACGAGGTCGACTGGCTGCGCCATACCGTCAGCATTGGCAATGCGCTTGGTTTCCCCATGGAGATGGTGGGGCCCGGCCGCATCCGCGAGCTGCACCCCTTCTACAATATCGAGGGCGTCCGCGCCGCGCTCTACACGCCCGACGACGGCCATGTCGATCCGGCCGGTGCCACCTTCGCGCTCGCCCAGGGCGCACGCCAGCTCGGCGCGCGTATCCTGCGGCAGTGCCGTGCGGTCGACGTCAAGCCCGAGCCCAACGGCGAATGGCGCGTCTTCACCGAGCAGGGCGAGATCGTCTGCGAGCACGTCGTCAACGCCGCAGGCACCTATGCACGCCAGGTCGGCCAGTGGGTCGGCCTCGACGTGCCCACCACATCGATGACGCACCATTACCTCATCACCGACACGGTCCCGGAATTTCTCGAGCTCGAGAAGGAGCTCCCCGTGGTGCGCGATGACCGTCTGGTCTCGGGCTATATCCGGATGGAGCAGAAGTCGGGCCTGATCGGCATCTACGAGAAGAGCAACCCCAACACCGTCTGGCTCGACGGCTGTCCGTGGGAGGCCGAGCACGAGCTGTTCGAGGCCGACCTCGACCGGATCATGCCGTGGCTGGAAAATGCCATGGAGCGGATGCCGGTCCTCTCGCAGCTGGGAATCAAGCGCACGGTCCACGGCGCGATCTCCCATCCCCCGGACGGCAACCCTCTGGTGGGTCCGGCACCGGGGCTGCGCAACTACTGGCTCGCTTGCGGCTGCCAGATCGGCATCGGCTGGGGCCCGGGCCTGACGCGGGAGCTGGCCCGCTGGATGGTCCACGGCTCGGCCGATCTCAGCATGCGCGACTTCGACCCGCGCCGGTTCGGCAGGTTCGCAGACCCGGCCTACCAGGTGGCCAAGGCCCGCGAAGACTATGTGCTCCGCCACGAGATCCCGTTCCCGCACCTCAATCGCCTGGCCGGCCGGCCGGTGAAGCCGAGCGCGCTGTACGACCGGCTGAAGGCGAGGGGGGCCGTGTTCGAGGAGGTCTATGGCTGGGAGCGGCCCCGCTGGTTCGCCCGGGGCGACGTGGAGCAGCGCGACTATTACTCCTTCCGGCGCACCGCCTGGCACGATCTCGTGGCCGAGGAGGTGAAGGCCGTGCGGGAACGTGCCGGCATCGTCGACATATCGGCCTTCAGCAAGGTCGAGGTCACGGGCCCCGACGCGGCTGCATTCGTCGACCGCCTGATCCCCAACCGGCTGCCCTCGCGACCAGGCCGCATCGCGCTGGCCCACTTCCTGCACGAGAACGGGCGCATCGAGCTGGAGGCTACCGTCGTCCGGCTCGGAGCGGACCGGTTCTACCTCACCTGCGCCGCCTTCTTCGAGCAGCGCCTCCTCGACCATCTCACGTTCCGCAGACGCGAGGAGGAGAAGGTCACGATCACCAATCTCTCCGAGGCGTGGAACGGTCTCGCCCTCAATGGCCCGCGCTCGCGGGAGATCCTCGGCGCGTGCACACCGGCCGCCCTCGACAATGCCGCGTTCCCCTGGCTGACGGCGCAGGAAATAGAGGTAGCGGGCAGACCGGTGTGGGCCTTTCGCATGTCCTATGCCGGCGAGCTGGGCTGGGAGTTCCATGCCCGCCGCGAGGACCTGGCCGCCGTTTATGATGCGCTGCGGCAGGCAGGCGAGAGCCATGGTCTCGTCGACTACGGCTCCTTTGCGATGAACGCCATGCGCATGGAGAAGATGTTCAAGGGCGCTGGCGAGCTGACCAACGAGCTGGGCGTGCGCGAGGCGGACGTGATGCGCTTCGTTCGCCTCGACAAGCCCGACTTCGTCGGCAAGGCGGCCACGGAGGCGTCGATGGACGCGGCGCTGCCGTGGACCTGCGTCTATCTCGAGATCGAGGCCGACGGCGAGAGCGACGGGCATGGCGGCGAGGCGGTGCTGGCCGCTGGCCAGCGGGTCGGCTCGACCACCTCCGTGGCCTACGGCCACAGCGTCGGCAAGCTGCTGGCGTTCGCCTACATCGAGCCGCTTCATGCCGAGCCGGGAACGAAGCTCGAGGTCATGATCATGGGCGCGCCACGTGCGGCGGTCGTCCTCGGCGAGCCCGCCTACGATGCCGCCAACGCGCGGCCGCGCACGTAAAGGAGCCGTTCCATGGCACAGGCAGCACAAGCAATGCACCCGGAACCCAATTCTCCGCAGGGCGAGCTCTACGACCGTGCCGAAGCGGCCCTGCCGGGTGCAGGCCTCGGCGGCTACGCCCTTCCCAAGGACGTGCGGTTCATCATCCGCGAAGGCCATGGCGGCCGGCTGGTCTCGATGGAGGGGCGCCAGTATGTCGACTATGTCTGCGGTGCCGGGGCGACCATCATCGGCCACGACCATCCGGCAGTAGTCGAGGCGGTCCGCGAGCGCGTGTCGAAGGGCATGCATTTCTTCGGCACGCTCAACGACGCGGCCATCGAGCTGGCCGAGACCCTGGTCGAGACCATCCCCTGCGCCGAGCGTGTGATCTTCACGACCACCGGCTCGGAGGCGACCGCCTACGCCATGCGCATCGCCCGCGCGGTGACCGGCAGGCCGAAGATCTTGAAGTTCGAGGGCGCCTATCACGGCAACCACGACTACGCCGCCTTCTCGCAGTTCCCCACCGGGCCGGCGAACTATCCGCAGGCGACCGCCGATGTGGGCGGCGTGCCGCGGTCCCTCCAGGACACGATGCTGGTCGCGCCCTACAACAGCCTCGAGACGGTCGAGAGCATCCTGGCCGAGCATGCCGGCGAGATCGCGGCGATCATCGTCGAGCCCGTCCAGCGCATCATCTTTCCGCAGCCGGGCTTCCTCCAGGGCCTGCGGGCTCTCGCCGATCGTTTCGGCGTGCTGCTCGTCTTCGACGAGGTGGTGACGGGCTTCCGGCTCAGCCTCGGCGGCGCCCAGGGCTATTTCGGCGTCGAGCCGGACCTTGCGACCTACGGCAAGATCGTCGGCGGCGGCGGGCCGCTAGGGTGTGTCGCGGGCAAGGAGGAGCTGCTGGACGCGACCAATCCGGCGCGCAAGGGCAGGCCCGACTACGCCTATATCAACGGCACCCTGCACGGTAACCCGATCGCCGCCGTGGCCGGCCTCGCGACCTTGCGCGTGCTCCAGGAGCCGGGCTTCTACGAGCAGTTCCACGCGCGCGCCGACAGGTTCCGCGCGGCGTTCTCCGAGGTGCTGGAGCGGCACGACCTGCCCGCCTTCGTGGCCGGCGAGGCCTCGTTCTGGCAGATCCTGTTCAGCGAGCGCGCGCCTGCCAACCAGATGGACGTGCTGAAGACCGGTCTGCCGCGGTCCCTCCAGCTCGATCTCGGGCTGCTGCGCAACGGGGTCTATGTGCTTCCCAACGTGCGCAGGTTCTTCTCGGCAGCCCACGACGAGGAGGATCTCGAGCGGACGCTCGAGGCGCTGGATGCCAGCTGTGCCGCCCTGGCATGAAGCGCCCCGGGGGCAGGCGGGGATGCCGGACGCCCGACACGGGCGGAGGACGGTGAGCGGCTCATGAGCGAGCACATCGTCATTGTCGGGGGCGGCCAGGCTGGCCTGTCCTGTGCGGCACGGCTGCGCGACCGCGGCTTTGCCGGGGAGCTCACGCTGCTGGGTGAGGAGCCGTGCCTGCCCTACCAGCGGCCGCCGCTCTCCAAGGCCTATCTCCTGGGCAGGATGGAGGTGGCGAGGCTGAGCCTGCGCTCGTCGGCCTTCTATGAGAAAGCGGGGATCCGGCTCGTGACCGGCAGGAAGGCGCTGCGGATCGACCGCGCCGCAGGCCGGCTGGAGCTCGTCGACGGCGACAACCTCGCCTACGACCGGCTGGTGCTCGCCACCGGATCCCGCGCGCGCCTGCTGCCGGCCTCGGTGGGCGGCTCCCTCGAGGGCGTGTTTGCGCTGCGGACGCTCGCCGACGCCGACCGCATGCGCGACGCCCTGCTGCGTGCGGAGCAGGTGCTCGTGGTCGGCGGCGGCTATGTCGGGCTGGAGATCGCCTCGGTGTGCGCCGGCAACGGCGCGCGCGTGACCGTGGTGGAGCTGGCCGACAGGATCCTCAAGCGCGTCGCCAGCGCCGAGACTGCAGCGCTCGTCGAGGCGGTCCACCGCGAGCGTGGCGTCACCATCCTGACCGGCACGGGCATCGAGAGGCTCGAGGGGGAGGGCGGCGTCTTTCGCCGCGCCCTGCTGACCGACGGCACCAGCATCGCTGCCGATGCGGCAGTGATCGGCATCGGCGGCCTGGCCAATGACGAGCTGGCCGCCGGGGCCGGGCTTGCCGTCGACAACGGCGTGCTCGTCGACGAGGCCTGCCGCACCGCCGATCCCGCCATTCTCGCCGTCGGCGATTGCGCGGCCTTTCCCTACCAGGGAGCGAGGATCCGCCTGGAATCGGTGCAGAACGCCACCGACCAGGCCACTGCCGCGGCCGACACGCTCATGGGCGCTGCGGTGCGCTACCGGCCGGTGCCGTGGTTCTGGTCGGACCAGTACGACGTCAAGCTGCAGACGGCTGGCCTGCCGCTCGGTCACGACCAGACCGTGACGCTGCCCGGCGAGCGCCCCGGCAGTGCCGCGGTCTGGTATTTCCGCGCCGGAATCGCCATCGCCGTCGACACGCTCAACGACGCCAGGACCCACATGGCGGCACGCCGCCTGTTCGGCTCGGGTGGCCGGCTCACCCCGGCGGATCTGGCCGATCCCGCCTTCGATCTGCGCGAGCACACCCGCGCCGCCGGCGCGCTCGCATCCTAGCCCGTGAGAACTGCCCGACAGCCACCGGAGGTCAAGGGGCGTGAAGATAGTTGTCGCCGTCAAGCGCGTGGTCGACGCCAACGTGAAGATCCGGGTGAAAGCCGACGGATCGGGCGTCGACCTCGCCAGCGTGAAAATGTCGATCAACCCGTTCGACGAGATCGCGGTCGAAGAGGCGGTCCGCCTGAAGGAGGCGGGCGTCGCCACGGAGGTGATCGCGGTGTCGATCGGACCGGCCCAGGCGCAGGAAACCTTGCGCACGGCGCTGGCGATGGGGGCCGACCGCGCGATTCTCGTGATCGCCGACGCACCGGCCGAGCCGCTGGGGGTGGCCCGGGTGCTCAAGGGCGTGGTCGAGGCCGAACAGCCTGGTCTCGTGATTCTCGGCAAGCAGGCGATCGACGACGATGCCAACCAGACCGGGCAGATGCTCGCCGCCCTGCTCGGCTGGAGCCAGGGCACCTTCGCCTCCAGACTCGAGATCGACGGCGGGAAGGCGAGGGTCACCCGCGAGATCGACGGCGGCCTGCAGACGCTGGAGCTGCGGATGCCGGCGATCGTCACCACCGATCTTCGCCTCAACCAGCCGCGCTACGCCTCGCTGCCCAACATCATGCGGGCCAAGAAGAAGCCGCTCGCGGAGAAGGCACCGGCCGATTACGGGGCCGATCTGACGCCGCGGCTCAAGGTGCTGAGGACGGAAGAGCCGGGCGATCGCCAGGCGGGTGTCCGCGTGGCGAGTGTGGCCGAGCTCGTCGAGAAGCTCCGTCACGACGCCGGCGTGCTCTAGAGGACAGGAAAGATGACCACGCTTCTGATTGCCGAGCACGACAACGCCTCCCTTTCCGAGCAGACCGCCAGGACGCTTTGCGCGGCGCTCCAGATCGGCGCAGAGGTCGATGTGCTGGTCGCCGGCAGGAACGCCAGCGCAGCCGCGGCGGCGGCGGCGCGCCTGGAAGGCGTGCGGCGTGTCCTGCTGGCCGAGGCCGACGAGCTGGAGCACCGGCTCGCCGAGCCCACCGCGGCACTCGTCGTCGCGCTCGCCGGCGGCTACGGCACGCTGATCGCACCGGCTACCGCCATGGGCAAGAACGTGATGCCGCGCGTGGCCGCGCTGCTCGACGTCATGCAGGTATCGGAGATCGTCGAGGTCGTCGCCAAGGATACGTTCAAGCGGCCGACCTATGCCGGCAATGCGATCCAGACGGTCCAGTCGACGGATGGCCAGCAGGTCGTCACCGTCCGGACAGCCGCCTTCGCGGCGGCTGCCGAGGGCGCCGAAGCGCCGATCGAGCGCATCGTCGTGGCGGACGATCCCGGTCTGTCGGTCTTTGTCGAAAACCGTCTCTCGCAAGGCGACGGACCGGAGCTCAGCTCGGCCCGGATCGTCATCTCCGGCGGCCGCGCCCTCGGCTCGGCCGACCGCTTCCGCGAGCTGATCGTCCCGTTGGCCGACAAGCTGGGCGCCGCCATCGGCGCATCGCGCGCCGCCGTCGATGCCGGCTATGCCCCCAATGACTGGCAGGTCGGCCAGACCGGCAAGGTCGTGGCGCCGGAGCTCTATATCGCCTGCGGGATCTCGGGCGCGATCCAGCATCTGGCGGGGATGAAGGACAGCAAGGTCATCGTGGCCATCAACAAGGACGAGGAGGCGCCGATCTTCCAGGTCGCCGACTACGGCCTCGTCGCCGACATCTTCGAGGCTCTGCCCGAGCTCGAACGGGCTCTTTGAGCCGCCGCTGCCGAAGGCGGCTGTCATCGGGCGACCTTCGGCAGCCGCCGGCTTTCGCGAGGGCGGCGCCAAGATAGAACGGAGAAGAGACATTATGACTAATAATAAGGTTGCAGAACGATCCCGTCACTCGGGATGACACCGCTTCCTCGGCCGGGCCTCTGGCCGATCTTCAGCAGCGGAATGCACAAGAGGCACGGTTCGGGTAGCTATCTTCCCCGCCATCGTTCATGAGGAGTAGACGCGCCGACCCGCTTCTCTCGCAACGAGCCACGCGGGAGGAAAGACAACTGCAAGGAGCTGGATGCCTGATGGCAAGAAACACGATGCGGGTGCATTACGACGGCTGGATCTCTCTTCCCTCGGCTGTACGCCGGCTCTTGGGCATCGCCACCAGCGACGAGGTCGTCTGGGAGATCGTCGGCCAGACCGTCGTCCTGCGCCCTGCCGGTGCGACGACGGCCGAGGCCGCCTCGACGATGGAAGAGACGGCGGCGGACCAGACGGCCGCACGGGAGAAGCCCGCTGCCGTGGCGGACACCGCAAAGCCTGCCAGGAAGAGCGCGGCTGCGAGAAAGCCGAAGCCCTCGCTGGCGCTGCCCAAGCTTCCGGGCCGGGGTCGCAAGGCATCCACCTCGAGCTGACAGGGCGTCTACGGACACTCTTCCCTCCCGGGAAGTCTGGTTCGCAGACCCCCGCTCATTCTAGGCTCTGTACCCAATCACCCTCGTGATTCGCAGATCGCCCTCTGATTCAACCGTGCACCGGCGCGCAAGAGGGTGGTGACGATGAGGGGCTGTTCCGGCTGGACGGCGCGGCGTGGGCGGTGATCGAGCCGCTGTTGCCGGGGAACCAGCCGGGGGCGCGCGGGTCGACGACCGGCGGGCGATCAGCGGGATCCTGCATGTGCTGCGCCCGGGCTGCCGATGGCGCGACTGCCCGCAGGCCTGCGGGCCCTGGACCACAAGCCGGACAGAGCTTGGCGGCATCGGTGCGGATCGCCTGCCGGAAGCGGTGCCGCCAGCAAAACACCGTGCTTGCCACGAGCCCGCAGCGGTGCGCTGATCGGCGCACCGTCCCGTCCTCGCCCAAGGGAACGGCCGAAGTCGAGCCAGCGTTCCCTGCGGTGCAGCCACGCCAGCGTCGTCCCGGCGAGGGCGTTGCAGGTCCTGCTGCAAGCGTGGCAATGGAACCGCCGCGGCAGCCGCCCCTCCAGCGCCGCGATCAGCTCGGCCTCGGACGAGCGGCCGTCCGCTATCGCCCTGATTCCGCAACATCGTGGCATGAACGCATAAGAATCCAGAACAGAGCCCCAAAAACAGCCGCGCGCAGCGCCTTGCGCGGCACCGCTGCCACGGGCGTCACATCATTGCGGCATTTTGGCAAATATTCCTCGCCTATGCTACTCTCGCGCCATATCGATCCTATTTCGCGAGGTCGTCATGCCGAGCAGCCCCACCGCAGCCCAGTCCGATGCCTCCCGCCGCAACGGCGCACGCTCGCCTGGCCCGGTCAGCGAGGACGGCAAGGCCAGGAGCGCCCGGAACGGCACAAGGCACGGGCTGTTCGCGGCCGAGCTGGAGCTGAGCCCCGAGGAACAGGCGCATCTCGAGGCGCTGCTCGACGATCTCGGGCGGCGGCACCGGCCGGAAGGCAAAATGGAGGCGCATT
This sequence comes from Geminicoccaceae bacterium 1502E, assembly GCA_033875255.1. GTDB lineage: Bacteria > Pseudomonadota > Alphaproteobacteria > Geminicoccales > Geminicoccaceae > Marinimicrococcus. The sequence goes on along the minus strand of JAWZSN010000036.1, from coordinate 11,829 downwards.
GGGTGCGGCAGGTGGCAATGACCATGCTGCGCCGCGAGCGGCTCGATGCGCTGGAGATGCGGGTGCTGGATCTGGCGATGGAGGGAGCCGATTCCGTGCGCGAGGCGGGCCTGCCGTCGCCGGCCACGCTGCTGCGCTACCGCGCCCGCCTGCAGCGCGATCACGAGCACGCCATGCGGGAGATCGCCGCCGCCCGCGAGGCACGGGGCCGCGGCACCGTGGAAAACTCGAACCCGACACCCGACATCGCAGCGCAGCTGGCGCAGATCGAGGCCGAGGCCGCCGCCGCGGCCGACCGCGACATCGCGCGCCTCCTCACCATGCGCGGCGCGCACGGCAAACACGAACCCGAGGACACGCCGCCCTTCGCCCTCAACCGGGCGCAGCGGCGCCGGCTGGAGGCCCGGCAGCGCCAGGCGGCGTGCGGGTGAGGCGCGGTGACCAGATCGACGTGGCGGTGGAGCGGGCGGACGGAAGCGAGCCGCGCAAGGCGCTGCGCGCGGCTGCTTTTTACCCTTTTGCCAGTCGCTGCTGTGCCTGTTCATCCTGTCTTTACCGGTTGTCGGCATCCTGCCGGGGTGGGCCTCCGCGGCCGCGTAGTCTCGGGGGCAGCACCTCGCCCACCATTTGCGAGGATGGGCTGGCAGGGGGTGAGGAAGTGTCGGGAGACACGGGCGGGCCTTCTTCGCCGCCCCCACCGGCCCGCCACACCGGACAAGAGGTGCCCAGCATCAAGGGCACGTCATCGAGCCGTTAACAGGCTGCGGAAAAAGGGTCTGGTCCGGCGCTTTGTGGCGTGATTCGCTGGCTTGCGGGCTGCCTCGGGGAGATCGACGATGCGGGGCCGGGACCGGCGGACGGAAGGGCGGCCCTCCTGGCCCGGGTGTCTCGCAAGGAAAGGTGCACCGGGGTCTGGGACCGGCAAAAATACAAGTGTATCCAAACATTTGCCCCCGGCCACAGCGCCCCGGCGTCTTCTCGACACCTGCGGACGGGATCAGCACTCTCGCCGGGCGGATACATCAAGCTATACGGCTCGTCGCATCCGCCTCGACCTCGACGCGCCCTGTCTCTTCTCGCGACCGGCCAGGACGCTCATCCTCCGCCGCCTCGGCGGTAGTGATCGATGGTGGCGCGAACGCCTTCGCGGATTCCGACCCGCGGCCATGGGCCGATCAGCTGCTCCAGCGGTGCCCGGTCCAGCGGGCAGTCGGGCGCCGCCCGCTCGTTGGGCCCGAGCGTCACCCGTGCTCCCGGAATCTCGGCCAGGATCGCCGCCAGCAGGTCGTCCGTGCTCTCCACCACCGTCGTGATGTCGGAGACGACCGGCGCCTGCGGCGAGGCGTCGAGGCAGCGCACGAGAACTTCCGCGATCTCGCCGGCATACTGGAAGCAGGCCGTGCCACGGAAGGGCACCTCGTAGGCCTCGCCCAGGGCGGCGGCGCGGATGGCCTTCGTGATGGCCGAGGTCTCGCCGTCGTCCCGGCCCAGGCCGTAGACGATCTGCGGCCGCACCCCCACCGACATCAGCCCGTGCTCGAGGGCGTAGACCCTGGCGATGTCCTCGCAGGCGCGCTTGAACACGCCATAGAGATTGGCCGGCGCCTTGAAGGGCCCGCGCGGATGGACGGCGGCCGAGCTGCTATAGACCAGGCGGGCGATGCTGTGCCGTCGCGCCGCCTCCATGACCCGGATGTGGCCGATGACGTCGACCTCGGCACCGCGCACCGGATCGGCGCGGCAGGCGGGGATGGTGAGGGCCGCCAGGTGGAGGATGGAATCGGCGCCGCTCCGCTCGAGCGCGCTCTCGAGCATCCCCGGCTCGGTGATGTCGCCGGTGATCCAGGGCAGCGCGCGCGCCCGCTCCTCGCCGGCGACCAGCGCCATGCGGCGGCGGTCGTCGCGCAGGTCGAGGGCGGTGACGGAAGTGCCGCGCCCCGCGAGCGCCTCGATCGTCCACGCCGCGAGGAATCCGGAAGCGCCGGTGACCAGAACCGAGCGGGTCGGGCCGCCGCTCATATCGACATCGCCTGGCCGCCGTTCACGTCGAGCATGACGCCGGTGACGAAGCCCGCCTCCTCCGAGGCGAGATAGGCCACCGCCGCCGCCACGTCCTCCGGCCTGCCGTGCCGGCCCACCGGGATTCCGGCGAGCATGGCCCGGCGCTCCTCCGGCGTCTTGCGCTCCGAGAGCAGCCGGTCCACGCGCGGCGTGAGGATCGCCCCGGGGCAGACGGCGTTGCAGGTGATGCCGAACGGGCCGAACTCCTGGGCGATCTGCAGGGTGAAGGCCTGCATCGCCCCTTTCGAGGCCGAGTAGTTGGCGCCCGCGAACAGGCTGCCGAACCGGCCGGCCTTGGAGCCCATGTTGATGACGCGGCCGTAGCGGCGCTCCTTCATCCCCGGCAGGGCCAGCCGCGTGACCCGCACCGCGGCGGTGACGTTGAGGTCCATCACCCGGGCCCAGTCCTCCTCGCTCTGCTCGAGGAAGGACTGTGGCGTGTGCAGCGAGCCGCCGGCATTGTTGACGAGGATGTCGAGCTTCCCTGCACGACCGGCCGCCCCGGCGATGGCCTCCAGATCGCTCATGTCGACCCGCTCGATGGCGATGGCGCGGCCGCCGGTCTCCACCCGCGCCGCCTCGATTGCGGCCTCGTCCCGGTCCCAGACGACCACCTCGGCACCTTCATCGGCAAGCCGGCAGGCCATGCTCCAGCCCAGCCCGCTCGCGGCGGCAGTGATCAGGGCGCGGCGCCCGACGAATCTGGATGACGTCATCTCTTTTTCCCTCGGGAGGTCAGCGGACGAGCAGCAGCGGGATCTGCGGCACCAGGATCAGCAGCACCAGCCCTGCCACGAGGGCCAGGATGAACGGAATCACCTCTCGCGATATCTGCTCGATGCTGCGGCCGGTGAGGTTGCAGGCGACGAACAGGTTGACCCCCAGCGGCGGCGTCAAGAACCCCACCTCGCTGGTGACCACGAGAATGATCCCGAAATGGATCGGGTCGATGCCCAGCTGTCTGACCAGCGGCAGCAGGATCGGCGTCAGGATGATGATGGTGGACAGGGTCTCCATGAAGGTGCCGATGACCAGCAGGAAACTCGCGATCAGGAACAGCATCACCGTCGGATCGCCGGTGAGCCGGGTCAGCGCGCCGGCGAGCCGTTGGGGCACCTGCTCGAGCGCCAGGAACTGGCCGAAGAAGATCGCCGTCCCCATGATCAGGATCAGCCCGCCGCAGATGGTGCTCGCTTCCGACAGCGCTTCCCAGACCAGCGCCGGCGTCAGCGTCCGCTTGACCAGCAGACCGACCAGAAGCGCGTAGAGCACGGCGATCACCGACGCTTCGACCGGAGTAACGATGCCGGCATAGATGCCGCCCAGCACGATGAACGGTGTCAGCAGCGAGAAAAGTCCCCGGCGGAGTGCCGCCGGGAGACCCGCCCCGTCAGCCTCGCCGGCGCCCCGGTAGCCGCGACGGAGCGAGACCAGCACGGCGACCGCCGTCAGCAACATGCCCATCAGCAGGCCGGGCAGGATGCCGGCGATGAAGAGATCGCCGATCGAGACACCTGCCAGCACGCCGTAGATGATGAGCGGGTTGCTGGGCGGGATCAGGATGCCGAGCGTGCCGCCGGACGCCGCCACCGATGCCGCGAAGTCGGTCCGGTAGCCCTGGGCACGCATGGCCGGGATGAGCAGGCCGCCCACCGCCGCCACCGTGCCCGGCCCCGAGCCCGAGATGGCGGCGAAGAACATGCAGGAGATGATCGTCACCACGGCCAGGCCGCCCGGGGCGCCCCCGACCAGGATCCGCATGACCCGCACGATGTCCTCGGTGATCCCGGCACGCCCCATGATCCCGCCGGCCAGCACGAAGCAGGGGATAGCCAGGAGTGGAAACTTGTCGACGCCGCTGAACAGGCTGTGCGCGACCATGGTCAGCGGCACCGGCGAGCGCAGGAGCTCGACCATGGCGGCGATGCCCAGACCAGCGAAGATCGGCACGCCGATCACGAGGCATCCGAGGAGGACAGCCCCAATCAGCATTCCTCGGTCTTTCCGCCGCGCACCGCCGGCTCGCCCAGACCATCGCGCCAGTAGCGCTCCGCCAGCCTCGCGATCATCAGCAGATGGGCCAGCGGGATGACCGCGTAGATCCATGCCAGCGGCAGGAACAGCGAGGTCGAATAGACGGGAAAGCGGATCATCCGCTCGACCAGCAACACGCCCGATATCACGACCAGGATGTTGAAGACGGTCCAGATCAGATCGCCGGCCAGCCTGATCCAGACCCGTGCCGCCTCGGGCGCCAGGTCGACGAAGAAGCTTACCCGCAGATGGGTGGCCTTCTGCACCGCAAGGCTCGCCGAGACATAGACGAAGAACACGAAGCAGAAGCGCGAGACTTCCTCGCTCCAGGACAGCCCGAGCCCCAGCCCGTAGCGAAAGGCGATCTGCAGCGCGAGAACGAGCACGAGGCCGGCGAGGCAAAGATTGGCGAGCACGCGCTCGGCATTTCCGAGAACGAACCTGAGCATGGGGATCATCCGCAATGCCGGCCTTTGCCTGGCCGGCATCGTCAGGTGTTGAAGCGCCTAGCGGGGCAGTTCCCCGGTCTTCTTGTATTCCTGCGTCGCTGCGACCCAGGCCTCGCCGCCACCAACCAGGCCGTAGAGATCGGGCCAGGTGGAGACGGCGCGTGCCTTCCACTCCTCGGCGTCCTCGAGCTCGCAGAACGTGGTGCCGTGCTCGGCGCTCAGGGTCTGGCGTAGATTCTTCTGATCCTCCTTGACCCACGCGTAGTGCCACTGGTCGTTCGCCGCCACCGTATCCAACAGCAGCCGGCGATCCGCGTCCGACAGGGACTGGAACCACGGCTCGTTGACGATCAGCAGCGCCGCCTGCGGCAGATAGTGAGTATCGATCACGTAGTTGATGTGCTCGTGGAAGCCCATGCGCGGGATCACGTCGAACGGGCTGTCGAAGGCATCGACGACGCCTTGCTGGATCGCGCCGAACGTCTCCGACCATGCGATCGGATAGGTCGAGACGCCCCAGGCCCCCCACATCGCTTCCATCACCGGATTCTTCGGCACCCTGATCTTCAGGCCCTGCAAGTCCTCCAGCCTGCGAACGCAGCGATCACGGGTGAACAGCTTGCGAAAATCGTTCGAGAAGCCGCCCAGCACCCGCAGGGTGCCGGACTCCCCCAGGACCCGGCGGTTGAGCTCGTCGAGCCACGGACCCGGCACAAGCAGGCCCTTCTCGCCCAGAAGCTCCTCCATGCTGCCGTTCATGTAGGGCAGGACGAGCACGTTGATCGATGGTGCCAGCTGCGCGACGTTGTTGGAGGTGATGGCGGCCATCTGCAACGTGCCGAGCTGCACCTGCTGGGCCATTTCCTGCTCGCTGCCCATGACCCCGCCATCCAGCGTCTCGACGACGATCTCGCCGTTCGAGGCGGCCGCCAGCTTGTCGGCGAAGCCGTGCGCGTAGACGCCATAGGCCTGATCGGCGGGGCAGCATTGGGCGATCTTGACGGTCAGGCGTGCATCGGTCGCATCGGCCGTCCCTACGCCCGTCATCCAGCCGAGGCAAAGCAGTGACAGTATTAGCAGCCTGTGCATGCTTTCTCTCCCTGTCGGTTCGGCTTGTTATTTTTTGCGATGCTTGATGGTCGGCTTTTTTGAAACGCCTGTCCAGCGAATGAAACAACCTACCGGCGCAAGGTCAGCGCGGCGCGGATCGCGGCGGCGGCGGCCAGGAGGCGCGGCGCCATGTCCTGCTCGATCCGCGCGGGCGGCAGCACCGAGGCGAGACCTCCGAGGCTGAGCGTGTAGAGATCGCCCGTGGCGGGATGGGCGAGAGCCGCGCCGATCGCGTGATGCTCCGGCCGCCAGTCGCCGAGCGAGGCCGCATAGCCCGACCGCTCGGCTCGGGCGATGGCCGCGTCGAGCCGCGCCCTCATGGCCGGCCAGTCGGCACCGTGCGCGTCGCGCAGGGCGCTCATGGCGCTCTCGCGCTCCCTGGCGCCGGCGGCGGCGAGCCACGCCCGGCCGGATGCGGTGAGATGGAGCGGCACGCGCGAGCCGGTCTGCAGGCTGAGGACGATGGCCTCCGGCCGCCGCACCAGCTCCACATACATCATGGCGAGACCACTGCGTACGCTGATCGCCACGGCGACCTCGCCGGAGGCTGCCAGCTCCTCCATGAACGGCCGGGCGATCTCGACGATCCCGGCGCGCGCCAGCACCCCGTAGCCGAGGCCGAGCGTGGCGGTGGTGAGGAAGAATCCGCTCCCGTCGGCGGCGGCGCGCAGATAGCCGAGCTCGCACAAGGTGGCGGCAAGGCGGGAGACGGTGGGCTTGGGCAGGCCGGTGCGGGCGGCGATCTCGCCGGTGGTCAGCGCCCCGCCGGCCGCCGCAACCGTCCGCAGGACGCCGAGGCCGCGCGCCAGGGCGCCGCCCTTTTTCATGGTGCCGTCAGCGTCGCAATCGGGACTCACGATCATCCTTTCAAAAACCGGAATGATGTTTCAACATCTGCTGCAGACTGGCAAGGGAGGCGATCGCCATGAGAACCAACGAGGCCGTGCTGCAGACCCTGATCGAGGGCGGAATAACCCGCGGCTTCACCCTGCCCGGCCTCGGCATCACATGGTCGCTGCGCGCCTTCCACGAGCGGCGCGACGAGTTCGACGTGGTGCTCTGCCGCTCCGAGCAGTGCGCCTCGGTGATGGCCCAGGTCACCGGCAAGATCACCGGCCGGCCGGGCCTGCTGATGGCGCAGGGACCCTTCGCCTCGACCACCGGCGGGTTCGGCATCCTCGAGGGCTATTTCTCCAGCTCGCCCATGGTCGTGCTGACCGACACCTCCTGCTACGACGGCTTTGCCCAGCACGGCGTCTACCAGACCATGACCGGCGACTACGGCGCCGCCGACGCCGTGGCCGTGCTCAAGACGATGACCAAGATGACCACCTATGCCACGACGCCGGAGGAGGCGGTCTACGGCATGCAGCTGGCCATCAAGCATGCGGGTCTGCCGCGCCAGGGGCCGGCCGCCGTGGTGATGCGCTCGAACATCATCCTGAAGGACGTGCCCGAGACGCCGCGTGCCCGGCTCTACCCGACCGCCGGCTACCTCCAGGCGACACCGCAGCATCCCGACGAGGGCGCGATGGCTAGGCTCGCGGGCCTGCTGGCGAAGGCCGAGCGGCCAGTGATCATGGCCGGCAACGGCGTCTACATGGCGCGCGCCGGCGAGCGGCTTCAGGCGCTGGCGGAGGCGCACGGCATCGCGGTCGCGAGCTCCTACCACGGCAAGGGCGTCATCGACGAGACCAGCGCCGTCGCGGTGGGGATGCTGGGCACCTGGGCCAGCAAGTCCGCCAACGAGGCGATGAAGGCAGCCGATCTGGTGGTGATGCTGGGCTGCAGCATGGGTGCGGAATACACCCGCTTCCGCGACGCCGCCATGATCCGCCCGGGCGAGCAGACCCTCGTGCAGGTGGACATCGATCCGCGCAACGCCGGCTGGGTCTATCCGGTGGACCTCGCGATCACCGGCGATGCGGGCGAGGTCCTGGACATGCTGGCGGGGCACGATCTCGGGCGCGCCAGGCGGGATGGCCGGCTGCGCTCGCTGGCCGGAATCAAGGAGGCGTGCGGCTATGGCGAGCTGCCCGCGATGCAATCGGCTCCCGGCACCATGCACTACATGGACATCATCCGGGCGCTGGACGGCTTCCTCACGCCCGACGACCTGCTGACTCTCGATGCCGGCACCAACCGGATCTACGCCACCACAAGCCTGCGCCTGCGCACGCCGCACCAGCTCGTGGCGCCGGGCGGCATCGGCGGCATGGGCTGGTGCACCCCCGCCGCCGTGGGCGCCAAGTTCGCCTGCCTGGAGAAGCGCGTGACGGGGCTGGTGGGCGACGGCGGCTTCGCCATGACCATGGACGCGGTGATCACCGCCGTCGAGCAGAGCAAGGACGTGGTCTGGATCGTTGCCAACAATGCCGGGCTCGGCATGGTGCGCGACAATCTCGGCAACCAGCGCATCGGCGTCGATTTCGGCCAGGTCGACTTCGCCATGGTGGCGCGCGGCATGGGCGCCCACGGCCTCACCGCCACCACCGGCGACGAGCTCGAGGATGCGCTGCGCGAGGCGCACCGGCTGGGCGGGCCGGTGGTCATCGACGCCAAGATCGACCCGGCGGCGAGCCACCGCGACGTCTCGGACTACTGAGGAAGGAACGCCCGGCCGCTGGCATGGCGGCCGGGCGGGAGATCACGCGGCGACGCGGCGCTCCCGCGCCGCCGTGACCTCGCCCCAGGCCGACCAGGCCAGGATCAGGAAGGTCACGGTAATGAGCCCGAGAGCGATCGGGTGCTCGAGGCTGAAGAACACCGAGAAGTCGTTGTCGGTGAGAATCAGCCCCTGGCGCAAGCTCTCCTCGAAGATCGGGCCCAGCACCATGCCGATGACGATGGGCGCCACCGGCACCCCGCACACCCGCAAGAAGAAGCCGGCGATGCCCGCCACCAGCGTCACCAGGACGTCGAACAGCTTGCCACCGACGCCGTAGGAGCCGACCACCGAGAGCACCAGCACCATGCCGAGCAGCACGGGCTCGGGCATCCGCAGGACGCGGGTGATGAGCGGTGCGGAGAGCGCGCCCACCACGAACATCACCAGGTTGCAGATGATCAGCGCGATGAAGGCAGCGTTGATGATCTCGGGGTTGTCGATGAACAGCCGCACGCCGGGCTGGATGCCCTGGATGATCAGCGCCGACATGAGCACCGCGGTGGTGGGATCGCCGGGGATGCCGAGCGCCAGGGTCGGCACCAGGGCACCGCCGGTCACCGCGTTGTTGGAGCTCTCAGAGGCCACGATGCCCTCCGGCTCGCCGGTGCCGAGCTTCTCCTTGTAGCGGCCGGATCGCTGCGCCTCGCTATAGGCGATGAAGGAGGCCGTGGCAGCGCCGGTGCCCGGCAGGATACCCACGAAGGTGCCGATCAGGCTGCTCTTGAGCAGTGTCTTCCAGCGCAGCAGCCATTCTCGCAGGGGGGCGAGCCTGAAGCCTACCCGACCCTCGATCTGCGCCGTGCTGCCATGGCGCTCGGCCATCCGGCTGAACACCTCACCCAGCGCGAACAGCCCCACCAGGACCGGGATCAGGCCCAGCCCGCCGGACAGGGCGAAAACGTCGAAGGTAAAGCGCACCGAGCCGGTCATGGGATCGGTGCCGACGGTGGCGAGGAACAGGCCCAAAAGGCCCGCCAGGATGCCCTTGATCATGCTACCGCGCGAGACACCGGCGATGCAGGTGAGCGCGAGGCAGATCAGGGCGAAAGTCTCGATCGGGCCGAAGCGCAGCGCCACCCGCGCCAGCTGCGGGGCGGCGATGATCAGGACCACGGTGGAGAACAGCCCGCCGATCAGCGAGGCCATGGTGGCCCAGCCCAGCGCCAGGTCGGCCTCGCCGCGCCGCGTCATCGGATAGCCGTCGAGCGTGGTGGCCGCCGACTGCGGCGTGCCCGGCGTGTTGATAAGGATCGCCGACACCGACCCGCCATAGACCGAGCTGCAGTAGACCGCGAGCACCAGGGCAATGGCCGGCACGGCGTCCATGGTGAAGGTGAACGGCAGGATGATGGTGATCGCCAGTACCGAGCCGAGGCCGGGCAGCGCGCCCACGATGACCCCGAAGACGGTCCCCAGGAGGATCGCCGCCATGGTGGCGGGCGTCAGCAGGAGCCAGAGACTATCCAAGTTTTTCGCTCACAGACGCACGAACCACGGGGAGGTCGGCAGCGGGATGAAGAGCAGGAAGTTGAACGTGTACCAGACGGCGATCGGGAACAGGACGGCCACCGGCAGGAGCACCAGCAGCCGGCGGTAGCCCATGAGCGGCATCAGGAGCGCCATGAAGGCCACGCTCGCGAAGAGGAACCCGATCTTGCCGATCAGCAGGACGTAGAGGCCGGTCAGCGCCACCGCCAGGCCCGCCATGCCCCAGCGCGGCGCCGCCGCCTGCTCGTCCCAGAAGGCGATCGACCTGAGGATCAGCAGCAGGGCCGTAGCACTCCACAGGACGATCAGGATCCGCGGGAAGAAGGCAGGGTCGAAGCCGTAGCCCAGCACCCCGCCCTCTTGGTAGGCCTCCCTGCCCGTCTCGAGCCACAGCAGGCCCGCGGCGGCCAGCATGACCGCGCCGAAGGAAGTGTCGCGCACGCCGACCCGCATGGCCTGCCGCCCCGCTTCTATTTCTTCAGGCCGGCGTCGGCGAGCAGCTTGCCGTTGCGCTCGTGCTCGGCCTTGGCGAACGCCGACAGCTTCTCGCCGTTCATGTGCGAGATGGTGAGCTTCATCTTCTCGAGCGCCTCGACGATGGAGGGGGTCTCCAGCGTCGCCTCGAGGGCCTCCTCGAGCTGCGCCCTGACGTCCTCGGGCGTGCCGGTGGGCACGAACACGCCCAGCCAGTTCGCGAAGGAGAGATCGTAGCCGCTCTCCTTGACCGTCGGCACGTCGGGATATTCGGGCAGGCGCTCGTCGGCCCAGGCCACGACCGGATGCAGCTCGTACTGCGGCACGAGCTGGGCCTGGTCGCTGAACACGTCGACCACGCCGCCCAGCAGCGCCTGCATGACGTTGGCCGAGCCCTGGAAGGGCACGTGCTTGGTGTCGATCCCGGCGGCCTGGTTGAGAGCCAGGATGGAGATGTGCGGCAGCGTGCCGGCACCGGTCGAGGCGAACTTGACGCTGCCCGGCTTCTCCTTGGACGCGCTGATGATGTCGTCCAGCGTCTGGTAGGGAGAATCCTTGGTCACCATCATCAGCATCGGCGTGACGTTGATGCGGCCCACCGCGTCGAACGAGGAGAGGTCGTAGGGAAGCTCGCGCAGATGCGGCTGGGTGGTGATCGGCCCGGCCGGCGTGATCAGGATCGTGTGGCCGTCGGGCTCGGCAGCGGCCGCCTCGGCGGTGCCGATGGTGCCGGCCGCACCGGTGATGTTGCGGATCACCAGGTTGGCGCCGAGCTTCTCCGCCAGCACCGGCTCGAGCGCCCGGGTCACCACGTCGGTAGCGCCGCCCGCGGCCCAGGCGATGATGACGGTCACCGGCTTGTCGGGATAAGCCTGCGCCGGCAGGCCGAAGGCCAGAGAGCCCAGGACCGCCGTCGCGACGGCGAGCCTCGAGAATGCGCGTCGGGTACCCTTAGGCATGGCAGCCTCCCCCATATTGGTTCTGGTTTCTGTGTGCCTCAACGCCCGATCAGAGCTAACGGCTGGACCGTCGGCTGTCAAAAGCCTGGGCGCCCCTCCCTGATGCTCCCGCCCCCTCTCCGCTCTCGACGCCTTCGCGCCGCTTGCGGCTGCCGATGACAGGCCGACGAACGGCGATCATCCCATCAGGGCCCCTGCCCCTCGCGCCCCGGGAGGATGCAGCTGGACCCGACGATCAAGGAGGCCGGCAAAGCAGCGGTCAGGGCGGGCAGGAAGGCATCGGCGATCTGGCCGAATAAGCTCTCGAAAGCCGCCCAGAAGGGCACCGGCGCCCGCGGACCGTGAAGACCTCCAGGAGCAGGATCGAGAGCGACAGGATGGTCAAACGCGACCTCGCCATCCGATCGTGTCCCCGCGCGTTCTCTAATCCCGCCGGTCAAGGGTGATCTCGTTGTGTTTGTCATCGCCGGGTGAAGGGTTCTCTACGGGATCGGCGCAGTTGGCCGTCCCAGGTTGGCGTTCACGTGCGTGAGCGTCGCGAAGTGGTGTGCGAGGTCGGACCTCGGCCCGCCTTCATTCCAGGGAT
>JAWZSN010000035.1:0-41820 GCA_033875255.1 Geminicoccaceae bacterium 1502E | reverse complement strand
GGTGACCCACCCGATCCCATTCCGAACTCGGCCGTGAAACCCCTCCGCGCCAATGGTACTGCGTCACAAGACGTGGGAGAGTAGGTCGCCGCCAGGCCATGCCAGCACCCGGAACACCACACGCCCCCAACACCGCCCGCGGGGTGGAGCAGCCCGGTAGCTCGTCAGGCTCATAACCTGAAGGTCGCAGGTTCAAATCCTGCCCCCGCAACCAGACACCGCAAAAGGCCCGCTGTCAGAAATGACAGCGGGCCTTTGCGCGTCTAACAGAAAAACCAGAACAAAGCCGACAGAGAAAAAAAACCGGCCGCGCGCAGCGCCTTGCGCGGTTCTGCCGCCACGACCCTGCGCCGCCCCGCGACATCGGCCAGCGTGCGGCGGTCGCCTGCAGCAGGCGAGGGCAGGCCCCTGGAGCGCCGCGCTAGCCCTCGATCGGCCGGCCCACCGTCAAGGCGCTTCGCAAAGCTTCGTTCATCTCCTTGTAGCCCCGGTCGGGCTGCGCTCCGAGCGCATCCAGTGTCTTGCTGAAGAAGCTGCGGGCCGCGGCGGCGGCTGCGACGTCGAAGATCTGGGCATCGTCGAGGCCGTGCCGGCGGAGCTCGTGAATGTCGTCCTCGCTGATCGAGGTGGCGTCGCCCGCCACCTTGCCGGCGAATCGCATGATGGCCCTGTCGGCATCATCCAGACCGGGCACGTCCGGAGCCTCGACGATGGCACGCAGCTCCTCCGGCTCGCAGAAGTGGCGGCAGCAGAACCGATCCATGCGCCAACATGCAATAGGAGCTTCGCAGCGCCTTTGCCGCCGCCAGCGTGACGAGCTCGTGGCGCCGCAGGTCCATGTTGCCTCTGATCGCACCGAGCAGCGCATCCCAGGCGCCCATCGCCTCGGGCCGATGGCTGAGGACCCGCGTGAGGTTGGGAATATAGCCGAAGGCCGTCCTCGCCTTCGCGTACATTTCCTGCGTGGCGCCTGTGGCCTGTTCTTCAGGGACCGTGTCGATGAACGCCATGCCGCTCCCTGCCTGCACCCGATGGCCCGGGTCCCCTCGAAGCCGATCGCATGATGTCCTATCCGGCGCCTGGTTGGGACTCCCTAGCTGCGGGTCGCGGGAAGTGCGTCAGGGAGCTGCGGCTTGCTGACGCGGCGAGGCACGTTTATTCTCGTCACAGTTTCATTCGGTTGGCGCTGACTCAGCCAATCCGCTTGAACGGAAGATCAGGTCGAGGTCACGAATCTGCCGCCGCTCGCGCGGACGCACCGCGCGGCGGGCTTCCGCGAGGACGGCCAGCATTCATTCAACCGTGCGAGAAGACCGGGATCGATGCTTTTTCGCAGCTGGCTGACCTTCTCGTTCGTCATCGCCGTCGTGCAGACGGTGCTGGCCGGCCTTTCCGTGCTGCAGCACGACGCCATCTTCTCTGATCTCCTGCGTCAACGCGTCTCGGTGATAGCCCAGACCACCGCGACCGCCTTCAAGCCGCTCGTCGATCTGGGCATGCCGCTGTCGATGATGCGCAACGGCGACGCGGTCGTGGCCCGCGCCCTTGATACCGATCCCGAGATCGAGTTCGTTCACGCCTTCGACGCCTCGGGCGCCATCGTCCACTCGACCATGGCGGACCGTCCGCGATCGGTGCCACCCGTGGTGCTCAAGGCCATGCGGCTCTCGACCGCGCGGGGATGGAGCGCCGAGACGTCGCAAAGGCTCTATAGCGGCTTCGACATCAAGAGCCGGAGCGGCGAGATCGGCGGAGGCGTCGTTGTTGGCTATCCCCGGGACCGGCTCGAGGAGGTATCGCGGGCAATCGTCCGCAAGACGGCCTGGACCGCCCTGGCGATATGGGCCTTGTTCTCGGCCCTCGCCTGGCCCGTCCTCCGCCTGCTGCTGGGGGCGCCGCAGCGCGCGCTGGGCCACCTCGAGAGGACGCTCCTGGAGCCCGAAGGACGGCGCGACGCGGTGCCGGGGGGTGGAGGTGGAGAGCTTTCCGTCGGCGCACGCGGCCTGTTCGGGCCGGAGATCGAGCGGCTTGGTCGCAATCTCGACGAAGCGGCTCAGCAATATGCGCGGGCCAGGGAAGATCTCGATAATGCCGCCGCGGGCAGGGTGCGGGACGGGCTAGCCGGTTCCGAGGCCGGCGGCCTCGTGGAAGGCGCCCGAGTGGCGATGCACGGTGCGGCCGATCCGTCGCGCTCGCTGGCCCGGCGGGTCGCGACGCGGCTCGCCCCCGTGGCCGCCCTCTTCATCCTTCTCTCCGCGCTCCTCCTGGGCCTGGCGAGCCTGCGTGACGTCAACCAGTCCATCGAGCCGGAGCTGGCCGCCCGAACCCACCTGATCGGCTCGGTGGTGAGCGACAATGTCCAGCGCGCCCTGGCGGCGGGGGTGCCGCTCGACCGGCTCGTCGGGGCGGAGAGCTTCTTCGGCGACATGCTGACCCGGCTGCCGGAGGTAGCCTATATCGCCGTCGCCACCGGCCGGATCGTCCTCGAGGCGGGAGAGCGTATCGATCCCTACCTGGCGCCTCCCCGCGAACGCAAGGACGTGCGCAGCCATCCCATCATGCAGGACGGCGAGGAGATCGCCTATGTGGTGATCGACATCGACCCGGCGATCATCAGCAAGCGGTTCGTCGATGTATTTCTCGACATGAGCGTGGTCGTTCTGGTGAGCGTCCTGATCGCCTTCGAGATCATGGTGCTGCTGACCAGCCGGTCGCTGACGGCCGGTCTCGACCGGCTCCAGCGCCTGGCGGCGATGCAGGCGGCGGGCGATTTCTCGCGCCGCGCCGGCATCGCCGCCAGCGGCTCCATCGACCGCATGACCCGGCTGCTGGCCGACCGTGCCGTCGTCCTGAACGGACATTTCGCGCGCCTGTGGTCGAAGACACGGTCTTCGGCCGAGGGCAGGGCGGCGCTCGAGCAGGTGGCCGGGCGCCATGCGCTCTCGAGCAGCGGCGCTACCCCGCTGCGCACCACCTACTTCACGGATCTGCGCCTGGCCCTCTTCCTGTTCGCCGCCGCCGACCACCTGCCGCTGGTATTCCTCCCCCTCTATACCCGTGCGGCGGAAGCGGGCTGGCTGCCGTTCGAGCAGGCGGTGCTCCTCAGTCTTCCGCTTGCCGGCTACCTGCTGGCGATCGTGCTCGTCTCGCCGCTCGCCAGACCGCTGGCAGACTGGCTGGGACGACGCTCGCTGCTCGTGCTGGCGACGATCCCTGCGCTGGCTGCCCAGATCGGGCTCTTTTATGCGACGAGCGTGCCCGAGATTGTCGGCTGGCGCGTCCTGACAGGCCTCGGCTACGCGCTGGTAACCCTGGCATGCCAGGACTATGTCCTCGACACGGTGACCGGGAGGGAGCGTGCCCAGGCGATGGGGCTCTTCACGACCGTGCTCTTTGCCGGGATCTTCTCCGGAACGGCACTGGGCGGCGTGCTGGCCGACCGTCTGGGTCAGGAGAACGTCTTCCTGCTGAGCGCGGCCCTGGTGGCGGCTGCCGCCTTGCTCGTCGCGCGGCTCGTCGGCCCCTCCGAAACCGGTATCGAACGGCCACGGGCGAGGATGCGTCTCCCCCCGATCCTCCCCACGCTGAGGAGCCGGCGCTTTTGCGTGCTCCTGTTCGGCATAGCGATCCCCAACAACATCGTCCTGCAGGCCTTCATCTCCTACCTGGTCACGCTCATCCTCGATTCGCTCGGCGCGTCGACCGCCGATATCGGCCGCAGCGTCATGCTCTATTTCCTGGCGGTCATCGTCGTCGGCCCTGTGGCCGGACGCGCGGCCAGCCGCTGGCTGTCGGTGACCAGCCTCGCCTTGCTGGGCGCGATGCTCGGCGGCTCGGCGCTGCTTGTGGCCGCCCTCGTCCCGCATGAGATCACGGTCCTGCTGGCTATCCTGGGTGCCGGCGTCGGTGATGCGATGGGACGGGTGTCCCTGGTTCCGATGGCCATGAACGTCGCCGAGAACGAGTTGCAGCATCTCGGGGCCAACGCGGTGCTCGGCACTCTGCGAACACTGGAGCGTGTCGGCAGCATCGCCGGTCTGCTGGTGGTGGCGACGGTGGCCGGGCAGCTCGGCTACGCGGCGGGCATGGCCACCGTAGCGGCCCTGTCGCTCGGAGGGGCGGCACTCTTTGGCGCTCATCTTGCCGCCAGCAGAAAGACGAGTGTCGCGATCGGCGCGGCTCGATAGGATCGTAACCATGAAGCGATAAAGCGCCGGCCCGAATCGGGTACAAGGCGTACGGATTCAGGGGGGAAGGATGAGAGGCCTCGCGCAATGGCTGATTGCGGCGCTGCTCGCTGCTGCACCTGCCGAGCGAACGCTCGCGGGGGAGAGTTTAAAGATAGTCGGGATTCTCTACCGGGGCTGCGAGCAGGTCTGCCAGGGATTTGCCGCGCGAATCGAGGAAAGCGGGCTGGATGCCGAGTTCGTCAAGCGCGACATCGCGCAGGACACTTCCCGGCTGGCGGCCATCGTCGAGGAGGCCCGCGCCATGGAGGCCGACCTCGTGCTGACCTGGGGCACCAGCGTCACCCTGGGCGTCGTCGGCACGCTCGACGATGCCGAAGGCCCGGGCCGTCTCTCGACCATACCCGTGGTCTTCACGATCGTGGCCGATCCCTTCGGGACGCGCATCGCCGAGAGCTTTGCGGGCAGCGGCCGTGCCAACGTCACCGGAACCTTCAACCGCGTGCCGGAGGCGGTCTACGTCGAGACCATCCGTCAATATGATCCGGAGTTCGACAAGCTCGGCCTCCTCTACAACCGCAACGAGGTCAATTCGGTTCTCAAGTTCAAGGAGCTGCAGAAGCTCGCCCCGATGCTGGGAATCGAGCTGGTGGCCCTGGAGCTCGCTTCCGGCGATGACGGCGCGCCCGATCTGGCGGATATCCCCCGACTGCTGAAGAAGCTGCGCGAGCAGGACGTGAGCTGGGTCTATCTCGGCTCCAGCTCGCTCTTGCGCCAGAATGGCGAGTTCTTCACCCGCGCCGCGGTCGAGCACGGCATCGCCGTGCTGAGCCCTTACGAGGATCTCGTGCGCGAGCAGAACGCCCTTTTGTCGGTGGCGGTGCGCTCGCACGATCTCGGGCGGCTGGCAGCCGAACAAGCGCTCAAGGTGTTGCGCGATGGCAAGAAGCCCGGCGATCTCCCCATCGCCCGGGCGACAGACTTCGCCTATGTGGTCAACATGGAGGTTGCGAAGCAGCTCGGTCGCTTCCCGCCCTTCGCGTTTCTGCAGATCGCCGAGACGGTGAAGAAATAGGCGGCGCCCCGGCCCGCTGCCCCCGTGTCGGCAGCGGGTCTGCGGGGAACGGCATGAAAGTGCCGCGGGCGAGGCGGCTCAGGCGTCCACGATCATCTCGAAGCCGCCATAGATCATGCGCTTGCCGTCGAACGGCATCGGGTTACTGTCCGGGTGCATCCTCGGGTCGGCCATCACCTTCCTCATGCCCTCATCGCGCACCTCGCGCGACGGCCAGAGGATCCACGAGAAGACGACTGTCTCGTCCGGCCGGCATTTCACCGCCATCGGAAACGAGGTCAGCTTGCCTTCGGGCACGTCGTCTCCCCAGCATTCGACCAGCTTCAGCGCGCCATGTTCCCTGAAGACGCTCACCGCCGCTTCGGCGTGCCTGCGGTAGGCCTCGCGGTTCGCGGTCGGTACGGCTGCGACAAATCCGTCGACATAAGACATCGGCTTCGTCCTTTCTTCGGGCAGGGCAGTAGGGCGTCAGGCTCCGGCAGTCGCGGGATCACCGGCCGTGGCGGCGTCCGGGTCCATCCACACGATCTCCCAGACGTGGCCGTCAGGATCCTCGACGCTGCGGCCATACATGAAGCCGTGCTCCTGTAGCGGGCACGGATCGCCTGCGCCGCCGGCGGCACAGGCTCTTGCCATTATCTCGTCCACCTCCGCCCGGCGCTCTGCGGAGATGCAGAGCAGGACCTCGCTCACCGTCCTGGCGTCGGCGATCTTCCTGGGGGTGAAGTCCTGGAACCGGGCATGGGTCAGCAGCATCACGTGGATGTTTTTCGAGAACACCATGCAGGCCGCCGTGGCATCGCAGAACCGGGGGTTCCGGGTAGCGCCGAGCGCCTCGTAGAAAGCCGTTGCCCGGTCCAGTTCGACAACAGGCAGATTGACGAAGATCATTTTCGGCATGATCGCCCCCCTGGGACTCCCTTTTGACGAGTCTGCTCCCGTGAGTTACGAAAAACAACCATGAAGTCAGAAAAAATAACCAAAACCTCGCGGTCTGGCGCACGCCGGCGCTACGATGACGCCTGCGCGGCCGCCCATGCCCTCGATCTGGTGGGAGAGCGCTGGGCCCTTCTGGTGATGCGGGAGCTGATGACGGGCCCCAAGAGGTTCAGCGATCTGCGAGCAGGCCTGCCGGGCATCAGCGCCAACGTCCTGAGTCAGCGCCTGGAAGGGCTCGAGGCCGCTGGGATCCTCGTCCGGCGCGAGCTGCCGCCGCCGGCTGCCGCTCGGGTCTACGAGCTCACCGACTGGGGCTACGAGAGCGAGCCGATCTTCCAGGCTCTTGGTCGCTGGGCCGTGCGCTCGCCGTCGCATGACCCGAGCCTGTCCTTCAGCAGCGCATCCCTCGTCCTTTCGCTGCGCACGATGTTCGATCCGCAATTGGCCGGTGATCTGGAGGCGCGGGTAGGGTTCCGCATCGGCGCGGAAACCTATCTCGCCCATGTCTCGGCAGGCGCCCTCGACATCGCGGCAGGACCGGTGGACGGCGCCGATGTGCTCCTCACCGGCGCGGCGCGCGCTGTCGCGGGCGCAATCTATGGCGGGCAGACGCTGGAGGCGCTGGAGGCCGAAGGAGCACTCTCGATCCACGGCGACCGGGCGCTGGCGGCACGCTTCGCCGCTCTCTTCCCGCTTCCCGCCAAGATCGGCAGCGCTTGACAGGGGCAGTCACCCGGGGCTCCATGGCCGCGTTCCAAGGGGAGCCCCGGCAAGGGGCTGAGAGACCGCAGGGCTGAGGAGGCCGCCGCGGAGACCCTTCGAACCTGATCCGGGTAATGCCGGCGAAGGGATCGGAACCAGCCTCGCGCTTTTCCCCACGCCATGCGTCCGCCCGGATCTCCGCCACCCTTCTGGCCTGGAGATCCTCCGTGTCGTCCGAGTTTTCCGTCACCACCGGTCCGCTGCCCGCTTCCCGCAAGGTCCACGTGGAGGGCCGGCTCCATTCCGGCCTGCGCGTTCCGTTCCGCGAGATCGAGCTCCATCCCTCGGCCATGGAGCCACCCTTCACCGTCTACGATTCCTCCGGCGCCTACACCGATCCGGCCGCCGCCATCGACCTGGCGCAGGGCCTGGAGCGAGACCGCGAGGCCTGGGTGCGGGCGCGCGGCGATGTGGGGGAGACCCCGGGGCGCGAGGTTCGTCCCGAGGACAATGGCAACGTCTCGCCTGACCGGCTCGTTACCCCTTTTCCGCAGCGCCACCGCCCGCTGCGCGCGCAAGGCGGTGCTGCGGTCACCCAGCTCGCCTACGCTCGCCGCGGGATCGTCACGGCGGAGATGGAGTTCGTGGCGATCCGCGAGAACCTGCGCCGCGAGAGGCTGGCCGCGACCGCCCGCGACGGCGAGGATTTCGGCGCCTCCATCCCCGATCTCGTGACCCCTGAGTTCGTGCGCGAGGAGGTGGCCCGCGGCCGGGCGATCATTCCCGCCAACATCAACCATGCCGAGCTCGAGCCGATGATCATCGGCCGCAATTTCCTGGTGAAGGTGAACGCCAATATCGGGAACTCGGCGGTGACCTCCTCGGTGGCCGAGGAGGTGGAGAAGATGGTCTGGGCGATCCGCTGGGGGGCGGACACGGTCATGGACCTCTCCACCGGCCGCAACATCCACAACATCCGCGAGTGGATCCTGCGCAACAGCCCGGTGCCCATCGGCACGGTGCCCATCTACCAGGCGCTGGAGAAGGTGGGGGGCGTGGCCGAGGACCTCACCTGGGAGATCTTCCGCGACACGCTGATCGAGCAGGCCGAGCAGGGGGTGGACTATTTCACCATCCATGCCGGGCTGCGCCTGGCGCACGTGCCGCTCACCGCGCGGCGGGTCACCGGCATCGTCAGCCGCGGCGGCTCGATCATGGCCAAATGGTGCCTGGCGCATCACCGCGAGAGCTTCCTCTACGAGCATTTCGAGGACATCTGCGCGATCATGCGGGCCTATGACGTCTCTTTCTCGCTGGGCGACGCGCTGCGCCCGGGCTCGATCGCCGATGCCAACGACAGGGCCCAGTTCGCCGAGCTCGAGACCCTGGGCGAGCTCACGCAGGTGGCCTGGAAGCACGACGTCCAGGTCATGATCGAGGGCCCCGGCCATGTGCCGATGCACAAGATCAAGGAGAATGTGGAAAAGCAGCTGGCCTTGTGCGGCGAGGCGCCGTTCTACACGCTGGGCCCGCTCACCACCGACATTGCCCCGGGTCACGACCATGTCACCAGCGCCATCGGTGCTGCCATGATCGGCTGGTTCGGCACCGCCATGCTCTGCTACGTCACGCCCAAGGAGCATCTGGGCCTGCCCGGCCGCGACGACGTCAAGGAAGGAGTGATCACCTACAAGATCGCGGCGCACGCCGCCGATCTCGCGAAGGGCCACCCGGCAGCCCAGGCCCGCGACGATGCGATCTCGCGTGCCCGCTTCGCGTTCCGCTGGGAGGACCAGTTCAATCTCGGGCTCGATCCCGAGCGGGCGCGCGCCTTCCACGACGAGACCCTGCCCAAGGAGGCCCACAAGACGGCGCATTTTTGCTCGATGTGCGGACCGAAATTCTGCTCGATGAAGATCTCCCACGAGCTTCGCGCGCAGGCTGAGGCCGGTATGGAGGAGATGGCTCGGCGCTTTCGCGAGGGGGGCGGCGAGCTCTACCAGGCATCGGACGACTGAGCTGCATGCCGGGCCGGGCGGATCCGGCCCGGCTCCGGAACCTCGTCTCCCACGGCCGGTTGGCGGTAGGGCGGTACGCCGCCCCACCGGCATGGGAGCACAGACGTGGCGAGCAACAGCAATGGCGGCGGCCGCAAGACCGTCCGGTTCGGCGATCAGGAGCTGGCCAGGGGGCAGGGCGGCGAGGTCCATCAGGTGGCGGGCGGCGACACGCCGGTCTTGACCACCAACCTGGGCACCCCCATCTCCGACGACCAGAATTCGCTGAGAGCGGGTGCGCGGGGGCCCTCCCTCCTCGAAGACTTCCACTTTCGCGAGAAGATCTTCCACTTCGACCACGAGCGCATTCCCGAACGTGTGGTTCACGCGCGGGGAATGGGGGCGCACGGGTTCTTCGAGACCTACGAATCGCTCTCCGACATCACCCGCGCGGATCTCTTCCAGCGCAAGGGCGAGAAGACCGAGATCTTCGTCCGCTTCTCCACCGTGGCCGGCAACAAGGGCTCGCCGGACGTGCCGCGCGACGTGCGTGGCTTCGCGGTGAAGTTCTACACCAAGGAGGGCAACTGGGACCTGGTCGGCAACAACATGCCGGTCTTCTTCATCCAGGATGCCATCAAGTTCCCCGACCTCATCCACGCCGCCAAGCAGGAGCCCGACCGGGGCTTTCCCCAGGCGCAGACGGCGCACGACAATTTCTGGGACTTCATCTCGCTGACGCCCGAGAGCATGCACATGATCATGTGGGCCATGTCGGACCGGGCGATCCCGCGCTCGTTACGGTTCATGGAGGGCTTCGGCGTCCACACCTTCCGCTTCGTCAACGCGGAGGGGAAGTCCACCTTCGTGAAGTTCCACTGGAAGCCGAAGCTGGGCATGCAGTCGGTGGTCTGGAACGAAGCACTCAAGATCAACGGGGCGGACCCGGACTTTCACCGGCGCGATCTCTGGGACGCCATCCAGATGGGGGACTACCCGGAGTGGGAGCTGGGCCTGCAGCTCTTCGACCAGGCCTTCGCCGACAGGTTCGGCTTCGACGTGCTGGACCCCACCAAGATCATCCCCGAGGAGGAGGTGCCGGTGCGCCGGGTCGGGCGGCTGGTGCTCGACCGGGTGGTCGACAACTTCTTTGCCGAGACCGAGCAAGTGGCGTTCTGCACACAGAACATTGTGCCCGGAATCGACTTCACCGACGATCCATTGTTGCAGGGGCGGAACTTCTCCTATCTCGATACCCAGCTCAAGCGGCTGGGGAGCCCCAATTTCCACGAGATCCCCGTCAATCGCCCGCGCGGCTGCCCGTTCCACAATTTCCAGCAGG
Source organism: Geminicoccaceae bacterium 1502E (assembly GCA_033875255.1). Taxonomy (GTDB): domain Bacteria; phylum Pseudomonadota; class Alphaproteobacteria; order Geminicoccales; family Geminicoccaceae; genus Marinimicrococcus. The sequence continues at coordinate 31,578 of JAWZSN010000035.1, read as the reverse complement.
ACGGGCACATGCGGATGACGGTGAACAAGGGCCGCGCCAACTACCAGCCCAACTCCTGGGGGCAGGGCCCGCGCGAGTGCCCGGAGCGCGGCTTCACCACCCATCCGGCGCGTGTCGAGGGCGAGAAGGTGCGGCTGCGGCCCGAAAGCTTCGCCGACCACTACAGCCAGGCGCGGCAGTTCTACATCAGCCAGACCGAGATCGAGCAGGGTCACATCGCGGCAGCGCTCACCTTCGAGCTCAGCAAGGTCGAGACGCCGGCGATCCGTGCCCGCGTGGTCTCGCACCTGCGCAACATCGACGAGGATCTTGCGAAGAAGGTGGCCCAGAGCCTGCGCCTCGAGCTCCCCGAGCCGGCCCCGGCCGCCATGCCCACCCGGATGGATCTCCAGAAGTCGCCCGCGCTCAGCATCATCCTGAACGCGCCGGACAGCTTCCGGGGCCGCAAGGTGGGTGCGCTGGTGAGCGACGGCGCCGACGCCGGGGTCCTCGAGGCGCTCAAGGGGGCGCTGGAGAAGGAGGGCGCCATGCTCAAGATCGTGGCGCCCATGGTAGGCGGCATCAAGGCCAGCGACGGGAGCTGGATCGAGGGCGACGAGAAGATCGACGGCGGCCCCTCCGTGGTCTTCGACGCGGTCGTCCTGGTGCTCTCGAAGGACGGCGGGGAGATGCTGGCGAAGGAGTCCACCGCCCGCGACTTCGTGGCCGACGCCTTCGCCCACCTGAAATTCATCGGCTGCAGCGACGAGGCGGCACCGCTGCTCAAGAAGGCCGGGGTTTTCGAGGACCGCGACGGCGGGGTGCTGCAGCTGGCCTCCGCCAGCGACGCCGAACCCTTCGTGGCGGCCTGCCGCAAGCTCCGCTTCTGGGAGCGCGAGAGCAAGGTGAAGCAGGTCTGAGACGGGCGGGGGGCGCCGCGTGCCGGCGCCCCCCGGGCCTCAGGCGCGGACGCGCTCCTGCGCGGGCTCACCGAAGTGGCGCTCCCGTAGCCGCAGGGCCACGCGGACAAGCATGATCAGGACCGGCACTTCCACGAGCGGCCCGATCACGGTGGCGAAGGCCACCGGCGAGGCGAGGCCGAAGGCGGCGATGGCCACCGCGATGGCCAGCTCGAAATTGTTGCTGGCGGCGGTGAAGGCGATCGCCGTGGTACGCGGATAGTCGGCCTCGATCAGCCGGCCCATGAAGAAGCTGACCACGAACATCACGACGAAGTAGATGGCAAGCGGCACCGCGATCAGCACGGCGTCCACCGGCAGCAGCAGGAGCTGGCCGCCTTTGAGGCTGAACATGGCGAGGATGGTGAAGAGCAGCGCCACGAGCGTGAGCGGGCCGATGCGCGGCAGGAAGCGCTGCTCGTACCAAGCCTCGCCCTTCGCACCGATGAGGACCCGCCGGGTCAGCCAGCCCGCCGCGAAGGGGATGCCCAGATAGATCAGCACCGCCTGGGCGATGGTCCAGAAGCCCACATCGACGATGCTGCCCTCGAGGCCGAAGAGGGGTGGCAGGACCGAGAGGAAGAACCAGGCGTAGACGCTGAAGAAGAGGATCTGGAAGACCGAGTTGAAGGCCACGAGGCCGGCTACGTACTGGTTGTCGCCGCCGGCCAGCTGGTTCCAGACCAGGACCATGGCGATGCAGCGGGCAAGGCCGATGAGGATGACGCCGGTCATGTAGTCCGGGTGGTCGGCCAGGAACAGCACGGCCAGGCCGAACATCAGGAACGGGCCGATCACCCAGTTCTGGACCAGCGAGAGCAGCAGCACCCGCCGGTCGGCGAAGACCTGCGGCAGCGCCTCGTAGCGGACCCGCGCCAAAGGCGGGTACATCATCACGATGAGCCCGATGGCGATGGGCAGGTTGGTGCCGCCGGCCGAGAGGCCGTCGAGCCAGACGGGCAGGCCCTCGAACATCCGGCCCAGGGTGACCCCCAGGGCCATGGCGGCGAAGATCCACAAGGTCAGGTGGCGGTCGAGGAAGGAGAGGCGCGGTCGTGCGGTGCAGGCCGGCATGGGAGCTCCGGGATCGCTCGGGAGGGGAGGCTCAGGCAGGGTCCGCCGGCAGGAGCTCGCGCACCGTGTCGGAGGGCCGGCAGAGCTTCACGCCCAGCGGGCTCACCACGATGGGGCGGTTGATGAGAACCGGGTGCTCCATCATCGCGTCGAGGAGCTGCCCGTCGGTAAGGGAGGGATCATCCAGGCCCAGCTCGGCATAGGGCGTGCCCTTCTCGCGCAGGACCGCACGCAACGGCACGCCCATGCGCTCGATGAGTGACTCCAGCATGGCGCGGGACGGCGGGGTCTTCAGATATTCCACGATATGAGGCTCGATCCCGGCTTCGCGGATGAACCCCAGCACGTTGCGTGAGGTGCCGCAGGCCGGGTTGTGATAGACGACGATGTCCATGGAAGGTTTCCGTGGAAAGGGGGTCAGGGGCGACAGGCGGGGAGCAGGTCGGCCAGCAGCGGCCCGCACAGCTCGGCCCGGCCGTCGCAGCAGTCGCGCAGGAAGAACAGCATCAGCGCCCGCAGCCGGCCGAGATCCGCCCGGTAGCGGATCGTCCGGCCGGACCGCTCGGCGGTGACCAGCCCTGCCCGGGCGAGCACCGAAAGATGCGAGGACATGGTGTTTTGCGGCACCGCCAGAAGCCGCGCCACCTCGCCCGCGGCAAGCCCGTTGGGCTCGTGGCGAACCAGCAGGCGGAACGCCTCGAGCCGCGAGCTCTGGGCGAGGGCGGCGAAGGCGCCGATGGCCGTTTCTGTATCCATATATCGAGAATAATCGATGGATTATGGCAGCGCAAGCTGTCCCTCCCTTCCTCGCGTTACCGCGACTGACAGCCGTGCACGCGGCGGGCTTGATCCGTCCCGCCTTCGGCCTTAGCCCTACAGCCACGATCGGCCGGCAGGCGGCTTGTGGCAGGGGGCTTGCGAATGACGGATTTCGTGACGGTGAGCGCGCTCGCCGCCCGGATCGAGAACGGAGCGAAGCTGGCGCTCCCGGTGGATTATGCAGGCGTGGCGATGGCGGCGACCGACGCGATTATCGCACGGGCCCCCCGCGACCTGCATCTGGTGTGCGTGCCGACCGGCGGTCTGCAGGTCGACATGCTCTTGGGTGCGGGGCTCGTCGGCATTCTCGAGACCAGCGCCATGAGCCTCGGCGAGGCCGGCTCGGCCCCGTGTTTCGTGCGGGGTGTACGCGGCGAGGCCTTCCGGCTCATGGACGCCACCTGCCCAGCCATCCATGCCGGCCTGATCGCCGCCCAAAAGGGCGTGCCCTTCCTGCCGCTGCGGGGTCTGCTCGGCAGCGATCTCGTGACCCGGCGCGCCGACTGGAAGGTGATCGACAATCCTTTCGGCGAGAACGACCCGATCGTCCTGATCCCTGCCATCGAGCCGGACGTCTGCCTGTTCCATGCCCCCGAGGCCGACCGCATGGGCAATGTCTGGATCGGCCGGCGGCGCGAGCTCGCCACCATGGCTTATGCCTCGAAGCGCACGTTGGTGACGGTCGAGCGGATCCGCGAGGACTCGCTGCTGGCCGACGAGAAGACCGCGGCCGGTGTGCTGCCGGCCCTCTATGTCGATGCGGTGGCAAAAGCGCCGAACGGCGCCTGGCCTTACGCGTTGTGGGGCGAGTACGCCGCCGACGGCGAGGAGATCGGCCGCTACGCCCAGGCGGCGCGGACCCAGGAGGACTTCGATGCCTATATGGCGGCGCGCGCGGAGAAGGCGGCATGAGCGTGGCAACCCCTCCCGTCAGCCACAACGAGCGGCTGATCTTCACCGTCGCGCGCCTGCTCGAGGGCGTGCGTCATGTCGCCGTGGGCGCTTCCTCGCCAATTCCCGCGGCCGGCGCCATGCTGCTGCGGGCGCTGGAGGAGGAGCGGGGTGGTGCCGCGGTGCGCCTCTCGATCCTGGGCTCGGTGGAGCATAATTTCTTCACCAATGGCGGGGTCGAGCTGTTCGACTGCGCGGCCCAGGGTCGGATCGACGCCTTCTTCCTCGGCGGTGGCCAGATCGACGGCCAGGGCAACGTCAACCTCGTTGGCGTGGGCGGCTACCCCACCTCCAAGGTGCGCTGGCCGGGCTCCTTCGGCTCGGCCTATCTCTATCACCTGGTGCCGCGTGTGATCCTCTTTCGCGAGGAGCACACGCCCCGGGTCATGGTCGAGAAGGTCGAGTTCGTGAGCGCGCCGGGCATCACGCCGCCCGAGATCTACCGCAAGGGCGGCCCGAAGGCGCTGCTCACCGGCCGTGGCCTGTTCTCGTTCGACGCCCAGAGAGGCGGCTTCCGGCTCGAGAGCGTGCATGAGGGCCACGAGGTGACCGAGATCGAGGAAATGACCGGCTTTGCCTTCGAGCGGCCGGAGACGGTGCCCTGCACCCCCGACCCGGATCCGGCAACCCTTGCTTTGCTGCGCGGGCGGGTGCGCGACGAGCTGGCCGAGACCTATCCGGGCTTCGCCGCCCGCATGGCGGCCGAGACCTCGAAGGCCGCCTGAGGCCGGGGCGACGAGAGCAGCAACACTGATCTGGAATGATGGAAGCAATGTCACAAGCCGACAAGGATGCCGGCCAGGGCTCCCTCGCGGGCCTCAGGGTTATCGATGCGAGCCGGGTGCTGGGCGGCCCCTACTGCACGCAGGTCCTGGGCGACCACGGTGCCGAGGTCATCAAGATCGAGCCGCCGCAGGGTGACGAGACCCGCGGCTGGGGCCCTCCCTTCCACGGCGACGCCGCCAGCTACTTCATCGGTGTCAACCGCAACAAGAAGGGCATGGCCATCGATTTCTCGAAGGAGGCCGGCCGCGAGCTGCTGCTGCGCCTGCTCGAGACCGCCGACGTTTTCGTCGAGAACTTCAAGACGGGCACGCTGGAGAAGTGGGGGATCGGGCGCGAGGAGCTGGCCCGGCGTTTCCCGCGGCTGATCCACTGCCGCATCTCCGGCTTCGGCGAGGACGGGCCTTATGGCGGAATGCCGGGCTACGATGCCGCCATCCAGGCGACCGCCGGCCTGATGAGCGTCAATGGCGAGGCCGGCGGCGAGGCGCTGCGCGTGGGCCTGCCGGTGGTCGATATCGTCACCGGCCTCAATGCCACCATCGGCATCCTTCTCGCCCTGCAGGAGCGGCAGACCAGCGGCAAGGGCCAGTTCGTCGAGGCGGCCCTCTACGATTGCGCCTTCTCGCTGCTGCACCCGCATCTGCCGAATTTCTATCTCAACAACAAGGTGCCGGCGCGCACCGGCAACGCCCATCCCAACATCTGCCCCTACGACACCTTCAGCACCCGCACCGCGCCTTTGTTCCTGGCGGTGGGCAATCACCGGCAGTTCCAGACGCTGTGCCGGGTGCTGGACCGGGACGACCTGCCCTCCGACCCGCGCTTCGCCAGCAACGCGGCGCGCAACGTCAACCGGGACGCGCTCAAGGTGGAGCTCGAGGCCGCGCTCGCCGGCCGCGACTGCGAGGAGGTCGCCAAGACGCTGATCGAGTCGGGCGTGCCGTGCGGCGCCGTTCGCTCCATCGACGCGGTGGTGGACGACCCGCACACCCGTCATCGGGGCATGGTGGTGGATATCGACGACTACCGGGGCACCGGCAGCCCGATCAAGCTGTCGCGCACCCCGGCCAGCTACCGCCAGCGGCCGCCGGCCTTCGCCCAGCACGTCGACGAGGTGCTTGCCGAGGCGGGCATCGATCCAGCAGCCTACGAGGACGTGCTGTGGCGCTCGCCCAAGGGGTGACGTGACGCTTCGAGATCAGGGAGGAAGGCTCATGGCGGGCTTCAAGGCGATCCTCGTGGACAAGGGCGAGGCGGGCTACACGGCGAGGCTGGGCGAGATCGCCCGCGAGGATCTGCCCGAGGGCGAGGTCACGGTCGCGGTCGAGCGCTCGACACTGAACTACAAGGACGCGCTGGCGATCACCGGCAAGGCGCCGGTCGTCCGCAAGTTCCCGATGGTGCCCGGCATCGACTTCGCCGGCACCGTCGAGGAGAGCAGCGACCCTGCGTTCCGCAAGGGGCAAAAGGTGCTGCTCAACGGCTGGGGCGTGGGCGAGACCCACTGGGGCGGCCTCGCCCAGCGCGCCCGCGTCAAGGCCGGCTGGCTGATCGACCTGCCCGAGGGCATGAGTGCCGAGGAGGCCATGGCGATCGGCACGGCGGGCTACACCGCCATGCTCTGCATCATGGCCCTCGAGCGCAACGGCGTGGCCCCGGGGCAGGGCGAGATCCTGGTGACGGGTGCCTGTGGCGGCGTCGGCTCGGTTGCCGTGACCCTGCTCGCCCGCGCGGGCTACAGCGTCACCGCCTCGACCGGCCGCGCCGCGGAGGAGGAGGGCTATCTGCGCTCGCTGGGCGCTACCACCATCATCGACCGGGCCGAGCTTTCCGCACCCGGCAAGCCGCTCGCGAAGGAGCGCTGGGCCGGCGTGGTCGACAGCGTCGGCAGCCATACGCTCGCCAATGCCTGCGCGTCCACCCGCTACGGCGGCACGGTGGCGGCCTGCGGTCTCGCGCAGGGCATGGACTTCCCGGCAACCGTGGCCCCGTTCATCCTGCGCGGTGTCACCCTGGCCGGCGTCGACAGCGTGATGGCGCCGCTCGAGCGTCGGCGCGAGGCCTGGGCCCGGCTCGCCGACGAGCTCGACCGCTCGAAGCTCGCCAGCATCACCGGCACGGCCAGCCTCGAGGATGCGCTGCGCCTGGCGCCAGAGCTGCTGGCCGGCAAGGTGCGCGGCCGCATCGTCGTCGACCCCAACGCCTGAACGGCCGTCACAAGAGCGAGTCTTCCGCCCATGAGCGATCATCCCGTCAGCCGCTTCCCTGTTCCGGCTCTGGCCGACATGCCCGAGGACGTGCGCGCGCGCATCCTGGCCGTCCAGGAAAAGGCGGGCTTCATCCCCAATGTCTTCTTGACCCTGGCCTGGCGCCCCGACGAGTTCCGCGCGTTCATGGCCTATCACGATGCGCTGATGGACAAGGAGGGCGGGCTCTCCAAGGCCGAGCGCGAGATGATCGTGGTCGCCACCAGTGCCGCCAACCAGTGCCAGTACTGCGTGATCGCCCATGGCGCGATCCTGCGGGTGCGCGCCAAGAACCCGCTCCTGGCCGACCAGATCGCCGCCAACTACCGCAAGGCCGACATCACCCCCCGGCAAAAGGCGATGATCGACTTCGCCATGAAGGTGTCAACCGAGGCCCAGACCGTGGGCGACGACGATTTCGCCTGGCTCGAGGCGCACGGGCTCGACCAGGACGACGCCTGGGACATCGCCGCCATTGCCGGCTTCTTCGGCATGTCCAACCGCCTCGCCAACGTCACCAGCATGCGGCCGAACGACGAGTTCTACATGCTCGGCCGCACGGCACCCACGCGATGACAGCGGGCGCAAGGAGCCAGGGCACGGCAGCCGGCCCTGCGGAGTGGCGGCTGCGGGTCGAGCTGGTCGAGACCTGCAGGGCCATGAACGGGCTGGGCATCAACCGGGGCACGTCGGGCAATGTCAGCGTGCGGCTGGGCGAGGGGTTCCTGGTCTCGCCGACCGGCGTGCCCTACGACGCGCTGCGCCCCGAGCAGGTGGTGCGGATGGGTTGGGACGGGGGCTTTGCGGGCGACCTCCTGCCGTCCAGCGAGTGGCGTTTCCACCGCGACGTCCTGGCGGCACGGCCCGACCTCGAGGCCGTGGTGCACACCCACTCGGTACATGCCACGGCACTCGCCATCATGGGGCGCGGCATCCCCGCCATCCACTACATGATCGCTGCCGCCGGCGGGCCCGACATACGCTGCGCACCCTATGCCACCTTCGGGACCCAGGAGCTGGCCGACGCGGTGCTGGCGGCGATGGACGAGCGGCGCGCCTGCCTGCTGGCCCATCACGGCGTCATCGCTGCCGGCCGCACGCTGGCCCGGGCCCTCTCGCTCGCCGTCACCGTCGAGGAGCTGGCCCAGCAATATCTCCTCTGCCTGCCGCACGGCGAGCCGCCGGTGCTGGACGAGGCCGAGATCGCCACGGTGCTGGACAAGTTCAAGACCTATGGCCAGCAGCCTGCAAAGCAATGAGTTCTCCGCGCCGCATGGCGCTTCATCCATCGTCTGAACAGCGGATAGATCCATGAACGGCGCCGACAGTCTCTGCGATACCCTGCTTGCCCACGGCATCGACGTCTGCTTTGCCAACCCCGGCACGTCCGAGATGCATTTCGTCGCCGCCCTCGACCGCAAGCCGCAGATGCGCTGCGTGCTGGGCATGTTCGAGGGCGTCGTCACGGGTGCCGCCGACGGCTATGCGCGCATGGCCGACAAGCCGGCGGCGACCCTGCTTCATCTGGGCCCGGGCCTCGCCAACGGCCTTGCCAACATCCACAACGCGCGGCGCGCCCGCACGCCGATGGTCAACATCGTGGGCGACCACGCGACCTATCACCTGCAGCACGACGCGCCGCTGACCAGCGACATCGAGGGCTTGGCCTGGCCGATGTCGCACTGGGTCCGCACGACCCGCACCCCCGACGCGGTCTCCCATGACACCGCCGAAGCGATCCGCGTGGCGATGACCCCGCCCGGCAATATCGCGACGCTGATCCTGCCGGCCGATGCGGCCTGGGGCGAGGCGCCGCAGACGATCGTCTCCAGCGATCGCCGGCCGGCCGCTCCGCAGGTCGACGAGGCGGCGATCCGCGAGGCGGCGGCGGCCATCCGCTCGGGCAAGCGCACCGTCTTGATGCTCTCGGGCACGGCGCTGCGGGCAGGGGCACTCGAGACCGCCAGCCGCATCTCGCGGGCCACGGGCGTGCGGCTCATGGCGCAGGGCTCCAACGGGCGTATCGAGCGTGGCGCTGGCCGTGTGGCGATCGAGCGGGTTCCCTATGTGGTGGACCAGGCGCTCGAGGCGCTGAGCGGCACCGAGCAGATGATCCTGGTGGGTGCCAAGGAGCCGGTGGCGTTCTTCGCCTATCCCGGCAAGCCCGGCCGCCTCGAGCCCGCCGACTGCCGGATGATGGAGCTGGCCTCGCCCGAGCACGACCTCGCCCATGCGCTGGAGTGGCTCGCCGACGAGCTGGGCGTCGGTCACAATGTGACGCCCGAGGTCGAGGAGCGCGGCGACATGCCGCTGCCGAGCGGCAAGCTGGACGCCGACGCGGTCGGCCGGGCGATCGGCGCGCTGATGCCCGAGAACGCCATCCTGTGCGACGAGTCGGTGAGCAGCGGCCGCCAGTTCTTCAGCCTCAGCCGCGGCTCGGCGCCGCACGACTATCTGCAGATCACCGGCGGGGCGATCGGCCTCGGCCTGCCGCTGGCGGCCGGTGCGGCGGTCGCCTGCCCGGACCGCAAGGTGGTCTCCATGCAGGCCGACGGCAGCGGCATGTACACGGTCCAGGCGCTGTGGACCCAGGCCCGCGAGAATCTCGACATCGTCACGGTGGTCTTCGCCAACCGCTCCTACGCCATTCTCCACGGCGAGCTGAAGAATGTCGGTGCCGGAGCGCCTGGCCGCAACGCGCAGCGGATGCTCGACCTCGACCATCCGGCGCTCGACTGGGTCAGCCTCGCCCGCGGCATGGGCGTGGAGGCCGCGCGTGCCACTACCAGCGAGGAGCTGGTGAAGGCCCTGCAGGGTGCGATGTCGCGCAAGGGTCCCTATCTCATCGAGGCGGTCATCTGAGCCAGCCGAGCGCGGGGAGCCGGCCCCGGCGGGGAACGTCATGGCAGCAGGCCTGAAGGACGACTCCGCCTGGGCGGCGTTCCGGCATCGCGACTTCGCCTTCTTCTGCGCTGCCCGCTTCCTCTCGGGAGTGGGCATCCAGATGCTCAACGTCGCGGTCGGCTGGCTGGTCTACGAGCTCACCGGCAGCGCTCTGGCGCTGGGCCTCGTCGGACTCGCGGCGTTCCTGCCGGTGGTAAGCCTGGCGCTCTTCGCCGGCCACGTCGCCGACCGGCTCGACCGTCGGCGGATCCTGGTCGCTGCCTACGGCACCGTGGCCGCGGCGGCGACCGCGCTTCTCCTCTACCTTCTGGCCGGCGGCACCGCCGTCTGGCCACTGTTCCTGGCGGTGACGGCAATGGGCTCGGCCCGCGCCTTCGCCAATCCGGCGAGCCAGGCGCTGGTGCCCAACCTCGTGCCGATCCGGCATTTCGGCAACGCCATCGCATGGAACAGCTCAACCTGGCAGACGGCCACCATCATCGGGCCGGCGCTGGGCGGCGGGCTCTACGTTCTGGGCGCACCCACCGTGTTCGCCGCCGCCGCCGCCGCGCTGGCCCTGACCACCCTGCTTCTGGCGGCGCTGCGGCACCGTTCGGCGACGCGCCCGCGCGAGCCTGCGAGCTGGGCCAGCCTCCTCGCCGGCCTCGTCTTCATCCGCTCGCAACAGGTGATGCTGGGCGCCATCTCGCTCGATCTCGTGGCCGTCCTGCTCGGCGGCGCCACCGCCCTCCTGCCGATCTTCGCCGAGGAGATCCTGGCCGTCGGCCCCGCCGGCCTCGGCCTGCTGCGCAGCATGCCCGCGGCCGGCGCGGCCCTGATGGCGCTGCTGCTCGCCTGGCGGCCGATCCGCCGGCGTGCGGGGCGCAAGATGCTCCTGGCGGTGGCGGTCTTCGGATTTGCCACCGTGGGTTTCGGCCTCTCGCAAACCGTCTGGCTGTCGCTGCTCTGCCTGCTGGTCCTGGGGGCGGCCGATATGGTCAGCGTGTTCGTCCGTCAGACCCTGGTGCAGCTTGAGACGCCGGACGCCATGCGTGGCCGGGTGGCGGCGGTCAACAGCGTCTTCATCGGCGCCTCCAACGAGCTGGGCGAGTTCGAGTCCGGCACGCTGGCGGCTCTGGTCGGTGCGGTCGGCGCGGTGGTCATCGGCGGTGCCGGGAGCGTCGCCGCCGCCGCCTTCTGGGCATGGCGCTTTCCGGCCCTGCGCGAACGTGACGAGCTGATCCGTCAGGAACGGTGAAGCAAACTCCACGTCCCGCAGCACGCGTAGTGATAAAACTCGCGGTTGTGTCCATTGGTGAGCAGTTCTGCCAAAATGGTGGTAGGCGCTTCTTGCTCGGTCATGCTAAAAAAGCCCTCTACTAGGAGGCGACTTGACGTGCCCGGCACAACAATGACCAGCCGTTGGCCCGGCGGGCGGGAGTCCGTTGCGGGTCTGATGTGGGATCCGTTCGTCCACGGCGGGGGCGACAGCGAGATCTGCTGCGCACCGGGCGATCGCGTACCATTGCTGGCACCCGCCACCACGGCAGCGCCGATGCGTCTCGACGCCATTTTCCCCGAGCAGGCCGGTCCCGTGCCGGTGACGCGCATGGTGCTGCGCGGCAGGGCCGCCGTGTTCGAGGCGCATGTCGGAACCAGTGGCACGATGGCCGCGAGGCTGGTCGACTGCCCACCGGCGGCGACCTCCGTGCTCGTCCTGTGGCTGACGACGGAGCAGCTCGAGCATCTGCGGGACCAGGAGGCCGCCGAAGAGCGCCGGATCGTCGAGATCGACGCGGGGCGCGTCGAGTTCGAGGGTGTTGTGGTCTCTACTGCGTGGGTCCCGGTGGGGGGGAGCGGGGCGCTGCGTGCGGGCAACTATCCGGTGCGTGTCGCCGAGGTGCCGACCATCGGTTGCGTCTTCCCGGCGCTCACCACGCGGGCGGCCCTGCGCTACGTACGTCGGCACCTCGGCGTCGAGGAACCCTACGACGTCTTCGAGCATGCCCTGGCGCACGACGCTGCCTATCGCGCCGTGGTCAACGCGCGGCTGCACGAGGAGGCGCTGCCGGTCTGAGCCGTCGCGAGGCCGCTCCTAGAACGAGGAGCCCGGCTGCTCGAGAAAGGCTTCCTCCTCGCGGCTCGTGGCGCGTCCGAGTGCCTTGTTGCGGTGCGGGAAACGGCCGAAGCGCCGGACGATGTCGAGGTGCCGCTGCGCATAGTCGAGGAGCATCGGATCGCCCAGCCTTCCTACCAGGCTCACCGCCAGCTCCTGGTCCGCCATGGTCTCGCTGTGCTCGAAGGGCAGGTAGAAGAACAGCCGCTGCTCCACCGCCACCTCGAGGTCCTGGCCGCGCCGCACCGCGGCTCCGGCGACCTCCAGCGCCCGGGCATCGCCCGCATAGGCGCCGGCCGTGCCGCGCCGCAGGTTGCGCGGGAACTGGTCGAGCAGAAGGAGAAGGGCCAGCGTGCCGGCGGCACGCTCGCGCCATTCCTCGAAGCCGCCGGCGAGGGCGGTCTCCATCGCTCCCTCGAAACGTCCGCGGATCTCCTCGTCGAACGCCGGATCGGCCGCGAACCAGCGCGGCTTCGTCTCGGAGGCGAACCAGAAGTCGAGAATAGTGCCGATCATCGAGGGGTCTCCTGGGCGAGGAGCCGCGCATAGAGCGGCTTTTGCAGCGAGGGCAGCAGGTAGATCGGGAACTGTGCGGCGGCGATGAACGCCAGGAGGGCAGGCGGCGCCGTGTCGGCGGAGGCGGCCAGCAGCAGGCCGATATTGCAGTTGCCGGCAAGCAGCCCGGCGGTCAGGGCCACGCGCCGGCCCAAGCCCCACAGGAGCAGGACCGTCACCAGCTGCAGCCCCGCATTGAGGGCGAAGGCCACGAGCACGGAGCGCAGCAGGAAGGCGAGGTCCCGGCCGATGAGCGCGTGCACGCCGTTCATCACCGCGCAGGCGAACAGCAGGAAGAACAGTACGGCGATCCCGTCCATGGCCTGGCGCGAGCGCTCGATGCGTGCCTCGCCCATGACGCCGCGCAGGATGCGGGCGAGCAGGAACGAGCCGCCGACGATGGCAGCGAGCCGGAGGGTGAGTTGCAGCGTTGGCAGCTCCACCGGTAGTCCAGCCACGGCTGCTACCAGCGGCGGCAGGCTCAGCGGCACGAGAAAGGTCGCCAGGGTTACCGATAGCACGGCCAGGGCCACGTCGAGGCCGAGGATCAGCGCGAGGGCGCCGGAGGCCATCAGCGGCGCGCAGGCCGCCATCGTCACGGCCAGCGAGTCGAGGGGCTCCTCGAGACCCGCCGCGGCGGCGGCGAGGGCCACCAGCAGCGGCGTGCCGGCGAGCGTCCAGGCCACCAGCAGGAGCGGCAGGAGAGGGGCACGCACCAGCTCCTTGAGGCGAGCGGCGTCGAGGCGCATCAGGGCGATCACGAAGGGAATGACGATCGCCGGCAGGATGAGCGGTGCGGCAAGCTCGGCCAGCGGCGGCACGAGGAGCCCGGCGGCGAGGCCCAGGGGCATGGCGAGGGCTGCCCGCCGGCCGAGCAGCGCCAGCCCGTTCGAGGCGGCGTTCAGCACGGCTCGAGCCGGAACAGGCGCAGCGGACCGGTGCGCCCGCGCAAGCGGCGCGGCCCGAGATCGGCGAGCTGCGGCCGGCCGGCGAGACGGTCCGCGGTCTCCTCGCTCAGCAGCACCGTGACGGGGCCGTCGGCGGGCAGGATCTTGCCCATCTCCTGGATGCGCTGGGCGATGTTCACCGTGTCTCCGATCAGCGTGTAGTTCATGCGGTTGGTCGAGCCGATATTGCCGACCACCGCCACCCCGGTGTGGATGCCGATCCGCAGCCGTCCGGCCGGCAGCCGGGCGGCGGCCTCGCCCTCGTAGGCGGCGACCACGGAGGCTGCCGCCCGCACGGCGCGGTCGGCATGGTCGGGCTGGCGCTCCGGCGCGTTCCAAAAGGCCATCAGCCCGTCCCCCAGAAACTTGTCGACAGTGCCGCCCTCGGCCTCCACGCACTCGGCCAGCGTCTGGAAATGCGCGTTCACCAGCGCTGCCAGCTCCTCGGCCGGCATGGTCTCGGCCAGGGCGGTGAAGCCTGCGATGTCGGCAAACATCACCGTGACGTCGCGCAGCTCCGAGGCGAGCTGCCCGTCGCCGTTGCGCATGAGCTGGAGCACCAGCATCCGCGGCACGTAGCGGCCGAAGATCTGCAGGACCGCCAGCATCGAGCGGAAGGCGGCAGAAGCCTCGTCGAACTCGCGGATACGCGAGCGCGGCAGGTTGGGCGCGCGCCAGATCTCGAGATCGCGTACGGCGGCCGCCGCCTCGGCCAGGCGCAGCGCCGGCCGGCCGATGGTGCGGCCCAGCAAGAAGGCGATGGCGACCGCCGCTGCCAGAGCCACGAGCGCCACGATGGCAGCGTTGGTCAGCCGCTCGATCTCGATGCCGGCCGTGCCCTGGCGGAAATAGCTGCCGACCAGCCACGGCGCGTCGGCATATTCGTGGACCTGCTCGTAGAGATAGACATAGCGCTCGCCATCGACCCGGAGGGTGTGGCCGCGCACGCCCGGCAGAAGCTGCCGCGTCGGGTCCGCGCCGTTGCGCCAGATCGCCGCGAGCACCGGATCGCCTAGCTCCGCCAAGCTCGGCAGCGGGTGCCCGGCATCCAATCCCGGGAAGGGCTCCGCCAGAAGCGGATGCGCCAGGACATCGTCGGTGCCGTGCAGGATGAAGACCTGCTGGCCTACCTCGGTCGCCAGGCGGTCGATGAAGCCGGCGAGGCTCCTGACCTCGACGGTCGCCACCACGAGCCCCAGATAGACGCCCGCGCGCAGCACCGGCCGGCGCAGATTGACCAGCGGCCCGGGTTCCTTGGCCCACGCCGGCGCGCCCCAAAAGGCCCCGGTGCCGTGATCCAGGCCCTGGTCCACGGCCCGCTCGACCTCCGCGTCGCCGCGCCAGTCGTGCTCGGTGACCCGCACCTCGTCGCCACGCCGGCTGGCAATGGTCATGGTGCCGTCAGTAGCGATGAACAGCAGCGAATCCACCTGGCGAACGCCTGCCAAAGTGAGGCTCAAGATCTCCGCCAGCCGCTCGCTGTCGTCCGGCTCCAGCGCACCGCTCTCCACCAGCCGCGCCACCGCGCCGGTCTGCGCATAGGCCGGGTCGAGATGCTGGCGCGTGCGGGCCACCACGCTGCCGACGATCAGCCGGCTCTTGTCCTCGATCAGGCTCACCGTGTTCTGCACGGCGGCATTGAGGGTGACGGCGATGACCCCGCCGATGCCCAGCACCACCAGCCCGCCCAGCCCGAGGACCAGCAGGAGGAAAAGCGGCACACGCAGGCGTTTGGTGGACAGGCGCATGGCGCCAGCCTAGTGCGGCCACGCGCCACCCGGCAATGGCGGCGGCCGCATGGACCACAGGCTCGCCGCACCGCGCCGGCGCTGCTAGAACGCGGCAACCCCGTACCGCCCCCAGCCCCGCCGGAGCAGGCCATGATTCCCCGCTACAGCCGTCCCGAGATGGTCGCCATCTTCGCACCCGAGAACAAGCTGCGGATATGGCTCGAGGTCGAGCTGGCGGCGGCCGAGGCGATGGCCGGGCTGGGCCAGCTCCCGGCGGACGAGGTGGCGAGCCTGCGCGCCAAGGTCGAGCAGGCCGGCGAGAAGCTGATCGACACGGCCCGGGTCGACGAGATCGAGGCAGTGACCCGCCACGACGTGATCGCCTTCTTGACCCATGTCGAGGAGGTCTGCGGCGCGGAGGCCCGTCACCTCCATCTGGGCATGACCTCCTCCGACCTGCTCGACACCACGCTGGCCATCCAGCTGGCCCAGGCCGCCGATCTCCTGCTGGCCGATCTCGACGCGCTGCTCGAGGTGCTGCGCCGGCGCGCCTTCGAGCACAAGGACACGCTCACCATCGGCCGCAGCCACGGGATCCACGCCGAGCCCGTGACCTTCGGCCTCAAGCTCGCCGCAGCTTACGCCGAGTTTGATCGCAACCGCACGCGGCTGCGCGCCGCCCGCGCCGAGATCGCCACCTGCGCGATCTCCGGGGCAGTGGGCACCTTCGCCAATATCGACCCCCGGGTCGAGGAGGCGGTTGCGGCCCGCTTCGGGCTGGTGCCCGAGCCGGTCTCGACCCAGGTGATCCCCCGCGACCGGCACGCCGCCTTCGTCGCGGCGCTGGCGGTGATCGCCAGCTCCATCGAGCGGCTGGCCACCGAGGTCCGCCATCTCCAGCGCACTGAGGTTGGCGAGGCCGAGGAGTTTTTCCATGCCGGGCAGAAGGGCAGCTCGGCCATGCCGCACAAGCGCAACCCGGTCCTCTCGGAGAACCTCACCGGCCTTGCCCGGCTGATCCGCGCGGCGGTGGTGCCGGCTTTGGAGAATGTGGCGCTGTGGCACGAGCGTGACATCTCGCACAGCTCGGTCGAGCGCGTGGCCTTCCCCGACATGCTGGTCCTGGCCGACTTCGCGCTCGCCCGCCTCACCTCGATGATGGACCGCCTCGTGGTCTATCCGGAGCGCATGCAGCGCAATCTCGACATGACCCACGGCCTGCTGTTCTCGCAGCGGGTCCTGATAGCGCTCACCAGCAGCGGCCTGCCGCGCCAGCAGGCCTATGTGCTGGTCCAGCGCAACGCCATGCGCGCCTGGGAGGAGGGCCTCTCGCTGCTCGAGCTGCTCCAGGCCGACGAGGAGGTCACCGCCAGGCTGCCCGCGGCCAACCTCCCGGCCCTGTTCGACATGAGCTACCACACCAAGCATGTCGACACGATCTTCGGCCGTGTCTTTGGCGAGGCCTCGGCCGACTGATCTTTTGTCAGCTTCTCTCACGCGCCGCCTTGGTGCGGCGCGTGGGGGCGGCCGAGAGCGGGTTCTCGGGCCAGTCGTGGCGGGGATAGCGGCCGCGCATCTCCTTGCGCACCTCGACGTAGCTGCCTGCCCAAAAGCCCGGCAGGTCGCATGTCACCTGGATCGGCCGCCGCGCCGGTGAGAGCAGCTCCAGCGTGAGCGGCACTCTTCCGTCGAGTACCGCGGGGTGCCGGTCCTGGCCCAGCAGCTCCTGCAGCCGCACGCCTACCGAGGGCACCGCGCCCTCGTAGTCGATCGTCAACCGGCTACCGGCCGGTGTCTGGAAGTAGCCAGGCGCCAGCCGGTCGAGAGCCTGCTGCTTCTCCCAGGGCAGGAGGGCCCGCAGTGCCTGGACGAGATCGACCCGCGCCAGATCGGCGGGCCTTCTCACCCCCTCCAGCCACGGGCCGAGCCAGTCGGCGAGGCCCGTCGACAGGGCCTCGTCGCCGACATCGGGCCATGCCGCCGGTTCGTGGCGGTGCAGGAACCGCAGCCGCGCCAGCAGGCTTCGCGCCGCCGGCGTCCAGGGCAGGGCATCCAGGCCGGACTCGGCCAGCCCCTGCAGCAGCGCTGCGCGCAGCAGCGCCGGATCGACCCTGTCGATTGGCCGCTCCTTGAGCACCAGCGCCCCGAGCCGGGTCATCCGCCGCGCCGTGACGCCACCGCTGCGCCGGTCCCACGACACCTCCTGCTCCGTGCGGATGCGCTCGCCGAACAAAAGCAGCAGGTCCTCCTCGCGCAGCGCCGCCGCCGAGAGGATCCGCGCGTCCGCTCCGGCATCGTCCAGCTCTGCCACTGCCAGAAACGGCTCGCGCGCCAGCGGGTCGAGGGGATCGAGCCTCGCACCGCGCCCGCCCGCCATGCGGAACATGCCGGGCCCGCTGCCGCGCCGCTGGGCGATCCGGTCGGGATAGGCCAGCGCCAGCACCGCCCCGGTCTGCGCCGGCTCCGGCGTGCCGCGCGCCGCCGGCAGGATGCCGGCGAGCTGGCGGCGCACCCGCTCCAGCTCGGCCAGCGCCGCCGCATCGCCTCCCTGCCGGGTCCGCCACAAGGAAAGCCGGTGGGCGAGGTCGGGATCGCGCTGCTGCCGCCACGGGTCGCGCCCGGCGAGCAGGGCTGCCAGCGCCAGCGCGGTGGCCCCGAGCCCCGCCTCGATGGCGCTCACCAGCATGTGCGCCAGCCGCGGGTGGAGCGGCAGCCCGGCCATGCGCCTTCCGTGCGGCGTGATCCGGCCATCGCCGTCGAGCGCGCCCAGCTCGCCCAGCAATGAATGCGCCTGGGCGAGCGCCGCCGCCGGCGGCGGGGTCGGCCAGCGCAGCGCCTCGGGCGGCGCCCCCCATTGCGCCAGCTCCAGCGCCAGCGGCGCAAGATCCGCCTCGGTAATCTCCGGCGGATCGAACGCAGGCAGGATCATGTCGTCGGTCGCCGCCCACAGCCGGTAGCAGACACCGGGCCCGAGCCTGCCGGCGCGGCCGCGTCGCTGCGCGGCCGAGGCACGGCTGATCCGCACCGTCTCGAGACGGCTCATGCCGGTACGCGGCGAGAAGCGCGGGCGGCGCGCCAGCCCGCCGTCGATCACCACCGAAACGCCCTCGATGGTCAGGCTGGTCTCGGCGATGTTGGTGGCCAGCACCACCTTGCGCCGCCCCGCCTGGGCCGGCAGCAGGGCCGCGTCCTGCCGCTCGCGGGTGAGATCGCCGAACAGCGCGTGCAGCTCCACCTGCGGCCCGAGCCCGCCCAGCCGCGCCTCGGTGCGGCGGATCTCGGCAGCACCCGGCAGGAAGCACAGGATGCTGCCCTCGTTCTCGGCCAGCGCCCGGCGCACCGCTTCGGCCATGGCCTGCTCGATCCGCGCCTCGCGGGGTTGCGGCAGGTGACGCGTGCGCACCGGGAACATGCGCCCCTCGCTGCGCACCAGCGGCGCCCCGCCCAGGAGCTCCGCCACCGCCTCGCCGGCGATGGTGGCCGACATCACCAAAAGCCGCAGATCCGGCCGCAGCCCGTCGCGCGCGTCGAGGCACAAGGCCAGTGCCAGATCGGCGTCCAGCGAGCGCTCGTGAAACTCGTCGAAGATCACCGCACCCACCTCCTCGAGCGCCGGATCGCCCTGCAGCCGGCGGGTGAGGAGGCCTTCCGTCAGCACCTCGATGCGCGTTGCCGGCCCCACCTTGCGCTCGAACCGCACCGAGTAGCCCACCGTCTCGCCGACCTTCTCGCCCAGAAGCTGGGCCATGCGCCGCGCCGCCTGCCGTGCCGCCAGCCGGCGCGGCTCCAGCATGAGAATGCGCCGCCCGGCGAGCCAGGGTGCTGCCAGCAGATGGAGCGGCACCAGTGTGGTCTTGCCGGCCCCGGGCGGCGCCTCGAGCACGGCCGCACCCGCGCCCTCCAGTGCACGAGCGAGGGCAGGGAGAACGGCGGCGACGGGAAGGCTCGCCATGGCCTCGTCGAGAGGTGCCGCCACCGGCTCAGGCCGCTCGCGCACGGTGGGCGGGCAAGCGCATGATGGGCGGCGGGCAAGGGCGGGTCGGCATGAGTGCGGGCATCGATGAGGCTCGTCTTGCGGCGCGAGGGCAGCCGGCCTTCCAGCGCGCGCTGCCCGCAACGCGGTGGCGCCCTCCTTACCACGCCGCGGCGCACGAGGCATGACCCCGCCGGCGAGGATCGGCGCAATCAGCCATGCGGCGGGCTCAGGCGTCCCCGTAGTCCGTCCATGATCGAGGCCGGCCGGCAGCGCTGCTCCTTTCGCACGGGACTTGCTGCACCAGGGCAGGATCGCACGGAAGCGCAAAGAGATCGTGAAGGCCGCGATCCGGTACGGGGCAGGAGCGCGGAGGTTTTCCGGCGATCACAGACCCAGCGGGTGTGCCGGGGCGAAAGAGGCCGCCACAAGCGACACGCCCACGGCGATGATCGCGATGCTGCCGCCGAGCGCCGCGAGAGCAGCGGCGACGCGATAGGCCGCGCGGCCCTGCCGTCCGCCGGCCAGAGCCACGGCCCAGTGTCTTGCGTTCGCCGCGAGGAAGGCGAGGCCCGCCACGGCAAGCGCCGTGCCTGCCGACATGGCCGCCACGGCAGCGATGCCTGCCCAGGCGAGGCCCGTGACGTGCGCGAACACCAGCACCAGGACAGCACCGCTGCATGGGCGCAGGCCGATGGAAAGGATCAGCGCCAGCCTGGCGCGCAGATCGGTGGCGCCGGCAATCTGCTCGGCTGAGGGTGCATGGGCGTGACCACAGCCGCAGCCGCGTTCGTGCTCGTGCTCGTGGTGGTCGTGGGGGCGGGGCGGGGCGGCAATATCTGTGCGAACCGCGAAAACCAGCGCCCTGGCGGCCCTGGCAGCGAGCAGCCCGCCCAGCAGAAGCACGAGCATGTAGCTCAGGCGCTCCGACCAGGCGACCGCTGTGGAGGCCTCGCGGGGAAGCCAGCCGGCGAGCCCGATCAGGCCGTGAACCAGCGCGATCGCGGTCAGGCCCTGGCACAGCGCTGCTGCCGCCGCCAGCCGCAGGCCTCTCGTCATGCTCTCCTTGTGGGTCAGCAGATAGGCGGAGAGCACCGCCTTGCCGTGGCCGGGGCCGGCGGCGTGGAAGACGCCGTAGAGGAAGCTCGCCGCCACCAGGCCCATCGCGGCAGCGGTGCCGCCGCCGGCCTCGATGGTTTTGAGCCCTTGCGTCAGCTCCTGATGGAAGGCGCGCTGTTGCTCCATGATCCACGCGGTCGCGCGGCCCAGCATCGAGGGATCGGGCACGGCGAAGGCGGCCGTCGCCGGCAGCGGGACCAGAACGAGGACCGCGAGCGCGGCGAGGCACAGGCCCGAAAGGACGCCCTCGCGCATCACTCGCATGCCACCGTTACCTTCTCGGCAAAGGCCGACCCCAGCCCGTCGCCCGCCGACTGACCCCGGTCGAGTGAGGCGGCGAGCGCTACCCAGTCGGCATCGGGGTTCGGTGTCTCCATGACGAAGGTGCAGCCGGGCGGCGCGTCCTCAAGGGCGATCGCGTCTTGCGTCTCGGCGTGGAGCATCTCGATATAGTAGGTGGGGTCGAAGATCGCGTAGGTAAGCGGAGCCGCCGCAAGATCGAGGGGCACGCTGAAGGGAAGAACGAAGCTCATGCCGAGGCGCTGGCCGTGCATGCTCGTGGCCATCTCGGCGGCCGGACCGAAGGCCACGTCCTCGCCCGCGTGAACCACCCTGGTGAAGTAGCCGAATTCCGCCAGATTGGTCATGTTCTCCCGCATCAGCGCGTCGATTCCGTCCTGCAGGGCCTGCTCCTCACCCGACGGGGCCAGACCTTCCGTCGCGAAGGTCGAGTAGAACTCGTCGAACAGCCAGTGCTGGCGAAGGCCGGCAGCCTTGCCGGACCGGTCGAATAGAACGCTGACGGTGACATCGACCCAGCCGTGCGGATGGGCCCGCGCAGGCGCTGCCGCGACCGTGCAGAGACATGCCGCGATCAGGGTTGCCGCGAGCGACGCCGATCTCGTTGCGGCTCTTGTGCGGGAGCTGCAGCGCGGGCGGAGACGGGGCGTGGTCGGGGCTTGCTCGCCGGCAGGAGCTTGCAAGGCTGCGGGGGGCGGGGGGATTGTGCGCAGGCGCGCCATGCTGCGACCTCCGGGGGTGCGAGGGGACCGCCACTCGGCCGCGGAACCCGCGTGGGGGAGGACGCCCACGGGAGGGGTATACCGGCTCCATCGTGGCGGCAAGGCGCTCGCGGCTCCGCCACCGGTCAAAACAGCCCCTGGCTCCTGAAGCTCACATGACGGTTCTTGCCCATCACCACATGGTCGTGGACGGTGACGTTCACCGGGGCCAGCGCCTGCACGACCTGCCGGGTCATGTCGATGTCCGCCTGCGAGGGCGTGGGATCGCCCGAGGGGTGATTGTGCACCATGATGATGGCCGAGGCCGAGAGCTCGAGCGCCCGCTTGACCACCTCGCGGGGGTAGAGCGGGGTGTGGTCGACCGTGCCACGGCTTTGCACCTCGTCGCGGATCAGGATGTTCTTGCGGTCGAGAAAGAGAATGCGGAACTGCTCCGAGGGCGCGTGCGCCAGCACGGTGTGCAGATAGTCGATCAGCGCCGACCACGAGCCGATGACCGGCCGCTCCTTGATCTCCTCGCGCGCCAGCCGCACGGCGACCTCCTGGATGGCCTTGAGGAGAATCTGGGTAAAGCGCAGGTCCCGAGCGTAGGAAGCCCGCCGTTCCTCGTCCGTGCATTGCGGTCGGACGAGCTCCGCGCTCTCGCCATAGCGCGCGGGCTCGGCCGCCAGTACCCCGCCGAGCGAGCCGAAGATCGACAAAAGCTCCTTGGCGGCGGGCTTGGTGTCGCGGCGATAGACGGAGAAGAACAGCAAGAGCTCGAGCAGCTCGTAGTCCGGCAGGCTTTCCGGCGCCGCCGGCAGGGCCTCGAGGAACCGCTGGCGCAGCCGCTCGCGATGGCCGTGATAGTGCTTTGTGCCCGCTTGCGCCGTGTAGGCCTGCGGTGCCTCGGCCAGCCCTGGCGGCGCATCGAGGGCGGCCGCCAGCACGGCGAGCTGGCCGGCCGAGGAAAGCACCCAGCGCTGGCCCGCAGCGTCCCAGCGCCCGCCGGCCCGCTTGATCTGCTCCTTCCAGCGGAAGGTCTCACCCGTGACCAGCAGGCGCGGCCCGTCCGGCCCCGCTTCCGCGGTCACCTCCAGTCCTGCCTCGACGATGCGTTTTGGGACCCCTCCCGCAGCGCTCACCAAGGCGGATGGTGCTGGCCTTCTGGGGAAAGGGTCATGACCTCCACGCCCGTCTCGGTGACGACGACGGTGTGCTCGAACTGGGCGGAGAGGGACGCGTCCCTGGTGATCACGGTCCAGCCATCCTCCAGCACGTCGACCTCGTGGCCGCCGAGATTGAGCATCGGCTCGATGGTGAAGCTCATGCCCGGCTCCAGGCTCATGCCGCGGCCGGGTTTGCCGTGATGCAGCACGGTGGGCGGTTGATGGAAGCGGCGGCCGATCCCGTGGCCGCAATAGTCACGCACGACGCTGCAGCCATGGGCCTCGGCATGGGCCTGTACGGCATGTCCGAGATCGCCGAGCGTCGCCCCCGGCCGGACTGCCCGGATGCCCCGCCACAGCGCCTCGAAGGTCACCTGGCAGAGGCGGCGCGCCGCCTCGCTCGTCGCGCCGACCCAGTACATCCGGCTGGTGTCGCCGTACCAGCCGTCGAGGACCACGGTGACGTCGATATTGACGATGTCGCCCTCGGCGAGCCGGCGCGGCCCGGGAATGCCGTGGCAGACCACCTCGCCCACCGAGATGCAGGTGGCGCGCGGATAGCCCTGGTAGCCGAGCGGGGCAGGGCGGGCGCCGTGATCGCGGATGAAGTCGTGGCACAGCGTGTCGAGCCGGTCGGTCTCCACGCCGGTTGCCACCTCCGCACCGATCATGTCGAGCGTGGCCGCCGCCAGGCGCCCGGCACGACGCATCGCGGCGAGGCTGTCCCGACCCAGAAGCGGCACCTGCGGCCGGCTTTTCGCGCGTCCCCTCATGGTCATCGATATAAACTCACAAGAGTGAAGAATCCATTGATATCTCGCTGAAGTTGACCCGGCAGCGCCATGCCTCGACGAGCACGCCCGCCGCTTGGGCCTGGTCCAGCGCCCTGGCATAGCCCGGATCGACATCGGCAGCGACCGCGAACCGGCTCACGTCCTGCCGCTGGGCGATGAACAGCATGGCAGTCGGCGTGCCCTGGTCGGCGAGCCGCGCCAGATGCGCCAGATGACGCCGGCCCCGCTCGGTGGGCGCGTCGGGGAACACCGCGACGCCCGCGCGCCGCCAGGTGACACCCTTGACCTCCACCAGCATCCGCCCGTCCGCGCCGTCGCCCAGCAGGAAGTCGAGCCGCGTGCCATCGGCCACCCGAGGCTCTCGGGCCAGCACCCGCCAGCCGGCCAAGGCGGGGATCAGGCCCGCCGCGATGGCCTGGTTGGCGATCCGGTTGGGGTTGCTGCTGTTGACGCCGACCAGCGCCCCATCTTCCCGGGCCAGCTCGAGGCCGAAGGGCAGCTTGCGGCCGGGCTTGTCCGAGCGCGACAGCCAGACCCGCCTACCCGGCAGAGAAAGGGTCGGCATGCGGCCCGGATCGGCGCAGTGGGCGGTGACCTCCTGCCCGTCGTCGAGCATCACGTCGGCCAGAAACCGCTTGTAGCGCCGCAGCAGGGTGCCGGGGTAGAGAGGCGAGGGAAGCAGCAAATCCTGGCTCCACCGAAACAAAGAGGGGCCGCCCCCGGGGGCGGGCAGAGCATGAGCGAGACGAACCCCACCGCCGGCCTGGTCGTCGTCGGGAACGAGATCCTCTCGGGGCGCACCGCCGACGCCAACATGTCGTACCTGGGACAGGCTCTTGGCGCCCTCGGCATCCGGCTGGTGGAGGCCCGGGTGGTGGCCGACGATGAAGCGGCGATCGTCGAGGCCGTCAATGCGCTGCGCGCCCGCTGCACCTATGTCTTCACGACAGGCGGCATCGGTCCGACCCACGACGACATCACCTCCGCCTGCGTGGCAGCGGCAGTCGGCCGACCGATGGAGCGCAACAAGGAGGCCGAGCGCCGCCTCCTGGCCTTCTACCCGCCCGAGAAGGTCAACGAGGCGCGCATGAAGATGGCCGACATGCCGGTCGCCGCCGAGCTCATCGACAACCCGGTAAGCGTGGCGCCGGGCTTTCGCGTCGAGAACGTCTACGTCCTGCCGGGCGTGCCGAAGATCATGCAGGCGATGTTCGAGCTCCTGCGCCACAGGCTCGAGGGCGGGGCGCCGCTGCGCTCGAAGACCGTCGTCTGCTACTGCGGCGAGGGTGAGATCGCGACGGCGCTGGGTGCCATCCAGAAGGACCATCCCGGCGTCGACATCGGCAGCTATCCCTTCATGCGGATGGGCACGCCCGGCACCAGCATCGTTTTCCGCTCGACCGACGAGGCCGCCATCGCATCCGCCACCAGCGCGCTCCTCGAGGAGACCCGCCGCCGCGGCTTCGAGACCGACGAGCAGATGCTCGCCTGAGCCCGCGACGGCCGGCTCTTGCCGCGAGAGTGGACAGCCGGCGCCGGCGGCGATACGTCCTCGCAGGAAGCCCGCTTGGCGGAACAGGTAGACGCAACGGACTTAAAATCCGTCGGTCGCAAGGCCGTGCCGGTTCGAGTCCGGCAGCGGGCACCAGCGTAGGGCAGCGGACGATCGCCTCGGTCCGATGCTCTTCTCGCTCGCCGCGATGGCTGCGGCCCAGCAGACGATAAGGCCGCCGGGCCTCTAGCGTACTGCCGCCCTGTGACCCTCATCATAGACCGCTCCCGCAATAGCCGCTCTACCGGTGCAAGGTCGGATCGCAAGAGTAGCGCCATGCGTGGTTCAGCTTGTGGCTTTGGTTGCAGTGCCGGGTCCGGTCGCGAAGGCGCACCGGCCGGCTGCAGCGCTTCTACGGGGGCGGTGGTCGCCGTGGCGCACGAGGCCGGGCCGCCATGATGGCGCATCCGGGTCTGGCAGGAACACCGGGGCCGCCCTGGCCGTTGCCGGAGACGCGGCAAAGCCGGCTGCGCCTGCTCCTGCGCCGTCTTGCTGGCCTTTTCCCGATAATGCAGCGCAATGCCGGGGAGCAGCCGGATCACCGCTCGCTGCGCGCGGCGAGGACCCTGCCGCCCCCTCTCGCCGCCCCGGGAGAGGAGCGCCTCGCCGCCGCCTTGCACCGACAGTTCGATGCCGTGCTCGAGGAGCCCGTGCCCGAGGACATGCTGGCTCTGGCGCAAGCGCTGGGGACGCGGAGCGGCGGCGGCATGGGCACGTCGCTGCGGCCCGGTTTCCTTCTTCAGCGGGTTTTCCGGGTGTCCTGACTAAGCCGGAGCCGGCCCCCAACCGACAAAAACGACAGAATTAAAGCCGCGCGCAGCGCCTGCACGGCGCCGCCCTCACGGTTCCGGCCGCTGCCCGGCGGCTTCTTTCCCCATGTCGGCCGCAGCCGGCCGGAAGGCGTACCGGACCTCGCGCCGCCGATCGGGGACCGCCCGCCCGGGCGCTTTCCTTCACGGCATCAGCTGCCCCCCGTTCACCTCGAGGATCTGCCCGGTCACATACCCGCTGAGCATGTCGGAGCAGAGGTAGAGATAGGCGCCCGCGCAGTCCTCGGGCGTGCCGATGCGGCCCATGGGGATGGTGGCCGCCAGGGAGGCCATCTGCTCCGGGCTGGTGGAGCGGTCGTGGAGCGGGGTAGCGATCACGCCGGGCGCCACGGCGTTGACGCGGATGCGCTCGGCCACCAGTTCCTTGGCCAGCGCCCGGGTGATGTTGCTGACGAAAGCCTTGGTGCCGGCGTAGAAGCCGGTGCCGGTGCTACCGCCATTGCGTGCGGCCACGGAGGTGGTGTTGACGATCACGCCGCCCTGGCGGCGCAACCAGGGCACGGCGGCGCGGCAGGCGGTCACCACCGAGCGGACATTGAGGTCCATCACCTCGTCGTAGAGGGCGTCGGGCAGCTCGGCCAGCGGGCTGCGGCGGACGATGGCGCCGGCATTGTTGATGAGCCCGTCGATGCGGCCGAAATGCTCGCCGGTCCGCGCCACGATGCTCTCGACGGTGCGCGCATCGGCGACGTCGCCGGCTACCGTCCAGGCCTCGCCGCCGGCGGCGGCGATGTCGGCGGCGACCGCCTCGGCCGCCTCGCGGCTGCTCTTGTAGTGCACCGCCACGCAAGCGCCCTGGGCGCCGAGCGCCCGGGCCGCCGCGGCGCCGATGCCGGTCGAGGCGCCGGTGACGAGAAAAACCTTGCCCGCGAGGTCCGGTATGCGGAGCGTGGCCATGTCGGCCTCCCTTCATTGCGTTGGTGGAGCGGCGGGTCTCAGCCCGCCAGCGCTGACGCGCGCAGGTCGCGGCTGCGGCGGTAGGCGAGGAGCGCGCCCGCCAGGGCCAGTGCCAGGGCTGCAAAGAGCCAGCCATAGATCTGGTCCGGTGGCAGGCCCAGGGCGCGCAGCCAGGCGACCATGGCGCCGGTGGCGATCTGCACCACGGCGGCACCGGCCATGTTGACGCCGTTGAGCAGGGTGAGGCCGCGGCCGATCTCCTGCGGCCCCAAAAAGCGCCGGCCCTGGGCCATGATGAGGCTGTAGGTCATGCCGGTGAGGCCGACGGTGGTGGCGAGCCCGGCTGCCAGCGCCAGCGAGGCGGCGGGGGCCAGGGCCAGCCCGGCCAGCGCCGCGATGGTGAGGGCGCAGCCCGCCATGGCAGGGCCGCGGCGGCTGTCGAGGCGGCGCTCGAGGGTGGCGAAGATAAGCGGTGCGATCACCATGGAGAGCGAGACCAGCAGCAGCACCTGGCCACGGCCCACCGGATCGAGGCCGAATACCTCGTCGAGATAGGGCCCGAGCCACAGGCCGCGCAGCGTCACCACCACCGCGTAGGCGAAGAACGCCATGGGCAGCAGGGGCCAGAGATTGCGGTTGGCGATCACCCGGCCGACGCCTTTGAGGATCTGGCCCAGGCCTTCCCCGGCAGCGCCCGGCCGGGTGCCGGGCGGCCCGTCGCGCACGGCGAGGAGGACGAGCGCCAGCGCTGCCGCCATGGCCGCCGCCATCCCGAGAAAGGCGCCGCGCCAGCCCACCAGCTCGGCGGCCATCGCCAGCGGCGTGGCGCCCAGAAGCGTGCCGAGCCCGCCGAAGGAGATCACGATGGCCGCCGTCGAGGCGAACCGGGCGGGCTCGTAGAAACGGGCGATGACCACCAGCGTACCCATCAGCATCGGCGCGCAGCCCAGCCCGATGAGAAGCTGCCCCAGCACTGCCATGGCGAGGCTCTGGGCCATGGCGAAGACCGCGCAGCCGGCGGCACCGAAAGCCAGCAGCACGGCGATCGTGAGGCGCGGCCCGAACCGGTCGAGGGCCACGCCCACCGGGATCTGGGCCGCTGCGAAGGCTACGAACCAGGCAGCCGAGAGGATTCCCAGCCGGGCCGGGTCGAGCGCCAGGTCGGCGGCGATCTCGGGTGCCACCACCCCGATCGCGATGCGGAAGAACTGGCTCAGCACATAGGTCAGGCTGAGGGCCGCGAGGCCCGGCAGCGGCCCCCGCCGCAGGGTTGCGAGCATCGAGCGCCGGGCCCCCGGATCAGCGGCCGGAATGGGGTGCCTGCCAGAGCAGTCGGCGCAGGCCCAGCGAGCAGCGATAGCGATCCTCGCCATAGGCGCGGGCCATGTGGTCGATGGTCTCGACGATCCGTCTCGTGCCGATCCGCTCCGCCCAGGCGAGCGGGCCCGCCGGGTAGTTGACGCCCTTGCGCATCGCCGTGTCGACCCCCTGGGCGTCGGCCACGCCGCTATGCACCGCCTCGGCCGCCTCGTTGGCGAGCATCGCCACGGTGCGCATCACCACCATGCCCGGCAGGTCGCCCACGAAGGACACGCTCTTGCCGAGCGCCTGGAAGAAGCCGGCGGCGGCCGCGCGCTGCGCGTCGCTGGCCCGCAGAGGGGCGGCGAGGCCGATGCGGGTGGCGGCAGCGTAGTCGAGCGCGAGATCGAACAGGAAAACCGACCCGCCGGTGCGGGCGGTGTGCTCGTCGGCGGTCACCCCGTCGGTGAGGGCCAGGACGATCCCGTCCAGGCGCATCAGGCCCGGGCCCTGCTCGCGGCGTTCGATCTCGATGCCCGCGGTGGCGGCCAGGTCCAGCAGCGCCTCGGCCGGCCCGCGCAGCCCCTCGGCCACGATCCGCTGCGGCTTCGGCCCGGCCGGAGCGGTGGCCGGCTCGGGCCGCGTGGCTCCCTCGGCATGATCGTAGATCCCGCGGCCGGACTTGCGGCCCAGCCTGCCGGCATCCACCAGCTCGCGCTGCACGAGGGAGGGACGGTAGCGCGGGTCGTAGTCATAGGCCTCGAACACCGAGCGGCTGACCGCGGCGTTGACGTCCTGGCCGATCAGATCGGTGAGCTCGAAAGGGCCCATCCTGAAGCCGCCCGACTCGCGCATCAGCGCGTCGATGGTGGCGGGCTCGCCCGCCTGCTCGGCCAGCAGCCGGAACGCCTCGCCATAGAACGGCCGGGCCACCCGGTTGACGATGAAGCCCGGCGTGTTGGCGGCGTGGACCGGCGCCTTGCCCCAGAGCCTGGCCGTCTCGAACACGATGCCCGCCACTGCCGGATCGGTCGCCAGCCCGCTCACCACCTCGACCAGCGCCATCAGCGGCGCGGGGTTGAAGAAGTGCATGCCCACCAGGCGGCCGGGCCGCTCGAGATGGGCGGCCATGGCGGTGATCGAGAGGGAGGAGGTGTTGGTGGCGAGGATCGCATCGGCGCTCAAGATGGTCTCGAGCTCGCCGAAGAGCTCGCGCTTGACCTTCATGTCCTCGACGATCGCCTCGATCACCAGGCCGCAGCCGGCAAGCTCGGCGAGGCCGCCGGCGGGGATCAGCCGGGCGCCGATGGCGGCCGCCTCCTCCGGTGCCAGCCGGCCGCGCTCGGCGATCCGCGCGAGGCGCTGGCGCAGGCCCTGCACCGCGCTCTCGGCAGCACCCTCGCGAGCATCCACCAGCCGGACCGAATGGCCGGCCATGGCCGCCACCTGGGCGATGCCCGCGCCCATGGTCCCGGCACCCACCACGCCTACCGGAAGTTCCTTCGAGAGAGCGGTCATCAGCTTCCTCCGAAGCGGGCAAGGCGCTTTTCCATGAAGGCGCGTACGCCCTCGCGATAGTCGTCGGTGCGCCCGGCCTCGCGCTGCAGGTCGCGCTCGAGGTCGAGCTGGGCATCGAGGCCGTTGCCGGCAGAAGCGTCGAGCGCTCGCTTGATCATGCCCAACGCCCGGGTCGGCTGGCTCGCCAGATGCGCCGCCAGCGCCATGGCCTCCGCCCCGAGCCGCTCGTCATCGACCGCCTTCCAGATCAGGCCCCACTCGGCCGCCTTTTCTGCGGGAAGGCTCTCGCCCAGCAGGGCCAGCCCTCGGGCTCGCGCGTCGCCGACCATCCGCGGCAGGAAGAACGTGCCGCCGCTGTCGGGCACCAGGCCGATCTTGCAGAATGCCTGGATGAAGCTGGCCGATCGGGCCGCCAGGACGATGTCGCAGGCCAGCGCCACATTGGCGCCGGCACCCGCCGCCACGCCATTGACCGCGCACACTACCGGCCGGTCGAGGGCGCGCAGCCGACGGACCAGCGGATTGTAGAGCCGCTCCAGCGTGTCGCCCAGGTCCGGCGGCCCCGCACTCTCGCCCATCTGCCGCTCCGACAGGTCCTGACCGGCGCAAAAGGCGCGGCCGGCGCCGGTCAGAAGCACCGCCCGCACCGAGCGGTCCGTGGCCGCCGCGTCGAGCGCGGCCGCAAGCTCGGCGTGCATCGCCTCGTTGAAGCTGTTGAGCCTCGCAGGCCGGTTCAGGGTGAGGATGAGCACGCCTCCTTCCCGCCGGTCGAGCACCGTCGCGTCTGTCACTGCGTTCCTCCGGTTCAGCGCCGCCGGACCATAAACCCCAGGGAGGCCGGCAGGGTAGGGGCGATGCCGTCATGGTGCCCCGCGCCCGCCGCCGATGGCTGGCCGCCCTGCGGACACCGTAGCTGCACGAGGAGGCGGTCAGGCCGCTGCCCGGGCAAGGCTACGGCTGGTCGCGGCCGGCTTGGCCCGGCGCCGGCGGGAGCCGCGGCAGCGGTGCCGCGAATTGCGTTGCGCACGGCCTTCTTCGTCCTTCTGCCGGTTGGCATGGTCCCGGCCCTTTTTTGGATAGTCAGCCTTTGCTGCGGGGCCCCCGCCGGGCCGGTTTCCCGCCGGATGCGGCCCATCGGCCAGGAGAACGAGATGACCGCCGCGTCAGGGCCTGTTGACGGTGCGGGCCCGGCGGCTTGCGGCCGGGCCCGGCGGAGCGGCTTTCGGGACCGGCAGCGTTGACGGAAGGCCGCAGCGGCGGGCCACTGCAGCTTCGCCTGCTCCCGTGGCGCGCCGCAGCAGTTTGCGGGGCGGATCAGGCTCCGGCCGGCAAGGGCGGAAGCGAAGGCCATCGTGCCTGCGCGAGGCCGCGAAGCGGGTCTGGCGGCAGCTTAGCACCGCCTCGAGCCGGCCGGGGATCCTCCTCGATCCGCTTGCGGCAGCGCTGGCTTGCGACGTAGCTCGATGACGGGTGGTGCGGCTGGCGATCGCCGAGCGGCGGCCTGCCGTCATCGCCAGCCCGTTGCGGTCCTCCATCGTCACCCGACAAGCCGGGTGTGGGCCGATGGGGCAGAGCCGGGCGATGGCGCGCCGGCGCTCTTGCTGCATGGCCGCGCGTCCGGATCGACGATTGAGGCACGAGGCGATGCCGGGCCGTGTCTGGGGTCGTGTCCCAGCGAATTCTCTAATCCCGCCGGTCAAGGGTGATCTCGTTGTGTTCGTCATCGCCGGGTGAAGGGTTCTCTACGGGATCGGCGCAGTTGGCCGTCCCAGGTTGGCGTTCACGTGCGTGAGCGTCGCGAAGTGGTGTGCGAGGTCGGACCTCGGCCCGCCTTCATTCCAGGGATCGCGCTCGCTCGACGCCGTCGTCCCGGCGGGGACGATCCGCTGGAGACCGTGCTCGAGCCGCTCAGGCGGCAACGGGTGCGGTATTCCAGCGGAACTCTGTGCCGTCGCGCCAAAGTCGGTGCAGCAGCACGGCGAGGTTTCGGGCGACGGCCACCTTGGCTTTTTTGAAGCCGCTCCGTTGGGCGATAGCCAAGCCCCATTCGCGCAAGGACGAGGTCCGGCTGATCTTCAACAGCAGCACGTTGGCCGCCTCGTAGAGCAGGGTCCGGACAGTTCCGTCGCCCCGTTTGGTGATGCGGCCGGAGCGGTCTACTTCGCCGGAGGCGTAGCGCCGCGGCGTGAGGCCGAAGTAGGCGCCGACATTTTGGGAGCGGGCGAATCGGCCCGCGTCGTCGATGCCGGCCCAGACGGCGAGCGCGGTGATCGGACCGACGCCAGGCACGGTCATGAACCGCCGGCACACGGGCGTCGTCTTCGCTCGCGCGCGGAGCCTGGTGTCGAGTTCCGCGATCCGCTCGACCACATCCGCCCGCA
>JAWZSN010000034.1:0-45375 GCA_033875255.1 Geminicoccaceae bacterium 1502E | reverse complement strand
AAGGAGCTGAAGATGGCCTGAAGGTCGATCGCCGCTTTGGAAACCCGGGACGGAAAAGCGGCGCCCAGTCGCCGACTTTCTTATGAGGACCGGGGTACGCGGATCGCCATCCTGGCCACGGGCAGAGATCGTGAGACCGGATAGGTGGGCGCAGACCGGACAGGACCAGCCTTCAGGGTCCTCTTGCAAACGGGGCGGGTCGTACGTTTTTCCTCTTTTGTCAGGGCGCGGGGGTGCCTGCTTACCCTGTCCTTACCGATCTTTGCCATCTTGCTGGCGTGGGACTCCACCGCCGCGAGACCCTGCGGCCGCACCTCTCCCACCATCCGGGAGAATGCCACGGCAAAGGTTGAGGAAGCGTGAATGGGGCTCCCTGCCGTGAGCCCCGGCATCTCCGGCGCCCGCAGGCCAGGCCGCCGCTGCTGCCTCCCGCACCGGCCCCACTTGCAAAAAAGGGGAAAAGAAAGCCGCGCGCAGCGCCTTGCGACGCGAGGTCGCCGTGCGAGGCGCTGCGCGCGGCTTTCCCCTTTCCTGTTTTTGCCAGCTGGAGGTGATGCCCGCTTCGCGGGTCCCCGCGGGCTCCGGGCATCTTGATGGTGTGAGGCTCCGTGGCCGCGCTGCTCTGCGGTCGGCGCCTCTTCCACCAACCGCTGGAACGCCGCCTCATGGGTCGAGAGGCCCGAAAGGGCCGCCGTCACGGACCGGCAGCGGCCTCAGCGGAGCGGCGGTGCGTCCTGCTCGGCCGGCGGGCCGGCGGCAGGCCCGGCGTCCTTCGCCGCCTCGCGCACATGGCGCGGCAGGGTGCGGCGGGCCAGGAGCGTGTAGGCGGTGGGCACCACGAAGAGGGTGAGCGGGGTGCCCAGCAGGAGGCCGCCGACGATCACCATGCCGATGGCCTCGCGGCTCTCGGCACCGGCCCCCTCGCCCAGCGCCAGCGGGAGGGCGCCCAGCACCATGGCGCCGGTCGTCATGAGGATGGGCCGCAGCCGCAGCACCGCCGCCTCGACCACCGCCTCGGTACGATCCATTCCCTGGGCGCGAAGCTGGTTGGCGAACTCGACGATCAGGATCCCGTGCTTGGTGATGAGCCCGACCAGCGTCACCAGGCCTATCTGGCTGTAGACGTTGAGCGACTGCCCCGAGAGCTGGAGCGCCAGCAGCGCTCCGGTCATCGAGAGCGGCACCGTCAGCATGATGATGAAGGGATCGATCCAGCTCTCGAACTGGGCTGCCAGCACCAGATAGATGAACGCCAGCGCCAGCAGGAAGACCACGTAGAGGCCCAGCGCCGATTCGCGGAACTCGCGGCTCTGGCCGTCGAGATCGTAGAGGATGCCGGTGGGCAGGCTGGCCGCCTGCTCCTCGAGATAGGTCAGGGCCTCGCCCAGGCTGTAGCCGGGCGCCAGGGTCGCCGAGATGGTGGCCGAGCGCAGCTTGTTGAAGTGGTTGAGCTCCTTGGGCGCCACCGTCTCCTCGACGGTCACGAGGTTGGAGAGCGGCACCATGGTGCCGCTCGAGGCGCGCACATAGATCTGCGAGAGGTCGCTGGGCGTGCTGCGGTCCTGGGCCTCGACCTGGACCACGACGTCGTACTGCTTGCCCGCGCGCTTGAAACGGGTCACCTGGCGGCCGCCCAGCATGGTCTCGACGGTCCGGCCGATAGTGCCGACATCGATCCCCATGAGGGCCGCCTTCTCACGATCGATGGTGATCTTGAGCTGCGGCTTGTTGAGCTTGAGGTCGCTGTCGAGATTGACCAGCGAGGGGTTCTCGCGCGCCTGCGCCAAAAGCTGGTCGACGGCCTCCTGCAGCACCTCGTAGGGCTGGCTGGTCTGCAAGACGAACTGGACCGGCTTGGCGACCACGCTCTGGCCCAGCGACGGAGGATTGCTGGCAAAGGCCATCAGGCCGGGAATGGAGAAGAGCTTGGGTGCGAGGCTCGCCGTCACCGCCTGCTGCGAGACCTCGCGCTTCTCCCAGTCGACCAGCCGGGCGAACGAGATCGCCCGGGACACGTCGCTGCCGAAGCCGATCACGAGGAAGATCCGGTCCATCAGCTCGTGGGCCAGCAACGCCTTCTCGATCTCCTTGGCGTAGCGGTCGGTGAAGTCGATGGTGCTGCCTTCGGGGGCGATGCCGATGGAGACGATGGTGCCGCGATCCTCGGTCGGTGCCAGCTCCTCCGGCAGCATCTTGAAGATAACCCCGGCAAAGCCCGCCACCAGCAGCATCAGCAGGATCACCGCCGCCCGCACCTTGAGCGTGCCGCGCAGCGCCCGCCGATAGCCACGGTTGAGCGATTCGAGGGCGTTCTCGACGACGCGATAGAGAAAGCCGTGCTGCTCCTTGTTGCGCAGCAGGAGCGAGCACATCATCGGCGAGAGGGTCAGCGCCACGAAGCCCGAGACCAGCACCGCGCCTGCCAGCGTCAGCGCGAACTCGACAAAGAGCCGGCCCGTGCGCCCGGTCTGGAAGGCGATCGGGGCATAGACCGCCGCCAGGGTGATGGTCATGGCGATGATCGCGAAGGCGATCTCGCGCGAGCCGCGAAAGGCCGCCGCTACCGGCCGCATGCCCTCCTCGACATGCCGGCTGATATTCTCGAGCATGACGATGGCGTCGTCGACCACGAGGCCCACCGCCAGCACCATGGCGAGCAGGGTCAGCGTGTTGATCGAGAAGCCCAGCGCCCACATGAAGACGAAGCCGCCCACCAGCGAGACCGGGATGGTGACGATCGGCACCAGCGTGGCGCGCAGCGAGCGCAGGAAGACGAAGATCACCAGGATGACGAGGACGATCGCCTCGACGATGGCGGTGAAGACATTGTCGATGGACCGCTCGATGAAGACCGAGCTGTCGTAGCCCACATCCATCACCATGCCGTCCGGCAGGCCCTCGAGAATGCCGGGCATGGCGGCGCGCACGGCGCCGGAGACGTCGAGCGGGTTGGCGGTCGACTGCTTGACGACGCCCACGGCCACCGAGGGATTGCCGTTGAAGCGCGAGATCACGCGCTCGTTGCGGGCCGCCACCTCGGCCCGGCCGATGTCGCGCAGCCGCACGAGATAGCCGCCGGCATCCTTGATGATGAGCTGGTTGAACTGCTCGACCGTGCGCAGGTCGGTCTCGGCCAGGATCTCGAACTCGCGCTCGCGGCTCTCGATGCGGCCGGCCGGCACCTCGATGTTCTGGCTGCGCAGCGCGCTCTCGACATCCTGCGGGGTGAGCCCGTAGGCGGCCAGGCGCAGGCGGTCGAGCCAGATCCGCATGGAGGGCTGGCGCTCGCCGAAGATCCGCACCTCGGCGACGCCGGGCAGGTTCTGGAGCCGGTCCTTGACCAGCCGGTCGGCGAGCTCGGTGACCTCGATGGGCGAATGGCGGCTGGAGGAGATGGCGAGATAGATGATCGGCTGGGAATCGGCCTCGACCTTGCGGACAATCGGCTCGTCGACCTCGTCGGGCAGCCTGCCGCGAGCCTGCGCCACCCGGTCGCGCACGTCGGCGGCGGCCGCCTCGGGCTCGCGGTCGATCCTGAACCGCACCGAGATCCGGCTGCTCTCGGGGCGGCTCGAGGAGGTCATCACGTCGAGCCCCTCGATGCCCGCCAGGGCTTCCTCGAGGGGCTGGGTGACGCGGGTCTCGATGATGTCGGCGGAAGCGCCGCTATAGCTCGTGCTGACCGAGACGACCGGCTCGTCGATGCTCGGATATTCCCGCACCGAGAGACGCGAGAAGGCCATCAGCCCGACCAGCACCAGCACCAGGCTCATCACCGTGGCGAAGACCGGCCGACGGATCGAGACGTCGGAGAGCGTCATGGCCCCTTCCCTTTCAGCACCACCGGCCCTTTCAGCACCACCGGCGTCAGCCGCGCTGCACGCCCGTCGCAGGGAGCCTTGCCCCACCGGCGCTCGGCCCGGCAGCCGGCTCCTCTCCGCCCGCCGGCACGACGCTGACCGCCCCACCGTCGCGGATCTTGAGCACGCCGGCCGTCACCACGCGCTCGCCGGCATCCAGGCCGGTGACGATCTCGACCCGGCCCGGCTGCCGCTTGCCGAGCACGACCTCGGTGAGACGCGCCACCGTGCTCTTGCCGTCCTCGCCCGTCTCGAGGCGGAAGACGAAGGTCCTGCCGCCCTGCGGGACGATGGCCTGCTCGGGGATCCACAAGGCCTCCGCCCGCTCCGCCAGCGAGAGGGTGACCCTGGCGAAGAGGCCGGGCCGCAGCCGCTCGTCGGGATTGTCGAGCCGGGCCCGCACGATGACCGCGCGGCCGCGCTCGTCGACCAGCGGATCCAGCGCTACCACTTTGCCCTTGAAGGTCTCGTCGCGGAAAGCATCGAGACCGAGCTCGATGAGCTGGCCGGTGCGCAGGCTCGCGAGGAAGATCTCCGGGACCCGGAAATCGACCTTGAGCGGATCGATCTGCACGAGGTCGACCAGCTCGGTGCCGGCGCTGACGAACTCGCCGACGCTGATCCGCCGGAGCCCTGCGCGGCCGTCGAAGGGGGCCTCGATGGTGCGCTTGGCGAGCCGGGCGCGGGCCAGCTCGAGCTCCGCCTCGGCGGTGCGCCGCTCGGCCTCGGCCTCGTCCAGCGCCCGCTGGGTGCCCGAGGACCGGCTGCGCAGCTCCCTGGCCCTGCCGAAGTTGGAGCGGGCCAGCGCCAGCCGCGCCTCCGCCTGGGCAAGCTCGGCGCGCTCCACCGAGCTGTCGAGCCGCACCAGCTGCTGGCCCTCGGCGACCCGCCCGCCTTCCTCGAACTCGAGGTCGACGATCCGGCCGGCCACCTCGGGGCGCAGCGTCACGCTCTCGTTGGCGAGCAGCGTGCCGACGGCGGTCACCGTGTTCTCGGCCGGCGCCACGCTCACCGCGGCAGCCTCGACAGGCACCGCCATGCCGCCGCCACGACCGCCAGGACCCCGGCCCGCCTGCTGTTGCTCCTGGGCCGGCACCATCACGAAATGCCAGTAGGCAGCACCGGAGCCGGCCGCTGCCAGCACCACGAGCAGGATCGCTACGAACGAACGGAGCAAGGTGCCCTCCCCCATTGCGCGACGGCTACCGGTGCCGGACATGCCTGCGCCGCGACGCTGGCTCTCCGAGGACCGGCGTCGCGGCGCGATACTCGCTTGCCTGTCTTACGAGGCAGACCGGTCAGGAGTTCATCGAGCCCCAGAAATCGTCGTTGGTCTTGGCGTATTTCATCTTGTCGGTGAGGAACTCGATGGCATCCACGGTCCCCATCGGGTTGAGGATGCGGCGCAGGACCCACATGCGCGAGAGCACCGCCTTGTCGACCAGCAGCTCCTCCTTGCGGGTGCCCGACTTGTTGATGTCGATGGCCGGGAACACGCGCTTGTCGGCGATGCGGCGGTCGAGGACGATCTCGGCGTTGCCGGTGCCCTTGAACTCCTCGAAGATCACCTCGTCCATGCGCGAGCCGGTGTCGACCAGCGCCGTGGCGATGATGGTCAGCGAGCCGCCTTCCTCGATATTGCGGGCAGCACCGAAGAACCGCTTGGGCCGCTGCAGGGCGTTGGCGTCGACGCCGCCGGTGAGCACCTTGCCCGAGGACGGCACGACGGTGTTGTAGGCGCGCGCGAGGCGGGTGATCGAGTCCAGCAGGATCACCACGTCGCGCTTGTGCTCGACCAGCCGCTTGGCCTTCTCGATCACCATCTCGGCCACCTGGACATGGCGGCTCGCCGGCTCGTCGAAGGTCGAGCTCACCACCTCGCCGCGCACCGAGCGCTGCATGTCGGTCACCTCCTCGGGCCGCTCGTCGATGAGCAGCACGATGAGATAGACCTCGGGGTGGTTGGCCATGATGGCGTGGGCGACGTTTTGCATCAGCATCGTCTTGCCGGTCCGCGGCGGCGCCACGAACAGCGCGCGCTGGCCTTTGCCGAGCGGTGCGACGATGTCGATGATGCGGGTCGAGGTGTCCTTCTGCCCCACCACCTCGAGGGTGAGCTTCGAGGTCGGATAATAGGGCGTCAGATTGTCGAAGTGGACACGGTGCCGGGCGGACTCGGGCGTGTCGAAATTGATGCTGTTGGCCTTGAGCAGGGCGAAGTAGCGCTCGCCCTCCTTGGGCGCCCGCACCTGGCCCTGGACCACATCGCCGGTGCGCAGCGCGAAGCGGCGGATCTGCGAGGGCGAGACGTAGATGTCGTCGGGCCCGGCCACGTAGTTGACGTCGGGCGAGCGCAGGAAGCCGAACCCGTCCTGGAGGATCTCGAGGACGCCCTCGCCGTAGATCGGCACCTCCGCCTCGGCGAGCCGCTTGAGGGTCGCGAAGACCAGGTCGGACTTTTTGAGGGTGCTGGCGTTCTCGATGCCGATCTCTTCGGCATAGCGCAGCAGCTCGGCCGCCGAACGGCGCTTGAGCTCGGTCAGGTTGACCGGCGGCATCTCCTCGGCCGGCGCCTGCCGGCGCTCGGTCTGGGGCCGCGGCTGGCGGCGCTCGACCGGCCGCTCGGCGGGCGGCTGGGCCGGTGCCTGCTCCGGCAGCTCGCCCTGCTCGGCCGGCTGCTCGTCCTCCACCGCCCTGTCCTCGCTCGCCGCCGGCTGCCGCCGGACCTGGAGGCGCTCGCCACGGGCGCGCGACCGGCGGCGGCGCGGTGCCGGCTGCTCGGCCTCGGCCTTCTCGCCAGCCTCCGCTGCCGGCTCGTCGAAGGGCAGTTTGGCTTCGTTCACGTCTGTATCGGACAAGGTCGCTTACCCGTTTTTCAAAGAGGACCCGGCAGGCGGCTCCTAGAAGGGCTTGAGGATCACGAGCACCACGATGCCGATGAAAAGCAGGGTCGGCACCTCGTTGAATACCCGATACCAGCGGCTCGAACGCTCCCGCCGGTCGGCGGCGAACCCGCGCACATGCGCGGCCAGGATCCCGTGAGCGGCGGCGAGCAGCAGGACCAGGAGCAGCTTGGCGTGCAGCCAGCCCTCCGACCACCAGCCCTGCAGGCTCGCCATCGCCAGGCCGGTGGCCAGGGTGACCAGCATGGCAGGCGTGGCTATCGCCCGCAGGAGCCGCCGCTCCATGATCTTGAAGGTCTCGGACACCTCCGAGCCGACCGCGGCGTCACTGTGGTAGACCATGAGCCGCGGCAGATACCACATGCCCGCCATCCACGCGGCGAACGCGACGATATGCAGGGTCTTCAGCCACGACGCCGCATCCCCCATCATCGCGCTCCGGCAACTCCCAAGCCCCGAACCCGCATCGTCAAAGCGAATGGCGTGCCCATCAACGCAAGCTCAACGGATCGGTTTGTGGGGGGATTGCCGGCAGGATGCAGCGTAACGCTGACGCCTCACCGTACATGGCTCATCCGGGCAGGGATTGCAAGTAGCGAACGAGTGCGCCGACCTTTTCCGGTGCGGTCTGCTGCAGCACGCCGTGCCCGAGATTGAAGATCAGCGGCCGGCCTCGTGCCGCATGCACGATCGCCGCCGCCTCGTCAAGCATATCGCGCTCCGGCCCGAGCAGCGCCACCGGATCGAGATTGCCCTGCAGGCACAGGCGCGTGCCGTGCCCGACCTCCCGCGCCGCCCACTCCATCGGCAGCGACGTGTCGAGCGACAGGGCCCCGCAGCCGCTCTCCGCGGCGAACGTGGCGTAGCCGGGCCCCACACCGCGCGGAAACAGCAGCACCGGCACGTGCGGATGACGCTCGCGCAGCGCCGCGACGATGCGCCGCGCCGGCTCGAGGCACCAGCGGCGCTGCTCGCCGGGCGACAGCACGCCGGCCCAGCTGTCGAAGATCTGCAGCGCTTCCGCGCCCGCCCGGGCCTGGGCGTCGAGATAGTCGATGACGCAGTCGGTCAGCAGGTCGATCAGCTCCTGGAAGAGCCCACGCTCCTGCCGGGCGAAGGCGCGCGCCACCGCATAGTCGCGCGAGCCGCCGCCCTCGACCATGTAAGCGGCAAGCGTCCAGGGGGCCCCGGCGAAGCCGATCAGCGTCACCTCGCCCGGCAGCTCGCGGCGCAACCGGCGGACCGTCTCGTAGACCGGCTCCAGATGGGTGTGGAGGCGCGTCGGGTCCAGCCGATCGAGATCCTTGCGCGACCGCAACGGCTCGAGGCGCGGACCCTCGCCCTCGACGAAGCGCAGGCCGGCGCCGAGCGCGTGGGGCACCACGAGAATGTCGGAGAACAGGATCGAGGCATCGAAGCCGAAGCGCCGGATCGGCTGGAGAGTGACCTCGACCGCCAGCTCGGGCGTGTAGCACAGGTCGAGGAACCCACCGGCCTGCGCCCTGACGTCGCGATATTCGGGAAGATAGCGGCCCGCCTGGCGCATCAGCCAGACCGGCGGGCGCCCTTCTGTCTCGCCGGCGAGACGCGCCAGCAGGCGCTTTCTTGGCATCGGGCTCGTCGAGGTCTCGTGCTGCACGGCTACCCTCAAGATTCTAGATTCTAAGATTCTAAAAAAGGATGAGGTTGATGATGGCTGGGGGATTGTGGGGATTATCGGCCGGCGGCCGGTTGTCCCCAGTTTCATCCAGCGCCGCCGGGCGGCGGTCAAGGTGGCGGAAAACCCCCTGCCTTCTCGGCGCATCCGCCTGATTCGGCAAGCGAGTCGCGCATCTTGTGGGCACCGTGAATGCTGGGGATAATCGGCTGCCCAGGGAGGTTCTCCCACACCGGCGCGAAAAAGCCTCCCGGACATCTTGCCCCGGTGGATGACCGCTGGACGGGAGGGGGCAATGGTCACAAGCTGGATCTGGCCCCAATTCATCCACAGGCAAGTCCACGTCTTACCCCCCGTGTTTGGAGCCCTCGTTGCGGCTGCACCTGCATCTTATCTCCGACTCCACCGGCGAGACCGTCACCACGGTCGCCAGAGCCGCCGTGTCCCAGTTCGAGGACGTGGTACCGGTCGAGCATGTCTGGTTCTTCGTGCGCACAACGAACCAGCTCGAGAAGGTCATGGGCATCGTCGAGGCGCTGCCCGGACTGGTGATCTACACGCTGGTCTCTCCCGAGCTGCGCTACCATCTGCACGAGCGCTGCCGGGCCTTGAACCTGCCTTGCGTGCCGGTGCTCGATTCGGTCATGAACTCGCTGACCCAGCTGCTGGGCTCGGCGGGCCGCCCGCAGATCGGCAAGCAGCACATGATGGACGCCGGCTATTTCTCGCGGATCGAGGCCATGGACTTCGCCATGCGCCACGACGACGGCCAGTTCGTGGGCGAGCTCGACAAGGCCGATGTCGTGCTGGTCGGCGTCTCGCGGACGTCCAAGACCCCGACCTGCGTCTATCTCGCCAACCGCGGCCTCAAGGCGGGCAACATCCCGCTCGTTCCCGACATGCCGCAGATGGCGCAGATCGAGAAGATCAGCGGCCCCCTCGTGGTGGGCCTGACGATCAATCCCGACGCGCTGGTGCAGATCCGCGAGAGCCGCCAGCAGATGCTGGGCCTCAGCCCGGCTGACGCCGGCCGCTTCGGCGGCGACTATGCCGACCTCGACCGGGTCCGCGAGGAGCTCCTGGTGGCGCGCCGGCTGTTCGCGCGGATGGGCTGGCCGGAGATCGACGTCACCCGCCGCTCGGTCGAGGAAACCGCGGCGGCGATCCTCCAGATGCTCCAGGTGCAGCGCAATCCGGAGCTGGGCGCGCTCGGCGCCAACCTGATGTCGAGCCTCGGCACCGAGCAGTCCTGAGGGGCGTCGGCCCACGATGCGCACCTATGCCACGCTTGGCCTCGAGCGCCGCCGCCGCCGCCGGCGCCTGGTCATCGGCGTCGTCATGGCACTCGCGCTCGCGGCCTTCTACGTGCTGAGCGTCGGCGCCGCCTACCGCGCCGGCCTCAGCCAGAACGCCGTCGAGATCGGTCGGCTCCTGGCCGATCTCGAGGACCAGCGCGAGGCCGGCCGCAAGACCAGCATCCAGCTGGCCGCGCTCGAGCAGACGCTGGAGCGGGAGCGGG
Organism: Geminicoccaceae bacterium 1502E; assembly: GCA_033875255.1. GTDB lineage: Bacteria > Pseudomonadota > Alphaproteobacteria > Geminicoccales > Geminicoccaceae > Marinimicrococcus. The sequence goes on along the minus strand of JAWZSN010000034.1, from coordinate 35,436 downwards.
CCGCGGCCGCCTCGCCGCCACCGGTTACCGCCGAGGACCTGCCACCGCCGATCCGCCCTCTGGCCCTCCTGGTCCAGCGCAAGCTCGCCGCCGGGGTGGAGCCGACGCGGATCGCCCAGGCCATCGATCCGCTCGCCCGCGAGCGCAGCTGCGCGCCGGAGACCGAGACCAGGCGCCTTTTGCTGGCAACACCGATCAGCCGCGATTCCGGTGCAGCGCGCTTTGCCGCCGGACCGTTCGAGATCACCGGCAAAGGGGTGAGCGTCCGCGATGCCCAGGACCGGGCGGAAGCCTGGTTCGATCCCGCTCGGCCGGTCGAGCTGGCGCTGCGCGGGCCCGGGGGTGCCGCCGACAGCGTGGCGGGCGTGTTGCCGCTCGAGCATGGCGTCGTGCTCGACGGCAAGGAGTATCTGTTCCGCGCCGAGGCATCGCGGCGGCGCGGCTTCGTCGAGCTCTATCTGCAGGTCTGCGACTATCCTTGAAGGTCGAGGTCGAGACGGAGCTGGCGCGCCTCCGCTGCCTCGGGCGGGTTGCCGACGCCGATTCCCAGGAGTCGGACCGGTCCTTCGAGCGGTGCAGGGCTGTCGAGCAGCTGCTCGGCCAACGCCTGGATCCGCGCCGCCCCGGCCAGCCGCTCGCCCACCGTCAGCCGGCGCGTGCGCACGCGAAAGTCCGCGTACTTGATCTTGAGGGTCAGAGTCCGGCCGGCAAAGCCCCTGCGCTCGAGGCGCTGGGCCAGCTCGCGCGCCATGGCGCCCAAGACCTCGCGCAAGACGGCCGGGTCGGTCACGTCGCGCGGGAAGGTCTCCTCCACGCTCAGCGACTTGCGCGGCCGGTCGGGCTCCACCGGGCGGTCGTCGAGGGCGTTGGCGATCTTCCAGTAGTGGAGGCCGCTGCGCCCGAAGCGGGCGTGCAGCTCCTCGCGGCTCATCGCCTGCAGGTCGGCGCCGCTGCCGATGCCGCGGGCGCGCAGGCGGGCTGCCGTCGCCGGCCCGATCCCATGAAACCGCTCGATCGGCAGGCCGGCGATGAACGCCAGCGCCTGCCGGGGGCGGATCACGGTGAGCCCGTCGGGCTTCTCGAGATCGGAGGCGATCTTGGCCAGGAACTTGTTGAAGGAGACCCCGGCCGAGGCGGTGAGCCCCGTGGCCTCGCGGATCTCCTGCTTGATGCGCCGGGCCGCCTCGACCGCCGGCATGGGCCCCGGCAGAGGCTCGGTGACGTCGAGATAGGCCTCGTCGAGCGACAGCGGCTCGACCAATTCGGTATAACGCCGGAAAATTCCGCGGATCTGGGCGCTCGCGGCCCGATAGGCGTCGAAGCGCGGCGGCACGAACAGGAGATCGGCGCACAGCCGTCGCGCCCGGCTGCCGGGCATCGCCGAGCGGACGCCGTAGGGCCGCGCCTCGTAGCTGGCGGTGAGCACCACGCCGCGCTCGCCGCCACCGCCCACCGCGATCGGACGGCCGCGCAAGGCGGGATCGTCGCGCTGCTCGATGGCCGCGTAGAAGGCGTCCATGTCGACGTGGAGAATCTTGCGCAGCGGCCGGGACGCCGTCTTTGCGCCCTGCCCCGCACCGCCCGATTGTTGCCCGGAACCCACGCCCGGCTCCCGCTCGTCCAGCTGCGCGCCTCCCATGCCCCCGTGGCACTTGCCTCGGCGCGGACCGGGAACCTACCTTCTTCCCCGCACATGGTCGACGTCGCTGGCGCGTCGCTGCAGCATTGGAGGTACCGTGGGCATACGCGCGAGTTCCGGAGCACTGTTCGCGCTGGTGGCGTCCATCGCCGTCGCCTCTCCGGCTGTCGTCCTGGCCGACGACCTGCGCGAGGCCCTGGTGCAGACCTACCTCACCAACCCGCGCCTCGAGGGGGGGCGGGCCCGGCTGAACGCCACCGACGAGCTGGTGCCCCAGGCGCTCGCCGGCTGGCGGCCCCAGGTCTTCATCGACGCCGGCGCGGAGGCCGTGCGCGGTCAGGGCCGTCTGGTGGATGCGCCCGACACGATCGATTCGGACCGCGACACCAGCCGTATCGGCCTCAACGCCCGACAGAACCTCTATCAGGGCGGCGGCACGGTGGCCGCCACCAACCGCGCGGAGAACCTGGTCCGCGCCGAGCGCGCCAACCTGCTGGCCCTCGAGCAGAGTGTGCTGCTCGAGGCGATCGACGCCTATACGGCGGCCTGGCGCGACCGCGCCGTGCTGGAGCTGGCGCTGAACAACGAGACGCGGCTCAAGAGGCAGCTCCAGGCCACCCGCGATCGCTTCCAGGTGGGCGACCTCGCCCGTACCGACGTGGCGCAGGCCGAGGCGCGACTGTCGCGCGCCCGCGCCGACGTCGAGGCGGCCAAGGCGAATCTCGCCAGCTCCTACGCGTTCTACGAGCGGGTGATCGGCAAGAAGCCCGGCGAGCTGGAGCAGCCGAAGGACCTGCCGCCGCTGCCTTCGAGCCTTGCCGAGGCGCAGGCCCTGGCGGAGACCAATCCAGAGGTCATCCAGGCCACGTTCGCCCTTTCGGCGGCCCGCGACGATGTCGATGTCGCGCGCGCCGACCTCCTGCCGAGCGTCGATCTGTCCGCCGATCTCGCCTATGTCGACGAGCCCACCACGAGCCTCGAATGGCAGCGCCAGGGCAGCGTGGGGATCAACGTCACCATCCCGCTCTACCAGGGCGGCGGCGAGTATGCCCGGGTGCGCCAGAACCGGCAGATCGTGCGGCAGCGCCGCAACGATCTCGAGCTCGCCCACCGGACCGTGCAGGAGCGGGCGGCCTCGGCCTACGACCAGCTTCTCGCGGCGACCGCGGCGATCGACGCGTTCCGCTCCGAGGTCCGCGCCAACGATATCGCCCTCAAGGGCGTGGAGGAGGAGAACCTGGTGGGCGTGCGGACGGTGCTCGACGTGCTGGATGCCGAGCAGGAGCTGTTCGAGTCGCAGGTCAATCTCGTGCGGGCGCAGCGCACCGAGATCACCGCCGCCTATCAGCTCAAGGCGGCGACCGGCGAGCTGACGGTCGTCGACCTCGAGCTGCCGGTGGAGCCCTATGATGCGCAAGCCTACTATCAGCGCACGCGCAACCGCCTCTTCGGCCTGGACGACCTCGCAGAACAGCCCTGAGCCGGCGGTGAGCGGTCTCAATATCGGCCAGGCGGCGGCGCGCTCGGGCCTGCCTCCCAAGACCATCCGCTACTACGAGGAAATCGGGCTGCTGCCGCCGCCGGCCCGCTCCGAGGCGGGCTATCGCCGCTATGGCGAGCGGGATCTCGCGACTTTGGCCTTCATCCAGCGCGCCCGCTCGCTGGGCTTCTCGGTGGAGGACTGTCGCGGGCTGCTGGCCCTGTGGCAGGACAGAGACCGCGCCAGTGCAGAGGTCAAGTCGCTGGCGCTCGCCCGGATCGAGGATATCGAGGCCAAGATCGCCGAGCTGCGCGCCATGCGCGACACGCTGGCCGACCTCGCCGAGCGCTGTCATGGCGACGAGCGGCCGGACTGCCCTATTCTCTCCGATCTCGCGAGGGCGGGAAGAGGGAAGGGCGGCCGGGACTGAGCCGGCCGCCGCTGCCGCCTCAGCGCTGCTGCGGCACCTCGTGCCAGAGCTTGCCGTCGAGGACAACGCTGTCGAGCACGAAGCGCTTGTCGCCGGTCCGCTCGACGCCCACCACGTCCTTGTAGCGGTGCGTGCCGCCCTCGATCCGCAGGATCGTGGCATCGCCGGTGGTGCCGACCGTCAGATCACCCAGATCGGGACGCATCAAGAGCTTCGCCGGCGCCTCGGTGACCGCGCGGACGATGTCGGGCACCGGCATGCCCAGCGCCAGGAACTTGCTCATGGTCTCGAGATTGTCGTAGGCCGGCCCGTCGATGCACAGCGAGTGCACGTCGGAGCTGATCACGTCGGGCATGAAGCCCGCCTTGAGCATGTTCTCGGCGACCTCGAAGCTGAACGAGCCCATGCCGTGCGCGATGTCGAAGATGACACCCTTCTCGCGGGCCTCCCATACACCCTCGCGGATCTCGCCGTTGGCGTAGGTCGGCGCGTTGGGGAACGGCTTGAAGCAGTGGGTGAGGATGTCGCCCGGGCGCAGCACCTTGAGCACGTCGACATAGCGCGGGGGTGGCCGGTCGATGTGGCACATCACCGGCAGGCCCGCCCGGTCGGCGGCCTCGATGGCGAGATAGAGGGGGGCGATGCCGTTGACACCGCTGGTGTTGGCGCCGATGCGGACCTTGATGCCCTTGATGACGTCGGGATGCTCGGCTGCCACCTTGGCACAGGCGGCCGCATCGAGCAGGCGCATCTCCCAGGATTCGCCGATCATCACGTCCTTGGAGAAGGCGTAGATCCCCGCGAAGGAGACGTGCAGATAGGCGAAGATCTTGGTCTGGCTGCGCTCGATGACGTGCTTTCGAAAGCCGATGAAGTTGCCGGCCCCGGCCGTGCCGACGTCGAGCCAGGTGGTCGTGCCGGCGCGCTTTGCAAGCTGGTCGGCATCGATGCCCAGCGAGGCGCCGCCCCAGTAGACGTGGGTGTGGAAGTCGATCATGCCGGGCATGACGATCGCACCCGACACGTCGCGCTCGCGCTTTGCGCTGCCGGCACCCACGGCAGCACCGATGGCCGCCACCTTGCCGTCCTTGAAGGCGATGTCGGCCACCTCGTCGACGCCGCCGCCCGGATCGAGCACGCGTCCGCCGCGCAGGATCACATCATAGTCCGCCATCGCCAGCTCTCCCTTGTCCCTGCCGTTCATTCGTCTGCATCCGTGCGAGTGCTAGCCCGGGCAGGGGCGGCGCGCCAACCCGCCCTTCAGCACTGCAGTGCTGCGAAATCGCCGAGCATCCCCGCCTCGGCCGCCAGGTCGAGAAAGGTGTAGCGGTCGCGGGTCTCGCGCGCATGGGCCACCGCCTGCCGCCAGAAGGCAGGATCGAGGCCGAGATCGGCCCCGGTGGACGGCAGGCCGCCCTCGGCGAAGACACGCTCGAGCTCGCCCAGCGGCAGCATGGCGGCGCAAAGCTCGCCCCGGACCTCCTGCCATTCATCGGCGAGGCGTCGGCTCAGCGCCGCGAGGGCGTCCGGCTCGGGCGCCTTGGCGCGGCTCGCGGCGATGCAGTCGCCGGCGAAGACGCCGAAACGGCGCTCGAAGGCCGCCTCGTCGAGCGGCGGTGCCGTCAGGCGAGGCGCGCAGGAGGACGAGAGAATCCGCTCCTGCAGCCGGGCCATCGCCAACGTCGCCGCCGCCACCTGCTCGCCGTGCAGCGTGCCCGGATGCGGCTCGGCCAGCAGATCGACATAGTGGCTGACCAGGTGCTCGCCCTGGGAGGCAGGCGCGCTGGAGCCCGCCAGCAGCATCGCCGCCCCGCCCAGCACCAAAAGCCGGGTAAGGCTGGCTACCGCCCCGTGCTCGCCCGCCACGAGCTCCGGTACGGCCCCCAGCAGCGCCGCTTCCTCCTCGGCCTGCAGCGCGAAGCAGGAGGGCAGGTAGGGGCTGCCATGCAGGAGATGCGCGAGCAGCCAGTCGGTCTGCGCGGTGGTCCGGCAGATGACGTCGCCGAGCCCCGCCCGGCGCAGCCGCAAGGGGGCGGCGGCCAGCACACCGAGATCGAAGAACGCGCCCCGGGGCGCCACCGCTGGCAGGCTGAGCTTGAGCCGCCCCTTGGCGAGCGAGGCGGTGGCCGTGACATAGCCGTTCATCGAGGGGGCGGTCGCGAACACGGCAAAGGGGATGCCGCGCTGCCGGGCCGCCTGCTTGCACAGATCGTTGATGGTGCCCGAGCCCACCGCGACCAGCGCGTCGGCGTGCCGGGTGCGCCCGATCAGCGCGTCGGCGGTGGCGATGTCGGCATGGGGCCGCTCGAGGACGAGCGTATCGCTGCCGGGAAGGGCTGCCGCCACCCGCCGGCCCATCGCCTCCACGGTGTTCTCGTCGCAGACCACGGTGATGGCTCCGGCGAGCCCGGCCCCGGCCACCAGCTCCGCCTCGGCGCCGGCGAGGCTCGGCTCGAGGGTGAGGCGGGGCAGGGGCAGGCGCACCGGCCGTCTTGTGGCCGGGTCGATCCAGCGCCCCTGGCCCAGCGCCTCCAGAACCTGCCCGCCGCCCATGCCGGTCTCCTCAGGCGAAGTCGGAGGCCATGCGGCGCATCACCGCCACGGCCTTCGCGAAATCGTCCATCTCCATGTGCTCGTCGGGATTGTGGCTGCCATTCTCGTTGCGCACGAACAGCATCACCGAGGGCACCCCGGCAAGCGCGAAGGTGGCGGCGTCGTGGCCGGCGCCGCTCGACATGCGCCGCCAGCTCACGCCCAGCGCCTCGGCGGCCTCCGCTAACCGCGCCTGCATGCGCTCGTCCATGGGAGCGGGCGTGCTGCCGGTGCGCGGCCCCAGCTCGAAGCGGACCCTGCGGGCCGCCGCGATCTCCTCGCACAGCGCCTTCAGGCGCTCGTCGACCAGCGCCAGCGTCTCCGTCGAGCGGCTGCGCACGTCGATGCAGATACGGCACTCGCCGGCCACCTTGGCGAAGGCGTGCTGCTCGGCGTCGGTATAGAGCTGGCCCACCGTCAAGGTGAGGTCGTGGCCCTGCTCCTCGAGCTCCACCCAAAGAGCGTCGAGCCGGGTCACCAGCTCGGCCGAGGCCACCACGGCGTCGTGCCGCCATTTGCGCGGCACCGCGCCCGAATGGGCATAGGCGCCGAGGCAGCGCGCCTCGCGGTAGCGGATGCTGCCGCGGATCCCGTCGACCACGCCCAGCACGATGCCCTCGCTGATCAGATGCGGGCCCTGCTCGATGTGCAGCTCCACGAAGCCGGCGATGCGCGCCGGGTCGATCAGCTTCTCGCCGCGCGCCACGCCCTCGGGATCGAAGCCCGCCTCGCGCATATGCTCGCCCAGCGTCATGCCGCTGTCGAAGCGCTGCGCCGCGAGCGCCTCTTGCGGGAGGATGCCCAGCGCCGTCTTGCTGCCGATATAGCTCACCGGGAACCAGACACTCTCCTCGGCGCGCAGTGCCACGACGCCAATGTCGACGGCAGGGGTCCGGCCGCCGCGCACGAAGCCGGCCGCGACCTCGAGCCCCGCCAGGACGCCGGCCAGCCCGTCATAGTTGCCGCCATGCGGCACCGTGTCGACGTGCGAGCCCAGCAGCAGCACCCGCGAGCGGTCGGCGCCGGGCAGGGTCAGCAGCATGTTGCCGGCGGCATCGAGCCGCTTTTCCATGCCCAGCGAGGCCGCCGCCTCGGCGACGAGGTCATGGGCATGCTGCTCGCCCGCCCCGTAGGACGGTCGCGTCACTCCCGGCGACGCGGCGCTGTCGCGGGCGAGACGCTCGAAGAGGGCAGGGGCGAAATAAAGCTCGGTCATCGCGCGCTCCGGCTGGGCGGTCATCGGCGGCGCCGCTCCCACACCTGGTCGTCCAGCAGGTGGGGCGGTCGGCGGTCGGCGAGGGTGTCGAGGATCTGGTCGGCGACCTCCAGGGCGGTGCGCTCGAGCGCCTCGTCGGTGGAGCCGGCGATGTGGGGGGTGAGGATGACGTCCTCGCGGCCGCGCAGCGGGTGATCGTCGGGGAGGTGCTCTTGGGCGGTGACGTCGAGGCCGGCGCCCGCCAGGCGGCCGGCCTCGAGAGCCGCCACGAGCGCGCTCTCGTCGAGCACCGCGCCGCGGCCGGTATTGACGAGGATCGCGCCGGCGCGGAGCTGGGCCAGCTCGCTTGCGCCGATCAGGCCGCGCGTCGCGTCGGTCAAAGGCAGGTGTAGCGAGACGACGCTCGCCTGGCGCAGCAGGGTCTGCAGGTCGACCGCCTCGGCCCCCAGCGCCCTCAGACTCTCGGGGTCGGGGCGGCGGGCATGGACGAGGATGCGCATGCCCAGCCCGTGCCGGGCGATGGCGGCGGTGCGCCGGCCGATGCGGCCGAAGCCGACGACGCCCAGCGTCTTGCCGGAGAGCTCGACGAAGTGGCTGCGATATTTGAAGGAGGCGTCGCCCGCCCGCACCGCCCGGTCGGCCGCCGGCAGACGCCGCGCCACCGCCAGCATCAGGGCCATGGCATGCTCGGCCACCGAGACGGCGTTGGCCTCGGGCGTCACCACCACGGGGATCCCCAGCCGCGCGGCATGGGCGGTGTCGATGGCGTTGGTGCCGGCGCCGTGATTGCCGATCACCCGAAGGGCCGGGGCGGCGTCCATGGCGGCAGCGTCAAGCCCGGCGCTGCGGGTGATCACCGCCGCCGCGTCGCCGATCTCGCGGGCCACCGTGGCCATGTCGTCGGCCGAGGCGTGGCGCGGCTCGAGCCCGCCTGCGCGCAGTCTCAGCAGGCCCGCCGGATGGATCGGCTGGACGATCAGGCAGGTCCGCGCCACGGCCGTCAGTAGCCGCGCTCGAGGTCGACGAGGTTGGCCGGCGCCTCGCCGCGCTCGATCCGCCGCAGCTGCTCGACGATGATGGCCGTGGCGGTGCGCGGGTTGGTGATGGCGCCGGCATGCGGCGTCACCAGCACCTTGGGGTGGCTCCAGAGCGGCGAGGCGGAGGGCAGGGGCTCCTCGTCGAACACGTCGAGCATGGCCCCCTCGAGCCGGCCGGAATCGAGGGCCGCCAGAAGATCGTCGACCACCACGTGGGGGCCGCGCGCCACGTTGATCACGAAGCTCCCCTTTGGCATCAGCGCCAGGGTCTCGCGGTCGATGATGCCCCGCGTCTCGTCGGTGAGCGGCAGGATGCACACCAGGACGCGGCAGCGCGCGAGAAACTCGGGCAACTCCTCGCGGCCGGCATAGACCTTGACCGGGGCTGCCGGCCGCGGGCTGCGCGACCAGCCGAACACGTCGTAGCCCACCTTGCGAAGCAGCTCGGCCGTGGTCATGCCGATCTCGCCCACGCCCATGATGCCGACACCGATCTCCGCCGGGTCGTCGTGGAAGTGACGCTCCCAGAGTGCGGCCTGCTGCTGGCGCTCGTAGAGGTCGAAGCGCCGGTGAAAGCGCATCACGCCGTGCAGGGCGTACTCGGCCATGCGCTGCGACATCAGCGGGTCCACCAGCCGGGCCAAAGGCACGTTCTCGGGCAAGGCGACGCCGGAGCGCACCAGGGCGTCGATGCCGGCGCCGAGGACCTGCACCAGGCGCAGCCGGGTCATGCCGTCGAAAAATCCGGCGGGGGGCTGCCAGACCAACGCCGCGTCGATCTCTGCCGGATCGCCGATGTCGGGCGAGAGCCGCAGCTCGATGTCGGGCGCCTGTTCCCGCAGCTCGGCGATCCACCGGTCGACATTGGCCCAGGCGGTGTGGAGAACGACCTTCATCTCGGCTTCCGGTTCAGTCTGACAGGAGGGGCGGCGGCGGTGGCGGGTGCCTCAAGGCACGAGACCCTCGCGCAGCGGGTCGCCGGCGGTGACACCGCCGATGAGGTTCAGGCCCAAAAGCCGGGCAGGGTCAAGATCCGCGCCGGTCCTGAGAGGCTCCAGCCGGTCGGCCAGCCGGTCCAGCCAGCGCCGCATGACGCGCCGCGCCTCGAGCGCCTGCTCGAAGGAGACGGACTGGAAGCGCAGGCGGCCGCCCGGGGCAATCTGCGCCAGGGCCGGCAGGTCGGCACCGATCACGGTGGCGATCTTGGGATAGCCGCCGGTCGTCTGGCGGTCGGCCATGAGGACAATGGGCGTGCCCATGCCGGGTACCTGCACGCTGCCGGCGACGGTGCCGTCGGAGACGATGTTGAAGCCTTTGGCGTGCTCGACCTGCGGCCCCTCGAGGCGGTAGCCCATGCGGTCGGCCTGCGCCGAGACGCGGTAGCCCTCGCCGAAGAACGCAGCGAGGCCGGCCGGCGTGAAATAGTCGTCCTGGGGGCCGGGCACGGCGCGGATCACGTCGCGCGCGGGCGGCGGGTCGGGCAGCATGAGATCGGGGTGCGGCGAGGGCTCGGGCTCAGCCAGGGCAAGCGCGTCGCCGGCCCTGAGCGGCCGTCCCTCGATGCCGCCAAGGCGCGAGAGCGTGTGGGTGGCATAGCTGCCGAGCTGCGCCGGCAGGGCCAGTCCGCCGGCGATCGCCACATAGCCCCACACCCCCGCCTGGGCACGGCCGATTCGCACCATCTGGCCGCGATGGACCGTCACGCACGACCACCACGGCATCGGCTTGTCGTCGACCTTGAGCTCGAAGGCGCCGCCGGCGAACGCCAGCCGGGCCCGCTCGGCTGCAACCTCGAGCACGAGACCGCCCAAGGCGAACTCGAGGGCGACCGTGCCGGGCTGGTTGCCGGTCATCCGGTTGGCGGCCTCGTGCGCGAGACGGTCCATCGGACCCGAGCCCGAGACACCCAGGCGCTGGTAGCCGCGCCGGCCGGCATCCTGCAGGGTTGCCAGCGGTCCGGGCGCGCGGACGAGGAGGCGGTCGCTCACGAGGCGTGCTCCGAAGCCGGCTCGGGCCGGATCAGCGGGTCGCCGTCCGCCGCCCGCGCCGCAAGTGCTGCGAACTCGGCAGCGTCGATGGGGCGGAAGCGGACGGTGTCGCCGGCGGCGAACAGGAAGGGCGGCTCGCGCTCCGGATCGAACGCCCGGACCGGTGTCTGGCCCAGCAGATGCCAGCCGCTCGGCGCCTCGACGGAGGAGATGGCGGCCTGGATGCCGCCGATGGAGACGCTGCCGGCAGGCGTCTTGAGGCGCGGGTTGACCCGGCGCGGCGTGTGCAGGCGCTGGTCGAGCCCGCCAAGATAGGCAAACCCCGGGGCAAAGCCGATCATGTAGACGCGGTAGGTGCCGCCGGCATGGAGGCGCACGGCCTCCTCGACGGTGAGACCGTGCCGCTCGGCGACCTCCTCGAGATCCACGCCGTGCTCGCCGCCATAGCAGACCGGGACGGTCCACGCCCGGCCGGCCGGCGCCTCGCCGGGATGCTCGAGATCCAGGCCGCGCAGCCGCTTGAGAAGCTCCAGCCCGTCGACCGCGTCGGGATCGAAATGGACCAGGAGCGAGCGGTAGGTCGGGACCAGCTCGGTCACCCCCGGCAGGGCCGCCTCGCGCAGCCGCGCGTCGAGCGCCAGGATGCGGTCGTTGATCGCGGGGTCCACGGTCTCGCCCAGCTCGATCACGAAAGCGGCGTCGCCGGCGTGGAGGATGCGCGCCGGCGGGAGGGTCTCGGTCATGCGCTAGCCCTTCAGCGTCACTTGCGCTGGCAGGAACAACGCGATCTGGGGGAACAAAGCAAGCAGCAGGGTGAACAGGATCATGATGACGAAGAAGGGCAGTGCCGCCCGGCTGATCCGGCCCAGCGGCTCGCCGGTCATGCCCTGGATGACGAAGAGATTGAAGCCCACCGGCGGGGTGATCTGCGCCATCTCGACCACCAGCACCAGGAAGACCCCGAACCAGAGCGGGTCGAAGCCGGCGGCGACGATCAGCGGCAGGGTGATCGGCAGCGTCATGACGATCATCGAGAGACCCTCGAGGACACAGCCCAGGAGGCCGTAGACGAGGATCAGCATGAGCACGAGGCCCATGGGCCCGAGCTCGAGGGCGGCGATACCCTCGGCCACGGCGCGCGGGATGCCGAGAAAGCCCATGGCGACCGAGAGAAACACCGCGCCGGCGATGATCAGGCCGACCATCGAGCTGGTACGCACCGCCGCCATGAAGGCGGCGCTCAAGGTGGCCGGGTTCAGCGTGCGCTGCCAGGCGCTGATGATGATCGCCCCCAGCACGCCGATGGCGGCGGCCTCGGTGGGGCTGGCGATGCCGCCATACATGCTGCCGAGGATCATCACGATGAGAAAGACGACCGGGCCCAGCTCGATCAGCCCGCGCATCCTCTCGCCCCAGCTGAAGCTGTCCTCGGTGCTCGGCGTGGCGTCGGCCTGCAGCGTGGCGCGCACGCCCAGATAGACCATGTAGGCGAGCGCCAGCAGGAAGCCCGGCAGGATGCCGGCGATGAAGAGCTTGAGGATCGAGACCTCGGCCAGCACGCCGTAGATGATCATGATGACGCTGGGCGGGATCAGGAAGCCCAGCGTGCCGGCGCCGGCCAGCGAGCCCATGGCGAGCTTGCGGTCGTAGCCGCGCCGGGTGAGCTCGGTCAGCGTCATGCGGCCCACGGTGGCGGTGGTCGCCGCCGAGGAGCCGGAGATGGCGGCGAAGAGCGTGCAGCCCAGCACGTTGACGTGGAGCAGCTTGCCCGGCAGCCGCGAGGTCCATGGAGCGAGGCCCTGGAACAGCGAGCGCGACAGCTCGGTGCGAAACAGGATCTCGCCCATCAGGATGAACAGCGGCAGGGCGATGAGCTCGGGCACGGTGGTGGCGTTGAACGAGATCTGGCCCAGGAGCTTGTCGACCGGCATCGAGCGGAACAGCAGCAGGCTGCCGGCGCCGACGCCGAACAGCGAGAGACCCACCCAGACGCCGAGCGAGAGAAGCCCGGCCAGCAGTGCCAGGACGGTGAGGAGCGAGCTTGTCATGGGTTGGCCTCAGGTCTCACTCGGAATGCCGCCGTCGGCGGGCTTCTCGTCCGGCTCCTCGCCCGTCGCGAGCCGCACCAGCCGGGCCACCAGCACCAGCGTCAGGATGGCCATGCCGAGGGTGGCCACGCCCTGCGGCACCGCCAACGGCGTCGCGGTCGGCGTGAAGGTGCGCGAGCCGCCGACAAACGCTCCCCAGGCAAGGCTGCCCAGCGCGAAGGTGAGGAAGCCGGAGATCACCAGGCCGGCCAGGGTGGCCATCATGTCGAGCGCCCGGGTGGGGCCCGGCGGCAGATGGTGGGCGAACAGCGACACCCGCACATGGCCGCCCTGCCTGAGCGTCCAGCCCATGCCCAGGAAGAACGCGGCGCACATCAAGAAGGCCGCATATTCCCACGAGAAATCGAGGCTGAAATTAAACAGCCAGACGACGGCGATCTCGGCCAGGACGATGACGGTCAAGAGGGCGAGACAGAGGGCGGCGACAACGGCCGCCGCCGCCGCCGTCCCGTCGACGAGCCGCAAGAAGTGGCGCACGCGCGCGGACCTTCGTGCTGCTTACTTGCCGGAAGCGGCGCGGTAGGCTTCCATGACCTCTGCGGCCTTGGGCCCTGCCTTCTCGGCGAAGTCCTTCCAGAGCGGCTTGGCCGCCTCGATCAGCTTCGCGCGCAGCTCCGGGGTGGGCTCGGTGACCTTCATGCCATTCTCTTCGAGGGTCTTGAGCTTCTGCTCGTCCTCCTCGCGGCTGACCTGCCAAAAGACCGCCTCGAGCTCGGCCGCGACCTTCTCGATGGCCGCCCGGTGCTCCTCGGAGAGCGCGTTCCAGGCATCGAGATTGACAGTCACCATGTTGGACGAGGACTGCCAGTTGAAGCGGTTGAGGCAGCAGAGGAATTCCCAGAACTTGCCGTCGACGCCCGAGGAGCTCGAGGTCGTCACACCCTCGATGGCGCCCGACGCCAGGGCGGGGACGACCTCGCCCCAGGGCAGCTGGCGGGGGGCGGCGCCCAGCGCGCTGAAGAAGTCGAGGCCGTTCTTGTCGACCACGCGCATCTTCAGGCCCTGCATGTCCTCGAGCTTCACCACCGGGTTGCTCGAATAGAGCCCCTGGCCGGGCCACGGCACGATATAGAGGATCTTCTGGTTGTACTGCTCGGCGATCTCGTCATAGGCCGGCCGCGCATGCTCGAGGAGCTCCCTGGTCTCCTTCTGGCCGGACGCGAGATAGGGCAGCGACTCCATGCCGAAGAGGGCCACCTCGCCGGTCTGCTGGTTGATCAGCACGTCGCCGATCGGCACCAGCCCGTCGCGCACGGTGCGCAGCATCTCCGGACCCTTGAAGCCCAGGGCGCCGCCCGGATGAAGCGTGATCACCACCTCGCCGCCGGTGGCCTTCTCGACCTCGTCGGCGAAGCGCTGGGCGTTCTTGACGTGGAAGTTGCCCTGCGGCCAGGCCAGCGGCATGTCCCAGTTGGTCGTCGCCTGAACGCTTGGCGCACCGAGCAGGGCTCCGGTGATGACGGCCGCGCCGAGGGCAGCAAGGGTGCGGGAACGGGCCATGGAAAGTGCAACCTCCTCTATATTGTGGCCTGCAAGGGCCTTTTGAGCGGTCGTTCTGGTGACGACGTGGACGCGTCGGGTGCCGGAGCCGGCATTGCAGCAGTCGCCAGATGCTCTAGCCTGTCCGCGGCCGACGCGAAGGCGGCCAGCATGAGCGTCTGAAGGAGAACGTCAAGATGGCCCTTGCGGTCGATCTCAACAGCGACCTCGGAGAGAGTTTCGGCGCCTGGACGATGGGCAACGACGCCGAGATGCTCGACATCGTCACGACCGCCAACGTCGCCTGCGGCTTCCACGCGGGCGATCCTCTCGTGATGCACGAGACGGTGCGGCTGGCGCTGGAGCGCGGCGTGGAGATCGGCGCCCACCCGGGCTTTCTCGATCTTTGGGGCTTTGGAAGGCGGCCCATCCAGGGGGAACGGCCCGGGGACGTCGAGAAGCTCATCATCTACCAGATCGGCGCGCTGCAGGCGATGGCGGCGGTGGTCGGCCACAAGGTGCGCCACCTCAAGACGCACGGCGCGCTGGGCAACATGGCGGCCGTCGACGCGGATCTCGCCATGGCCGTGGCGCGCGCCAGCAAGGCCGTGGACCCGGAGATGATCTTCGTGGTGATGCCCGGCAACGAGCTCGAGAAGGCGGGCGAGAAGCTGGGGCTGCGGATGGCCCGCGAGGTCTACGCCGACCGCACCTACGACGACGCCGGCAACCTCACCTCGCGCAAGCTGCCGGGCGCGGTGATCCACGATTCCGCCGAGGCGACGCAGCGGGTCCTGCGGATGCTCGAGGACGGTGCCATCACCTCGGCCTCGGGCAAGCGCATCCCCGTCGCCATCGACACGATCTGCGTGCACGGCGACAACCCTGCGGCCGTCGCCATGGCGCGCGGCATCCGCGAGGCGATGGAAGAAGCCGGTGTAACGCTGCGGCCCTTCGCGCAGGCTCTTTGAGGACCCGCCCCGGCGGGCGCCAGCCATGTCTGGCGCCGCCGTCGCCCTGCATCTTCCTGCTTGGGCCTGCATAATCACCCCGCCTCGTCTCCATACACGGTGCCTGCCCGCAACCCCGCTAGGCATACGATCATGTTCCGGGCGGGGCTGGCACCGCATCCGGGGGCAAGGGGAGAGCGATGTGCGAAGCACGATCTACAAGACCGGCGCGGCGGTCGCTGGAACAGGATGCGGCGGGGCCCGCGCCCGGCGGCCGGCCATGGGGTGCCGGCTCCCGCGGCTCGTCCTGGCGGCGGTGCTGCTCGTGACGGCGGCCCGGGGGCCGGCTGCCGCCGAGCCCGTGCGGCTCGCCGCGGCGGGCAGCCTGCGCGCCGCGCTGAGCGAGGTGACTGCGGCCTTCGGTGCCGCCTCGCAGATGCCGGTCGAGACCGAGTTCGCGGCCTCGGGCACGCTGCGCCGGCAGATCGAGGAGGGCTGGCGGCCCGACGTCTTCGCCTCGGCCAATCTCGCCCACCCGGTGAGGCTCGCGGCCGCCGGCATCGGCGGGCCGGTGATGCTGTTCGCGCGCAACCGGCTGTGCGCTCTGGCCCAGCCGGAGCTTGCGGTGAGCCCGGGGAGCCTGCTCGAGAGGATGCTGGACCCGACGGTGCGGCTCGGCACCTCGACGCCCAAGGCGGACCCGTCGGGCGACTATGCCTGGGAGCTGTTCGCCAAGGCCGAGCCGGGGCGGCCCGGCTCGCGCGCCATCCTCGAGGGCAAGGCGCTGCCGCTCACCGGCGCGCCGGACTCGCCCAAGGCTCCCGCCGGCCAGAACCAGTACGCCTGGGTGATGGCCGAGCGGCAGGCCGACATCTTCCTCACCTACTGCACCAACGCCGCCCTCGCCCAGGCGCAGCAGCCGCAGCTGCAGATCGTCGAGATCCCCGCGGCGCTCGCCGTGGGAGCCGACTACGGGCTCTCGGTCCTGCAGCAGGAGCGGCCCGAGGCGTGGCGGCTGGCGGCCTTCATCATGGCAGCCGACGGGCAGGCGATCCTCGCCCGCCACGGCTTCACCGCGCCGGGCCTGCCGACGGGCCAGGTTGAATGAGGCGCGCAGGCCTTTGAAAGCACGAAGGGCGCCCGAAGGCGCCCTCGCGGCTCCCGGACCGGCCGGGAGAAGATTGGTGGAGCCGATGGGAGTCGAACCCACGACCTCTAGAGTGCGATTCTAGCGCTCTCCCAACTGAGCTACGGCCCCACGTGGCGCGCATCTATGGTGGCACCCGGCGAAGCTGTCAAGAGGATGGTGACGGGGCTGGCGAGGGGCGGCGGCTCGTATATAGTGCCGCCGCATCGCCCCGTCATTTCAGCCCGTTGGTCCATGCTCGCACTCACGAACCTGCTCAACACCGTCATCGGCGTCTACATCTGGCTGATCATCGGCTCGGTCGTGCTGAGCTGGCTCATCGCCTTCAACGTCGTGAACACCGGCAACCGGATCGTCTACCAGATCGGCGACTTCCTCTACCGGGTGACGGAGCCGGCGCTACGTCCGATCCGCAACCTGCTGCCCAATATGGGCGGGCTGGATCTCTCGCCGCTGGTGCTGATCCTGGCCCTCTATTTCGTGCGCGACCTGATCAACGAATATCTGCGGTACTGAGCCTTGGAGCTGCCGTGCCGGCGTCTTGCCGACGGCCTCGAGCTGCGGGTGCGGGCGCGGCCGAAAGCGGCGCGGGACGGGATCGACGGCTGCGTGGCCGACGCACAGGGCGAGTGGTGGCTGGCCGTGCGGGTCACCGCGCCGCCGGACGACGGCAAGGCCAATGCGGCCATTCTGCGCCTGCTGGGCAAGCGCATGGGCGTGGCGGTGTCGCGACTGACGCTGCTGGCCGGCGCCGCGGCGCGCTGGAAGCGGATCAGGGTGGAAGGCCAGCCGGACGAGCTGGCGGCAAGCCTGGCGGCCATGGCCGGGCACAGTCAGCTCGGGGAGAGCAAGAAATGAGCAGGATCATCGACGGACGCGCCCATGCGGCGGCCCTGCGCGAGCAGCTTGGCGAGGAGGTGGCCGAGCTGGTCCGCACCACCGGCGTCAGGCCGGGCCTCAAGGTGGTGCTGTTGGGCGAGCATCCAGCCAGCATCGCCTATGTCCGCACCAAGACGCGGATGGCCGAGGAGGTCGGCATGGCGGGCGATCTCGTGGCGCTGCCCGAGACCACCTCGCAGGCCGATCTCCTGGCGCTGATCGCCCGGCTCAACGCCGATCCCGAGGTGCACGGCATCCTGGTCCAGCTGCCGCTGCCGCCGCAGATCGACCCGGCGGCGGTGCTCGAGGCCATCGACCCGGCCAAGGACGTCGACGGCTTCCATCCGCTCAATGCCGGCCGCCTCGCCGCCCTTTCCGGCGGCCTGCCGGAGGATCTGCTGGTGCCCTGCACGCCGCAGGGCTGCCTCGTGATGCTCGAGAGCGAGCTCGGCCAGGGCGGGCTGCGCGGCATGCGCGCGCTCGTGCTGGGCCGCTCCAACATCGTCGGCAAGCCGATGGCGGCCCTCCTGCTGGCCCGCGACTGCACGGTCACCATCGCCCACTCGCGAACCCGCGACCTGGCGGCGGAATGCCGTCGCGCCGATATCCTGGTGGCCGCCGTCGGCCGGCCGGAGATGGTTCGCGGCGACTGGGTCAAGGAAGGAGCGGTGGTGATCGACGTGGGCATCAACCGTGTCGAGAAGCCCGGCGGCGGCTCGCGGCTGACCGGCGACGTGGCGTTCGCGGAGGCGGCCGAGCGTGCCGCCGCCATCACGCCGGTGCCGGGCGGGGTCGGGCCGATGACGGTGGCCTGCCTTTTGCGCAATACCGTGATCGCCTGCCGCGGCCTGCTGGCGCGCCGGGCGGGCGGCAGCGCCTGACGCGCATCCGGCGCCGCCTGCACGGCGCGATTGCCACGGCGGCATCCTTTACCTAACAGAACGCGGACGACCGGCCGGCCAGCCACTCCCAAAGGCGTCCGGCGGCGGAGCTCCTCACCGGGGCTCCGCCCGGCAAAGAGGCGAAGCAATGAGAATAGGCATCCCCAAAGAAAGCCGTGAGCACGAGCTTCGCGTCGCGGCGAGCCCGGATACCATCAAGCGCTACAAGGGCCTCGGCCTCGACTGCGTGGTGGAGGAGGGGGCCGGCACCGGTGCCGCTCTCGCCGACGAGGCCTTCACCAAGGCCGGCGCGTCGCTCGCCGATGCGGCCGGGGCCTGGGACGCCGAGATCGTCCTCAAGGTGCAGCGGCCGGGCGAGGACGAGATGGGCCGGCTGCGCAAGGGCCAGGTCCTGGTGGGGATGCTCGATCCCTATATGAGCCGCGAGCAGGTGGCGGCCTATGCCAGCGCCGGCGTCACCGCCTTCTCCCTGGAGCTGCTGCCGCGTACCACCCGCGCCCAGGCCATGGACGTGCTCTCCAGCCAGGCCAACCTCGCCGGCTACAAGGCGATGGTCGACGCGATGGCGGCCTACAGCCGCGTCCTGCCGATGATGATGACGGCGGCCGGCACGGTGACGCCCGCCAAGGTCTTCGTGATCGGCGCCGGCGTGGCCGGGCTCCAGGCCATCGCCACCGCCAAGCGCATGGGTGCCGTGGTCACGGCGACCGACGTGCGGCCGGCCGCGCGGGAGGAGATCGAGAGCCTCGGCGGCAAGTTCGTGGGCTTCATCCCCGAGGGCGCGGCCACCTCCGGCGGCTACGCCCGGGCGCTCACGCCCGAGGAGCAGGCCGAGCAGGCGCGCATGGTGGCCGAGCATCTCAAGGGCCAGGACATCGTCGTGACCACGGCGCAGATCCCCGGCCGCAAGGCCCCGCGGATCGTCACCGCGCAGATGGTGGCGTCGATGAAGGCTGGCTCGGTGGTGCTCGACATGGCGGCCGAGAGCGGCGGCAATGTCGAGGGCAGCGAGCCGGGGGCCGAGCGCATGGAAGGCGGCATCAGGATCATCGGTGCCCGCAACCTGCCGGCGCGCCTGGCGCCTGCTTCCTCGGTGCTCTACGCCCGCAACCTGCAGAACTTCGTGGCGCTGCTCGTCTCCAAGGAAGGCGCGCTCGCGATCGACATGGACGACGACCTCGTCAAGGGTGCGATGCTCACCCACGAGGGCAGGATCGTCCACCCGAACTTCGCCGACCAGGCCTGAGGAGCGCGCCCATGGAAGCGATCGACCCCGGCATCTTCAATCTGATCATCTTCGTGCTCGCGATCTTCGTGGGCTATTACGTGGTCTGGTCGGTGACCCCGGCGCTGCACACGCCGCTCATGTCGGTGACCAACGCCATCTCGAGCGTGATCATCGTGGGCGCGCTGATCGCCACCGGGGCGGGCGGTGCCGCCGCGGTGTTCGGCTTTCTGGCCGTGGTCCTGGCGTCGGTGAACATCTTCGGCGGCTTTGCGGTGACCGAGCGGATGCTCGCCATGTTCAAGAAGCGGGGCTGAGGGGCAGGCCATGAGCATCAACATCGCCGCCATCGGCTATCTCGTCGCCGCCGTCTTCTTCATCCTGGCGCTGCGCGGCCTGTCCTCGCCGGCCACCTCCCGGGCCGGCAACCGCTACGGCATGGCCGGCATGACGATCGCCATCGTCATCACGCTACTGGCCCTGCCGCATGCCGGGATCGGCACCTATCTGCTGATCCTGCTGGGCATCGCCATCGGCGGCGCGGCGGGCTTCGTCATCGCCCGGCGGATCGAGATGACCGCCATGCCGCAGCTGGTCGCGGCCTTCCACTCGCTGGTCGGTCTCGCTGCGGTGTTCGTCGCTGCCGGCGCGTTCCTCAACCCCGCCGACTTCGGCATCACCAACCTGGACGGCAGCATCAAGGGCCTGTCGCTGGTCGAGATGGGCCTGGGCACCATCATCGGCGCCATCACCTTCTCGGGCTCGGTGATTGCGTTCGGCAAGCTCCAGGCCAAGCTGCCGCCCGGCGCCGAGGCGCTGGTGCCGGGCTTCCTCAAGCCGGCGATCGCCGCGGCCATGAGCTCGCGGCCGATCATGCTGCCGGCCCGGCACGCCATCAACATCGCCATCGGCCTCGTCATCCTGCTGCTGCTGGTGGCGGTCACGGCCACCGAGAGCGGTACCGCGTTCCTGCTGATGACGCTGCTGGCCTTCGCCATCGGCGTGCTGCTGATCATCCCGATCGGCGGTGCCGACATGCCGGTCGTGGTCTCGATGCTGAACTCCTACTCGGGCTGGGCCGCCGCCGGCATCGGCTTCACGCTGCAGAACCCGATGCTCATCGTCACCGGCGCGCTGGTCGGCAGCTCGGGCGCCATCCTCTCCTACATCATGTGCCGGGCGATGAACCGCTCGTTCTTCTCGGTCATCCTGGGCGGCTTCGGCGAGACCGCCGCTGCTGCCGCCGATACCGGCGACAAGACGGTGAAGTCGGGCTCGGCCGAGGATGCCGCCTTCATCATGGAGAACGCCCAGAAGGTCATCATCGTGCCTGGCTACGGCATGGCGGTGGCCCAGGCGCAGCACTCGGTGCGCGAGCTTTACGACACGCTGACCAAGAAGGGCGTGGAGGTGCGCTTCGCCATCCATCCGGTGGCCGGCCGCATGCCCGGCCACATGAACGTGCTGCTGGCCGAGGCCAACATTCCCTACGACGTGGTCTTCGAGATGGAGGAGATCAACAACGAGTTCGGCCAGGCCGACGTGGCCTACGTCATCGGCGCCAACGACATCACCAACCCGGCCGCCAAGACCGACACCAGCTCGCCGATCTACGGCATGCCGGTGCTCGACGTGGACCGCGCCAAGGCGGTGTTCTTCGTGAAGCGCTCGATGGCGGCGGGCTATGCCGGCATCGACAACCCGCTCTTCTACATGGACAGGACGATGATGCTCTTCGGCGACGCCAAGAAGATGACCGAGGAGATCGTCAGGTCCGTCGAGGGCTGAGATCGCGCGAAACGGGCCGGCGACGGCCCGTTTCCGTTTGTGCCGGAACTTTTCTGGATCCGGAACGAGGCGCGTTTGCGCAGCCTGTCATGGCAATCCGGCCGTGCAGGCGGGACGGCCGGCATCGCGGGTGGCGCGCGGGAAGCGTGGCCGCTATTGGTGCACCCGTTCCGGCGAGCTTTCTCGCCAGCCTGCCTGGGCGGTACCGGACCGGGTAGCGAGTCGAGCGGTCTTTTCCAGCTGGGGGTCTTGGTATGGGAGCCTGCAAGTCAGCAGACAAGTAAGCCGCAACGACAAGCCTTGTTGTTGCGGCGTTCTGTCAGGCTGATCCCATCCGATTGCTGACGAGCAGACGCCGCCCGGTATCTTCGATCGAGCGGTTGGATCGTCATGACCACCACACGCCCCACGTGGGCCTATACGCTGCCGGCAGCGCTGCTGCTGATGGCTCCCTTCGACATCCTCGCTTCGCTGGCGATGGATATCTATCTTCCGGTCGTTCCGGCGATGCCCGGCATCCTGAACACGACGCCCTCCACGATCCAGCTCACGTTGAGCCTCTATATGGCGGTGCTCGGCGTGGGCCAGGTGATCTTCGGGCCGATCTCGGACCGAATCGGGCGACGGCCGGTCCTGCTGGCGGGTGCCTCGCTGTTCATCCTCGCGTCCCTCGGAGCGGCGTGGTCGTCGACGGCCCCGGCCTTCATCGCGTTCCGTCTGCTTCAGGCGATTGGCGCCTCGGCCGCGCTGCTGGCGACGTTCGCGACGGTCCGCGATGTCTATGGCAGCCGCCCGGAAGGGGTTGTCATCTACGGCCTTTTCGGTTCGATGCTGGCTTTCGTTCCGGCCCTTGGTCCTGTCGCCGGAGCGTTGATCGGCGAGTTCTTCGGATGGCGGGCGATATTCGCCACACTTGCCGCATTGGGGCTGCTCGCGCTTTTGCATGCAGGGTTCAGGTGGCACGAAACGCTGCCCTTGAATGGTGCAACGATGCGGCGGTCCGTATTGCCCATCCTCGCCAGTCTGGAATTCTGGGTTTACACGGCCGGTTTCAGTGCCGGCATGGGCACCTTCTTCGTCTTTTTCTCGACAGCACCCCGCGTGCTCATAGGCCGAGCCGGCCATTCCGAGATCGAGTTCAGCGCAGCCTTCGCAACGGTCGCGCTCGTCATGATCGCGACAACCCGCTTCGCGAAGTCGTTTGTCGCCCAATGGGGCAGCGCCGGATGCGTCGCGCGCGGGATGGCGTTGCTCGTTTGTGGCGCGGTCCTGCTGGGGATGGGCGAGCTTCTCGGCTCGCCCTCGTTCCTCAGCTTCATCCTGCCGATGTGGGTTATCGCGGTCGGGATTGTCTTTACGGTGTCCGTTACCGCCAACGGTGCTCTTGCGCAGTTCGACGACATCGCCGGATCGGCAGTGGCGTTCTATTTTTGCATCCAAAGCCTGATCGTCAGCATCGTCGGTACCTTGGCGGTCACGATGCTGGACGGCGATACGGCCTGGCCCGTGATCTCGTACGCCACGACGATGGCGGTGCTGGTCTCGTTCGGTCTGGCAGCTTGCACAAGAGGCCGTCGCCCGCGGCGGCCCGCGGCGTGATCCCCCTGCTCGGGGAGAGGACGGCGCGGCGGCCGCGAGGCGCGGGTGCCGGAGGACCGTCGGCGCCGAGCGATCCGGGGGATCGTCGAGGAGGAGCCCCCGCTCCGGCTCGACGTTCGCCGCGCCGTGCGTCAAGGTCGCGCCGGCATTGGGGGCTGCCGGCCGGGCCGGCACCCGCGAACCCAGAGGGATATTCATGAAGGTCGTCGTTCTCGGTGCCGGCGTCATCGGTGTCGCCACCGCCTACTGGCTGCAGCGCCAGGGCCACGAGGTCGAGGTGATCGAGCGCCAGCCGGCGGCGGCGCTCGAGACCAGCTTCGCCAATGGCGGCATCATCCATGTGGGCGAGGCCGGGCCGTTCTCGAAGCCCGGCGCGCCGACCAGCATCCTGCGCTGGCTCGGCCAGGAGGATGCGCCCATGCTGCTGCGCTACGGCGCCGTACCGAAGATGTGGCGCTGGGGCGTCGAGTTCCTGAGAAACTGCACCGAGGCCCGGCATCTGGCCAACCGCTCGAGCAATCTCGAGCTCGCCCTCGAGAGCCTGGCGGCCCTGCGCGAGATCAGGGCCCAGACCGGGATCGCCTACGACGCCAGCGTGCAGGGCAGCATCCTGATCTGCCACGATGCCAAGGCACTCGAGGAGGCGGGCCGCTATTTCCTGCCGATGGCCGAGGAGGGGCTCGCGGTCGAGCTGGTCGACGGCGACCGCGCCCGGACGATCGAGCCGGCGCTGGCCGGCGCGGCGGTGCCGGTCGAGGGCGGCATCTTCTTTCCCGAGGACGAGGCCGGCGACTGCCACAAGTTCACCCAGGGTCTTGCTGCCTGGTGCACCGCGCAGGGCGTGCGCTTCCGCTACGGCGTGACGATCGAGCGCCTCGAGCTCGAGGCAGGCACGGTCAGGGGGGTGGCTACCGACCAGGGCAGGATCGCCGCCGACGCGGTCGTGGTCTGCATGGGCAGCTACAGCGCGCCGTTCCTGCGCCCTTACGGCATCCGGCTGCCGATCTATCCGGTCAAGGGTGTCACCGTCACCATGCCGCGCGATGCGTGGCCGGAGGCGCCGCGCACCACGATCCTCAATGACGGCTATTTCTTCGCCGTGACGCCCCTGGGCGACCGGCTGCGGCTCGCCGGATCCGCCGAGGTCGCAGGCTGGGACACCACCCCCTCGCCGGCCCGCTGCAAGGCGATCTTCGAGCGTGCCTGCAGCGTCTTTCCGGCCCTGCGCGCCTGCTACGACCCGGCCACCGCGCAGCACTGGGCCGGTCTCCGCCCGGTGATGCCGCACGGCAGGCCGGCCATCGGGGCGAGCAGGCTCGGCGGCCTGTTCCTCAATACCGGGCATGGACATCTGGGATGGACGCTCGCCTGCGGCTCGGGCAAAGTTCTGGCTAGGCGGCTGACAGAGGGCAGGGCCGAGGGGGCAGGCACATAGCCTCCGGCATTGTCCAGGAAGGTCGAGGCACGGCTCGCGCAACGAGGCCGGCAGCCGCAACGAACGACAAGACGGGCGGCCATGAGCCGCCCCCGATCAGGGAGGACATGAATGAGATCAAAGGACAAGTCCGCCGAGGGCGTGGGTCGGCGCTCGCTGTTCGGCCTCGGTGCAGCGGTCGGCGTGGCGGGAGCCGCCAGCTCGGCGCTGTTCGGGGCGCGCGCCGCCCAGGCGCAGCTCGTCGACACGTCGAAGAGCAAGCTCCAGCAGGTGCTCGACCGTGGTCATCTGATCGTCGGCACCGGCTCGACCAACCCGCCCTGGCACTTCGAGGACGACACCGGCAAGCTGGTCGGCATGGACATCGACATGTCGCGGCTGCTCGCCAAGAACCTGTTCGACGATCCCGAGAAGGTCGAGTTCGTGCTGCAGGGCTCGGACGCCCGCATCCCGAGCCTGATCACCGACCGGGTCGACATCGTCGTCCAGTGGATGACGATCACGCCGGGCCGCGCCCAGCAGGTCGAGTTCACCGTGCCCTACTATCGCGAGGGCGTGGGTCTCTTGATGATGGCCGATGGCGGGCGCTTCAAGAAGTTCGACGAGGTGAAGGCGGCGGGCTCGGATGCCACCATCGGCGCCATGCAGAACGTCTTTATCGAGGACTGGGTGCACCAGGCGCTGCCGGAAGCGCGGGTCGACCAGTTCGAGAGCCCCGACGCCACCGTCCAGGCGCTCAACGCCGGCCGCGTCGACGCCTATCTGGGCGACCAGTCGGCGATCCGCTGGCTGATGCAGCAGGCGCCCGGCCGCTATGTCGACGGCGGCTATGGCTGGATGCCCAACTCCTACGCCTCGGCGGTCAAGCCGGGCGACCCGGTGTGGCTCAACTGGGTCAACACGGTCTACCGCGAGGCCATGCTGGGGGTCGATTTCCCGACCTTCTCGGCGTCCTACAAGAAGTGGTTCGGCATCGATCTCGCGACGCCCAAGGTCGGCTTCCCGACCGAGTTTTCCTGACCGAAGATCATCGGCCGGGCCGGGCCTCCCCTCGGGGAGGCCCTCTCTTTCTCCGTGATCGGGAAGTAGGGGCGTGCTCGCGTACAACTTCAACTGGGACGTCATCTGGCGCCAGTGGCCGACCATCGTCGAGGCGCTGCTCCTGGGCATCGGCCTCGCCGTCGCGTCGCTGGTGATCGGCTGCATCATCGGCATTCTGTGCGCCTTCGGCCGCGTGTCGCGCCACAAATGGCTGGACTGGACGATCTGGTCCTATGTGGAGTTCATTCGCAACACGCCGCTGCTGCTGCTGATCTTCTTCGTCTATTTCGGCCTGCCGCAGATGGGCATCCGGGCGTTCGACAAGATCGAGAGCTTCATCCTCACCCTCTCGCTCTATGCCGGCGCCTATATGTGCGAGGTGTTCCGCGCCGGCCTCGCCTCGATCCCCAACCAGTATGTCGAGGCGGCCAAGGCGATCGGGCTGCGGCCGTGGCAGCGGCAGCTCTACGTGGTGCTGCCGGTGATGTTCCGCATCACCCTGCCGTCGATCAGCAACACGCTGATCTCGCTCTTCAAGGACACCTCGCTGGCGGCGGCCATCGCGGTGCCGGAGCTGACCTTCACGGCACGCCAGATCAACGCCAACACCTTCCGCGTGATGGAGGCATGGCTCAGCGCCAGCGCCCTCTATCTGGCCACCTCCTACGCCATCGCCTGGGTGCTCCGCCTGGTCGAGCGGCGCTATTCGGTGATCCGCTGAGCCATGGCCGAGAGAACCTTCTGGACCGAGCTGTGGAACGCCAAGTGGGCGCTCCTCGATGGAATCGCCATCACCACCGAGCTTTCGGCCTATGTCGTGGTCGCGAGCACGATCCTGGGCCTTCTGGGCGGGCTGGTGCTGGTCTATGGCTGGCGGCCGGCAGCGCTCCTCGTCCGGCTCTATGTGGACGTGATGCGCGGCATTCCCGTGCTGGTGCTGATCCTCTTCTGGTATTACGGGCTGGCGCTCTTCAAGATCAACATCCCGGCCTTTTGGGCCGGCGTGATCGCCCTTGCCGGCTTCGCCACGGCGCACATGTCGGAGATCGTGCGCGGCGCCATCCAGTCGGTGCCGGCGGGTCAGAGCGAGGCCGCCAAGGCCATCGGCCTGCGCTTTTGGCAGCGCCTGCGCTACGTGATCCTGCCGCAGGCGACGCGCCGGGTGCTGCCGCCCTGGGTCAACACCGCGGTCGAGATGGTCAAGGCCACCACGCTTCTGTCGATCATCGGCGTGGTCGAGCTGCTGCTCGCCACCCAGCAGACCATCGCCAGGAACTACATGGTGATCCAGTTCTACCTGGCCGCTACCCTGCTCTATTTCATCCTGAACTTCGCGATCTCGCGTCTCGGTGCCCTGCTCGAGCGCCGCTTCGCCTATATGCGCTACTGAGGCCGGCATGCAGAACGACATGAAGCCAAACGCGACCAGCGCTGCGACCGGCGCCATGCCGCTCCTGCGCGCCGTGGACGTGCACAAGAGCTACGACCGGCTCGAGGTGCTCAAGGGCATCAGCATGGATGTGGAGCAGGGCGAGGTGCTGGCGCTGATCGGCGCCAGCGGCTCGGGAAAGACCACCTTCCTGCGCTGCATCAACCTTCTCGAGGAGTTCCAGCAGGGCGAGATCGACCTCGACGGCGAGCCGATCGGCTACCGGATGACCGGCGGCCGCCGCCGCAAGATCTCGGAGGCCGCGCTGTCCGCGCAGCGCGCGCGCATCGGCATGGTGTTCCAGAGCTTCAACCTCTTTCCCCACATGACCGCCGAGCAGAACGTCATGCTCGGGCTCACCAAGGTGCGGGGCAAGCCGGCGGCCGAGGCGCGCGACATCGCCCGTCACTGGCTCGAGCGGGTCGGCCTCGCCGAGCGTCGCGGCCACTACCCCTTCCAGCTCTCGGGCGGTCAGCAGCAGCGCGTGGCGATCGCCCGCGCGGTCGCCATGGAGCCGCGCCTGGTCCTGTTCGACGAGGTCACCTCGGCTTTGGACCCGGAGCTGGTGGCCGAGGTGCTGGGCGTCATGCAGGACCTCGCCAGGAGCGGCATGACGATGATCGTGGTCAGCCACGAGATGCTGTTCGTGCGCGAGGTCGCCTCGCGGGTGGTCTTCATGGATGGCGGCCATGTCGTGGCCCAGGGACCGCCGCAGGAGCTGTTCCGCGATCCGGAGTCGGAACGCCTGCGCAGCTTCCTCGGGCGTTTCCACGGCGTCTTCAGCTGACGCTGGCGCGATGCCGACCGAGTGGCGGGCCTGCCCTGCGCAGTTGCTTCCGCTCGGCTGCCGCCGATCGTCCGGGGTTCTTGGTCCCCGTCGCTCCGGTCCCATCGCCATGAAGCTCGTCCGGGGCAGCTTGGAGGAAGCGTCATCGTGAGACTGCACAGCGTGCGCACCTACCGGTCGTCCGAACAGCTGCCTCGCGAGGAGCAGCTCGCCTGGAAGATCGCGGCGGTCGCTTCCGAGGCGGTGCCGGTCGACGACGAGGTGGCCTCGATGATCGGCAACCGCATCATCGACAATGCCGCGGTGGCGGCAGCGTCGCTGGCGCGTCGGCCGGTGGCGAGTGCCAGGGCACAGGCGGTGGCCCATCCGTTCCGGCCGGGCGCGACGGTCTTCGGCCTGCCGGCAGAGGAGAGGGTGTCGCCCGAATGGGCGGCCTGGGCCAATGGCGTGGCCGTGCGCGAGCTGGACTTTCACGACACGTTCCTGGCCGCCGACTATTCGCACCCGGCCGACAATATCCCGCCGGTGCTGGCGGTGGCCCAGCATTGCGGCCTCGCGGGCACGGATCTCCTCCGGGGCCTGGCCGCCGCCTACGAGATCCATGTCGATCTGGTGAAGGCCATTTGCCTGCACGAGCACAAGATCGACCATATCGCCCATCTGGGCCCGGCAGCGGCGGCGGGAATCGGCGCGACACTCGGCCTGCCCACGGCGACCATTTTCCAGGCGGTGCAGCAGGCGCTCCACGTCACCACCACCACGCGTCAGTCGCGCAAGGGCGAGATCTCGAGCTGGAAGGCCTTCGCGCCGGCCTTTGCCGGCAAGATGGCCGTCGAGGCCGTGGACCGGGCGATGCGCGGCGAGGGCGCACCCTCGCCCGCCTGGGAGGGCGAGGACGGTTTCATCGCCTGGCTGCTCGGCGGTGCCGCGGCGGTGTACCGGGTCCCGCTGCCGGAACCCGGCGAGCCCAGGCGCGCCATTCTCGAGACCTACACGAAGGAGCATTCCGCCGAATATCAAAGCCAGGCGCTGATCGACCTGGCCCGGCGCCTCGGGCCGCGGATCGGCGATCCGGCGAAGGTGGCGAGCATCGTCATCCACACCAGCCATCATACCCACAACGTCATCGGCACCGGTGCCGGCGACCCGCAGAAGATGGACCCGCGGGCGAGCCGCGAGACCCTCGACCACTCGATCATGTACATCTTCGCCGTGGCGCTCGAGGATGGCGGCTGGCATCACGAGCGTTCCTATGCGCCCGAGCGGGCCCGCCGCCCGGCGACCGTGGCCTTGTGGCACAAGATCCGCACTGTCGAGGATCTCGAGTGGACCCGCCGCTACCACAGCCGCGATCCGCACGAGAAGGCCTTCGGCGGGCGCGTCGTGATCACGCTCGAGGACGGTCGGGTGATCGAGGACGAGCTGGCGGTGGCCGACGCGCACCCGCTCGGGCGCCGCCCGTTCGCTCGCCCCGACTATGTCCGCAAGTTCCGCACGCTGGCCGAGGGGATCGTGGCGCCGGCCGAGCAGGACCGGTTTCTTGGCACCGTGGAGCGGCTGCCGGAGCTGCGGCCCGGGGAGCTGGCCGGACTGGGCTTCAGGGTCGATCCCTCGCTGCTCGGGCCGCCCGCCGCGCGCGGCCTCTTCGATCGTGTCGGTGCCTGAGGCATGATTAAGAGGACCCCGACGGGCACGCCCGGATCTGCGAAACGCCAAAGGCCCCCCGGTATCGAGGCTGGCGGCGCGGACCTGCGCGCGGCGGCCTGCACCTGCGGCACTGTGCCATCCGCGATCCGCTCGCAGCCAGAGGAGTCGAGGAGTGCCCCCGTCTGTTGGTGCGTGACGATTCTCGCGGGCCGGCCGATCTCGCGGTTCCTAGCGGCGGGCTGCAGGCGCCGCGCGCGATGCCTGCGGCGGCCGAGCGGATGGCGGGGCTGTTGCCGGCTGCATCCTGCCCCCAGGGGCCGCCGCGCTCCGATATGCCAGCGCCGGCCTGCATGCTCCTCGAAGCGGCCGATCGCCGCCGCGCCGGCACTCGCGGATGCCGGTATCCAGCGCCCCGCCTGGTCCGGCCCGCTGCTGCCCTCCTGCCGGCCCCTCTTTGCCCCGAAGGCTGCCCCGTCGCAGCCGGGGCCGGCAGGAGGACGATCTTCCGCCACCTCCCGCGCCTTGTCGCGCCGCAAGATGCCGGGATCTCGCAGCTGCGCCCATGCCGGCCCGTAGCGCCTGCCCTGCCGCCCGCATCCGCGCCTGCAGCAGGGCGGTCACCGGCCGTCATTTGGGTGCTTGCGCGGCACGAGGAGCGGCGGCCGCAACGACAGATTCCTTGGGATCCGTCCTGTGTCGATGCGGGGGACGGCGGGCGGGCGGACGCTGCGGCACAGAGGCGGGGTCAACGTCACCGGCATCGAGCATCCGCTATGGATGCCGGCCGACCTGCGCAACCGGCAGATCGAGCAACGGGCCGGGATCGCTCGCGACCGGCGCATCCGATGCGCATGCCGGCGAGCGCCCGGCGCGGCGAGCCTGTCATGACAGCACTCACCGGATCGCCGGAGATCGCGGCTGGCCGAGCCAAGCCCTGAAGCCACATGATCGGGCGCCGATAGTCATGCTCTTCCTTGCTGTCACCGGCAGCCTGGGCCTGTTTATCGGGCGGTGCATCGGCAACAGGATAAACCGCTCGGCCGCAACTCCGCGGTGGCGGCGGAAGAGCTTTCCTTCTGCTTGCCGCGCGCGGCGAGCCGCCGGTAGTTGCGGCAAAGGCCGGATGAGGAGCCGAAAATGCCCTACCTTCTGTCCTCCCATCTGCCCGGACAGCCCGCCGGACAGCGGTTTCGCACCCTGGTCGAGCGCGGCGGCATCCTTCGCCTGCCGGGGGCGCATAACGGCATGGCGGCCCTCCAGGCCAGGGCCGCTGGCTTCGAGGCGCTCTATCTCTCCGGTGCGGCGATGACCGCATCGATGGGTCTGCCTGATCTCGGCATCATCACCGTCGACGAGGTCTCCTTTTTCATCCGCCAGATAGTCCGGGCTGCAGGCCTGCCGCTCCTCGTCGACGGCGACACCGGCTATGGCGAAGCGCTCAACGTCATGCACATGGTGCGCAGCTTCGAGGAGGCCGGCGCGGGAGCGGTCCATCTGGAAGACCAGCTCCTGCCCAAAAAATGCGGCCATCTCAACGACAAGAAGCTGGCCGATGCGCGCGACATGGCGGCCAAGATCGCCGCGGCCGCCAAGGCCCGCAGCCATCTCTATCTCGTCGCCCGGACCGATGCCGCGGCGAGCGAGGGCATCGACGGCGCGGTCGGCCGCGCGAGGCTTTATCTCGAGGCCGGGGCCGACGCGATCTTTCCCGAAGCGCTCGAGTCGGCCGGCATGTTTCGCGAGTTCGCGGCCCGCCTGCCCGGCGTGCCCTTGCTCGCCAACATGACCGAGTTCGGGCGGACGCCGTTCCTTACCGCCGCCGAGCTCGAGGCGATGGGCTACCGGATGGTGATCTGGCCCGTCTCCTCCCTGCGCGTCGCCAACAAGGCGCAGGAAAGGCTCTATGCCACGTTGCAGCGCGACGGCGAGACCCGCGCCATGCTCGAGGAGATGCAGACCCGAGCCGAGCTCTACGATCTGGTCGGCCTCGATCAATACGAGGCGCTCGACAGCTCGATCGTCCAAAGCGTCCTTCCTCTGCCGTCCGCTGGTGAGGACGACACGTAGCCTGGGGGGACCCATAAGCTGCTGCTCGCCGGGGCGCAGGCCGCGATGGCCCGGGAAGCACTGGGCCGGTTCTCCGGACAGACCGATATTTTCATAATGAGCGTCGCGCAGCAGCGCTCGAGGGCGGACAGGGGAAGTAGCGACCGAAGCGGCCTTCAGGGAATGGTCGGGCGCCGGGCTGTAGCCGGAGAAAGGAAGGAATCAGCCGTCTCACGGGCTGTCCAGCCTGATCGCCGGCGTGCCGGAGCCTGCCTCAGACCGTCTCGGGCTCGAGCCGGCTGGCGGCTTCGCCCTCGGGCTCCTTGAGCACGTAACCGCGACCCCAGATGGTCTCGATATAATGCTCGCCACCGGTCAGGGTCGCGATCTTCTTGCGCAGCTTGCAGATGAAGACGTCGATGATCTTCAGCTCCGGCTCGTCGCGACCGCCATAGAGATGGTCGAGGAACATCTCCTTGGTCAGCGTCGTGCCCTTGCGCAGCGAAAGAAGCTCGAGAATGTTGTACTCCTTGCCTGTGACGTGCACGCGCTGACCGTCCACCTCGACCGACTGGGCATCGATGTTGATGGTGAGCTTGCCGGTGCGGATCACCGATTCCGGATGGCCCTTGGAACGGCGTACTACCGCCTGGATGCGGGCCAGCAGCTCGGCGCGGTTGAACGGCTTGGTCAGATAGTCGTCGGCGCCACCGGCCAGTCCGCGCACCTTGTCATCGATCTGGCTGCGGCCGGAGAGGATGAGTACCGGCGTCCGCACGCGAGCAGCCCGCATCCGGCGCAGGACCTCATGACCCTCCATGTCGGGCAGGGTGAGGTCGAGCAGCAGGATGTCGAAGTCGTAGAGCCTCGCGAGCTCGATCCCGTCCTCGCCGTTGTCGACCCGCTCGACGACGATGTTGTCGCCGCGCAGCGCCGTCTCGATGAGCCGCGCCGAAACAGGATCATCCTCGATCACCAGCGCACGCATGAACCCGCTCCCTCTCCTCTGCCCGCGGGATGAACCGGCCGTTCGAACCCATTCTGGCGGGTAGTTTCCTAATACTGTCTTAAGGTGCCACGCCTGCCCGCATTCGCCTGTCGAGTATGTTCCGGGAGGTGCGTTGCCCTCGCCGCTATAAACGCTTCCTTAGGACCTTGGCGCAACATAATGGGTGTATGGTGATCTAAAAAAGCTCGCATAGGTTGTTAAAGGTAACGTCGCTTGTTCACGGACCCCGAACTCGCCACCCTGGTCACGCGAATCGCAGAGCTCGACGTCGAGGCCTCGGGCGGCCGCGTGATCGCCTGCAGCGGCGCCCAGCTGAGCGCGACCGCGCCGGCCGGCGGGCTGGCGGTGGGCGATGCCTGCCTCGTCGCCGTGCGCGGTATCCCTGCGGCGGGAAGGGCTCTCCTCGCCGAGGTGGTGCGCACGGAGCCGGGCCGGGTTGTGCTGGCTCCCTATGACGAGCCTCGCGGGATCGCCACCGGCTCGCCGGTGCGTCGGACCGGCGATGCGCTGGAGCTACGCCCGCACGCCGGCTGGACGGGGAGGGTGGTGGATGCGCTGGGCCAGCCTCTGGACGGGCGCGGCCCGCTCCCGCCGGGGCGGCGCGCCGCCGAGGTAATGGCGATGCCGCCGGCTGCGTTCCGTCGCGGCGGACTGGGCCGGCGCCTGACGCTGGGCGTGCGCGCCCTCGATCTCTTCGTGCCCTGCTGCGAAGGCCAGCGTCTAGGCGTCTTCGCCGGCTCGGGCGTCGGCAAGTCCAGCCTCGTCTCGATGATCGCCCGGCAAGCGCGTGCGGATGCCATCGTCGTCGGGCTGATCGGGGAGCGGGGCCGCGAGGTCCACGAGTTCGTCCATCACGCGCTGGGAGCAGACGGTCTCGCCCGCAGCGTCGTGGTAGTCGCGACGTCCGATGCGCCGGCCATGCTCCGGCGTCGCGCCGCGCACGTCACCATGGCCATAGCCGAGAGCCTGCGCGACGAGGGTCTCCGCGTGCTCTGCCTGTTCGACAGCCTCACCCGGTTCGCCGCGGCGCTGCGCGAGCTTCGCCTCGCGGCCGGAGAGCCGCCGTCTGCGCGAGGCTACCCGCCGGGCGTGTTCAACGAGCTCGCCCGGCTGGTCGAGCGGGCGGGTCCGGCCGGCTCTGCCGGCAGCATCACCGGCGTCTTCACCGTGCTGGTCGATGGCGACGACATGGAAGAGCCGGTCGCCGACGCGGCACGCGGCCTGCTCGACGGCCATGTCGTGCTCGACCGTCGCCTCGCCGACAAAGGACGGTTTCCCGCCGTCGATGTGCTGCGCTCGCTCTCCCGCGCCGCGCCCGGCTGTTACGCGGCAGACGAGCGCGCACTGGTGGTGCAGGCGCGCGAGCTGCTGGCGGCACATGCCGACATGGCCGAGCTGATCCAGCTTGGCGCCTACCGGGCCGGCAGCAGTCCGGCTCTCGACCGGGCGATCGCGCTGGTGCCTGGCATCGAGAGGGTGCTGGCCCAGGCTCTCGATGAGCCTGGCGGCGGCATCTGCCCGTTTGCACTCCTAAAGGACGTGCTGGCCGATGCCGGAGGTGCACCATGAGTAGCGGCCGAGCCGGCATCACGCGCCTCGCCACCAAGGAACGCCGCGAGCTGGACCGGCTTCGCCGTGAGCTTGCAGCGGGCGAGGCGGCGCTCGCCGAGCTGGACGCCTGCGCGGCGCAGGCGGAGTTCGCGTCCCGGGCCGAGCTTGCCGTGGCGGCTGCCGATCCCGGCCTGGGGAGAGCGCTGACCCCCTATCTGGCGCAGCTTCTCGCCCGGGGGGCGCGGGACGTCGCCTGCCGCCGCGCCATGGAGGGGCGCTGCGGAGCCCTGCGGCGCCAGGTTCGCGAGCAGATGACCGAGGTCCGGCGTCTGGAGATCCTGCTCGAGCGTGCCGAGCGGCGCCATCGACAGGCACGGGTGCGGCGGCAGGCGCTGCAGCTCGAGGAGCATGTGGTGCTGGTGCACGGCCGAATGGAAGCCGGCCGCGACTGACCGCGCGCGGCGTTGCAAAGGGTATCGCCGTTCGCAGCAACTGATATCGGCGCGGTGCGGCTTGGGAAGCGGCCGACGCTTGCCGTGGCGCATGCGGGGGCGATGGCGTGCAGCCGGCTCGAAGCCTCCGAAGGCAGTCCGCGTTCATAGCAAGGGGGCTGATGGGCGGCTTGTCATCGGGCGCTGCCGCGGGGCCTTGCGCGAGGTGCAGGTCTCGAGCACCGGCGCCCGGCCGTCGGCGTCCACCAACGCGCAACGCTTGCGGCCGTTGATCTCCTTGCCGGCGTCGTATCCGCGCGGTCCACCGGCTTTGCTGCTCTTGACGCGTTGCCTATCGATCTTCGCCGCCGACCGGCTCGCCTGTCCCCCCGACCCGTTCGCAACCGCGCCCCAGCAGCTGACGAGCGATCGTCTCGAACACGCCCTCCTCGCGCAGCCGCGCGAACCGGGGATCGACCGCCGTCGCGGGAGCGAGGCAACCGGGCGCATAGACCAGGGCAGCTTGCGATCCTGTCCGAGGCAGTGGTGCAGCCCGCTGCTGGCCTGCGTGATCTTTGGCAGGCGTCGAGCTCGTCAGGGAGCCATGGTAGGCAGGCTGATGCCGGGATCATCGCTGGCAGGGGCGACGGATTGCAGCGTCAGGCAGCGGCAGCACTGGACGGGCCACGCGTCGTTCTGCTCGGGCAGGATGGCGCCGACGCGCCTGGTGATGGCTTCCTCGTCGGGGACGATGCTGACGACCTCTGTCCGCCGCTTGATCTCGGCATCGAGCCGCCCGAGTGGATTCGTGGAGTGCAGCTTTGCCCGGTGCTGCGGCGGGAAGCTCATGCAGGCGGGGACGTCTGGCTGCGCATCCTCCATCAGGCGGGCGCGTTTCGGCAGCTTCGGCCGGATCTGCTCGGCCACGCGCCGCCACTGCTGCCTGGCGGCGTCCGCGTCGTTCTGGGCGAAGGCTGGGGCGACGAGGCAGAAACGACCCGCCGGCCGCTCTTGCCGGCATGGGCGAGCGTGTTGCGCATGAGGTGGACGCGGCGGCGTTGCCAGGTGCCGCTCGGGATCTTCGCGACGGTGGCCTTCGGGCCCTCATGGGCATTCCGGGACGACGAGCTTCACGCCACCCCGACCCCGCCTGGCGCGCTCGCGCAGGAGCTCGGTCCAGACGGGCTCTGCCTTAAAGGGGCCGATGTCCATGCCGAGGACCTCGCGGCGGCCGTCGCTGCTGGCGCCCACCGCGACGATCACGGCGACCGTGACGATCCACCCGTCCTGCCGCACCTTCGGCCAGGCCGCGTCGATCCGCAGACAGGGCCAGTCGCCCTCGATCGGCCGTTCGAGGAAGGCGGTGACGCGCTCGTCGATCTCCTCGCACAGCCTGGACACCCGGCTTTTCGAGATCCCGCGCATGGCGAGCGCCTCCACGAGGTCATCGGCCGAACGGGTCGCAACACCGTGGATGTCGGCCGCCCCGCCAATGTCTCCTGACATCGGCCCCTTCCGGGACGGATCCTCCGCCTCCTGCGGATGATGGATCACCGCCGTCAGGGCCTTCTCCGCCACCTGCCTCGGCTCCAGGAAGCCCG
>JAWZSN010000033.1:0-46425 GCA_033875255.1 Geminicoccaceae bacterium 1502E | reverse complement strand
CTCCCGGTCGGTCTTGCGCGGCCCGTGGCTCCCGGCCTCCCGGCTCACGGCTGCGTGCGCCTGCCGGGCGCAAGCGCAGACCACCGGCGCCGGCAGCCCGTCCACCAGCCGCGCGGTCAGCGACCCGCTCTCGATCACCAGGCGGCGACGATCGGGCGCCTGCTTCGCCAGAGAGCCGCGGATCGCCGCCGGATCGTTGGGGCACCTCCCGCGAGCCCGCATACCCTCACCCTCAACCACGCACATCCCGGCCACCTGCTCGGAGACGCCGGAACCGGCAACACTGGCCATGGGTCACGCTCCCTGGGCTCAACAGGCCGTTGGAGAGTCACTCCTTAGCGCGATCACGTGAGGTCCCCGCGACTCCGAGACCGATATGTGCCGATCCCTCTGAAAGTCGTAACGATCTCCACCTTCGTTGCGGGCGTAATTTCGCTCGGAGAATGGCTAAACCGGAGCCATCCAGACATGACAAACTGTGCCGCGATTACTCATGCTGTGGCAGTAGAAGAGTCCATTTCCGCCTCACCAAGTTCCAGGTAACCTTCGAGATCGGTGCGAATATCCGGATCCAGCGCTTCGGCGTGCATGATGCGCGTATAAAATAGCGTGAAATAAACGACCTTAATCGCGATGATGACGCGCGCAATAAAGGCGTGAAGGATGACGCCGAGGAAGAAAATCATAAACATCGGTAACCAATTGAAGGCGGCATCCGAATTAATTATCCCAAAATTCGGAATGTTGCTGGATAATTCGCCAAGAGTGCCTGCAGAAAACGCGTCGGGCAAACCCGCACCGAAGACAAGGCCGCAGATAATGCCCGCCGAAGTCCCGATGACATAGAGCGGTGTCATGAGGGTGCCGATCACGCCGCCCATGATGTCGATTCCGAACACGCCCACCAAGGTTTCCGGCACATGATCCTTTATTCGTTTCAATTTGGCGATGCCGTCACGCAGGCTCAGCTTGTCGATGGCGAAAGCCGGCAGCAGGAAATGATTGACCAGATCCCAAACCTCGGCGATGCCGCCCAGAACGAGCGACAGCAGCCCGCCTTCCTTGTTTTTGCGGCTCGCAAGCCAGGCCGCGGCCATGTCCAGAAAACCCAGGATACGTATCTGAGGTTTGAGACCGGCAACTTCGCGACGCGCATCGTGCCGCGTCTGCGAGCCGCCAGTGGCAGTGTTATAAGTCATGCGACTCAGCGTCAATTCAGCTCGGCTGTAGAAAAAGAACTTATAAAAGAACATCACTCCCCCGCCGAGCAGCAGCCAAGTGCCACCGCCAATATCGCACAAAATCAGGATGAATCCCGCAAAGAACATTAATACCATAACCGCCGCGTATGCCCACATGGCGATCAGCGGCTTCAGCAGCGCGCGGTTGCGCCCAACGATGGTGAACGTATGGCGACAGAGAAAGCCCAGTTGCGCAAGACGTGCCTTGCGGTCCGGTTTTTTGAAGTCCATGGATCTGCCCTTACTCTTGAATTATGTGGAGCGCGCCTCAGCCCGCCGTACCGTCGCTACGCGAACCGAGTGTGAGGCTATCGCCTGCCACTGCTTCGCGCCGCCCTGCATGGCTCGCGCTAACGCTTAATCACCGGCTCTGCAAACTTCGTCTTCTCTCTGAACGACGATCTTCCCGCTGTCTATGTGGATGATCCAGGTACAGATGGTGAACCCGACCGGGTCTCGATCTCGACCCATTTGAGAATGAGCATCCGAGCGGCGGATCGAGCACGCCATCCTCAGCCCGGCAAATCTCGCCGAAACGGAGGACAGGCGAGGCCGCGTTGCCACGGCCCGTTGGGACGGACATGCCGCGCGCTGCCCTTCTACGACCAGACCGGTACGCAGTTATCGTCTGGCATTACAGTTCGGCTTTTGAGTTGCGATGTGCTCGTCGCCAGAGCGATCAGGCGATGATGCATGACGGCTCGCTACGCGCCCGTGCGGGGCGGGTGGCGATGCGGCAGATTTGCTGGACTGACTCGCCCGCTCCGCTGATCCCCGCGCATTTTTGCCGCAAGGCGCGCGCGAGGTCTTGGATCATGTGGACTTGGAAGGACATTTCAGCTCAATCGGTCGGCTTGGGAACGCCGAGCATGCGATGATAATATACAGGGATAGCGCTCTGCAGCTCCCACGTTATGGTGATCGGCTTCTCGCCCCGCCAACCTGCGAACGTCGGCTGTCCGAGGTAGACGAACGGGGCAGCCTTGCCGTTGCGGAGCTTCTCGCTCCGTACGAACAGATGGACGTGGGTTCCTCGAACTTGGCCGGAAAGGAGTCGTCCTCTCTCGCTCGCCCTCGTCGTTTGCGTCTGACTCTGCCATTCCATGCGCGATGGCGACAGGAAGCGGTCCTCGTAGTGATTCCCGGTGGCCAAGCTTCCCTTCTTGAGAGTCGTCAACAAGATCAGCGCCTTACCGACTCTCACGATTCCGGAATTCCAGTTGCCCGGATTGAAGGTCGTCCCGAACAGCGCGGGAATTTCCTCCCGCGAATATTCCTCCCAGAGCACGGGACTGATCTGGAAGGCCGACGATTCCTCCGTGACACCAGTCTGCGATTTGACATCTCGAATCGTGCTCAAGCGCCACGTCACCAACTCGTCCACAAGCTCGATGAGCCCTTCGCGATCGCCGCCACGGGCCAAGTCGAGCCGGTGGTCCGCCACCCGAACGTGGGGCGTTCGCGCCCAAAATGCGAAGGCGTCGCTTGCCGCCGTGCCGTCGATGTCGAGCCTCGCGCCGAGCCGAAAGGCCGTCGCGCCCAGCGCCTGGCTCACAGCCACATGGTCGAGCCGATCCACCGCGACCTCAGCCACGATCGTCGAGATGGCCGCCAGCTGCACAGCAGACTCGAACGGCGTGATCTCGATCATCTTCAACAGTGCCGCGAAAGTCTGCCCCGATCGCGGCACCGCGTCGCTCATGTCCCGCACGAAATCGAGCCACGTACCGTGGCCCGATTTCGACGGATCGAAACCGGCCCGCGCGAACTCGACAGCCTGCGGCCGCCGGCGCTCCCGCAGGACGAAGGCACGATACCAAGCCTCGCCCTCCTCCTGCCCCGCCCGTGCGGGTAGCAGGCGTCGTAGAAATTCGATGACCGCCAACTCATAAGTGATGGAGCATCCGGGCGGCAGCTTCATGGTACCAGCAAGAAGCTCATCGAGGCGCCTCGACGTCGAGCGATCACCATCGCCGGCCGCCAGTAACGTCCGCGCCTTTGTCAGAAAGCTCCGGTGATTTCCAATATAGTCGATGACCTTCAAGACCTTGTTTTCTGCCTTACGCAGCCCGCGACCCAACTGTTGGAGGAACAAGATCGCGCTCTCGGTCGGGCGCAGCATCATCACCGTGCCGATCTGCGGCACGTCTACGCCCTCGTTGAACATGTCGACGGCAAAAAGAATGTCGAGCTCTCCACGCCGCAGCGCCTCCAGCGACGAGGTGCGCGGGGCCGAGTCCGCGCCCGAATGGACCGCGACCGCGCGCAGCCCGGCATTGGAGAAGTAATGCGCCAAGAACTCGGCATGCCGGCGCGAGACACAAAATCCGATGGCCGGGCCTTTCCGCTTGCCATTGAACTGTTCCAACGCGTTCTGCGCGCGTGCCTGCGTCGCCAGCGCCCGGGTCAGCGCCTCCTCATCGAAACGATGGCTGCGCCACGGGATATGCTCGTAGTCGATGTCGTCCGCCACCCCGTAATAATGGAACGGAGAGAGGTATCCGCGGCCGATTCCATCGAAGAGATCGCAGCGATAGACCAAGTTGTCGCCGCATAACATTAGGAGGTCGGCGCCGTCGGTCCGATCGGGCGTGGCTGTCAGACCAAGCAGAAATTTCGGCCTAAAGTGGTCGATCAGCTGTCGGTAGCTTGCCGCAGACGCGTGATGGAACTCATCCACCACGATGTAGTCGAACGCCTGCGGGTCGAACCGTTGCAGATGCTCGGGCCGCCCCAGCGTCTGGATCGAGGCGAAGAGAAGCTCGCCCTCGGTCTTGGCTTGGCCCGTGAAAAGACCGAAGCGCGCTTCGGGGCGAATGCGGCGGAACGTGGCGACGGCTTGATGCAAGATCTCTTCGCGATGAGCGAGGAACAGCACGCGATCGAAGCCTGCGCTGTCGAAGGCCGAGAGCCATGTCTTGCCGAGGCCCGTAGCCAGTACGACCATGCCGGCGCGGTGGCCCGCCGCGCGAGACTGACCCAGTGCCACCAGAGCCTCGCGCTGGATTTCGTGCGGCTCCGGCCGGTCGAGCGGGACGTCCTCGGCGACCACCGCGCGAGCGAAGGTGGGGAGTTGCGCGTGGCGACGGCGCTTGACGTAGCTGTCGATCCAGTCCGGTGTCAGGGGCTTTACCTGCGGCGCCAGCAATAGCGCCTCGAAGGCGGCAAGAGCCGGCTGCCAGTCCCTCGCGGCCACCGTACGCAGGTTCCATTCGACGCCGGTGGTCAGCGCGGTCCGCGAGAGATTGCTGCTCCCGACGATCGCCGCGCCCGATCTGTCCGCCGCGCGAAAAAACCACGCCTTGGGATGAAAGCTGCCGCCCCCGGTCTCGTAGACGTTCGCGGAGACCCGTCCTCGAAGGTCGCTGAGACGTCGCAAGGCCGCTGGCTCGGAAATGTCGAGATAGTCACCGACGACGATCCGCAGCGCGCCGCCTCGATCCAACAGATCCTCGAGATAGGGCTCGAGCATGGCTACACCGCTCTCGAGGGCGAATGCGACGGCCAGATCGACGTCGCGGGAACCGTCGATGTGCTTGATGAGCGTGTCGAACA
The DNA here is from genome assembly GCA_033875255.1 of Geminicoccaceae bacterium 1502E. Classification (GTDB taxonomy): domain Bacteria; phylum Pseudomonadota; class Alphaproteobacteria; order Geminicoccales; family Geminicoccaceae; genus Marinimicrococcus. The sequence goes on along the minus strand of JAWZSN010000033.1, from coordinate 41,629 downwards.
GATGATCCACGCCGCCCGTGATCAGCGTCGCCGGGGCGTGGCTCGGCGCGGCCTCGTCGGCCACCTCGATCAGGAAGTGCCCCGCCTCGCTATACGCCCTGAGGACCGCCGGCCCCTTCTTCAGGACCTCGGACAGCTGTGCCAGCATGTAGAACTGCTCTGCGGCGCTCAGCTGGCTCCAGTGGGCTATGTGTCGTGGAGCAGAGAAGGCGATGCGCTCGGAACTCAACGAGCCGTCATGCCCCCCGGAACACAGGGAACATTGATCGTCATGGGCGGTCACGAAGATAACCTTTGCAGTTCCTCGTTGGGTTGAAGCCTATCTTTCGGCTGCCGCGCTGACCAGCTTCAGTACGATACAAGCGTTAAAAGGCGCCGTTCCGGCAGCGCCGAGGCAGCAACGCGGAAATCAGAAAATGGAAGAAGAAGCCGCGCGCAGCGCGCCGCAGGCTCCAGCACCGCCGCCGCCCCGACTAGGGTGCTTCGGCGACGGGCATGGTGGCGGGGACCACCAGCTCCAGGGCGGCGGGAATGATCTCGATGGAGACGGGGGTGTTCGTGCGGATGTCGCCGTCGACCTGGACGGGGAGGCCCGGGGGGTCGGCCACGGTGATCCGGCGGGTCTGGAGGTGCATGAGGCCGGGGGCCTGGCGCAGCGTGCCGAAGAGCAGATGCAGTCCGTAGCGGAACCAGGCGGCGCGGCCGCCGCTGCGCGCCAGGACGACGTCGAGCAGGCCGTCGTCGAGGAGGGCCGCCGGCGCCACCAGGCAGGGGCCGGCATAGCGCTTGATGTTGGTGGCGAGCAGCGCGCTCGCCTCGACGCGCTCGCCGCCGATCTCGACGCCGAACAGGCGGCCGGCCTCGAGCGCCAGGGCGTGGACGGCCGCTGCCGCGTAGGCACCGCGCCCGACCATCCGCTTGAGCGGCAGCGAGACCCTGGCCACCGCCGCGGCATCCGCGCCAACGCCGGCGCAGGAGACGAAGAAGCGGTCGTTGGCGCGGCCGACATCGATCCGCCGGCGTCGTCCCGCCACCAGCATGGCAGCGGAGGCGGCGGGCTCGCGGGGCAGCTCGAGCTCGGCTGCCAGCACATTGACGGTGCCCGCCGGCAGCAGCGCCATCGCCGGCCGCGCGGCTCCCGGCGCCACGCGCATCAGGCCGTTGAGGACCTCGTTCACGGTGCCGTCGCCGCCGGCCGCGACCACGGTGCCGAACCCCTCCCCGGCCCCCTCGCAAGCCAGCGTCTCGGCATCGCCGGGACAGCGCGTGGCGCGGCTCTCGACCTCGGCGCCGAGCGCCACACAGGCCCGCCGCACGTCCTCGACGATCCGCCGCCGGCCGCCGCCCGCTTGCGGGTTGTGGATGATGAGGATGCCGCGCTGCCCGGTCATCGCGTCCTTTGCCTGCCGCCAGCGGCCCGGGCCGCCCGCCCGTGGGCCGGGCCGCATTGAACAGGCGCTCCCGGCCATTGTCGAGGCGGCGGGGCGCGTGGCATGTCCCCGCAGACCCTCGTCCTGCCGGGAGCAACCCTCATGCGCCGCCATTTCAGCCCCCCGAGCCTGCCCGCCCCGTTCGGGCGCTACCATCATGCCGCCCTTGCCGAAGGACCGCAGCGGCTGCTTGTGCTCTCGGGCCAGCTCGGCATCCGCGCCGACGGCACCATCCCCGAGGATGTCGAGGCCCAGACGCGGCTCGTCCTCGAGGCCATCGACGCCTGCCTCGCCGAGGCCGGGATGGAGCGCCGCCATGTGCTGCGCCTGACCACCTACCTCACCGAGATCGACTATCGCCTGGCCTACATGAAGGTCCGCGACGCCTGGGTTGCAGACCCCGCCCCGGCCTCGACCCTGCTGGTCGTCAAGGCGCTGGCCCAGCCGGCCTGCAAGGTCGAGATCGAGGCGATCGCCGCCGCCTGAGAGGCGCTCCCGGCAAGGCCGGCGGCCGTCAGGCGGGGCCCGTGGCCGCGCCGCAAAACGCGGCGAGCGCCCTGTCGCCGGGAGCACGCCGGCCCAGCCGGCCTTGCTCGAGCCACGAGCGGATGTCGGCCAGGAGACGGGGCTGCACCGCCTGCTGGTGGAGCAGCCGGTGGATGCCGCCCTTGTAGGCGCGGGATGCCTCGAGCCGTGGCAGGGCGGCTGCCAGCAGGCAGAAGGAGCGCCCGCCCACATAGGTGTCGTCGGCGCCGATGAGCAGGGCTGTGGGCAGCGCCATCTGGTAAGCCTCCTGCGAGGCGGCGTCGGCGAGGCGGAGCAGGCCGTAATAGGTGCCGGCGCGGACCTCGCGCAGCACCAGCGGGTCGCTGGCGAAGCGGGCGAAGGCGCGCTCCGTATAGGCCGGGTCGGCAGGCTCGATCCCGCGCGAGAGGCCGGGGGCCACGAGCGAGGCGAGGCCGTAGAGGGCGTTCCAGAGATAGCGCAGGCGGATGCCCTCGCGCACGCCGGGCCCTAGAAGAACGAGGCTCTCGACCTCCGGCAGCAGGCCCTCGCCGGCCGCCACGAGCGCCACCGAGCCCCCCATGCTCTCGCCCAGGACGTGGAGCGGGACGCCCGGCTGCTCGGCCCGCACCGCGCGGACCAGGTCCACCAGATCGTCGCGCATCGCCGCCGTGCCGGCCCACCGGCCAAAGCCGGGAGCAGCGCCGAAGCCGCGCTGGTCGATGGCGTAGACGGCGTGGCCGGAGGCGGCGAGATGCCGGCCGAGGGTCTCGAAGGCGGCGCTGTAGTCGCCGAAGCTGTGGAGGGCCAGAAGCAGCGTGCGGGGCGCTCTTGCGGGCTGCCATCTGCGCAGCGGCAGGCGCGTGCCGTCGCGGGCGACGAGCGATTCCGCCGCGAGATGCGGGGTCGCGGAAACGGCATCGCCGGACGCGTCAGGGCCTCCGCATCCGGCGAGCATCGTCACGAGGAGCGCGGCGAGAGCAGCCGCGCTCCTCCGCACCTCAGGCCGTGCCCTGGGCTTCGCTCTGGGCCAGCAGCATGCGCAGCACGTAGTGCAGGATGCCGCCGTGGCGGAAATACTCGACCTCGTCGAGCGTATCGAGGCGGCAGAGCAGGGTGACGTCCTGGCTCGAGCCGTCCTTGCGGGTGATGGTGGCCTTGACGTCCATGCGCGGCTTGAGCCCGCCCTCGAGGCCGGTGATGTCGACCGTCTCGGAGCCGTCGAGGCCCAGGCTCTTGCGGGTCATGCCGTCCTTGAAGGTGAGCGGCAGCACGCCCATGCCCACGAGGTTCGAGCGGTGGATGCGCTCGAAGCTCTCGGCGATCACCGCCTTCACGCCCAGGAGCACGGTGCCCTTGGCCGCCCAGTCGCGCGAGCTGCCGGTGCCGTATTCCTGGCCGGCGAAGACCACCAGCGGAGTACCCTCCTTGGCATACTCCATGGCGGCGTCGTAGATCGACATCTCCCTGCCCTCGGGCTGCAGCAGGGTGAGGCCGCCCTCCTTGCCGCCCACCATCTCGTTCTTGATGCGGATATTGGCGAAGGTGCCCCGCATCATGACCTCGTGGTTGCCGCGGCGCGCGCCGTAGGAGTTGAAGTCGCGCTGCTCGACGCCGTGCTCCTGGAGGTAGCGGGCGGCCGGGCTGGTCCTCGCGATATTGCCGGCCGGGCTGATATGGTCGGTGGTGATGCTGTCACCGAACAGGCCCAGCACCCGGGCGCCCCTGATGTCCGAGATCTTCGAGGCGGGCTTTGCGTCCATGCCCTGGAAGTAGGGCGGGAGCTGGACGTAGGTGCTCTCGCTGTCCCAGTCGTAGGTCATGCCCGAGGTGCCGCCGCCCACCGCCTGCCAGCGCTCGTCGCCGGCAAAGACGTCGCCGTAGGAGGAGGCGAACATGTCGCGGCTGACCGCCTGGCGAACCGCCTCGTCGACCTCGGCCGGGGTCGGCCAGACGTCCTTGAGGTAGACGTCCCGGCCGTCCTTCCCCTTGCCCAGCGGCTCGGTGGTGATGTCGATCTTCATCGAGCCGGCCAACGCGTAGGCCACCACCAGCGGCGGCGAGGCCAGATAGTTGGCCTTGACCTGCGGATGGACGCGGCCCTCGAAATTGCGGTTGCCCGAGAGCACCGCCGAGACCACCAGCTTGCCGTCGGTCACCGCCTCGCCGATCGCCTCGGGCAGCGGGCCCGAGTTGCCGATGCAGGTGGTGCAGCCATAGCCCACAAGGTCGAAGCCGATCTCGTCGAGATAGCGCTGCAGGTCGGCCTTGGCGAGATAGTCGGTGACCACCTTGGAGCCCGGGGCCAGCGAGGTCTTGACCCAGGGCTTGCGGGCAAGGCCCCGCTCGGCGGCCTTCTTGGCCACCAGGCCGGCGGCGATCATCACGCCCGGATTAGAGGTGTTGGTGCAGCTCGTGATGGCGGCGATCACCACGTCGCCATGGCCGAGCTCATAGTCCTCGCCTTTCACCTTCTGCCGGGCATCGACAGGGGTGTCGCCGGCGAGCGCCGGGAGGACGCTCGCGAAGCCCGCCTTGGCATCGCTCAGCGGCACCCGGTCCTGCGGGCGCTTGGGGCCGGCCAGCGAGGGGACGACCTCGCCCAGATCGAGCTCGAGCGAGGCGGTGAAGAGCGGATCGGGCGTGTCGGTCTCGCGCCACATGCCCTGGGCCTTGGCATAGGCCTCGACCAGCGCGATGCGCCCGGCGTCGCGGTTGGTGAGCTTCATGTAGTCGATCGCCACCTGGTCGATCGGGAAGAAGCCGCAGGTTGCCCCGTATTCCGGCGCCATGTTGGCGATCGTGGCGCGGTCGGCGAGCGGCAGGTGGTCGAGGCCGGGACCGTAGAACTCGACGAACTTGCCCACCACACCCTTCTTGCGGAGCATCTGGGTGACGGTGAGCACGAGATCGGTGGCGGTGGCCCCCTCGGGCAGCTTGCCGGTCAGGCGGAAGCCCACCACCTCGGGGAGCAGCATGGATACCGGCTGGCCCAGCATCGCCGCCTCGGCCTCGATCCCGCCCACGCCCCAGCCCAGCACGGCGAGGCCGTTGACCATGGTGGTGTGGCTGTCGGTGCCGACCAGCGTGTCGGGATAGGCCACCTCGGTGTTGCCGTCCTTGGCGGTCCACACGACCTGCGAGAGGAACTCGAGGTTCACCTGGTGGCAGATCCCGGTGCCCGGCGGCACCACGCGGAAATTGTCGAACGCTTTGGAGCCCCAGCGCAGGAAGGCGTAGCGCTCGGCGTTGCGCTCATACTCGAGCTCGACGTTGCGGCCGAAGGCCATGGCGCTGGCGAAGGCGTCGACCTGCACGGAATGGTCGATGACCAGATCGACCGGCACCAGCGGGTTGATCTTGCGCGGCTCGCCGCCGAGACCGACCATGGCATCGCGCATCGCCGCCAGGTCGACCACGGCGGGCACGCCGGTGAAGTCCTGCATGAGCACGCGGGCCGGGCGGTAGGCGATCTCGTGGCTGCTCGAGCGCTTCTTGAGCCAGGCGGCCACCGCCTTGAGGTCGTCGACCGTGACGGTGCGTCCATCCTCGAAGCGCAGGAGGTTCTCGAGGAGCACCTTCATGGAGAACGGCAGGCGGGAGACGTCGCCCAACTCCTTCGCCGCCTCGGGAATGCTGAAATAGTCGTAGGAACGGTCGCCGACGGCGAGGGAACGGCGGACCTGCAGGCTGTCGTGGCCGGTGACGCGCACGGGAAATCTCCTCTGACACGAGTTCCGTGATGCCGCGCGGCGGGGGGCGCCCCGGTCTCGCGGAGACGCGCCCCTTATAATGCCAGGCTGGAACGGGTCAAAGGTCCCGACCGCATTCCCCGGTCGCCACGACGCGGCAGCCCGCCGGAGACGGCGCGCGGCGTCTTGTCAACCGCCTCCTCGGAACTGTGCCCTGCGCCCTGCGTTGTTCGAGGCAGCACCCTAGCAGAAACCGGGGACAGCACATGAACCAGGATCCACGCTATGGCGGTCCCGGCACGCCGGGGACCGGCGGCCAGGCCCAACCGGGCGGCCCGACGACCGGAACGCCAGGCCCTGCGGCCCGCTCGGTGCAGGACGAGGCCCGCGGCGCCGCCGACGATGTCAGCCGGGAGGCCGGCAAAGCCGCCGAGACGGTAACCGCCGAGGCGCGCCGGCTCGGCGCGGCGGCCCGCGACCGGGTGGAAGGAACGGCCGAGGCCCAAAAGGACAGGCTCGCCGAGCGTATCTCCGGTGTGGCCGATCATATCGGCAAGACCGCCGAGGATCTGCGCGGCCAGGAGGCCTGGCTCGCCGATCTCGTCGATGTCGGCGCACGCGAGCTTGGCGGCATCGCCGAGTCGCTCAAGAGCCGCGACATGGGCAGCATCCTCTCGGCGGTGGAGCAGTTCGGGCGCCGCCAGCCGGCTCTGTTCATGGGTGCGACGGTAGCCCTGGGCTTTGCTCTCGGCCGTGCCGCCAATGCCGCCACCAGCCGCTCGGCCCCCGAATCCGGCCCGCATTCCCACGAGGCGCACCCGCAGAGCGGCCCCGCAGCAGAACCCTACCGGCCGCAGCCGGCGAGCCCCGCACCGGCGGGGAGCCTCGATCCGGCCCGCACGACCGGGCAGCCGGGCGCCGCCTCGACGCCCCATGGTGGCATGACGCCGCCCCGGCCGGGCGGCACCCCGAGCAACGGGAGGATCGGCTGATGGAGCAGCGTGTCCAGGACCGGTCGGTGGGCGATCTTCTCCGCTCGCTGGCCGACGACGTCATTCGCCTGATCCGCGACGAGATCGCCCTCGCCCGCGCCGAGGCGGGCGACAAGCTGCACCAGATGGTGATGGCGGTGGTGAGCATCATCGGCGGCTCGCTCGTCGCCTTCGCGGCGCTCCTCATCTTGCTGTTCGCCCTCGTCTTCGGCCTCGCCAACCACATGCCGCTGTGGCTCGCGGCGCTGATCGTCGGCGGCGTGGTGGCGATCATCGGCATGGTGATGGTCAAGGCGGGCGCCAGCGCCCTGTCGGCGACCAGCCTCGCCCCCGACCGTACCGCGCGCAACCTGCGCAAGGACATGGATCTGGTGAAGGAGCAGGTCTCGTGAGCGATACCAACAGGATCGAGCGCGATCTCGAGCAGACGCGCGTGCGGCTCGACGCCACGATCGACGCGCTCCAGGATAAGCTCTCGCCCGGGCAGATGCTCGACCAGGCGATCGCCTGGGGCCGCGAGGGCGGTGGCGCCGAGTTCACCGACAACTTCATGCGCACCGTGCGCACCAACCCGATGCCGGTGGCGCTGGTTGGCGTCGGCCTCGCATGGCTGATGGCTTCGCGGCCGGCGCCGCAGGCCGGCAGCTATCCGCCGCCGGCACCCTATCCGGGCCCCGATCCGCGCTTCGTCGGCGAGTATGGCAACGCGGCCGACGAGGGGCCGGGCATGGGCGAGGATCTTGCCCGCCGCGCCCGGGAAGCCGGCGAGCGGATCTCGCGGCGCGCCGACGAGACTGCCGAGACCTTCCAAGAGCGCGTCTACCACGCCAAGGCCGGCGTTCTGGGCGTCACGCGCAGCGCCGGCGAGACCCTGGCCTCGTTCCGGCAGCGGGTGGATGACGGCATGAGCGCTGCGGCCGACCGCTACGCGGCGGCCTCGGCCCGGGCCGCGGCGTGGCGGGACGGTGCCATGAGGCGCGGCCGTGAGGGCTACCGCCATGCCGCCGACAGTGCGGCGGAGAGCGCCCAGCGCATGCGCCAGGCCGGCAACCGGGCGCTCAGCTCGCTGCAGGAGCAGCCGCTCTTGATGGCGGCCCTCGGCATCTCGGCCGGTGCGCTCCTCGCCTTCCTCGTGCCGCCGACGCGGCAGGAGCGCGAGACGCTGGGCCCCGCGGTGCGCGACCTTGCCAGCCGGGCCACGGCCGCCGCCACCCAAAGCGTGTCACGGGTGGCGAACGAGGCCAGCGGGGCCGCACGCGAGGCGGCAGAGCGCGAGGGTCTCGTGCCCAAGCGCGAGGCCGGCGAGATGGCGCATGACGCGCGCGAGCAGGTGCGCGAAGGCAGCGCCGGTGTGCGGCGCACGGCCGAAGCCGCCATCCACGCCGGCAGCGAGGCGGCCCGGCGCGAGATGGGCGGCGGGCAGTCCGGCGCCACGGACGAGCGGCGCGGCTGAGCCTCGGCCATGGGCGGGGATGCGGAAGAGGCCGCGGGCCGGGCACTTCAAGGGCCCACCCACTTCCCGCCCCGCTTGTGGTGGCGCGTGGCGAAGGGTGCCGGCGTCGATACGCTCAACGACAATGTGCCGTTGATCGCCGCGGGCTGCGCCTTCTACACCCTCCTCGCCATCTTTCCGGGGATCACCATCCTGGTCTCGCTCTACGGGCTGCTGTTCGACGTCGCCACCGTCGCGCCGCAGCTCGAGGCGCTGCGCCCGCTGCTGCCCGACCAGGCCTTCGCGATGGTCGCCGACCGGGTGGAGGCGGTGGTGAGCAAGCCGCAGGCGACGCTGGGTTGGGGCCTTGCCCTGAGCTCGGCCCTGGCGTTGTGGAGCACGGCTGCCGGCGTGAAGTCGATGATGACGGCGCTCAACATCGTCTATCAGGAGCCGGAGCGCCGGAACTTCATCCAGTTCTCGCTGATAGCCCTGCTCTTGACCCTGGGCGCGGTGGTCGGCGTGATCGTGACGCTGACCGTCGTGGTCGGGCTTCCCGCCCTCTTGAGCTTCGCCTGGCTGGGCCGGCTCGGCGAGGTGCTGGTGACCCTGCTCTCGTGGACGCTGCTGGGCGCCGGCCTCGTGCTGGGGCTGGGGGTGCTTTACCGCTATGGCCCCAGCCGGCGGCACGCCAGGTGGCGCTGGATCACGCCCGGCTCACTGGTGACGGTCATCCTCTGGCTGATCGTGGCGGCGCTCTACTCGTTCTACGTCGCCAACTTCGCCGCCTACGACGCCACCTACGGCCCGCTGGGTGCCGTCATCGGCGCGATGATGTGGTTCTACGTCTCGGCCGTGGTGATCCTGTTCGGCGCCGAGATCAACGCCCAGCTCGAGCTCCACACGAGCCGGGACACAACCGTGGGCCCCGACCGCCCCATGGGGCAGCGGGGCGCCCATGTCGCCAACACCGTGGTCGGGCGCTGAGCAGCGCCGGCCGCGCCCTTCGGAGAAAGACGCATGTACAACATCTTCTACATTATCGGCGTGGTCGTCGTGGTTCTGGTAATCCTCTCGCTGCTTGGCATCACCTGAGCCACGGCCGTCAGGCTCGCCCTTCCGCTCCCAGGCGCAGATTGGCGAGCCGGCGCTCGGCCAGCTGGGCACGGATGCGCAGCACCAGCACGGCCACGAAGAAGAGCTTGAAGAAGCCCATCATCGTGAACAGCGGCCAGAGCATGCTGGGATCGATGGTGGGGCCATCCAGCCGCACGATGCTGGCGGGTTGGTGGAGGGTGTTCCACCAGTCGACCGAGAACTTGATGACGGGCAGGTTGACCAGGCCCACGAGGCCCAGGATCGAGGCCGCCCTCGCGCCGCGCTGCGGGTCCTCGAAGGCGTCGTGCAGGGCCATGTAGCCCAGGTAAAGGAAGAAGAGGATCAGGACCGAGGTGAGCCTCGCGTCCCAGACCCACCAGGTCCCCCACATCGGCTTGCCCCACACCGAGCCGGTGAAGAGGGCGATGGCGGTGAAGCAGGCGCCGATGGGGGCTGCGGCCCGCGCCGTCACCTCGGCCATCGGATGCCGCCAGATCAGGCCGGCAGCGCTGCCCGCGGCGACGCACAGATAGACGAACATCGCCATCCAGGCCGCCGGCACGTGCACATACATGATGCGCACGGCCTCGCCCTGCTGATAGTCGGGCGGCGCCACCACGAGGGCCAGCCACAGCGCCAGCGGCGCCAGGAGGGCGGCACCGCCTGCGGCCCAGGGGAAGATGGCGTCGGCGATCCGCTGGAAGCGGAGGGGGTTGGCGAGAAAGTGCATGGATTCGCTTCTGCTCGTGCTGCCGATGCGCAAGGGTCTATTCGAGGGCGAGCCGCAGGGCCGCTGCCGCGGCGAACGGCGCCAGCGCCGCCGATGCCAGGAGCATGGCTCCCAGGATCAACAGCTGAGCCGTGCCGCCCAGCCCCATCAGGGCACCCTCGGCAGCACTCACCCCGAAGATCAGTACGGGAATATAGAGCGGCAGGACGAGCAGCGCCACGAGCGCACCGCCGCGCCTGGCGCCCAGCAGCAGGGCGGCGCCGATGCTGCCGACCAGCGTCAGGGTCGGCGTGCCCAGCAGCAGCGTCAGCGGCAGCACCAGCATCGCCTCGGCGGGCATCGCCATGAGGACCGCCAGCAGCGGTGCTACCAGCACCAGCAGCAGCCCGCCCGAAAGCCAGTGGGCGGCGCACTTGGCGAGCACCACCAGCTCTAGCGGCACCGCCGCCAGCGCCAGCTGCTCCAGCGAGCCGTCCTCGAAATCGCTCTGCCACAGCCGGTCCAGCGATAGCAGCACGGAAAGCAGCGCCAGGACCCAGATCACCCCGCCGCCGATCCGCGCCAGGATGTCGGGCGCAGGCCCCACGCCGAAGGGGAAGAGCGAGAGCGCCAGCACGAAGAACAGCACGCCCAGAAGGGTCTCGCCGGCGCGCCGCCGCGCAAGCCGCAGGTCCCGGCGCAGCACCGCCAGGAGCGGTCGCATCATCGAAGGCTCATCCATGAAAATCGATCACCAGCGGATCGGACACCGCGACGTCGCCGTGGGTCGCCAGCACGCAGATGCCGCCCGCGGCCCGGTGCGCGCCGATCGCAGCCTCTAGCCGCGCGCGGCTGGCCCGGTCGAGCCCCACGCCGGGCTCGTCGAGGAGCCACAGCTTTCTCGGCGCCGCCACGAGCCGCGCCAGGGCCAGGCGGCGGCGCTGGCCGGCCGAGAGGAAGCGGCCGGGGCTCGAGGCCAGCGGCTCCAGGTCGAACGCCGCCAGGGCAGCCGCCAGATGCTCGCCGGTGCCGCCCAGCAGCTCGGTGGAGAAGGCCAGGTTCTCCTCGGCGGTGAGGGTGGTGGCGATGGCGTTGCCGTGGCCCACATAGTGGAGCCGCACATGGTGCGCCGGCAGGTCGGCCGCGACCGCCTCCCCTTCCCACATCAGCCGGCCGCCGGCAGGGCGCAGCAGACCCGCCAGCATGCGCAGCAGCGAGGACTTGCCGCAGCCGTTGGGCCCGCGCAGCAGCAGCGCCTCGCCCGGCGCCAGGGCGAAGCTCAGCTCCTCGAAGACGAGGCGGCCGCCGCGGGCGCAGGCGAGGGCCTGGGCGGCGAAAAGGGCGGGCTCAGGTGACGGCACGTCTGTCGTCGATGACCTTGCCGTCGTTGGGGAGGCTCCCGGGCGCCACCAGCTCGACCTCGGCACGCATACCGGTGATGCCGCGTACGCTCTCGGCGATGGCCGAGGCCAGCCCCTCGGGCTGTCGCGCCACCTCGCAGACCAGCCGCATCCGGTCCTTGCCGTCAGCGGCCTCGACGATCAGCCGGGCGCGCGCCGCCTCGGGGTGACGGCGCAGCAGCTCGGCGATCTGGCGCGGCTGGACGAACATGCCGCGCACCTTGGTGGCCTGGTCGGCGCGGCCCATCCAGCCGCGGATCCGCATGTTAGTGCGCCCGCAGGGGCTCTCGCCGGGCAGCACCGCGGAGAGATCGCCGGTGGCGAAGCGGACCAGCGGATAGTCGGGATTGAAGGCGGTGACCACGATCTCGCCGACCTCGCCCTCGGGCACCGGATCGCCGGTGCCCGGCCGGACGATCTCGACGATGATCGATTCGTCGACGATGAGCCCGTCGCGGGCGTTGCTCTCGTAGGCCACCAGGCCGAGATCGGCGGTGGCGTAGCACTGGCAGGCGTCGATGCCGAAGCCGGCCTTCAGCCGCTCGCGCTGCGCCGGCGGGAAGGCCTCGCCCGATACCAGCGCCTTGGTGATCGAGCCCATGTCCAGGCCGAGCTCACGGCCTTTCTCCAGGAGGATCAGCAGGAAGGAGGGCGTGCCCACATAGGCCGCCGGGCGCACGTCGGCGATGATGCGCGCCTGCTGCTCGGTGTGGCCGGTGCCGCCGGGGATCACCGGGCAGCCCAGCGCCCTGGCACCGCCCTCGGCCATCGAGCCCGCGGGGGTCAGATGGTAGGAGAAGCTGTTGTGGACGATCTCGCCTGAGCGGAACCCGGCCGCGAACATGGCCCGGGCGAAGCGCCAATAGTCGTGGCGCACGCCCTCGGGATCGTAGATCGGGCCGGGCGAGGCGAAGATCCGGGCGAGCCGGCCTATGGGCGTGGCCATCAGCCCGCCGAACGGGCGCTCGGCCTGCTGCTGCTCGGCCAGATCCGACTTGCGGACCACCGGCAACCGCGCCAGCGCGGCGCGGTCGCCCACCTCGTCCGGGTCGATGCCCGCCAGGTGGCGCGTGAAGAAGGGCGCGTTGTCGAGGGCGTGGCGGATGAGGCCCGGCAAGGCGTGAAACATCGCCTGTTCGCGCTCGGCGGCAGCGCGAACCTCCTGGCGATCGTAATAGATGCCTCCGGACTCCGGCATCGCTGCTGCCCCTCCCGGCCGGCCTCGAGACATGCTCGCCGGCGATGCGTACAATCAACCAGCTTCGGCAATAGCGGCCCGCGCCCTCCGTGACAATGCGTGTGCACGAGACGGCAGCCGGCGCGCGGGCAGCGCTCCCTGCCTCACAGCCACCGCTTGCGCCGCTTGTAGCTCTTGATGTCGCGAAAGCTGCGCCGCCCCGAGGAGCTCATGCCGAGATAGAACTCCTTGACGTCCTCGTTGCTCCCGAGGCTCGCGGCATCGCCGTCGAGGACCACCCGGCCGTTCTCGAGAATGTAGCCGTAGGTGGCGTAGCGCAGGGCGATGTTGGTGTTCTGCTCGGCCAGGAGCAGGCTCACCCCGCTCTCGCGGTTGAGCTGGGCCACGATCTCGAAGATCTCCTCGACCAGTTGCGGAGCCAGGCCCATGGAGGGCTCGTCCAGCAGGATCACCCGCGGCCGCGCCATGAGGGCCCGGCCGATGGCGCACATCTGCTGCTCGCCGCCCGAGGTGTAGCCGGCCAGCGAGCGGCGGCGCTCGCGGAGCCGGGGAAAGTAGCCGTAGACCATCTCGAGATCGGCGCGGATCGCCGCCGCCCCGTCCTTGCGGGTAAAGGCGCCGGTGAGCAGGTTCTCCTCGACGGTGAGGTGGCCAAAACAGTGCCGGCCCTCCATCACCTGGATGCAGCCGCGCCGCACCAGCTCGTTGGGATCGAGGGCCTGCACCTGCTCGCCGCCCAGCAGGATGCTGCCCTTGGTGACCTCGCCGCGCTCGGCGCCGAGCAGATTGGAGACCGCCTTCAAGGTGGTGGTCTTGCCTGCCCCGTTGGCGCCGAGCAGCGCCACGATGCCGCCCTCCGGCACGGTGAGGGAGACGCCCTTGAGCACCAGGATCACGTGGTCGTAGACGACCTCGATATTGTTGACCTCGAGGATCGGCGCGGCGGCAGTGGCGCTCACTGGCGTCTCCCGGGCGTCAGGAGGGGCTCACTCGCAGGGCTCCGCCCGCTCGGGCCAGGGCTGGTTGGCCTGGACATAGTCCTTGGCCGCCTGCTCGAGGAGCGGGCGGACCACGTCGCTCATGGGCTCGAACCACTCCGAGACCGGCTCCCAGCGCTGGCCGTTCCACTGCTGCACATAGACCGGGTTGTGGCCGGAATGGTCCTCGCAGGTGATCTGGAGCGGCTTCATGAAGCCCTCGAGGCCGATCTCCTCGAGGCGCTCCTCGGTGATGTTGAGATTCTCGAAGCCACGCCGGACGTCGACCGCGTCCACCTCCTTCTTGCCGGTGAGCTCCTGCGCGGTGCGGATCGCCTCGGCGATGAAGACCGAGTTCATGACGCCGCGGTTGTAGAGGTTCTCGCCCACCTTGTCGGAGCTTGCGACCTTGCTCTGCCCCTTCTTCACGACATGCTCGAGAATGTCCTGGATGGCCCCGTAGTCGGCGCCCACGCCGTGGAAGTTCAGGGTCTTGTAGCCCTTGGCCCCCTCGCCCGCCGGGCGTGCGTCGTCGTCGCCGCCGGCCCACCACACGCCGATGAACTTCTCCATGGGGAAGCGGATCTTGGCGGCCTCCTTGACCGCCGTGGGGTTCATCGCCCCCCAGCCCCACATCACCATGTAGTCCGGCCGGTCGCGGCGCACGTTGAGCCACTGCGAGGACTGGTTCTGCATCTGGTTGCCGGGCACCGGATACTGCACCAGCTCGTAGCCGTACTTCTGGGCGAGCTGCTCGAGCAGCGGGATCGGCTCGCGGCCGTAGCCGGCATCGAGATAGATGTAGCCGATCTTCTTGCCCTCGAGCGCGTCGAGGCCGCCCTCCTGCTCGGCGATGTACTTGATGATCGCCGAGGCGCCGTCCCAGTAGGTGTCGGGCGGGTTGAAGATCCACGGGAAGGTCTCGCCCACCGCCGCCGCCGACAGCCCGTAGGCCATGGAGAGCACGGGTATCCTGTCCACCGAGGCCTTGGGGATGAGCTGGAGCGTGATGCCGGTGGAATAGGGGTTGTAGACCAGCGCCCCCTTCCCCTTGGTGCTCTCGTAGCACTCCACGCCCTTTTGCGCGTCGTAGCCGGTCTCGCACTCCTCGATGGCGATCCGCACGCCGCCGATGCCGCCGTCGCGGGCGTTGAGCATCGCCAGGTAGTCGTGCATGCCGTCGGCGATGGGGATGCCGGAGCCGGCATAGGCGCCGGTGCGGTAGGTGAGCAGCGGCACGTAGAGTTCCGCCAGCACCGGCGCTGCCGGCGCGCCGGCCGCCACGGCCAGCGCCGCGGCGCCGAGAAGGGCCTGTCGAAGTCGCATTCTCGAGCCTCCTTTATCATGGGCCGTCCTCAGTAGGGGAACGGCCAGGTCCGCATCTTCTGCTTGGCGACCTGCCACAGTCGCGCGAAGCCGTGCGGCTCGGCAATGAGAATGAAGATGATGAGGCCGCCCACCAGCATGAAGCTCACGTGCTCGACCGTGGCGGCCCCCACGTCGAGGCCCAGCATCGCCGGCACGAAGCGGATCACGATGGGCAGGATCCAGATGAAGGCGGCCCCCATGAAGGAGCCGATCAGGCTCCCGAGCCCGCCGATGATGACCATGAAGAGCACCTGGAAGGAGACGTTGATCCCGAAGGACGACGCCTCGGCCGCTCCCAGCCACAGGAACACCATCATCGCCCCGGCCACGCCGCAGTAGAAGGAGGAGACGGCGAAGGCCAGGAGCTTGGTGCGCAGCAGGCGGATGCCCATGAGCTCGGCGGCGATGTCCATGTCGCGAACCATCATCCACGAGCGGCCGATCCGCCCGCGCACGAGGTTGGAGGCGAGCCAGGCCATCAGCGCCACCAGCGCCAGCACCGCCATGTAGCGGGCGAGCGGCGTGGCAGTGGGGCCGGTGAGCACGATGCCGAAGGCCTCGCGGGTCGGCACCTCGATGGCACCGCTGGCATTGTAATTGTAGAGCCAGCCGATCCGGTTGAAGCACCAGTCGAGGAAGAACTGTGCGGCGAGCGTCGCTACCGCCAGATAGAAGCCCTTGATGCGCAGGCTGGGCAGCCCGAAGACGAAGCCGATCCCGGCCGAGAAGAAGCCCGAGAGCAGGATCAGCAGCAGGACGTTCACCTCGGGAAAGAAGGTGGTGAGCTTGTAGCAGGCATAGGCGCCCACCCCCATGAACGCCCCGGTGCCCAGCGAGAGCTGGCCGGCATAGCCGGTGAGCAGGTTGAGCCCAATCGCCGCCAGGGCGAAGATCAGGAAGGGGATCATGATCGTGTTGAGGAAGAAGTCGTCGGCCAGCAGCGGCACGGCGAGCGCTGCCGCGAGGGCGATGGCGGCGATGCCGATCCGGTCCTGGCGCAGCGGGAAGATCGCCTGGTCGGCGGCGTAGCTGGTCCTGAACTGGCCGGTCTCGCGGTAGAGCATCCGCCCGCCTCCCTAGACCCGCTCGATGATGCGCTCGCCGAACAGCCCCTGCGGGCGGACCAGCAGGAAGGCCAGGGCGATGAAGTAGGCGAGCCAGCCCTCGATGCCGCCGCCGATCATGCTGCCCCAGTAGATCTCGCCGATCTTCTCGCCCACCCCGATGATGAGCCCGCCGACGATCGCACCCGGCACCGAGGTGAGCCCGCCCAGCACCAGCACCGGCAGGGCCTTCAAGGCCACGATCTGGAGCGCGAAGCTCACGTCCGAGCGCGCCCCCCACATGATCCCGGTGGCCAGCGCCACGATGCCGGCGGCGAACCACACGATGGCCCAGATCTGGTTCAGCGAGATGCCCACCGAGAGGGCCGCCTGGTGGTCGTCGGCCACGGCGCGCAGCGCCCGGCCGATCCGGGTGTTCTGGAAGAACAGGCCCAGCGCCGTCATGAGCACGCCGGCGATGACGGCGGCGGCGATGTCGATCTCCTGGAAGATCACCACGCCGCCCATCACCTCCCAGGCATGGGAGCCGGTGGGCAGGAGCAGCTCGCTGGTGATCATCGTCTTGGGCTCGCCGCCGAAGATGAACTCGCCCAGGCCGATGAGGAAATAGGTAAGGCCGATCGTGGCCATGAAGAGGATGATGTCGGGCTGGTTGACCAGCGGCCTGAGCACCAGACGTTCCACCCCGAGCGCCAGCCCCAGCATGACGAGCACGCAAAGCGCCAGCGCCAGGAACGCCGGGACGCCCGCCTCCCACAGGCCCACCAGCGAGAGGGCGGCGAACACCACCATGATGCCCTGCGCGAAGTTGAAGACGCCCGAGGCCTTGAAGATCAGCACGAAGCCAAGGGCGATCAGCGCATAGAGGATGCCCGAGACGAAGCCCTCCCACAGGACCTGCAGGAAGAAATCCGGCAGCTCGGCCATCTGCACGAAAGGGTCGACCAGGATGAGGTAGAGGATCTCGCCCATCCGCCGCTCCTCAGTGGGCCACGCCGAGATAGGCGTCGATCACCGCCTGGTCGCGGCTCACCTTCTCGGGCGTGCCGTCGGCGATCATGCGCCCGTAGTCGAGGACCACGATCCGGTCGGAGAGGTCCATCACCACGCCGATATCGTGCTCGATCAGGGCGATGGTGGTGCCGAACTGCTCGTTCACCTCGAGGATGTAGCGGGCCATGTCCTCCTTCTCCTCGAGATTCATGCCGGCCATCGGCTCGTCGAGAAGCAGGAGCTCGGGCTCCATGGCCAGCGCCCGCGCCAGCTCGACCCGCTTTTGCAGGCCGTAGGGCAGCTTGCCCACCGGCGTGCGCCTGATGTGCTCGATCTCGAGGAAGTCGATGATCTCCTCGACCCGCCGTCGATGCTCGATCTCCTCGCGGCGCGCCGGGCCGATCCAGACGAGCTGCCAGAACAGCCCGCGGCGCATCTTCAAGGCGCGGCCCGACATCACATTGTCCAGCGTGCTCATGCCCTTGAAGAGGGCGATGTTCTGGAAGGTGCGGCCGATGCCGGTGGAGGCCGCGAGATAGGGATTCATGCGCCGCCGTTCGCGCCCCTTCCAGCGAATGGTGCCCTCCTGGGGCTGGTAGAACCCGTTGATGACGTTGAGCATCGAGGACTTGCCGGCGCCGTTGGGGCCGATGATGGCGCGGATCTCGCCCTTGCGGATGTCGAAGCTGATGTCGGAGAGCGCGTTCACCCCGCCAAAGCGCAGGCTCACCCCCTCGAGCGCCAGGAGCGCCTCGTCGAACTGCCGCAAGCGGTTGCCGCCGGGGCGCTCCAGCGTCATCAGCCCCATCTCAAGCGGCCTTCGGCACGGAGCGGTGGGCGCTGCTGTCGTGGATCGCCAGATCGGCCACGATCCGTCCCTTGCGGCCGTCCTCGAAGGTCACCTCGGTCTCTACATGGGCCAGGTCGCGGCCGGCATAGATGGACTCGATGAGCGCGCCATAGCGCTCGTCGATCACCCCGCGACGGACCTTCCTCGTGCGGGTCAGCTCGCCGTCGTCGGGGTCCAGCTCCTTGTAGAGCAGCAGGAAGCGGCGGATCCGCTGGGCCTCGGGCAGGCTCTCATTGACCTTCTCGACCTCGCCGGCGAGCAGCGCCTGGACCCGCTCGTTGGCCGCGAGATTCTGGTAGGTGGTGAAGCCGATCCGGCCGGCCTCGGCCCACTTGGCGACCATGGAGTAGCGGATGCACAAGATCGCCGCCAGCCACGGCCGTGCGTTGCCGAGCACCACGCACTCGCCGATATAGGGCGAGAACTTGAGCTTGTTCTCGATGAATTGCGGGCTGAACCGCGTGCCCGCCGAGGTGGTGGCGATGTCGCTCATCCGGTCGATGACCGTCAGGCGCCCCTTCCCGTCGAGGAAGCCGGCATCGCCGGTGGCCATCCAGCCCTCCGCCGTGAAGGCCTCGCGGCTCGCCGCCTCGCTGCCGAAATAACCCGCGAACATGCCGGCATGGCGGGTCAGGATCTCGCCCACGCCGTTCTCGTCGGGATCGCGTATGCAAAGCTGGGTGTCGTCGAAGGGCACGCCCGAGCTGTCCGTGTCGATCTCGGGGTGGACCTGCAGCGTGTAGGCGCCGGCAGCCTCGGTCTGGCCGTAGAGCTGCTTGAGGGGCACGCCCATGGCGAGGAAGAACTTGAACGTGTCGGGCCCCAGCGCCGCGCCGCCGGTGGCCGCCGACTTCAGGCGGGAGAAGCCCAGCCGGTCGCGCAGCGCGGCGAACACGAGGAGATCGGCGATCCGCTGCCGACGGCCCTTCTCCAGCGCCGATACCCCGCCGCGCACCGCCCAGTCGAACAGATGGCGGGTCAGGGGCCCGGCGTCCATGATCCGCGAGCGCAGGTCGGCGGCTGTCTGCTCCCAGACCCGCGGCGCCAGCAGGACATGGGTGGGGCCGATCTCGCGCAGGTCGCGCATCACCGTCTCCTCGCTCTCGGGAAAGCTCACCCGGATCCGCGAGAGCAGCGGCATGGCCACCACATAGACCTGCTCCATGATCCACGGCATGGGCAGGATCGAGACATACTCGTCCTCGGGCTCGCGCGGGTCGGCCCGCAGGTAGGCCGCGATATGCTCGAGGAAGGGCCGGAACTGCAGCATCGCCAGCTTGGGGTGCGCCGTCGTGCCGGAGGTGGTGCACAGCACCGCCACATCGTTTCCCTGCCCGGCGGCGATCGCGGCGTCGATCAGGCCCGGATGGCGACCGGCCAGGGCGGCCCCTTTGTGGAGAAGCTGCTGCCAGCTCACGAGGCGCGGGTCGGCGTATTTCCGCATGCCGCGATCATCGTGGTAGACGATCCAGTGCAGGCTCGCGGCCTCGCGGTCCAGCTCGAGGATCTTGTCGACCTGCTCCTCGTCCTCGCAGACCACGACCCGCGCCTGGGCGAACTCGAGCAGATAGCCGGCCTCCTGGGCCAGCACGTCCTCGTAGATGCCCAGCGTCATGCAGCCGACGCAGTGGGCGGCGAGCTCGCTCCACAGCCAGTTGGGACGGTTGCGGCCGACGATCGCCACCACCTCGCCGCGCTCGAGGCCCAGAGCCTTGAGCCCGTAGGCGATCTCGCGCACCCGGTCGCGGCAGTGCGCCCAGCTGAACTCGTTCCAGATGCCGAATTCCTTCTCGCGCAGGGCGATGGCATCCGGCCAGTTGGCGGCGTTGTGGAGGAGCAGCTTGGGGAACGTGTCGAGGGTCTCGAGCTCCGGCAGCCGCATGCGTCAGGCCCCCGCAGGCAATCGCCGGCGGCAGCCATCTGGACGCAACGGGAGCGGTCGGGGAGCGGGCTTCTGGCCGCCTGGACGAGCCGGAGCTTGCTGTCGCATCCACTGTCCTCCCTGTCGTCGAGGGCCCTCCCCGGTTGCACGGGGCGATGGCCCATCATTCGGCTATAGCAGGGCCATGCAGCGACGCATAGCAGGCATGTGCATCCGCACGCACAGGCCGGTGAAGGCAGGCCGCCGCAAGGTCGGCCCCAAACGCCAAGCGCCCCGCCGGAGCGGGGCGCTGGTCGAGCTGACGGCCCGGCGCGAGGCGCCGGGGCAAGCGGGTCAGGCGCGCGGCGTGTAGCGCCAGACGGTGGCGGGCGGGAAATTCCACATCACGTACTTGCACAGCCTGGCGCGGATGCCGAGCTTGCGGGCCGGCACCGGCGGGACCGGCGAGTAGGTGTATTGGAGCATGTGCCCGCGGTCGGCCACCGCCTTGAGGCCCTGGCCGACGATCGCCTGGTGGAACTCGAAGGGCATGCCCAGCATCGGCAGGCCCGAGACCACGGTCGACACATTGTCGACGCCCAGCTCCTCGAGGATGTTGTCGAGCTTGGTGGCGTCACCCTTGATGACGTGCGAGCCCGGCAGCCGCTCCTGCAGGTAGGAGTGCAGATGCTCCTCGAGCTCGATGACGATCATCCTGTCGCGCGGGATGCCGCGGTCGAGGAGACCCTGGGTGATCGCTCCGGTGCCGCCGCCGAGCTCGACCACGTACTGGCCGGGCTGCCAGGCCACTGCGCCGGCTATAGCCTTGGCCAGCGCCTGCGAGGAAGGGATCACCGATCCCATCGACTTGGGCGATCGCAGCCACTGGCGAAAGAAGAGCTCGCCTTCCTTGAGCTTCAGCGAAACGGACTGGTTCATATGGTCGTCTCCGGGGAGCCGCGCGGTTCTCGTTGAGAAGACAGTTTTTCCCACCAGCGCATTCCGGCGGCATCTGCCCATGTCGCCCGCCAGTGGTCGGCGCCCCAAGGCCACGCGCGTCGTGCCGGATATCCCATAATCGTCACCTTCGCAAGAAGCGGGCCGCCATGCCCGGCCTGCGACTTTCCCGTCACTCGGCAACCACGCCCACCTCGTTGAGCACCCCGACCGCAACGCTCAGCATGGCGAGATCCGGTGCCGGCGCCGTGGCGATATCCTCGACGATCTCGCGGTATCGGGCGTGTCCGTGCAGTCCCTCAAGATAGGCGTCGACCTCCTCCGGCGCCGCCGCCGGCCCGGCCCGGCCGATGCCGTGCTCGAGGGCCCGTGCGGTCAGTCGCCGCAGCACCTCGCAAAGCCGGTCCTCGAGGCTGCCCAGAGCCAGCCGGTCCCAGCGGCTGTGCACCGGCGCGCCGCGAAGCTGCTCGCGCAGCCGGTCGAGCTCGAGAGCCGCATCGAGGGCGAAATAGGTGACCGCGGCGGGCAGCAGCAGATCGCCATTGTCCTCGCCGACCCTGCCCCGGGCCACCGCCACGATGTCGCTCGCCGGCACGAGCAGGGCCAGGCCCGCGGCGGCGCGGGCCAGCGGCGGCTCGACACCGAGCGCGCTGTAGCGGGCGAGCTGCTCGCGAAAGCGCGCCAGATGGGGTGCCGCCAAAACCTCCTCCAGGACCTCGCGCAGGCGCGCGATATCCGGCCGGAAACGCCCGACCGCCTCGCGGATCACCAGCGGCCGGCGCGCGCTGGTGAGGAACCAGCGGGTGCCGGCGATCAGCACCTGGCGGGCGGCCACCAGCAGCTCGATCTGCAATGCCGCGGGCACGCTCTCCGGCAGCGCCTCGACCTCGCCCCAAAAGGGCACCAGATCGAAGGCGTCGCGGGCGACCACGAAGGCCATGACGATCTCGGTGAGCGAGGAGCCCGTCTGGTCGCCGAGCTGGCTGACAAAGACCTCGAGACCGCGATTGATCAGACTGTTGGCGAGCAGGGTGGCGATAATCTCGCGGCGCAGCCGATGCCGGGCGATCTCCTCGGGATAACGCTTGCGCAGCGGCCGCGGGAAATATTTCACCAGGCTGTTGAGGAAATAGACCCGGTCGGGCAGCTCGCTCGCCAGGATGTCGTCGTAGAGCGTCATCTTGGCATAGGACAGCAGCACCGCCGCCTCGGGCCGGGTCATCCCGCCGCCCGCCTTGCGCCGCTCGGCGAGCTCGGCGTCGGAGGGCAGCATCTCGATGCCGCGGTCGAGCCGGCCGCGCCGCTCGAGCCGGCGCATCAGGCCGGCCCTGGCATCGGCCAGCTCGTCGCCCAGCGCCTGGCCGACGCTCAGCGCCAGGTTCTGCAGCACATTGTCGCGCAGCACCAGGGCGCCGACCTCCTCGGTCATGGCGGCGAGCAGCTCGTCGCGCTGCTTGAGGGTCATGTCGCCGGCGGCCACCACCTCGTTGAGAAGGACCTTGATGTTGACCTCGTGGTCCGAGCAGTCGACGCCGGCCGAGTTGTCGATGAAGTCGGTGTTGAGCCGGCCGCCATGCGCCGCGAACTCGATGCGGCCGCGCTGGGTCATGCCGAGATTGCCGCCCTCGCCGACGATCCGGCAGCGCAGCTCGGCGCCGTCGACCCTGAGCGTGTCGTTGGTGCGGTCCTGGGCCTCGGCGTGGCTCTCGGTGGAGGCTTTCACGAAGGTGCCGATGCCGCCGTTCCACAGCAGGTCCACCGGCGCCTTCAAGATCGCGTTGCACAGCTCGGCCGGCGACAGGCTCTCGGCTCCGATGGCCAGCGCCGCGCGGGCCTGCGGGCTCAGCTGGATGCGCTTGGCGCTGCGCGGCCACACGCCGCCGCCCGCACTGATCAGGCCGGCCTCGTAGTCGGCCCAGGACGAGCGCGGCAGGTCGAACAGGCGCTGGCGCTCCGCGGAGCTCGTCGCCGGATCGGGATCGGGGTCGAGGAACACGTGGCGGTGGTCGAAGGCGGCGATCAGCCGGATCTGCCGCGACATCAGCATGCCGTTGCCGAACACGTCGCCCGACATGTCGCCCACGCCGACACAAGTGAAGGGCTCGCTTTGCGGGTCGTGGCCCAGCTCGCGGAAGTGGCGGCGCACCGATTCCCAGGCGCCCTTGGCGGTGATGCCCATGCCCTTGTGGTCGTAGCCCGCCGAGCCGCCCGAGGCGAACGCGTCGTCGAGCCAAAAGCCGTAGTCGCGACTCAAGGCGTTGGCGATGTCGGAGAAGGTCGCCGTGCCCTTGTCGGCGGCCACCACCAGGTAGGGATCGTCGCCGTCATAGCGGACCACGTCTTGGGGCGGCACCACGTTGCCGTGCACGCGGTTGTCGGTGATGTCGAGCATGCCCGAGAGGAAGCTGCGGTAGCAGCGGATCGCCTCCTGCTGCAGGGCCGCCCGGTCGGCGCCGGAAGGCGGCTGCTTGATCACGAAGCCGCCCTTGGCGCCCACCGGCACGATCACGCTGTTCTTGACCATCTGGGCCTTCATCAGGCCCAGCACCTCGGTGCGGAAATCCTCGCGCCGGTCCGACCAGCGCAGCCCGCCGCGCGCCACCTTGCCGCCGCGCAGATGCACGCCCTCGACGAAGGGCGCATAGACGAAGATCTCGTAGGCCGGCCGCGGCACCGGCATGTAGGGGGCTGCGGCCGGATCGATCTTGAAGGAAAGCTGCTCTTTGGGACCGCCGTCCGGCCCGCGCTGCCAGGCATTGGTGCGCAAGGTGGCCCGGATGAGCGCCAGATAGGCGCGCACGATCCGGTCCTCGTCGAGCACCGCCACCTGGTCGAGGGCCTGCTCGATGGCCTGCTCGATCGCCGCCACGGCGGCCTCGCGCTCCGCGCGGGCGGGGTCGAAGCGCGCCTCGAACAGCTCGACCAGGAGCCGGGCCAGGGCCGGGTTGGCGAGCAGCGTGCGCTCGGCATAGCTCTGGCTGAACGGCACGCCGAGCTGCAGGAGGTAGCGGAAATAGGCGCGCAGCACGGTGATCTGGCGGGCCTCCAGGCCGGCTGCCAGCACCAGCCCGTTGAAGCCGTCATTCTCCGCACGGCCGGTCCAGACCTGCAAGAAGGCGTCCTGGAACTTGGTGCGCACCTCGTCGACGCCGACCGGCGAGGCGAGCAGCGGCTGCATGCCGAAATCGTGGATCGAGAAGGCCCGGCCCTCGCCCGAGCGCAGATGGGTGGGCTCCTCGGAGAGCACCTTGACGCCCATGTTCTCGAGAATGGGCAGCGCGTCGGAGAGCAGCACCGGCTCGTCGGGGCGGATGATCTTGAAGCGGACGGTCTCGGCCGGGTCCTCGAGGCGGCGGTAGAGGCTGAGCGCCAGCGGCCCCTGGCGGCCGGCCGCCAGAGCGTCGAGATGGCGGATGTCGGGCAGCGCCGCCCGTGCCGGCACGGTGTCCTGGTAGGAGGGCGCGAAGGAGCGCCCGTAGAGCCGCAGGAGCCGGTTGCCCTCCTCCTCGCCAAGAGCGTCGGCCAGGGCGGTGCGCAGCTGGTCGATCCAGTTCTGCGAGGCCTCGACCAGCTTGCGCTCGAGATCGGCGACGTCGAGCTCGTCGGGCACGCCGGAGGGTGTGCGGAAGGTGAAGACGATGCGGGCCAGGAGGGATTCCGCGACCTGCGCCTGCCATTCGCTCTCGGCGGCGCCCAGGGCCGCCTTCAAGATCCCCTCGAGCCGCTCGCGCAGCGCCGTGTTGTAGCGCTCGCGGGGCACGAAGACGATGCACGAGACGAACCGCTCGAACGGGTCGCGGCGCAGGAACAGGCGCAGCCGCTGGCGGTCCTGGAGATGGAGGATCTCCATCGCGATCTCGAAGAGGCTGTCCTCGTCGGTCTGCAGCAGCTCGTCGCGCGGGTAGGTCTCGAGGATGTGCAAGAACGCCTTGCCGGCATGGCCGGAGCGGCTGAAGCCGGAGCGCGCCAGGAGCTGCTCGACCTTGCGCTGCAGCAAGGGAATGTCGCGCGGGCTCTCGCTATAGGCGGTCGAGGTGAGCAGGCCCAAGAAGCGATGCTCGCCGACGACCCCGCCATCGGGCCCGTAGCGCTTGATGCCCAGATAGTCGAGATAAGCCGCCCGGTGCACGGTGCTGCGGCTGCTGGCCTTGGTGACGATCAGCGGCACGGCCGGGTCACGGGCGCGCTCGCGGGCGGCCGGCGACAGGTCGCTGAAGCTCTGCGACAGGCCGCCCGCCTCGCGGTCGCGCAGGATCCCCAGGGCGCTGCCCGCGGTCTGGCGCAGCCTCGGCGCCTCGGCGCCATCCTCGAGCACGTAGCCCGCGGCACCCAGAAAGGTGAAATGGTCCTCGGCCAGCCAGCGCAGGAACGCCTCGACCTCGCCATCCCGGCGGAGCTCCGGCGGAGCGCTCGACGCCCATTCGGCAATGGCCTCGTCGAGCCGCCGGCGCATCTCCGGCCAGTCCTCGACCGCGCGCCGGACATCGCCCAGCACCCGCGTCAGATCCCCCTCGAGCCGCGCCAGCAGGGCCTCGTCGCTCTGCCGGTCGATCTCGAAATGCATGAAGCTCTCGGCCTGCCAGCCGTCGTCCGCGGCGCGGCGCTCGCCCGCCACGTCCTCCAGACGCCCCCGGGCGTCGCGCCGCACCGTCATGATCGGGTGGATGATGAGATGGATGCCCAGCCCGTGCCGGCTCAGCTCCATGCTCACGCTGTCGACCAGGAACGGCATGTCGTCGTTGACGATCTCGACGATCGTGTGGGTCGACTGCCAGCCATGCTGCTCAAGATCGGGATTGTAGGCCCGCACCTTGGTGGCACCGTCGCGGCGCTGCTCGCCGGCGCGAAAGTGCGCCAGAACGGCGCCGTAGAGATCGAGCGCCTGGCGGTCGAGCAGGTCCTCGGGCGCCACGTCGCGCAGGTAGCGGCGCACGAAGCGGCCGACCAGCTCGCCCGGCCCCGCCGGCAGACGTGCGCCAACCAGTCGCACAACCTCATCGACCAGCTCGACCTTGCGCGCCTCGGCCCGTCCCGCCATGCCCTCGACCTCCGTCGCTCCGGACATCCGGCAGCAAAGCACAGCCACCGGAGGGCGCAAAGCGCCGGATCGCGAGGAATGCGCCCGGCGCAGCGCTGCCCGCCTCTCCTTACGCGGGAGAAACCCTTTCCGTTTTTCATCTAACGCGATAATCAGGAGCCGGCGTCGCCGCGAACACGAAGCAAGATTTGCGGTTGAGCGTGGCTTTCGTTAAGTCCGGAGCCCATGCACCGACGCCTTGGAGTGCCAGGCCGTGGCCGGCAGGAAACGATAGGGTCCTTCGGTGGAACAATCTCGTCAGTCAGACGTTTGCTCTTCAGGAGCAATACGCAAGCAGGAACCTCGATCGGTGAAGCCGGGTCGCAGAAAAGTGGACGAGGTCCACGTGGAGATCGGGCGCCGCATCCGCGAGGCGCGTACCCGTGCGGGGCTCGCCATGAAGGACCTCGCGGGGGCGCTCGGCGTTTCCTATCAACAAGTGGCGAAGTATGAGCGCGGCGCCAACCGGGTGCCGATGGACATGCTCATGCAGACCGCCGAGATCCTCGACGTGACCATCCGCGACCTGCTGCCGGGCCTCGTGGCAAGCGAGGAGGACGACCGGCCGATCGTCAACGACCTGCTGCGGTCGGTGCGCGGCCTCGCGGACCACGAGATCCAGCTGCTGTGCGACATGTCGACGGCGCTGCGCCGGCGCAGCGGTCGCGACGCCGCCCAGTAGACGGGAGGCATGGGCCAGAGCGGCCCCCGATCCCGATGAAGGCCGGCGCCCAAGGTGCCGGCCTTTTTCATGTGCGCCAAGGCATGGCGCGGGACCACGGCGGCGGGCGGCAGCCGCTGCAGAACCGTTCGGCGGACATCGTCGGGGAGGTGGTGCGCGCGACAGGATTCGAACCTGTGACCTCAAGCTCCGGAGGCTTGCGCTCTATCCAGCTGAGCTACGCGCGCTTGGCCGTCTCTATAGTCCCAGGGGGCCACCGCCGCCAAGCCCAAAAGCTCGCGGCAGCGACGCACCCCCGCACTTTGCGCTCACGCCGCCTGCGAGTCCTGCGAGGTGAGCCGCACGAACAGCTCCTCCAGATCGGCCTCGCGAGTGGCGATGTCGGCGATCGAGACGCCGGCATCGCGCAGGCGGTCGAGCAGCTCGCCGGCCCTCGTGCCGCTCGGCCGGTAGCGGATGCGTACCCGCCCCTGCTCGTCGAGCGTCGCGTCCAGCCCTGCCAGCGAGCGCGGCAGCGCCTGCAGCGGCTCGGCCGGCGTCACCAGCAGCTCCTTGCTGTCGAGCCGGCGGATCAGCGTGTCCTTGGTGTCGCAGGCCACCACCTCGCCATGGTTGATGATGGCGATGCGGTCGCAGAGCTGCTCGGCCTCCTCGAGATAGTGGGTGGTCAGCACCACCGTCACACCCTGGGCGTTGAGCTGGCGCATGTAGGCCCACAGCGAGCGGCGCAGCTCGACATCGACACCGGCGGTAGGCTCGTCGAGGATCACCACCGGGGGGCTGTGGACCAGCGCCTTGGCCACCAGCAGGCGACGCCGCATGCCGCCGGAGAGCAGGCGGGCATAAGCGTCGGCCTTGTCGAGCAGGCCCACGGCCTGGAGGATCTCCTCGGTGCGCCGCTGCGAGCGCGGCACGCCGTAGAGGCCGGCCTGCAGCTCGAGCGCCTCGCGGGCGGTGAAGAACGGATCGAAGTTGAGCTCCTGCGGCACGACCCCGATGGCGAGGCGGGCGCGCCGCGGGTTGCGCTCGATGTCGATGCCGAACAGGCTGACGCTGCCGGCACTCTTGACCACGAGGCCCGCC
The DNA here is from genome assembly GCA_033875255.1 of Geminicoccaceae bacterium 1502E. Taxonomy (GTDB): domain Bacteria; phylum Pseudomonadota; class Alphaproteobacteria; order Geminicoccales; family Geminicoccaceae; genus Marinimicrococcus. The sequence continues at coordinate 14,262 of JAWZSN010000033.1, read as the reverse complement.
AGGATGTTGATGAGCGTCGACTTGCCCGCACCGTTGGGGCCGAGCAGCGCGAAGAACGAGCCGCGTGGCACCTCGAGGTCGATGCCCTTGAGGGCATGCTTGGACGGTTGGCCATCGGTGCCGCGGTAAATCTTCTCGAGGCCCTTGAGTTCGATGGCGTTGGCTGGCAAGTGCTGCGCGGACGCCGGATCGGGACGGCGCACCGTCACGGCCGTGCGCTCCTGGCGATGGTCGACCTTGGCATGAATACCCTCAGGGTGGGGACATGAACGACGAGGAGTTCTTTCTCGTGAATGATCGCGAAACGGTCGTCACCCCGCATATGCACGTGCGCTGCGACGGGGGCAATGGTCCGCTCGGCCATCCGCTCGAGTACCTGACGCTCGAGAAGGGCGGCGAGGCGTTGTGCGGCTATTGTGGCCGGCGCTACGTCCTCGAGGGGACCGAGGCTGCCCAGGAGGCTCGCGCCGGCGGCACCCGGCCGGCCGCCTGAAGCGAGGAGCCGGGCGCTTTCCTAGAGAACCCGGACGCCTCCCTCCCATAAGCGCACGCCGCCCAGGAAGGCGTTGCGGTTGTGGCCGCGGCGGCAGCCTTCCGGCATCTCCTCGAGCAGGCCGGCATTGCCGCCGCCCAGCACCACATGGTCGGCGACCAGCGCCGCCCTGAGCCGCTCGACGATGTCGCGCACCGCCTTGCGCCAGCGGCGCTTGCCCATCCGCTCGAGGCCGCGCCTGCCGGCATAGTCCTCGAAGGTCCGGCCGGCCTTGTAGGGCAGGTGCGCCACCTCGAGCGACAGCACCGCGCCCTCGATGACCAGCGCCGCGCCGAGGCCGGTGCCCAGCCCCAAAAACAGCATCTTGCCGCCCTCGTAGGAGCCCAGCGCCTGCATCGCGGCGTCGTTGACCAGGCGCACCGGACGACCGAAGGCGGCGGCGAAGTCGAACGCGCACCAGCCGGGCCCGAGATTGACCGGCTCGAGAGCGATCCGGTCGCCGCTGATCGGCCCCGGACAGCCGATGCTCACCCGGTCGAAGCGCCAGTCGCCGCTCTCCTCGAGAACCTTCTCCACCATCCGCTCGGGCGTGAGGCCGGGGCCGGAGGGGAACTTGCGGCGCTCCTCGCCCGAGGACAGCTTGAACTTGACGGCGTTGCCCCCGACGTCGAGCACGAGGATGCCGGGCTCCGCCAGCGCGTCCGCACCGGTGGGGACCGGCGCGCCGGCACTCATGGGGCGACCTGCGAGGCCGCGACCAGGGCCGCCGCGGCACACAGGAACACGACCAGGATCACCAGGCCGCCGTCATAGAGCTTCATCTCGTCCTCCCGCCATTGCGTCACGGGCCATGCCGCGACCCCCGGCCCGATGGTCGCATCAGCGGGCCACAGCACGCGCGTTACCACATGCGCGGGCCCCAGGCGAGACGGTGCCCCCGCCGGCGAGGCCGCGGGGAAGCTTGTCGGGGTTGGCGACCAGCAGCGCGGTGCGCACCGGCGTGCCCTCGAGCGCCGCCACGAAACGCAGGCCGCCTGCGTCCACGAGTGCCACGCCGGGATCGCCGTTGACCCGGACCGGCAACAGCAGCCGCCCCGGCTTGCCGCACACACCGATGAAAAAGCGGGCGATGCGGTCGCTCCCGAGAACGGGACGCCGCGCGGCCAGCCCCTTGCCGCCGCCGTCGGAGAGCAGCACGCTGCCATCCGCCAGCAGGCCCACCAGCCGGGCATAGTCCTGCGCGAGGCAGGCAGCGGAGAACGCCGCCGCCAGCTCCATCGCCCGGCCGGCGCCGCCGGCCGGCTCCGGGGCGCCCGCGAGCTCGCCGCGCGCCCGCCGCATCGCCTGGCGGCAGGCCGCCGCGGTGGTCTCGAGAATGGCGGCGATCTCCTCGTACTCGAGCGCGAAGCTCTCGCGCAGCACGTAGACCGCACGCTGGCGGGGCGTGAGACGCTCGAGCAGGAGCAGCAGGCCCAGCGCCAGCTCGCCGCGCCGCTCCAGCCCCGCCTCCCCGTCTCCCTGCTCGACCACCGGCTCCGGCAGCCACTGGCCCTCGTAGGCCTCGCGCGCCCTGCGCGCCGCCCGCAGGCGATCGAGCGCGAGCCGCGTGACGACGGTGGTGAGGAAGCGCTCCGGCGCCAGAACGGCGGCGGGATCGACCCGGCGCCAGCGCAGCCAGGCGTCCTGGACCACGTCCTCGGCATCGGCGAGGCTGCCGAGAAGCCGGTAGGCGAGGCGCCGCAGCCGCGGCCGCTGCGCCTCGAACGGCCCCGCCGTCAGGGTCTCCATCAGGCCCCCTCGCCCGCCCGCGCTGCCTCCGGCTCGCGATAGGCGGCGACGCCGATCCGGTTCCACGCATTGATGGCCGCCACGGCCATGGTGAGCCGGGCCCTTGCTTCGGCATCGAAGCTGGCCTCGAGCCTTTCCTGGGCCTGGTCGAGCTCGAGGCCGGAGCGCGGCCGCGTGAGGACCTCGGCCCATTGCAGGGCGGCCCGCTCGCTCGCCTCGAAGAGATCCGAGGCCGGCCAGTTGGCAACGGCCTCGATCAGCTCCTCGCTACCGCCGGAACGGCGCAGCTCGCCGCCATGGACCGCGATGCAGTAGTGGCAGCCGTTGAGCTGCGAGACACGCAGATCGACCAGATGCAGGAGCCGCGCCGGCAGCCTGCCGTCGTGCAGGCGCGAGCTCAGGCCGCGCAGGGCGGCGACGAGCTCCGGGGCGGCGGCATGGACATCGAGACGCTGTTCCAAGGTCGGTCCCTCCTCTGGATGGTTTCAGGACTATGACGCGCGGAAGGGTGCGGGCGTGACTCGGGCATCACCGGCCGGAGGAGGATCAGCCTTCCTTATCCTCCCCCTGCACCGCGGGGCTGCGGCGGCCGGCGGCCAGCAGGAACACTTCCGGGGAATTCCTGCAGGTGGCGTCGGGCTCGAGCGGGCGGCAGGTCGAGAAGAGACGCCGCCCTTGAGCAAGATCAAGGCGTATTCCCGCTGGCCGGGACAGCGAGGCGCGAACCCGGCGGAGGAGTGGCGATGGTTCAGGCGGGAACGGGCGGTCAGGACGGCGAGGGCGAGCTCGACCAGCTCGACCGGATGCTGCACGCGCTGCAGGCGCGCCTTACCATGGGCATCTCGCCGGCGGCCGTGCAGGCCGCCCGTGCAGACTGGCTGATGCACCTGGCCAACGCACCGGGCCGTCGGCTCGCCCTTGCGCAAAAGGCCGTGGAGGATGCACTGCGGCTCGGGCTCTTTGCCCTGCGGGCGGCCACCGGCGACACCAGCGAGCCGCCCTTCGCTCCCGCTGCAGGCGACCGGCGCTTCGAGGACCCCGGCTGGACCGCTCTTCCCTTCGCGCTCCATGTGCAAACCTTCCTCGCGATGGAGCAGTGGTGGCAGGCCGCGACCCAGGGGACCCGCGGCGTCACCGCACAGCACACAAGCCAGGTATCGTTCATGGCGCGGCAAGCCCTCGACCGGTTCTCGCCGGGCAACTTCCCCTGGAGCAATCCGGAGGTGCTGCGCCGGACCCTCGCCGAAGGCGGCGCCAACCTCCAGCGCGGCGCCCGGCATCTGCTCGAGGATCTGGCGCGTCTGCTCGAGCAAAGACCGGCGGCCGGCTCGGAAGCCTTCGAGGTCGGCCGCGATCTCGCCACCACGCAAGGCCAGGTGATCTTCCGCAACGATCTCATCGAGCTGATCCAGTACGCGCCGACCACCGAGCAGGTGCGGCCCGAGCCGGTACTGATCGTCCCGGCCTGGATCATGAAATACTACATTCTCGACCTCTCGCCGGAGAACTCGCTGGTCCGTTTCCTCACCGGGCGCGGCTTCACCGTCTTCATGATCTCGTGGAAGAACCCGGGCAGCGAGGACCGCGAGCTGGGGATGGACGATTATCGCCGGCTCGGCATCGAGGCCGCCCTCGACGCGGTGCGAGCCGTCCGGCCGGACAGCCCGGTACATGCCTGCGGCTACTGCCTGGGCGGCACGTTGCTGGCGATGGAGACGGCCCGCATGGCTCGCGACGGCGAGGAGGCGCTGGCCTCGATGACGCTGCTGGCGGCGCAGACCGACTTTTCCGAGGCGGGTGAGCTCATGCTGTTCATCGACGAGAGCGAGCTTGCCTATCTCGAGGACATGATGTGGGCGCGCGGCTATCTCGACACCACGCAGATGGCCGGCGCCTTCCAGCTCCTGCGGGCCAGCGATCTGATCTGGTCGCGAGCGGTCCGCCACTATCTCCTGGGTGAGCGCGAGACGCCGTTCGACCTCATGGCGTGGAATGCCGACGGCACGCGGATGCCGGCGCGCATGCACGCCCAGTATCTGCGCGACCTGTTCCTCGACAACCGCCTCTCGCGCGGCCGCTATGCCATCGACGGCCGGCCGGTGGCGCTCACCGACATTCGCGTGCCGGTCTTCGCGGTGGGCACGGAGCGCGACCACATCGCCCCCTGGCAGTCGGTCTACAAGATCCGGCTGCTGACCGACACCGAGGTCACCTTCGTGCTGGCGAGCGGCGGCCACAATGCCGGCATCGTCAGCGAGCCCGGCCATCCGCGGCGCCGCTACCGCATGATGCACCTGGCGGCCGAGGACCCGTACATGGCCCCCGAGGCCTGGGCGGCGCAGGCTCCCTCCACGGCAGGCTCATGGTGGCTCGCCTGGGCCGACTGGCTGGAAACCCGCAGCGGCAAGCCCGGTCCGCAGCCGGCCATGGGTGCCCCGGAGCAGGGCTACCCGCCCCTCGTCGCGGCACCGGGCACCTATGTGGCGATGCGCTGAACGGCGCCGCGGCTGCACGGGCGGCGCCGGGCAACCCGCCCGGCCGCAACGTTGCGGGCGAGGCCTCCGCAATCTCCAGCGATGGCGAGACGATCGGAGCCCCTCGCGGGACGGCCGGCTCAGCTGCCGCCCTCGCCCTCCTCCGCAGCCCCGCCCTCTGGCGCGCGGCGGCCGGTGGCGAGCAGAAAGATCTCGGAGGAATCCGAGCGGGTGGCGTCGGGCTTGAGCAGGCGGCAGGTCGAGAAGAGGCGCCGCGCCGACGGCATGACCGGCGCCTCCGCGCCCTTGAGCAGCTTGATCAGGCAGTTGCCGCCGGGGCGCAGGACCCGCTCGGCGAAGGCCAGCACCGTCTCGGCGACACCCTCGGCCTTGAGCCGGTCCACCGCCTTGGTGCCGGTGGCGGAGGCGGCAATGTCGCTGAGCACCATGTCAGCCGGCCCACCCAGCATCTCCACCAGCCGGTCCTGGATGGCGGGGTCGAGGAAATCGCCCTCGATGATCTCGGCGCCGGCCACCGGCTGCACCGGCAGCAGATCGACGCCCACCACCTTGCAGCCGCGCTGGGCGGCATATTGCGTCCAGCTTCCCGGGGCAGCGCCGAGATCGACGATGCGGGCATTACGCCGGAGCAGGCTGAAACGCTTGTCGAGCTCCTCGAGCTTGAAGACCGAGCGGGCCCGGTAGCCCTGGCGCCTGGCTTCGTGGACATAGGGATCGTTGAGCTGCCGTGCGAGCCAGCGGGTCGAGGCGTTGCTGCGCTTTCGCGCGGTGCGCACCCGCTCCTTGAGCCGTCGCGTGCCGCTGCCGCTGCCGCCGGTGCTGCCGCCGCTCATGCCGCATCCTCCGCGCCATCCAGGAGCTGGTGCAGGTTCTTGCCCATCAGCGTGGCGAGGATGCCCTCGCGCACGCCGCGGTCGGCGACGCATAGCTGATCCACCGGCCACTGCCGGTGGATCGCCTCGAGGATGGCGCAGCCGGCCACGACGAGATCGGCCCGGCCGGCGCCGATGCAGGGGTTGGCGGCGCGGGTCGCGTGATCGAGCATGCGCAGGTGATCCGAGGTTTCCTTGACGGCGGCGAAGGAGAGGCAGAGGCCATCGACCTTGCGGCGGTCGTAGCGGCGAAGGCCCAGATGGATCGCCGCCAGGGTGGTGACCGTTCCCGAGGTGCCCAGCATCTGCAGCGCGGCGCCGTCTGCCAGGGGTGGCAGCGGACGCGACGCGTGCAGCGCCATGAGCCGCTCGTGCACATGCTCGACCATGGCGGCGAAGGTCTCCTCGCCGACCTCGTGGCCAAAGGTCTCCGACAGGGTCACGACGCCGAGCGGCAGGGAGAGCGCGGTGCCGGGCTCGCCGCCTTGGCCGGAGCGGCTGCGGTCGAGCCAGAGGATCTCGGTGCTGCCGCCGCCGATGTCGATCACGAGCAGCTGCCGCGCGTCGGGGTCGAGGAGCGGCAGGCAGCCCAGCATCGCGAGGCGCGCCTCGTCCTCCTGGCGCAGCACCTCGAGCTCGAGGCCGGTGACGCGCTGCACCCGCTGGAGGAACTCGCGGCCGTTGGCGGCCCGCCGGCAGGCCTCGGTCGCCACGCAGCGGGCGCCGGCCACGCGATGGCGGGCGATGATCCGGCCGCACACCTTGAGCGCCGTCAAGGTGCGGGCCATGGCAGGATCGCTCAGCCGCTCGGTGCGGGCCAGGCCTTCGCCGAGCCGGACGATCCGCGAGAAGCTGTCGATGACCTCGAAGCCGTCGCCACGCACCTCCGCCACCAGCAGGCGGCAGTTGTTGGTGCCGAGATCGAGCGCGGCCAGCCGGGTGCCGACACGGGGAGAAGGCGGCGGCGCGACAGCAGTGTCGGCGGCGGCGAGCATGTCCATGGGTTTCTTCGAAAGCACATCGGGGCGGACCGATACTAGAGACAGGAGCCCCTGACGCAAGTGATCCCTCGAGCGTGGCTGTCGCGCCCTTGCGGCGACCGGGCGCGGTTGGTAACCGATCGCGGCGGACGGAAGGTCCGCATGTGCCGCAGGGAGCAGGACATGAGCGAGCCGACGATCGCCCGGAAGGCACCTTTCAAGGTCGATCTCGAGGCCGGTCGGACCTACTGGTGGTGCGCCTGCGGGCAGAGCGCCAGGCAGCCCTTCTGCGACGGCTCGCACAAGGGCAGCGGGCTGGCACCGGTCAAGCATGTGCCGGAGAGCGCTGGCAGCGTCTGGCTGTGCGGCTGCAAGCACACGGCGCGGCAGCCCTTCTGCGACGGAACCCACAAGGGTCTTTGACCGCAAGGAACCCACGATGGCCAACCGCCTCCCCCACGGCACGCGATGCCTCGCGGCCCTGCTGCCGGCTCTCCTGCTCGGCGCCTGCAGCTTCACCGAGAAGGCGCCGCCGCCGGCCTGCCCGGATCCGGCGATCGTCGACGGCATGGACAGCAACGAGACCCTCGAGCCCGGCCGCAGCGGCCCCGAGGCGGTGGCCTGGCGGACCGCCATGCTGGGCTTCGGGGGAGGCTGCGCCTACGAGGATGGCGGCGTCCGCCTGCGCTACACCATCGATCTCGCGGTGGCGCCCGGCCCGGCTTTCGGGGCGCAGGACCGGCCGGTTCCGGTCCAGTATTTCGTCGCGGTCGCCGACCCCGCCGGCGAGATCATCGACAAGCAGGTGTTCTCCACCTCGGTGCCGGTCCAGCCGTTCGGCGCGCCGGTGGTGGCGACCGAGCAGATCGAGCAGAAGATCGCCGGCGTGATGCCCGGCGAGGGTGCCGCCTGGCGCATCTATCTCGGCCTCGAGCTGCCGCGCGAGGAAGCCTTGAGGCGGCGCGCCGGCCGGCCCTGAGCCCCACCCTTCCCCGCCCGGACGGCGGCCGGCGCAGGGCCGGCCCGCCGTCCGGCTCGGACCCGCTCAGCCCGCCGCCGCCACGAACCGGCGGTGCACCCAGCCGAGGCCCACGAGGCACAGGCCCAGCGCCAGGAACGAGGCGGCGCGGTAGAGTCCGTCGAGCTCGGCGAGGTCGACCAGGAACGCCTTGGCCACGGCGAGGCCCGCCACGAGAAGGCCGGCGCGCCGCAGCGGCCGCACGTCGCGGCCTATGCCCACCGCCAGCAGCAGCCCGGCGGCAGCCAGCCAGCCCGCGGTGTGGGCGAGCAGCTCCGCCTCGCTGGCCGGTCCCGAGAGCTGGCCGCCCACAAAGGCGTGGCGGATCTCGAGGGCGAGCCAGACCAGCCCCAGCACGAGGGTCACGCCTCCCGCCATTCGCGCCACGCCCGGCCAGCCGGCGCGCAGGACCGCCGCGGTGACGGCGAGCGCCATCAGCGCCGGCAGGGCATAGGCCGGCAGCAGCAGGTTGAGGAGCGGCAGGCTGCCGACCGGCAGGCCGGTGACGACGGGGTTCCAGTCCAGCAGAAGGCCCTGCAGGACCTGCGTCGCCGCTCCGGCCAGCAGCAGCGCCCAGCCCCATAGCAGGATCCGCCGGTGCGGCGCCTCCTGGTGCCAGCGGAGCAGGGCCAGCGCACCGGCCGCCCAGGCCATCGCCCGCAGGGCGAGCTCCAGCAGCGGCTCGAGTTGGGCGCCGGTGGCCTGGGCCACCCAAGCGGTCTCGCGGGCGACGAGCAGCAGGCCGAACAGCATCGCCCCGCCGCGCAACATCGCCACCAGCGCTTCGCCGCCCATGCCGGCGAAAAGCCGGCGCGCCAGAAGAAAGGCCAGAAGCGGCAGGCCGTTGGCATAGAGGATGGTCCAGGGGCCCGGGATCGCCTCGCCGTCACCGGCATGCAGGCTCCACAGGACCTGCGCCACCAGCAGGCCGGCGATCCACAGGGCCGGGCGGGCCAGCGCCGGCAGCGCCGTCCGCCCCGCGACCCAGCCGCAGGCCGGCGCCAGCGCCGCCAGCGCCACCACCAGCAAGGCCTCGCGCAGCATCATGGCGAAGGTCAGGGCCAGGGCGCCGAGCACGCCGACGGCAAACGCCGCGACGGCCGCCTCGGGGCCGTCGCGGCGGCGCAGGAGCGACGCGGCGGCGAGCGCCAGGGCGGCGACGCCGAGGCCCAGGGTCGCGAAGCCCGGGCTTGTCGCGAGCCCCTCGAGGCGGGCGTGCAGCAGCGCCAGCACGGCAAGCGGCACCGCCACCGAAAGACCGCCCCAAAAGCCCGGCGCCACGCCGCGCGCGGCCAGCAGGAAGCCGCCCAGCGCCCAGGAGGCGGCGACGGCGGCACCGGCCAGCGCCAGCGGCCTGGCCTCGGGCGCCAGCCACAGCAGCGGCTCGAGCGCCACGGCGGGATCGTAGAGCTGGCTCACCGGCAGCTCGAGCAGCGGCAGCTGCCAGCTCGCCACCGCCAGCAGGTTGGCCACCACCGCCGCCACGGCGAGCCGGCGCTCGTCCGGGCGGCGGGCGGCGAAGGCCGCCAGGCTCAGCGACAGGAGCACCATCGGCGCGAGCACCAGCGCCTCGTGGCGGCCGAGCACGAGGAACGCCACCTGGAGCAGCGCCATGGCCACCACGAGCACGCGCATGGCGCGGCGCGCGGCCGGCGCCAGCACGATCGCCGGCAGGCCGAGCAGGCCGGCCATCGCGACGAGCAGGGCGTAGAGGGAGAGCGGCGCGGCATCCGCCGCGGGAGGAAGGGTCGCGAGCCAGAGGACGGGCCAGGCGACGGCGGCGCTTGCGAGAAGGAGCGCCAGGAGGCGCCAGCCGGTGAGCCGGACCACCAGGCCGGCGGCCAGGGCGGCACCGGCGAGATAGGAGAAGAGAGCCCAGGCATGCGGCTCGGACGCCGCCACCAGGAGGGGTGCCGCCATCGCCCCGGTGAGGCCGAGCAGGGCGAGCGCCTGGCCGTGCCGCAGGGCGAGGCCCAGCGCCAGCGCCGCCACGAGCGCCAGCAGGGTCAGCGCCATGCCCGACGGCAGGTAGGCGTAGAGCAGGTGGGCGGCGAGGCTGGCGCCGTAGAGGGCGCAGAGCCCGCCCGCGGCGAGCGCTGCCGGCACATGGTCGGTCTGGCCGGGAAAGGCCGGCCGGCGGCGCAGCCGCTCGCCCGCGCCCAGCAGCGCCAGACCCAAAAGAGCGCCCAGACCCAGGCGGACGCCGGGGCCCAGCAGCCCCGACTCGATCGCCCAGCCGGCGACGAACAACCCGCCCAGCCCCAGCGCCACCCCGCCCAGCCAGACGAACCAGTTGCGGGTGAGCCGTTCCTCGAGGCCCTCCGTCGCCGCAGCGGCGACAGGCTCCGGTCCGGGCTGCGACTCCGCCGGCGCCGTGCTCTCCACTGCAGGCTCGACCTCGGGCGGCACCTGCTCTGCGGCCGCCGCGGCGCCCAGCGCCGTCTCGAGCAGCGCGAGCCGGAGCTCCATCCGGCGCAGGCGCAGGAGACTGGTGAGCGCCAGCAGCGGCGAGAGCAGGAGCAACGCTCCCAGAAGCATGATCGCTCCTTCGAGCGTCCAGTCGGGCATGAAGCCTCCAGGCGGTTGCGTGCCGGCAACGCGCCCCTCCCCGGCGATGAAGGTGGCGTCCGGACGGCACAGCCACTAGATCACTGGGGGCATCAACAGCCAGAGCGGGGAGCAGCAGGCGATGCGCTATCTTCACACCATGGTGCGCGTAAGCAACATCGATGAATCCCTCGACTTCTACTGCAACAAGATGGGCATGCAGGAAGTCCGGCGCATCGAGAACGAAAAAGGCCGCTTCACGCTGGTCTTCCTGGCAGCCGCCGCCGACGAGCGGAGCGGCCGCGAGAGCCGTGCCCCGCTGCTCGAGCTGACCTATAACTGGGATCCCGAGGTCTATACCGGCGGCCGCAATTTCGGCCATCTCGCCTACGAGGTCGACGACATCTACGGCACCTGCCAGAAGCTCATGGACAGCGGTGTCACCATCAACCGCCCGCCGCGCGACGGCCGCATGGCGTTCGTGAAGTCGCCCGACGGGATCTCCTTCGAGCTCCTGCAGAAGGGCGAGGCGAAGGAGCCGGCCGAGCCCTGGACCTCGATGCCCAACACCGGCAGCTGGTAGGCGCTCGAGGGGACCGTGGCGGCACGGTCCCCTTGCGGCTCAGGCGGCCTCGCCGCGCGCCGGGTAGTTTTTCTCGAGCGCGTAATCGACCGCCTTCGCCAGATCCTCGAAGGAGGGCCGCGCGAAGGGCATGCTCTGGGTGTTGACCTAATAGAGCGTGCCGTCGGCGCGCACGAGAAACACGCCGGGCTCGGTGAAAAGCGCCGGCTCGTCGACGCCCGCCGAGGTCTTGCCGTGCCCGGCCGACAGATAGAGCCCCCAGCTCCGGGCAGTGTCGAGGTCGAGGGAATGGGCGAGGGCGAGATCGGGGAGCTGCCAGCTGCGCTTCGCCTCGGCGGCCCGCTCCTCGCTGTCGGCGCTCAGCGCGACCGCCTCGACGCCGCGCTCGGCGAAAGCGCCGAGCCGGCTGTGCAGATCCTTGAGATAGATCTTGCAGATCGGGCAGTGGAGGCCGCGATAGGCCACCACCAGGCTGAAATTCTGCGGCTTTTGCTTGGCGAGGCGCCAGGTGCCGCCTCCCACGAGGCGGGCCTCGAGGGCGGGCGCCGGTTTGCCGGGAAGAGGTCGGGGCATTGCGGATCCTCCGCTGGCTGACCGCCCGACTACTGCCCGAATAGCCGTCGCTCAGGGGGTCAAGAAGGCGTGATCCGGTGCTGCGCCGCGCTGCGCCGGCCGCCCGGCGATCTCTCGCACCAGCTTGTTGAGGATCGCCCTGCGAAAGTCCTCGAAGTCGAGTGCCGTGATGAGGAACGCGCCGGGACCGCCCACCACCTGCTCGCGGTAGTAGCGATCGAGGTTCAGCTCCATGGGTGTCGGCATGCCGAAAGGCTGCGGCCGGTCGTTGAGGATCGGCAGGCCGTTGATGACGATTCCGGCGTCGACGGCGGCGTCCCTGGCGTCGGCAACCGCCCGGCCGCTATTGTTGGCGCCATCGCCCGAGACGTCGATCACCAGCCGCTCGCCGGCATAGCCATTGCCGTCGAACAGCGTTGCGGCGAAATCGATGGCGCCGCTGATCGACGTCCACCGGCCGCGCGCCAACGGCTGCTCGGCGAGCGCGCTGGCGAACGCCTCGGCGGACGGCCTCCCCTCCACCAGCATCCACGGCACCAGCAGCCGCTGCTGCCCGGCGCCGGCCCACTCGACATAGGCCACCGCGATCCGTCCAGTGAAGGTGCGCTCGAGCGCTGCCAGCACCTCGGCGTCGCGGATTGCCGCGATATAGCCCTCGCGCTGCTGGCGCGCCTCCTCCATGTCGATGCTGCCCGAGACGTCGACCGCCAGCACGAGCTCGACATCGACCACCATCTCGGCCCGCGCCGGCGGGGCGGTGCCCAGCAACAGAAGGATACCCAGGATCGTGGCTCGCATCGCCGCCTCCCGGCCATTGCGGATCGCGATCCCACAAGGTCGCAAAGGAGGCGGCGGCCGGCAAGCGCCGCGGAACCGTCCGGCCGGTTGCCGGGTTGTGACGGCACGGAGTGACGATGCGCCGACATGCCCTGGTTTTTGTCAATCGCGGGAGCCGGCAGGGCGAGGAGCAGGCCGAGCGGGCCCTGGGCCTGCTGCGCGAGGCCGGCTTCTCGCTCGAGGCGTGCCCGGCGGAGTCCAAGCACTCGGCGCCGGACTTTCTGCGCGAGCACGCCAGGGGTGCCGACCTCGTGGTGCTGGGCGGCGGCGACGGCACCCTCAACCGGGCCGCCGACGCCCTCGTCGAGATCGGGCTGCCGCTCGGGATCCTGCCGCTGGGGACCGGCAACGATCTGGCCCGCACCCTGGGCCTGCCGCTCGACCTTGCCGGCGCGGTGGCGGTCATCAGGGCCGGGCGCACCGAGCGCGTCGACATAGGCCGCGTCAACGGCAAGCCGTTCTTCAACGCCGCTACCATCGGCCTGAGCGTCGAGGCCGGCCGTTGTCTCGACGGTGCGCTCAAAAAGCGGCTGGGGCCGGCGGCCTATGTGCGGACCATCATCGACGCGCTGCGTCGCAACCGGTCCTTCCTCGCCGAGATCGAGCATCCCGACGGCAAGGTGCGGCGACGCTCGATCCAGCTCACCATCGGCAATGGGCGTCACCATGGCGCGGGGATGACGGTCTCGGAAGCGGCGGCGATCGATGACCACCAGTTCGACGTCTACAGCCTCGACCCGCAGCCCTGGTGGTGGCTGCTGCGCCACCTGCCGGAGCTGCGGCGCGGCGGCAGCTCCAACGGCGGCGGCATCTGGCGCTCCCAGGCGCCGACTCTGACCGTCCGCACCCGGCCTGCCCTGCCGGTCAGCACCGACGGCGACCTGACCACGAGCACGCCCGCCGAGTTCACGATCGACCCCTCGGCCCTCGAGATCTTCGTACCGGGCTGAGAAACGCGGTGAAGGCCGGCGGAGCTCCACCGGCCTTCACCATCACCCGAGCCGTCGCCGCTCAGGGCTTGCAGTTGGGGGTCTCGGGGAGCTGGCCGCCATTCGACCCGCCATCGGTGGAACCGCCGTCCGTGCCGTCGCCGGTCGTGCCGTCGTCCGTGCCGCCACCGCTCGTGCCGCCGTCCGTGCCGTCGCCGGTCGTGCCGTCGCCGGTGTCGCCACCGCTCGAGCCGCCGTCCGTGCCGCCGCCGCTCGTGCCGCCGTCCGCGCCGCCACCGCTCGTGCCGCCGTCCGTGCCGCCACCGCTCGTGCCGCCGTCCGCGCCGCCGCCGCTCGTGCCGCCGTCCGTGCCGCCACCGCTCGTGCCGCCGTCCGTGCCGCCACCGCTCGTGCCGCCGTCCGTGCCGCCACCGCTCGTGCCGCCGTCCGTGCCGCCGACGGGCGTCCCACCCTTGCCGGCCTCCTTCTCCGCCTTGCGCCGCTCCTTCTCGGCCTGACGCTCCGCCTTCCGGCGCTCCTTCTCGGCCTGGCGCTCCGCCCTCAGGCGTTCCTTCTCGGCCTGGCGCTCCGCCCTGCGCTGGGCCTTCTCGGCCCTGCGCTCGGCCCTGAGCTGGGCCTGCTGGGCCTTGCGCTCGGCCTTGAGGCGCTGCTTTTCGGCCTTCTTCTGCGCCTTGAGCTCCTTCTTGGTGAGCTCGGGCTGGGTCTCGTCGGGGACGCTGCCGCCGTCCTCGCCGGCATCCGCCCCATCCTGACCCCGCTGCCCCGCATCGCCATCGCGCTGGTAGGCGCCGCAGCCGGCGCTACCGTCGACCGGGCTCACATATTCGTGGCAGGCGAAGGCCGGCGTGCTGCCGTCGCCGGCATAGACCACGAGGCCGAACAGGGCGACGATCGCTGAAGAAAGAAGGGTGCGCCTGGCGCTGGAGCCGCGTTCCGGCCTCGGCGAGCTGATCATGGTGGGTTTCCCCTGAACTTGAGAAGAAAGCGCGTCGTTCCGAGGTGCCGCTCAGGTGCAGACCTGGGGCTCGTCCTCGGGGGCGACGACGCTGAAGGCCATGGGCAGGAGGACGTCGGAGCGGGCGACGCCGGGGGCTTCCTTGGTGTCGTCCCAGCCGCGCCACGAGCC
>JAWZSN010000032.1:0-54572 GCA_033875255.1 Geminicoccaceae bacterium 1502E | reverse complement strand
TCGCCAAGGACTGGGAAACCTCCACCGCCAGCGCCGAAGGCTGGATGATGGTCGCCCACATCCGCCTCACCACGCGCCGCCTCGCAAGGTATTGCCACGCCTCATAGAGTTTTGAGTCGGGCTCTGAGACGCAGTCTGGGGCGGCAGCTCACCCAAGCTGCTGAGCAAGAGCATCGGCTACCAAGTTATGCACCCAATACACCAAGAAGGGCCGGGTTTGCAGGGAGTCGTAGGCCATTCACGGTTCTTCGATCTCTGCCGTGGCACTCTCCCGACTGGTGGGAGAGGTGCGGCCCCACGGTCGCGCGGCGACCCAGTCCCACCCCAGCAGGATACGGGGGCCGGGTTCAAAGACCGTGAACGTCCCGGGCCGCTTGGCCGGCAGCCCCGGCCGGCTCCCGGTTCTTCAACCCTTGCCACGCTATTTGGGCGGGTGGCGGGAGACGCGCCGCTGCAGGGTTCGCGGCGGCGGGGAGCGTCGCCCCGACAGGCCGGCAGGGAAAGATGAGAAAGAGGTGAAGCCGCAGCCGGGCGGCAGGCGCTGGTCCGCGGGTCGGGCGGCGGCCGGCATGTCGGCGCCGACGTCCGTAGGGCCGCGCTCGCCGATGTCCCCTTCGACCGTCCGCTGCGCGCCTCCTGCCAGCGTCTGGTCGGCGCGGGAGGACCGGGGAAGCCTGCGCCCACCGCCAGCCTGCGCAAGCTGGCGGTCATCCTCGACGCCATCCTCCGGACCCGCACGGCATGGCGCCTGCAGGAGGCGGCAGCGGGCGCCGGCGACAGGGTGGGCGCTGTCTATCCGTCGCATGTCGAGGCGCCGCCGGGCGCGCGCCGGTGGCCCAGGGGCGGCATCTCTTCCGCGGGCCCGGCCGGCAATGGCCCCGCCACGATGCCGGCCTCTTCCAGAGGCCCGGCGGCTGCTGGGCGTCGGCATGTCCTCCCGAACCGGGCGTGGCGGCACGCCGGTCGAGGGCGCGAGGGTGCATCGGCCGACTCTATTATCTATCTACCCCCACCCTGCCCGACCTGTCCTTGCGGCGACACAAGCAGTCAGATACTATCTGCACTAACAGACAGATACACAGGAACCGTGATGGGCGAGCAACGTATCGTTCGGGGGCGGCGGCTGGTGCGGACGGCGAGTCCGCAGGGGCGGCTCTACTGGCTGCCGGAGGGCCAGGAGCAGGCGAGCGTGAGCGACTCGATCCGGCTGCTGGCGGCGGAGGGATGGAGCCGGGCGGAGATCAGCCGGGCCACGGGCGTGCGCTACCAGTATGTGCGCAACGTGCTCGAGCACGACGCCGCCAGCCTGCCGGAGCAGACAGGAACTGCCAGCCCGGTAGCGGCACCGGAGGACGGGCCTGCGCCCGAGCGCGGCATCGCCCCTGCCGCCACCATCGCCGAGGTGCTGCGCCGCGCCCGCAGCGAGATCGCGGCGCTGGCCGGCCTGCCGGAGACGGCGGTTCGGCTGCAGATACATATCGAAGATCAACAGATAGACAATGAAATAATATAGATATTGTATCTGCCTATCTGACTGACTTCGTCACCGCCTGGAACAGCGCCTTGCCGGGCGACGCGGAGCCCTGAACGGAGCGGGAACACCCCGCAGCCGCGCCGCCTGCCGCAAGCCACGGCCTGCACGCCCTGAGAACCCCACTGACAAAAAATCGGGAAGAGAAAGCCGCGCGCAGCGCCTTGCGCGGCTCCGCCGGCGCGCCTTGGTCCGCTGAACCGGCGATCCGCCTACCCCGCCAGCAGGGCGTCGTCGTCGAGGGTCTGGTGCTGGACGCGCTGGAAGAGGGCGAGGAGGTCCGGCACGTCGAGCCCCTTGCGCTCGCTGCCGGCGACGTCGAAGGCGACCCTGCCCTCGTGGAGCATGACGGTGCGGCTGCCGTGGTCGAGGGCCTGGCGCATGGAGTGGGTGACCATGAGGGTGGTCAGGCCGTGGGTGGCGACGATGCGGTCGGTGAGCTCGAGCACGAACTGGGCGGTGCGCGGGTCGAGGGCGGCGGTGTGCTCGTCGAGGAGCAGGATCTTCATGGGCGAGAGGGTGGCCATGACGAGGCTCACCGCCTGGCGCTGGCCGCCGGAGAGCGCGCCGATGGGATCGTGCAGCCGTTTCTCGAGGCCGAGGCCGAGCTCGGCCAGGCGCTCGCGGAAGAGCGTCCGGCGGCTCGCGTCGAGGGCGGCCCGCAGGCCGCGGCGGCGGCCCCTGGCGCTCGCAAGCGCCATGTTCTCCTCGATCGAGAGCGCGTCGCAGGTCCCGGCCAGCGGGTCCTGGAAGACGCGCGCCACCAGCCCGGCGCGGCGCGGCGCTGGCCAGGTGGTGACGTCCCTGCCGTCCACGGTGATACGGCCGCGGTCGGGGCGCACATCGCCGGTGAGCGCGCCCAGGACGGTCGATTTGCCGGCACCGTTGGAGCCGATCACGGTGACGAACTCGCCTTGCGCGATGGCCAGCTCGATGCCGCGCAGGGCGCGGGTCTCCAGCGGCGTGCCGGCGGCGAAGGTGACGTGGATATCCTCGAGCGCGATCATGTCCTGCCCCGCCTGAGTGCCGCACCCAGCCTGCCGCGCATGCCCGGCAGGAGCAGGGCCACGCCCACGAGCAATGCCGTCACGAGGTTGAGGTCGGAGGCCTGGAGGCCCAGCGCGTCGAGGTCCAGCGCTAAAGCCACCGCCAGGCGGTAGGCGATGGAGCCCAGGATGCAGGCCACCAGCAGCATCGCCACCCGGCGGGTGCGCACGAGGGTTTCGCCCAGGATCACCGCTGCGAGGCCCACCACGATGGTGCCCACGCCCACCGTGACGTCGGCGAAGCCGTTGGCCTGGGCGAAGAGGGCGCCGGCCAGGGCCACCATGGCGTTCGAGATCGCCATGCCGAGGCAGACCAGGGCACCGGTGGCGATGCCGTTGGCCCGGGCCATGCGGGGATTGGCGCCGGTGGCGCGCATGGCAAGCCCGGTCTCGGAGAGCAGGAACCGCGCCAGCAGGCCGCTCACCGCCAGCACCACCACCCCGATCAGCAACGGCCGCAGGAGCTCGAGGGAGAGGCCCAGATCCTCGAAGGGGGTGAGGATCGTGGTCTGGCCGAGCAGGGCCACGTTGGGCCGGCCCATGATCCGGATATTGACGGAGAACAGCGCGATCATCACGAGGATGCTCGCGAGCAGATGGAGAATCCCGAAGCGGACGTTGAGCCAGGCGGTGACGAGGCCGGCGAGCGCGCCGGCGAGCACCGCCACGAGGGTCGCCGTGAAGGGATCGAGCCCGGCCACGATGAGGCTCGCCGCCACGGCAGCCCCCAGCGGGAAGCTGCCGTCCACGGTGAGGTCCGGGAAGTTCAGGACCCGGAACGAGAGAAACACGCCCTGGGCCACCAGGGCGTAGATCAGGCCCAGCTCCAGGGCTCCAAGAAGCGCCGTCGCGCTCATCGTCCGCTACCGGTCAGTCGAGGATTTTGGCGGCGCGGGCGAGCACCGCCTCGGGAATCGTCACGCCGAATCTCTCGGCCGCCGCCTTGTTCACGACCAGATCGGTACCTTCGGCCGGGCGCACCGCGATGGAGCCGGGCTCCGCGCCCTGCAGCACCTTGACCACGATGGCGCCGGTCTGGCGGCCCACCTGATAATAATCGAAGCCCACCGAGGCGACCGCACCGCGGGCGACGCTGTCCGTGTCGCCGGAGAATACCGGCACGCCGGCCTGCTGGGCCACGGCGAGCAGCGCCTCCAGCGCCGAGACCACGGTATTGTCGGTGGGGACGTAGATGGCGTCGACCTTGTCCACGAGGCTGCGCGCCGCCGCCTGGGCCTCGGCCGACTTGCTGACCGCCGCCTCGACGATGGTGAAGCCCTGCTCCGGCGCCAGCTCGTGCAAGAGCTCGACCAGCGTGACGGCGTTGGCCTCGCCGGGATTGTAGGGCACGCCCAGCCTCTTCGCCTCGGGCAGGAACTCGCGGACGAGCGCCAGGTGCTGGTCGAGCGGCGAGAGGTCGGAAAGACCGGTGACATTGCCGCCGGGGTTCTCCGGGTCCTTCACCAGCCCCGCCCCCACCGGGTCGGTGACGGCGGTGAACACCACCGGGATCTCGCGGGTGGCGGCCACCACTGCCTGCGCCGAGGGGGTGGCGATGGGCACGATCACGTCGGGCTTCATGCCGACATACTGCCGTGCGATCTGGGCCGCGGTGGCGGGTTGGCCCTGGGCGCTCTGGTACTCGAACTCGAGGTTCTGGCCCTCCTTGTAGCCGGCGGCCGCCAGCTCGTCCCGCACCCCGTCGCGGGCCGCATCCAGGGCCGGGTGCTCGACGATGGCGGTGACGGCCACGCTCACCTTGTCGGCGGCGTGGCTTGCTGGCGGCAGCAGGGCCAGCCCGGTTCCGAGCATCAGCTTGGCGAGCAGGCGGCGCGTGAGCGTCATGGCAAAAGGGCCTTCTTTCAGGGATCCCAGAGACCTGAAGGGTGCCTATCCGCTCCACACGCCGCAGGCAAGGCCGCTGGCAGGGGCAGAGGCATCGGGGCGTCGGTGGCGCTTTTTGCGGCGCGATCATCACGCTCGTGCGCCACGTCCGGCTCTCGATCACGGCGGGAACTCGGGCTGACCGCCTGCCGGCAGCCTGCGTCTAGCGCGCCTCGAGGATGTCGAGGGAGATGCGGGCCTCGCGCACGATGCCGCCGTCCATGCCGCGCAACGCCAGGCGCAGCTCCCGGACCTGCCAGTCCACCTCGACAGTGCCGAAGTTCTCGGCAGCGTAGACCGGCCCCTGCTGGTGCGGGCCGGCCTCGCGGGATGCCGCCCAGATCATGTTGAGGCCGCTCGAGGTGATCTCGTGCAGGGGATAGGGCACCTCCTCGTCGAGCCGGTAGAGGGCGCCGATATGCCGGTCGCCCGAGAGGAACAGCACGCCGCCAGCCCCGGTGCGCGAGACAAGGCCGAGAAGCCGGCGCCGCTCGGCCGGAAGATTGCCCCAGCGCTCGAAGCCGTGCCCGTCGGCCAGCACCTGCACCGAGGAGACGATCAGCCGGAGCTCGGCCGGCCGGCGCAGCTCCTCCTCGAGCCAGCGCCACTGCGCCTCGCCCAGCATGGTGGCGGCGGGGTCGGGATCGGGGAGGTAGCGCTCGCGGCCCGGCGCTCCCGGCCGGTCGGTCGGGCGCAGGGGCGAGCGGAAGCTGCGGGTGTCGAGCAGGATCACCTGGACCCGCCTGCCCTCCGGCCCGTGGATCGCGCTGGTGTAGATTCCCGGCCGGCGACGCCGCGGATCCTCCTCCGGCACGCCCCAGAAATCGAGGAACAGGCGCTGGCTCGTCGCCTTGAAAGGAAAGTCGCCGCCGCCGTCATTGCGGCCATAGTCATGGTCGTCCCAGACCGACAGCACCGGCTGCGCAGCGCGCAGGCGGGCGAGACCGGGGCTGGCCGCGGCCTTGTCATAGGCCGCCTTCAGCTCGCGCATCTCGCCCGAGGTGACATCGCCATAGACATTGTCGCCAGCGAAGACGAGAAGATCGGGGCGCCAGGCCAGCACCGTCTCGAGGATCGGCTGCGGCTTGTCCTGGTGCAGGCACGAGCCGAAGGCGATGCGGGTCCACGCCGCCTCCTCCGGTCCGGCACGGGCCGCCTGCCCACCCAAGGCCACGAGGAGCGCAGCGGCCAGGGCGCCCAGGCGCAGCGCCGTGCTCATCGCGGGCGCGCCCGCAGCCCTCACGCGCCGGGACTGGTGTCCTGATGATGCGCCAGATCGTCCCGGCCGCTGCGGTCGCTGTGGAACACCAGCGCCATCAGCACCACGCCCAGCGCCGTGGTGACCACCACGCCGATGACCAGCGCGATCACCCCGTGCATGCTCAGCCCGAGGCCCTCGAAGCCTTCGAACGCCCAGATGATGGCGAGCACCGCCGCCACCATGGCGACGCAGCTCCCGCCGAAGATCACCAGCCAGCGCATCAAGCTGCTCCCTTCCGGCCGGGGACCCGTCCATGCAATCCCCTTGCCATTTCCATACAATTCGCGGACACTTCGAAATTGTATGGGAGACGAGGCTCCGGGGCAATGAACGAGACACCGCTTGAGCGCGACATATGGCGCCCGTCGCTGGGGGCAAGGCAGGGGCCGCTCTATCTCGCCATCGTCGAGGCGCTGGAGCGGGACACCTCTGCCGGACGGCTGCGCCCGGGCGAGCGCCTGCCCACCCAGCGGGCGCTGGCGGCAGCCCTGGGCTGCGATCTCACCACGGTGACCCGCGCCTATGCCGAGGCGCGCCGGCGCGGCCTCATCGAGGCGGTGGTGGGGCGCGGCAGCTTCGTGGCGGAGACCCCCGGCGCCGCCGGGCCGGCGGTGGACATGAGCATGAACCTGCCGCCCGTGCCGCCGGGCCTCGACCTCCCGGCCCTGCTCGCCACCGGGCTCGAGGCGCTGGGGCGGCAGGGCGAGCGGGCGGGGCTGCTCACCTACCGCCCGAGCGGCGGCACTGCCGCCGAGCGCGCCGCCGCCTCGCTCTTGGTGGAGGGCCGGACGGGGCCGCTCGATCCGTCCCGCGTGCTGCTGGCGCCGGGCGGCCAGGCCGCCCTCGTGGCGGCCCTCACCACCCTCGCCCGCCCCGGCGATATCGTGCTGGCGGAGGACCTCGCCTATCTCGGCTTTCGCGCCGCCGCCGGCCATCTGGGCCTGCAGGTGCGGCCGGTGGCGACGGATGGCGAGGGGCTGCTGCCCGACGCGCTGGACGCCGCCTGCCGGGCGGGAGCGCCGCGCCTGCTCTATTGCGTGCCCACCGCCCACAACCCCACCACCGCGACGATGGGCGAGGCACGCCGCCGGGCCGTCCTGGCGGTGGCGGCACGGCACGGCCTGCCGGTGGTCGAGGACGACGCCTATGGCCTGCTGGCCGGCGAGGGCCCGCCGCCGCTGGCCGCCCTCGACCCTGACCGCGTGATCCACCTGGCGAGCCTCGCCAAATGCCTGAGCCCGGCCCTGCGCCTGGCGGCGGTGGTGGCACCGCCTTCCATGGCCGGCCGCCTCGCCGCGGCCCTGCGCGCCGTGGCGCTCATGACCTCGCCGCTCATGGCGGCGCTGCTCGCCCGCTGGATCGAGGACGGCACCGCCCTGCGGGTGATCCGCGCCGTCCGCCGCGAGGCGGCCGAGCGCCAGCGCCTCGCCGCCCGCCTGCTCCCGGCGGCCTGCATCGCCGCCCATCCGCGCGCCCACCATCTCTGGCTGCGCCTGCCCCGCCCCTGGACCAGCGCCGCCTTCCTCGACCACATGCGCGCGCAAGGCCTCGCCCTGGTCCCCGCCTCCGCCTTCGCCACCGGCGAGCGCTCCCCCGAGGCGGTCCGCATCGCGCTGGGCGCCGCCCCCGACCAGCCCACCCTCGAGCGCGCCCTCACCGCCGTCGCCCGCACCCTCGACTCCCGCCCCGACGCCTGGCCCGCGATGGTGTGAGGCGACGCCGCCGCCCGGCCGCGACGGCGGGCGTCGCCGGTTCTCTTCTGTGGCCGGCGCCTAAACCGCATCGCCGGGCAGTAGCCCGCTAATCGCACCAGCTATGATTAACGGGCGTTAACCATTGGCGGCGCCGGGCGGATCCCGCCTGGTGGTTCGGCCCGAAAGAGACGGGATCACCGCGCGATGGGGGCCCAAAGCCTAGGCCGCGCGCACCGCGCCGCGGCGTTCCTCGCGGATCATGTCGGCGAGCTTCTCGCCGATCATGATGGCAGGCGCGTTGGTGTTGCCGGAGACGACGGCCGGCATGATCGAGCAGTCGGCGACGCGCAGGCCGGCGAGGCCGTGCACCTTGAGGCGGGCGTCGACCACCGCCATGGGGTTGTCGGCGGGGCCCATCATGCAGGTGCAGCTCGGGTGGAAGATGGTGGTGCCCTTCTCGCGGACATAGGCGAGCAGCGCCTCGTCATCCTCCACGGCGGGGCCGGGATGGACCTCCTCGGCGACGAACGGCGCGATGGCTTTCTGGCCCATCACCCGGCGGATCAGCTTCATGCCGTCCACCATGGTCTGCCGGTCGGTCTCGGTGGCCAGATAGTTGGGGTGGATCGCCGGCGGCGTCGCCGGGTCGGTATCCTTGAGGGCGAGCCAGCCGCGGCTCTCCGGGCGGAGCTGGCAGACCGAGACGGTGTAGCCGGAGAACGGATGCAGGAACTCGCCCGGCTTCTCGGCGCTGAACGGGATGACGTGGAACTGCACGTCGGGCGTCTCGAGCTCCTCGCGGGTCCGCCCGAAGAGCGCCACGACGCCGGCGGCGATGGAGAGCGGCCCCTGGCGCGAGAGGGCAAAGCGCATGCCGGCGAAGCCGCGCTTCCACCAAGTGGCCACCGCGTCGTTGATGGTGACCGGCAGCGGGCTGCGCCAGACCGTGCGCGCCTGGTAATGGTCCTGGAGGTTGCGGCCGACGCCCTTGACCTCGTGGACCGGCGTGACCCCCTTGGCGGCCAGCTCGACGGGATCGCCGATGCCAGAGAGCATCATGATGTGGGGCGAGCCTATGGCGCCGGCCGAGAGGATGACCTCGCCGGTGACGCGCGCCTCGTGCAGCACGCCGCCGCGGCGGTATTCGACGCCTGTCACTTTATGCCCATCGAGCAGCAGGCGGGTGGTGAGCGCCTCGGTCACCACCCGGAGGTTCGGGCGCTTCATCGCAGGCTTGAGATAGGCCTTGGCGGCGCTGCAGCGCAGGCCGTTCCTGATGGTGAGCTGGAAGTAGCCGACCCCCTCCTGGCTCTCCCCGTTATAGTCGGGGTTCTCGGGGATGCCGGCCTCCTTGGCGGCCTCGATGAAGGCGTCCATGAGGGCCGAGCGGTAGGTGGGGCCCGAGACCGAGAGCGGCCCGTCGCCGCCGCGCAGCGCGCTCGCCCCGCCCTCCCAGCGCTCGGTTTTCCGGAAATAGGGCAACACGTCATCGAACGACCAGCCGGGATTGCCGAGCTGGCGCCAGTGATCGTAATCCTGCGCCTGGCCGCGGCAGTAGACCAGACCGTTGATCGAGCTGGACCCGCCCAGCACCTTGCCGCGCGGCCAGTTGATGCTGCGGCCGGCAATGCCGGGATCGGGCTCGGTGGCGAAGACCCAGGAGGTCTTCGGATCGAACATGGTCCTGTAGTAGCCGACCGGCACGTGGATCCACGGATTGCGGTCGACGGGACCAGCCTCGAGCAGCAACACCCGGCACGAGGGATCCTCGCTCAGCCGGCTCGCCACGGCACAGCCCGCCGAGCCCGCGCCTACCACGACATAGTCCCAGCTTTCCGCCGACGCCATGATCCCTCGCCTCCAGGCTTGCGGCGGCGATGATGCGTCGGCAGCCGGCCGTCATCAAGGCGCTGCCGCCGCATGGCGGGCAGGCGCGGTCCCGGCCCTCAGCGCGGCACCCCCAGCAGAGCCTCGGCGGGAATCAGGATCAGGCTCTTGGGCTCGACCTTCTTGGTGCAGGCGTCCACCGCGCCCTTGTTGCCTGCCACGTCGCACTCCGCCCCGACGATCGGGTCGCAAGAGCCGCCGATCGGGTCCAGGGTGATGACCTTCTTGGGCAGGCTGCACGAGGCGCAGGTGCACGAGCAGACCAGCTGGTGGGTGGTCCCTTTGGGCTTGAAGACGACCCCCTGGCCTTCGTCCGGCTGCTCGGCCTCGGGCGGCATGGCGCCGGTCTGCGCCGTCCCGCCGGCTGCTGCTGCCCGGCTGCCGGCACAGCGGCAAGACAGAGCAGGGTCGGGGCGATCAGGACGATGCGGCTGATGCGTCTCGTGCGCATGGCGGAGCCTCCGCGGTCATGATCCTCCATGATGCCATAATCGCCGGTCACGGGCTGTGCCGACGAAGGTGCTCAGGCCGGCGGGCGGAAGACCTCGAGCCTGGGAAGATCCCGGGACGGGGTTTCCCGGGCGATGCCGGGTCCGGCGGCCGGTTGCCAGAGCAGCGCTGCCGGCAGGGCGAGGCAGGCCAGCAGGAAGGCCAGGACGAGCAAGAGCAGGCGCGGTCGCATGGCGGCTCTCCCGAGGGGGGACTGCCGTCATCCTCGCATTGGCGCGCCGGCGCTCAGGTGACGCGCATCACCAGCTTGCCCCGATTGTGGCCGGCGTCGAGCCGGCGATGCGCCTCGCGCACCGTCTCGAGGGAGAGATCGCCCAGCACCGTGACCGCCGGCGGCGGCAGCCGGCCGCTCTCGCACAGCCGGGCGAGCGCGCCCAGATCGTGGGCGTAGGCGCTCCAGTCGCGGGGCGCGCCGGCCATCGCCCGGGCCCCGGTGAACACCATGTGCAGGCTCAACGCCTTCTGGAACAGGGGGCCGGTGGCAGCCCAGGCCTCGATCGCCAGGCCCTCCGGCTCCTCCACGGCGGTGATCAGCCTTCCCTCGAAGTCCAGCACGTCGAGCGCCAGCCGCTTCATGGCGAGCCCGCCCGCGAAGTCGAACGCCATGGGCAGGCGGTGCCCGTCATTGAGCGCCAGCACATGGCCGGCCAGGGCCTCTGCCGGCTGGCGGTCGTAGCGCACGATATCCTCGAGCGGCACGCCCAGCCGGCGCTCGAGAAAGAGCGCGCTCTCCTCGCTTCCGGCGGTGCACAAGACGCGCTCGACCCCGGCGTCGCGCAGCAGCGGCAGGGCGGCCGAGCCCAGCCCGCCGGCAGCGCCGATCAAGAGCGCGTTCTCGCCGGGCAGCGGCAGGGCGCGGCGGCCGACTGCCTGGAGGGCGGTGAGCCCCACCACCGGCATGGCCGCAGCCTCCTCGACCGAAAGCCGGCGCGGCCGCGGCCCCACCAGCTCGGCCGGCACCACCACCTGCTCGGCATAGGCGCCGTTGCTCTGCGGGCCGCCGAGGAACGCCCAGACCGGATCGCCCGGCGCTACGCCCTCTACGCCCTCGCCCAGCTTCTCGACACGGCCGGCGGCGTCGTGACCCAGCACCATCGGCAGGCTGCCGCCGAACCGCCCCAGCCGGATCTTGCGGTCCACGGGGTTGAAGGAGGCGGCCTCGACGCGGATCCGCACCTCGCCGCGGCCCGGCTCCGGCACCGGCCGTTCGCTCAGGACGAAGCCCTGGCTGCCGCCGAACTCGCGAAGCTCAACCACGCGCATGCCTGCCATCGCCGTCTCCCAGCGGGGCGGCCTTGGCCGGCCCCTGTTCGCTGCAATATGGTCGCCCCCGCGGGCCGCCGGCACAACAGCGGCGACGCATGCCGGGGCTGCGTTCGCGCTGGCGCTCGGCCGGGGCACCTGGGGAGGAAAAACGTCATGAGCGATCTCGCGTTCCGTCCGGCGGTCGAGCTGGCCCGCCTCGTGCGCGCCCGGGAGGTGGGAGCGCTCGAGCTCCTCGAGCACCATATCGAGCGGGTCGAGCGGCTGGACGGCGAGATCAACGCCGTCTGCGTGCGGGACTTCGAGCGTGCCCGGGCGGACGCAAGCAAGGCCGACGAGGCGCTTGCCCGCGGCGAGACCATCGGGCCGCTCCACGGCGTGCCGATGACGGTCAAGGAGAGCTTCGACATCGAGGGCCACCCCACCACCTGGGGGCTGCCCGAGTACAAGGATCACCGCGCATCGCGCGACAGCCTCGCCGTCGAGCGGTTCCGGAAGGCCGGTGCGGTGGTGTTCGGCAAGACCAACGTGCCGGTGATGCTCTCCGACTGGCAGAGCTTCAACCCGGTCTACGGCACGACGAGCAATCCCTGGGACCTCGCGCGCGGCCCCGGCGGCAGCTCGGGCGGCTCGGCGGCGGCGCTGGCAGCGGGCATGAGCGCGCTGGAGGCCGGCTCCGACATCGGCGCCTCGATCCGCAACCCGGCGCACTATTGCGGCGTCTACGGCCACAAGCCCACCTTCGGGATCTGCTCGAAGAAGGGCCACGCGCTGGGCGGCAACGTCGCCCAGGGCGACATCTCGGTGGTGGGCCCGCTGGCCCGCACCGCGGGCGATCTCGACCTCGCCCTCTCCGTCATGGCCGGCCCCGACGAGATCGACGGCACCGGCTGGCGGCTCGAGCTGCCCGAGGAGAAGCGGTCCTCGCTCAAGGATTTCAAGGTGGCGGTGGTGCTCGACGACGCGGAGGCCCCGGTCGACGGCGCGGTCTCCGGGCGCCTGCAGGCGCTGGCCGATTTCCTGGCGGCGCAGGGGGCGACGGTGAGCACCACCGCCAGGCCCGCCCTCGACAGCGCGGCCGTGCATGCCCTCTATCTGGGCCTGCTGCGCAGCGCCACCTCGGGCAGGCTGCCGCCCGAGCAGCTCGCCCGCTTCGAGGAGATCGCCCGCAACGCGCCCGCCGACGAGGAGGGCTATCTCGCCCGCGCCGCCCGCGCGGCACTGCTGCCGCACCGGCTCTGGCTGCCGCTCGACGAGCAGCGCCACCGGATGCGCCTCGTCTGGGCGTCGTTCTTCGAGGAGTGGGACCTGCTGCTCTGCCCGGCGGCCGCCACCGCCGCCTTCCCGCACAACCAGGAGGGCGAGCGCCAGGACCGGATGATCCCGGTCAACGGCCGGCCCCAGCCGAGCACCACCCAGCTCTTTTGGGCCGGCTATTCGGGCGTCTTCTTCCTGCCCTCCACCGTGGCCCCCAACGGGCTCTCGCCCGAGGGCCTGCCGGTGGGCGTGCAGATCGTGGCGCCGCAGTACCACGACCGCCGCTCGATCCACTTCGCCAAGCTGCTCGAGCGGGCGTGGTGCGGCTTCCAGGTGCCCACGCGGCTCGCCTGAGGGTCAGCGACGGCCGCGCCGCCCCAGCATGGGCGGCGCGGCACCGCTCGCGTGCAATTCGTCCCAACCGCCTGCATGATCAAGGAGCTGACTGTTTGTCGCTGCCACGGACGATGGTGGAGGCGTCCTGCTTGTCGAAGAGAAGAGCCATGTCCGATTATTACGATCTTGGAACATATAGCCGCAAGGTGACGGCCGCCTCGCCGGAGGCGCAGCTCTGGTGCGATCGCGGCCTGGTCTGGGCCTACGGGTTCAATCACGACGAATCGATCGCCTGCTTCGAGAAGGCGATCGCGGCCGATCCGGATTGCGCCTTTGCCTGGTGGGGTGTGGCCTATGCGTCGGGCTGCAACTACAACAAGCCCTGGGAGGCGTTCGACGCGGATGAGCTTCGCACCTCACTCGCCCGGGCGCACCGCTATTGCACGGAGGGGCTGGCGCGGGCCGGCGACGCGACGGCGATCGAGGTCGCGCTCCTGAACGCGCTGGCCAGGCGCTACCAGTCGGGCGAGGTGCCCGGCAGCGAGACGTTCAGCCGGTGGAACGACGACTATGCCGATGCGATGCGCGAGGTGCACCGGCGGTTTCCCGACGATCTCGACGTGACGACGCTTTTCGCCGAGGCGCTGATGAACCGGACGCCCTGGGCGCTCTGGGATCTTGCGACCGGCGGCATCGCCGACGGCGCCAGCACCGGCGAGGCGAAGCAGGTCATGGAAAAGGCGCTGGAGCGGCCGGAAGCCCTCGCGCATCCGGGGCTCCTGCACATGTATATCCACCTCATGGAGATGTCGCCGGAGCCCGAGCGGGCGCTCAAGGCCGCCGACGCGCTGCGCGATCTGGTGCCGGATGCCGGCCACCTGCAGCACATGCCCACCCATATCGACGTGCTCTGCGGCCATTACGAGCGGGTGCTGTCCTCCAACGACCGGGCGATCCGGGCGGACCGCAACTATCTCGAGCGGCAGGGACCGCTCAACTTCTACTCGCTCTACCGCTGCCACAACTACCATTTCAAGATCTACGGGGCGATGTGGCTGGGCCAGTACGGACCGGCCCTGGCGACCGCCCGGGAGATGGTCTCGACCTTGCCCGAGGAGCTGCTGCTGACCCGCAGCCCGCCCATGGCGGACTGGCTCGAGGGCTTCGTCTCCATGACCCAGCACGTCTATATCCGCTTCGGGAAGTGGCAGGAGATCATCGACCAGGCGATGCCGGCCAACCCCGAGCTGTTCTGCGTCACCACCGCGATGATGCGCTATGCCAAGGCGGTGGCCTTCGCCGCCTCCGGACGGGTGCCGGAAGCCGAAGAGCAGGCGAAACACTTCGAGGAAGCCTTTGCCGCCGTGCCCGAGAGCCGGATGCTCTTCAACAATAGCTGCCGGGATATCCTCGCCGTGGCGCGGGAGATGATGCTGGGCGAGGTCGAGTACCGGAAGGGCAATCTCGACGCCGCCTTCGCCCATCTGCGCCGCTCGGTGACGCTCGACGACGGCCTTCCCTATGACGAGCCGTGGGGCTGGATGCAGCCGACCCGCCACGCGCTGGCGGCCCTGCTGCTGGAGCAGGGCCGGGTCGAGGAGGCGGCGGCGGTCTATCGCGAGGATCTGGGGCTGGACCCCGCCCTGCCGCGGGCGGTGCAGCATCCCGACAATGTCTGGAGCCTGACCGGCTACCACGACTGCCTTGAGCGGCTCGGCCGGCGCGAGGAGGCCACCATCATCATGCAGCGCCTGACGCTCGCCCGCGGGCGAACCGACCTGCCGGTAAGATCCTCCTGCTTTTGCAAGACGGGCAGCGCCTGAGGCGTTCGCGACACCGGCCGCGATCAATGGACGATGAAGGGCGGCGCTCCCCCCGCCCTACCCTCTACCGGCCTGAAAAAAAAGAAAAAACAGCCGCGCGCAGCGCCTTGATCCGGCTCAGGCGTCGCGCGCGAGCCGCAGCCCCGCGAAGGCCCAGCGCTGGTGCGGATAGAAGAAGTTCCGGTAGGTGGCCCGCACATGGCCCTCTGGCGTGGCGCAGCAGCCGCCGCGCAGCACCATCTGGTTGCACATGAACTTGCCGTTATATTCGCCGATGGCGCCCTCGGGCGGGCGGTAGCCAGGGTAAGGGCCGTAGGGGCTGGCGGTCCATTCCCAGACGTCGCCGAAGAGCTGGCAGGGCCCCTCGCCCGGATCCTGCGCCACGCGCGGGCGGAAATGGCCGCTGCCCGCCATGTTGCCCTCGGGCACGTGGCCGGCGGCGGCCACCTCCCATTCGGCCTCGGTGGGCAGGCGGGCGCCGCTCCAGCGGGCGAAGGCCTCGGCCTCGTAGAAGCTCACGTGGCAGACCGGCGCCGCCTCGATCACGGGCTGGCGGCCGGCCAGGGTCATGGCGGTCCACTGCCCGTCCCGCCGCTCCCAGTAGAGCGGCGCCTGCCAGGCCTGCGCCTGCACCGTGGCCCAGCCGTCGGCCAGAAACAGCTCCGGGCGGCGATAGCCGCCGTCCTCCATGAAGGCCAGCCACTCGCCATTGGTGACGGCGCGCGAGGCGAGCTCGAAGGGACGCAGCAGCACCTCGTGGCGCGGGCCCTCGTTGTCGTAGGAGAAGCCCGGCCCCTCGTGGCCGATGGCGTGGATGCCGCCCTCGAAGGGCACCCAGCGCAGCGCCGGCGCGTTCCGCGCCTCGCCCGCCATGAGCGGCCGGAAGGCCGGCTCCAGCGGGTTGCAGGAGAAGAGGTGGAGAATGTCCATGAGGATC
This sequence comes from Geminicoccaceae bacterium 1502E, assembly GCA_033875255.1. Lineage (GTDB taxonomy): Bacteria > Pseudomonadota > Alphaproteobacteria > Geminicoccales > Geminicoccaceae > Marinimicrococcus. The sequence goes on along the minus strand of JAWZSN010000032.1, from coordinate 39,143 downwards.
AGCTCCTGGTGCTGCTCCTCGTGCGCCAGGCCGATCTCCAGCAGCGGCGCCAGCTCCGCCCACAGATCCTCGCCCGCCTCGTCCATGAGCCGGACCATGGCCTGGGTGACCTGCCGGCGGTAGTCCATCACCTCGGCAACGGTGGGCCGTGTGGCCAGCCCCCTCTGGAGGCGCGGGTGCCGCGCCCCCTCGGCCTCGTAGTAGGAGTTGAAGAGATAGGCGAAGCGCGGGTCCGCCGGGTCGTAGCCGCGCAGGTGCCGCTTGAGGATGAAGGTCTCGAAGAACCAGCTCACATGCGCCAGGTGCCACTTGGTGGGGCTGCAGTCGGGCATGGACTGCACCACCATGTCCTCCGGCGCGAGTGTGCTCACCAGCTCCTCCGAGCGCCCCCGCACCTCCAGGAACCGCCGCGCCAACACCGCCGGCTCGGCGCACGCGACCTGTGCCTGCTGCTGCATTGACGAAAGCCCTCCCGTTGCCCGCCGAGGTGGGGTCGATGAAGAAAAACGGGTCGGGAGGGGGAAGGTTCGCGTACAAGCCGTTTTACGTCCTTATACGATTCACAGCAGGAAGGACGAGGAGACCATCTGCCCCACCTGCGCGACGACTCCCGGCCGCCGACTGATAACATCCGCAGCTCCGGAGGGATCTCGATAGGGAGTAGCAATCTCCCGCTACGTTTGGCCTGAGTCAGGATCCTATCTCTCGAGGAACGACGGGTGGGCGTATCGCGGCGAAAACGCGTTCGGCCCCTTCATGACCGCTTGCCCCTCCAAGAGGACTACGACAACCTCTTTGCCGATCTAGTCTCTGCGGCAGCCGTGCCCACCGATCCGCTATCATCGGGCAACGCTCGGCATAGTTTATTTGGGTTGACTACAAATGCCTTCACACACCTCTCGAAACTCCCGTCCGGCTGCCGAGTTTGAAGATGTAGTAAAGAAAATACTTTCTCGAGCGTTGGCGTTGCGCTTCGACGAGCCAAAGAGATCTCAACGCATCGGCGCGATCGGCATCACTTTGGATAGAAGAAGGGTAGGAGTCGAGATAAAGATATATTCGTCTTTGCGACCCCCTATGAGATTGATAGCGTCCGGAGTTGCTCAACTTGCCACGGAAGTGAGTAATAGCGGTTTTTCGGCTGGACTTCTCATTGTCACTACAACAATTCCTCACGACATTGCGGACAGGCTAACTTCTGGAACAAGTGTCAGCATATTGGATTTGGATTGGCTGGTGCATCACGCATCATCGGACCCAAGCATGTACGAGACTCTATGGAGCGCGCTTCGCCATTTGGACATACCGCAATCGCCCCTAATTGTGGAGGAAACTCAGGAAAAGCGGCCTTCACCCGAGAGCGCTATCCGTACCGCTCCGCCGCAGCGAGTGCCTGCGCCGCCTGATAAAGGCGGCAGACTCGCGGACAAACTCTCAACCTTAAGCTGCGGGAAATCAAGTTACACCATTGTCTCCGGTAAAAGGGTGAGAATAGACAGGCAGTTTGAAAATTTGATGTACGAGGCTATCAATTATTTATTCGATAAGGATTTGACTGATTTCGCAAGACAAAGGAAAAGTCATTCCGGGATATCTTATTACGACGCTGTTGCAAGAATAAGTTCAGACAATTCTTTTTGGAAAGATCTGTCGAGAGATTTTTCGAGCCGCTATGTAGTGTTTGAATTTAAGAACTACTGCACCAAGGTCGGTCAGTACGACATTTATCAAGCAGAGAAGTACTTATACAAAAATGCAGTACGCTCGGTCGCTATCATTGTGTCGCGCAAGGGCGCGGATAAAAACGCCTTTAGCGCAAGTCTAGGCGCTTTACGAGAACACGGAAAATTGATCGTAAACATAACGCTCGAAGTAATTTGTCAGATGCTTCGAGATCGAGATGGTGGCGACGATCCAAATCGACGATTGTCGGCAATAGTAGATGACATGTTGATCGGAATTGAACGCTAGCCGAATCTCGGGAGCGTTGAAGGTCGATTTGCGCTACCCCCCCCCCCCGCGCGGTCATCTCCTCACTCCCCCCTCGCCCGCGCGTCGCGTGCCTCGCTCCAGCCGTTTTGCCAGGCGAGGTGGTCGGCGGTGTCCATGGAGTGGGGGTTGTCGGTGAGGCTCTTGCCGGTGTGGAAGGCGCGGGTGCCGGCGGTGTAGGCGGCGGGGCGGGGGTCGTCGTCGCCGTGCGGGCAGGAGCGGGTCTCGATCCAGGCGAGGAACTCGGGGAAGCGGGCGAGCACGGTCTGGTCGAGCCCGCCCGGGTGCTCGCGCAGGAGCTCGCGGCCGCGCGGGGTCAGGGTGAAGCGCTGGCCGTGCGAGGGGGCAAGGGCGCCGGCCACCTCCAGCATGCGGGCGGCGACCTCGAGGCGGCGCTCCAGCTCCCCGGTATCGCGGCAGGGCGGCAGGCCGGCCCGGGCGCGCATGGCGGCCAGCCTTCCGCGGGTCTCGCCCAGGCTCACCGGCCCCTCCTCCGCCCCGCGCAGCAGCGCCAGCATCAGGTCCGGCTCGTGGAGCAAGGTGGGCTCGTCGAGATCCGCCTCCTGCGGAACCGCATCCTCCTCGCGCATGCTGCCGGCTCTCCCCGTGCTGGTGGCTTCAGGTGGGCCCCGTCTGCTGGCCCCTCGCTCATTCTAGAAACCGCACGGCCTTGCGCGGCGTTCCGAATGCGCGCTTCCGTCCCTCGATACGGCCGCTCACGCAGAAGGGATCGCGGATCATGCCCAAAAACCGGCTCTTGTCGCTGCTCGTGGCGGTATGTCCGGCGCTCGGCGCCTGCGAGCAGGCGGAGCTGCCGGTGGAGGCCGGCACCGGCCCCGAGCCGGCCCTGCCCGAGCCCGCGAAGGCGCTGATCCCCACGGTGAAGATAGCACCCGCGACCGGCTGGCCGGAGGGGGAGACGCCGGTGCCGGCGCCGGGGCTCGCGGTCACCGCCTTCGCCACGGGCCTCGACCATCCGCGCTGGCTGCACGTCCTGCCCAACGGCGACGTGCTGGTGGCCGAGACCAACGGCCCGGCCGGCCGCGCGAACCTCACCGGCATCAAGGGCTGGGTCACGAGGCAGGTGATGAAGCGGGCGGGTGCGGGTGCGCCCAGCGCCGACCGCATCACCCTGCTGCGCGACGCGGACGGCGACGGCCGCGCCGAGACCCGCACCGCCTTTCTCGAGAACCTGCACTCGCCGTTCGGCATGGCGCTGGTGGGCGGCGATCTCTACGTCGCCAACACCGACGCGCTACTGCGCTTTCCCTACGAGGAGGGCCAGACGCGCATCGAGGCGCAAGGCGAGAGGATCGCCGGGCTTCCGGCCGGCCCCGTCAACCACCACTGGACCAAGAGCCTGGTGGCGAGCCCGGACGGCAGCCGGCTCTATGTGGGCGTGGGCTCCAACAGCAACGTGGCCGAGCGCGGCATGGAGGTGGAGCAGGGCCGCGCGGCGGTCTGGGAGATCGACCCCGCCACCCGCACCCACCGGCTCTACGCCACCGGGCTGCGCAACCCCGTGGGCATCGACTTCGAGCCCGAGACGGGCGTGCTGTGGACCAGCGTCAACGAGCGGGATCTTCTGGGAAGCGACCTCGTGCCCGACTACATGACAAGCCTCGAGGACGGCGGCTTCTACGGCTGGCCCTGGAGCTATTTCGGCGGGCACGTGGACGAGCGGGTGAAGCCCGCCCGCCCCGACATGGTGGCACGGGCGCTGGTTCCCGACTACGCGCTGGGACCGCACACCTCCTCGCTGGGCCTGGCCTTCGCCGACCCCGATACCCCGCTCCTGCCGCGCTTTGCCGAGGGCGCCTTCGTGGGCCAGCACGGCTCGTGGAACCGCCGCCCGCCCAGCGGCTACAGGGTGATCTTCGTGCCCTTCGAGAACGGCCGCCCGGCCGGGCCGCCGCTCGACGTGCTCACCGGCTTTCTCGACGGCGAGGGCAACGCGCGCGGCCGGCCGGTGGGCGTGGTCCAGGACGGCAGCGGCGCGCTCCTCGTGGCGGACGACGCCGGCAACACCGTGTGGCGGGTCGGCGCCGCCCGCTGAGGCTCAGTTGCTCTTGGGCTTGGGGGTCTGGGGCTGCTGCTGGCCCGTCTTCTTCGCCGCCTCGCCGCCGCTCGCGGCAGCGCCGGCCGACTGGTCGACCTCACCCTCGGCGGCCTCCGGCACCTTCTTGAGAACCTCACGCTGGTGTTCGGTGGAGGGCACCTCCGGCATCGTCCGCTGCCCTGAAGTGCCCTCGGTCGCCGGCGGCTTCTGGCTCTCCGCCCGGAGTAGGCCGGCAGGCCCCGCGAGCAGGGCCGCCGCGGCGGCGAGCATCAAGGTGGTGCGGAAACTGGTGCGCATCGTGCGTCTCCCGGCATGGGGCCGGCCGTGCAGGCGGCCCCGGTGATGCCTGTCAACGCGATCGGGTTGGCCGGGTTCCCGCACGGCCCGGCGGCGCACCCTTGCCCCCTTCAGTAGCTCTTGGGCAGGCCCAGCACCTGGTGGGCGAGGAAGGCCAGGATGAGGTTCGTGGAGACCGGTGCTATCTGGTAGAGGCGCGTCTCGCGCCACTTGCGCTCCACGTCGTATTCGGTGGCGAAGGCGAAGCCGCCATGGGTCTGCATGGCGGCCTCGGCGGCATGCCAGCTGGCCTCCGAGGCCAAGAGCTTGGCCATGTTGGCCTCCGGCCCGCAGGGCAGGCCGGCGTCGAACAAAGCGGCCGCCTTGCGGATCATCAGCTCGGCCGCCTCGGTCTCGGCATAGGCCCGGGCGATGGGGAACTGGATGCCCTGGTTCTGCCCGATGGGCCGGCCGAACACCTTGCGCTCGCCGGCATAGGCGCTGGCCTTGCCGATCAGCCAGCGGGAATCGCCCAGGCACTCGCTGGCGATGAGGATCCGCTCGGCGTTCATCCCGTCCAGGATGTAGCGAAAGCCCTTGCCCTCCTCGCCCACGAGGCTGTCGGCGGGGATCTCCAGGTCATCGAAGAAGAGCTCGGTGGTGTTGTGGTTGATCATGGCCTCGATGGGCCTGATCTCGAGCCCCCTGCCCACCGCCTCGCGCATGTCGACGAGGAAGACCGAGAGCCCCTCGCCGCGCTTCCTCACCTCCTCCGCCGGCGTGGTGCGGGCCAGCAGGAGCAGCAGGTCGGACTGCGCCGCCCGGCTGGTCCAGACCTTCTGGCCGTTGACCACGTAGCGGTCGCCCCTGCGCACCGCACGGGTCTTCAAGGAGAGCGTGTCGCTGCCGGAGGTGGGCTCGGTGACGCCGAAGGCCTGCAGGCGCAGCGCGCCGCTGGCGATGCCGGGCAGATAGCGGCGCTTCTGCTCCTCGCTGCCGTGCCGCAGCACCGTGCCCATGACATACATCTGGGCGTGGCAGGCGGCGGCGTTGCAGCCCTCGGCGTGGATCGTCTCGAGGATCACCGAGGCCGCCCGCAGCGGCAGGCCGGCGCCGCCATATTCCTCGGGCACCAGGGCACCCAGATAGCCGGCCTCGCTCAGGGCCCGCACGAATTCCTCGGGATAGGCCATGTCGCGGTCCAGCGCGCGCCAGTAGGCGCCGTCGAAGCGCGCGCACAGACGCGCCACCGCCTCGCGCAGCTCGGCGTGGTCCTGGCCCAGCTCGAGAGGCGGCATCCGGCTATTGTCGGGCATGGCGGGCTCCGTGATCTCCTGCGGGCGTCCCCGGGGGTGGTGCGGCGGGACGGCGCTGGCTAGGTTCTGCCCGCAAGGCGACGCACCGCCAAGCCCCGCTGTGGATCAGGAGAGCAGAGAATGCGCTACGCCCTGGGCGAGAACGAGGTCACCACCGCCACCGACAGCTACTGGATCGCCCCCACCGCGGCCCTCATGGGCAAGGTGCGGCTCGAGCACGACGCCAGCGTTTGGTGGGGTGCGGTGCTGCGCGGCGACAACGAGCTCATCACGGTGGGCGAAGGCAGCAACGTCCAGGACGGCTCGGTGCTGCACACGGACCCGGGCTTTCCCCTGGTGATCGGCCCCAACGTCACGGTAGGCCACCTCGCCATGCTGCACGGCTGCACCATCGGCGAGGGCTCGCTGATCGGCATCGGCGCGGTGATCCTCAACGGTGCGAAGATCGGCCGCAACTGCCTCATCGGCGCCAAGGCACTCATCGCAGAGGGCAAGGAGATCCCCGACAACTCGCTGGTGATGGGCATGCCCGGCAAGATCAAGGGCGAGGTCCGCCCCGAGCAGGTGGAGCGCATGAAGGCCGGCACGCGCAAATATGTCGAGAACTGGAAGCGCTACGTGCGCGAGCTGCGCCGGCAGGAGGGCTGAGGGGCTCTGCCGGAAAGGCGGCGCGCGCGGGCGCAGGCGTCGCCGTGCAAGGCGCTGCGCGCGGCCGTTTTTTCTTTTTTTGGGTCGGCTGACAGCGATCCCGGAAGGGCCCGGCTGCCGACGACCTCCCAGCCAACGACCAGAAATGAAAAACTGGCCGCGCGCAGCGCCTTGCGCGGCCCCGCCGCCCGGGCCTCGCGCCGTCTTCCCGACGAAGGAGCCCGGCCGGCTCAGGCAGCTCCCCCCGCCGCCTCGAGCACGTCCTTCGCATCGCCCTCGAGGTCGGTGCGCACGAGGGCCGTCACCAGCCGCGGGAAGTCCTTGCGGGGCACCAGCCCGGCCAGTGCTGCCGCGTCGTCGCCCAGCCCGAGGACGGCGGCGGCTCCCAGGGCCCTTTTGTCGGCGAAGGGGAAATGCTCCTCCCAACATGGCTGGATCTCCCGGAAGAAGATGTCGGCCCCCACCTCGCCGATACCCTTGAACTCCTTGAGCAGCTCCCGCTCGCGCGCCGGATCGCGCCCCGCCGCCTCGCGCAGCCGGCGCAGGTCGCCGCCGTAGCGATCGAGGAGGAGCGCGCAACTGTCGCCCAGCATGCGCGAGGTGCTCTCGTCGTAGCGGGCGTAGCCCGACCGGTTGAGCACCCGCACGCGTGCCTCCCAGCCGGCCTCGGCCATGCGCCGCGGCGTGCGCCAGCCGGCCCTGGAGAGGGCGGCGGCGGCGGCGAGGGCGATCCGGCCGCTGATCCGCGCGCTCAGGAGGAGCGAGGCTACCAGCCAGCGGAAGAGCGGCGAGGGCGTGTTGCGGGCGAGGTCGATGCCCAGCTCTTCGGCATAGGGGCGGCCGTGCCGCTCGAGAAGCACCCGCACCACCGCTTTGCGGCCGGCGCTCACGGCTCCCTCCCGCTGCCGGGAGCGGGAGTGCGCAGCAGGCTGGCGAGGTCCAGCGGGAACGGGAAAACGATGGTCGAGGCCCGGTCGCCGGCGATCTCGTGCAGGGCCGAGAGATAGCGAAGCTGCATGGCTTCGGGCGCGCCGGCCATGATGCGGGCGGCATCGACCAGCCGCTCGGCCGCCTCGTACTCGCCCTGGGCGTTGATGACCTTGGCACGGCGCACACGTTCCGCCTCCGCCTGCTTGGCAATCGCCCGTATCATGCTCTCGTCGAGATCGACATGCTTGAGCTCGACGTTCGAGACCTTGATTCCCCAGGCATCGGTCTGCTCGTCGAGGATCCGGCGGATGTCGGCGTTGAGACTGTCGCGCTCGGCCAGCATCTGGTCGAGGTCATGCTGGCCCAGAACCGAGCGCAGGGTGGTCTGGGCGAGCTGGCTGGTGGCGTTCTGGAAGTCCTCCACCTGGATCACCGCATGCTGCGGGTCAAGCACCCGGTAATAGACCACCGCGTTGACCTTGACCGTGACGTTGTCGCGCGAGATCACGTCCTGGCTGGGCACGTCGAGCACCCGGATGCGCAGGTCGATCCGCACCATCTGCTGGATCACCGGGATCACAATGATGAGCCCCGGCCCCTTCACCTTCCAGAAGCGGCCGAGCAGGAAGATCACGCCGCGCTGGTATTCCCTGACGACGCGGATCGACATGGCGACGAGCAGCAGCACCACGCCGATCGCCAGGGCGGGATAGATCAGCTCAGGCATCGGCTTTCCTCCCCATGAGCCCGGCCGGGTCGGCGGAGGCCGCCTCGACCTCGAGCACCAGCCCGTCGCGGCCGCACACGCGCACCGTGTCGCCCGGTGCGAGCGTCCCGGCGCCGCGCGCCTGCCACACCTCGCCGTGCACCCGCACGCTGCCCTGCCCGTCCGCCCAGCTCAGCACCCGGCCGCGCTCGCGCAGCATGGCCGGCGGGCCCGCCGCGACCGGACGGCGGCGGCTGCGCAGGGCCACGAAGCCGAGCGCCAGGAGCAGCAGCGAGGCGGTGAAGGCGATGGCGCCGATCAGCGGCAGCGGCAGGACGAACCCCGGCACCTCCGTGTCGATGAGCATCACCGAGCCGGCCACAAACGCGACGATCCCGACGATGCCCAGAACGCCGAACCCGCCCACGAAGGCCTCGGCCACCATCAGCAGCACACCCAGTGCTATCAGCGCGAGGCCGGCATAGGAGACCGGCAGCATCTGGAAGGCGTAGAGGGCGAGAAGCAGGCACACGGCGCCGATCAGGCCGGGGCCCATGAGGCCCGGCGTGTAGAACTCCAGAATGATGCCGTAGATGCCGATGAGCATCAGGATATAGGCGACGGTGGGCTGGGTGATGGCCGCCAGCAGCCGCGTCCGCCAGTCGGCGGGCCTCGCCTCGAGCTCGAGCCCCTGCGTCGCCAGACGGACCTCGCCGCCCGTCGTGGTGACGGAGCGTCCGTCGAGCCCTTCCAGCAGCGCCTCCCTGTCGGCGGCGATCAGCTCGATCACGCCCTCCCGGAGCGCCGCCGCGGCGGAGAGGCTGGCGCCCTCGCGCACCGCCATCTCGCCCCACTCGGCGTTGCGGCCGCGCAGCTCCGCCAGCGAGCGGATATAGGCGACGGCATCGTTCACCAGCTTGCGCTCCATCGCCGTGCCCGGCTTCGCGGGCTTCTCGTCATCCTGGCGGTCCTCCTCGGGGCCCGGCCGCTCCTGGCCCGGAAAGCCGCCTATCTGCACGGGGGTGGCCGCCCCCAGGTTCGTGCCGGGCGCCATGGCCGCCACGTGGCTCGCATAGATGATGTAGGTGCCGGCGCTGGCGGCCCGCGCACCGCTCGGCGCGACCCAGCTCACCACCGGCACAGGCGAGGCCAGCACCGCGCGGATGATGGTGCGCATCGACTGGTCGAGCCCGCCCGGCGTGTCGATGCGCAGCACCACCAGCGGCCGCCTCTCCTCCTCCGCCTGGGCGATGCCGCGCGCCACATAATCGGCCCCAGCCGGCCCGATCACGCCTTCCAGGTCCAGCAGCAGGCCAGCCCTCTCCTGCCCGCGCGCGCCCGCCGCCGGAGAAAGGGCCAGGAGCAGCGCCGCCAGGACCAGCCATCTTCCACGCATCGCGCCCCCGTCCGTCTCCCGTGACGATTTCTGTCGATCTGGCATCATCATGCGGCGGCGGGGCGACGGCAAGCCGTCGGGCGGTGGGTGACGCCGGCCTCCGGGGTGCAGGCGCCCATGAGAGACGGCATCCCGCAGCGAGAAAACGCCATCGATGGCGACGAAGGCTCTGCGGACCCACCGCGACCAATGGCCGGCCGGTGGCAGAGCCGGTCTGCCCGCCCTACGGGAAGCCGGGGCCGAGCTACCGGAACCGGAGCAGCTGGCTGCGGCAGGAGCCGCAAGGCCCTGACCGGCACGCCATCGGCGCACCGGCAGCGCGACTTGCAGGCGATCGGGATCGCAGCGAAGGCTCCTGCGCCGGGCTCGATGGCCGGACCCCGCAGCCTCGCCACCAAAGGATGCCGGCCGCAGGGCAGATAGAGCGTCAGGTCGCGGCGGCAGCGGCAGCCGCAGAAACCGTGACGACGCCCCCCTTTGGCCGCTGGTGCCCGGAGCTCGAGCCGGTGCTCGACCGGCCCCGCCGCGCGGCCCTTGTGAATGAAGCCGGCGAAGCTCTCGAGGTGGCGGATTGCCCAGTCCGTCGCCCCGGACCGCCGTGCGTCAGCACCCGACGTGATCGCCCAGCCGGCGCCATGCGCAAAGCCGACCAGCTCCGCTGTTCATGCCGAGGCCGTCGGCAAGCTTTCTTGATGCAGTGCAAGCTGTTCGTAGAAGGGGCATCGCCCAAGGACCTGCGCTCTGCTGGGGCCTGCGGACCATCGCGGTATAGCGACCGGCAATCTCGACAGCGACCCTGGCTCCTTTCCCACGCCGCGCCCGCTCCACCACACCCGCCTGGATGCGTCGGTGCGCGGGCCCTAGCGGGCCGCGCATCAAACTGCCCGACAACGCCTTGCCCCCTCGCGCCAGGCCACGCATCGGCGGATGGCGCGATCCGCAGGGCCGCCGCGGTGCCGTGTGGCCCTTTCGCCCGTCGGGTCGGCGAAGCGCCCCGGTGCCCTTCGGATCAGAGGCGCCTCGTGAACCGAGCTGCACCGGGTGCGGCCGTCACGGCGCGCGCCCGTTCCGCGCGAGGCAGGCAATCCCTTGCCGGGAGGCGCGCCCGCCGCGGTGTGCCGGGCCGCGCGAGCCCGGGCGGGGCGCCCCTGCGGCGGTGGCGTCGTCTTGAAAAATGAGTATGGTGCGGCGCATCATGACAATTCGTTCCGCAGCCCGGCCCTGCCCGGCGCGGCTCCCGTTCAAAAGCGATCCGGCAAGAGCGATCCCATGGCACCCGAGCGCGATCTCGTCGCCGCCTCCAAGGCTTGGCCCGTCACCGAAGCCCTCAAGGTCGTGGAGCGGATGAAGCGCCGGCCGCCGGCCAAGGGATACGTGCTGTTCCAGACCGGCTACGGCCCCTCGGGCCTGCCGCATATCGGCACGTTCGGCGAGGTGTTCCGGACGACTCTGGTGCGCCAGGCGTTCGCACGGCTGTGCGACCTGCCCACCGAGCTCTTCGCCTTCTCCGACGATCTGGACGGCCTGCGGAAGGTTCCGGACAACATTCCGCGCAAGGACATGGTCGAGGCCTATCTGGGCAAGCCGCTGACCTCGATCCCCGATCCGTTCGGCACGCACGAGAGCTACGGCCACCACATGAACGCCCGCCTCCAGGCGTTCCTCGACGATTTCGGCTTTTCCTACAGCTTCAAGAGCGCCACCGAGTGCTATCGCAGCGGGCTCTTCAATGCGACGCTCCTGCGCCTGCTCGAGCGGCACGAGGAGGTGCGCCGGCTGGTGGCGCCGCATTTGGGCGAGGAGCGGCGCGCCACCTACAGCCCCATCCTGCCGATCTCGCCCACCACCGGCCGGGTCCTGCAGGTGGCGATCGAGGAATGTCGCACCGACAGCGGGACCGTGGTGTTCCGCGACGAGGACGGCACGCTGAAAGAGGTGCCGGTGACCGACGGCCACTGCAAGCTGCAGTGGCGCGCCGACTGGGCGCTGCGCTGGACGGCGCTGGGCGTCGACTACGAGATGTCCGGCAAGGACCTGATCGATTCGGTCAAGCTCTCCGGCAAGATCTGTCGGGTCCTGGACGGCACGCCGCCCGAGGGCTTCTCCTACGAGCTCTTCCTCGACGAGCTCGGCCAGAAGATCAGCAAGTCCAAGGGCAACGGCCTGACCATCGAGGAATGGCTGCGCTACGGCACCCGCGAGAGCCTGCAGCTCTTCATGTATCGCGAGCCGCGGGCCGCCAAGCGGCTCTATTTCGACGTGATCCCGCGCAATGTCGACGAGTACCAGCAGTTTCTCGAGGCGTTTCCCCGCCAGGACGGCAAGCAGCAGCTCGGCAATCCGGTCTTCCATATCCACGACGGCCGGCCACCGCAGGCCGCCATGCCGATCTCCTTCTCGATGCTCCTCAATCTCGCGAGCGTCGTGAACGCGGAAGACTCCGCGATCCTCTGGGGCTTCATCACCCGCTACGCCCCGGAGGCCACGCCCGAGAGCCATCCGCAGCTGGCCCAGCTGGTCGAGCGGGCGCTGGCCTACTATCGCGACTTCGTGCTGCCGAGGAAGGCCTACCGGTCGGCCAGCGGCCAGGAGCGCGCCGCCCTCGAGGAGCTGACGCGCCATCTGGGCGAGATCGATCCGGCAAGCGACGGGCAGGCAATCCAGAACGAGATCTACGAGATCGGCAAGCGGCACGGCTTCGAGAATCTCCGCGACTGGTTCCGTGCCCTCTACGAGGTGCTCCTCGGCCAGAGCGAGGGGCCGCGTTTCGGCTCCTTCGTCCAGGTCTACGGGCTGGCGGAGACCCGCGCATTGATCGAGCGGGCGCTCGCTCGTCAACAGGAGGCTTGAGCCGATGAGCCCGGATCGGCCCCGTACCGGACGCCAGCAGGATCGCGGCGGACTCGCCCGACGGCGCGCGGCACCCGTTGCCCACGGTGCCCACATGCGCCATCCGGCCAGCCCGCGCGCCGTGGCCCTCGACGTTCTCGAGCGCACGCTGGGGCGCGACCCGCATGCCGCCGACGAGCTGCTGGCCAGCCATCCGGCTTTCCTCGAGCTGGCGCCGCGCGACCGCGCCTTTGCCCGGCTCCTCATCCTCGTCGTGCTGCGCCGGCTGGGCGAGATCGACCATCTGCTCGCCCGCTTTCTCAAGCGTCGGCCCAAGGACCGGGCCGCCGAGATGCTGCTGCGTCTGGGGGCGGCCCAGCTCCTTTTCCTGGGCACACCGCCGCATGCTGCCGTCAACGAGGCGGTCAAGCTCGCCACCCGCCGCTGTCCGCAGCAGGTGGCGCTCGTCAACGCCGTGCTGCGACGGGTCGTGGCGATCCCCGCGAGCGAGCTCGAGACGCTGGACGCGCCGCGGCTGAACACGCCGGACTGGCTCTGGGAGAGCTGGAGCGCGGCTTACGGCGAGCCTGCGGCGCGGGCCATCGCCCTGGCGCACATGGGCGAGCCGCCGATCGACTTCTCGGTACGCGCCGATCCCGCGCAGTGGGCGCAGGAGCTGGAGGCCGAGCTCCTGCCGGGCGGAACGCTGCGGCGTCCCGTGGGCGGCAATGTCGAGGACCTGCCCGGCTTCGCCGAGGGCGCCTTTTGGGTGCAGGATCTGGCAGCCAGCCTGCCGGCGCGCCTTTTGGGCGAGGTGTCGGGCCGACGGGTGCTGGAGCTGTGCTGTGCGCCGGGCGGCAAGACCCTGCAGCTGTCTGCCGCCGGTGCGAAGGTCACCGCGCTGGACATCTCCGAGCCGCGCCTGGCACTGGTGCGCGAGAACCTCCAGCGCACCGGGCTTTCGGCCGAGCTGGTGGCGGCCGATGCGCGCAGCTGGCGGGCGGACGAGAGGTTTCCCCTGATCCTGCTGGACGCGCCGTGCAGCGCCACCGGCACGATCCGCCGCCATCCCGACGTGGCGCGCAACAAGAGCCCGCGGGACGTCGAGCGGCTGGCCACCGTGCAGGGCGAGCTTCTGGCGGCGGCAAGCGCGCTGCTGGCCCCCGGCGGTGTCCTCGTCTATGCCGTCTGCTCGCTGCAGCCCGAGGAGGGTCCGCAGGTCGTCGAGCGCCACCTCGCGGCCCATCCGGACCTCGAGCGCCTGCCGGTGACGGCCGAGGAGATCTTCGGCCTTCCGCTCGAGATCTCGGCGCAAGGCGAGGTGCGCAGCCTGCCCTGTCACCTGGCCCAGCAGGGCGGCATGGACGGCTTCTTCATGGCTCGGCTGCGCAGGCGTGGCTGAGCGGCTTTGCGGGACCGACGCATGACCTTTCGACCGATCCGCCGGGCGCTTCTCTCCGCCCACGACAAAACCGGCATTCTCGAGCTTGCCCGCGCCCTCGCCTCGCGGGGAGTCGAGCTTTTGTCGACTGGCGGCACCGCCGCCATGCTGCGCCAGGGCGGCCTTGCCGTCACCGAGGTGAGCGAGGTCACCGGTGCTGCCGAGATCCTCGACGGGCGCGTGAAGACGCTGCACCCGGCAATCCATGGCGGCCTGCTCGCCCGCCGCGACGATCCGGCCCACATGAAGGTCATCGAGGAGCAGGGCATCGCGCCCATCGACCTGCTCGTGGTGAACCTCTACCCGTTCGAGGCGACCCTCGCCTCGGGAGCCTCTTTCGCGGACTGCATCGAGAAGATCGACGTGGGGGGGCCCGCCATGCTGCGCGGCGCCGCCAAGAACCACGAGGGCGTCGCGGTGCTGGTCGATCCCGCCGACTACCCGGCCCTGCTTGCGGAGCTGGACGCCACCGGTGGAACCAGCCTCGCCTTGCGCCGTCACCTCGCTGCCCGGACCTTCGCGCTCACCGCCAGCTATGACGCTGCTATCGCCAGCTGGATGGCAGGCCTCGAGGGCGAGCTGCTGCCCGAACGGCTGACGCTGGCGGGACAGCGGCGGCTGCGCCTGCGCTATGGCGAGAACCCGCACCAGGAGGCGGCCTTCTACGTCTCGGGCGAGGCCCGGCCGGGCGTGGCGACCGCCGAGCAGCTCCAGGGCAAGGAGCTCTCCTACAACAACCTCCTCGACACCGACGCCGCCTTCGAGCTGGTGGCCGAGTTCGACGAGCCGGCCTGCGCCATCATCAAGCACACCAACCCGTGCGGCGTGGCGGTCGGGGCTGATCCGGCAGCGGCCTGGGCAAAGGCGCTGGCCTGCGATCCGGTGAGCGCCTTCGGCGGCATCGTGGCGCTCAACCGCGAGCTCGACGAGGCGACCGCCGCCGCGATCGCCGAGATCTTCGTCGAGGTGGTGATCGCCCCCTCGGTGAGCCTTGCCGCCGCTCGCCTGCTGGCGACGAAGAAGAACCTTCGCCTGCTCGCCACCGGCGCGATGCCGGCGCGGGCGCGCGGGCTGACGGTTCGCTCGCTGGCCGGCGGCTTTCTCGCCCAGGAGCGCGACGTGGCGGCCGTCGACGAGGCGGCGCTGCGCACGGTGACCAGCCGGGCGCCCGACCAGCGTGAGCGAGCCGACCTGCTGTTTGCCTGGAAGGTCGTCAAGCACGTCAAGTCGAACGCCATCGTGCTGGCGCGCGACGGCGCCGCGGTGGGAATCGGCATGGGCCAGACCAACCGCGTCGATTCCGTCCGTATCGCCGCCGAACGGATGCGCAAGGGGCCGGGGGCCGGTCCTTGCGTGGTGGCCTCGGACGCCTTCTTCCCGTTCGCCGACGGCCTCGAGGAGGCACTTGCCGCCGGCGCCACCGCCGCCATCCAGCCCGGCGGCAGCGTCCGCGACGAGGAAGTGATCGCCGCTGCCGACGCCGCCGGGGCCGCGATGCTGCTCACCGGCATGCGCCACTTCCGCCACTGACCCGCTCCGGCTCCATGCTCCTTGCCGGAGCCTGCCACAGGATCTGTTAACGGCGGGTAAAGCGCGCCGCCGCCCCTTTCCTTCGGGGCGGCGGCCGGGCCGAGCTCAGCCGTCCCGGCGGCGCGGCGCCTCGGGCATCGGCTGCGGCCGTGCGGCCTCGAACGCCCGTGCCGCCTGCAGCACCAGCCCGTCGGCGTATCTCGGTCCGACGACATGAAGGCCGATCGGCAAGCCGCCCTTCGAGAAGCCGCAGGGCACCGAGGCCGCCGGCTGCTGGGTGAGGTTGAAGGGATAGCTGAACGGCGACCAGTCGATCCAGCGCGCGTATCTCTGCCGGTCAGGCACCTCGAGGCCTGCCTCGAAGGCGAGGAGCGGCAGGGTCGGCGTCACGAGGAGGTCGTAGCGCTCGAAGAAGAGCTGCGCCTGCATGCCCAGATCGGTCCGCTGTGCCTGAAGTTCATAAAGGTCGGCGGCGCTGACACGCTCGCCCTCCTCCATGATCTCCAAAAGCCCCGGATCGAGCATGGCGCGCTGCTCGGGAGCAAGCCCGCGGCCGAGATGGGCGGCGGCCGAGAACCAGTGGCGGCAGAACATGTCGCGCGGGCTCGAGAAGCCCGGATCGGCGCGCTCGACGATGGCGCCCAGCTCGACCAGCGTGCCGACCGCCTCCTCGAAAGCGCCGCGGATCTCGGGATCGACCTCGGCATAGCCGAGATCGGCGCTGGCCGCGATCCTGAGCCCGCGCACGCCGTCTTCGAGGCCGACGCGATAGTCGCGGCCGTCGCCGGGCAGCGCATGCCAGTCGCGGGCGTCCCTGCCGGCCAGCACCGTCAGCATCAGCGCCGTGTCCGCCACCGTGCGCGTCATCGGCCCGATATGGGAGACCGTGCCGAACGGGCTGTGCGGCCAGGTGGGCACCCGGCCGAAGCTCGGCTTGATGCCGACCACGCCGGTGAAGCCGGCCGGCATGCGGATCGAGCCGCCGCCGTCCGAGCCGGTATGGAGCGCCCCCATGCCCAGCGCGGCGGCCACCGCAGCACCGCCGCTCGAGCCGCCAGCGGTCCTCGACGTGTCCCACGGGTTGCGGGCGACGTCGCCGCGGGGATTGTCCGTCACACCCTTCCACCCGAATTCCGGCGTCGTGGTCTTGCCGAGCAGGACCGCGCCCTGCTCGCGGAGCCGCGCCACCGGCGGCGAGTCGACCGTCTCGGGCGCCGCGCCGTCGCCGGTGCGGCTGCCGCGACGGGTGGGCCAGCCTTTGACCAGCGAGAGATCCTTGATGGAGGTCGGCACGCCGTCGATCAGCCCGCGGGGGCGCCCTTCGAGCCAGCGCGCCTCGGAGGCCCGGGCGGCCTCGAGGGCGCCTTCTCCATCGACGAGGCAGTAGGCGCCGACCTGGTCGTTGAAGCGTTCGATCCGCTCGAGACACGCCCTGGTGGCCTCGACAGGCGACGCCGCCTTGCGGCGGTAGAGACGCAGTAGCTCGCCGGCCGAAAGCCGCGCCAGATCGGTTGCCGTCACGTCGAACGCCTCCTGATGGTCTTTTTGGCCGGCGAAGCTTAGCGAGGGCACCCGGCTGCGGCCAGTGGTACGGTGCAGCCGAAAGCAATGGCGGCGCGGCAACGGTCCGTTAACCCGCGGCCGGCAGGATGGCACAGCGCCCAACCCTGGCCCCAGCGGGAGAGACTCATGCTCCGGGCTGTCCTCACCGGCTTTGCCCTGCTCCTCGTGCTCTATGGCGTGCGCGCCGGTGCCACACAGAACACGCAGATGGCGGATGCCCGATGCCACGACTATCGCGAGCTCCGCCGCCAGCTGGTCGAGGATTACCGGGAGGAGCCGGTGTCGACTGCCCTGGCCGCCGACGGCCGCCTGCTGCAGGTGTTCGCTTCCGAAGAGTTCCAGACCTGGACGATGCTCGTGGTCGAACCTCGCGGGTTCGGCTGCCTGATGGCCACCGGTCGCGCCTGGCAGGATCTCGAGGCGCTGGGAGCGGGGGCGCGCGCCTGAGCAACACTGGAGCGAGCTTACGCCGCGGCAGGGCTGGCAACGCTCGGAAGATGGCCCAAGTTCTCCTTGCATCCCCTGCAAGGGTTTCCATGTTGTAAAGGGGTCGGTCGATAGGCATCTTGCCCGCCGGCGCCCCGTGCCCGCGCCGGCATGGAGCGGCGCGTCGACCACGGGATAAAGGGAGAGCGAAGAATGGCACTGCGCATCGGCGACGAGGCACCGGACTTCACGCAGGAGTCGACGGACGGTCCGATAAGCTTTCATTCCTGGAAGGGCAAGAGCTGGGCGATCCTGTTCTCCCACCCTCGCGACTTCACACCGGTGTGCACCACCGAGCTTGGCGAGGTGGCGCGCCTGAAGCCCGAGTTCGACAAGCGCGACACCAAGGCCATCGGCCTGTCGGTCGATCCGCTCGACGATCACCGCGCCTGGGTCGGCGACATCGCCGAGACCCAGGGTCACGCGCTGAACTTCCCGCTGCTGGCCGATGCCGACCGCAAGGTCTCCCAGCTCTACGACATGATCCACCCGAACGCCTCGGACAGCTTCACGGTCCGCTCGGTGTTCATCATCGATCCCAACAACAAGGTGCGGCTGATCATCACCTACCCGGCACCGACCGGCCGCAACTTCGCCGAGATCCTGCGGGCGCTCGACGCGCTGCAGCTGACCGACAACTACAGTGTGGCGACGCCGGTCAACTGGACCGACGGCGACGACGTGATCGTGCTGCCCTCGATCCAGGATCCCGCGGTCCTCAAGGAGAAGTTCCCCAAGGGCTACAAGGAGCTGAAGCCCTATCTGCGGGTCACCCCCCAGCCCAACCGCTGACCCGCTGACACCGCCGCCTCACCCCGCCGGCCCTGGCCGGCGCCCCACAGCGGGCGGCGGTGTTGTCCCCCGATTGCGCCTGCTGGCCCCGGGCCTTGGCGTTCCTTTCCGGCCAGCAGCCGGCTGGACAGCGGCGTGCCGGTCCCGTAGCGATGCTTTTTTGGGCCAGCCGGGTGATCCACGTGACCAGACCGCTTCTGCCACCGGCCTACGAGCTTGTGGTCGTCGAGGACGGGCGCGACGTCGCGCTATCAGCGCTGGCTGCCGCGGGCGAGGCCGCCGACGGCACCGTGTTCTGGAACGAGCGCAGCGACCGGCTGGACATGGCGCTGCTGCTCGAGCCGGAGGCGCCCGCCGCCGAGACCGCGCTGGTTCATCCGGTCATGGCGTTGGCGGTCGCCGAGGCGCTGGGCGCGCTGCTGCCGCCGCTAGTCCCGGTGAGCTTCGCCTTTCCCCAGACCTTTCTCCTCGACGGCGCCCGGCTCGGCTGCCTGCGACTGCGCATGGCGCCGGCAGCTGTCGGCGCGGTGCCGGCCTGGTGTCTCCTCGACCTCGTCATCGACATCGCCCCCGCCGCCAACGAGCCTGGTCAGGAGCCCTGGCGCACCTGCCTTGCCGACGCCGGCGCCGGCGGCCTTCCTGCCGCTTCCCTGCTCGAGGGGGTCTGCCGCCATTTTCTCGCCTGGATGCATCGCTGGGGCGAGGACGGTTTCGCGCCCGTCGCGGAGGCGCTGAACGCCCGCAACGGTGCTGCGGCAACGCCGGCCGGGCGCGGCCGCCTGACCACGAGGGGCGGTCTGCTGCAGGACGGGTGCGAGCATAGCCTGCACCTCCTCCTGCTCGATGAAGGGGCCGTGTGATGTCGCGCCTATTACGCACCATCCGCTTCGATGCCAGCGACCAGCGCGTCTTCCCGCTCGCCGCCGAGGCCGGTGAATGGGCCGTGCCCGGCGGCTTCGCCTTCGCCGGTGCCGACGAGGAGCAGCTCGATGGCAAGCTGCTGCAGGCCTGGCGCTGCGGCTTTCTCGGGCTCGGCAGCTTCGGCTGGTCGACCTTCGCGCGGGTCGCGACCATCGACGCGCTCACCCGCCGCCAGCTCGTCGAGCGGCTCGCCCGCCATCTCCTCGAGCGCTACGGCGCGCCTGACCTTCAGGCCGCGGCGTCCGCTGCCGAGGAGGAGATAGGCTTTGCCGAGAGCTTGTGCGATCTTCCACCGGACTCGGTGCTGCGGCTCAGCCGCACGCGCAACGCCCAGGGTCAGCTCAAGGAGAGCTTCGCTGTGGTACGGGTGCCGGGCGGGCTCCGCCACGACAAGGTCTGGGAAGGAATCGAGCAGGACGGAGAGGAGTGTTGAGCGGGGATTTCTGGCTGGAGTCCGGCTGGCAGCTCCTCGGGCGCGACGGTGCCGGCCGGCATCTGCCGAGTGACGCCTGGCTGCGCTCCTGGCTGCGGCGCCCCGAGCTGGAGCCGGTGGAAGGCTCCTGCGCCGCCGAGCGGGCGCTGCATGCGGCCCTGCTGGACCAGCCGCGCCGGCCGGTCACACCCGTCACCCTGCTGCGCCTGCGCGATCCCGACGCTCGGGAGAACTGGGAGCTGTTCACCGTCTTCCGCGACCATCTGGTGGCGCACGGAACGCTGGAAGACGCCTATCTGGCCCTGTTCTCGGGCGGGCCCGTGCCCTTCCCGGCGCTTTTTCTCGACCGGCTGGTGCAGGCCATCCTGCGTGGCCTGCTGGACGGCTGCACGGACGGGCTGCGGCTGCGTGCCGCCGAGTGCCTGTACCGCCCGCAGCGGGCAAGCCTGGTCGAGGGTGGCGTGCTGCTGGCCGACGCGGATACCGTCGACCGCCATGCGGCTGGCGGGACAGCCAGCGCCCTCGAGAGGCTGGTCACGGCCAACGGCCACGCCTTGCGCCAGATCGAGCTCGATGTCTTGCGTGAGGAAACCGGATCAACATACTTCGCGCGCAGTGAAAACTTTGACCTTGTGCTGGACGTGAGCTTGACCAGCCCGGGCCTCGACGCGCTTTGCCGGGTGCTCGAGGCGTGGACCCGGCATATGCTGCAGCTCGACCTGCGGGTGCAGCCCGTCGCTTCCATCAGGGACGAGCGCTGGCGCTGGCATCTTGGACTCGACGCCGAGGCCACGCGCCTGCTCAACGAGTTGTGGAACGGATCCGAGCTGCCCGGCTCGCGGCTGCGCCAGATCCTCGCCTTGTTCCGCCTGGAGGTGCGCGACCGCTCGCTCCTGGCGGCGGGATTCGAGGACGGCCCGCTGTGGGCCGGCCTCGCCATGGATGCCGGCGGCCGGGTACGGCTGAAGCCGCAGAATCTTCTCGTCAACCTGCCGCTGGCGACAGCGGCCCCCGAGGGAGCTGAACGATGAACGAGGACGTGCTCAACATGAGCCTGCGCAAGTTCCTCAAGAAGGTCGGCGTGACCTCGCAGCGGGAGATTGAGGCGGCGATCCGGGCGGCGCTCGACCAGGGCAGGCTCAAGGGCAACGAGACCATCAAGGCGAATGTGCGGCTGACCGTGCCCGAGGCCGATCTGGACGTCACCATCGACGGGGCGATCGAGCTCGACTGACCATGGGCAAGAGCCGCCTGGACGGCCCGCTCGGCCGCCTGCTGGCCCTCCTCCTGTTCATCGCCTGCGCCGCCTTGATCCTCTCGACCTGGCAGGACGCCGGCACCCGTCTCTCCTGGCCCGGCGCGGGCAGCCGGGAGAGCTGTCTCGAGCAGCGGCTGGAAGAGATCGAGCGGCAGAGGGAGACGGGCGCGATCGGCGCCGAACGGGCGATGATCCTGCGGCAACAGGCCGCCAAGGAATGCAACTGACGCGTTAGTCGTCATTCCTTAATAATGGCCGTCCACACTGTGTTCCCCAACCTCACGGCAAGGATCGTTCCATGGGTTGCCGCGCGCTCGTCCTCACGCTCGCCATGCTGGCCCTTGCCGCATGTACCGCCACTGTCCGCCCTCCCTCGGTCGAGGTGAAGCCGATCGCGACGGGCGCAGGCAACGGCACTTTCTGCCCGCCGGGTCAGGCCAAGAAGGGTCGCTGCTGAGGTCCGGACGCTCAGCGTGGCGGGTTGAGATGCTCTCTCAGAAGCGAAGGGTTTCTCTTTGTTATCAATTGATTATTGATCGAAGCGGATAAACGATTGATCTCCGAGGCGGCCGGCATGACCGTTCGGATCGGCCGCCTCGGGGCGATGGGAAGACTCAGTGGCGGCGGGTGCCGGCGGGGGGCTGGACGGCCTCGCGCTCGCGAAGATAGTCATCGGTGGTGCGCACGATACGGCGCTCGCCCAGCCGCAACGGATCGCGGCCGCTCTCCATGTGCGCGACCACGCGGCAGTCCTCGCACATCCTCAGGCGCTCGATCTGCCCCGGCTCGCTGAACATCGGGTGATCGGCCAGCCGCGCGACGATCCGCTCGACCGAGCTGCGGGTGCCGAACGGCTTGCCGCAGCGGACGCAGCCGCAGGGCTCCTCCTCCTTGAGAAGGCGCGGTTCCCTGGCCTCCGGCGCGAAGCTCAGCCGCGGCTCCAGCGTGATGACCTTCTCCGGGCAGGTGTTGCGGCACAGGCCGCACTGCACGCAGGCATCCTCGGTGAAGCGCAGCATCGGCCGGTCGGGATTGTCGAGCAGCGCCCCGGTCGGGCAGGCGCCGACGCAAGCGAGGCACAGCGTGCAGCCGTCACTATCGACATGGACCGCACCGAACGGCGCCCCCTCGGGCATGGCCACGGAAGAGGCGGGCGCCGGCGCCACCTCGTGCAGATGGTCGAGAGCGAGCCGCATCAGCTCGCGCTTGCCGCCCATCGGCAGATAGCGGGCCGGCGGCACCGGTGGCAGCGGCGCAAGCTCCCAGAGCATTCCCTCGAGCGCGTCGGGATCGCTCTCCTCGACCAGCCGCACCCGCGCCCCCTCGAAGCCCAGCCCTCGGGCCACTGCGTCGAGCTGCCCGGCGGCGGCCTCCAGCCCGCCCGTCTCGTGCCGCTTGGCGGGAGGCACGAGCAGCACGATCTCGCTGGCCCCGTAGGCGAGCGCACCGGCCAGCGTGTCGAGCCCGAGCTGGGCGATCTCCGCCACCGCGAAGGGCAGCACCCGGGCCGGCAGGCCGCGGCCGAAGCGCGCGAGCGCCGAGAGCAGATCGCCGCCGTGCCGCTCCTCGTGCACCAGCAGCACCGCCCGCCCGCCGCCGGCCGAGTGATAGGTGCCGAGGAGGGCGCGCAGCCGCTCGAGCTGCAGGCCGGGTCGCGGCGCGGCATAGGTCGCGGCGCCGGTCGGACAGACGCTGGCGCAGGCCCCGCAGCCGGCGCAGATCCACGGGTCGATGCGCACGATGTCGCCCTCGGAGCTGATCGCTCCGGTCGGGCAGTTGTCGAGGCAGCGCGTGCAGCCGGTGCGGCGCGAGCGCGAATGGGCGCAAAGATCCGCCTTGTAGGTGACGTAGCGCGGCTTTTCGAACTCGCCCACCAGATCGCTCGCGGCGAAGAGGGCGCGCGCGATCCCGGCCGGATCGCCGGGCTCCGCCCGCAGATAGCCGTCGCGCCGCCCGGCCGCGGCGACGAGCGCGGGGCCGCCCGAGAGATCGAGCACCAGATCGGCCTCCAAAGGAGCAGGCTCGCGGGCCGGCGTCTCCGGCTCGAGGGTCGAGCGGGACGATACCCGCATGGCCGCCAGCCCCTCGACCTCGAGCCGGAAGGCGCCCAGATGGCCGCTCAGACGGCGCGCCCTGCCGGCAAAGAGCGGGAAGGCGACGATCCGCGGCGGCAGCGCCTCGCCGGGCGCGCTCAGCAGCAGCGTCACCGGGAGACGCCCGGCAAGCTGGGTCGCGGCGTCCAGCGCCTCCTGGCCGCGGCCGTAGACCAGGCAGCGGCCCTGGGAGCGCATGCTCACCGCCATGGGCGGCTCGACCGGCACCGCGGCCGCTGCCAGCAGCGCGGCGATCTTGGGCGTGGCCGCCTCTCCCTCGGCCGACCATCCGGCCTGCTCGCGGATATTGGCGAAGACCGGCAGGCCGGCCCCCTCGATCTCGCCTGCGGCCTCGGCGAACAGCGGCGCTTCCTGGGTGCAGGCCACGAGAAGCGGCTCGCCGCCGGCAGCAGCGCGGCGAAAGCTCTCGATCTGGGTGCGGCACAGATGGCGGTGGACCGGTGCCTCGCCGGTGCCCAGGGCACGGCCGAGCGCCTTGCCGTCCAGGCACATCGTCCCCTCGCAGTCACAAAGCAGGACCTTGCGGCCGCGAACCTGCATCGACCTTCCCCCCGGATGCCCGCATCCCTTGCGATACGGTTTGAAACGAACAACGCTTAGTCGCATCCTATGCTGCAGGCAAATGCAGCGGCGCGAGGAGCACGCCCAGGTGAGGCCAGGCAGCACGAGCATGGAAGTGGGCATCATCGTCGAACGGCGGCAAAGCCGGAGCCCGTGGCAGGAATGGGCCTGGCAGCCGGTCGAGGCGCTGCCCGGCGCGCCGGCCACCGAGCCGTGGCGGACGGTCGCCGAAGGGCCGGGCTGGACACGCTTCCACGCTGCCAACCTGCCTCTCGTCCTGAAGAAGGCCGAGACGGCGGAATATCTGGTGAATCTCGCCCAGGCGGCGCCACGGCTCTATGTCGTGCTGCGCCAGGCGGCAGGGCCGATGCCGTGGCGCCCGTTGCTGGTGACCGCCGCCCCCGACGAGGCCGGCTCCTATCTCGACGGCGGCGAGGAGCTGGTCGAGGGCGTCCCGATGCCCCCGGCGGTTCAGGCCTGGCTGCACGACTTCATCGCCCGCCATCACGTGGAAAAGCCGTTCATCAAGCGCAAGCGCTCGAAGAAGCTGCTGGTCGGGGGCGAGGCGGAGCCTTCGGGTGGCAGTTGAGGAGCGTGGTCCATGAGCGACGAGCAGGGCTTTATCGGGCGCTGGGCGCGGCGCAAGGCGGAGGTGCAGCGGGCAGCGGCGCCTGTAACGGAGCCGGCACCGCCCGCTCCCGCCCCCGTCTTCGAGGCTGCCCACGAGCCCAGCCCCGAGCCCACCATCGGCGATGGGCCGGCCGCCGCTCGCCCGCCCTCGCAGGGGGCAGGAAGCGCGCCGGAGCGGGCCTTCGATCCGGCCAGCCTGCCGCCCGTCGAGAGCCTGACCGCCAGCTCCGACTATCGCGATTTCCTGCGCGCCGAGGTGCCGGCACAGCTCCGGCGCCAGGCCCTGCGCCATCTGTGGCGCAGCGACCCGGTGTTCGCCAATCTCGACGGGCTTCTCGAGCATGGCGAGGACTACAGCACGCTGGGCATGGTCGAGACGAAGGTGAGCAGCGCCTGGAAGCTCGGGCGGGGCTTTGCCGAGGAGCTTCTCCGGCCGGATAGCGAAGCACCGGCCGAAGCGCCGCTCGAGCCGGCGCCGCCTCTTGCCGTGGCAGCCGCGAGCGACACGCCGCCGGCCCTCGCCGGAGACGATCAGCGTCCGATGGACCAGCCGGACGGGGCAGAGGAGCAAAGAGCCGGGTCTGCGGAGCGAGGAAGCGGCTGACCGCGCTTGCTTTATCTCCGGAACGGGATAAGGTCGAGGTCTGGAGGGCTATCTTGTTGATGGCAGGGAGGTTCTGCGCCGCATGACGGAGGCAGCCGAGGCAAGCCAGCAAGTCCCGGCCGAGGAGCTCGAGCGGGCGGCCTTCTACCGCCTGCTCGCCGGCCTGCTCTCCGCGCCACCGGACGATCCTGCCCTTGCGACGCTCACGGCGCTGGAGGGCGATGCCACGCCGCTGGGCAGCGCCGTGACCGAGCTGGCGGCGCGCGCCGCTGCCGCGGCGCCGGTCGATGTCCGCCACGAGTACGAGGATCTCTTCATCGGCATCGGCCGCGGCGAGCTGGTGCCGTTCGCCTCCTATTATCTGACGGGCTTCCTCAACGAGCGGCCGCTGGCGCGCCTGCGCGACGACATGGCCCTCTTGGGGATCGCCCGCGCCGAGAAGGTTCGCGAGCCCGAGGACCACATCGCCGCCTTGTGCGAGATGATGGCCGGGCTGATCGCCGGCAGCTTCGGCGAGCCCCTGCCGCTCGCCCGCCAGCAGCAGTTCTTCGACACCCACCTGGCCCCCTGGGCCGGGCGGTTCTTCGCCGATCTCGAGAAGGCCAGCGCCGCCCGGCTCTACGCCGCCGTCGGCAGGCTCGGCCGGACCTTCGTCGAGATCGAGACCACCGCTTTCGAGATCGCCGCATGAGGCCGCAACCCGAGCGCCCTGGAGAGACCGATGGAGCGTGACAGCGACAAGCAGACCCGGGCCCGCCGCAACTTCCTGAAGCTGGCCTCGCTGGGCGCCGCGGCCTCGACGGTGGCGGCGGTAGCCGGCAGGCCCGCCGAGGCGGCCGACCCGGCGGCGGCGAAGGCGCACGGCAGCTATCGCGAGACGCCGCACGTCCGCAAATATTACGAGCTGGCCCGCTTCTGAGGCGCGGAGGGACGACGATGCTCAAGAAGAAGACCAACGGCCCGGCGTCCGCCGCACGGCTCCAGGGCATGCTGGCCGGCCTCGCCGGCGGCACGGTCGACCGGCGCGCCTTCCTGCAGCGCTCGGGCCTGGCAGCGGGCAGCGTGGCGGCAGCGGGCATGCTGGGCGGGCGGGGCATGGTCGGCAAGGCCAGCGCCCAGGCCACGACGACGGCACCGATCAAGCAGGTCAAGTCGGTCTGCACCCACTGCTCGGTCGGCTGCACGGTGATTGCCGAGGTGCAAAACGGCGTGTGGACCGGGCAGGAGCCGGGCTGGGACAGCCCCTTCAACCTGGGAGCGCATTGCGCCAAGGGCGCTTCGGTGCGCGAGCACGGCCATGGCGAGCGCCGTCTCAAATACCCCATGAAGCAGGTCAACGGCCGCTACGAGCGGATCTCCTGGGAGCAGGCGATCGAGGAGATCGGCGACAAGCTCCTTGCCATCCGCGAGCAGCACGGCCCCGACGCCGCCTGCTTCATCGGCGGCTCCAAGCACAATAACGAGGGCGCGTATCTCTATCGCAAGTTCGCCGCCTTTTGGGGCACCAACAACTGCGATAACCAGGCGCGCATCTGTCATTCCACCACGGTCGCGGGTGTGGCGAACACCTGGGGCTACGGTGCGATGACCAACAGCTTCAACGACATCCACAATGCCAAGGCGATGCTGTTCATCGGCAGCAACCCTGCCGAGGCGCACCCGGTCGCGGTGCAGCACATCCTCAAGGCCAAGGAGCAGAACAACGCCGCGCTGATCGTCTGCGACCCGCGTTTCACCCGCACCGCGGCCCACGCCGACGAGTTCGTCCGCTTCCGTTCCGGCACCGACGTGCCGCTGGTCTGGGGGATCGTCTGGCACATCCTCGAGAACGGCTGGGAGGACAAGGAATATCTGCGGCAGCGGGTCTGGGGCTTCGACCAGCTCCGCGAGGAGATCGCCCGCTGGACGCCCGAGGAGGTCGAGCGGGTAAGCGGCGTGCCGGGCGAGCAGCTCAGGCGGGTGGCCATGCTGATGGCCAAGAACCGGCCGGGAACGCTGATCTGGTGCATGGGCGGCACCCAGCACCACAGCGCCAACAACAATATCCGCGCCTACTGCGTGCTGCAGCTGGCGCTGGGCAATGTCGGCGTCGCCGGCGGCGGCACCAACATCTTCCGCGGCCATGACAATGTCCAGGGTGCGACCGATGTCGGCCCGGTGCCCGACAATCTGCCGGGCTATTACGGCCTGACCGAAGGCGCCTGGAAACACTGGGCGCGGGTCTGGGACGTGCCCTACGAGGATCTCGTCGGCCGCTTCACCTCCAAAGAGCTCATGGAGAACAAGGGCATTCCGGTCTCGCGCTGGATGGACGGGGTGCTCGAGCCGGCCGAGAACATCGAGCAGCCTTCCAGCATCCGCGCGGTCTTCTACATGGGGCACGCCCCCAACTCGCAGACCCGCCAGCCCGACGTGAAGAAGGCGATGGAGGCGCTCGACCTCCTGGTGATCATCGACCCCTACCCTACCGTCTCGGCGGTGCTCCACGACCGGACCGAGAACACCTATCTCCTGCCGGCCGGCACGCAGTTCGAGACCAAGGGATCGGTCACCGCCTCCAACCGCTCGCTGCAGTGGCGCGAGCAGGTGATCGAGCCGGTCTTCGAGGCGAAGGCCGACCACACCATTCTCTACCTGCTGGCCAGAAAGCTAGGCTTTGCCGAGCCGATGTTCAAGCACATCGCGGTCGAGGGCGAGGAGCCGGTGATCGAGGACGTGCTGCGCGAGATCAACCGCGGCACCTGGACGATCGGCTATACCGGCCAGTCGCCCGAGCGCCTCAAGCTCCACATGGAGTACCAGCACACCTTCGACAAGACGACGCTCAAGGCCAAGGGCGGACCTTGCGACGGTGATTATTACGGCCTGCCCTGGCCATGCTGGGGCACGCCTGAGATGAAGCATCCCGGCACGCCGATCCTCTACGATCCCTCGCTGCCGGTGGCCGAGGGCGGCTTGTCCTTCCGTGCCCGTTTCGGCGTCGAGCGCAACGGCGAGAACCTCCTGGCCGAGGACAGCTGGCCGGTGGGCTCGGAGATCGAGGACGGCTATCCCGAGTTCACCATGGCGATGCTGCAAAAGCTCGGCTGGGACAGCGATCTCACGCCGGAGGAGATGCAGGTCATCCAGCGGATCGGCGGCAACGACATCGGCTCGGTGAACTGGAAGACCGACCTTTCGGGCGGCATCCAGCGGGTGGCGATCAAGCATGGCTGCGCGCCGTTCGGCAACGCCAAGGCGCGCGCGGTGGTGTGGAACTTCCCCGACCCGGTGCCGATCCACCGCGAGCCGCTCTATACGCCGCGCCGCGACCTGGTGGCCGACTACCCGACCTACAACGACGCCATGGCGTGGCGCCTGCCGACGCTCTACCGCTCGATCCAGGAGAAGGACTTCAGCCAGGAATACCCGATCATCCTGACCTCCGGCCGGCTGGTCGAGTACGAGGGCGGCGGCGACGAGACCCGCTCCAACCCCTGGCTCGCCGAGCTGCAGCAGGAGATGTTCGTGGAGGTGAACCCCTACGATGCCAACGATCTGGGGGTGCGCGACCAGAACATGGTCTGGGTCCAGGGCCCCGAGGGCGGCAAGGTGCTGGTCAAGGCCATGGTGACCGAGCGGGTCGGCCGCGGCACCGCCTTCATGCCCTTCCACTTCGGCGGCTGGTTCCAGGGCAAGGATCTGCGCGGCAAGTATCCGGAGGGTGCCGATCCCTATGTCCTGGGCGAATCGACCAACACCGCCCAGACCTACGGCTACGACTCGGTGACGCAGATGCAGGAAAGCAAGACCACGCTCTGTCGGATCATGCCGGCGTAAGGAGGGCTGACCATGGCACGGATGAAGTTCCTCTGCGACGCCGAGCGCTGCATCGAATGCAACGCCTGTGTCACCGCCTGCAAGAACGAGCACGAGGTGCCCTGGGGCATCAACCGCCGGCGGGTCGTCACCATCAATGACGGTGTGCCCGGCGAGCGCTCGATCTCGGTAGCCTGCATGCACTGCTCGGACGCGCCGTGCATGGCGGTCTGCCCGGTCGACTGCTTCTACCAGACCGAGGAAGGCGTGGTGCTGCACAGCAAGGATCTGTGCATCGGCTGCGGCTACTGCTTCTACGCCTGCCCGTTCGGCGCGCCGCAATACCCGCAGGCCGGCAATTTCGGCACGCGCGGCAAGATGGACAAGTGCACCTTCTGCGCCGGCGGGCCCGAGGAGGACGGCAGCGAGGCCGAGTTCCGCAAATACGGCCGCAACCGCATCGCCGAGGGCAAGCTGCCCCTTTGCGCCGAGATGTGCTCGACCAAGGCGCTGCTCGCCGGCGACGGCGACGTGGTCGCCGACATCTATCGCGAGCGGGTGGTGGCGCGCGGGTTCGGCTCCGGCGCCTGGGGCTGGGGCACCGCCTACCAGGACCGCGGCGGCACCTGAGACCGGGTTGACGGGAGCGCTGCCCGGACCCGGCAGCGCCTCCTCGCCGGGGCCGGCGGCTCCAGGGCCGCTGCCCACGTTGCTGAACGAGAACGAAAGAGGCTTGGACGATGGAGGCGACGGCCGACGACCGACTCCGCGGAGAGCACGCAAGGCGGGGGCCCGGGCCGGGCATGATCGTGCTGCGGCTCGTGGCCCTCGTCCTAGCCGTCCTGATCGGCGCAGCTATCTGGCTGTGGTCGCTCGAGGAGCCCGCCTTTGAGCGCCCGTGGCTCTACGAGAAGGGCACCTATCTCGGCCCCGCCGACAGCCGGCTGCCCCCCGATGCCGGCGGCGAGCTGAACTCGCGGGTCAAGCTGCAGGGTCAGTGACGCCGTGCCTGCGACGACCCTGCCTGCCAATGCCCGACAAGGAGCCCTCGTGATGCGGTGTTCACGCTTTGGGGCGGCGTTGCTGGCCCTCCTCTTCCTGGTGCTGGCCGGCCCCGTCGGCCCTTCCCTGGCCCAGACGGCGCAGGCGCCCGCTGCCGTCGCGCCAGCCGCCGAGCCGCCGCCGGCAGCCCTGCTCGACAGAACCGGGAACGATGCCGACATGTGGCGCGCCGTGCGCCGCGGCGCCGACGGCTATGTGTCGATCCCCAATCGCAACGCCGCCCAGCTCATCCAGTCCGAGGGCGACAACTGGCGCACCGTGCGCAACGGTCCCTACCAGACCTGGGCCGGCTGGATCATCCTCGGCATGACCGGGCTTTTGGCCCTGTTCTTCGCGATCCGCGGCCGGGTCCGCGTCGATCGCGGCTTCTCGGGCATCCGCATCGAGCGCTTCAACGCCTTCGAGCGGTTCGCCCACTGGCTCACCGCCATCTCCTTCGTCGTGCTGGCGCTCACCGGTCTCAACCTGGTCTTCGGCCGCGCCCTCCTCATGCCGCTGATGGGCAAGGAGGCCTTCGCCACCATGACCTTCTGGGGGAAGTACACCCACGACTACACGTCCTTCGCCTTCATGCTGGGCCTCGTCATCATCTTCGTGCTGTTCGTGCTGCAGAACTTCCCCAACCGGCACGACTTCGTCTGGCTGGCCAAGGGCGGCGGCATGATCGGCAACGCCCACCCGCCCGCCAAGAAGTTCAACGCCGGCCAGAAGATCCTGTTCTGGCTGGTGATCCTGTGCGGCCTGAGCCTGAGCCTGTCGGGCCTGCAGCTCCTCTTCCCCTACCAGTTCCCGTTCTTCGAGAGCACCTTCACCTTCCTCAACGGGATTCTCGGCCTCGACCTGCCGGTGGCGCTCGAGCCCGTCCACGAGCAGCAGCTGGCCACGCTGTGGCACGGCTTCATGGGCGCCCTCATGACCGCGCTGATCATCGCCCACATCTATATCGGCACGATCGGCATGGAGGGTGCGTTCAGCGCCATGGGCGATGGCACCGTCGATCTCAACTGGGCGCGCGAGCACCACAATCTCTGGGTCGCCGACATGGAGAAGCGCGGCGGCCTGCCGGCCGACGACTGAGCCGGCGGTGCGACGCCTGCTGGCGGCCCTGCTCTTGCTGGTTGTGCCGGCCATGGCCCTGCCGTCCATGGCCGGCGCCGGACCGGGCGGGCATGGCGGGCCGGTACGGGCGGCAGCCCTCGATACGCCGGGAGCCCGCCTGCTCACCGGCGGCTTCGACAACCGTCTGGTGCTGTGGGATGCTGGCGAGGGGCATGAGCTCGCCTCAATCGTCGCCCACGACGCCGCCGTGGCGTTCGTGGCCCTCTCTCGCGGGGGCGATCTCGCCATCTCGGCCGGCGACGACGGCAGCCTCGCACTTTGGCGCCTGCCGGAACTGACGCCTGCCGGCCGCATCGCCACCGGCGCCAAGCCCTCAGCCCTGGCGGTCGATCCGACGGGCGAGCGGGTGGCGCTGGCCCGCTTCGATGGCGGCGTCGAGCTGCGCCGCCTTGCCGACGGCAGCCTGATCGCGCCGGCGGCCGCTACCGCGCCGCGCACCACTGCCCTGCTGTTCCCCGACGGGGGAAGCCTGCTGGCAGGGACCGCCGACGGCTTTCTCGAGCTGCGCCGGCTCGACGGCGCGACGGCGCCGCCGCTGCGGGTCCGCGCCCACGATTTCGCCATCACCGACCTCGCCTTGCTGCCTGGCCTCAAGCTCGCCTCCGGCTCGGTCGACGGCACGGTGCGTCTGTGGCGGCTGCCCGGCCTCGAGCCCGCGGGCGAGCTCTCCGGCCACGAGCGCCCGGTGCTCGCGCTCGCCGCCGAGCCCGGCGGCGGGCTGCTGGCAAGCGGCGACAGCGAGGGCCGCATCATCCTCTGGCGCCTCGCCGACAGGACGAGCCTGCACGTGCTGGCGGCCCATGAGGGTGCCGTGTTCGATCTCGCCTTCGGGCCGGCACAGCGCCTCTGGTCGGTCGGCGGCGACGGCGCGGTTCGTGGCTGGCAGGGGCCCGGCTTCGAGGCGGTGGCCGGCGGCGGCGGGCCGGTCGATATCGAGCCGCCCGCCCTGCCCGGCCATGCCCGCGGCCGCGAGCTGTTCCGCACCTGCATCGCCTGCCACAGCCTGGCGGCGGACGGCGGCGGACGGGCCGGGCCAAGCCTCCACCGGCTCTATGGCCGCCTTGCCGGCAGCCTGCCCGGCTATCGCTATTCCCCGGCCCTGCAGGCAAGCGGCATCGTCTGGACCGAGGAGACCCTGGCCCGCCTGTTCGAGTTGGGGCCCGACCGCTACACCCCGGGCTCCAAGATGCCGCTGCAGCGCATGCCCGATGAGGCCGACCGGGCGGCCCTCGCCGCCTATGTTGCGGCGGTCACCGGCGGGGACGACGTCTCGAGAAAGGAACGAGCGCCATGAAGGTCTTCCTGATGAGCCTGGTCGCGGTGATCGTGGTCGGCGTCGCCGGCTGGGCGGTGCTCGATCACTGGCCGGGCTGGAACACCGCCAGCGTCTACAGCACCTCGCATGTACGCCTCTCGCCCGAGGTCATGCCCGACATGGGCGGCTCGCTGGCCCAGGAAGCGACCATCCAGGATCCCGGCCGCTGATGGCGGCGCCGCCTCAGTGCAGCTTGAGCCGCGGCCGGGTGCCGCGCGCAAAGAGCCGCGCGACTGTCGCCAGCACCAGCCAGCCGACCCCGTGCAGCGCCATCTGGTGCTTGCGGTAGAGCGAGACATAGGCGGCCCGCGCCAGCCGGCCCTCCAGCATCACCCGCCCGAAGAGATTGCCCATCAGGCTGCCCACCGCCCCGTAGCTCAGCGAGACCAGCGAGCCGTAATCCTTGTAGGTGAAGGGCACCGGCTCGCCGCCGTCGAGCAGGCCGGTGAGCGTGCGCTCCAGCGTCATGGCCTGCTGGTGCGCGGCCTGGGCGCGCGGCGGAACTGGCCGGTCGCTGCCGGGCTGCGGGCAGGAGGCGCAGTCGCCCAGGGCGAAGATGGCGGAATCGGTGACGCTCCTGAGGGTTTGGTCCACCACCACCTGGCCGCCCCGCCCGGTCTCCAGCCCCAGCTCCCGCAAGAAGCGCGGTGCCTGGATCCCGGCGCACCACACGCGGATTCGCGCCGGCACGAAGCGGCTCGCCGTGCGGATGCCCTCGGCCGTTGCTTCCTCGACCCGCTCGTCCACCAGGACCTCGATCCCCAGCCGCTCCAGCTCCTCGCGGGTAAGCTCGGAGAGCCGCTCGGGCAGCGCCGGCAGGACCCGCGGTGCTGCCTCCAGCAAGGTGAAGCGCACGTCGCGCTCCGGATCGATGTGGCTGGGACCGTAGGCGGCGAGCTGGCGGGTCGCCTTGTGCAGCTCCGCCGCCAGCTCCACGCCGGTGGCCCCCGCACCGACGATGGCGATCGACAGCACGGGCGCGCCCTCGCGCGAGCGCGGGGCGTTGAGGGCATCGAGCAGGATCCGCTCGTGCAGCCGCTCCGCTTCCTTCTGGTCGTCGAGGAAGACGCAATGCTCCTGCACGCCGGGAACGCCGAAATCGTTGGAGACGCTGCCCACCGCCAGCACCAGCGTGTCGTAGCCGAGCCGCCGCTCGCCCACGACCCGGCGACCATCGACATCCTCGAGCGGCGCCAACACGACCTCCTTCGCCTGGCGGTCGAGGCCATTCATCATGCCCTGCACGAAGCGGAACCCATGCGCCTTGGCGTGGGAAAGATAGCTCACGCTGTCGTCGAAGGAATTGAGCGTGCCGGCAGCGATCTCGTGGAGCAGCGGCTTCCAGATGTGGATGAGGTCCGGGTCGACAAGGGTCACCTCCGCCCGGCCGTCACGCCCGAGGCGGTTGCCCAGCCGGGTCGCCAGCACCAGCCCGCCGGCCCCGCCGCCGACGATCACGATCCGATGCGGCATGACATTCGAGCCTCCCCGTTCGCGACTACCACCAGACATCACGGGGCCGGGAACGGCAAGAGGCAGCGGCCGGTTCCGCAGCGACGGTCAGGCAAGCAGACGGTGCAAGAGCCCGTCGAGCCGCTGGCGGCCCGCCGCCGTGGCGAGCAGCCGCCCCTCCCGGCGCTCGACCAGGCCCGTGCTCTCGAGGCGTCCCAGGGCCGCCATGTCCAGCGCCTCCCCGAGCGGCCGCCCGGCCACCGCCTCGATCCGCGCCACCGGCACGCCCTCCGCCAGCCTTAGCCCCATCATCAAGAGCTCGGCCAGCTGGTCCGCAGGCGCCACGGCCTCGCGCGGCTCCTCGGCATGGCCCCGCTCCTCGACCGCCCGGAGCCAGCGCTCGGGCACCCTGAGCGTCCGCGTCGCGACCCGGCCGCCGGCCAGGCTCAGCCGCCCGTGCGCCCCCGGCCCCACGCCCGCATAGTCGCCCTGCCGCCAGTAGACCAGATTGTGCCGGCTCTCCTCGCCCGGCCGCGCGTGGTTGGAAATCTCGTAGGCCGGCATCCCGGCCCCTTCCAGAAGATCCTGGGTGAGCTCGTAGAGCTCGCCCTGCACCTCCTCCTGCGGCATCACCAGCGCACCGCTCGCGTAGAGCGCGTGGAACCGCGTGCCCTGCTCGATGGTGAGCTGGTAGAGCGAAAGATGGCCACCGGCATGGTCCAGCGCCCGGCGCAGCTCGGCCTCCCAGGCCGAAGGCGTCTGCCCCGGCCGCGCATAGATCAGATCGAACGAGAAACGCGGGAAGATCGAGCGCGCCAGCCCCACTGCCGCCAGCGCCTCCTCGACCGAATGCTCGCGGCCGAGAAAGCGCAGATCCTCCCCGTTCAGCGCCTGCACACCCAGCGACACCCGGTTGACGCCTGCCGCCCGGAAGCCCCGGAACCGCTCCGCCTCCACGGAGGTCGGGTTGGCCTCGAGGGTGATCTCGATTCCCTCCTCGAACGGCCAGTGCATCGCCGCCCTCTCGATCACCGCCGCCACCGTGGCCGGCTCCATCAGCGAGGGCGTGCCGCCGCCCAGGAAGATCGAGCGCAGCGGCCGCCCCGCGGTCTCTCCCGCCGCATGATCGATCTCGGCGGCCAGCGCCCGGGCCCAGCGCTCCTGGTCGACCCGCGCGCGGACATGGCTGTTGAAATCGCAATAGGGACACTTGGCCTTGCAGAAGGGCCAGTGGACATAAAGCGCGAAACCGGGATCGGCGGGCAGCAGCAAGGGGCGGTTTCCCGAGAGGAAGCGAAGGGCAGGCCCCCGATGTAGGCCCGGGCGCGCCGCCTGACCAGCACGGCACGGTGTCGCTTCCTTCGCCGTGCGAGCAGCGGCGGGGGGCTGCGCGCTCTCGACGCTTCCCTTCTCTTCGAGAGGTCGGGCGTGTCTGCCTGGATGGCTCGCTGCGGGACCTCCGCGCCCCTCGGCCGTTGTCGAAGGATGAAAGGCATGGCGGGGCGGTTCCCGGTGCGCGGATGGAGGCGCTGGCGATGAAGCCGCTTGCAGAGCGGACGGCGGGAGCCGACGCGCCTTCGACCGGCAACGGCGCGGCAGCCCTTCGGACCGTGGCGACGGTCGCTGTCCTCGCCGCGGTGATCGCCGCCCTTCATTTCGGGCAGGGCATCCTGATCCCCCTGGCGCTGGCCGTGCTGCTGAGCTTCGCGCTCGCGCCACTGGTCT
The DNA here is from genome assembly GCA_033875255.1 of Geminicoccaceae bacterium 1502E. Taxonomy (GTDB): domain Bacteria; phylum Pseudomonadota; class Alphaproteobacteria; order Geminicoccales; family Geminicoccaceae; genus Marinimicrococcus. The sequence goes on along the minus strand of JAWZSN010000032.1, from coordinate 4,190 downwards.
CGCGCCTCCAGCGCTGGCGGTTGCCACGCGTGCCGGCGGTGCTCCTGGTGGTGGCGCTCGCCTTCGCCGGGATCGGCGCCTTCGGCATCTTCGTCGGCAGCCAGCTGGGCCAGCTCGCCAACAATCTGCCGACCTACCAGCAGAACATCCTGGCCAAGATCCACGATCTTCAGTCGGCGACGCCCAAAGGCGGCTTTCTCGATCGCGGCACGCGGCTGTTGCAGGAGATAGGCCAGGAGCTGGAAGCCCTGCAGGGGACGCCGGAGGAGACTGCCGAGCCCGGGGTACCCGCGGAACGGCAGCCCGTGTCGGTACGCGTGGAGGAAGGCCCAACCACCCCGTTCGAGGTGCTCGAGAGCGTCGCCCTGCCGGTGCTGGCCCCGATCGCCACTGCCGGGCTCGTGGTGGTGCTGGTGATCTTCATGCTGCTGGAGCGCGAGGACTTGCGCGACCGGCTGATCCGCCTCGCCGGCGGCGACGACCTGCACCATACCACCGAGGCCATGGACGACGTGGCGCGCCGGGTGAGCCGCTATCTCCTGATGCAACTCGTGGTGAACGCCACCTATGGCGTGCCGCTGGGCCTTGGTCTGTGGCTGGTGGGCGTGCCCAATGCCGTGCTCTGGGGGCTGCTCGCCACGATCCTCCGCTTCATCCCCTATGCCGGCCCTTTCATCGCCGCCCTGTTCCCCGTCGCCATGGCGGTCGCCGTCGATCCCGGCTGGTCGACGCTTCTGTGGACGGTGGGCCTCATCCTCACCATGGAGCTCATCAGCAACAATTTCATCGAGCCCTGGCTCTACGGCGCCAGCACCGGCATCTCCACGGTGGCCATCCTGCTGGCGGCGATCTTCTGGACGACGCTGTGGGGGCCGGTGGGGCTTCTCCTCTCCACCCCGCTCACCGTGTGCTTCGCAGTTCTTGGGCGCTATGTGCCACAGCTGGCCTTCCTCCATGTGATGCTCGGCAGCGAGCCCGTGCTGCAGCCGCAAGAGCGGCTCTACCAGCGCATGCTGGCGGGTGACGCCGAGGAGGGCGAGGCCATCGCCGAGAGCATGCTGCGAGAGCAGCCGCTTGCCGCCTTCTACGACGAGGTGGCCTTGCCGGCGCTGCGCCTGGCCGAGCGCGATCGCCAGCGCAAGGTGCTGACGGGTGCCCGTCTCGCCGCTGCTACCGACTGCTTCCTTCGGGTGGTGGAAGAGCTCGTCGACTACGAGGAGGTGGACGCCGAGGGCCGCCACGAGACCAGGGACATGCTGGGCCGCAACATCGCCTGCATCGCGGGGCGCACCGGCCTCGACAGCTCAGCCGCCGCGATGCTGGCCCAGCTTCTCGAGAGGCGCGGCGCCGCCGTGCGGGTCCTGCCGGCCGAAGCCGTCAGCCCCGCAGGAATCGGCAGCGTCGATCTCGAGGCGGTCGATCTCGTGTGCATTGCCTATCTCGGTGCCACCGGCGTAGCGCACGCGCGGCTCGCCTGTCGGCGCCTGCGGCGGCACGCTCCGCATGCGAGGATCCTCGTAGCCCTGCTGAATAGCCAGCTCGACGCGGATCACGACCACGCCGATGCCGGCAGCCTCGGCGCCGACCTGCACGCCGTCTCCCTGGCCGAGGCCGCCAAGCGGATCGAGGCGATGGAGCCGGCCGCGTTCGACAGCCCCATGATTGCCGCCGAGGTGCCGGGCAACGAGGACGCCCGACTAGCGGTTCTCGAGGATCTCGCCATCCTCGACACGCCCCCCGAGGCGCGCTTCGACCGGATCACCCGCGAGCTGGCGCGCAGCTTCGAGGTGCCGATCTGCCTGATCTCGCTGGTCGACGAGAAGCGGCAGGTGTGGAAGTCGGCCACCGGCATAGGCCCCGACGAGCCGCACGAGGCCTCGCGCGAGACCTCGATATGCGCCCATGTCGTGGCCGCCGACGAGGTGCTGGTGATCGAGGACGTGCGCAAGGACCGGCGCTTCGCCAACAACCCGATGCTCAAGGAGCGCGGCATCCGCTTCTACGCGGGCGCACCGCTTCGCGCCGGCGACGGGCTGGTGATCGGCTCGCTGTGCCTCATCGACACCCGGCCGCGCAGCATCTCACCGCGCGACCGCACCGTCCTCCAGCTCATGGCCGACGAGGTGATGCGCGAGATCCGGCGCGGTCGACGCGAGACGAGCGAGGACGAGGGGCAACGCGAGACGGCCTGACGGGCGCTGCGTGCGGGGGGAAGGCCTTGCGGCGGCGGGGTGCCACGGCGTCGGCGTCTTGCCGGGCGGGTGCCGGCCGGCAGGGCGCAAGGCGGCTCAGGGCCACAGCAGGATGGAGCGCGGCGAGCTGCGCAGGCGGCCGACGCGTCGGCAGGCGCGCATCGCGGCGAGGATGCCCCGCCACCCGAACACCGCTCCCACCGCGCGCTTGGCACGGTCGGCATAGGAGCCCTCGACCGCTCCGGCCCCGCCCCCGGCGTGGAGCTCGAGATTGACCGCGGCACCGATGAGCGCCAGGTGCGTGAAGGCTTGCGGGAAATTCCCGAGAAAGGCGCCGCTGGCCGGGTCGATCTCCTCGGCGTAGAGGCCCACATCGTTGGCCTGGGCCAGCAGCCGCTCGAACAAGGTGCGCGCCTCGCCGCTGCGCCCGGCGCACAGCAGGGCATCGACCAGCCAGAAGCTGCAGATTAGAAAGGCGCCCTCCTCGCCCTCCAGCCCGTCCTCGCCCAGATAGCGATAGACGAAGTCGCCGTGCCGAAGGCGGCGCTCGACCAGCTCGACGGTGGCAGCCAGCGTCGCTCGCGACAGCGGCACGCCCAGCATCGGCGCCAGCAGGGTCGCGGCATCGGGCTCGCTGCCGCCCAGCGCCTGGACCAGCGGGCCATCGGGTCCGGTCACCCCCTGCTCGCGGAGCACCTCCAGGATCTCCTCGCGCGCGGCGGCGAAGTCGCGGCGGCCGAGAAGGCGGGCAGCGCGGTCCATGGCGACCCAGATCATGAGCTTGCCGTGGACATGGTGGCGCGGCGGGCCGCGCATCTCCCAGATCCCGTGATCGGGGATGCGCCATTCCCGCAAGGCGGCCTCGGCCAGCGCCTCGAGAAGCCGGCGGGTCTGGCGGTCGAGCTTGCCGCCCAGGATCTCGTAGAGGCAGGCCAGATCGAGCACTTGGCCGTAGACGTCGAGCTGGCGCTGCGCCCAGGCACCGTTGCCGGTGCGCACGGGCCGGCTGCCGGCATACCCGTCGAGATGGTTCAGCACCCGCTCGTCGAGCCGGTTCTCCGCCTCGATCCCGTACATGATCCGCACGTCGGGCAGGCTGCCGCGAATGCAGCGCTCGAGATAGCGGACATAGGAGCGGGCCTCGCCACCATAGCCGAGCGCTGCCAGGGCATAGAGGACGAAGCTGGAATCGCGGAGCCAGCTGAAGCGGTAGTCCCAGTTGCGCGCGCCGCCCGGCGTCTCCGGCAACGAGGTGGTGGCGGCAGCGACCAGCGCGCCGGAGGGGGCGTAGGTCAGCAGCTTGAGCGCCAGCGCGCTGCGCGCGACCATTTCCCGCCACGGCCCGCGATAGCGGTCATAGGCGGTCCATTCCTGCCAGAAGGCATGGGTGACCCGCTCCATCTCGCCGGCGCGCTCGAGCGGCGAGTGCCCCGGCAGGGCGTTGGCCGCCAGCACGAGACAGGCCTGCTCGCCGGCGCCAAGGCTGATCTCGGCCCTCGCCAGCCGGCCCTCCACCTTCCAGGCCAGCGCCGCGAACAGGCCCGGCGCGTCGTCGGCCTCGACGGATGCCTCTTTGGCCCGGAGAACCGCCTCGCGGCTGGCAAAGCCGGGCGCCGGGCGCCACGTCACCTCGAGGGGGACGTTCCCCTCCACGCCCTCGACCCGGCGAACGAGCCAGTTCGGCGCCACCAGTCCCACATAGTCGTGGGCTGCGGCACCTTCGCGGCGGCCTACCGGCATGAGGTCGGTAAGGGCCACCCGCCCGCCTGCTGTGCGGAACTCGGTGCGCAGGATGTTGGTGCCCTCGACATAGGCGCGCCGTGTCTCGAAGGGCTCTCGCGGGGTGATCGAGAAGAACCCGCCTTTCCCTGAGAGCCCGACTCAAAACTCTATGAGGCGTGGCAATACCTTGCGAGGCGGCGCGTGGTGAGGCGGATGTGGGCGACCATCATCCAGCCTTCGGCGCTGGCGGTGGAGGTTTCCCAGTCCTTGGCGAGA
>JAWZSN010000031.1:0-60020 GCA_033875255.1 Geminicoccaceae bacterium 1502E | reverse complement strand
TGGGCGGCTCCGTTGGCGGAAATCGGCTCCGACGCTTGGCCGTTCAGCGGATCTTCACCTCTTCCAGCGATCCTGCCGGGGTGGGCTTCCGCCGCCGCATCGAGGTGAGGCGCGCCTGTTCCACCATATACGAGGATGGCACGGGCGGGGTTGACGAAGGATGGCCGGCTCGAACCGTCGGCGTGGAATCCTGCCCGGCAGCATGCACGCATGCCCGGTGGGCTTCGCCCGCGCCCGCGAGAAAGGTCGAATGGGGTAGATGCTGTCCGATCGCGTCTCCTCCAGCGGCGCTTTTTCCTCCGTCGTTGCTGTCGTCGCCGGGGATCATGGTTGTCTTCGAGGTCGGCGGCCTGGCTGGTGGGTGTTGCCTGGATGGCCGGCGCCTCGGCCTGGGGGTCGAGGAGGGGTGCGCGCCGGGTCCCCGGCGTGGTCGGCAGGACGGCCGCGACACATGACAGCGCTGCACCCGACCCTCGTCGCGGGGGACGAGGGTCGCCGTCTGCGCCGCCTCGCGGCGGGTGCGCGGACGGGCGTTCGCTTGTGGCTCAGGCGGCGCTGCCGGACCGGGTTTCGGGCCAGGCGAAGGTCTCCTCGCGGAGCCGGAGCCGGAGCCGATGCATCGGGGCGGCGAGCTTGCGGGCGAGCGCCACGCGCGCCTTTTTGGCCCCGATGCGGGCAGCCAAGGGCCTCGGCCCGGCCCTTCAGCGCGCAGGGTTTCTTCAGGATCGCCAGAATGTTGTTGGCGCGGCATGCCGTCGCCGCCGCTTGTGATCCGGCCGCTCCGGCCCTGCTGGCCCGACGGCCATCGCCTGGGCACCAGGTCCGGACAGGAGCCGAGCTCGGCGGAGCGTTTGAAGCGGCGCGGATCGTCGATAACCGCGGTGAAGGCCTGGGCGGTCAGGGCCGCGATGCCGGGGATGGTCATCAGGCGGCGCACCGCCGCATCGTCGCGGGCGCTGGCCAGCAGCTTCTTGTCCAAACGCTCGATCTCCAGGATCCGCGCCGCCGCGGATCGCCAGCAGCGGCTCCAGCGCTGCCAGCAGGACCGGCCGGTCGGCGACGGGCTCGCGCACACGGCTCTCGAGCCTGCCGGCCGGGACCCGCCCGAGCCGCAGGCCGAAGGGCTCGAGGAGCCCGCGGATCTGGTTGGTCAGCCGCAGGCGGGCGCGCACCAGCGTCGCGCGGGCGACCAGCAGGCTCTTGCGCTGGTGGCTCGCCAGCGAGCGCACGCTCACTGGCTCGAGCCACCCGGCCAACGATCCGGTGATTGGCGCCAGCCGCGCCAGCCCCCCCGGTCGGTCTTGCGCGGCCCGTGGCTCCCGGCCCCCCGGCTCACGGCTGCGTGCGCCTGCCGGGCGCAAGCGCAGACCACCGGCGCCGGCAGCGCCCGCAGCCCGTGCACTAGCCACGCGATCAGCGACCCGGTCTCGATCACCAGGCGGCGACGATCGGGCGCATGCTCCGCCAGAAAGTCGCGGATCGGCACCGGATCGGTCGGACATCTCCCGCGAGCCCGCATACCCTCACCCTCAACCACGCACATCTCGGTCGCTTGCTCGGAGACGTCGCAACCGGCAACACTGGCCATGGGTCACTCTCCTTGCGCTCAACAGGCCGTTGGAGAGCCGCGATTATGTCAGGTCCCCGGTTCCAGGGTGACCGTCGCGACCGCGCTAGCCGTCGCGCTGGACCAGCCTGTCCGCCGAGCGCTCGCCGTGCCCGGTCCTGGTCACGCCCTGCGCCTCCGGCTCCATCAGCCGCTCGGCGGCAAAGCCGATCATCTCGCGCAGCAGCCCGGCGTCGGTGCTCTTCTCCAGCAGCCCGCCCAGCGCCATTCTGTCCTCGGACATCGTCGTAGTCTCCGTCAGTGGTTGCTGGTCGGCGACCCGACCCTACCGGAGATCCCGCGATGGCCGCCCGCGCGGGACATCTCGCTACGCGTAGCAGGGCGCAACGCTCCGCATCCCGCGCTCCCTCCTGCGCCGCCGCCTGGGAGGTGACCCCCGCGGCCCATTTTTTCCTTCCCCTCGAAGTTGGCGGCGGCGTCCGGCAGGCCGTGAAGCTCACGCCATGACTTCTGCGCCTGCCCGCCTTCCATCGACTCCTCCCATGGCATCCTCGCGGATGGTGGAGCAGGGGGGCGGGATGATGCGGCGGCGGACTTCCACCCCGGCAGGATCGTCCGGGAAGATAAAGGTCCGCTGAACGGGTGGACACCGGAGCAGGCCTCCGGCTGCGGAGGCGCACAGGGCGCTGCGCGCGACCGGTGTGTTCCTTTCCGGCCGATGAACCGCGCCTGGCGCATCCCCGTCCCACGCCGCCCCGCGGCTGCCACTCCCTGAGGACGCAGGAAAGGGCGTTCCCGCCCGCCTTGAGCCGACCGAAGAAAAAGGAAAAAAAGCCGCGCGCAGCGCCTCGGCAGGCCCCGTCGCCGCGACCCGCTCCCGTGGCGGAACCATCGCGCGCCACCGGCACGAGGGACGCCTCTTCGGGGCGCCGGCAGGATACCGGCCGGCAATGGATTTTCGCGCGAGAGAAAGGCAGGATGGAGAGTCCGGCGGGAGAGCGGGCCGGCAGGTCGGCCCGCTGCCTCTGCCGCGCGAGGCTTGCTCGATGCTGATCCGGCCGCAAGAGCGCGTCTACCGCACCTGGATCCTCGACAGCCGGCGCTGGGAGCATTATCGGCCCCGGCCCTTTGACATCGTGATCGCGACCTACCCCAAGTGCGGCACCACCTGGATGCAGCGCATCGTGGGGCTGCTGGTCTTCTCGAACCCCGAGCCGCAGCCGGTCATGGAGCTCTCGGCATGGATCGACCGGCGCTTTCCCGAGCCGATCGAGGCGGTGATCGCGCGCATCGAGGCGCAGCGGCACCGCCGCTTCCTGAAGTCGCACCTGCCGTCCGACGGTCTGCCGATTCATGACGAGGTGCGCTACATCCACGTGGCGCGCGACGGCCGCGACGCCTGCCTCTCCTACCACAATCACGGCACCGCCCTTTCCCCGCCGATGCTCGCGGGACTGGACGCGGCCGGGCTCGGCGACCCGATCATCGCCCGGGCCTATCCGCGTATCCCGGCCGAACCCGCAGCGCATTTCCACCGCTGGCTCACCGAAGGAATCGTGCCGGGCCACGAGGATGGCCTGCCGCTCATGTCCTTCTTCCACTTCGAGCGGAGCTGATGGCAGGACCGTGATCGCCCCAACGTCCTGCTGGTTCATTACGCCGACCTCAAGGCCGATCTTCAGGGCGAGATGCGCCGGATTGCCGGGTTCCTGGGCATCGACGTGCCGCCTGGCCTCTGGCCGGCGCTCGTCGAGGCCGCCGGCTTTGCGGCCATGCGCCGTGACGGCGCGGCGCTGATGGGCAGCATGGCGGCCAGCTTCGAGGGCGGCGCCGGCCGGTTCTTTCACCATGGCACCAACGGGCGCTGGCGCGGCGTCTTCCGCGCGGACGACCTGGCCCTCTACGATGCGAGGCTGGCCTGCCTCCCGCCCGATTGCGCCCGCTGGGTAACCTTCGGCCGGCTTGCCTGCGCTAGCAACGTCGCGACCGACGAGGGCTGCTGAACCGTGGCTGCGGTGCCGCGCAAGGCGCTGCGCGCGACCGGGCTTTCTTCCTCGCGCCGGTTGCCGACGCGGCGGCAAGCCCGCTGCCGACTGACAAGGAAAACAGAAGAAAAGCCGCGCGCAGCGCTATCGCGCCTGGCTGGCGCCACGGCCTTCGGCGGCCGGCGACGGAACCCGGCCAGCGCCCGGCTTCTTCCTCAATCGACGATCCAAGCACCCTCGAGCGAGCTGCGAGCCTTCATGACGACAGCGCCGGTCCGGTGAGACACGCTCTCCATCTCCTCGTGGCGGCACTCGCCACCGTTCTGGTGGCAGCGAGTATCCTGCCGGTCCTCGAGCTGGACCTCTGGTTCGTGCGGATGGCCGACTTCCCGCGGCTGCAGATGCTGGTGGCGCTCGCCGCGCTTGCGGTGGTCCTTCCCTTTTTCGTGCGCCAGGCGCCCCGGACCACGCTGTTGCTTCTCGCAGCGGTTCTGGCGGCGGGTGCCTCGCACGCGCTGACCTTGTGGCCCTACCGGCCCGGAGGGGCGGATTTCGTCGAGAGCTGCCCGCCGGAGCAGCGGCTGAGCGTCATGGTGGCCAATGTCCTGCTGGGCAACCGCGAGGCGGAGCCGCTGCTCGAGCTGGTGCGGCGCGAGAAGCCCGACATCCTGCTCGCCATGGAGACCGATGCGTGGTGGCACGAGGCGCTGGCGCCGCTGGAGGAGGAGATGCCCTTCAGGGTCCAGCAGATCACCGGCTCCTATTACGGGCTCGAGCTGTTCTCCCGCCTGCCGCTGATCGAGCCCCGGATCCGCCGGCTGGCGGACCAGGATACCCCGGCGGTGCAGAGCGGCGTGAGGCTGCGCAGCGGCGAGAGGATCGACTTCATCGGCCTGCATCCGCATCCGCCGCGGCCCTGGCAACCGGCCATCGGCCGTGATGCCCAGCTCTATGCCGTGGCCATGGAGGTGCGCGGCGACACAAGGCCGGCGGTGGTGGCGGGCGATCTCAACTCCACGCCGTGGGAGACCGCGCTGGAGCGGATGCAGCGGATCGGCGGGCTGATCGACCCGCGCCACGGCTACGGCTACGCTGCCACCTACAGCGCCACCTCCTGGTGGCGCTCCTGGCCGCTCGACCATGTGCTCCACGAGCCGGGCTTCGCCACCAGCTCGCTCGCCCGGCTGGAGGCGGTGGGCTCGGACCACTACCCCTATCTGGCGCGTCTTTGCCGGATGCCGGACGCCGAGCCGCGGACGCCGCCGCCGCTGCTCGAGGACGATCTGCGCCGCGCCCGGGCCACCATCGCCGAGGCGCAGGGCCGCGAGGCGGAGCGCCGGGCCGGCCCCTGACGCCCGGCCCGCGGCCTCGCGGTCAGCTGGTCGGCGCTACCAGGATCTCGACCCGGCGGTTGAGCTGGCGGCCGGCCTCGGTCGAGTTGTCGGCGATGGGCTGGCTCTCGCCGCGGCCCTCGGCGGTCATCCGGTAGGAGGGCACGCCCGCACCCGCCAGGGCCTGCTGCACCGCCTGGGCGCGGCGCAACGAGAGCTGCTGGTTGTAGCTGTCCGCACCGGTGCTGTCGGTGTGGCCAACGATGGTGGCGTTCGAGCGGTCATACTTGACCAGCACGCCGGCGAGCTTGCTCAGGGTCGGCTGGAAACCTGGCTTGATGGTGGCGCTGTCGAAGTCGAACATCACCTCGTTCTGCAGCGTGATCTTCAAGAGATCGTCGCGCACCCGCTCGACCTCGGCCACGTGCTGCTGCTGCTCGACGGCGAGCGCCTGCTCGAAGGCCTGCTCCTGGCGGTCGAACAGGTAGCCGATGCCGCCGCCCACGGCAGCGCCGATCGCCGCACCCAGCGGCACGCCGCGCGCGTCGTTCTTGTCGAGCACGGCGCCGGCGATGCCGCCGATCACGGCCCCCGCACCGGCGCCCATACCCGCCTTGCTGACGCGCTGGGTGCCGTCGGGGGCGGTGGTGCAGCCGGCGAGCAGGACGAGGCCGGCCAGGGCGGCGCAGGTAGTGCGCTTCATTCGTGTCTCCTCCATCGCGGGAAGGCGCGATTGCAAACAGTCCTCACATAGACGCGCAGACGTACAGGAGCCACCCGCATTCCCGCGCTGCGTCAACGAGCCTCCCCGTCTTTCGACCCTTGCGGTGCCCTCCGGCCATCTGGCCCTGCGCCCGCGCCCGCGCTAGCTTGCGGCCATGACCGAGAGCACCGCCCCCACCAAGCGCCTCGTCCTCGTCGACGGGTCCGGCTACATCTTCCGCGCCTTCTTCGCGCTGCCCCCCATGACCCGTCCCGACGGGACGCCGGTGAACGCCGTGTTCGGCTTCACCAACATGCTCATGCGGCTGCTGCAGGACCACGCGCGAGACGACATCGTCGTGGTCTTCGACGCCGGCAGGAAGAGCTTCCGGAACGATCTCTACGAGGCCTACAAGGCCAACCGCCAGGAGCCGCCCGCCGAGCTGGTGCCGCAGTTCGCCCTTGTCCAGGAGGCGGCCCGCGCCTTCGATCTGCCGGTGGTGGCGGTGGAGGGGCTGGAGGCCGACGACCTCATCGCCAGCTACGCCAGGGCCGCGCGCGAGGCCGGCGAGGAGGTGCTCGTCGTCTCCTCCGACAAGGACCTGATGCAGCTCCTGCGCGACGGTGTGGCCCTTTGGGACCCGATGAAGCAGAAGAGCATCGGGCCCGAGGAGGTCATGGCGAAGTTCGGCGTGGCCCCCTCCATGGTCCGCGAGGCGCTGGCGCTCACCGGCGACACCTCCGACAATGTCCCGGGCGTGCCCGGCATCGGCCCCAAGACCGCGGCCCAGCTTTTGACCGAGTTCGGCTCGCTGGAAGCACTGCTCGAGGGGGCCGAGCGGATCAGGCAGCCCAAGCGCCGCGAGACCCTGATCGCCAACGCGGAGAAGGCCCGGCTGTCCTTCGAGCTGGTGGGGCTCAAGGACGACTGCGCGCTGCCGCTGGCGCTGGATGAATGCCGCCGCAAGGCGCCCGACCCGGCGAAGCTTTTGGCGTTCTTCCAGGAGAACGGCTTCAAGACCCTGACCGCCCGCATCGCCGCGGTGGAGCAGGCGGCGGCCGAGCAGCGCCAGGAGGCCGACCAGGCGGCGGAGGCGCCGCGCTTCTCCGCCATCACCGACATGGCCGCCCTCGATGAAGTGCTGGCCCGCGCCCTCGATCTCGGCCGGCTCGCCATCGACACCGAGACCACCTCGCTCAATGTCGTGCGGGCGCGGCTGGTGGGCATCTCCTTGAGCGTCGAGCCGGGGGAGGGGTTCTACATCCCGCTGGGCCATGTGGACGATTTCGGCCAGCGGCGCGACGGCCAGCTCGACATGGCGGCCGTGCTGGAGCGGCTGCGGCCGGTGCTCTTGGACCCCTCGGTCCTCAAGATCGGCCACAACATCAAGTACGACATCGGCATCCTCGCCCGCCTCGGCGTCGCGATCACGCCGGTGGACGACACGATGCTGCTCTCCTACGCGCTGGATGGCGCCAGCCACGGCCACTCCATGGACGAGCTGGCGAGCCGGCATCTGGGCTACGAGACCATCCCCTATGCCCGCATCTGCGGCACCGGCAAGAGCCAGATCACCTTCGACCAGTGCCCGGTGGAGAAGGCCACCGACTACGCCGCCGAGGATGCCGAGGTGACGCTGCGCCTCTGGCGGCATCTGCGGCCGCGGCTCGTGGAAGAGCGCATGGCCAGCGTCTACGAGACCCTGGAGCGGCCGCTGCCCGCGATCCTCTCCGCCATGGAGGTGGCGGGGATCCGCGTCGATGCCGGCCGCCTGCGCCAGCTCTCCGGCATCTTCACCCAGCGCATGGCCGAGCTGGAGGAGGAGGCCTACAGGCTCGCCGGCCGGCCCTTCAACCTCGGCTCCCCCAAGCAGCTGGGCGAGGTGCTGTTCGACGAGCTCGCCATCGCCGGTGCGGGGCGCAAGACCAAGACCGGCGCCTACGCCACCGGGGCGGAGGTGCTGGAGGAGCTGGCAGCGCAAGGCCACGAGCTGCCCCGCACCGTTCTCGACTGGCGCCAGCTCCAAAAGCTCACCCGCACCTATACCGACGCGCTGGTGGAGGAGATCGTGGAGGAGACCGGCCGCGTCCACACCTCCTACATGATGGCCTCAACCAGCACCGGCCGCCTCAGCTCCACCGAGCCCAACCTCCAGAACATCCCCATCCGCAGCGAGGAGGGCCGCCGCATCCGCGAGGCCTTCGTGGCGGAGAACGGTTTTGTCCTGCTGAGCGCCGACTACTCGCAGATCGAGCTGCGCGTCCTGGCCCACATGGCCGGCATCGAGGCCCTCAAGCAGGCCTTCGCCAACGACATCGACATCCACGCGGTCACCGCCTCGCAGATGTTCGAGAAGCCCGTGGAGGAGATCGGCCCCGATCTGCGCCGCTCCGCCAAGACCATCAATTACGGCATCATCTACGGGATCGGCGCCTTCGGCCTGGCCCAGCGCCTGGGCATCCCCCAGGCCCAGGCCAAGGCCTATATCGAGGCCTATTTCGAGCAGTATCCGGGCATCAGGGACTATATGGAGCAGGCCAAGGCCGAGGCCCGCGAGAAGGGTTTTGTCAAAACCCTCTTCGGCCGCCGCTGCTACGTGCCGGAGATCAACGCCCGCATCCCCTCACGCCGCGCCTATGCCGAGCGCGCCGCCATCAACGCCCCCATCCAGGGCTCCGCCGCCGACATCATGAAACGCGCCATGCACCACCTCGCCACGGCCCTCCACGCCGAACAGGCCGGCGCCCGCATGCTCCTCCAGGTCCACGACGAGCTCGTGCTGGAGGTGCCGCCGGACGAGGTGGAGGCCACGGGTGCGCTGGTGCGCAGGGTGATGGAGGGCGCCGCCGAGCTGACGGTGCCGCTGGTGGTGGACGTGGGGACGGGAGGGAACTGGGACGAGGCGCATTGAGGGGCGGCGTAACGTGCGTACGCTTCTTTCACAGGGAGGCTCGTAATGGCTGCTCCCAATCCCGCGCGGCAGCGTGCCTCCCTTGCCACGCTTGACGGGCTTTTCCGTGATTCTGCGAACGTCTGGATCATCCACTATTCCTGCGAGAGCTTTTACGAGCGGCCCGATGGCAGCTCGCCTCGCATCACCTCCATCGCACTCCGCAAGCTCGATTCCGCCCAAACAGTTTCCTTTTCAATTCATCAAGTCGCGGAACGTCGGAAGATACCCTCCGCCCAAATCGACCAGCATTACGACGAGCTTGAAAAAGAGATGTTGATCGCATTATTTGCGCATATTGGCAGTCATCGCGGCATGAAATACCTGCACTGGAACATGCGCGACGCGAATTATGGGTTCCAGGCAATCGAGCACCGCTTCCAGGTGCTGGGGGGAGATCCCTATGTCGTGGATGACGCACAGAAGTTCGATCTCTCGCGCCTTCTGATCGACATATACGGCGTTGGCTATATCGATCACCCGCGTATGGAGAAGTTGCTAGAAAAGAACGACATAGCGCCACGCGATTTCCTGACCGGTAAGCAAGAGGCCAAGGCATTCGAGAACCGCGATTTTGTGGCGTTACACCAATCGACACTGCGCAAGGTCGACGTGATCGCTAACATCGCGGGCCGCGCTCACGACCGTAATCTTAAGACGTACACGACATGGTGGGAAATGCGCGGCGGCCATGCAAGGGCTGTCCTGTTTTGGATGGGGGAGAACAGGACTTTCCAAGTAGTAGCCGGCGTTGCCAGCATTGCTGGGCTTGCTCTCGCACTATGGGCGTTAGCCTGATGCCGACGCTCGCAGGAGTGGTGCTCCCGCCGCCCCGTTCATGGGATGAGTTCGAAGAGATCGCGCTCTCGGCGGTCAAGCTGCGGTGGAACTCGACCGACTTGTACCGCCACGGCCGACAGGGCCAGCGCCAGGATGGCGTTGACATCTTCGGACATTCTGATGGCGGGCGGCATGTCGGCGTTCAGGTCAAGAATACCGTAGGCGGCATCACTCTCGCCGCCATAAAATCGGAAATAGCGCAAGCGGAGACATTCAGGCCCAATCTTGACGCGCTTTACATTGCCACTACTGGGAAGAGGGACGCTTTCGTTCAGGAGAAGGTTCGCCTCATCTCCCAAGGAAGACGAAAGGCCGGCAAGTTTCCGGTCGCTGTCCTGTTTTGGGAAGACATCTGCCAAGACCTAGCTTCTGACGACGCGGTATTCTTCAAGCACTTCCCGCAGTTCGGGCCGCTTACCGACCGGGCGCGGGAGCACGACCAAAAGCTGTTCGATGAACTGTCCCAGCTTCTTCATTCGAACGGTGTCATTCGCTTCATCGATCAGCACAACATGGCGGGGTTCTCGTTCCCCGCTGCGAAGCTCGATCCGCTTCGTGAGTTCTGCTACGAGTGGAACACACCGGAACGGGCATTTCTCGCGCCCGAGATCGAAGCGGCGAAGATGGAGCTGTGGGCGAAGGCGGGCGAATATCTTGAGGTCATCGCCATTGAGACGTTCTCGACGGAGGGGAACGTGGATCGCCGTTGGGTGCCCCAAGATTGGGAACTCACCCAGCCGGAACGCTTCTGGCGTGTTGTGGAAAAACTGCATGCACTTGCGGGCGACATTGTCCGGCTACATGCGGAACTGATCCAGACCGGTAAACTGCACCTCATTGGCAAGCCCAAGACCAAGTAAGATTAGCGGACGTCGGCTTTGGAGTCGCGGGGACACATTACACAATTAGCGATTGAGCAATCTTCCCGTGTGATGGCGAACGCGCTGCGGCTGGGGGGCGTCGCGGGGACACATTACGCAATTAGCGATTTGAGTCGCGGGGACACATCACACAATTTGAGTCGCGGGGACACATCACACAATTAGCGATTGAGCAATCTTTCCGTGTGATGGGGGGAGTCGCGGGGACACATTACGCAATTAGCGATTTGAGCAATCTTTCCGTGTGATGGCGAACGCGCTGCGGCTGATAAACTGCCATCTGCGTGCACTGTCGGAGCAAGGGGCGCACTCCCCCCTCCCGCTTGCCGCGCACCGACCGTCACGTACATACTTCGCCAGCATCCCGGAAACCCGGAGGCCCAGAATGCCGAAAGAGGCGGTTTTCACGATGACGCTGGAGCCGGAGCTGCGTGACGCGTTCGTGGCGGAGGCGGAGGCCGATCAGCTCCCGGCCTCGCAGGTGGTCCGGGAGCTGATGCGGGAGTACGTCGCGCGCCGGCGCGAGGAACGCGCGCATCATGACTTCCTGCGCCGCAAGGTAGAAGCCGCGCGGGCTTCCATGCGTGCCGGCAGCTTCGTGCCGAACGAGGAGGTCGAAGCGGAGTTCGCTGCCCGGCGTGCCCGGGCGGGGAAGGAGTGAGGGTTCTCTGGACTCCGGAGGCGGTCCGGGATCGTGCGGAGGTGTGGGATCACATCGCCGCCGAGGATCCGCTGGCGGCCGCCCGGATGGACAAGCTGTTCGACACCCACCCGATTTAACCTTTGGACACCCACGCCGGAATCCGGGGACACCCACCCGATTTAACCTTTCTCCGGAATCCGGGGACACCCACCCGATTTAACCTTTCTCGGGGCGGGCATCAGCCGCCGACCCAAACCGTCGGCGTGTAATCGCACCTGGTAACATGAACGTGTGCCCAGCCGGCTTCGCCAGCGCCACGATATGGCATTTATTCCTTCAATAGGCTATCCTCGCACCACCATTCCTCCAGCCTGCGAGGCAGCCATGTCCGACATCAAGGCGACCGCCACCGATCCCGCCGCTGCGCCGGACGCACCGCCGGTGGCAAAGACGAACCTGAGCCCCGAGGACCAGGCCACCTTCTCCGCCCTGCTCGCCGATCTCGCCCGCCGGCACGCGCCGGAAGGTGCTGTTGAGGCGCACTGGGTGGGGCAGATGGCGATGGTGATGCTGCGGGGGCGGTGGGCCGATGCGCTGGAGCAGCGTGTGGTGGAGGCGGCGCTTGCCGGCGAGGCGTGCAAGGGCCTGCCGGCCTCGGTGCTGCCGCGCTGGCGGACCCGGCTGGAGAAGGATTTTCGTCAGGCCGTCCGCGAGCTCGAGGCCAGCAAGGCCGAGCGCCGCGCCGCCGCCCCCGGCCTCGCCCCGTCCATGCCTCTCACGTCCCTCGACGCCCGGATGGCGGCGTTCGAGGCCGAGCTTGCCCGCGATCCCCAGGCAGCCCTCGCCAGCCTGCTGGCCGCCCCCGACCCCTTCGCCGACGACGACACGAACGAACCCGACGTCTTCCTCGCCCACTCCACATACCGCGGCACAAACGAACCCGCCCCACCCCCCAACCGCGCCCAGCGCCGCCGCCTCGCCGCGGCCCGCCGCGCCGCCTGACGCGGCCTCGCCGCAAACTGACAAAAGAGGAGAGAAAGCAAAGCCGCGCGCAGCGCCTTGCAGACCGCGTTCCGGCGCCTGTCGCCAGCCATGGAGAAGTCGCGCCCGGTTCACCGTTCCTTTACCTTCGCCGTGCCAGTCTCAGGAATGGTGGAGGAGGTGCCGCGCCGAGGATTCCCCGGCGGCGGAGTCCCACCCCAGCAGGATGACAGTGGTGGGTTAAGACGGCGTGAACGTCTCCGGCCGGCGAGCAGATCGTCGCGAGCCGTTCACGGTTCTTCAACGTCTGCCGGTGCATTCTGCCGGACAGTGGGAGAGGTGCAGCGGCCAGGGTTTCGCGGCGGCGGAGTCCCACCCCAGCAGGATGACGAAGGCGGGTTAAGACGGCGTGGACGTCCCCGGCCGGCGAACAGGCCGCCGCGGCCGGTTCACGGTTCTTCAACGTCTGCCGGTGCATTCTGCCGGACGGTGGGAGAGGTGCCGCGGCCAGGATCCCGCGGCGGCGGAGTCCCACCCCAGCAGGATGACAAAGGCGGGTTAAGACGGCGTGAACGTACCGGGCCGGACGGCAGTGGACCGCGTCCCAGGGCAAGGCGCAGCGGTGGGCGTAAGGCGAAGGCTCCTGACACATTGCTGACACATTTGCTCTCCAACGTAGCGTCATCCGGTCTGCCGGCTTCGTCCGCACTGCTATGTGGAATTGATTCCTTTGACGGGGTATCCTCACATGACCCTTCACCCGGCGTACGAGGCAGCCATGGTCGATCCTGCCGCGCCCATCGCAGAGCCGACCGCTGCGCCGGCTGGTTCGCGGGTGACAAAGACGAAGCTGAGCCCCGACGACCAGGCCACAACTCCCGCCCTTCCCGGCCGCTCCGACTACTACGCCGATGACGGCACGAACGAACCCGAGCCGCCGCTGAACCGCGCCCTACGCCCACGCCGCGCCTCGGCCAAACGCGCCACCTGACCGTCAATGACACCAGGTCACATCAACAGATGGTCACCGCCCGGGCGGGGTGCGGGTGAGGAGCCTTCGGAAGACATCGCGGCACAAACGAACCCGAGCCGCGGCTCCGTTGCCGCGCGTTGGCCGGGCAGGCCGGCTGACCCCGCCTCCCGCTCAACCCCAGAGAGAAAGGAGAAAGAAAGCCGCGCGCAGCGCCTTGCGCGGCTCCACCGCCACCAGCCGCACCGCCGTCCGTCCGGCACGCCCGCCGCGCCCGTCTACTCCGCGGGCAGGGGCCGGAACTCGCCCCTGGCCTCCGTCGCGAGGCTCACCGCCACGATGGCGGCTGCTGACAGAAGGAAGCCGGGGATGATCTCGTAGACGCCGGGGCCGCCGAGGAAGCTGTCGCTCCAGCCCAGCGCTATCCAGACGATGACGGTCACCGCACCGGTGACGAGGCCGGCCACGGCGCCGAGCCCGGTCATGCGGTGCCAGGTGAGGGAGAGGATCATGAGGGGGCCGAAGGCGGCGCCGAAGCCGGCCCAGGCGTTGGCGACGAGGCCCAGGACCTTGCTCTCGGGGTCGCTGGCGATGAGGGCTGCGACGACCCCCACCGCCACCACGGCCGCGCGCCCGACATTGACCAGGGCGGTGTCGCTGGCCTCCTTGTTGACGAAGAGCTTGTAGAAGTCCTCGGCCAGCGAGGAGGAGGAGACGAGGAGCTGGCTCGAGACGGTGGACATGATGGCGGCGAGGAGGGCCGCGAAGAGGAAGCCGGTGATCAGGGCAGGGAACAGGGTCTCGGCCAGCAGGATGAAGATGGTCTCGGGGTCCTCCAGCGTGATCCCGCTGCGCTCGACATAGGCGCGGCCCAGCATGCCCACACCGATGGCGCCGGCCAGCGAGATGGCCATCCAGGCCATGGCGATGTTGCGGGCGGTGGGGACCTCGCGGACGGTGCGCACCGCCATGAAGCGGACGATGATGTGCGGCTGGCCGAAATAGCCCAGGCCCCAGGCCATGAGCGAGAGCCAGCCGATGAGGGTCATGTCCGCGGTCCACCAGGAAAGGGTGAAGCCCTCGACGCCGGCGAGGGTCTGGCCCGCCTGGGAGAAGCCGCCGCCTTCGCCGGCATAGAGCACCACGGCCGGCATGATGATCAGCGCCAGCATCATGATGAGGCCCTGGACGAAGTCGGTGAGGCAGACGGCGAGGAAGCCGCCGATCACCGTGTAGGCGAGGACGATCCCGAGCGTGAGCCAGATGCCCGCCTGGTAGCTGCCGCCGAAGGCCGAGGAGAAGAGCTTGCCGCCGGCCACCAGGCCCGAGGCGGTGTAGACCGCGAAGAACACGACGATGATCACGGCCGAGACCATGCGGAGCGTGGTGGCCCGGGTGGAGAAGCGGTTGGCGAGAAACTCGGGGATGGTCAGCGAGTTGCCGTAGCGCTCGGTCTGCTCGCGCAGCCGCGGTGCCACGACGATCCAGTTGACCAGTGCCCCGATGAAGAGCCCGATGCCGATCCAGGCCTCGACCAGGCCGGCGGCGTAGAGAGCGCCGGGCAGGCCCAGCAGCAGCCAGCCCGACATGTCCGAGGCGCCGGCCGAGAGGGCCGCCACCGCCGGCGGCAGGTTCCGCCCGCCCAGCATGTATTCCTCGTTGCTGGCGGTGGACTTGCGCCACGCATAGAAGCCGATGCCCAGCATCGCCGCGAAATAGACGATGAGGCTGATCCATACGCCGGTCTGCATGCGGCTCCTCCCTGTTGAGGCCTCTTTTGTCCCGACTGTCGCCGGGCAGCGGCGGCGGGGAGGCTGGTGTTGGCGGCGACGTGCGGGGGCGCACTGTGCGATCAGGAGTGATCCATGATCACTCTTGCCGCTTCCGATGCCTGCGGGCAAGCGGCTGCGATATAAACGATGGCCGGAGCGGGCCGCAGCGCGTTGACGGCGTGCGGCCGCGATGTGGTACCGGTGGCGCGGTCGGCGCCGCGCGCGCCGCGTGACCGCCACGACCCACCACCGAACGGATGAGCGCATGTCGAGCATCACGCCCAGCCTCTGGTTCGACGGCAAGGCCGAGGAAGCAGCGGCGTTCTATGCCGCCATCTTCCCGGACAGCCGGATCGACTGCGTCCTGCGCGCGCCGGCCGACAATCCCTCGACGGCCAAGGGCGAGGTCTTGGTGGTCGAGTTCACGCTCAAGGGCCAGCGCTTCTCGGGCATCAATGGCGGCCCGCAGTTCCCCTTCACGCCGGCGGTCTCGCTGCGCATCGAGTGCGAGAGCCAGGCCGAGCTCGACCGCTACTGGCAGGCGCTCACTGCCGATGGCGGCGCGGCGGGCCGGTGCGGCTGGTGCGAGGACCGCTTCGGTCTCTCCTGGCAGGTGATCCCGCGCCGGCTGGACGAGCTGCTGGCCTCGGATGACGGGGAGGCCGCCGAGCGCGTCATGCGGGCCATGCTGGGCATGGGCCGCATCGACATCGGCGCGCTGGAGGCGGCGGCCGCCGGCGCCGAGCCGGCAACCAGCTGACAAGGAGAGAGGACAGGCGCGCGCAGCGCCTCGGGCCGACCCCCTCAGATCTCCTCTTTCACCTGCCCGTAGGCCAGAACCGCAAAGAGGCCGGTGCCGCCGAGGACGTTGCCGATGAAGGTGGGCGCGATCAGGCCGAGCAGGGCCTGGGACACGCCGATCTGCCCGTCGAGGAGGAGCAGGAAGGCCTCGGTGGAGCCGGCGATGACGTGGGTGAAACCGCCCATGGCGATGAGATAGGTCATGAGCATGATGACGAGGAGCTCGAAGCCCTTGGAGGAGGGCAGCATCCAGACGAGGGCGGCGATGAAGAAGCCGGCCGGGATGCCCAGGGTCATGGCTTCCCAGGGCGTGTGATCGGCGAAGTGCCTCGAGACCTCGAGCATGGCGGCGACGTGCTCGGGCGTGGCGGTGCCCAGCTGCAGGGTCACCAGGGCAGTGAGGAACGTGCCGGTGAGGTTGGCGGCGAAGACGATGCCCCAAAGCCGCGCGGTGGCCTTGAGCATGCGCAGCGACGGCTTTGCCAGGAGCGGCAGGATCGCGGTGATGGTGTTCTCGGTGAAGAGCTGCAGCCGGCCCAGGATGACCAGCGCGAAGCCCACGGTGTAGCCGAGATTCTCGATGGCCTCCTGTCGGGGATGGCCCTTGAAGCTCTCGTGGAGGATGCCCTCGGCCAGGACCGACGCCGAGATGCCCAGCCCGGCCGCCGTGCCCGACCACCACAGCGAGGAATCGGGCCGCTTGAGCTCCTCCGCCCCCTCGGCGCGGACGACGGCATAGACCGAGACCGAGGAGAGGCTGCGATGCTCGTCGACCTCGTGCTTCTGGCGATGCGAGAGGCGGGGCTCTTCCTCGGCCTCGGGCAGGTTCTCGCGGTCGCGCTTGTTCATCGGCGTCTCGCAGCTGTTCCGGCAGGCGCCCGCGGCGCCGGCGTCGTCTCAGGCCAAGCCCATGCGCAGCGGCATCCAGACGGCCATGGCGACCATCATGAGGTTCTCGGTGAGCGAAACGAAGCCCAAAGGGACGTTGCTGCTGCCCCCCACGCAGGCGCATTTCAGCTCGCGCCGGTCGATATAGACCGCCTTGAAGACCGAGACCGCACCCACCGCACCGATGAAGAGGGCCACGGGGGCGGCGATCCAGAGCAGGGCGCCTGCCAGCATCAGCACGCCCGCCAGGGTCTCGCCGAAGGGGTAGAGATAGGCGTAGCGGACATGTCGCCTCGCCAGGAGGTCGTAGTTCAGGAACATCGTGCTGAAGCTCTCGACGTCCTGGAGCTTCTGCACGCCCAGAAAGCACATGGAGATGGCGACGAACCACTCCAGCGCCCGCACCGTGAGAACCGTCCCGAACGCAGCCCAGCTCGCCGCGAGGCCCATCAGGAAGGCCACCGCGAAGATGGCGATCACTGGCCGGTAGGTGGTCTCGCCCTCCTTGCCGACATGCTGGCCCAGATGCTCGCGAAGCGCGTCGTAGCCGCCGATCCGCCTGCCGCCGATGAAGACCTGCGGGGTGGTCTCGACCCCGTGCTCGCGCTGGAAGGCGTCGGTCTCCCCGCGCGTCCGCAGCCAGCGGTCGTCGACCCGGAACCCCTTGCGCTCGAGCAGCGCCTTGGCCTTCAGGCCGAACGGGCAGAGATGGTCCTCCATCACCATACGGTAGAGGGTGGCGGTCCTGTCGCCCGTGCTCGTGCGTGCCATCGCCTGCCTCCTAGTTCCCGTCGATCTCCGGCGTCGCCGCCGGCCCGCCCTCGAGATCGGCGATCAGCGCCTTCATCTCGGCGATCTCGAGCCGCTGTGCCTCGATGATGCCCTGGGCGAGCTTCCGCACCCGCGGATCCGCGAGCCCGGCGCGCTCGCTGGTCAGGATCGCGATCGAGTGATGCGGGATCATCGCCCGCATGTAGGAGACGTCGCCGATCGTGGCCTGACTGCGGACCAGGAACAGGGCTGCGGCGAACACGACGGCGCTGCCGGCATAGATCGCGGCATTGGCCTTGGCGCTGCCGTACATTCCCATCATGAAGGACAGCATGATCGCCGCCATCACGGCGCCCATGTAGAGGGCCATGAAGGCGCGCGTCTCGCTGAAATGAACGTGACCCAGGGCGTAGGTGTTCAGATACATCAGCCCGAACATCACGATCGTCGAGGTTGCGATCATCGCGAGGAATCGCGCGTATGACATTCTATACCTCCTCGCCCTGGCAGGCTGCCTGCCGGGCAGCGTTTGCCACCGAAGAACAACCTTCCAGCGCGGGAGGGTTCCACCGGCCGTCGCCGACGCCGGTTCAGGCGGCCGGCCGGTGCCTGCCTTCGACGAAGGTGCGGTTGCGCCCGGCCCGCTTGGCGGCATAGAGAAGCCGGTCCGCGCGCTCGAAGGCCGCCCACAGGCTCTCGCCGGGCTCCAGCATAGCGACCCCGAAGCTGCAGGTGATGGGCTCGGTCCGGGCGAGACCCTCGAGGCGCTGCCGTCCGATGGCGGTGCGCAGGCGCTCGGCCGCGGCAAAGGCTCCCTCGGCCGTCACGTCGTCGACCAGGACGACGAACTCCTCGCCGCCAATGCGGCCCAAGGCGCCGCGGGAGATGGTTGCGACGATCGTGCCCGCCACTGCCGCCAGCACCCCGTCGCCGGCACGATGGCCGAACGTGTCGTTGATCCGCTTGAAATGATCGATGTCGAAGGCGAGGACGGCGAGACGTCCGGCTGCGCCCTCGGCCCGCCTCCGCGTCAGCCACGCTTCCAGGCCCCGCCTGTTGAGCAGCCCGGTGAGCGGATCCCTGTCCCGCTCCCGCTCTAGCCTGGCGATCATGTCGGCTGCCGTCACCGCCAGCAGGACGAGCCCCACAGCCGCGCCGGTAACGGCGAGCGAGAACTGCGCCCAGGTCCAGAAGTGCGATTCCGTGAAGAGAGCGAGACTGTCGCCCGGCGCACCGGCGAGGGGTGCGGTGGTGAGGAGCATGCGCGGGATGTAGTGAAGGACGAGGCCGACGAGCAGCCAGAACAGGACGCGGTCACGTTTGTTGCCGCGTAGCAGGAATCGCGTGTGCCATGCCGCCTGCAGATAAATCGCCGCGAGCCCCAGGTTGAGGGCGCAGACCCGCAGGAGCAGGTTCGGCTCCACATACTGGAAGTACCAGACCGCCGCCACCACGCCCGCGAGCATGACGCCCTGCGCCGTCAGCGGCACGGCGCGCCGTGAGCGCACGAGTATGCCCTGGTGAAGGAGGAAGGCTCCTGCCGCGTAGAGCGCCGCCGCCGTCAGCGCGTTGTGACCGGGATCGGGCGGCACGGCGGCGATCTGGCACAGCGTGGCGACGGCATAGGAAAGGAACGCCCCGGCGAAGAGCAAAACCTCCCGGCGCTCCCGGTCTGGCAACCAGACACAAAAACAGGCCGCCGAGAACAGAAGCAGCAGCGAGAAGGAAATATATCGCATGTGGCGGCGGGTCCGGCGTCGCGTCACGACTGCGCGACGGGCCACCGCTATATTCAACCAGCACGCAAGACAATGGCGCGTCGTGTCGCGCTGCGTGAGCCGGTGCGCCGGCAGGAACGCGGGCCTTCGGGCCCCTCAGTTGCGGGTGATCAGGAACACGCCCGCCAGCAGCAGCGCCGCGCCCGCCAGTCGTGCCGGGCCGAGCCCCCTTTCGGCCAGACCCAGCAGGCCGAAATGGTCGAGGGCCAGCGCCGCCAGGAGCTGGCCGCAGACGATGAGGCTCATCACCGCCGCGGTGCCGAGCCTGGGGACGAGAAAGATGTTGGCAGAGACGTAGCAGGCGCCAAGCAGCCCGCCGGCGATCCACACGTGGAGCGGCAGGGTGCGCCAACCCGCAGCCGTGCCGGAGCCCAGCGCCAGCACGAAGGCGGCGAGGCCGAGCGTGCCGACGCCGAAGGACACGAGAGCCGCCAGGAACGGGCTGCCCAGCCCGCGCGAGAGCTGGGCGTTGACGCCTGCCTGGACGGAGAGCAGGGCGCCGGCCAGCACGCCCAGGAGAGGGAGGAGGAGCTGCATGGCGGCAAGGCTAGGCGATCCTCGCGCGCTGGCAAGCAGGCCTGCGGCAGGTGGGCGATGCGGAAGGCGGCGGCGACCCGCCGCTCTTGGCATCGGTGCGGGGGAGGCTAGCTTGGAGGGCTCGGACCGCGTTTGCCGGGTCCGGAGGAGAGTGGCCATGGACCTTGCCTCTGCCCCCACCAGTGCCGCGTTGCGCTTCGCGCCGGTGGAGCCGCCGCGTCCGCGGCCGTGGACCGGCGAGCAGCCTTTGTGGCGGCTGCTTCTCCAGCTTCGCCGCAACGCGCTGGTGACCTGGGGCGCGCCGGCCTACGAACTCGACATCGTCTCGCGTCCGTTCCTCGGCCGGCAGAGCTTTTTGCTGAACGATCCTGAGGCGATCCGCCGGGTGCTGGTCGACAACCACGCCAATTACGGGCGCACGCCGGCCACCGTCCGCATCCTCCACCCGATGATCGGCGACGGCCTGTTCCTGGCCGAGGGCGAGCGCTGGAAGCGGCAGCGGCGTGCCGCCGCCCCGGCCTTCGCGCCGCGCAGCCTCGAGGTGGTGGCGGAGGTGGCGGCGAGGCTCGCCGCCGCACGGCTCGACGCGCTGGCGCACAAGGGGCTGGGGGCGGTCGATCTTCTGGGCTTCGTCCAGCACCTGACGCTGGAGGTGGCCGGCGAGGCGCTGTTCTCGCAGTCCATGGCGCGTCATACCAACGCCCTGCGCGCCGCCGTGGAGCGCTACGGCGTCCGCGCTGCGCGGCCGGGGCCGCTCGACTTCGTGCTGCCCGCCGGCATCACCACGCCGCGCGACTGGGTGCGCCGCCGCCTCGGCGCAGGCTTCGGCCGGGTGGTGGAGTCGGTGATCGCCGAGCGGGCGGCGCGCGGCACGGCCGATCCTCCCCGCGACCTCTTCGACCTCCTGGCGGCACCTGCCGGCGGCGAGGGGTTCGCGCAGGGCGAGCTGCGCGACCAGATCGCCACCCTCATCATCGCCGGCCACGAGACCACGGCACTGGCTCTCTTCTGGTCGCTCTGGCTGCTCACCCTGGCGCCGGACGTCCAGGAGGCGGTGGCGGCGGAGGCCGATGCGGGCGGGCTCGCTCCGGAGAACGCACAGGAGGCGGCGGCGCGCCTCCCGCTGGCGCGGGCCGTGGTGCAGGAGGCGCTGCGGCTCTACCCACCGGCCTTCACCATCGTGCGCGCCGCGCGGGAGGCCGACACGGTAGGCGGCCGCGAGGTGCCGCCGGACTCGCTCATGGTGGTGGCGCCCTGGGTGCTGCACCGCCACCGCAAGCTCTGGCGCGAGCCCGACCGGTTCGACCCGGCGAGGTTCCTGCCGGACGCCCCGCCGCCGCCGCGCTTCGCCTACCTGCCGTTCGGCGTCGGCCCGCGGGTCTGCATCGGCGCCCAATTCGCGCTGCTGGAGGCGACCATCGTGCTCTCCGAGACGGTGCGGCGCTACCGGATCACCACGGCGCGGCGGGGGCGGGTGCTGCCGGTGGGGGTGGTGACCATCTATCCCGACCACAGGCCGCCCTTCCGGCTCGCGCGCCGAGCCTGATGCTTGCCGCTCCTGCGGTGGCGTGCGAGGCAGGCATCGCAGGAGGAGGCAAGCCATGAAGATCCGCTCGGTACAGGCGCACATTCTCGAGGCGCCGCTGGAAAGGCCGTTCGCCTGGTCGTTCTCGCAGGCCGACCGGCGCCAGAGCGTGCTCGTGGAGATCACCACCGAGGACGGGGTGACAGGTTGGGGCGAGTGCTACGGCTATGTCAGGCCGACCGCTGCCATGGTGGAGACCATGGCGGGGCTTCTCGCGGGCGAGGACGCGCTGGCCACCGAGCGGCTCTGGCAGAAGCTGCACAACGCGTTCCGCGACCAGGGCCAGCGCGGCATCGTCATCGCCGCACTCTCGGGTATCGACATCGCCCTTTGGGACATCAAGGGCAAGGCCCTGGGCCAGTCGGTCCACCGGCTCATGGGCGGACCCATCCGCGAGCGGGTGCGCGCCTACGCCACCGGCCTCTACCGGCGCTTCGAGGGCGATCCCGTCGAGTATCTGGCCGAGGAGGCCGGCGGCTACGCGGCGGAAGGCTTCGCTGCGGTGAAGCTCAAGGTGGGCTTCGGCATCGCCGAGGACCTGCGCAACGCGAAGGCGGTGCGCGAAGCGATCGGGCCGGAGGTGGGGCTCATGGTGGACGCCAACCACGGCTACGACGTGGCCCACGCGGCGCGGCTCGGGCGGGCGCTGGCCGAGCTGGACGTGGGCTGGTTCGAGGAGCCGGTGGTGCCCGAGGACGTGGCAGGCTACGCCGAGCTGCGCCATCTCCAGCCGGTCCCGGTGGCGGGTGGGGAGTGCTCCTTCACCCGCTGGGACTTCGGCGAACTCTTCACGCGCCGGGCGCTCGACGTCGTCCAGCCGGATCTGTGCGGCGTGGGCGGGCTCTCCGAGGGCAAGAAGATCGCCGACATGGCGGCGGCCTTCGGCGTACGCTGCGTGCCGCACGTCTGGGGCACCGGCATCGGCCTCGCGGCGGCATTGCAGTTCCTCGCGGTCCTCCCAAGCAACCCGCCGGTGCATCGACCGGTGGAGCCGATGCTCGAGTTCGACCGCACCGAGCATCCCTTCCGCCAGGCGGTCCTGGCCGAGCCCCTCGAGCATAGCGATGGCTGGGTGGACGTCCCGACGCGGCCCGGCCTCGGTATCGAGATCGACCGCAAGGCATTGGTCCGGTTCACCCTGCGCTAGCCGGCCGCCGCGCCCCGATATAGCTTCCGGCGGCGCCTCCCACCCTTGCTCCCGCCGGCGGGTTGGGTTTCATTGTCCGGTACCCGTTCCGCCGGCAAGAACAAGGGAGGCAACGAATGACGACGCTGGACAAGCGCTACGAGCCGGTCGAGATCGCCGACGACGACGATCTGGGCTCCAACCGCTCGGCCAACCGGCCGCTGGTCGAGGTGGCGGCGCGCCGCATGGCGCGGCGCACGGTGCTCAAGGGCTTCGTCAGCACGGCCATCGCGAGCGGGCTGATGACCAGCCGCTTCGCGCTCGCGGCCGACGGAACCCGGCCGCTCGATTTCCAGTCGCCGCCCCACAAGATCACCGACGACATCCAGCTGGCTCCCGGCCACAGCGCCGACATCCTCGCGCGCTGGGGCGATCCTATTCTGGCGGATGCGCCGGCGTTCGATCCGCAAAACCAGACCGCCGCAGCCCAGGCCGGACAGTTCGGCTACAACTGCGACTATCTCGCCTACTTCCCGCTGCCGCGCGGCTCGGACGACTCGACGCACGGCCTGCTGCACGTCAATCACGAGTACACTGCACCCGAGCTGATGTTCCCGGGCTGGACCCGGGTCGATGCCGGCCAGCAGGCGGAGAAGGGCAAGGAGGCCGACGCCATCGAGACTGCCAGCGTCGACGCGCAGACGCCCGAGCAGTCGGCCATCGAGATGATGGCCCACAACGGCTCGATCATCGAGGTCGTCAAGGAGAACGGCCGCTGGAAGATGGTGCCAGACAGCGAGTATGCGCGGCGCATCACGCTCGACACCGAGATGCGCATCGCCGGCCCGGCCGCCGGGCACGAGCGGATGAGGACCGGCTACGATCCCACCGGCGAGAAGGTCTTCGGCACCATCAACAATTGTGCGGGCGGCAAGACCCCCTGGGGCACGGTGCTGATGGCCGAGGAGAACTTCCACGGCTATTTCGGCGGCGGTGATCCGGAGAACGCGCCGGAGGCCCGCAACCACAAGCGCTACGGCGTCAAGGCCAAGGCCCGCTATCCCTGGTGGAAGAGCGTCGACCGCTTCAATCTCGCCAAGGAGCCCAACGAGCCCAACCGCTTCGGCTGGGTGGTGGAGTACGACCCCTACGACCCGCAGTCGGTGCCGGTGAAGAGGACGGCGCTCGGCCGCTTCAAGCACGAGGGGGCAACCAGCTTCGTCAACAAGGACGGGCGGGTGGTGTTCTATTCGGGCGACGACGAGCGGTTCGACTATCTCTACCGCTATGTCTCGGGCGGGAAATTCGACCCGGCGCGCGGGCTCGAGAACGGCACCCTGCTCGACGACGGCACGCTCTACGTCGCGAAGTTCGACGAGGAGGGTCTGATCTGGCTGCCGCTGGTCTTCGGTCAGGGCCCGCTGACAGCCGAGAACGACTTTGAAAGCCAGGCCGACGTCTTGATCGAGACCCGGCGGGCGGCCGATCTTCTAGGTGCCACGCCCATGGACCGGCCGGAGGACGTGGAGCCCAACCCGGTCAACGGGCGGGTCTACGTGATGCTCACCAACAACTCGCGGCGCAAGCCCGAGCAGGTGGACGCGGTGAACCCGCGCGGCCCCAACCGGCACGGCCACGTCCTGGAGCTGATCCCTCCCGGCGGCGAGGGGGCCGAGGCCGACCACACCGCCGAGCGCTACCAGTGGGAGATCCTCCTCATGGCCGGCAACCCGGCCGAGCCGGAGAGCGGCGCGCGCTATGGTGAGGGAACCGACACGTGGTTCTCCTCGCCGGACAACTGCGCGTTCGACCCGGCGGGGCGCTTGTGGATCTCCACCGACCAGGGGAGCTCGCAGGCGAAGAACGACATTCCCGACGGGATGTATGCCTGCGAGCTGGAAGGGCCGCGGCGCGGCGACGTGAAGTTCTTCTTCGCCTGCCCCAGAGGCGCGGAGATGTGCGGGCCGGAGTTCACGCCGGATGGAAGCACGCTCTTCGTGGCGGTCCAGCATCCTGCGGAATCGGGTGACATGTCCTCGACCTTCGAGACCCCGTCGACCCGCTGGCCCGACTTCGCCGAGGGCATGCCGCCACGACCCTCGGTGGTGGCCATCACCCGCGACGACGGCGGCATGATCGGCGGCTGACGGACCGGCCCCGCGTCAGCCGGTGCACGGCGTGCGCACACCTGTCGCACGCCGTGCACGGTGCTGTCACCGGGTGGCTCTAGGCGGATGGCGAGGGCAGCTGTCTTTGGGACGGCCGCCGAAGCATCCGGGGAGCCACCGCAATGAGCGACACGCCCACGCGCGCCCGCGCCTTCGAGGAAAGCGAGGACGTCGGCCGCAATCTCACCGCCAATCCCACCATGGGCGAGATCGTGGCACGCCGTTTCGGCCGCCGCGAGCTCCTTCGCGGCGTGCTGGCCACCACCGCCATCACCGCGGCCCTGGGCCCGATGGCGCTTGCGCGCTCGACGCGGGCGGCCGAGGCCGGCGCGGGCTTCGACTTCGCGGAGCTCGAGGCGGGCGTGGACGAGCGCCATCATGTGGCGCCGGGCCATGACGCGCAGATCCTGATCCGCTGGGGCGACCCCGTCCTGCCCGGCGCGCCCTCCTTCGATCCGGCGGCGCAGAGCGAGGCCTCCCAGCGCCGCCAGTTCGGCTACAACAACGACTTTGTCGGTTACTTCCCGATCGACGGCTCCAGCGAGCACGGCCTGCTCGCCGTCAATCACGAGTACACCAACGAGGAGCTGATGTTCCCGGGCTCCGCTGCGAAGATCACCAGCGAGGACAGGTTCGGCTATCTCACCCGCGAGCTCGCCATGATCGAGATGGCCGCTCATGGCGGGAGCGTGATCGAGGTGCGCAGGGGCGAGAGCGGCTGGGAGGTGGTGCCCGACAGCCGCTTCGCCCGCCGGATCACCGCCTCCGGCACCGTCATGGAGATCACCGGCCCGGCGGCCGGTCACCGGCGGCTGAGGACCGCGGCTGATCCGAGCGGCCGGGAGGTCGTGGGGATGATCAACAACTGCGCCGGCGGCGTCACGCCCTGGGGCACCTGGCTCTCGGCCGAGGAGAACTTCCACGGCTACTTCACGGGCGAGCTTCCCCAGGACCACGCCGAGGCCCGCAACTATGAGCGCTACGGCGTGCCCGGCAACTATTACGGCTGGGGCCGCTATGTCGACCGCTTCGATCTGGCCAAGGAGCCCAACGAGCCGAACCGCTTCGGCTGGATGGTGGAGATCGATCCCTACGATCCGGGTGCGATCCCGAAGAAGCGCACGGCGCTTGGCCGCTTCAAGCACGAGGGCGCCAACACCATCCTCAACAAGGACGGCCGCGGCGTGGCCTACATGGGCGACGACGAGCGCTTCGACTATATCTACAGGTTCGTCACCGCCGGCCGCTACGATCCCGCCGACCGCGCCGCCAACCTGGAGCTGCTCGACCAGGGCACGCTCTTCGTCGCCCGCTTCGAGGAGGACGGCGCCATGGAGTGGCTGCCGCTGGTCTTCGGGCAGGGCCCGCTGGTCCCCGCCCACGGTTTCGAGAGCCAGGCCGACGTGCTGATCGAGACCCGCCGCGCCGCCGACCTGCTCGGCGCCACGAAGATGGACCGGCCGGAGGACGTGGAGCCCAACCCGCGGACCGGCAAGGTCTATGCCATGCTGACCAACAATACGAAGCGCAAGGCCGACCAGACCGACGCCGCCAATCCCCGCGCCGACAACCGCTTCGGCCATATCATCGAGATGACCCCGCCCGGGGGCGACCACGCGGCCGACCGCTGGAGCTGGGACATCCTCGTGCGCTGCGGCGATCCCTCGATCGCCGAGGTGGGTGCCACCTTCGCCGCCGGCACCAGCGAGCACGGCTGGTTCGGCATGCCCGACAACTGTGCCTTCGATGCCGCCGGCCGGCTGTGGGTCGCCACCGACGGCAACAGTGCCATGAAGACCGGCCGCTCGGACGGGCTCTGGGCGGTGGAGACGGAAGGGGAGAGGCGCGGCACCTCGCGGCACTTCTTCCGCTGCCCGGTGGGTGCCGAGATGTGCGGCCCGTGGTTCACGCCGGACGGCCGCACGCTTTTCCTTGCCGTCCAGCATCCGGGCGAGGAGGACGCGCAGGGCAAGGAGGGCACCTTCGAGGAGCCGGCGACCCGCTGGCCCGACTTCGAGGAGGGCATGCCGCCGCGCCCCTCCGTGGTCGTCGTGGTCAGGAAGGACGGCGGGGTGATTGGCGGCTGAGCGGAGCGATAGAGAAAGGGGCGGCGGAAGCCGCCTCTTTTCCCGTCGAGCGCCGCGTGCGGCGGCTCAGGATCCGGCGGCGGCGCGCTTTGCGGCTTTGCGCGCCGCATCGGCGGGCACGTGGGTCGTCGCCCAGCCGGTCTCGGTGCCGGTCGGCGGCAACGAGCCTGCCGTGCGGGCGTCGCGCAGGATGTGCGCCTTGGCGAGCATGAAGGCGCTCACCGGAGCGGTCAGGAACAGGAAGAGGGCGATCAGCAGCTCGTGCAGCGAGAGCCGCCCCTCGAGCCCCGCCACGACCATCGAGGCGATCACGATGCCGCCCACGCCCAGCGTGGTGGCCTTCGTCGGGCCGTGCAGGCGGGTCATCAGGTCGGGCAGCTTGGCAAGCCCGTAGGAGCCCACCAGCGCGAAGAAGCCGCCGGCGAGGATCAGGAAGGCGGCGAGCGCCTCGGCCAGGGTGGCGATCATGGGGCTCTCCTACTCGATCACGTCGCCGCGCAGCAGGTACTTGGCGAAGGCCACCGTGGAGATGAAGCCCACCATCGCGAACAGCAGCGCGCCCTCGAAATAGACCTCGCGCTCGCTGGCGATGCCCAGCAGCAGGATGAGCGCGATGGCGTTGATGACCATGGTGTCCAGGGCCAGCACCCGGTCGACCATATCGGGCCCGCGCACGAGCCGCACCAGGTTGAGGAGCAGCGCCACGCCGATGGCGCCGGCGGCAATCGTGCTGGCGAGCGCGATCATTGGAAGATCTCCTTCAGGCGGGCCTCGTAGCGCTGCTTGATGTCGCGGGCGGTCTCCTGCGGATCGCCGGTGTCGAGCGCATGAACGAGCAGCGCCCTTCCGTCGGCCGAGAGATCCGCGCTCACCGTGCCGGGGGTCATGGTGATCGTCCCGGCGAGCACGGTGATGGCCTCCGGCGAGGACAGCTCCAGCGGCACGGTCAGGAAGTGCGGCCGAAGCTGGTCGTTCCGCTTGAAGATCACCAGGTAGGCCACCTGCACGTTGGCCACGAGGATGTCCCAGAGAACGACGAGGCCGTACTCGATCCAGCGGATCGGCCGCCGTACCTGGGGCCGTCCCGGCCAGTAGGCGGCGGTCAGCAACGGCACGATCAGGCCCAGCAGCAGGCCGAGCAGGAGGTGGCCGAGGCTCGCCTCGTTGACCAGCAGCAGCCAGACGGCGGTCAGGGTCAAGGTGAGCAGCGGGTGGGGGACGAGGCGGCTCCGCACGGCTCAGCGCTCCGCGATCTGCATGGCCGCCTCGTCGCCGAGGACCGCCCGCACATAGCCGGTGGGATCGAAGATCTGTTGGGTGGTGCGATCGAGCTCGGCGGTCGCGGGCCCTGCCAGCAGGGCCAGGAGTGCCGTGCCGGCGATCACCGTGGTGGTGGCGATCAGCGGGAGGGCATTGCCGGTTCCCGCAACCGGTCGGCTGCCGTCGCCGGCCACGGCGGCGCTCTTCCAGAACAGCACGCTGCCGGCGCGGCCGAAGCCCACCAGCATGAGCAGGCTGGTGCCGAGCACGATGGCCCAGATCCAGCTCATCAGCGGTCCGTCCTTGGCGCTTTCGAGGATCAGCAGCTTGCCGAGGAAGCCGGAGAGCGGCGGCATGCCGGCCATCGCGATGGCAGCGAGGAAGAAGAGGCCGGCCACCAGCTGGTCGCGCGGGAAGGGCGCGGCTGCCACGAGCCGGTCGCCGGTCTCGCCGCGCCCGGTCGCCACGATCCCGCCCACCATGAAGAGGGCCGCGCCGGTGAACGTGCTGTGGATCAGGTAGTAGAGGGCGGCGGTCATCGCCTCGGGCGTGAACAGGCCGACGGCGATCAGCAGCGTGCCCATCGACGCCACGATCGAGAAGGCGGCGAGGTCGAAGAGGGTGCGGCTGGCGAGCAGGCCGATCGTCCCCAGCACCAGGGTGACGAGCGCTGCCGGCAGGATCCACGGTGCGGCAAGCCAGGCGGCGTCGCCGGCACCGGCGCCGAAGATCAGGGTGAAGACCCGGATGATCGAGTAGGCGCCCACCTTGGTCATGATGGCGAAGAGGGCGGCCACCGGCGCCGGGGCGGCGCTGTAGGTGCCGCGCAGCCACCAGTGGAACGGCACCAGGGCAGCCTTGATGGCGAAGACCGTGAGCAGCAGGCCGCCGCCGGCGCGCAGCAGGGCCGCGTCGCCGGGCGCCACTTGGCTGGCAGCGATGGCGAGATCGGCCATGTTGAGGGTGCCGGTGACAGCATAGATCATGCCGACTGCGAACAGGAACAGGGTCGAGCCCACCAGGTTCACGATGACATAGTGCAGCCCCGCGCCCAGCCGCCGCGGCCCGCCGCCGTGCAGCATCAGGCCGTAGGAAGCGATCAGCAGGACCTCGAAGAAGACGAAGAGGTTGAAGAGGTCGCCGGTCAGGAAGGCGCCGTTGATGCCCATGAGCTGGAACTGGAGGAGGGCGTGAAAGTGCCGCCCGCCCGTATCGCGCCCGGTCATCGCGAACAGCGCCACCGCTACCCCGAGAATGCCGGTGAGCACCAGCATGAGGGCCGAGAGGCGGTCGAGGACGAGGACGATGCCGAAGGGCGCCGGCCAGTCGCCCAGGAGGTAGGGCACGGGCTGGCCCTCGGCAGCGAGGCCGTAGAGGAACAGGGCGCAGGCCAGGAGAAGGACCGCCGAGCTGGCCGAGAGGACACGCTGCAGCACCATGTCGTGACGGGCCGCGAGCACCAGGAAAGCCGCCATGAGCGCCGGCAGCACCACCGGCACGATGATCAGATGGCTCACGTCTCGGCTCCTTCCTCGGCGGCGCCCAGCGCGACACGGTCGCTGCCGCGCTCGAGATAGCCGCGCAGCGCCAGCACGACGAGCAGGGCGGTCATGCCGAAGGAGATCACGATGGCGGTCAGCACCAGGGCCTGCGGCAGCGGGTCGGTGTAGCTTGCCGCCGCCTCGTCGATGATCGGCGGCGCGTCGAGGGTCAGGCGGCCCATGGCGAACAGGAACACGTTGACCCCGTAGGTGAGAAAGCTCAATCCGACGACCACCGGGAAGGTGCGGCCGCGCAGCAGCAGGTAGACGCCGGTGGCGGTGAGGATGCCGATCGCGCTTGCGACGAGAAACTCCATGCTACTGCCTCCCCCCGGCGGCGGTGACGGTGGAGGCCGAGGTCTCGACCGTCTCGCCGCCTGCCGGCGGCTCCAGCACGATGTCCATCGGCCCGGCCGGAACCGGCTCGGGCTGCGCCAGGCTCTGGATCCGCGAGAGATTGGCCAGGGCCAGGACGACGACGCCCAGCACCGTCACGAACACGCCCAGATCGAAGGCCATGGCCGAGGCGATCTCGACGTCGCCGATCAGCGGCAGGTGGACATGGGTGAAGGCGCTGGTGAGGAATGGCTGCCCGAAGATCCAGGCGGCGACGCCGGTCAGGCCCGCCACCAGGACCCCAAAGCCGATCATCGAGTGATGGTCGTAATGGGCACGGTCGCGGGCCCAGGCGAAGCCGCTTGCGACATATTGCAGGATGAAGGCGATGGCCGCCACGAGTCCGGCGATGAACCCGCCCCCCGGCTGGTTGTGGCCGCGCAGGAAGATGAAGGCGGCCACCATCAGCATCAGCGGCAGCAGCACGCGGGTCGCCACCACGAGGATCAGCGGGTGGGCGTCCATGGACTCCGTCACTCTGCCGATGGTCGCGATGCGGCGAGCCGCGGCACCGCGCAGGTTGCGGTCGAGCAGCGCGAAGATCGCCAGCGCCGCGATGCCCAGCACGATGATCTCGCCGAACGTGTCGTAGCCGCGAAAGTCGACGAGGATGACATTGACGACGTTGGTCCCGCCGCCGCCGGGCTTGGCCTGGGCCAGGTGGAAGTCGGAGATGGTCTCGAAGCCCCTGGTCATCACCGCAAAGGCGGCAGCGGCGACCCCGGCGCCGGCCAGCACGGCGATCCCCAGATCGCGGCTCCGCTGCCCGGCGCCGCTCTCGCGCGGCGTCTCCTTGGGGAGGAGGTTGAGGGCGAGCAGCATGAGGATGGTGGTGACTACCTCGACCGAGATCTGGGTGAGCGCCAGGTCAGGGGCCGACAGGCCGAGGAAGGCCAGCGAGACGACGAGGCCGACCAGGCTGGTGAGGATCAGGGTCATCAGGCGGTTGCGGTGCAGCAGCAGCGCGCCGAGGCTGGCGCCGGCGAGCAGCACCCACAAGACCACCGCGGTGCTGGTGACCGGCTGGATCGGCCGGTCGCCGGGAAGGTGGACGCCGCCGGCGAATGCGACCGCCCCGACGGCGATGGCGGCCACCAGCATGATCGCCAGGTAGCGCTGCAGGGAGCCGTTCTGGAGGCGGTCGCTGAGCTGTGCGGCGGCCGCCACCGACACCCGGATCAGGCCGTCGAAGAGCCGCTTGGCCTCGGGCCGCGGCGTAGCCTCGCGCAGATTGTTGGCGGGCCGGTAGAGGGCCAGCAGGACGAGCCCGCCGGCGACCGCCACGCCGCTCATCAGCAGCGAGGGGGTGACCCCGTGCCACAGCGCCAGCTCGTAGGCCGGTGCCGGCGCGCCGGTCACGGCCGCCGTCGCGACGTCGACCAGGCCGCCGGCGAGCTGCTCGGGGAACAGGCCGATGGCCACCACCAGCGCCACCAGCACCGCCACCGGCAGCCACATGCCGGCCGGCGGATCGTGCGGCTTGCTGGGCAGCGGGCCGCGGGTCTCGCCCAAAAAGCCGTGGAACAGGAAGCGCGCGGAGTATGCCACGGAGAACAGCGCCGCCAACGTCGCCAGGACCGGGAACAGCCAGTCATTGCCGGCATAGACGGTGTGGGCCGCTTCCTCGAGCATCATCTCCTTGGAGATGAAGCCGTTGAAGGGCGGGATGCCGGCCATCGACAGGGTCGCCAGGATCGCCAGCGTCGCGGTGATCGGCATGACGTGGGCAAGGCCGCCAAGGCGGCGAATGTCGCGGGTGCCGGTCTCGTGATCGACGATGCCGGCGGACATGAAGAGGCCGGCCTTGAACGAGGCGTGGTTGATGATGTGGAAGATGCCGGCCATCGCGGCGAGCTTCGTCCCCATGCCCAGCAGCATGGTCACGAGCCCCAGGTGGCTCACCGTGGAGAAGGCCAGCAGTGCCTTCAGGTCGTCCTTGAAGAGGGCGATCCAGGCGGCGATGCCCATGGTGAGAAGGCCGGTCAGCGAGACCGCGAGGAACCAGGCGTCGGTGCCGGCCATGGCCGGCCACAGCCGCGCCAGCAGGAAGATGCCGGCCTTCACCATGGTCGCCGAGTGCAGGTAGGCCGAGACCGGCGTGGGCGCCGCCATGGCGTGCGGCAGCCAGAAATGGAACGGGAACTGTGCCGACTTGGTGAAGGCGCCAAGCAGCACCAGGACCAGCGCCGGCAGATAGAGGGGAGAGGCCTTGATCGCCTCGCCCTGGGCCAGGACCGTCTCGAGGTCGAAGGAGCCGGCGATCTGGCCCAGCAGCAGCACGCCGCCGATCAGGGCGAGGCCGCCGAGCCCGGTGACCGCCAGCGCCATCCGCGCACCCTGCCGACCCTCCGGGAGGTGCCGCCAATAGCCGATCAGCAGGAACGAGGAGAGCGTGGTGAGCTCCCAGAACACCAGCAGGAGCAGCAGGTTGCCGGAGAGGACGATGCCGAGCATCGCCCCCTGGAACAGCAGCAGAAAGGCGAAGAACCGGCCGACCGGATCCTCGCGCGAGAGATAGTGTCGCGCATAGAGGATGATCAACAGGCCGATGAACAAGATCAGGAAGGCGAAGAGGAACGCCAGGCCGTCGATCCGGAAGCTGGCGTCGAGGCCGAGCTGCGGCAGCCATTCCCAGCGCGCCGAGGGCACCTCGCCGCGGAACACGGCCGGCGCCTGGACCAGCAGCAGGGCCAGGGAGGTAAGCGTGGTGCAGGCCGTCACCGTGGTGCAGATGGCACGGCCGGCCCGGATCATCAGGGGCGGCAGGATGGCGCCGATGAAAGGCAGCAGGACGATCAGCGCGATGTTCATGAGGCTCGCGATTGCTCCCGGGCCGCGTCGCTGCATGACGTCCAGCGGCCAGACATTGTTCCTCGGCGTTGCTCGGCGGCGAGAACCGGCGGATTGCGACGAGGCTTTTGATCGAGATCGCCGCCTAGCCTGTCAAGCGAGATCGGCCCGGCGGCGGTCCTGATTACCAAAATGCAATGCGCCGCGAGGGAACCTCGGGACGCCCGTCAAAGCTCCTGCCAAGGCTCGCCGGGCCGTTCCAGCGCGCCGGCCAGAGCCTCGGTGTCGAGCTCGCGCTCCATGTCGGCATAGACCCGGCACAGCAGGAACCGGAGGCCGTTCTCGATCAGCTCGCGGTCGGGCTCGCGCACCGCGCCGCGGATCGGCAGCGCCTCGAACACCCTGGGCGCGCCGCTGCAGGCAATCATGTGGACCGGCCGGGGTGCGGCGAGAAGGGCCCGGGCGAGGCGCGCGTCGAGCCCGTCCAGCTCGACCTCCCAGCCGCCGGGCGGGGCCGGGTGGCCGAGCAGGGCCGCGCGCACCGGCGGACCCAGTCGCTCAGGGGCAGCGGTCTTCGCGAGGCCCGCGTGGCGGAACAGCACCTGGCAGGACTCGGCAACGTCGCCCAGCACCGCCGCGAAGGCCTCGCCGCGGCAGCGTTCCATCGCCTCGACGAAGGCGCGCTCGAGGAACAGCTTGTTCCAGTTCAGGCCGGCCCGGGCGCGGCAGAACTCGACCACGGTCTTTTGCGACAGGAACGCCGCCTGGGCGGCCAGGAAGGTGGCCAGCGCCTCCTCGGTGGCGATGCGCTGCCGGCGGCGGAGAGGAAGCCTGAGCATGCCCGATCATCCTTCCTCGGCAAAAGCGACGCCCTGCGATGCTGTGCCGCAGGCGCGCGGCAGAAGCAGGTTGCGAAGGCGGCTTTCCGTCCTGCGTGAAATGATATTAATCAAAGTTAATGCCGCGAGGAACCCGCCGAGCGGGCTGGTCTCGCGGGAGAAGGAAGGCCCCGGGGGCAGGGTGCCCACCGGGTCCGGACCGCAGGGAGTGCTGCAGCATGCAATCCACGCCAATGGCGGAGGAATACTGGCGCCGCACCCGCAACCTGATGTGGACGACCCTGGTCGTCTGGTTCGTGTTCGGCTTCCTCGTCCACTTCTTCGTGGGCTACCTCAACGAGATCGTGATCTTCGGCTTCCCGCTGGGCTTCTACATGGCAGCCCAAGGCTCGCTGATCGTGTTCGTGATTCTCATCTTCTGGTTCTCCGCGAAGCAGAACCGGATCGACGAGGAGCACGGCATGGCGGAAGAAGAGTGAGGGGAGGCTGCCATGCGCGACGCATTCATCGCCAATCTCGGGCGCATCTATGCGCTCTACACCGGCACCTTCCTCGTGTTCGTGGTGGTGCTGGCGGTGCTCGAGCAGATGGGCCTGCCGCCGACCGTGATCGGCTACGCCTTCGTCATCCTGACCATCGCCGTCTATGCCGGCATCGGCATTCTCAGCCGCACCGCCCAGGTCTCCGAGTATTATGTGGCGGGGCGCCGGGTGCCGGCCCTCTACAACGGCATGGCGACCGCCGCCGACTGGATGTCGGCCGCCTCCTTCATCGGCATGGCGGGCTCGCTCTACGCCCAGGGCTATGACGGGCTCGCCTTCATCCTGGGCTGGACCGGCGGCTACGTGCTGGTGGCGGTGCTGATCGCCCCCTATCTGCGGAAGTTCGGCGCCTACACCGTGCCCGACTTCCTGGCCGCCCGCTACGGCGGCAATCTCGCCCGGCTGATCGGCGTGATCATCCTGGTGTGCTGCTCGCTGGTCTACCTGATGGGCCAGCTCACCGGCACCGGGATCATCGCCTCGCGGCTGCTGGGCGTCTCGGTGCAGGTGGGCATCTTCCTGGGCCTGGCGGGCATCCTCGTGTGCTCGATGCTGGGCGGGATGCGGGCCGTCACCTGGACCCAGGTGGCGCAGTACATCGTGCTGATCATCGCCTATCTCCTGCCGGTGGTGATCCTCTCGGCCCAGCTCACCGGCGTGCCGCTGCCGCAGCTCATGTACGGCCAGGTGCTCCAGCGCATCACCGAGCTCGAGGCCGCCAACAGCGGGCCGGGGGGCTATCTGGAGGGCATCAAGGCGCATGTCGTGGCCTTCAACGTGCGCGATCCGCTGAACTTCTTCGCCCTCATCCTGTGCCTCATGGTGGGCACCGCCGCCCTGCCGCACGTCATCATGCGGTTCTTCACCACGCCCAGCGTCCGTGAGGCCAGGAAGTCGGTGGGCTGGTCGCTGCTGTTCATCTTCATTCTCTACTTCACGGCACCGGCCTATGCGGCCTTCGCCAAGCTCGAGGTGTTCGAGAACGTGCTGGGCCGCAGCCTCGAGGACGCGGGGGCGATCGCCTCGCTGCCGAGCTGGATCTTCTCCTACGGCCAGGCCGGGCTGGTGAAGGTGTGCGGCGAGGCGGCGGCCTCGGCCGATGCGGTGCTCGCCGCCTGCCAGGCCGCGGGCGTCTCGACCCTCGACTTCGCCAACTTCTCGATCCACCCCGACACGGTCGTGATCGCCACGCCCGAGATCGCGGGCCTGCCCTACGTGATCGCCGGGCTGGTGGCGGCCGGCGGCCTCGCGGCGGCGCTCTCCACCGCCGACGGCCTGCTGCTGGCCATCGCCAACGCGCTGAGCCACGACGTCTACTACCAGATGATCGACCACACGGCCTCGACGAAGCGGCGGCTGATCGTGGCGCGGATCCTGCTGGTGGGCGTGGCCCTGCTGGGCGCCTGGATGGCGATAGCCGCCCCGGCGGGCATCCTGATCTTCGTCTCCTGGGCGTTCTCGCTCGCGGCGGCGGGGCTCTTCCCGGTGCTCGTGCTGGGGGTGTGGTGGAAACGCGCCAACACGCCGGGAGCGCTGGCCGGGATGATCGCCGGGTTCGGGATGACCGCCTTCTACCTCGTGGGCACCCAGTACATGGGCATGCCCACCTGGTTCGGCGTGTCGAACATCTCGGCCGGGCTCTTCGGCATCCCGGTGGGCTTCGCGGTGTGCTGGATCGTCAGCCTCATGACGACCCCGCCGTCGCGGGAGATGCAGGCCTTTATCGAGGCCTTGCGGGTACCGCGCGGCGGCGTGATGGTGGCCGACAAGCACGCT
Source organism: Geminicoccaceae bacterium 1502E (assembly GCA_033875255.1). GTDB lineage: Bacteria > Pseudomonadota > Alphaproteobacteria > Geminicoccales > Geminicoccaceae > Marinimicrococcus. Next base: position 24,512 of record JAWZSN010000031.1, on the reverse strand, counting down.
GACTGAGCCGGAAGGGCGGGGTGCCCGCGCCCCGCCCTTCAGCCTTCTTTCCAGGGGCCGGGCGATGGAGCATCTTCTCAGCTACTGGTATTTCCACCTCCCCAACTATGTGCTGGCAGCGCTGATCTGGACGCTGGTCGCGCGCTTTTTCCTGGGTCTCTTCGTGCCGGCCGGGTGGGACAATTACATCTGGCAGTTCTTCTGCCGCTTCACCGATCCGGTTCTCCGCGCGACCTCGGCGGTGACGCCGTCCTTCATGGTCGAGACGCTGCTGCCGCTGGTAGCGGTATTCTGGCTCGTCCTCGCGCGCCTCGCCCTGCAGGCGGCGGTCTTTCCGGAGGTTCGCGCCTTCTGGCTGCTGATCCTCCACCTCATGGGCCTGGTGCCGGCTTCCTGGCTGCCTGCGGGGTGAGCCTGCCATGGCCGCTGGCCGGCGCTGAGCGGAACGGGGCAGGGCTGCCGTGGACCGCATCCAGCAGGCGGCCGAGCGCTCGGTGGCGCGGGCCACCGCGTTCGCCTGCCTTGCTATCGCGGTGCTGGCAGCGGGCCTCTCGGCCGAGCCGGGGCTGGCGCTGCGCACCGCCGCAGCGGCGGCTCTGCTTTTGTGGGCCGGTCTCAGGCTCTCCGCCCTGCGGGCGCCATCGCGACCCTATAGGCGCACCGAGGTCTGGATGATGCTCGAGCCGCGCCCGCTCATGCCACCCGAGGTGCTGCAGCGGCTGATCGGCGAGGCGATCCGCCAGGCCTGCGACCGCTATGCCGGCTTCGCGCTGACCGGCGCGTTCCTGCTGTGGCTCGCCGGCGTGGTCCTGGGCGCGCTCGCCGCCTGAGCGACGGGCTGCAGGCAGAAGAACAAAAGGAAAGGGCGCGGCCTTGCGGCCGCGCCCTCCCTTGACGCTCGTCCTGATCGCCGGCGGCTCAGCGCTGGCGGATCTCGACGCGCCGGTTCTGCGCGTTCGGCGTGTTGTCCGGCGTCGGCACGGCCAGCTGGGTCTCGCCGAAGCCCTGGACGGTCAGGCGGTCGGCGCTGACGCCCTTGCGGCCCAGATAGTCGGCCACGGCGTTGCCGCGCCGCTCGGACAGGCCCTGATTGTAGGACTTGGGGCCGGCCGTGTCGGTGTGACCGGCGATGAACAGCCGCATGTTGGTGTTCTCGACCAGCATCTTGGCGACCTTGTCAAGCTCGGGGAAGAAGGCCGGCTTGATGGTCGCCTTGTCGAAGTCGAAGAACACGTCGCTCTGCAGCGTGATCACCTCGGGGGCCGCGACCTTCTTGACCTCGATCTCCTCGAGGGCAGCGAAGAACGCGTCGCGGCAGTAGGCGATGTCCTTCGGCTGGAAGTTCTCTTCCTGCTGCTCGATCCAGCAGTTGAACTTCGCCACCGCACGAGCCGCCGGCTCGGGCTTGGCCTGCGGAGCGCCGGCGGCGAGCGCCGCCACCAGGCGGTTGCGGGCGCTGGTCAGCTCGTCAACCTTGTCGGCGGGCAGGCGGCGCGAGCCGATCTGCGCCGGCTCGACATCGCTGCCGCCGGCCGCAGTCATGGCGTTCCGGGCGTGCCACATGGCATCCCGGTAGTCCTGCATCTGGCCGTACTCGTACTCGGCGTGCTCCATCAACTCCGAGTAGAGAGCCTGATGGTAGGCGCTGCCGGACGGCTGGGTCGCACGGGCGTCGTTCATCACGGACTCCGCCGGGAAGCCCTCGGCCACGTGCCCGAACAGGTTCGTGTAACCCGGAGGCTGCTGGCCGCAGGCGGCGAGCAGCGCGAAGCTGCTCACCACAGCAGCCGTACGGAGAATCTTACCCATTTCGACCAGGCTCCCTCTTCAATTCACCCGTGAGGCGATGACTAGACGCATGCTGCCGCATTGGGAACGCGGCGCGCAGCCGCGAACCCGAGTGGCGGGTGCATTGTCCGGAGGCTGTTGTGCATTTCCTACAGTCCCACCCGACACCATCGGCGGCAACCGACGGATCGGCCTGCCGCCGCGGCAGCTTCAAAACCACGCGTGCCCGCTTCGCGGGTCGCAGGCTCCTTGAGCCTGCTTGCTCTCATAGGAATAGCACAACAGCGGAAAGGTTTCACAAGTCCTGTGATCGGGGGGTGGCCGCACGCCGCACGCCGAAAGCAGGAAAATACAGGCCGCGCGCGCTGCTAAAGGCCCCCCAGCTCGGGAAAGACGGCCTCCAGCTCGCGCCATTCCCCGGCGCTGAGCCCGGAGTCCTGGCGGCTCACCGCCTCGCCCTTGAGACGCCGGCGCAGGACCTCGATGGCCCGGGCGGAAAGCGTCGATGCCCCCAGCCGGTACTCCTCGAAGGCGGCTGCGGTCAGCGGCACCCAGCGCTGCAGCACGTCCATCAGCACGTCTGCATAGGCGCGGATCTCGTACTGCGCGTGGCTGTCGGCACGCAGCGCCAGGAAATGCAGCAGATTGTGAAGATCGACCTTCCAGTACCACTGCGTGTAGGCGTTGAGCGGCAGCACCATGCGCGCCAGCTCCCGGGCGATGCCCGGCCGCTCCTCGTCGCCCAGCAGCTTCTCGTAGGTGGTGAAGCTGCGGTTGCTGATCCCGTTGATGTCGCGCAGCACCTGGGCCGCGGCATCGCGCTCGAGCAGCTCCTCGCGCCCCTGCTTGTTGGTGGTCGACTGCGCCGCGGTGACCTGGGGTGCCGCCGGCGCCGCCTCGCCGAACAGGCTGGCCTGCTGGGTGGCGGCCTTGCGCTCGACCTTCTGGAGGCGGACGAACTCCTGGTCGGGCACGTAGAACTCGCGGTCGAGCACCGAGTAGCGCGCGGAATACTCGTTCACGTTGGCGGTGCGGTGGCGGATCCACTGGCGCGCGACGAAGATCGGCAGCTTCACGTGGAGCTTGATCTCGCACATCTCGAAGGGCGAGGTGTGGCGGTGGCGGATCAGGTAGTTGATCAGGCCGCGATCGTTGCTGACCTGCTTGGTGCCCTTGCCGTAGGAGACCCGCGCCGCCTGCACGATGGCGGCATCGTCGCCCATATAGTCGATGACCCGCACGAAGCCGTGATCGAGCACCGGCAACGGCTTGTAGAGCAGCTCCTCGAGCGCCGGCACGGTGGCCCGCCGCGTCGTTGCGGTACTGGCCCGCAGCGTCTCGATCTCTGCCTCTTTCTCCGCGTCGAGCGCCATCCCGCCCCTCCATCCAAGAACGCCGCCTTCTATGGCCAGCCATGCGTCGCTGTCGAGGGCGCAATTGTTCCTCTCGCCCGTTGCGCGCCGCTGACGAGGCCCTATATTGGGAGGGCCGGTGCAAGCCGGCTATGGCGATAAACGCTGCTTGGCATAAGCGTAGCGGACCCGGGGGCAGAGCCCGGCGCCTCCACCAACCTCCCGGCCCGAAAGGCCGGATTGCGGGGGCGAATCAGGATCGACGCGCGTGGTAAAGAGGCAGTTTTCGCCCGGCATGGTACCGCCGTTATCGGGCCGACTGAAAGATGCCAACGATAACCGTATGGCTCTCGCTGCCTAATCTTAGGTAAGCGCGGCCCGGGGGGCGCCGGGCAACAGAAGCCCCCCACCTCTTTTCTCCTGTTCGATGCGGAGTGCGGCTGCCGGCATGCGACGCGGGCAAATCGATTACGGGCGGCTCGTCGAGATCGCCCTGCGCAGCGTGGTGCGCGACGTGCTGAAGCGGCTCGGCGAGGATGACCTGCCGCCGCCGCACCATTTCTACGTCACCTTCCGCACCGCCGATCCCGGGGTCGATATCCCCGAGTTCCTGCGTGAGCGCTACCCCAGCGAAATGACGATCGTCCTCCAGCACCAGTTCTGGGATCTGGTGGTGGAGGAGGACGGATTCGCCGTGACGCTGAGCTTCAACGACGCGCCGCAGCGCCTGCGCGTGCCCTACAGTGCGCTCAAGGTGTTCGCCGATCCGGGCGCCGAGTTCGGGCTGCAGTTCACGCTGGAGCCCGACGTGGTGCCGCTGCCGACCTCCGGCGGGCCGCACGAGCAGCGCGGCGACGGACCGGACGAGCGGCACGAGGCGGAGATCGCCGAGCTGCCGCCGCAGGACGAGCGCGACGAGCGCGCCGTGCCGGATGCCGGCGCCGGCGTCGGCGCGGAGGTGGTGAGCCTGGACACGTTCAGGCGGAAGTAGGGTCCGGCCGGCGCGGGCGAGCCCGCGCGGGTGCCGCCCGCCCGGGGCGATTGACAAGCGCTCGCCGCCGCGCCTACTCGGCCGCCGACAACGGCCATGGGAGTGGGGTGATGGCGAGCGATCGCAATGTGCGCGTCGAGACCGATACGTTCGGTCCGGTCGAGGTGGAAGCCTCCCGCTACTGGGGTGCCCAGACCCAGCGTTCCCTGCAGAATTTCCGCATCGGCGGCGAGCGCCTGCCGCTGCCGCTGATCCGCGCCCTGGGCGTGGTGAAGCTCGCCGCGGCGCGCGTCAACATGCGCCTGGGCGCCCTCGACCAGAAGGTCGGGGACGCCGTCGCCACGGCCGCGCAGGAGGTGGCCGACGGCCGCCTCGACGAGCATTTCCCGCTGGTCGTCTGGCAGACCGGCTCGGGCACCCAGTCCAACATGAACGCCAACGAGGTGATCGCCAACCGGGCCAACGAGCTGCTGGGCGCGCCGCGCGGCGTCAAGGAGCCGGTCCACCCGAACGACCACGTCAATCGCGGCCAGTCCTCCAACGATACCTTCCCCACCGCCATGCACATCGCCGCCGGCGAGCAGGCGCATGGCGAGCTGCTGCCGGCGCTGGAGCATCTGCGCACGGCGCTGGAGGCGAAGGCCGCGGAGTTCGGGTCGGTCGTCAAGATCGGCCGCACGCATCTGCAGGACGCCACCCCGCTGACGCTGGGCCAGGAGTTCTCGGGCTACGCCACCCAGATCGCCTACGGAATCGAGCGGGTGAAGGCGGCCCTGCCGCGGATCATGCTGCTGGCCCAGGGCGGCACGGCGGTCGGCACCGGCCTCAACGCCAGGAAGGGCTTCGCCGAGGATTTCGCCGCGGAGGTCGCCACGATCACCGGCCTGCCGTTCGTCACCGCGCCCAACAAGTTCGAGGCGTTGGCGGCGCATGACGCGCTGGTCGAGCTTTCCGGGGCGCTCAACGTGCTGGCGGTCTCGCTGATGAAGATCGCCAACGACGTGCGCTTGCTGGGCTCGGGTCCGCGCTGCGGCCTGGGCGAGCTGCGCCTGCCCGAGAACGAGCCGGGCAGCTCGATCATGCCGGGCAAGGTCAACCCGACCCAGAGCGAGGCGCTGACCATGGTCTGCGCCCAGGTCATGGGCAACCACGTGGCGGTGACGGTGGGCGGCTCGAACGGCCATTTCGAGCTCAACGTCTTCAAGCCGGTGATGATCTACAACGTGCTGCAGTCGATCCGCCTGATCGCCGACGGCTGCCGCAGCTTCACCGACAATTGCGTGGCGGGCATCGAGGCCGACCGCGAGCGGATCGGCAAGCTCCTCAACGAGAGCCTGATGCTGGTGACCGCGCTCAACCCCAAGATCGGCTACGACAACGCCGCCAAGGTGGCCAAGAAGGCCCACAAGGAGGGCACCACGCTCAAGGAGGCGGCCATGGCGCTGGACCTCCTCACCAGCGAGGAGTTCGACCAGTGGGTCCGGCCCGAGAACATGCTGGGCCCCTCCGACTGAGCTGTTGTCAGGGGGCGGCGGGCTGCGGCCCGGCCGCCTCCGCCCTATCCAGCCGGTAGGGCGCGTCGGGCGGCCCCAGCACCTCGATCGGCGGTGCGTCGGGCAGCTCGAGCCGGGCCGCCAGCAGCCACGCCAGAAGGTCGAGGCGCGCCTCGATGCGTCCGCCGCCCGTGACGTTCAGCGGCGGTCGGGCCCGGGCTACCCCGCGCACCACGCCGAAGCGGCCTTCCACCTCCGCGAGCTCCAGCGGCCCGGCCGCACCGTCCGACACGAGGTCGAGGCGGGCGCGGCGCAGCGCCAGCCGGCCGCCGCCCTCCAGATTGCCCACCAGATCGGCCAGCGCCAAGCCCCGGCTGTGCGCCTCGAGATCGAGATCGAGCACGCCGTCGAGCGCCTCGCCGGCACGCAGCGCGTGCAGCAGGCTGGCGGCATCCGCGTCGTCGAGGCCCAGCTTGAAGGCGAGCTGCGGGCCGCTCGCGGCACGCTCCAGCTCGAGTCCGCCGTGCAGCCTGCCGCCGGCCAGCGGCAGGCTGAGCCCGTCGAGGCTCAACCGTCCGTGCTCCAGCGCGAGCCGCGCCCTGGCGTCGCCGAGCGGGCGGACGCCGTCCACCAGCGACGCCTCGAGCGCCAGGTCGAGCGCGGCCCTCTCCAGCCACGTCCAGTCGAGCTTGCGCCGCGGCCAGGCGCCGGGCCAGGAGCGCAGCGGCCCCGCCGGCAGGCCGAGCGCCGGCTCCAGCGCGCGGTAGAGGTCGAGCAGCGCGCCGGCGTCGAGGTCCCGGGCGGCCAGCCGGCCGGCGAGCGAGGGGGGCGAGGCAGCCTCGCCGTGCAGCAGCTCGCCCTCCAGCCGCATGCGCCCTGCGTCGACGGCCAAGGCGAGGGCATGGCCGCCGTCCGGCGCCGATGTCATGTCGAGACGCCCGTTGAGGGGGCCGGCGAGCGCCGGCTGGTCGAAGCCCTGCGCCCCCAGCCGCAGCAAAAGCTCGCGCAGGCCGGGTGCGGCGAGCTCGACGCTCGCTCGCAGGGCCCGCGGCGGCCAGGCCGGCGGTGCCGCCGTGGCGGCATCGAGGCCGATCGCGAGGAAGGGATTGTCGAGCCGCAGCTCCAGCTCGCCGCTCCGGCCGTCGCTGCGGCCGGTGGCGCTGGCCCGGAAGGCGCCCAGCGCCACCACCGGCGCCGGCAGCTCGACCGCCAGGGCGCGGGCGAGGCGCGAGGGCGAGGGGATCTCGGCCTCGCCGGCAAACGCCCAGCCGCCCTGCCGGAGATCGTGGTCGCCGACGAGCCGCAGCCGCGCCCCCGCCAGATCGGTCATGGCCAGCTCGTCGACCCGCAGGCGGCCGCGCTGAAGGTCGAGGCGCAGGCTCACCCCCTCGGGCCGCAGCTCGTGCCAGCCGAGACGCTCGATGCGCAGGTCCAGCGCGGCGTCGAGACCGTCGAGCAGGCCGCCCTGGGCCAGAGCCGCCAGCTCGGCGGGCCCGAGGCCGTAATCGTCGAGGGTAAGCCGGTCGACTTCGGCCTTGAGGGCGAGCTGCGGTCGGCCCACCGTGACCAGCGCCATCGAGCCGGTGGCGCGGCTGGCGTCCAGCCGCAGCTCGGCGTCGCGTAACGCCAGGGCGGCGGGAGTGAGGCGCAGGCGGCCGGTGAGGGAGACCCCGCGCAGCCGGCCCGCCGGCAGATCCGCCGCCGGTACGCCCGCCCAGACCAGCAGGCTCTGGAGATCCTCGCCTGCGGCGTCGAGGTCCGCCTCCACGGCCGGTGGCCCGTCGCTCGTGGCGTAGGTGCCGGTCGCCCGGACCGCGATCCCGCCCGGCAGGTCGGCCGACAGGCGTTCGAGCGCCACGCCGCCGTCGCCGACCAGCGCCGCCTCAAGGCGAAGCTGACGCACCACGCCATCCCGCCAGTCGAGGGCGCCCACGGCGAGCCGGATGCGGCCCGTCAGGCCGGGCGGCGGTGCGGGCCAGTCGCCCCCGCCCGCCAGCAGGGCAGGCGCCGTGTCGGGCAGGCGCAGCCGCGTCGAGACGAGCTCGGCGGTCAGCACCGGCTCCGCTGCCGCCGGGTGCTCCCAGGCGAGGCTGCCCGAAAGATCGCTGCCGCCGCCTGCCAGCCGGAGCTCGTCGAGCCGCCAGGCCGGTCCCGCGATCTCGAGCCGGGCGTTGAGGGCGAGCGCACCTTCCAGGAGGCGCCCTGCGATCCTCGCTGCAGCGGCGGCCGGCCCGGCCGGCAGCAGGTCGGCCAGCAGCGCGCTGCCGGAGGGAAGGTCGGCCATGGCGAGCTGAACCTCGCCGCTGCTGGCAGGCGGCCCGTCGCCGGAAGGCTGCAGGCTGCCGCGGTAGCGAAGCGCCACCTCCCGCTCGGGCGGCCCCAGCGCCGCCTCGAGCCGCAGCGATACCGGCGCCTCGCGGGCCAACGCGCTGGTCTCCAGCTCGAGGCGCAGCGCCTGGCCGGCGAGCGTGCCGGTTCCTTCGACGGTGAGCCCGCCGGAAAGCTCGTCCACCTCCAGCGCCAGGTCCAGCCCGTGAGCCCGTGGCGGCGCGCCGGCGATCGAGACGGCGCCGTCGAGCACCTGCACCGCCCGGAAGGGCAGGGCGGCGCCGTCCGGCAGCAAGGCGCCGAGCTCGCCCAGGCTTTGCGGCGGCCGGGGCAGGGTCAGGCGCGGCCGCACCAGCCGCGCATTGGCGATCACGGCCCGGCCGCGCAGCAGGGGCGCCGCGGCGAGCCCGATCTCGGCCCGGTCGATGGCGAGGCGGGCGCCTGCGCCGGGAAGATCCAGCACCAGCTCCGCCATCACCAGCCGGGGCTGCGGCAGCAGCTCGATCTCGACCGGCCCGCCCGCCGCCACATCGGCGCCGGTGGCGACGGCCAGCCGGTCGATCAGCTCGGCCCGCAACGTGTCGCGGTCGAGCACGCGCTGCCCGAGGAACAGGGCGGCGGTGAAGGCGGCGGCGACGAGGCCGAGGATCAGCAACAGGGGGCGCAAGACCGCTCCGGTCCCGGGTTCGGCGCGAAGGGCCCCGACGGCGGGCCGAGTTCCCCTATAAGCCCTTGAAGATACGGGCGCAACGGCCGCCGGGCGGGTGCCCGCCGGGGCTCAGGCACGCGGATGGGCGCGGGCGTAGAGGGCGAGCAGCCGCTCGCTGTCGACGGCGGTGTAGCGCTGCGTGGTCGACAGGCTCTGGTGGCCGAGCAGCTCCTGGATGGCGCGCAGGTCGGCGCCGCCCGCCAGCAGGTGGGTGGCGAAGCTGTGCCTCAGCGCGTGCGGCGTGGCCGTCTCGGGCAGGCCCAGGGCTGCCCGCAGGCGGCGCACCAGGCCCTGGATCACCGCCGGCTGGAGCGCCTTGCCGCGCACGCCGATGAAGAGCGGGTCGTCAAAGGCGGGCGGGTTGGGGCATGCCGCCAGATAGGCATCGATGCCCGCCGCCACCACCGGCAGCACCGGCACCAGCCGCTCGCGGTCGCCCTTGCCGCGGACCCGCAGCACCTGCAGCTCCAGCGGCCGGGGACCCACGTCGCGGCGCAGCAGGCCCAGCGCCTCGCCGATGCGCAGCCCGCCGCCATAGAGCAGCAGCAGGACCGCCTCGTCGCGCCGCGCGATCCACGGCTCGCGGGCGGTCTCGCCGGCAGCGGCGGCCAGCTCGACCGCCTGGCCGGCCGAGAGGGGCCGGGGCAGGGGCCGCCGGTAGGGGGCGCTGCGGATCGCCTTTAAGGCCGGGTTGTGGATCCCGTGGCGGCGGTCGAGGAAGCGGTAGAAGCCGCGCACCGCCGCCATGGCGCGGGCGGTGGAGCTGCGGGCGAGGCCGCGGCCGTGCCGCCAGGCGAGCCAGGCGCGAAAGTCGCCCGGGGCCAGCCCGGCAAGCGCCTCGCTGGTGACCGCCCCGCCCAGATGGCCGGCAAGGAACGTGAGGAAGCCGTCGAGGTCCTGCGCGTAGGCGAGCCGGGTGCGGGCGGCGAGGCGGCGTTCCTCGCCGATCCAGGCGAGCCATTCGCGGGCGAGCGCCGCGAGATCGGCGGTGGCGTAGGCGAGCAAGCCGGTTCTCCGTCAGGGGTGCGGCGGCGGGGTTAGCCTCGGCCCCGCCATCATGGTATCAGCCCCGGGCCTGTCAACGAGCCGAGCCGACCTCCCCCATGGCCGATCGCATCGTCCCGGTGCTGCTGCCGCTGCCGCTCGACGCACCCTTCGACTATCGCGCGGCCGAGCCGGCGCCGCCGCCCGGCACCTTCGTGCGCGTTCCCTTCGGCCCGCGCGAGGCGGTGGGCGTGGTGTGGGACGAGCCGGCGGCCCGCCGGGCGCCGCCCGAGCGGGTGCGGCCGATGCGCGGTGTGCTTGACGCCCCGCCGATGCCCGAGGGCCTGCGCGCCTTCGTGCGCGAGGTGGCGGCCGCGACCCTGGCGCCCCTCGGGGCTGTCATGAAGCTCGCGATGAGCGTGCCTTCGGCGCTGGAGCCGCCGCCCGCCCGGCTCGGCTACCGGCGCGGCCCGATCGAGCCGCCGGCGAAGCTCACCGCGCCCCGAAAGCGCGTGCTGGATGCGCTGGAGCGCGCTCCGCTGCAGCTCGGCGCCGAGCTCGGCAAGGCTGCTGCCACCAGTGCCGCGGTGCTGCGGCAGATGGCCGAGGCGGGTCTTTTGGAGCCGGTCGAGGTCACCGAGGAGGGCTGGCCGGCGCCCCCCGATCCCGCCCATCCGGGCGTCGAGCTCAGCGAGCGCCAGGCGGCCGCTGCCGACGAGCTGCGCGAGCTGGTGGCCGAGGGCGGCGGGGCGGCGCTGCTCGAGGGCGTGCCCGGGGCCGGCAAGACCGAGGTCTATCTGGAGGCGGTGGCCGAGGCGCTGCGGCAGGGCCGCCGGGTGCTCGTGCTGCTGCCCGAGATCGCGCTCAGCGCCCAGTGGCTCGAGCGCTTCGTGCGGCGCTTCGGCACCGAGCCGCTGGTCTGGCACTCGGGCCTCACCGCCGCCCAGCGGCGGCGCGGCTGGCGATGGATCGCCGAGGGCAGGGTGCAGGTCGTGGTGGGGGCGCGCTCGGCGCTGTTCTTGCCGATGACCGGGCTCGGGCTGGTGGTCGTCGACGAGGAGCACGATTCGAGCTTCAAGCAGGAAGACGGCGTGATCTACCACGCCCGCGAGATGGCGCTGCTGCGCGCCCGCCTCGAGGGCGCGGCGGCGGTGCTGGCCAGCGCCACGCCCGCGCTCGAGACGGCGGTCAGGGCCGGGGCCGTGGAAGGCGGCCCATGGGCCGAGCCGGGTTGGCGCCATCTCCTGCTGCCCGCGCGCCATGGCGGTGCGGCCCTGGCGCCGATCGGACTGGTCGACCTCAGGAAGATGCGCCCGCCGCGCGGCGCCTTCCTGGCCCCGCCTTTGCGCGAGGCGCTGCGCGGGACGCTGGAGGCGGAAGGCCAGGCGCTGCTGTTTCTCAACCGCCGCGGCTACGCGCCCTTGACCTTGTGCCGGGCCTGCGGTCACCGGCTGCGCTGCCCCAACTGCAGCGCCTGGCTCACCGCCCACCGGCTACGCCGGCGGCTGATGTGCCACCATTGCGGCTACGGCATGCCGGAGCCCGAGCATTGCCCGGGCTGCGGCAGCCTCGACAGTATCGCGCTCTCGGGCCCCGGCGTGGAGCGCGTCGCCGAGGAGGTGCGCGCCCTCTTCCCCGAGGCGCGGCTCGAGGTGATGACCAGCGACACGGTCAATACCGCCAGCCAGGCCGAGGCCCTCGTGCGGGCCATGGAGCGGCGCGAGATCGACGTGCTGGTGGGTACCCAGATGATCGCCAAGGGCCATCATTTCCCCGACCTGACGCTGGTGGGGGTGATCGACGCCGATCTCAGCCTCTCGGGCGGCGACCCGCGGGCCGCCGAGCGTACCTTCCAGCTCCTCTACCAGGTGGCCGGCCGGGCCGGGCGGGCCGAGCGGCCGGGCCGGGTGCTGCTCCAGACCCACCTGCCCGAGCATCCGGTGATGCAGGCGCTGGCCTCGGGCGACAAGGACCGTTTCATGGCGGTCGAGCTCGAGGAGCGCGAGGCCGGCGCCATGCCGCCCATGGGCCAGCTCGCGGCGCTGGTGGTGTCGGGGCCGGACCGGGTGAAGGTCGGCGAGGCGGCCCGCGAGCTGGTCCGCCGCGCCCCCGACGAGGAGGGCGTGCTGGTGCTGGGCCCGGCGCCGGCGCCGCTGGCGCTGCTGCGCGGCCGCTGGCGCGAGCGCCTGCTGGTCAAGGCCGGCCTCGATCTCGACCTGCCGGCCTGGCTGCGCCGCTGGCTGCGGCAGGGCCGGCTGCCCTCGAAGATCGACCTGCAGATCGATGTCGATCCCCAGAGCTTCCTTTGACCGGGGCGCGGGGGGGGGGGCAGCATGGAGCGGCGGCTTTACATGCAAGCCGCATGGGGCGATAAGGTCGGGGCACGGTCGGCACGAGCCGGGCCAGATGGCCCTGCCTGCCGCGTGAACGGGGAGATCGAGGCGGTGATGCGAATCGAGGGAGCAGCAGGGACCGGCGGGGCGCACGACGCCTTGGCACCCGCGCTCGCCGCTCGCGGCGCCGTCCTTCTTGGGCTCGGGCTACGACTTATCTGCCCCTGAGCGGCCGCCGCTGCGCGTCGGCGTTCAGGGGGATCGTCCTCAGTCACATGCCCTTGCCAGTCTTCTCCGGAGCCAAGTCATGGCCGACAGTACCCATCCCGTAGCCGAGGCCGCCCAGCAGGCAGCCGCCGGCGACCACGTCGTCATCTTCGACACGACCCTGCGCGACGGCGAGCAGTCGCCCGGCGCCTCGATGACCATCGAGGAGAAGATCCGCGTCGCCCAGGTCCTCGAGGAAATGGGTGTCGACGTCATCGAGGCGGGCTTCCCGATCGCCTCGGAGGGCGACTTCCAGGCGGTCAACGCCATCGCCAAGACCGTCAAGGAAAGCGTCGTGTGCGGCCTGTCGCGGGCTTCGGCCGCCGACATCGACCGCGCCGCCGAGGCGCTTCAGCCGGCCGCCCGCAAGCGCATCCACACCTTCATCGCGACCAGCCCGCTGCACATGAAGTTCAAGCTCCAGATGGAGCCCGAGCAGGTGCTGCAGCGGGTGATCGACAGCGTGTCGCGGGCGCGCCGCCACACCGACGATGTCGAGTGGTCCTGCGAGGACGGCTCGCGCACCGAGCACGAGTTCCTGTTCCGCTGCGTCGAGGCCGCCATCGAGGCCGGCGCCACCACCATCAACATCCCCGACACGGTGGGCTACGCCTATCCCGAGGAGTTCGCCGATCTCATCCGCGAGATCCGCAACAACGTCCCCAACATCGACAAGGCGGTGATCTCGGTGCACTGCCACAACGATCTGGGCCTGGCGGTGGCCAACAGCCTGATGGCGGTGGAGGCAGGTGCCCGGCAGATCGAGTGCACCATCAACGGGATCGGCGAGCGCGCCGGCAACGCGGCCCTGGAAGAGGTCGTGATGGCGATGCGCACCCGCGCCGACCTGCTGCCCTACCGCAACCGCATCGTCACCCAGGAGATCATGAAGGCCTCGCGGCTGGTGAGTGCCATCACCGGCTTCGCCATCCAGCCCAACAAGGCCATCGTCGGCACCAACGCTTTCGCCCACGAGAGCGGCATCCACCAGGACGGCATGCTCAAGCACGCCGGCACCTACGAGATCATGAAGCCCGAGGATGTCGGGCTCGTGAAGTCGAGCCTGGTGATGGGCAAGCACTCCGGCCGCCACGCCTTCCGAAAGAAGCTCGAGGAGCTGGGCTACGAGCTGGGCGAAAACGCCCTCAACGACGCCTTCCTGCGCTTCAAGAACCTCGCCGACCGCAAGAAGGAGGTGTTCGACGAGGACATCGTGGCGCTGGTCGACGACCAGATCGGCGCCGGCGCCCAGCGCATCCGCTTCGTGCGGCTGGCGGTCCAGTGCGGCTCGGAGATCAAGCCCAGGGCCGAGCTGGTGCTCGAGGTCGACGGCGAGGAGAAGGCCGCCACCGCCGAGGGCGACGGGCCGGTCGATGCGACCTTCCGGGCGATCCACGAGATCTTCCCGCACCAGGCCGAGCTGCAGCTCTTCCAGGTGGGGGCCGTGACCCAGGGTACCGACGCGCAGGCCGACGTCACGGTGCGCCTCGCGGAGAACGGCAAGACCGTCAATGGCGGGGCGGCCGACACCGACACCATCGTCGCTGCCGCCCGCGCCTATGTGGCAGCGCTGAACAAGCTCCTGACCAAGCGCGAGAAGACCGCCCCGGCGGCGCTCACCGCTTGAGGAGCCCGGTGCCGTGCGACCGTATCGGCGGTTGTGCGGTGACGGAGAGCTTGTAAGAACCACTGCGGAGAGGCCGGCGGCCTCTCCGCTTTGCGTCTGGAGCCAAGCAGGAGCTCTCCTCTCCCATGCTGTCGCGCATCTTCGGCCTGTTCTCGGCGGATCTCGCCATCGACCTCGGCACGGCCAACACCCTGGTCTATGTCAAGGGCCGGGGCATCGTGCTCAACGAGCCGTCGGTGGTGGCGATCTCCACCGATCGCGGCCGACGGCAGGTGCTGGCCGTGGGCGAGGAGGCCAAGCTCATGGTCGGGCGCACGCCGGGCAACATCGAGGCCATCCGGCCCCTGCGGGACGGCGTGATCGCCGATTTCGAGGTGGCCGAGGAGATGATCAAGAACTTCATCCGCAAGGTGCACGGGCGGCGCGGCTTCGCCCGGCCGCGGGTGGTGATCTGCGTGCCCTCGGGTGCCACCGCGGTCGAGCGCCGGGCGATCCGCGAGAGTGCCGAGAGTGCCGGCGCGCGCCAGGTGTTCCTGATCGAGGAGCCGCTGGCAGCGGCGATCGGCGCCGGTCTGCCGTTCACCGAGCCCACGGGCTCCATGGTGGTCGACATCGGCGGCGGCACCACCGAGGTCGCGATCCTCTCGCTGGGCGGCATCGTCTACGCCAAGTCGATCCGCGTCGGCGGCACCAAGATGGACGAGGCGATCATCAGCCATGTCCGCCGCAACCACAATCTGCTCATCGGCGAGGCCACCGCCGAGCTGGTCAAGATGCGGATCGGCTCGGCCTGCCTGCCTGGCGACGGGCAGGGCGAGCTCATGGAGATCAAGGGGCGCGACCTCATGAACGGCGTGCCCAAGGAGATCGTCATCAGCCAGCGGCAGATCGCCGAGGCCCTGGCGGAGCCGGTCAACGCCATCATCGAGGCGGTCAAGGTGGCCCTCGAGCACACCGCGCCCGAGCTTTCCGCCGATATCGTCGACAAGGGCATCGTGCTCACCGGCGGCGGCTCGCTCCTGGGCAATCTCGACCATGTGCTGCGCCATGCCACCGGCCTGCCGGTGAGCCTCGCCGACGAGCCGCTGGACTGTGTCGCCAAGGGCACCGGCCGCTATCTCGAGAACATCAAGACGCTGCGCCACGTGCTCCACACCAGCGATTGATCCGGCAACGGGGCGGCCTACGGCCCTTGAGTGCGCGCCCTTGCGCGATAGTCTCAGGGTGCATGGACGTGCCCTTGCCGGCGGACGGTGCCTGACGGCGTGAAGCAGCTCCTTCCCTCGTGGCCCCGCCTGGGCCTGGCGTCGCGCCAGCTGGCGCGACGTTACGGGCTGGTTCTGCTCGTCCTCGTGGCGGCCGCTCTGCTCGTGCTCAGCAAGGCGGACGTGCGCTTCGTGCGGTTCCTGGGCACCCGTGCCGGCGACGTCGCCGCGCCCGCGCTGCAGCTCCTGCACGAGCCCTTGGGTGCACTGCGCCAGGGCGCCGACCGGCTGGGCGCGATGCTGGCGCTGCAGGAGGAGAACGAGAGGCTGCGCGAGGATAACCGCCGGCTGCTCGCCTGGGAGGGTGAGGCGCTGCGCCTGCGGGCCCAGAACGCCGCCCTGCGCGAGCTGCTCGCGATGCCGCCCCACGAGCAGGCGCCGTTTCGCACCACCGCCCGGATCCTCGCCGACTCGGGCGGGGCCTTCGTGCAGAGCCGGCTCATCGACGCCGGCGCCGACCGCGGGGTCGAGCCGGGCATGGCGGTCATGGCGGCGCGCGGCCTTCTCGGCCGGGTGGTCGAGGTGGGCGAGCGCAGTGCCCGGGTCCTGCTGCTCACCGACCTCAACTCCCGTATCCCGGTGCTGATCGAGCGCACCCGCGACCAGGCGATCCTCGAGGGCGACAACAGCGCCCTGCCACGGCTGCGCTTCCTGCCGCTCTCGCCCGGCCTCGCGGTGGGCGACCGGGTGCTGACATCGGGCGTGGGCGGCATCCTGCCGCCCGGCCTGCTGGTCGGCGAGATCGTGCAGATCGGCGAGCAGGAGGTGCTGGTCCGGCCGCTCGTCGACTGGCAGAGGCTCGACCACGTCTCGGTCCTCGTCTGGGAGGGCGTGCCGGCACCGCAGCAGGGCCAGCTGGCGCAGGAGGGGAGGGCCGTTCCATGATCGGCCCCGACCTCGCCCATGCCGCCGGGCTCGGGCTGCGT
Organism: Geminicoccaceae bacterium 1502E; assembly: GCA_033875255.1. Taxonomy (GTDB): domain Bacteria; phylum Pseudomonadota; class Alphaproteobacteria; order Geminicoccales; family Geminicoccaceae; genus Marinimicrococcus. The sequence continues at coordinate 8,449 of JAWZSN010000031.1, read as the reverse complement.
CGCAGCCTGCCGGCGCTCACCGTGCTCCTGGCTCTTCTCCTCGATCTGCTGCCGGCCCCGCGCACCGGCCCGCAGCCGGTCGCCCCCTCCCTCCTGCTGAGCGTCGCCTACTACTGGCTGGCGCTGCGCCCCGGGCTGCTGCCGACGGGCGTCCTGTTCCTCCTGGGTCTCGTGGCCGATGCCGCCGGCGGCCAGCCGCTCGGCCTCACCCCGCTGGCGCTGCTGGCCGGTCACGTCGCGGTCGCCGCCTGCCGCCGCCTTCTCTATCTGCGCGCCTTCGGCGGCCTGTGGATCGGGTTCGCGGCGATGCTGGCGACCAGCGAGCTCGTGGCGTGGCTCGTCGCCAGCCTCTGGCAGGCCCGCCTCCTGTCGCTGCAGCCGGCCTTCGCCGAGGCCACCTTGAGCCTTGCCGCCTTTCCCGCCGTCGCCTGGCTCATGAGCCTCCTCCTCACTCTCCTGCCGGCCCCCGCCCATGCGCCTGGAAGGTGATCGTGCCCGCTCCTTCACCCGTCGCGCGCTTCTCGTGGGGGGCGTGCAGACGGGCCTGTTCGGCCTGCTCGCCGCACGCTTGTGGAACCTTCAGGTCGAGGAGAACGCCACCTGGCGCCTGCTGGCCGACGACAACCGCATCAGCGAGCGGCTGATCGTCCCGCCGCGGGGCCGTATCCTCGACCGGCTCGGCCGTCCCCTGGCCACCAACATGCCCACCTACCGGGTGCGGGTCGTGCGCGAGCAGGCCCGGGACCTGCGTGGGGTGCTCGAGCGGCTGGCGATGATCGTGCCGCTGAGTGCCGGGCGCATCGACGAGATCGAGCGCCAGGCGCGCTCTTTGCGGGCCTTCGTGCCGGTGGTGGTGCGCGAGGATCTGAGCTGGGAGCAGGTCGCCAGCATCGCCGTGCGCAGCCCCGATCTGCCGGGCGTGATGCTCGATGCCGGCCTGCTGCGCCAATATCCCTACGGCAGCACCGTCTCGCACATCCTGGGCTATGTGGGGGCGGTGAGCCGCGAGGAGCTGCAGCAGGATCCCGACCCGCTCCTCCAGCTGCCCGAGTTCCGCATCGGCAAGAACGGCGTCGAGCGCAGCCATGACGCGGCGTTGCGCGGCAGGGCCGGGCTGCTCAGGGTCGAGGTCAACGCGGTCGGCCGCGAGATCCGCGAGCTCGAGCGGCACGAGGGCGACGCAGGGGCCGACCTGAAGCTCAGCCTCGACCTCGATCTCCAGCGCTTCTGCTTCGAGCGGCTGGCAGAGCAGCTCTCGGCCAGCGCCGTGGTCATGGATGTGCATTCCGGCGCGGTGCTCGCCATGGTCTCGGTGCCGAGCTACGACCCGCGCGCCTTCGCTCGAGGCATCAGCACCGAGCTCTGGCAGGCGCTCGTCGCGGATCCGTTCCACCCGCTCGTCAACAAGTGCATCCGCGGCGAGTACCCGCCGGGCTCGACCTTCAAGATGGTCACCGCGCTGGCGGCCCTCGAGGCAGGCGTGGCGACGCCCAGGACCGAGGTGTTCTGCCCGGGCTACATGGTCCTGGGCAATGCCCGCTTCCACTGCTGGAAGCAGCACGGCCACGGGCGGCTGCAGCTCGAGCAGGCGCTGGCGCAGTCCTGCGACATCTTCTTCTACGAGATGGCGCGCCGCGTCGGCGTCGATGGCCTTGCCGCCGTGTCGCGGCGGCTGGGACTGGGCGGCCCCACCGGCATCGATCTGCCCGGCGAGAAGGGCGGTCTCGCGCCCACAAGCCAATGGAAGCGCGAGCGCTTCGGCGTGCCCTGGCAGAAGGGCGAGACGCTGATCACCGGTATCGGCCAGGGCTTCATGCTGGCCACACCGCTGCAGCTCGCGGTGATGACCGCAAGGCTCGCCAATGGCGGGCGCGCGGTCGAGCCGTGGCTGGCGCGCAGCGCGCAGGGCCAGCCCGGCGCGGCGGCCGATCTCGGCTTCGCGGCCGAGCATCTGGCGCCGATCCTGGCCGGCATGAACGAGGTGGTGAACGGCAGCCGCGGCACCGCCCGCGCCGCCGCGCTCCAGGGGCTGGGCGTGGCCATGGCCGGCAAGACCGGCACCTCGCAGGTCCGCCGCATCACCAAGGCCGAGCGGGCAAGCGGCGCGCACAAGCGCAAGGACCGGCCGCGCGAGCATCGCGATCATGCGCTCTTCGTCTGCTTCGCCCCGGTCGAGGCGCCGCGCTATGCGGTCTCGGTCATCGTCGACCACGGCGACAGCGGCTCGGCTACCGCCGCACCGATCGCCCGGGACATCATGAAGCGTACCCTGGAGCTGGCGCCGGGCGGCGGGCCGTTGCAGATCAGCGGCCTGGAGGGACAGCGGCAATGATGGCGCACGAGCATCTGCGCCCCGGCTCCGGCCTCGGGCAGAAGATCCGCCGGCTGCACTGGCCGTTCGTGGCGCTGGTCGCGGTCATCGGGGCCATCGGCTATGGCGTGCTCTACTCGGCCGGCGGCGGCTCGCAGGAGCCATGGGCGCTCCGCCACCTGATGCGCCTGGCAGCCGGCATGGGCGTCATGCTGGTGCTGGCGCTGGTCGACGTGCGGCTGTTCTTCCGCTGGGCCTATGCGGCCTACGGACTGGTTCTCGGTCTTCTGGTCGTGGTCGAGGTCATGGGCGAGGTGAACAAGGGAGCCCAGCGCTGGATCGATCTCGGGGTCATCCAGCTCCAGCCTTCCGAGCTCATGAAAGTGGCGCTGGTCCTGGTGCTGGCGCGCTACCTGCACGGTGCCTATCTGCGCGACCTGCGCCGGCCGCTGAGCCTGCTCCCGCCTGTCTTGATGATCGTCCTGCCGGCGGCCCTGGTGCTGGTCCAGCCCGATCTCGGCACGGCGGTGACCCTGCTGGCAGCCGGCACCGCGGTGCTGTTCCTGGCAGGCGTGCGGCTTTGGAAGTTCGCCCTGGTGGGCGGCCTCGGGGCTGCGGCCCTGCCGGTCGCTTGGGCCAACCTGCACGACTACCAGCGCCAGCGGGTCTTCACCTTCCTCGACCCCGAGCGCGATCCGCTGGGTGCCGGCTACCACATCATCCAGTCCAAGATCGCGCTCGGCTCGGGCGGCCTCTGGGGCAAGGGCTTCCTCATGGGCTCGCAGGCCCAGCTCAGCTTCCTGCCGGAAAAGCAGACCGACTTCGCCTTCACCATGCTGGCCGAGGAGACCGGCTTTGCCGGTGCTGTCCTGGTGCTCGCCCTCTATCTGGCGGTGATCCTCGCCGCCCTCGTCGTGGCCCTGCGCTGCACCCACCAGTTCGGCCGCCTGCTGGCCATGGGTGTGGCCTGCAACTTCACCCTCTACGTCGTCATCAACGTCGCCATGGTGACCGGCCTGATCCCGGTGGTGGGCGTGCCGCTGCCGCTCATCTCCTATGGGGGCACCGCCATGCTCACCGTGCTGGCGAGCTTCGGTCTGCTCTTGAGCGTCGACATCCACCGCCACACGCCGATACCCCGCTACCCCGGCGAGCTCTGAGGGAAAGCGCCGGAAGCGGCCAGCGCCGGCTCGGCGCGCAGCCGGGCGGCGGCGAAGTCCACGAAGGCGCGCACCCGGGCCGAGACCCGCCGCCCCTCCTGGTGCACGAGATGGACCGGCAGCGGTGCCGCCTCGAACGCCTCCAGCACCACCCGAAGCCGACCCGCTTCGAGCTCGGGTGCCACCATGTAGGAGAGCACCCGGGCGATCCCGCCGCCGCGCAGCGCCGCGGTGATCGCCATCTCGGCGGTGTTCACCGTGAGCCAGGGGGCCGGGCGCACCGCGATCTCCCCGCCGCTCCGCCGGAAGGGCCACTCCGCCACCGGTGCCAGTCCGCGAAAGGCGATGGTGCGGTGGTGTACGAGCTCCGCCGGCTCGCGCGGCCCGCCGTGCTCCGCCAGATAGCCGGGCGAGGCCACCAGCACCCGGCGCACCGAGCCCACCTTGAGCGCGGTGAGGCCCGAATCCGGCAGCTCGGCGATCCGCACCGCCACGTCGACCCCTTCCTCCATCAGGTTCACGACGCGGTCGACGAACAGCGTGCGCGCGGCGAGCTGCGGATGGAGGGCGAGGAAGTCCAGCAGCAGCGGTGTCACGTGCATCCGCCCGAACAGCACCGGGGCGGTGAGGGCGAGCTGGCCGCGCGGCTCGCGGTGCAGGCCGGCGGCCGCCTCCTCGGCCTCCTCGATCTCCGCCAGGATGCGCCGGCAGTCCTCCAGATAGCGCCCGCCCGCCTCGGTGAGCCGGACGCTGCGGGTGGTGCGGTGGAGCAGGCGGATCCCCAGCCGCTCCTCGATGGCCGCCACCGCCCTGGTCACCGCCGGCGGGGAGAGCCCCAGCCGCCGCGCCGCTCCGGCGAAGCTCTCGTCCTCGGCCACTGCCGTGAAGACGCTCATCGACTGCAGGCGGTCCACGCGATCGTTCCGCTACCTGAAATGATGAGTTGCCGTCTGGGGAGATTAACGCCCGGACGGGAAATTGTCATTCTCCGGCCGCCGGGCAAGAGGACCCGCCCGGTCCGCAGGAGGAGCCTTCCCGATGGCACACCGTTTCGCCAGCCTGCTGTTCACCGAGGAGGTCAAGGCGCTCCAGGAGCGGTTCGGCTCCCGCGAGTCCTACCGGCGGCTGGAGGAGGGGGAGGTGCCGCCGAACGACCGGCTGGGCGCCCGCGAGGCAGGCTTCATCGCCGCCCGCGACAGCTTCCTCATGGCCTCGGTCTCCAGCTCGGGCTGGCCTTATGTCCAGCATCGCGGCGGCCCGCCGGGCTTTTTGAAGGTGCTGGGCGAGCGGTTGCTGGGCTTCGCCGACTTCAGCGGCAACCGGCAATATGTGAGCGCCGGCAACCTGCTCCACGACGACCGGGTGGCCCTCATCCTCCTCGACCACGCGAACCGCCGGCGCCTCAAGCTCCTGGGCCGCGCCCGCATCGCCGGGGAGGAGGAGCAGCCCGATCTGGCGGCAAGGCTCCGGATGCCCTTCTACACGGCGCGCATCGAGCGGGCCGTGCTCATCGAGGTCGAGGCCTTCGACTGGAACTGCCCCCAGCACATCACGCCCCGCTTCACCGCCGAGGAGCTCGAGAAATCCCTGGCGCCCGTGCGCGAGCGGATCGCCGCGCTCGAGCGCGAGAACGCGGCCCTCCGGCAGGCCCTCGCGACCGCGCCCGCCTGAGCCTTTCCTCGCCGTCACCCGCCAGCCCGCCGGCAACCGCACGCACGGTCACGAGAGCCGGAGCCTCGACGGGAACGGCCCCATGCGCCGCCGCCTCGTACATCAAGGACCGGCCTCCCGCCGCCCTTGCGGCCGTCGCAGCCTTCCCGCCCCCGGACCGGGCCCGCCCTAGCTGTGGACTCGCAGGAGGTTGTCCGCGCTGAGGCCGAGGCGGCTGATGGGTGGCTTGTCTCCCAGGCTGCCATGGGGTCTGTGCCAGTTATAGGCATGGAGCCAATGTGGCAGGGCGTCTGCGCGGCAGGCCGAGGACTGGTAGGCAAGGGCGTAGGCCCATTCGCGGAGGGCGGTCTGGATGAAGCGTTCCGCCTTGCCATTGGTCTTCGGGGTGTAGGGGCGGGTCCTGACATGGCGCAGGCCGAGGCGTTTGCAGGCTTGGCGGAAGGCCCTGGAGAGGTAGCAGGCTCCGTTGTCGGTCATCACCCGGTCGACGTCGATGCCGAGCCGCCCGTACGAGGCGACAGCCGCCTCCAGGAAGGCCACCGCGCTTTCCTTGCGCTCGTCGGGCCTTGCGCTCGTCGGGGAGGATGTCGACATGGGCGACGCTTCTGACGTCGTCGATGCAGACGTGGACGAACTCCCGGCCGGCGCCATCCGAGCTCTGGCGCCGTTCCCGGTGATGCGGTGACCGACCCGGTGGAAGCGGGCCGGTTTCCTGATGTCGAGACGGATCGACCCGCCCGGATGGCAGCGTTCGTAGCGGCGGGCGGGCTCCGCCGGCTCCAGGTCCCGCAGGCGGCTGATGCCGTGCCGCGGCAGGATGCGGCTCACCGTGGCCGGCGAGACACCGGCCCCGGCGGCGATCTGCTTGCCGGTCCGGCGCCGGCGCCGCAGTGCCAAGGGTCCGGTCTTCAACGGCCTGGGATGCACGGTTGGGCGAGCGATGCGGCCGCGAGCTGCGGTCCAGCAGACCGGCGGCGCCCTCCTCGCGACAGCGGCGCACCCGCTCGCGGAGGGTGCGCCACCACACGCCTAGGGCCGCCGCGACGGCTCTGCCCGGCCCGCCCGTTGCAGCACGCGATGCACCGGCTGTTCGGGGCCGCGCGGGGTCGAGGCTGGCATTCCGGTGGACGTCCATCCGGTTCCTCCGCGGGTCGCCAAAGCCTCGACAACTTCAGCTTCCCCGGTCGGAGCCGGATGGACGACCTCCTGAAAGTTCACAGCTAGGCGCCGCAGGCCGCCTCCCTCAGGGAGCATCCGCTCGACCGCGACCACAGGAGGCCCGGCCCGTAGGACTGTCCGCAACGCTCCCGGACCAGCAGGTGGATGTCATCGACCGGGACATGGATGATCGAGGCCACGGCGGCCACGAGCATCCCTCGCGTCGTCGTGAGTAGCGGTTCGGGCGGCGGGACGAGCCGACGCCGCTCCGGCCGCCGGGAGGGAACAGGGCCGCCCGGAGGAAACAGGCCGGAGAGAACAGGCCGGAGGGAACAGAAAAAACCTCCGGCAGTTTTCACCCTCGCCTTGCCGCCGGCGTTCCGGCGGGAGCCTTGCCGGAGCCCGTTCCTCATGCCGGAGATTGCAGCAATGGCCACGCCCCGCCCGCTGGCACCCGCGCACGTCCTGGCACTTCTTCCCCTCGTGCTGGCGGCATGCACAGGCACGGGTGCCACCGGCCCGTCCGCCCGGGTGGCGGGCGCTCCCGAGACCGCGAGGACGCGCATTCTCGAGGCCGGCGCCACGGCGCTCCAGCGCGACGCGCCCCCGACGGGCTCGACATCTACCTCGTGGGCTTCCACCCGATGAAGGCCGACCCCGCGCACCAGGTCGAGGCGCATCACTTCTGCAGGCAGGTCAACGAGGACTTCGCGCAATGCGCGCTCTGTGACGGCAACACCGCGGACGCCAATCTCACCGGCCTCGAATACATCATCTCCGCCCGGCTGTTCGAGCGCCTGTCCGCGGAGGAGAGACAGTACTGGCACCCGCACAATGGCGAGATCCTCTCGGGCCAGCTCGTGGCTCCCGGCCTGCCGGAGCTGGCCGAGCACGAGCTGATGCAGGGCAAGATGAACAGCTACGGCAAGACCTGGCACACCTGGAACACCAGCCCCGGCGACGGCACCGGCCAGTCCCTGCCGCTGGGCGAGCCGGCGCTGGCCTGGTCCTTCAACCGCCTCGGCGAGGCCAGGACCGGCCTCGTCGAGAGCCGCGACCAGCGCATGAGCATCAGCACCGAGGAACGCCGCCGCTCCCGCCAGGACCTCCTCCCTTCGGCAAGGCCCCAGGCCGGCGTCGACGCCCTGAAGGAAAGGTTCGACCGGCCGACCCGGCCGATCCCCGGCGTGGTCGACAAGCAGGTGGCGCCATAGGGCACAGGCGCCGCCGACGAGGCCAGCCGGCTGCCGGCGCGGCGATCCGCGTCCACACCGCCGCGCAAGGCGCTGCGCGCGGCTGCTTTCTCTTTTTCCGGTCGTCTGCCTCGTGCCGATGGGCTGACCGCGCCATCCGCGGACACTATCATCCCGTTAATCTTGCCCGGTATGATTAACCAAAGGTGAACGCCCGGGACGGAGGAGCGGTGCATGGAGTCGCGGATTGTCATGCGCTGCGGCGGCGGGTTCGCGTGCGAATGCGGCGGTCACACCGGCTCCACACCAGAAGGGGGTGCCGGCGCTGTGTTTCGCGAGGACAAGCCGAAGATGACGACGCCGCTCCTCCTAACTTGCCATCTGACGCATAGGAGAGGGCAACCCGGCTCGGTCGGGCTGGGCTGCCGCCTTGATGCCAGGCACAGGATGGCTTGGCTGATGAAGCGGAAACTGATGCAGGCGTGGATCGGGTGCGATGTCAGCAAGCCGCCATACGTCATCGCTGCCGAGACCAGAACGATTGATAGCCGTCGCGAACCACGATGGCGCCCTCTGGAGGCATCATCATGATAATGGCAATGCTGCGCAGCGTGGCTTTCGCTACAACCTTTCTGATTTTGTCCGCTCTATCTTTGGTGTACCTGTATCTGATTATGTTCTGGAGCTACGCATTCCCGAGCGGAGTGGAGTACTCGCGCACTCTTTCGGAATTTTTCACTATAATGATAGTTATAAGCATTGCAAATTGGCTGTTTTTCAGGAGAGTTATCGTTGATGCATTCGTCAGCTTCATATTAGGGTCCGGACTCAATCAGATCCAGAAGGCCGCGACGGCCGCCAGGGCCACGGCGGACTGGAAGTTGGCGGCGAGCTTGTCGTAGCGGGTGGCGATGCGGCGGAAGTCCTTCAGGCGGTTGATCGCCGCCTCGACGCGC
>JAWZSN010000030.1:0-60710 GCA_033875255.1 Geminicoccaceae bacterium 1502E | reverse complement strand
TCCGCCGGCTGATCATCGACGCGCAGGCCGAGTGGCGGGCGCTCGACCGGCGCATCGCGAGCCTCGACGAGGAGCTCGCCGAGCTGGCCCGCAACGACCCGGCGGCACGGCGGCTGGGCACGATCCCTGGCCTCGGCATCCCGGGCGTCACGGCACTGGTGGCTGCGGTGGGGGACGCCAGCGCGTTCAGGAAGGCCCGCGACCTGGGGGCCCCTCGGCGCGCCCTGCGCGCCGTCCCTTCGGGACCGGATCGATGCCGGCGGCATCGATGGCTGGGTCTCGTGCCAAGGCAACACACCACCGGAGGGCGACCCCGGCTGCTCGGCATCACCAAACGCGGCAACCGCTACTTGCGGATGCTGCTGATCCACGGCGCCCGGGCGGCGATGAAGCCGCTGGCGGCCAGCGCCACCCCGCTCGGAAAATGGTTGCGGGGCCTGCTCGCCAGAGCCCATCGCCCGGGCAACAGGGGCAACGTTGTCCTGGTGGCGCTCGCCAACAAGCTGGCGCGGATCGCCTGGGCCGTGCTGCGGCGCCAGACCACCTTCGCGCCCGGCCACGGCATGCCTGCCGGCTGACGGAACGGCCGCCCGGCAGGAGATCGCGCCGGCGGCCCACGATGTTTGCGGGAAGGACCTGAAGATGGCCTGAAGGTCAATCGCCGCCCTGGAAACCTGGCAGAGAAAACGGCGCCCAGTCGCCGACTGTTTTATGAGGACCGGGGCGCGCGGATCTCCATCTTGGCCACGGGCAGAGCTCGTGAGACCGGATACGTTGGCGCAGACCGGACAGGACCAGCCTTCAGAGCCCTCTTGCAAACGGGGCGGGCCATACGTTTCTTGTCGCTCCGGGACGCGTTTCCAGAGTCCGCCAACCCGTGCCGCGGCATTCTGCCGGATGGTACGAGACGGGTGGTCGCAGGGTTTGGCAGCGGCGGAGCCCAAGGCCCGCAGGATGCCGAAGAGGAGTGAAGACCCGGTGAGCCGGCACCACGCCAACCGACAGAAGATCAGAGAAAAAGCCGCGCGCAGCGCCTTGCGCGGCGCCGCCGTCACAAGCCTGCGCCGGTGCCTACCCGTTTACCGTGCCTTCATCTTTGCAGGCGATCCCGCTGGGGTGGGACTCCGCCGCCGCGCGATCGAGGAAGCGCATGTGCTCCGCCCTCCGCGAGCATGGCCGGCAAGGTGTTGAGGAAGGGTGAAGGGTTGGCGCGGCGGCGGCGTCCCACCCCAGCAGGATGCCGAGGAGTGGTGAGGATCCGGTGAACCGGCTCCACTCCAACCGACAGAAGATCAGAGAAGAGGCCGCGCGCAGCGCCTTGCGCGGCGCTACCGGCACAAGCCTGCGCCGGTGCCTGCCCGTTCACCGTGCCTTCATCTTTTAGGGCGACCCTGCTGGGGTAGGACTCCGCCGCCGCGCGGGCCGGGAGGCGCACCTGGTCCACCATCCGCGAGCATGGCCGACAAGGTCTTGAGGAAGGGTGAACGGTCGGGGTGTGGCCGTGCCGGTGACATAAAGCGGCGAGAGCGCTTCCCCGCGATGTCAGGCGGCTGAACGGAAGAATCGGGCCGTCCGCCGCGCCTGGCGCAGCACTGCCGGCACAAGCCTGCACCGGTGCCTGCCCGTTGACCGTGCCTTCATCTTTTCAGGCGATCCTGCTGGGGTGAGACTCCGCCACCGCGCGAGCCGGGGAGCGCATCTGCTCCGCCCTCCGCGAGCATGGCCAGCGAGGTATTGAGGAAAGGTGAAGGGTTGGCGCGGCGGCGGAGTCCCACGGCAGCAGGATGCCGAAGAGAAGTGAGGATTCGGTGAACCGGCTCCACGCCAAGCGACAGAAGATCAGAGAAAAGACCGCGCGCAGCGCCTGGCGCGGCGCTGCCGGCACAAGCCTGTGCCGGTGCCTACCCGTTTACCGTGCCTTCATCTTTTCGGACGATCCTGCTGGGGTGGGACTCCGCCGCCGCGCGGGCCGGGAGGCGCACCTGGTCCACCATGCGCGAGCATGGCCGGCAAGGTGTTGAGGAAGGGTGAAGGGCGAGAGCGTCGTCGTGGCGACGACAAAAGACGACGAGGGCATTTTCCCGACGACGGCAGCGGCCTGAAAAGGATAATCGGGCCTTGCGCGGCGCTGTCGCAACGGGCTCGCGTCTGCGCCTGCCCGTTGACCGGATGTCCTTCTCTCCCGGCGATGCCGCTCGGGTGGGACTGCGCCGGCGTGCGGCTGGCGAGCGCCGCCGCGGCGATCGCCACATCCAGACCATGGGCGGCCGTCACGAGGGGCTCGAGGCCCTGCAGCGCCGCAGGCGCAGCGTCGCCGCCCAGGGTCTCGACCGCTGGCATGAGTGGTTTGACCTCGTCGTGCCCTCCGCCGGACCTGCGGCAATGCTGTTACGGGCAGGGGCAACGCGGGCCGCGCACGTGGCGCCGCGGGCACGGCCCGCGCCGCCCGGCGATGTCGTCGGCCGCGGCCGCGGGGCCGCTTCGGTCGGCGGTGTGCGATTGCGGCGGATCGAGAGCCGCTTCAGCTCGCCTCGAGCGCGGCGAAGGCGGCGGGCACGAGGCGGAGGATGCTGCGCAGGTCGTCGAAGACGGTGGCGCAGAGAAAGCTGAACAGAAAGGCCACGGAGAACGCCATGCCGCGGTGACGGTCCTCGAGGCGCATGAGGCGGTCGCAGAGGCCTCGCGGCGCCGGCACGCGCTGCGCCGCCAGCATGACCGCCACACCCAGCATCGCGCCGGCCAGCAGGTCGGAGGGGTAATGGAGGGCCAGATAGACCCTGGGCAGCAGAACCATCAGCAGCGCCCAGAAGGCCGCCAGCAGGCCTGCGCCGCGGTGCACGAGAAAGATTGCCGTCACCAGCGCCGCGAACAGCATGGCATGATCGCTGGGAAACGAGCTCCAGCCCTGCAGCGTGTCCGGGGCCACGCCCGCCGGCAAGGTGAGGTCGAGCGAGGCTTCGTGCAGGGGGCGCGCGCGCCCGGGCAGGAGGTTCTGGAGGCCGCGGCCAAGAAGAACGGCGGCGGCGATCCCCGCCATGGTCCGGGGCCAGAACAGGTCCTCGGTGACGAGGCGCATCCTGCGATCCATGGAGACGTACCAGAGCAGCGCCACCACCGCCGCGCCGCGCAGCAGGGACATGCCGTTGATCAGCACGATCAGCTTGTCGAGGCTCGGGCTCGCCTGGACGAACTGGTTCACCCACAACAAGATCGCCCTGTCCCACGCGACCATCATGCGCAGCTGCTCCCCGGCGCTTGCGTGGCCATCCGTGCGCCGTCTCCTTGCCGGAACGCCATCCGGTCCCGAGCGGACAGGCTGGAGCCGGCCTCCTTCCTGCCAACTCCCGAATGTCGGCGTAGCTCCGCCGCGCCAAGCGGGCAAGGCAATCACGACGCGGGCGGTCCTGTGGTGCAGTCGCCTCGCACGTCCTTCGGGAAGATTGCCGGCGGCGCGAGAACCTCGGCGCGGATCGCGCGTTTCCCTCATCGACGGGCGATGGACTCGCCGGCACCCCTCGGCTAGAGATTTCGGTGGTCGTGCCGCATCAGGCGTCGGCTGGACGCGCGGCCAACAGGCAAGCGGGAGGCACCCATGGCGTTCAGAGGCCGCAAAGGCCCCTCACTGTCGCTGGCGGTCGCCGTCGGCGCCGCCCTCGCCCTGGCCGCGGGCACGAGCCTGGCGCAGGACGAGGAGAAGCCCTACGAGATCCGGGACGGCAAGGTCGACCAGGGCACCTATAACGGGTTCCGCCGCTACCACGCCTCCTGCCATACCTGCCACGGGCCCGACGGGCTGGGCAGCTCCTACGCGCCGAGCCTGGTCGAGTCGCTCAAGACCATGTCCTACGAGGATTTCGCCGAGGTCGTCATCAACGGCCGCGAGAACCTGGCGGCGGGCCAGGAGAAGGTGATGCCGGGCTTCGGCATGGTCAATGACGTGGCGATGTATATCGACGACATCTACGGCTATCTGCAGGCGCGCGCCGACGGCGTGCTGGGCCGTGGCCGGCCCGAGCGCTTTTGAGCGCGGTTCCGCGCGCATGGGGCTGAGGCTTCGCTGCCGCGGCCTGGTCCTCCTCCTGGCGCTGGCCCTCTGGCTGCCCGCCACGGCTGCGGGCGCGGCAGCGCCGGACGAGGCGCCGCTCGGCGAGACGGTCGACCGCACCACCCTGCGGGTCTGCTCCGACCCCGCCTATCTTCCGTTCTCCAACGAGCAGGGCCAGGGCTTCGAGAACCGGATCGCGGCGCTGCTGGCCGAGCATTTCGGGCTGCCCCTGGCCTATGTCTGGTATCCGCAGACCGTGGGCCTCGTGCGCAACACGCTGCGCGCCCGGCTGTGCGACCTCATCATGGGCGTCGTGACGGCCGACGAGCTGGTCCAAAACACCAACCCCTACTATCGCTCGACCTATGCGCTGCTGCATCGGGCCGGCGAGGCGGACCGGTTCGGCGACCTGGAGAGCCCGCTTGCCCGGCTCGCGCGGATCGGCGTGGTGGCCGGCACGCCGCCCGCGGACCTGCTGGTCCGCCTGGGACTGACCGCCAACCAGCATCCCTACCAGCTCATGACCGATACGCGGGTGGCGCAGCCCGGCCCCCAGATGGTCGAGGACCTTGCCGAGGGCAGGATCGACATGGCGCTGCTCTGGGGCCCGATCGCCGGCTACTGGGCCATGCGCCAGGAGGTCCCCCTGCGGCTGGTGCCGCTCGAGAGCGACCGGCGCGCCGGCCTGCGCCTCGATTTCCGGGTATCGCTGGGCATCCGCCACGGCGAGCCGGCGTGGAAGCACCGGCTGAACGACGCGCTGCGCGAGCTCGGCCCGCAGATCGACACGATCCTCGACGAGTTCGGCCTGCCCCGCCTCGACAATCGCGGCCGGCTGCAGGGCCCGTGGGCCAAGGCCGCGCCACCGTCGGCGACCGTGGCCGAGCCGGACGGCTACCGCATGGAGGCCTATCGCGGCCCCGTGCCGGCCACCCTGCGCGGCGCCACGGTGCTCGACACGTCCGGCCTGCGCCGGCTCATCGCGGAGCAGCAGCCGCTGCTGGTCGACGTGCTGCCCAAGCCCCGCCGCCCGCCGCAGCGCGAGCCGGGCCAGCTCTGGGTGGAGCCCGTGCGCCAGCACCTGCCGGGCTCGGTCTGGCTGCCCAACACCGGCTATGGCGAGCTGTCCCGGGAGTTCGCCGGCTATTTTCGCCGGGAGCTGGAGCGGCTCACGGACGGCGACCGGACGAAGCCGCTGGTGTTCTACTGCGATCCGCGATGCTGGATGTCATGGAACGCCGCCAGACGCGCCATCGAGGAGCTGGGCTACCGCAACGTCTACTGGTACCCCGAGGGCGCCCTGGGCTGGCGCAGCGCCGGGCTGCCGCTCGAGGAGGCCCGCGAGGTGCCGATGCCGGAATTTCTCGCCAAGCCCTGATCGGCCGCTTCTTGCGCGGCCCGCGCGGACGGGCGAAGGTCGATCCTCCGACAGACGTCGCTCCGGAGGACGCCATGCCCCGCCTGCTCGCGGCACCGCTCCTGCTGCTCCTGGCCCTGGCGCCCGCCGCGGCGGCGCAGGACATGATGCGGCATCTCGATCTGGACTCGCCGCGCATGAGCGAGGCCGAGCTTTCCCGCGGCGAGGTGGAAGCGCTCCTGGCAGCGGCGACGCCGCAAGCGCCGGCCGATCTTTCCGACCGCAGCCTCAACGGGCTCGATCTCTCCGGCCTCGACCTGTCCGGCATCGACCTCACACGGGCCCGCCTCAACCGCACGAGGCTCGAAGGCTGCAGCCTCGCCGGCGCCATCCTCGACGCCGCCTGGGCCATCGAGGCCGACTTCAGCGGGGCGGATCTCCACGGTGCCAGCCTCTTCCAGGTACAGGCGCCGCGCGCCCGCTTCGAGGGGGCCCGGCTCGACGGGGCGCGCCTGATCGGCGGCTTCGAGGGAGCGCGCTTCGAGGGCGCCAGCCTGCGCAACCTCGAAGGTGCCGCCGACATGCGCAACCAGTCGATGGGGCTGATCAACGCCGTGCTGCGCTCGGCGGTGCTGGACGGCGCCGACCTGCGCGGCGCCAGGCTCGGGCGCGCCAATCTGGAGTTCGCCAAGCTGCGCGGGGCCGACCTGCGCGGCGCCGATCTGTCCCGCGCGCGCCTGGGCGGCGCGGATCTCACCGGCGCGCGGGTGGACGGCCTGAAGCTCGAGAAGGCCGATGTGACCTCCACGCTCCTGCGTCAGCTCGACGGCGCGCCGGTCGGTCTCGACAAGGCGCGCAACCTCGAGCGCGCCTTTCGCGACTGAGCCCTGCTACTCCCCGGTCCTCAGCACGTCGCGCCGCAGCAGCGAGCGCAGGCCGCGCTGCCAGGACTGGTCCGTGTTGCCGCGAATGTCGGCGCTGCCGCCGCCGAGCAGCCGGCCGCCCGGCACCTCGCGTACCTGCAGGTTCACGTTCAAGATGAGGTTGCTGACCTTCTGCACCCAGCCCAGCACGGCGCGCCCGGCGCCGAGCCTTGCCGCAAGATCGAGCTCGCAGCCGTTGCACGCGCGCAGCGAGCCGATGCCGGCGAGCTCGCCTGCGACCGGTGCCAGGCCGGCAATCTCATGGCCCTGACCACGCAGCGCCTCGTGAAGCTGCGCGTCGAGCTGCTGCAGCCGCGCCTCCTCGTCCGGCCGGGTGGGCTCCATGCCGGTATTGATCAGCTCGAACGGAAAGACCGCCAGCGTATCCCCCTCTGCCGGCGAGGCTGTCAGCAGAAGGACGGCCAGAACCGGACACCGTACGGACATGCCGGGCTCTCCAAGCAGAAGCCCGGCGCCTGGGCGCCGGGCTTCATGGTGCTGCCGATCTCGTGCTGCCGTCAGTTGGGCAGCTCGAAGACCGTGAGCTGGCCGCCGAGCTGGGTATAGCTCGAGAGGGCCTTGTAGGCGCCGACGGCACCCAGGCCCTCGGTGTCGCCCTGGAGACCGGCTGCAAGGCCGATGCCGGCCCAGCCGCCGATGCCCGAGAGCACGCCCACATACTGCTTGCCGCGGTGCATCCAGGTATTGACGTTGCCGATGATGCCCGAGGGGGTCTTGAAGCTGTAGAGCTCGCGGCCGCTCTTGGCGTCGACCGCCTTCAGATAGCCCTCGAGGGTGCCGTAGAAGACCACGTCGCCGGCCGTGGCGAGCGCGCCCGACCATACCGAGAAGGGCTCGGGGTTCGACCAGACGATCTTGCCCTCGCTGGCATCCCAGGCGATGAAGTTGCCCAGGTGCGTGCCGCCCGGCGCCGGGTACATGGTGAGCGTGGCGCCGACATAGGGCTGGCCGGCCGTGTAGCTCACGTTATACGGCTCGTAGTCCATGCACACATGGTTGGTGGGCACGTAGAACAGCCCGGTCTTAGGGCTGTAGGCCGCCGGCTGCTGGTCCTTGGTGCCGAGGGCGGCCGGGCAGATGTTGGTGGTGTTGACATCCTCGCCGTTCTGGTCGGTCGAGTAGCGCGAGACGACCTGCGGCCGGCCCGTCTCCATGTCGACATGGCTCGCCCAGTTGACCGCCGGATCGAACTTCTCGGCCACCAGCAGCGCGCCGCTCTCGCGGTCGAGGGTGTAGGCGAAGCCGTTGCGGTCGAAGTGGACGAGCGCCTTGGTGTCCTCGCCTTTCACCTTCATGTCGGCGAGGATCATCTCGTTGATGCCGTCGTAGTCCCACTCGTCGTGGGGCGTCATCTGGTAGAACCACTTGGCCATCCCGGTGTCCGGGTTGCGGGCCATGATGGTCATCGTCCAGCGATTGTCACCGGGCCGCTGGACAGGATTCCAGGTGCCGGGGTTGGCGGTGCCGTAATAGATCAGGTCGAGATCGGGGTCATAGCTGATCCAGCCCCAGGTGCTGCCGCCGCCGATCTTCCACTGGTCGCCTTCCCAGCTGCTCAGGCTCGAATCCTTGCCGATCGGCTTGCCGAGATGGGTCGTCTTGTCGGGATCGACCAGCATCTCCTCGTCGGGGCCGGCCGTGTAGGCCCGCCATGCCATCTTGCCGTCGGCGATATTGTAAGCCGTCAGATGGCCGCGAACGCCGAACTCGGCGCCGCTCATGCCGACAATGACCTTGTCGTTGACCACCAGCGGCGCGCTGGTCCCGGTCTCGCCCTTGGCGGCATCGCCGTTTTTGGCCTGCCAGAGGACCTTGCCGGTCTTGGCGTCGAGCGCGACGAGCGTCGCGTCGGCCTGGTTGAGGAAGATCTTGCCGTCACCGTAGGCGACGCCGCGATTGACGGTATCGCAGCACATCACCGGGATGACGCTGGGATCCTGCTTGGGCTCGTATTTCCAGAGCACGCGCCCTTGCTCGTTGAGATCGAGCGCGTAGACCGGGTTGGGGAACGGCCCGTGGATGTACATCGTGTCGCCGATGACCAGCGGGCCGCCCTCGTGCCCGCGCAGGACGCCGGTCGAGAAGCTCCATGCGACCCGCAGGTCGCCGACATTCTCGGCGTTGATCTGGGCGAGCTGGCTGTAGCGGGTGCTCGCATAGTCGCCCAGTGGCATGACCCAGTTGGCCGGGTTCTGCTGCATCACCTGCAGCTCTTCACTGGCCTGGGCCGCAGGCACGGCACCTAGCGCCACCACCCCGGCGGCGATCGCAAAGGGTATCGAGCGGTTCATGACGTTGGCCTCCTTGCCGGGAATGGCCGCGCCTGAACGCACTACGGGTCTTGTGTTCAGTCTGTGCCCGCTGTGGTCCTCATCGCCGCCAAGGAGAGCGGCGAAGGGTGATCCCGTTCGGCTCGACCAACCATTCCAACCTACATTCTCTAGTCAGCGCGGCCTGAAATGGCAATGGAAATGCCATGCACCGAAAGAAGGGCTGCCCGCTGCCCTATCCGCCTGCGAGCCGCTTGATCCAGAACTGCATCTGCTTGGCGGTCTCGGCCGGCTCGCCCCGGTCCTGCCAGCTGATCGTGCCAAGAGCGCCCTCGAGCTTCTCGAAGCCGCGCTTGCGCCAGAACGCGTCGAGCGGCACATGGCCGGCCGGCCGGCGCGGATCGTCCTCCGCCCGCACCACGCCGCAAAAGCACGCATGGGTGAAGCCGCCCTGCCCGCGCGCCCAGGCCTCGCGCTCGCGGAAGAACGCGACGCCGATGCCGCGCCCGCGCCACGCCTTTTGGAGGACCGATTCACCGAAATAGAAGACCCTCGCCACGTCGTAGCCGGCCTCGGCGACCGGCCGACGAAGCTCCTCCGGCTCGGCGGCGAGCGGCAGGGCAGTGGCGGCACCGACCAGCCGGTCGCCGTCGAGCGCACCGATGATCACGCTGCCGGCGGTCTCGGCATAGGTGCGCAGGTAACGCTCCTCGTATGCCTGCGAGCCTTCGTAGAGATAGGGAAAGTCGCTGAAGACCTCGATGCGCAGGCGGGCGAGCGCGGGCAGCGCCCGCTCCAGGGCGGCGCCGGACAGACGCTCGTAACGGATCTCGCTCATCCTCGGGCTTCCTCGCAGTTTCCTGGTCGCATCACCGGCGCCGGGCAGCAGCTAGCCGTGCCGCCGTCGATAGACCTCGATGCCGGGACAGGCCCGGCCACCATAGATGTCGGGCTTGGTGATGATCACGCGGCAGGCCTCGACGCGCGGATCCTCGAAGCAGAAGGCCAGCAGATCCTCCGCCAGCACCTCGATCAGCTCGGTATGCGGTCGCTGCGGCCAGCATTCCGTCAGATGGCGGTAGACACGGTCGTAGTCGAGGCAGTCGGCGAGGCTCTCGGCGCGGAACGGCCCGCCGCCGCGCATCAGCTCGACATCGACCAGCACACGCTGCGGCGCCGTCTTCTCGGCGGGATTGACGCCGACCCGCACGTCCAGCGCGAGGTCGCGCAGGGCCAGACACTGATAGCTGCCACCTTGGTCGCGCACGGTCCCGGATCCTCCCGCTGCCCTGTCTGGGGCCTGCTACCCCGGGGCGCCCGCCGCCGCAAGCGGTCCATCGGCCGTTGGCGCCATCCGCGGACCTGCTCTAGAACTGGAATCAAAGGACCGCCGCGGCAATCGGTAGGGGGCCGGCCACGGGTCGGCACGCGCGGCGAAACGGGGAGGTCGAACCATGGCCATGATGCGTGGCGTGCCGCGTTCGCTGCTGGCGCTCCTGGGGGTCGTCCTGCTGCTCGCCGTGGCGGGCTGGTGGAGCTGGTACACGACGCGCTCCGAGCTGCGCCACTCCTTGTCGACGGCGACCGCCGAGCGCATGCAGCTCGACCAGAAGGCGGCGGAGCTCGAGGAGCAGGGTGCTGCCCTGGCGCGCTCGCTGGAGGAGGCCGAGGAGCGCGAGCGCAAGCTCCAGGCCGATCTCGACGAGCAGAACCGTCTCACTGGCGAGCTCGACACGGTGCGCGCACGGCTCGAGGAGGCGCGCAGCACCCTCAATGCCCGCCTGGCCACCCTGGGCGAGCGCGAGAAGACGCTGGCCGCGCTCGAGCAGCAGCTGGCGGGCGCGCAGGGGCGACTGGCGACGATGGACGAGAAGCTGGCGGCGGCCGGCGGCACGCTGCGCAGCCGGCTGGCGGCACTCGGCCGCAACGAGCGCGGGGCGGTGGAGGCGGAACAGAAGCTGGCGCTGCTCAAGGAGCGTTTCGGCGAGGCCGAGCAGGAGCTGGAGGCGATCCGCCAGCGGGTTCATGCACGCCTGGCCCTTCTGGGCGAGCGCGAGCAGGAATATGCGCGCATCGACAGCGCTGCCCGCGCCGCCGCCCACAAGCTCGAGCAGATGAGGCGCGAGGAGAGCGCCCTCGAGGCGCGGCTGCACGGGCTTCTGGGCGAGGTGGCCCAGGCCGAGAACGCGCTCGCGGACCGCCAGCGAGCGGCCAAGGGCGCGCCTTGACGCGGCTCCTTCCCGCCGCCTTCAGCGTGCTCGCCATGGTCGCACCGCCGGCCATGGCGCAAGCGCTCGCGGTCGAGGAGGTGGCGCCGGGCGTGTTCGTGCATGCCGGCGTGCACGAGGAGTTCACCGCCGCCAATGAGGGCGCGATCGCCAATCTCGCCTTCGTGGTGGGCGAGGAGATGGTGGCGGTGATCGATAGCGGCGGTAGCCTGCGCGAGGGTCGCCGGCTCCGCGAGACCGTGGCAGCACACACCGACCTGCCGGTACGCTGGGTGATCGCGACGCACGCCCATCCCGACCATCTCTTCGGACATGCCGCCTTCGCGGGCGACGGGGCACGCTTCGCAGGCCACCAGCGTCTGCCGCGCGAGGTGGCGTCCAAAGGCCCTCTTTATCTCGACAGCATGACCCGGCTGCTGGGCGCTGCCAGCGCCGGGACCGAGCTGGTGGCCCCCGACGTGACGGTTCCGGTAGGAGCACCGCTGGACATCGACCTGGGCGGCCGCGTGCTGCGCCTGCAGGCATGGCCGACAGCGCACACCGCGGCCGATCTCACCGCGCTCGATCTCGAGAGCGGCACGCTGTTCGCCGGCGACCTGCTGTTCATGGAGCGTTTGCCGGTTGTCGACGGCAGCCTGACGGGCTGGCTCGACGTGATGACGGAGCTGGCGGCGCTTCCGGCGGAACGGGTGGTGCCCGGCCACGGACCCGCCCAGGCTGCCTGGCCGGACGCGCTCGCGCCGCAGCGAGCCTATCTCGAAGCGCTGCGCGATTCGGTGCGCAAGGCCATCGCCCAGGGGATGCCGCTCGGCCGGGCTGCCGAGGAGATTCCGCTTCCCGCCGGTCAGTCATGGCTGCTCGTCGACGAGAACCATCCCCGCAACGTGATTGCGAGCTATACTGAGCTGGAATGGGAATAGGCCGGAGCGCCGAGACAGGAGATCATGATGCTGCCCCGCCGTCGCCTCATCACCGCAGCCCCCGTGCTCGTGGCCGCCCTGGCCGGGCTGCCCGGCGCCGCGCGCGCCGCCGATCCATGGCCCGACATCAAGGAGGCGCTGTTCGGCGACAGGCCGATCGCCGACGGCAGCGCGGTGATCGCGCTCGATGCGCCCGAGCGCGCCCTCGACGCGGCGGTGGTGCCGATGACCATCCGTGCGCTGCTCCCGCAGACCGGGGCGCGCTGGATCAAGACGCTGCATCTGGTGATCGACGAGAACCCGGCGCCGCTGGCGGCGGTGTTCCATCTCTCGCCGGCCAGCGGCAACGCCACCATCGAGACCCGGGTACGGGTCAACAGCTACACCAATGTCCATGCCGTGGCCGAGACCTCGGACGGCGGGCTTTACGGCGTGACGCAATTCGTGAAGGCCGCCGGCGGCTGCTCGGCTCCTGCGCTCAAGGACGCCGACGAGGCGATGGCACGGCTCGGCCGGATGAAGCTGCGGACCCACACGCCCTTCACCCCGGGCGAGAGCATGAGGGCCCAGCTCCTGATCAGCCATCCCAACTATACCGGCCTGCAGATCGACCAGCTCAGCCGCAACTGGATCCCGCCCGACTATGTCCGCTCGATCCTCGTGCGCTATGGCGAGCGGGAGATCTTGAAGGTGGAGGCCGATATCTCGCTGTCGGAGGACCCCAGCATCACCTTCTCCTTCGTGCCCGAGACCGAAGGCCGGCTGAGCGTGGCGGTCGAGGACAGCAATGAGCGGCATTTCGAGGAGGCATGGCCGATCGGCCCCGGCTCCTGAGCGTGGGACGCGGCGGGGGCGATGGCGTCACGGAGAGGCAGGATGCCCGGACACATGCTTTGCCGCCTGATCGATGCCGCCGCTGCGGTCGCCCGACAGCATGCGGCGCAGCTCGACGAGGTTGACCGCGCCCTGGGCGATGCCGATCACGGCAGCAATCTCCTGGGCGGCATACGCGCCCTGGAGGCGGCAAGGGAGCGGCTGTCGCTCCTGCCGCTGGGTGCCGCGCTGCGCCTCGCCGGGCGCATCGTGAGCGAGCGGATGCCGGGTGCCGGCCGCTTCTACGGCGTGCTGCTGGAGGAGATGGGCGGCTGCGCGCCGGACGGGCAGGTTACCACCGGCGATCTGGTACGGATGGTGGAAGCGGGCGTGGCCGGGGTACGCCGCGCCGGCGCCGCGGCACCGGGCCAAAAGACCATGCTCGACGTGCTGTGCCCGGTGGCCGACGCGCTGCGCATCGCCCATGACGCCGGCGACGACCACCTGCTCGGCACGCGCGCCCTGGCGGCCGCCGCCGCGGGTCTGCACCGCACCAGCCGGTGCCTCGCCACCAAGGGCCGCGCGGCCGCCCGGCGCGAGGAGAGCCTGGGCCATCTCGACCCCGGCGCATGCTCCTGCGCCTTGATGATCGGCGCGGTCATCGCCACGCTGGAGCAATGAGCGACGCCCGGGCCTTGCCGCCGTCGCCCATTCGTGCTGCCCCTGCCCCGCGCGACACGGCAGGCGGGAGGCACGGCATGACGAGAGAGGGACTGATCCTGGGCGAGGACGGCCGGCACCGCTGCTGGTGGCACGGCGGCGATCCTCTCTATCGCGACTATCACGACACCGAATGGGGCAGGCCTACCGCCGACGACCGCCGCCTGTTCGAGAAGCTGTGCCTCGAGGGCTTCCAGGCGGGCCTCTCGTGGATCACCATCCTGCGCAAGCGGCCCCGGTTCCGCGCTGCCTTCGCCGACTTCGACTGGACCGTTCTGGCCGGGTATGGCGAGGAGGAGGTCCGCCACCTGCTGGGGGATGCCGGAATCGTCCGCCACCGCGGCAAGATCGAGGCGGTGATCGGCAATGCGCGGTGCATGCAGGCGCTGCTCGAGGAGACCGGCTCGCTGGCCGCCCTCGTCTGGCGCTTCGCCCCCTCCCCCGCCGCGCGCCCGCGGCCTCTCGACTACGCCACCGCCCGCACGATCACCCAGACGCCCGAATCGACGGCGCTGAGCCGCGAGCTGCGCCGCCGCGGCTGGCGCTTCGTCGGTCCCACCACCGTCTATGCCTTCATGCAGGCAATGGGCCTGGTGAATGACCATCTGGAAGGCTGCTGCGTGCGCGAGGAGGTCGAGGCCGCGCGCCGCGACTTCGCCCTGGCGCGACACCAGCCGGCCTAGCTGGAACGGCGGGTCGGCGGGGGCGGCGCGTGCAGCACCTTGCACAGCGCCGCCCGCCGGCATCTGCCGTCGCCGCAGAGCCGCTCGTTGCATGCGGCGGCAGCGCACCGCCCCTGCCGACCGGGCAGCGCCGCCCTAGATCCCGCCGAAGCTCCCGTTGAGCATGAGGACGCCCGGCAGCCAGGCGGTGAGCACGCCCTGGACCGCGGTAACGTAGCCCGTGAGACGCTTGATGGGCCGCTGCATGGCGAGCAGGAGGAAGAACATGAACCACAGGACCGACCAGGCAGCCCAGCACAGCCCGAGCCAGGCTCCCCAGATGTCGTCGGCAGCCCAGAGGGTCTCGGCAGCGACCGGCAGCACCGTGATCGCCACGAACAGGCTGAACCAGCCGAGCCCGCGGCCGTCGGCCTCGATGTGCTGGTTGATGGCGACCCAAAGATAGGTGAAGGTGAAGAGCAAGGTGAGCGCGCCGGCCTTGATGGTCTGGGCATCGGCGCCCTCGCCCAGCGCCAGCTTCAGCGCCACCAGCAGCGTGACGACGCCGGCGAAGAGGTTCATCACCCAGATCTCGCGGCTGCCGATCCGGTCGAGCATCCAGAGCCCGTTGAGGACCAGGACGGCCCCCACATAGAGAAGCGAAAGGCCGAGAAGCATCGGCTGTCTCCTGGTCCGGGGACGGGCGGCCGGTCAGTGGCCGACCATCCACGGCCGGTGCGGGGTGTGGGCATGGCCGTGCGCGTGGGCATGGGCATCGAGCCGGTTGCGGTGATGCTGGTGGCCGTGCTTCTCGAGATCGGCGTTCTTTCGGCCGACATGGCGCACCACCTTGGGCTCGTTGGCGCTGCGCTCGTTGCGGGCCTCCAGGGCGTAGCGCGTGGCGCTGCGCTGCCCGCGGATGTGGACCGGGCGGATGACCCGGGGTGCCGCGACGCCGCAGGCAGGGCAGTCGGCGGGGCTGGCGCTCTCGCTCATCGGGCGAAGCTCGGTGAACGCGCCGCAGGTCTGGCAGTCATAGTCGTAGGCGGGCATCGCTGGTCTCTCGCTCGTCCGGGCTGATGTCTCGCTCGTGCGGAAGGAGGCGGCGGCGCGGGGTGTCCCGCGCCGCCGGCCGGTTACCTGGCGCGCGCCAGGTCCGCGTTGGCGGAATTGACGTGGTGGCGCGGCCCCGCCGCGTTCGGCTTGATGTCGAACTCGAAGATCTCGGTGGGGATGGCGATCGACACGCAGGCATTGGGAATGTCGACCACGCCGCCGACGCGCCCCTCGATCGGCGCGCAACTGAGGATGGCGTAGCCCTGCTCCTGCGTGTAGCCGAAGTTGGTGAGGTAATCCATGGCATGGCGGCAGGCGCGCCGGTAGGCCATGGTGACGTCGTTGTAGTACTGGGTGTCGTCCTCGCCGACACCGATTCCCTCGAAGACGATGAAGTCCGAGTAATGCGGATCGACCGGGCTCGTCTTGAACATGGCCTGGCTGATGCCGTACTTGGTCATACCGCCCTTGATGACGTCGACATGCAGGTCGATGAAGCCCGGCATCTCGATGGCGCCGCAGAAGGTGATCTCGCCGTCGCCCTGCGAGAAATGCAGATCGCCCATCGAGAGCTTGGCGCCGGGGACATAGACCGGGAAATAGATGCGGGCGCCGCGCGAGATGTTCTTGATGTCGCAATTGCCGCCATGCTCGCGCGGCGGAATGGTGCGCGCGCCCTCGCGCGCCGCCCGCTTGAACGCATCGCCGGTGAGCGAGCCCATCAGCGCGCCCTGCTCGAGCGGCGGCAGGGCCAGCGGCGGCACGCGCTGGGGATCGGTGTCGATGAGCTCCTGCTCGCGCTTGTTCCAGCGGGCGAGCAGCTCGTGGCTGGGGGCCGTGCCGATCAGGCCGGGATGGGTGATGCCGGCGAACCGCACGCCGGGGACGTGCCGGGACGTGGCGAAGATTCCGTGGAAGTCCCAGATCGACTTGCGCGCCTCGGGAAACAGGTCGGTCAGGAAGCCGCCGCCGTTCTGCGGCGTGAAGATGCCGTTATAGCCCCACTCGTGCCCCTGGAACGGGCCGATGTCGAGCACGTCGACGACCAGCAGGTCGCCGGGCTCCGCCCCGTCGACATGGATGGGGCCGAAGAGGTGGTGGCAGCGTGACAGGTCGACGTCGCGGATGTCGCTGGCATTGTCGTCGTTGCGGATCTGGCCGCCGGTCCAGTCCATGATCTCCACACGGAAATCCTGGCCCGGACGCGTGTTCACCACCGCCGGAATGTCAGGATGCCAGCGATTGTGCGGGAGCTGGTCCTGCTCGCGCGGATCCTTTTTCATGTCGACCCTGATGATCGTCTCAGGCATTGGTCAGCTTCCCCTGTTTCGGATCCGGTCCGCGGGCGGGCAGCGACTGCTGGCAAAAGGCCAAGAAGCATCGCCATGACATCCGCGGCCGGACGGCATCGTTGATCCCAATATTGCTGAAGGTGTCATCCGCGCTCCGCGCGGCCATCGATGTTGTCGTTTGCTCTCCCTTCTTCCGGAAAAACGCAAAAAGCCCCCGGCAGGCGATCCTGAAGGGGATCACCACGTTCCGGGGGGCGTCGTTGCCCGATTTGGATTGTTCGCGGCGCCGTTGCCGCTGAAGACGAGACCAGCGCTACTTCAGGAGCGGTGCACTGTCAACAAGGGTGGCAGCCACCTTGGCGACCGGCACGCGCAGCCGCATCGCCATGTCGCGCATGTGCCGCCACGCGTCCTCCTCGCTCATCTGCCGGCGCTCCATGAGCAGCGCCTTGGCCCGCTCGATGCTGCGCAGCGCCTTTACCGTCTCGTCGAGCCCGGCGATGCGCTGGTGCAGGCGCTGCTCGTAGCGGAACGCGCTGTGGCCGACGACGAGGGCGGCGGTGAGCGCCCCGGGCGCCAGCGGCCGCGCCGCGACCGCGTGCGGGGCGGTGTCGCGCAAGCGGCGATAGTCGACCGGCCGACCCTGGGGGAGCAGCACGACGAGCGCTGCCGTAGGCTGGCCGATGGTCCACGGCAGCCGCTCGGCCAGCCGCTCCTCGTGGCTGCACACCAGCACGTCCGCGTCGGCCGGCAGGCGCGCCGGCATCGGCCAGACATGCTGCAGCTCGGCACGGGTCCGCTGCAGCTCGCGGATGGCCTCGTGCATGGCCTCCTCGGGCGGAACGGCCATGACGATGCGCAGGCGGGCGAGCTCGCGCGGGAGCGGGTCAGCTGGTCGGGTTGCGGTCATGGGACACCAGATAGGGATCGGCGGGCGTCGGCCCGCCCGCTTCGGCAATGATCTCGAACTCGCCGCTGTCGTCGACCCGGCCGATGCGGGTCCACAGGCGGGCGTGGCCGGAGCGCGACGCCATCTGCACGGGCCCTTGCGGCGCCTCGAGCTCGAGGCCGGCGAGGCAGGCCCGCAGCACGTCGCTTTCCATCGTGCCGGCCGCTGCCAGGGCACGGCTGAACAGGTGCATCTGGAAGTAGGCCGCCTCGGCACACATGTTGGCGGGCTCGCGCTCGCCGAAACGCTTGCGGAAGCGCGCCAGGAAATCCCTGTTGGAGCTGCCGCCCACCCCCTGGAAGTAGGAGGCGGCGGTGAGATGGCCGCGAGCCACGTCGTGTCCCATGGCGCGCACCTCGGTCTCGCTCGTGGTGAGGCTGGCGATCGGCATCCTCGCAGCCTCGAGCCCCGCCTCGGCAAAGCACTGGTAGAAGAATTTCGTGGCCTGGCCGACCACGGTCGAGAAGACGATGTCGGGCGCCGTCGTGCGGATCTGCCGGACGATCGGCACGAAGTCGTGCCGCGCGGCCCTGAGCGGCGCATAGGCCTCGCCCACCACCTCGCCGCCGCCGGCCTCGATGAACGCGCGCATGACCCGGTTGGATTCGCGCGGGTAGACGTAGTCGGAGCCGACGAAGAAGAAGCGCTGCCCGTGCCGCCCCAGCAGATGGTTGCACAGCGCCAGGCTGTTCTGGTTCGGCGCTGCGCCGGTGTAGACCACGTTGGCAGAGTTCTCGAAGCCCTCGTAGAGGGTCGGGTACCACAGCAGCCCGTCGAGGCGCTCGACCACCGGCAGCACCGCCTTGCGGCTGCTCGACGCGTAGCAGCCGAAGATGCAGCTCACCTGGTCGTCGAGCATCAGGCGCTGGGCATGCGCCGCAAAGGAGGCGTCGTCGGAGCCCGGATCGTAGATCACGGGCACCACCTCGCGCCCGTCGACGCCGCCGGCCTCGTTGATCTCCTCGATCGCCAGCAAGGTGCCCTTGAGCTGGGTCTGCTCGATGAGTGCCAGGGGGCCGCTGCAGGAGAAAAGCACCCCCACCCGCCACGGTTCTTCCGTGCGCCGTCTTGTTGCCGTCACTGCAGCCTCCCCGGTTGCCGTGGCGGTTTGCCTGCCGCCATCTGATCTCGGGAGGCGAGCTGTGCCTCCCCGTCACCGTTTGAAGTGCGGCAATCGCCTGCGCTTTACAAGCGCGCCAAGGTTTTATAGGCAAAGACTGGCTGCCGTCGTATGCACGGCGGGGGACAGGGCGGCCGACTGGGAGGCAGACATGCGGCGTCTCGTCCTGCAAGGGGCGCTTCTCGCCATGGCGCTCGTGCCGGCCACGCTCGTGGCACAGACGGCGCCGCTCGAGATCCCTCTTAGCTTCTTTGCCACCGAGCCGCAGCCGCGCCTGCCTTTGTCGCTGGCCGAGCCGGTCCTCGAGGACGAGGGGCTGCAGGGAGCGCGCCTCGGGCTCGAGGACAACCGGACCACCGGACGGTTCCTCAAGCACGACTACCGCTTGAGCGAGCGTGTCGTGCCGCGTGGCGACGATCCGCGGATCGCCTTCGCCGAGGCGCTGGACGCGGGCGAGCGCCTCTTCGTGGCCCATCTGCCGGCCGACGCGATCCTGGCGATCGCGCCGCTGGCCGAGGAGGCGGGAGCGGTGGTCCTGAGCACCCGCGCCGAGGACGACCGGCTGCGCACCGAGCAATGCTCGGCGGCGGTCTTCCATGTGGCCCCCTCGCGGGCGATGAAGGCCGACGCGCTTGCCCAGTATCTCTTGTGGAAACGCTGGAGAAGCTGGCTCTTGGTGTACGGCTCCCATCCTGCGGACGCGCTGCTCGCCGAGGCCTACCGCCGCGCGGCCGCGCGCTACGGCGCCAAGATCGTGGCGGAGAAGGTCTTCGAGGACACTGGCGGGGCGCGGCGCACCGACAGCGGCCATGTCCAGGTCCAGCGCCAGCTCCCGGTCTTCACCCAGGACGCGCCCGAGCACGACGTCATCCTCGCCGCCGACGAATCCGACGTCTTCGCCGAGTATCTGCCCTACAATGGCTGGCTGCCGCGGCCGGTCGCGGGCAGCGCCGGCCTCGTGCCGAGCGCGTGGAGTCGCGTGCACGAGCAATGGGGCGGAACGCAGCTTCAGCGCCGCTTCGAGGCCTTCGCCGGGCGGCCGATGGCAGAAGGCGACTACAATGCCTGGACGGCGGTGCGCGCCTTCGGCGAGGCGGTGACCCGCACCGGCAGCGCCGATCCGGCAGAGCTGCGCGCCTATCTCGTGAGCGACGCGTTCCAGCTCGGCGCCTTCAAGGGCCAGGCCTTGAGCTTTCGTCGCTGGAACCAGCAGATGCGCCAGCCGATCCTCCTGGTAACACCGCGCATGCTGGTATCGGTGTCGCCCCAGGACCAGTTCCTGCACCGGCGCACCCCCCTCGACACGCTGGGCCATGACGAGCCCGAAAGCCGCTGCCGGCTGAATCCCGAGGAGGCACCATGACCAAGCGCGTTCTGCCCGTGGCCGCCATGGCCCTGCTGCTGGCCGGCGCCGCCGCCGAGGCCCGCGAGATCTACGTCTCGAACGAGAAGGGCAACAGCATCACCATCATCGACGGCGCCAGCCTCGAGGTGAGCGCGACGGTGCCGGTCGGCAACCGGCCGCGAGGCATCGCGCTCAGCCCGGACGGCCGGCACCTCTATATCTGCGCCTCCGACGACGACATCATCCAGATCCTCGACACGCAGAGCCGCAAGATCGTGGCCCAGCTTCCTTCCGGCCCCGATCCCGAGCTGCTCGACCTGTCGCCCGACGGCAGCCTGATCTACGTCGCCAACGAGGACGACAACATGGTGACCGTGGTCGACGTCGCCAGCCGCAACGTCGTGGCCGAGATCCCGGTGGGGGTGGAGCCCGAGGGGATGGGGGTCAGCCACGACGGGCGGTGGGTCGTCAACACCTCCGAGACCACCAACATGGCGCATTTCATCGACAGCGAGAGCCTCGAGATCACCGACAATGTCCTGGTCGACCAGCGACCGCGCTTCGCCGAGTGGACTTCCGACGACGCCGAGGTCTGGGTCAGCGCGGAGATCGGCGGCACCGTGTCGGTGATCGACGCCGCCGCCCGCGGGGTGACGCACAAGATCGCCTTCAGCGTTCAGGGCGTGCCGCGTGAAGCGGTGCAGCCGGTGGGCGTGCGGGTGACGCGCGACCGCAGCCTCGCCTTCGTGGCGCTGGGACCCGCCAACCGCGTGGCGGTGGTAGACGCGCAGACCTACGAGGTGCTCGACTATCTGCTCGTGGGGCAGCGTGTCTGGCAGCTCGCCTTCAGCCCGGACGAGGCCTTCATCTACTCTACCAACGGGGTCAGCAACGACATCTCGGTGATCGACGTCAAGGCGCGCAAGGTGCTCCGCTCGATCGGCGTCGGCCGGTTTCCCTGGGGGGTGGCGGTCCGAGACTGACGCGGCCGGCGCCCGGGGCGACGGAGCTTGACCGACAGCCCGCGGCGCGCCTACCAGAGCATGGGGGGTCGGTCCACCGATCTCGGGGCGACCGGGCGCAGGAATGACGGGAAAAGCATGAGACGCTGTCTTTGCGCGGGCTTCCTGGCTGCAGCCTTGCTCGCCCTGCCGAAGGGCGCCGCCCTCGGCCAGGCCGTCACGACGGACTGGCCATGCGTCCAGCGGCTCGTGCCGGAGCTCGCGCTCGGGCAAGTCTGGAGCGGGCCGCCCGCTTCCGGCCATGGATGGCAGACCGACCCGGAGACCGCCAGCCTCGCCCTCGAGCTGGCGGGTCGCAAGATGCCGCTCGACGCGGCCGGCGAGGCGATCGGCTCCTTCGCCGCCGGCGTGCCGGCGGACCACCGCGCCGCAAGGCTTGCGGATCTGGCAAAGGGCGTGCTCGAGCTGATCAACGGCGCCCGCGCCGACATGATCCGGGGCATCCGCCGCTATGCGCAGCGCCAGCAGGCGCTGGCCACCCGTATCGCCGAGGAGAGCCACGAGCTGAAGGGCCTGCCGCCGGGCCGCGGGAGCGAGGTGCCGCCCGAGCTGGCCGAGCGCAAGGAGCAGCGCGACTGGGACCTGCGGGTCTACGAGGATCGCCAGGCGCTCCTGCGGCAGCTCTGCGAGGAGCCGGTGCTCCTGGAGCAGCGTGCCTTCGCGCTCGGGCGCATGATGGCGGGGAATCTGCCGTGAGACGTGCCGCCACCGCCCTTGCCGCGGCGGTGCTGCTGCATGGCACTGCCGTCGCCCCGGCAGCCGGGAGCACCGTTACCGAGCTGGTGTTCGAGCGCGGGCTGCTGGCCGGACTGGAAGCCCCCGCCAGGCTCCACTACCGCATCGAGTCCCGCGGCAAGGATGCCGCCGAGCCCTCGGCCGACGAAGCGCTCATGGAGGTGCGCGCGGCGGCGGCAGCCGGGGAGAAGGAGATCTGGTTCGACATCCCCTGGGGGGACGCCAGGCGGGAGCTCGGGCCCGTCGCGGCGAGCAGCCAGAACCCGCTGGTGCTGGTGTTCCTGCAGCGCGACGTCAACGAGATGGGCAGGCGCACAGGCGGCGCCCCGCTCTATTTCCAGCAGCAGATCCGTATGGCCTTCAATGTGCCGGCCGAGGCCGAGGCGGTGACGGTGCAGCTCGATGGCCACGAGATCGCGGCGACGCGGGTGCGGATCCGGCCCTTTCGCAACGATCCCAACATCGCGCGCTTCCCGGGCTTTCGCGACAAGATCTACGAGTTCGTGGTGGCGGACGGCATTCCCGGCGGGCTCTACCGCATCGCCGCCACGACTCCCGATCCGGTCACCGGCGAGCTGCTGCTCGAGAAGAGCATGACCTTCGAGGGGATGGAGCGATGAGACGGCTGACGCGGGCGCTTCTCGCCGGCGCCCTGCTGGTCCTTCCGGCCGCCGCAGGGGCCGCACCCGCCGACTATCCGACGGAAGCGGTGGCCGACTATGTCTTCGGCTGCATGGCGACCAACGGCTCGACCCAGGACGCGCTGCGCCGCTGCTCCTGCTCCATCGACCACGTCGCCCGCGAGGTCTCCTGGGAAGACTATGTGAAGGCGGAGACGGTGCTGCGCATGCGGCTGGTGCCGAGCGGCAACGACCAGGTCACCATGTTCCGGACCTCGCCCTGGGCGCAGGAGATGGTGGACAGGCTGCGCAAGGCGCAGATCGAGGCCGAGTTCGAATGTTTCTAGGCGTTCCGCCATAGCGGCGGCGGGCGGTGCGGAGCGGCGGGATGCTCAATCTCCACCAGCTGCGGATCTTCTGGGCGGTGGCCCACAGCCCGTCGCTGACCCGCGCCGCCAAGCAGCTGGGCCTCACCCAGCCGTCCATCTCGCAGCAGCTGGCGCGGCTCGAGAGCAGCCTCGGCGGCCGGCTGTTCGACCGCATCAACAACCAGCTCGTGCTGACCGACGCCGGACACTTCCTGTTGCGGCGGGCCGAGGGCATCCTGGCCGAGGTGGACGAGACGGAGGCGGGCCTCGCCGAGTTCCGGCTGGGCCGGCGCGGGCGGATCGCGGTCGGCGCCCTGGCATCGCTGGCCCGATGCCTGCTGCCCCACGCCTACCACGAGGCGCTGCGCGAGCTGCCGGATCTGGAGCTGGACGTGCACGAGCTGGCGCCGGCCGAGGCGCTCGAGCAGCTTTACGGCCGCAACCTGCAGATCGCGCTCCTGTCCTCCTACTCGCTGGCCGACAACAGGGTGTCGTTCTCGCGGATCGAGCTGACCCAGGACCCCTATGCGCTGGCGGTGCCGCGCGGCCTCGACCTGACCGGCATACGCGACCCGGAGCGCGAGCTGGAGAGCGAGCAGCAGCGGCTTTTGTACCGCTGCATCCAGTTCAACTTCGGCAACCTGCACAACCGGCGCATCGAGGAATGGTACCGCCGGGCCCTGCCCCGCCACACCACGGTCGCGACCTGCCGGACCTATGAATCGGCCCTTGCCATGGTCGAGGCCGGGCTCGGGGTGGCGCTGGTGCCGCTGCTCACCACCCGGCTGAACGGGCGCCCGCTGTTCGACGTCGATCTCTACCCGGCCCCCGGCCTCGAGCGCCCCATCGTGGCGCTGGTGCCGCCGCAATATCGTCGCGTGCAGCCCTGGCAGAGCTTCATCGCCGCCCTCGAGAAAGCCGGGGCGGCCCTCCAGCCGCCAGCGCTGCCCGATCCACCGCCGTTCCTCCGCGCGGCAGCCGACCCCGCCCCTGCCCGGCCGTGACCGCGGCGGCCGGCCATAGGCCGCGCTTATGGCAGCCAAAGCCTGCGCGGCGCGCGGTCTCTGGCACAGTGCCGGGTGCTGGCCGGTGGACCGGCCGGCGCTGACAGGGAGCACCGAGAATGAAGACCAGAAAGAGCTGGAGCGCGCCCAAGGTCACCTCCACCCCGGTGGGGATGGAAGTGACGATGTATCTGCCGGCCGAAGCCTGATCGCGATCGGCATGGCCGCCGGTCGCGGTCCCGGCTCGCGCCTGCTCGTGCGGGTCCTGGGGGCTGCGGCCGGCGGCGGCTTTCCGCAGTGGAACGACGGCAGCCCGGCCTCGCGCCGGGCCCGCACCGGTGACCCGGCGGCGCTGCCGGCGAGCCAGGCCTCCATCGCGCTCAGCACCGACGGCGAGAGCTGGGTCCTGGTCAACGCCTCGCCCGACCTGCGCCAGCAGATCGAGGCCAATCCGCCGCTCCAGCCCCGGCTCCCGGGGCGCTCCTCGCCGATCCGCGCCGTGCTCCTCACCAATGGCGACGTCGACGCCGTGGCGGGGCTCCTGTCGCTGCGCGAGGGGACGCCGTTCGACCTCCTCGCCCATCCCCGCGTCCTGCGCACGCTGGACGCCAATCCGATCTTCGAGGTCTTGAGCCGCGCGCTGGTCCGCCGCCTGCCGCTCGCACTGGAGGAGCCCAGCGAGATCGCCGGGGGGCTGGTGGTCGTACCGTTCGCGGTGCCCGGCAAGCTGCCCCTCTATCTCGAGGACGGCCGGGGCGAGCAGCTCGATACCGGCGCGCTCGACGGCGACGCGCTCGGCCTCGAGATCCATTGCGGCGGTGCGCGGCTGGTCTATCTGGCCAACTGTGCCGCCCTCCCCTCCTGGCTGGTCGAGCGGGTCGCGGGCGCCGACCTGCTCTTCATGGACGGCACGCTGTGGCGCGACGACGAGCTCATCGTCCAGGGTCTCGGCCGCAAGACCGGCCGCCGGATGGGGCATATCAGCATGAGCGGCCCGGAGGGCGCGGTAGCGCGGCTGGCGGAGACCGCGATCGGCCGGCGGGTGTTCATCCACATCAACAACAGCAATCCCGCCCTGCTGGCCGACAGTCCCGAGCGCCGGGAGCTTGCCGCGTCCGGTTGGGAGGTTGCGCAGGACGGCATGGAGATCCGCCTATGAGGCGCTATGCAGGGCTGGCGAGCGCGGAGGAGCTCGAGAGGGCGTTGCGCGAGATCGGCGCGGAGCGCTACCACAACCTCCACCCCTTCCACCGCCTGCTCCACGGCGGCCGCCTGAACCGGGGACAGGTCCAGGCGTGGGCGCTGAATCGTTACTACTATCAAAGCCGCATCCCGATGAAGGACGCGGCCCTTCTCGCCCGCTGCACCGACCCCGCGCTGCGCCGCGAATGGCTGCAGCGGATCCTCGACCATGACGGCGCGCCAGCCGGGGGGGAAGGTGGCGAGGGCGGCATCGAGCGCTGGCTGCGGCTGTGCGAGGGGCTGGGGCTGGACTCCACCTATGTGCGCGGCGAGACGGGGATCCTGCCGGCCGTACGCTTCGCGGTGGATGCCTACCGGCATTTCGTGGCCGACCGCCCGCTGCTCGAGGCCGTGGCAAGCTCACTCACCGAGCTGTTCGCGCCGGGCATCCATGCGGAACGAATTCCTGGGATGCTGGCGGGCTACGACTTCGTCAGCGAATCGATGATGGGCTACTTCCGAATCCGGCTGACGCAGGCGCCGCGCGACTCCGGATTCGCGCTGGATTACGTCAGGGAGCATGCCGATTCGCCGGAGAGCCGGGAAGCCGTCTGCAACGCCCTGATGTTCAAGTGCGACGTGCTCTGGGCCCAGCTCGACGCGCTGCACCACGCTTATGTTCTGGGCGGCGGGATTCCGGCAGGAGCGTTCGTACCGGAGGAAATGATGGGCAAAGCAGCGTCATGAGCCGTATCGACGAGGAGTCCGTGCTGGCGCTCCAGCCGTGGGTGCGGCTGCAGCATGACCGGCGCCGCGACCGCTGGGTGCTGCTGGCGCCCGAACGCGTGCTCTTTCCCTGCCCCGTGGCCATGGCCGTGCTGACACGGCTGGACCCGGACCGGCAGTTCGGCACCGTCCTCGATCTCCTGGCGGACGAGTACGAGGCGCCGCGCGAGGCGATCCGGGCTGATGTCGAGGCGATGCTGGCGGAGCTGATCGCACGAGGCTACTTGCGGACCGGCGCAGAGGAGGCTGCCCATGGCTGACACGAGCGAGCGGCGGCAGGGCAATGCCAACAGCCGCTCCCCCTGGACCGAGCCGCCGATGGGGCTGCTGGCCGAGCTGACCCACCGCTGCCCGCTGCAGTGTCCCTACTGCTCCAATCCGCTGGAGCTCGAGCGACGCGCGGACGAGCTCGCCACCGCCGACTGGCGCCGCGTCTTCGAGGAGGCCGGCGAGCTGGGGGTGCTCCAGCTCCACCTCTCGGGCGGCGAGCCCATGCTGCGCCCCGATCTTCCAGAGCTGGTGCGCGGGGCCCGCGCCGCAGGGCTCTACGTGAACCTCATCACCTCCGGCGTGAGCCTCGACGAGGCACGGGCGCTGGCACTGCGCGAGGCCGGGCTCGATCATGTGCAGCTGAGCTTCCAGGGAGCGCGGCCCGAGCTGGCCGACCGGATCGGCGGCTTTCCCGGCGGCCATGCCCGAAAGCTGGCGGCGGCCAGGGCCGTCGGCAGGGCGGGCATGGCGCTCACGGTCAATGCGGTGGTCCACCGCCAGAACCTCGACCAGCTCGAAGGCATGATCGAGCTGGCGCTCGAGGCAAAGGCGCAGCGGCTGGAGGTGGCCCATGTCCAGTATTACGGCTGGGCGCTGCGCAACCGCGCGGCGCTGATGCCGAGCCGGGCACAGATGGAGGCCGCGACCGCGACGGTGCACCAGGCGCAGGTGGCGCTGGCGGCGCGGCTGGTCATCGACTACGTGACCCCCGACTACTGGGCACGCCGCCCCAAGCCCTGCATGGGCGGCTGGGGCCGCAACGTGATGAACGTGACCCCGTCGGGCAGGGTGATGCCCTGCCACGCGGCGGCTGCCATCCCGGAGCTGCGCTTCGAGAGCGTGCAGGAGCACGGCCTGCGCTGGATCTGGGAGGAGAGCCCCGCCTTCCAGCGGTTCCGCGGCACCGAATGGCTGCCGGAGCCCTGCCGCTCCTGCGAACGCCGCGAGGTCGACTTCGGCGGCTGCCGCTGCCAGGCCATGCTGCTGACCGGCGATCCGACCGCCACCGACCCGGCCTGCGAGCTCTCGCCGGATCACGCCCTCCTGCGCGAGCTGGCGGAGCGCGACGCAGCGGGCGAGCCGCCGGGCTTCGCCTACCGGAAGCTCAAGACCCGCGAGCCGGCCGACGCGTGAACCGGGTCTTGAATGGATAGACCAGGCCGGGGCCTAAGGCTCGGGCGGGGACGGGACCGAGCGAGGGGCGCTGCGCTGGGCTTTTGCTCTTTGTCTTTTATCGGTTCGGGGCGGTGCTCGTTCACCGGATCTTCGGCTTTTCCCGCGGTCTTGCGGGTGGGGGCGGCCGCCTTCCGGCTCTTCCTTCGGCAGAGTCCGGGGACGACGCGGTAACAGTCAACGACAGATGCGCCATCGCAGGATGAGTAGTGGCAACAGCCCCGGCCTGACAGACGCCGGCGGCGAATGTCACTGCTGCGCTCCTCCTCGGGCCTTGCCCGCTGATGCCGGCTTGGCCCTGCAGGGCGCGCCGGCGCCCGGTGGCACCAGTTTCGGCCTTCCGAAGACGGCGACTAACAATTCTGCGCGGCCGGGCTGCCATACCACGTGGCGCCGACGGCAATGTGGCAGGTGGGCGTGTTCTCCGGCGCCCAGATCCGCGTGGGAAGACGCCCGGCCCAGCGGCGCACGGCCAGGGCGTTGGCGTGCTGCGAGGCACCGAGGGCGGCTCGGACGTTCTTTTGGAGGGCCGTGCGCGTGTCCTGGCCGGCTGGCAGACAGTGCCTCATGCCCCCACCGTCGCTCTGGGGTCGGCCACGCTTCGGTAGGCGTTAAAGTGCCCTACCCCTTGGAGAGCGGCGTGGACGCGCGCCAGAGGACGCTGGGGAGCGGCTTCCCGCAGCGGGAACATGGCCGCAAGAGACGAGGCTTCGCCGAGCCGGCCGATTTTGGCGCAGGGTCCCCGGCAGAGTCGCGCGGCGTGCTGCGTCCGGGTAGCTCATTGACATGTACCCAGGCGCCTTCATCGACGGCGGAGGCTGCTGGCCGAGCGCGATGATGATGCGGGCATCCCCAGCGACAGCGCTCCTCTCTCGGATGCGGCTACCGCGCCTACACCAGCGAACACGCACCGGCCCGGCACCGGGGATAAGGTGGGCGTGTGGGGCGGATGGACGGCCTGCCTGCACGATGAAGTGTCGCAGCAACGCCTGCGACCGCGGATGCTGCCCGCTTAGCGGCCGTTCCACCGCGGCGACGCCTCGCCAGATCGCCTGGACTGGCCGGAGCGCTGAGCCGACCCGAGGCACCGCGGGTTGTGGTGGACGGGCGGTGCGAAGGCGGGCACCGCGACCGCTGCTCCCTCTCCCTCCGTATGTCGGGCGCCTCGCCCAGTCACTGGGGGTTCCCGGCGCCGGGTCGCTGACGGGCACTAGCGGCGGTGACCGTCTCGACTTGCGAGGGCGGGTAGGCTTGCTCAGCCCTCGATCCTCGATACCGCCCGGTGACCCGATCCAGCGCCGGGCATGGTGCCAGCCCGCCCGACGAGGCGATCCTCTCGCCCGGGCCGGCAGACGGGTCGATCATGGGCGGGTTGTGAGAGGCCGCTGGCGCCAGCTCTGCCGAACCTTCGTGGTACTGGTGCTGCCGGCATGGGCTTGCTGCGGGGAGAACGCGCGGAGGCGCCTGGGCTGGAGGGTTCGACGGTTCCGGACCGGCGAACAGCCACCAACGGCCCCGGATGCCCCTCATCAGGCCGCCGGTCCCTAGGGCCGCGGGCCGTGGAGGAGGGGAACGCCGGGATGGCCGGGGGAGCGGCCTCGCGCCCGGGCAGGATGGGGAGGAAGGATGGGGATCGGGTGGACAAGCACCGCCGGCGACCGGCAGCAGGGGCATAGGCGAAAGCCGCGAAGGCCTTGCCCGTTGCGCTCCCTCGGGCCGGAAGCGCTTTCCCGCGGCACAGTATGGTGTCGCTGCGCTCGGAGAAGGGGTCGCTGGGGCGCTGGTGAGGCTGACCACGGGCCTCGAATGCGGCGCCGGCCCGCCTATCAGAGCACTGATAAGCGGGCCGGCGCCGCGGCCTATCAGTGCTCTGATAGGCCGCCATCCTCGCCGAGCAGCGCCGCCAGCCGGTCGGCCATGGCGCTCACCGTGGCCTCGTCGACCTCCGGCGCCCAGCGATAGATCCACTGGTTGCCGCTCCGGGTGATGGTCAGCAGCTTGCGGCCCCTGGCATCGACCACGACCCGGCCACGCAGGGCCGAGCGGGGCACTGGCGCCGCCCGGCCCTTGCCCGCCGCCGCGGCAAGGGCACGCGCGAGCTGCTCGCGTGTGGTCAGCCCCTCGGCGTCGTCGAGCGCCACCACCATGCGCTCGAGCGCGGCGGCATCGCCGCTCGCCGCCGCATGGAGCCGGCGCCCGTCGCTGAGGCTCAGCTCCCGCGGGTCGGCCAGGCGGCCAATCAGCGGCTCGGGCAGGCGACCGAGCTTGAGATACTCGACGATCGAGGGCTGCGAGATGCCGAAAAGACGCGCGAGCTGCGTGGTGCTGCGTCCCTGCTCGCTGGCGAGCCGCGCGAACCAGCGGCCCCGCTCCCACACGCTGATGTCGGCGCGCTCGGCGTTCTCGCGATATTGCAGCGCCAGCATCGCGTCGTCGTCGAGATCCATGACCCGCGCCAGCACCGGAAGCTCCAGCTCCCGGCAGGCGGCGAGCCGGCGCCTGCCGGCGGCCAGCTCGTAGCCCGGTCCGGCGCGCCGGACCACGATCGGCGTGTCCTGCCCCTTGTCGCGAATGCTCGCCTTGAGCTCCTCGAAGGCGGGATCGCGCAACGCCCGTCCGTCACGGTCGGCAGGAAGGCGCTCGCGCACCTGGCCGGGGTTCAGCTCCACCAGGCGGACGCCGCTCGCCTCCTCGCTGGAGCGCGCCGCCTCGAGCTCGGCGACCCGCTCCAACAGGCCCTGCTTGTGGACATCGAGCGCCTGCCCGACGATCCCGCGGCCGGCGGCGCTGGGCTTCTCGACCGGCGGCGCCGGCGTCGCCGGCGCTGCCGCACCAGCAAGATCGAGCACCGAGCGC
The DNA here is from genome assembly GCA_033875255.1 of Geminicoccaceae bacterium 1502E. Taxonomy (GTDB): domain Bacteria; phylum Pseudomonadota; class Alphaproteobacteria; order Geminicoccales; family Geminicoccaceae; genus Marinimicrococcus. Next base: position 30,973 of record JAWZSN010000030.1, on the reverse strand, counting down.
GACAGGGCCGCGCGCTTGTCCGTCTGCCGCATCATGCAGCCTCCCTCGTGCGGGTCCGCGGCCTGCCCCAGACCGCCAGAAGCTCGGCCTCGATGGTGGCATTGACCCGGTTCATCGCCGCCAGCCCGCGCTCGTAGGTGCGCCGGCTGCCGCCCGGCTCGTACTCGTAGAGGGTCTCCTTGACGATGCCGGCCGCGTCCACCAGCGCCGTCTCCACCATCGGCTCCTTGAGCACCGCCTCCTGGAACAGGGCCTGCTTCCAGCTCACGATCTCGGTCTGGTTGCGGTCGGTGGACTTGTACTTGGTGGTCACGATACGCACGAAGTCGTAGCTCAGCGCGCTGGACGACAGGCTCTGGCGGAAATCCGCGGCGACCTCGGCCATGAACCGGAAGAACTCGCCCGAGCTGGCAAAATCCAGCATCGAGGGCGGGATGGGAATCACCAGGCCGGTGGCGGCGAACAGCGCGTTGATGGTGAGCATGCCGACATCGGGGCGGCAGTCGCACACCACCACGTCGTACTCGTCGCCGACGAGATCGAGGAACCCGCCGAGCTGGCGGTAGAAGGGGTACTCGCGCTGTTGCAGCAGGCGGCCGACCAGCTCGTACTCGGCGTGCTGGAGGGCGATGCTCGCCGGCACCAGGTCGAGCCCCGGCCAATAGGTCGGCCGCGTCAGGCGGCGCGCTTCCGCCGCCCCCGCACCTTCCTCGCGGCGCAGCCAGCTCGCGAAGGTGGTGGCATCCTCCACCTCGGCGTCGGGGTCGAGCCCGAAGAGGGTGGTGGCGCTGGCCTGCGGGTCGAGATCGACCATCAGCACCCGGTAGCCGTGCAGCGCCAGGTATTGCGCGCAATGGGTGGCGCTGGTGGTCTTGCCGCTGCCGCCCTTGAAGTTCACGAAGGTCACCACCTGCAGCTTGTCCTGCCCCGGCCGCCGCTGCGGCGCGTAGCGGGCATTGCCGGTGGTCGCGAGCAGCCAGCGGCGCGCCTCGTGGATCTCGTCGATGGTGAAGCTGCGCCGCGAGCTGCCGGCGATGGTGCCTTGCGGGAAACCCTCCATGCGCACCAGGTTGCGAAGATGGCTGGGCGAGATGCCCAGAATGTCGGCCACCTCGCCGGGCGAGAAACGCCGCAGCTGCTTGACCTTGTCCGGGTGGTTCTCCAGCTCGATCGCCTTGCGCTGGACCGCCTTGCACAGCTCGGCATAGCGCCGGAACTGCTCCACGATGTCGGTCATGTTCCCAGGTCCCCGATGGTGCCGCTCGTATGCCCTACAGTACCAGCGCTTTTCTTATTTCTCATGCGCATAAAGCGCTTGTACGGCGGATGCGCCAGTAGTGTCGCCGGAACGGCACAGATTCGCCTCGGTGTTCACGCAGAATCTTTAGCCAACGCGGAACACCGTCCGACTGCCTCGGGCGGAACGATCCACAGACTGCCACGCAGAATCCTTTGTTCCACGCAGAAACCTTTCGTTATCCACGCAGATTGCTTAGCGCGGCGGCTCCGATCCGGCCGCTTGAATGCTCGATACGGCAACGCAGAATCGTTAGTGATTCCTAGAATAACCTATACAGGATTCCTATCGGGCGCGCGGGAAGGGGCCTTTGTGGACAAATCCGCTACTTTCCCGATTGCTAATCATTCTGCGCAGATTCGACACGACTCTGCCCGGAAAGGCTTGCAACGCCGGACGTTAAAGGCCAAGCCTCATCTGCAGGCGAAGTTGCGGACCGACACCCATGGCCGAGATTCACGACCTGATCCTCGAGCTGGGTCACGAGGGCGCCCGGGAACGGATGCCGGCGGAGCTGGCGGCCGGTCTCGATCCCCGCAAGCCCGCCCATGCCAGGGAACTTGCACGACTGCGCTGCGACTGGGAGCGGCGGGTCGACTGGGCCGCCGACATCATGGCCCGCGAGCACCTGCGGCGGAACTGGCTCCATTCGGGCTTCTGCCTGGTGGCCCTGCCGCACACCAAGCCGCGCGAGACGACCCGGGCCTATAGCCTCAAGAACGGCGCGTTCAAGCTCATCTTGACGCCCAAGCCGCTCGACACCGACGACGAGGGCAACCCGGTCTATGCGGGCCTTCCCTACGGCAGCAAGGCGCGGCTGATCCTGGTCTATCTCCAGACCTACGCCATTCGCCACAAGACCAAGCACATCGTGCTCGGCGACAGCATGACCTCGTGGATCCGCAAGCTCGGGTTCGACAACATCACCGGCGGCGAGCGCGGCGTCATCACCGCCGTCAACGAGCAGGCCAAGCGGATCTCGCGGACCGAGTTCACCATGATCTGGGACCAGGGCCAGCGTCGGGTGCTCCGCGACCAGGCGCTCGTCAAGGGTCTCGAGCTCTTCGCCGAGCGCCACGCGCCCGAGCCCGTCCACCAGCAGACCAACCTCCTGGGCGCCGACGACACGATCAGCCCGCGCCGTCGGCGGCGCTACTCGTGGGTCCGCGAGATCGAGATCTCCGACGATTTCTACGAGCATCTGACGACCCACAAGATCGTCCTGGCCGAGGAGGCCATCGCCCGGCTCAAGGGCTCGTCCTGGGCGCTCGACGTCTATCTGTGGCTCAGCTACCGGCTGCGCTCGGTCGACCGCGAGACGCCGCCGATCACCTGGCAGCAGCTCCGCCAGCAATTCTCGCCCAACCACTACAAGGGCAACATCAACGTCTTTCGCACCAAGGTGATGGAGCCGGCGCTGCGCGACGTCCAGGCGGTCTACCCGCAGGCCACCTTCCGGATCACCGACCGCGGCGTCGTGCTGCTGCCCTCCGACCCGCCGATGGCGACCGGCAGCCAGGTGGTGGTGCGCCTCCCGCGGGCCGGCTGAGGCCACGCCGAATCCTTAGCCGACGCCGCAGGGCGCGCTGGCCGCGGCCACTTGCGAGCTTGACGGACGGCGGGCAAATGCCGAAGCCAGCGGCACAGCCACAGCCGCCCGAGGTACAAGCGCATGAGCGCCCCCATTCTCATCGCCCCGTCCATCCTGTCCGCCGACTTCGCCCGGCTGGGCGAGCAGGTCCGCGAGATCGACGCCGCCGGCGCCGACTGGATCCACCTCGACGTCATGGACGGCCACTTCGTCCCCAACATCACGTTCGGGCCGGCGATCACCAAGGCGATCCGCCCGCACAGCGCCAAGCCGTTCGACGTCCATCTGATGATCGAGCCGGTGGATCCTTATCTCGGCGCCTTCGCCGAAGCCGGTGCCGACATCATCACCGTACACGCCGAGGCGACGACCCATCTCGACCGCACCCTCCAGGCGATCCGCGCGCTGGGCTGCAAGGCGGGCGTGTCGCTCAACCCGGCCACGCCGGAGACGGCCATCGAGTATGTGCTCGACCAGATCGACCTGGTGCTGGTGATGACCGTCAACCCGGGATTCGGCGGCCAGCGGTTCCTGCCCTCGCAGCTCGAGAAGCTCCGCCGCCTGCGCGCCATGATCGGCGGCCGGCCGATCCATCTCCAGGTTGACGGCGGGGTGACGGCGGAGACCGCCCCGCAGGTGGTGGCGGCCGGCGCCGACGTGCTGGTGGCGGGCTCGGCGGTCTTCGGCAAGGCCGACTACGCAGCTGCCATCGAGGCCCTGCGTCCGCGGCTCTCCGTGTGACCGCCGAAGACTCGTCCACGGCTTCATCCACAGGTTCACGGACAGGGTAATCCCCTGCGCTGGGGATAACCGGATCGTCAAGGGGACGTTGGGGCATGGCCATGTTGCGTCAGGCGCGCGGGCAGGGGAGGGGGCGGTGAGCGAGCGGGCGGTGATCGCGCTGGGCGCCAATCTCGAGGATCCGCGAGCGACCTTCGAGCGTGCCCTGGAGCTTCTCGAGGAGCGCGCCGGCCCGATCGTGGCTCGCTCGTCCTGGCGGCAGAGCGAGGCCATGGTCCACCCGGATGACGAGGTGCGGTGGCATCCACCCTATCTCAACGGCGCCGCTCTCGTGGCGACGGCGCTGGAGCCTGAGGCGCTTCTCGCGGTGCTGCACGCCATCGAGGCGGAGCTCGGCCGCGACCGCAGTCGCGAGAAGGGTCGCTGGCAGCCCCGCACCCTCGATCTCGACCTCGTCGCCTATGGCCAGCAGCGACTCGATCGTCCGGCGCTGACCGTGCCGCACCCGCGCATGCAGGAGCGCGACTTCGTGCTCCTGCCGCTGGTCGAGCTCTGGCCGGACTGGCGGCATCCGGTCCTCGGCCGCACCGCCCGCGAGCTGCTGGCAGATCTTTGCGGCAGCGGCCCGGCGGGCTGAGGCCCCGCCCGCTCGCCGCCTGCTCGGGCACCGATACTCGCGGACCCTCTTGCGGCGATTCCCGGCCTCCTTCTCCCGGCCCGTGCTAGGCAAAGGCCGGGAAAAGAGGAGGCGCCTTCATGGCGATTATCGACATCCGCGACGGGCACGGGCGGCAATCATGAGCTCGGTGCCCGGCAAGCGGGTTCTCATCGCCCATCTCGACGATGTCGGAATGTGCCACGGCGTCAACCGAGCCGCGCACGACCTTCTGGGCCGCGGCTTCGTTACCTGCGGCTCGGTGATGGTGCCGTGCCCGTGGTTTCCCGAGATAGCCGAGACCGCCGCGGCGCGGGGCGATCTCGATCTGGGCGTCCACCTCACCCTCACCAGCGAATGGCGCGGCTATCGCTGGCGCCCGCTGACCGGCGTCTCGCGCACCACCGGCCTCGTCGACGCGGACGGCTACATGTGGCGCTCGGTGCCGGAGCTGCGCGCGCGGATGGATCCGCTGGCGGTCGAGGAGGAACTGCGCGCGCAGATCGAGACGGCGCGCGACAGCGGCCTCGACCCCACCCATCTTGACGCCCATATGGGCGCGGCGCTCGTTCCCGAGCTGATCGAGACCTATGTGCGGCTGGGCGAGGAATATCGATTGCCCATTCTTTTGCCGCGCGCCATCGAGGCGTTTCTCGCGACGTTGCGCCTGGGCGGCTCGACCCCCGAGCACTACGCGCCATGGATCGCCCGGCTCGAGGGATCGCAGGCGCTGTTCGTGGACCGGCTCGAGCTGGCGCCGGCAGCCGACGCGCCCGACGTCGCGGCCGAGCTCGGCCGGCTCGTCGCCGGCCTCTCGCGCGGCACGACCTTCCTGGCGCTGCACTGCAGCGCACCCGGCGACATCGAGCTGGTCGCGCCCGAGCGGGCCGAGGCCCGCATCGCTGCCTGGCGTGCCTGCGCCGATCCAGCCCTCGCAGAGCTTGCCGTTGCCGAAGGCATCCAGCTCGCGGGCTTTCGCGAGCTCCGCGAGCGCTATCTGCGCTCGCTCGAATCCGACGCCGACGACGAGGCAGGCCCGGGCCCTTGACAAAGGGGTTATCCCCAGCGCGGGGGACAGCCCTGTTCGCGGCTCTGTGGATTGTCCTGTGGGCAAGCCGCGAAGACCGCCGGAGGCCGGCCCGGAGGTCTCGGCGCTATTCCCGCAGGGCCTCGAGAATGGCCTGCCCGATGGCCTTCGAGGAAGCCGGGTTCTGGCCGGTGATGAGCGTGCCGTCGCGGACCACGTGAGACTCCATCGGCCCCGACTTCTCGAACTCGGCCCCGAGGCTGCGCAGGCGGCTTTCCAGAAGGAACGGCACCACCCCGTCCAGCTCCATCGCCTTCTCCTCCTCATCGGTGAAGGCGTTGATGCTGCGCCCGGCCACCAGCGGCCGGCCGTCGGCGGCGGTGGCGCCGACGAGCCCGGCGGGACCGTGGCAGACAGCCGCCACGACCGCGCCCTGGCGGCTCGCGGTCTCGATCACCGTGCGCAGCGGCCGGCAGTCAGGCAGGTCCCACATCGTGCCGTGCCCGCCCGGCAGGTACACCGCGTCATAGTCGAGCGGGTCCACGGAATCGATCGGCAGGGTGTTCTCGATCTGCCGCATCGCCGCCTCGTCGTCGCGGAAGCGTCGCACCGCCTCGGGCACCTCCTCGGCGTCCTCGAGGCTGGCAGGGTCGTGCGGGGCATGGCCGCCGCGGATCGAGGCGATGTCGACCTCAAGCCCGGCGTCGCGGAAGATCCAGTAGGGGACGGCCATCTCCTCGTAGTAGAAGCCGGTCTTGCGGCCGGTATCGCCCAGTCGGTCGTGGGAGGTGAGAACGATCAGGAGTCTCTTCGCCATGTCGTGGCTCCGCGAGTGAGGAGGCTGCATGGGCGGTAACGAGCGCCGCCCCGGCCAGTTCCTCCGCGCTTGGAACGGCGCGAACTCTGCCCGGCTCGCAGGCGGCTGGTGATGTCAAAGGGCGGCGCAGGGCCGCGCGAGGCCGGCTTTTCTTCTTCTCGGGACTGGCGGCGGCGGATCCTCACCGCCGCCAACTGGGGGAAACGAGAAACGAAAGCCCCGCGCAGCGCCTTGCGACGCCTGGCACCCGCCCGAGGCCTCGCCCCCGTGCCCGTTACCCTAGCTCGTCGGAAACGGCCCCTCCGGCCCGAGGATGGTCGGCGTCCGCCAGAAGAACTGGTCGGGATGTGCCAGGGCCGCCGGCTCCAAGGCCCGGGCCAAGGCCTGCGCGCCCTGCTCGGGGCGACCCCGCTCGACCGGCAGGGGGCTGCCGATGATGGTGTAGAAGACACCGTCGGGGCGGCGTACCGTGACCACCGGCAGCAACGGCGCGCCCGAGGAGGCGGCGAGCTTGAGGGCGCCGTTCGCAGGTCGCAGCGTGCCGGCGAAGAACGGCGCGGCTAGCGGCGTCGTGCCCTCGCTGTCCACAGTGATCGAGACCACCCGGTTCTCGCGCAGCCGCTGGGTGAGCTGACGCATCGCCGCGACCGGTGCGCCGTTGCGCGGGATGACGATCCGCTCCGCGAGGTAACGGTCCTCTGCCCGCCGCTGCACCGGGTTGAGCAGGCGGCAGCCGAGGCGGCTGCTGGTGTAGCCGTGATAGGCGCGGCTGAGGTGCGACACCTCGAGCCCCGCGGCCCGGCAGGTGAGCTTGGTGAGAAGCGTGGAGAAGACGAAGGAGGCGACCCAGAGAATGGCCCCGCGCCCCGCTGCGAGCGCCGCGGTCACATGCTCGGCGCCCTCCAGGCGCACCGGCGGCTGCCACCGGCCGGGCCGGTGCGCGCGCAGGATCTGGAGCTGGCGCAGCCGGAAGTTGGCCGACTGGCCGAACACCGCCTGCTCGAGCGCGGCCTCGTCCAGCCTGCCGTCCAGCATCCTGTCCAACCACCTGACCTGTCGTTCGAACCGCTCGGGCTGCCGATCCCGGCGGCCGCGGGCGACGCGGGCGGCGAGACGGTCCCAGGCTGTCGGGGCCAGCATCCAGGACAGGCCGAATGCCACGGGCAGGCGAAGCAGAAGCACCGTGTCGCTCTTCTTCCACAATGGAGAGGTGGAGCGGTCGCCGGCCCAGCCGGTCGGCGGCTTGACCGCGCTCATGGAGAGAAGGTTCCACGCATGACCGCCTTCCTGAGTGGTTAGAGGCGCACGATGATGCGGCCATCACGGTAAACTCGCTGACGGCAGCCCCCGCATTGGCGAATCTTCCGCCCAACGAGCCGCTTCATCAACCCCCAAGGCGGCCGACCGGAGTGATAATGCGGGTTCTTGTGCTGGGAGGCGACGCAGACGGGAATCTGGGCGACCGCGCCATCCTGACGGCGATGGTCGACGAGCTGCACGCGCTGGTGCCGGGCCTGGCGATCAGTGCGGTCATCGGCCGATCCGGACAGGCGGCGATCGAGCCGCTGCCGCGCGGGCCGGCGGGACTGCTGAAGCTTTGTCGCGCGGCGCGACGCGCGGACCTCGTGCTGTGCGGCGGCGGCGGCCTGTTCCAGGACGACGACAGCCTGGTCAAGATGCCTTACTGGGCGCTGCGCGTGCTGCTGATGCGGCTGCTGGCGCCGCGGGTGGCAGGCTATGCCCTGGGCGTCGGACCGCTCGCCGCTCCCTCGAGCCGCCTCTTTGCGCGCCTCGCCTTCGCCTGCATGGAACGCGTCTCGGTGCGCGACCCCCGGGCGCTGGCGGTTGCCGCGCCGCTTTCTTCCCGCAGCGTGGAGCTTGTGCCCGATCCTGCCCTGTTGCTGCGGCCACGGCCGCGCGAGGAGGCCCTTGCCGCACTCGCCGCTGCCGGCCTGCCGCGCGACGGAAGGCCGCTTCTCGGCGTCGCGGTGCGACGCTGGTTCCCGCCGCGCCGCCGGCTCGTTCCCCACAAGATCGCCTACCGATTTCGCGCAAACGCGGCGAACGAGGCGGCGGAGGCCCGTCGCCTGGCGGTGCTCCTGGCGGAAAGCCTCGACCGGATGGTGGCGGAGCAGGGGTACCGCGTTCTCTTCCTGCCCTCCTACGATCTGGAGCACGAGGGCGATAGCCGGGTGGCGGCCGCGGTCCGAGCGCGGATGCGGTCGGGCAGCGACGCTCACGTCCTGCGGCTCGATGATGCGGCGCTCTACAAGGCGGTCTGCGGCGAGCTCGACCTGATGCTGGCGGGCCGCATGCATCCGGCGATCTTTGCCGCCGCTATGGGCCGGCCGGTGGTGGGCCTTGCCTACAACCAGAAATTCAACGGCTTCTTCGAGCTGCTTGGCCAGCCCGAACGGGTGCTGGACGTGGCCGCGTTCGTCGCGGCGCAAGCTGTCGGTCAGCTCTGCGCAATGCTCGATACCGCCCGCGCGCATGGGCCGGTCCGGGCGGCGAGGCTGGAGGCATTGGGCGGCGCCGTGCGCGCGTTCAATCGCGATCTGCTCAGGCGCGATCTGCCGAGGCGCGATCCGGTGGGGTGCGATCTCCGGGAGGCGCCGCAATGAGCCTGCCGCGCCTTCTGGCCCTCTACTGGCGGCTCCAGCGCGCCCGGCACTGGTCGCCCGAGCGGCTGCGGCGGCATCGCGAGGAGCGGCTGCGGGCGCTGGTGGCCCATGCCTCGGCGAGCGTGCCCTTCTACCGCCAGCGGTTCGCCGAGCTGGGGTTGCGGCCCGGGGACATCCGCACGCTGGAGGATCTTCGCCACCTGCCCGTGGTCACCAAGGCCGAGCTCCAGGCTGCCGGCGAGGAGGCCAGGCTCAGCAGCGTCTTCGCCCGCGACATGCTCGAGGGCGGCCGCACCAGCGGGTCGTCGGGTCGGCCCTTCATGATCTTCCGCGACCCGCATTTCGCACGGCTGCGCAAGGCCGCCTTCGTGCGCGCCCTGGCCGCAGGCCCCTACCGGCTCGGCAGGAAGGTGCTGGTGATCAGCGGCCTGCCCAAAAAGCAGCAGCCTGCCTGGATGCGCTGGCATCAGGTCTCCAGCGAGGAGGAGCCCGAGCGGCTCCTGCGGCTGATCCAGGAGCTCCGGCCGGACATTCTCTACGGGTTCCTGACGCCCCTGCGCCAGGTGGCCGAGCATGCGAGGGCGGTGGGCGTGGCACCTCATCGCCCGCTGGCCGTCTACACGACGGCGGAGACCCTGGACGGCCATAGCCGGGCCCTGCTGACCGAGGCCTTCGGGCCGGCGATCCACGATATTTACGGGACCACCGAGGCGGGCGTGATCGGCTGGGAATGCGCCGCCCATGCCGGCTATCATCTCGCCGATGACACCACGATCGTCGAGTTGCTGGAGGGCGGTGACGGTGGCGCCGGCCGGCTGGTGACCACCCCTCTCGAGCAGTACGGCATGCCGCTGCTGCGCTACGAGGTGGGCGATCTGGCGATGCCGATGGATGCCGGTCCCTGTCCGTGCGGCTGTCGCTTCTCCCGCATCGCCCGTATCGAGGGTCGGCTGGTCGATTGCGTGCGGCTGCCCGGCGGCCGCAGCCTGTCGCCCTACCATCTGACCCTTGCCATCGAGGACACGCCGGGGCTCGAGCGCTACCAGATCATCCAGCGCTCGGCGGAGGAGTTCCTGGTTCGTGCCCAGGGGGCCGGCCCGTCCGTCGACGCCGCCGTCAAGGCCGGACTGGCGGCGGTCCTCGGCGCGCAGGCGCGGATCGACGTCGAGTGGTGTGCCGATCTCGAGCCGCCGCCGGGCCGGAAGTTCCGCGTCGTCGAGTGCCGCATCGGCAGTCAGGAGGCAGCGTGCGGCTCTTGACCCTGACCTGCGAGTACCCGCCTGTCGGCGGCGGCGGCGCCACCGCCTGCCGCATTCTGTGCGAGGCGCTGGTGCGCGCCGGTCATACGATCGATGTGGTGACGGCAGGCATGGCGGACCTGCCGGCAACGGAGGAGATTGGCGGCGTCCGCGTTCACCGGGTCCCGGGCTTGCGTCGCTGGCGCCACTACAGCAACGCTGTGGAGCAGGTGAGCTTCGTCCTGCCGATGTACCGCCAGGCGGCCGGGCTCCTGGCCCGCCACCGGCACGATCTCTGCCACTGCCACTTCGTGGTGCCGACCGGGGCCGTCGCCGCCGCACTTCATCACCGCCATGGCCTGCCCTACGTGCTCACCGCGCACGGCTCGGACGTGCCGGGCTACAATCCGGACCGGTTCGCCTTTCTGCACGGCCTGATCGCCCCCGCCTGGCGCCATATCCTCGCCGGCGCAGCGGCGGTCACCAGCCCGTCGATGTTTCTGGCGGGCCTGCTCGACCAGCGGATGCGGCTCGACGTCGAGGTTCTCCCCAACCCGTTCGAGCTGCCGCGCAGCGTCGCCGCGGAGCGCGGCCGCCGGGTCCTCGCCGTCTCGCGGCTGGTCGAGCGCAAGGGGCTGCAGCACCTCATCGCGGCAATGGGCGCGCTCGACACCGACTGGGAGCTGATGGTGGCCGGCGACGGCCCGCTGCTGCCGGAGCTTCGCCGCCAGGCCGCGAAGGCCGGCGTCCGTGCCTCCTTCCTGGGGTTCGTGCCGCGCGAGGAGCTTGCCGGGCTCTATGCCGGCGCCGGCCTGTTCGTCATGCCCTCGCTGCGCGAGAACTTCCCGATGGTTCTTCTCGAGGCCATGGCGGCGGGCTGCGCCGTGGTCTCCACCGATGCGGAGGGCTGTGCCGAGGTCGTGGGCAACGCTGCCCGGCTGGTGCCGGCGGGCGACGTTCCGGCGCTCGGTCGGGCGATCGAGACCCTCAGCCGTGATCCGGCCCACCGCCAGGAGCTGGGTCGAGAGGCGCAGCGCAGGGCGCGCAGCTTCGGTGCCGACGAGGTTGCCGGGCGGTTCGCGGCGCTGTTCGCGCGCTGCCTCGGCGCACGCGGCCAGGAACAGGCCGCCGTCCGGTCGACCCTTCATGGCTGAGGCCGCTGTGCCAGGCCGCCCACGGTTGGATCCCACGGCGGCGCTGCTGGCGCTGCGCGGCATGCTCGGCAGCGTGCCCTGGCAGCCGGTCGGCTTGCGCTGCTGCACTGCCGATGGGCTGCGCCTCGTCGTGGCGGGTGCGGGGCCGTCTCTCGACTACGTGCTGCGCCGCAGCGGCGTCGACTGGCGCGTGGAGCCGCTGCCGCCGACGTCGATGGGGCGTCTTGCCGACTGTCTGGTCGACCGGGCGGCGATGGCGGACCTGGTACTGGCCCGACTGCCGCGGCGGGCTGCCGGGCGCGTGGGCGGACGGGCGCTGCTGCGCCTGCCCGAGCTCGTGGACGCGAGGCTTGCCGTGCCGCCGGAAGGGGAGGGCTGGCCGCGCGGCCGGGCGGCGCGCTCGGTGCGCTCCAACCTCAGGCGGATCGAGAACAGCCGGCTGAGCTGGACCTTCGAGACCGATCCGCGGCAGTTCGACCGCTTCTATCGCGAGATGTACCTGCCGCTCGCCCGGGCGCAGTTTGGCGAGAGCAGCGTGCCGCGCAGTGCGGCAAGCCTGCGTTTGCGCTTCCGGCGCGGCGGGCTGCAGCTCGTGTGGCGGGACCGGGAGCTGGTCGCCGCCCAGCTCGTCGAGCTGGCGCCGCAGGAGATCCACTGCGTGGCGATCGGCGCGCCCGGCGTCGGCGCCGCGGCGCGGGCCACCGGCGCGCTTGCCGCCACCACCTTCTTCGCCGTGGAGCTGGCGCGGCGCTGCGGCAGACCATTCGTCAATCTCGGGGGCAGCCTGCCCTCGCTGAGCGATCCGGTGCTGCAGAGCAAGCGCCTGTGGGGGGCGGCGCTGGTCGAGCGCGGACGGGCCGATCACGAGCTGCTCCTCGGCTGGCGGCGCTGGAGCCCGGCGGTAGCGGGCTTCCTCGCGGACCTGGCGCCGGTGGTGCGGCTGGACGACGGGCTCGCCGCCGTGGTCGTGCCGCGCGAGCAAGAGACGGGGGATGCCGCCCGTCGCCGGCTCGCTGCGGCGGGCCTCGATACCCTGCTGGTGCTAAAGCGAGGCAGCGACGGTCCGACATCCGCCGGGTTGCTCGAGCGGCTGGAGAACGGCTCGTGAGTGTAGTGGCATCGCTCGACGCGCTCCGCGCGCGGGTCGACGGCCCCTGGGAGGCGGCGGCGAGCGCTGGCCGCTATGTCCTTGCCCCGCTGGCCGAGCGGCGGCTGCCGCTGCGCCGGGTCAGCGGGCTCACGCCAGCCGGCCGGCCGGCCACCGTGCTCGTCGCCGGCGCCTCCAAGACCATCGATCTCTGGCTGCAGCGGGTCATGCCGCATGGGCGACAGGTCGAGACAGTCGGGACCAGGGCGACGATCGCGGCCGCCCGCGGATTGCGCGCGCCGGGGACTGACATGGTCCTGGCGCGGGTGCCGCGGCTCGTCGGGCGGCACTTGGCGGCTGCTGGCCAGCTGCGGCTGCCCGAGGTCATCGGGCAGCGCGTCACGACGCTCGAGATGCGCCGGCGCCTGCACCTGAGCAAGTCGGTGCGCAGCTCGGTGGGCCGCATCGAGACGGCAGGTCTCGCCTGGCGCGAGGCCACCGAGGAAGGCGCGTTCGAGCGCTTCTATGCGCAGATGTACGTGCCCTTCGCCGAGCGTAGCTTCGGCGAGGCGGCGGTCGTGCGGGATCCGACGCGGCTGCGGCGCCGCCTCGCCAGAGGCGGGCTCTTGTGGATCGAGCAGCGCGGCCGGGTCGTCGGTGGCGTGCTGGTGGAGCGTGGCGGCGGCGCGCTGCGGCTCTTGAGCCTCGGCACGGTGCTCGACCCGCAGGAGGCGCGCGATGCGGGCTTCCATGTGGCGGTGCGGCTCGCCGGCCTCGAAAACGCCGAGGCCTGCGGCCTGGATACCGTCGACTTCGGCGGCACCATGCCCTGGCTCACCGACGGGATCCTGCGCAGCAAGCATCTGTGGGGCGCCGTCCTCGGCCACAAACGCTGGCTCAACCGCGACATTCTCGTGCGCTGGGCGCGCTGCACGCCCGCGGTGACCGAGATGCTGGCCGCGGCACCCTTGATCCTCGAGCGCCCGGAGGGGTTGGTGGCTATTGGCGCCATGGAGGGTGACGGCCCCGCCAGCCCGGCCGGTGCGGCAAAGCTCGCCCGCAGGCTGCACGCCGCCGGTCTCACCGCCATGACCCTGATCGGCCGCGAAGGCTGCGAGCCCGGCGAGACGATGGCCGGCGACCTGCCGGTGCGCCTCGCGCCGCCGCTTTCCAGCGACGCCCTCTTCGCCTGATCCTGCATGCCCGGGGAGCCGGACGGACCGTCGTCGGTTTGCTCACAAGGGCATCAAAGATCCGTGCAGGCATGTCGAGCGCGACGCATCCGTTCTTCACCATCGGCCATTCGACGCGGACCGCCGGCCAGCTCGTAGAGCTGCTGGAGGCCTCGGACGTCCGGCTGGTGGTCGACATCAGGACCGTTCCGCGCTCGCGCGCCAACCCGCAGTTCAACGCCGACGCCCTGGAGGAGACGCTACGTCACTTCGGCATCGGCTACGAGCGGATCGGCGAGCTGGGCGGCCTGCGCGGTTCCCGCCCCGACGTGCCGGCGTCGGTCAACGGGTACTGGCAGAACCGCAGCTTTCACAATTATGCCGATCATGCCATCGGCACTTCTTTCGGGCAGGGCCTGGCGAGGCTCCGCGAGCTGGGCCATGCGGTGCGCTGCGCCATGATGTGCGCGGAGGCGGTGTGGTGGCGCTGCCACCGGCGGATCGTGGCCGACCACCTGATCGCCGCGGGCGAGACCGTCTGCCACATTCTCGGGCCCGGCAAGGTCGAGCCGGCGCGGCTGACGGAAGCCGCGCGGATTGCGCCGGACGGAACGCTGACCTACCCCGCCGACGCCCGAGCGGCCGGACAGGACTCCGGCTGAGGGGAGCTGCCGGCGGCAAGAGCCTTGCGGCCAGCGCCGGGGCAAGCGACGGTCGGGCGTCCGCGCCGGTCCGGCGGGCGCGGCCGGAACCGGGAAGCGGGGGTCATGCGCAACGAGCCCATCGAGTATTTCTATTCCGTTCGATCATCCTTCACCTATCTGGGAGCGGCCCGGCTCAACGCCCTGGCAAGCGAGCTGGGCGTCGCGGTGGTCCATCATCCTGTCGATCTCGGCAAGCTGGTGGAGCGCCTCGAGCCGATCGACGGCGCCAACACTGCAGACCGGGCCTATGCCGGGGCGCGGGTGCGCGAGAGCTGCCCGGTGCGCGAACGCTACGCGCAGCTCGAGTACCGTCGCTGGAGCCGGTATCTGGGAATTCCCATCAATGTCGATCCGAAGCACCATTACGGGCCGCGCGAGCTTCCCTCGGGCGTGGTGATCGCCGCCCAGCGACGGGGCCTCGATGTCGGCGCCGTGAGCCATGCCGTCCTTCAGGCGCTGTGGCGCGACGATCTCGACATCGCCGACGAGAACCTTGTCGCGGACCTTCTCGACGAGCTGCGCCTCGGCGTTCCGGGAGCCGCGCTCTGCGCCGAGGCACTGAGTCCGTCGGTGCAGGAGGAGTTCGCCGCGAATACGGCGCTGGCGGCCCGCAAGGGCGTCTTCGGCTCGCCCACCTACATCTATCGGGATGAGCCCTTTTTCGGTCAGGACCATCTGGGGTTCCTCCGCCGTGCCATCCGCGGTGACGGGGCAAGGAGGGGAGGCGGTCCGGACCCCCGGGAGGCCGAGTGAGCCGCGATCCGGCGGCCGTGCCGATCAGGCCTTGGGCTTGTCGTGCTTGATGTAGGCGAACCGCAGATCGTCCGTGGGCGTGCCCTCGAGCGCGCCGCCCTCGAGGCCGGGCTGCCAGCCGATCACCTCCTCGATCTTCCTCGCCAGGGCGAAGTCGCGCTCGGTGATACCCTTGGCGTCGTGGCTCATCAGGCGGACCTCGACCCAGGCATAGGAGGCGGTGATGTCGGGATGATGCCAGGCCGCTTCGGCCAGGTGGCCCACGGCGTTGATCACCATCAAGGTGCCCTTCCAGCTGCTGGTGCGATAGCGGCGGCGGATCCAGCCGCCCTCCACATACCAATGCGGCAGCTCGGCGGCGAGGCGGGCCGCTGCCTCTTCCTCGCTGAAGGTCTTCTGCTTCTCGCGCGCGCTCATCGCTCGCTCTCCCCGCGGACGTCTCCCGTCCTGCGCATTACTTCTGGCTATACTTTATCATGCTCCGGACCGAATGGGGCGATACCGCGTCGTATTGTTTGCGCCATGCCCTGATCGCTTCTACGCTTCGACCAGCGAGGCGGCCATGGCGCTGGCCTCGAAGGGATGGCTTGCGCGTAGTGCGTGCTCTGGAGAGCGTCGGGCGATGGTGGACAAGGCGAGCAGGAGCGGCCGGCGGGGCAGGGTGACGCCGAAGGGCCGGCAGGTCGGGCCGGAGGCACTGGCCGAGGTGCGCGCGACGCTGGGCGAGCGGCCGCGCCGCCGCGATCTGCTGATCGAGTTCCTGCATCTGCTGCAGGAACGGTTCGGCTATCTCTCGGCTGCCCATCTGGCAGCCCTCGCCGAGGAGATGCGGCTGGCGCAGACGGAGGTCTACGAGGTCGCCACCTTCTACGCCCATTTCGATGTGGTCAAGGAGGGCGAGGCGCCGCCGCCGGCGGTCACCGTGCGCGTCTGCGACAGCCTGAGCTGCGCCATGGCGGGGGCGGAGACGCTGCTGAGGGCTCTGGAGGAAAACCTCGATCCGGCTGACGTCCGGGTGGTGCGCGCCCCCTGCATGGGCGCATGCGACAAGGCTCCTGCCTGCATGGTCGGCAAGCGGCACGTGGAGCCTGCCGGCCTCGAGGCGGTGCAGGCGGTGCTGGCCGCCGGCGACACTGGCCCGGCGATGCCCGCCTGGGTCGATCTCGACGCCTATCTGGCGAAAGGCGGCTATGCCCTGTGGCGGGCCCGGCGCGGCCTGCCGGCCGATACTGCAAACCCCGGCGAGGAGGTGCTGGGCCTGCTGCGCGCCCTCGACGATTCCGGCCTGCGCGGGCTGGGCGGCGCCGGCTTCCCGACCTCGCGCAAGTGGGAGATCGTGCGCTCGCAGCCTGGGCCGCGCTACATGGCGGTCAACGCCGACGAGGGCGAGCCCGGCACGTTCAAGGACCGCTACTATCTCGAGCGCGACCCGCACCGCTTTCTCGAGGGCACGCTGCTGGCCTCGTGGAGCGTGGGGGCAGAACGGGTCTTCATCTATCTGCGCGACGAGTATCCGGCGATCCTCGAGATTCTCGAACAGGAGATCGCGCGGCTGGAGCAGGCCGGGCTGGTGGAGCCCGGCCATCTCGAGCTGCGGCGTGGCGCAGGGGCCTATATCTGCGGCGAAGAGTCGGCGATGATCGAGAGCATCGAGGGCAAGCGCGGCCTGCCGCGCCACCGCCCGCCCTATGTCGCGCAACACGGCATTTTCGGCCGGCCGACGCTGGTCAACAATGTCGAGACCCTGTTTTGGATCCGCGACATCCTCGAGAAGGGGGCGGACTGGTTCGCGTCGCAGGGGCGCAACGGCTCGAAGGGCCTGCGCTCCTACTCGGTCTCGGGGCGGGTGAGGGAGCCCGGCGTCAAGCTCGCGCCGGCCGGGATCACGGTGCGCGAGCTGATCGACGAGTTCTGCGGCGGCATGGCCGAAGGCCACGCGTTTCGCGCCTATCTGCCGGGCGGCGCCTCGGGTGGCATCCTGCCGGCGGCGATGGGCGACCTGCCGCTCGATTTCGGCAAGCTCGAGCCGTACGGCAGCTTCGTCGGCAGCCACGCCGTGGTGATCCTCTCGGACAAGGACGATCTCAAGGCCGCCGCTTTGAACCTGCTGCGCTTCTTCGAGGACGAGAGTTGCGGCCAGTGCACGCCGTGCCGGGTCGGCACCGAGAAGGCGGTCGGGCTGATGGCGCGGCCGGAGTGGGACGAGCCGCTTTTGGACGAGCTCGTCCGCGCGATGACCGACGCCTCGATCTGCGGTCTGGGCCAGGCGGCCGGCAACCCCATCAAGTCCCTGATGCGCCATTTTCCCGAGGAGTTCGGGCGGCCGGGCGCCGGCTTGAGCGCGTAACGCCCCGGGAGATAATGTAGGCATGTACCTGCAAAAGGGTTCCAGCCCATGCTGATCATCACGGAAGATCAGCAGGACGGCCGCATCCTTGAGGGCGTGCACCTCGTCGATCCGCTCAAGCCGGCCAACGGCGCGCTGACAAATCTCATTCTGCCCCCCGGGGAGGCCTGATGTCATGACCGAGACCATCCGTTTCACGCTCGACGGTCGCGAGGTCGTGGCGCAGCCGGGCGAGACCATCTGGCAGGTGGCCAGGCGCGAGGGTGTCGACATCCCGCATCTGTGCTGGCTGCCCGAGCCGGGCTACCGGGCCGACGGCAACTGCCGGGCCTGCATGGTGGAGATCGAGGGCGAGCGGGTGCTGGCGGCCTCGTGCATCCGCCAGCCGGCCGAGGGCATGAAGGTGAGCAGTGCCTCCGAGCGCGCTGCCTCGGCCAGGAAGATGGTGATGGAGCTGCTGGTGGCCGACCAGCCGGCCCGCGCCGACGCCCACGACACCGGCAGCCGCCTGTGGGACTGGGCGGAGCGGATGGACCTCGAGGACAGCCGCTTTCCGGCCCGTGCGCACCAGCCGGCAGCCGACTGGTCGCACCCCGCCATGGCGGTCAATCTCGACGCCTGCATCCACTGCAATCTGTGTGTGCGGGCGTGCCGCGAGGTCCAGGTCAACGACGTCATCGGCATGGCCGGCCGCGGCCATCTGGCGAAGATCGTCTTCGATCAGGACGACCCGATGGGCGAGAGCACCTGCGTCGCCTGCGGTGAGTGCGTCCAGGCCTGCCCGACCGGGGCGCTGATGCCCTCCAGCATTGTCGAGAAGGCCACCGGCCGCGGCAGCCGCGAGGCCGACCGCAAGGTTGACAGCGTCTGCCCCTATTGCGGCGTCGGTTGCCAGATCACCTACAATATCCGCGACGACAAGATCGCCTTCGTGAGCGGTCGTGATGGGCCCTCCAACGAGAACCGCCTGTGCGTGAAGGGCCGGTTCGGCTTCGACTATGTGGACAGCCCGCAGCGGCTCACCCGGCCGCTGATCCGCAAGGAGGGCGTGGGCAAGGACGGCTCGATCGACTTCGATCCGGCAAGGCCGCTCGACTATTTCCGCGAGGCCACGTGGGAGGAGGCGCTCGAGCTGGCGGCCTCCGGCCTGACCGCTGTCCGCGAGGGCCACGGGCCCAAGGCGCTGGCCGGCTTCGGCTCGGCCAAGTGCAGCAACGAGGAGGCCTATCTTTTCCAAAAGCTGGTGCGCACCGGCTTTCGTACCAACAATGTCGACCACTGCACGCGGCTCTGCCACGCCTCCTCGGTGGCAGCGCTCATGGAGGGCATCGGCACCGGTGCCGTGACGGCGCCGTTCATGGAGGCCATGAAGGCCGACGTCATCGTGGTGATCGGCGCCAATCCCACCGAGAACCACCCGGTGGCGGCCACCTATTTCAAGCAGGCGGTGAAGCAAGGTGCCAAGCTCGTGGTCATGGACCCGCGCGGCATGGCCTTGAAGCGGCACGCCACCTGGATGATGCAGTTCCGGCCCGGCGGCGACGTCTCGATGCTCAACGCGATGATGCACGTGATCGTCGAGGAGGGCCTCTACGACACCCAGTACATCCAGGCGCACACCGAAGGCTTCGAGCAGCTCAGGGCGCATCTGGCCAAGTTCACGCCCGAGGCCATGGCGGAGATTTGCGGGATCGACGCGGCGACGCTCCGCGAGGTCGCGCGCGCCTATGCCGGAGCGCAGCGGGCGATCATCTTCTGGGGCATGGGGGTGAGCCAGCATGTGCACGGCACCGACAATGCGCGCTGCCTGATCTCGCTCGCCATGATGTGCGGCCAGGTGGGTCGGCCGGGCACCGGCCTGCATCCGCTGCGCGGCCAGAACAACGTCCAGGGCGCCTCCGACGCCGGCCTGATCCCGATGGTCTTTCCCGACTATCACGGCGTGGGCGACGCCGCCTATCGCGGCAGGCTGGAGGGTCTCTGGGACGTCGATCTCGATCCCGAGCCGGGGCTCACCGTGGTCGAGATCGTCGACGCCATCCACGATGGCCGTGTCCGCGGCATGTACATCATGGGCGAGAATCCGGCCATGTCGGACCCCGACGCCCAACACGCCCGCGATGCTCTTGCCAGGCTCGACCATCTGGTGGTCCAGGACATCTTCCTGACCGAGACGGCGCGCTACGCCGACGTGGTCCTGCCGGCCTCGGCCTGGCCGGAGAAGAACGGTACCGTCACCAACACCAACCGCCAGGTGCAGATGGGCCGCCAGGCCCTGCCGCTGCCCGGCGAGGCCCGGCCCGACTGGTGGATCACCCAGGAGATCGCCCGGCGCATGGGCCTCGGCTGGAATTATGCCGGCCCGGCCGATGTGTTCGCCGAGATGAAGCAGGCGATGCCCTCGCTCGACAATATCACCTGGCAGCGTCTCGAGAGCGAGGGCTCGATCATGTATCCCTGCCCCGAGCCTGACCATCCCGGCCTGGGCGTGGTCTATGGCGACGGCTTCCCGACCGCGAGCGGCCGCGCGCGCCTCGTGCCCGCCGACATCGTGCCGCCGGCCGAGCAGCCCGATCGGGACTTTCCGATGATTCTCACCACCGGCCGCACGCTCGAGCACTGGCACACCGGGGCGATGACCCGTCGCGCCAGCAATCTCGACGCGCTCGAGCCCGAGGCGTTCTGCTCGCTGAACTCGCTGGATTTGCGCCGGCTCGGGCTCGACGCCGGCGCCATGGTGCGGGTGAGCACACGGCGCGGCGCTATCGAGCTGATGGCGCGCCAGGACAATGCGGTACCCGAGGGGGTCGTCTTCATCCCCTTCTGTTTCGCCGAGGCGGCTGCCAACGTGCTGACCAACCCGCAGCTCGACCCCTATGGCAAGATCCCCGAGTTCAAGTTCTGTGCCGCGAGGATCGAGCCGCAGCCGGCGCTGGCGGCCGACTAGCGCCGCCCGCGGCGCTCACGTCTCCTCGTCGACCCGGGTGACGTGGCGCAGGTAGGTCCGGGCCTCGAGCGAGGCGCCAAGCGCGCCGATGGTGATGGCCAGCGCCGAGGCGAGGGCGGCGATGCGCGCCCGGGCGGGCAGCGGGCCGACGCCGCTGTCGGTCCAGCGCTCGATCAGCGCGGCGTCGAACAGCAGGAAGCCGAGCAGGAGCGCGGTGGCGAACAGCAGGGCGCATGCCGTCGCCATGCCGACCGCCACGATCAGCACGGTGGCGACGTTGCTGACGACGCGCTGCTCGGTGAGGCCGCGCCGGCGATGGGCGAGGATCAGGCGCTGGCGGCGCAGCACCGAGGCGGTGGCGAAGGCCAGCGCCAGCAGGGTCACCAGCAGCAGGCTGGCGGTGGGCTGACCCACGCCCAGCTCCCATGCCTCCGCCGTCATCAGCAGCACCAGCAGGGCCGACATGGCAGCCGTGGTGAGGCCACCCAGGCGCAGCGGCAGCAGCCACGGCCGCACCCGCCGGACCGCGTCCAGAAGGCCACGGCCGTTCAGGAGGGCGGCCCGGAGATAGAAGGCGGTCCGGCTGCGCGGTCGGTGCCCCGCCTCCTCCAGGCGGACATCGGCCACCGCCTCGAGCGTCGCTGCGAGCCGCAGCAGCTCCTCGTCCTCAAAGCCGTTCATGCCGTCCAGCTCGGCCGGCCCCTCGAGGTCGTGCATGAAGGAGTGCTGCACGTCGCTGTGCGGCATCTCGTTGAGATGGCCGAGCATGTGCAGGGCCAGGGCCCGGACCCGGTTCGCGAGGATCTGCCGGCTCGCCTCGTCGCCGGTCTCGCTCTCCGGTGCCAGCCGGGCGGTGGAGAGGACGGCGGCGCTCAGGGCCCGCGACGGAGCGGCGAGCGCGAAGCCGCGGAAATAGCCTTTGAGATCGGCGCCGGTCACCAGCAGCGCGAAATCCCAGCCGCGGGCCTCTCGCTCGGTGTCGGCGCGGTCGAGAAAGAGCACCGGGTCGACGCAGCCTTCCGTGGGCAGCTCCTCGACAGTCACCACCGGCAGGCGCCAGTCGAAGCCGGGAAGGAGCCGGCGCAGCAGGCCTGCCGCCTGCTCACGGGCCGCCTCGACTGCCGCGCGCTCGCCCGGCCGGCGCAGGCCCGCCAGCACCCAGCCCAGCTCCACGAGCGGGCGGGCGGATGTTGCGGCCCCTCCTGCGGCGATGTCGTCGGCTCTCGGCAAAGGCACCCCCGGGCTCCGTGGCGACCGGGCACTCGCGCGGCGCACTTCATCAACAGAGGGCCGCCGCCTGCGGTTTCAGCGCCGTCGGGAATCACCGTCGCGAGGGGCTAGGACGGGTCGCCCTTCTCCTCGGCGGTGCGCTCGCGCACCTGCTGCCGGATAGGTTTGCACGGGTCCTCGAGGAGAATGAGCGCGGCGACGACAGCGGCCAGCAACAGGCCCATGCCCAGCGATATTATGTCCATGGAACAACCTTCATATCAGCCAGCGCACAATCAAAACCTGCAGGAAGGGATGGCTTTCCTGCTGCAATAGAATGACGACGCCATAGGCCGGCCCGAAAATCAAGCGTCTACCGACGGCGTCATCCGGGGAGGGCGGGGGGCTGCTGCAGGCCCCGGGGCCTGCCCCGGATGACGCCGGCTACCGCATCTGCTGCATCCGCGCCGCAGTCGCCGGTTATTGAAGGGCTTGCCACACCCAGGCTGGGCCCGGGTGCGTTCGGCTATTGCGGAGAGAGAATTTCCACGAGAAAATGCGCGGACAGGTTGAGAGAGGGCGGCCGAGGTGATGTGCCGGAACGCAACTCTTTCTTAAACGGGGGCGGTGCATGATCGCGGGAGGACTGACTGCGTCCGGCCGACGGTCAGCGGGGACGGATGAGGAAATGATGCGGCGAGGTCTACGGTATGCGGTGGTGGCGGCCCTGAGCCTGGCGGCCGCCGAGGCGACGGCCGGCGTGCCCGAGGTCCAGGCCCTGGTCGCCCGCAAGGCGGGCATCCTCGACCTGCTGCATCACCGGGCGAGGAAGGCGCTTGTCAACGCCGCCCAGGACGAGGCGTTCGGCGCCTATTTCACCGAGCACGACCATGGTGCCAGGGAAAAGCACAAGCACCGGATCGACCAGGTCTCGCTGGCGGTGCAGGATCGCTTCCAGGTCGAGGAGATGTGCCTGATCGACCCGAACGGGCACGAGATCTCGCGGATCGTCGGCAAGGACATCGCGCACGATCTCTCGACCGAGGAGGCGAGCAACGCGTTCTTCGCCCCGGCATTCGAGCAGCGGCCGCGCACCGTCTACGTCTCCCCGATCTACATCTCCCAGGACGTCCACAAGTGGGTGCTGGCCTACATCACCCCGGTGGTCGTGGACGGCACCAAGAAAGCGATCCTGCACTACGAGCACGGTCTCGACGTGTTTCAGGCGATCGTGAGCCGCGACATGGGCGAGACGGGGCCGTTCGTGCTCGCGGTCAGCCAGGAGGGCTACGTGGTCGCCGACAGCCGCCGCGCCATTCCGGTCGCCAGGCAGGGCGAGATGGAAGAGCAGGGCGCCTATTTCGAGGAGTTCGCCTTCGGCGGCATGACGCGCGACGAGCTGCTCGAGCGCCTGGGCAGCGAGCGCGGCGGCACGGTGACGACGGCGGAGGGCACGTTCGCCGTCGCTGCCAGAAAAGCCGAGAACTGGACGCTGCTCGCCTTCGAGCAGCAATAGCAGGGGCGGCTTCTGTCCATGCGGCTCCGTCAAAAGGCGGTCGCGCTCTTCCTCGTGTGCGCGCTGCTTCCGCTGGTGATTGTCTCGGCCGGGCTGTTCTACTCGGCCCGCGACGCCCTGCGCGGCTTCATCAGTGCGGATCTCGCGCTGGTGAACAAGGAGGCGCTGGCGCGGCTCGAGCTGTTCCTCGCCGACTCGCTCGTCGATCTCGAGACCTGGAGCAAGCTCCGGGTCATGCAGGACGTGCTGATCGAGGACGAGAGCGGCGATCTGGCGAAGGAGCTGGCCGCACTGCGAGGGCAATACCCTCACCTCGCGGAGATCGCTGTCGTCGGATCGGCCGGGCGCGTCATCGCGGCGACGCGGCCCGACAATCTCGGCCGGGACCTGGCGGCGCTGCCGGTCACCGCGGCGGTGGCGGCGGGTCGCCACTATCACGGACGTGTCGGAAGCTCCGAGCTCGTCGAGGGCCGGGCGCTCACCTTCGCGATGCCGATCCACGCCGACTACGACCGCTCGACCATCATTGGCGGGCTGGTCGGCGTCATCGACTGGGCGGCAGTGCAGCGCTCGCTCGCTTCCGTCTCCATGGCCGGGGCGGAACAGGGCCCCGACCGCGTCCTCGTGCTCCGCGACCGCCTCACCGGCGAGACCCTCTACCACACCGCCGGGAGCGGGGAAGCTGCCGGGGCGGGCGGGGCCACGACCGAGATCGACGGGCTGACCGACGGCGTGGTCGAGCGGGACGGCTATCTCGCCCAAAGGCTGCACTCGACGGCGGTCGGCCCGCTCAGCGATCCGCTCTGGGAAATGGAAGCCAAGATCGCCGCGGACGTCGCCTTCGCCAGCATCGACCGTCTGCGCCTGCAGGTGTGGGTGCTGGGCGGCATCGTCTGTCTCGCGGTGCTGGCGGCAGGGTGGCTTGCGGCCAACAGCGTGGTGCGGCCGATCACCTCGATGATCGGGGCGATGAAGCGGCTCGCCGACGGCAACAACGATATCGACCTGGCGTTTCGCGGGCGCAGCGACGAGATCGGCGAGATGGCGGCGGCCCTCACCGTGTTCCAGGAGACTGCCCGGGATCGCGCGCGCAAGCACGAGGAGCTGCGCGAGGCCAAGGAGGCAGCCGAGCTGGCGAACCGCACCAAGAGCCAGTTCCTCGCCAACATGAGCCACGAGATCCGTACCCCGATGAACGGCGTGCTGGGCATGACCGAGCTGCTGCTCGGCACGCCGCTCGACGCGCGGCAGCGACGCTTCGCCGAGATGGTGCAGGTCTCCGGGGAAACCTTGCTGGCCCTCATCAACGACGTGCTCGACCTCTCCAAGATCGAGGCCGGCAAGCTGGAGCTCGACGAGATCGACTTCGACCTGCGCGTCCTGGTCGAGGACCTGATGGAGATCCAGGCCGGTCGCGCTCACGCCAAGGGTCTGGAGCTCGGCTGCCTGATCCCCGCCCGGGTGCCGACGGCGCTGGCCGGCGACGCGGGGAGGTTGCGGCAGATCCTGGTCAATCTGGTAGGCAATGCCATCAAGTTTACCGAGCAAGGCGAGGTTGTGGTCCGGGTCGACCCGGTTCAGATCGATCCGGATGGCGTGCGTCTGCGTTTCGAGGTTCGCGACAGCGGCATCGGTATTCCCCTCGACGCCCAGGAGCGGATCTTCGGTGCCTTCATGCAGGCCGATGGCACGACCACCCGCAGGTTCGGCGGCACCGGCCTCGGCCTTGCCATCTCGAGGGAGCTGGTCGAGCTGATGGGCGGCGAGATCGGGGTCTCGAGCATGCCGGGCGAGGGTTCGACCTTCTGGTTCACCGCGACCCTGCGACGACAGGCAGGAGCCGACCAGCGCCCTGTACAGCCGGGCACGCTGCACGGCACGCGCATGCTGGTGGTCGACGACACCGCCAGCAACAGGGAGATCCTGCAAGAGCAGCTCGGCGCCTGGGGCGTCGAGGTGGTGCAGGCACAGGACGCCTGGCGCGCCCTCGAGCTGCTGCGGCGCTCGGTCCGGGAGAACCGGCCCTTCGCCATCGCGATCCTCGACATGATGATGCCGGGCATGGACGGTCTCGAGCTGGCGCGGCGGATCGGCGCCGAGCCGGCCTTCGGCTCTACGAGGCTGGTGATGCTCTCGTCCATGGGGCTCGAGGACATGAAGCAGGAGGTGCGACGGGCGGGCATCCGGCGTCGCCTCTCGAAGCCGGTAAGGCAGTCGGAGCTCTATAACTGCCTGGTCTCGGCGCTGGGCGACGGTCCTGCGACGGCGGTGAGCGAACGCCCGCAGGAAGCGTCAGTGGCACCGGTCGCACCGGTGGCGCCGGTGGCGCGGCAGGGCCGTGTGTTGCTGGCCGAGGACAATCTCGTGAACCAGGAGGTGGCGCTCGGGATCCTGGCCAGCCTCGGCTGCGAGGCGGAGGTTGCCGGTGACGGCGAGGAGGCTCTGGCGGCCCTGTCCCGGGCCCGCTACGACCTCGTGCTGATGGACTGTCAGATGCCGCGTCTCGACGGCTACGCGGCGACCCGCGAGATCAGGCGCCGGGAGGCCGGGCTGGGAGCTGCCGGCGTGCCGATCGTGGCGCTTACCGCGCACGCGCTGCGTGGCGACCGCGAGAGATGCCTCGAGGCAGGCATGAACGACTATCTGGGCAAGCCGTTCACCGCCGAGGAGATGCGGGCGGTGCTGGAGCGCTGGCTGCCGGCGGCCGAGCATGCCGCCGCGGAGCCGACCGGCGAAGCGGTGGCCGCCGGCCAGTCTCGGGACGAGCCGGCCGTTTTGGACCGGCGCACCCTCGACACGCTTCGCGAGCTGCGGCGGCCGGGTCAGCCGAGCGTGCTGGGCCGCGCCATCCATCTTTATTTCGGCAGCACGCCGGGGCTTGTCGAGCGTCTTGCACAGGGCGCCGCCAGCGGTGATGCCCAAGCCATGGTCGAGGCTGCGCATGCGCTCAAGTCGAGCAGCGCCAATCTCGGCGCGCTGGAGCTCGCAGCGCAGTGCAGGACGGTCGAGACGATGGCGCGCGCCGGCCGTATCGACGAGGCCGCTGCCGCCGCGTCCGGGATCGCCGCCTTCTATGAGCGTGTTCGCCTGGCCCTCGAGGAAGAACTGGAGCATTGCGCTTGAGCCGTCCGGGACGCGAACAGCCGCTGGTGCTTGTCGCCGACGACGACCAGATGATCCGCTTTCTCACCCGCGAGGTGCTGGAGCAGGCGGGCTTTGCCGTCGAGGAGGTCGATGACGGGCGCCCCGCCGTGGCCGCCTTCGCCCGGCTGCGGCCGGACGTCGTGCTGCTCGACGTCATGATGAAGGAGATGCACGGCTTCGATGCCTGCGCCGCGATGCGCGCTTTGCCGGGTGGCAGCAACGCGCCGATCTTGATGATCACCGGACTGGAGGACGTCGACAGCATCAACCGGGCCTACGAGGCCGGCGCCACCGACTTCGTGACAAAGCCGCTGAACTGGACGATTCTCGCCCACCGCGTGCGCTACATGCTGCGCGCCAGCCGGGCGGTGCAGGAGGTCGAGATCCAAAAGCTGCGTCTCGCCGAGGCCCAGCGTCTGGCTCATCTGGGGAGCTGGCAGTGGGATCTGGAGAGCGGACGGATCGACTGGTCGGCCGAGATGTTCCGTCTTTACGGCCGTGGCGCAGGCGAGGGAGCGCCGGATCGGCATAGCTGGCTCGCCCGGGTGCACCCGGACGACCGCGAGGAGCTCGACTGCGCTTGCGCCAGGGTCGGGGCCGAGGGCGGCGATGCCACGGTCGATTACCGGATCCGCCTGCCAGATGGCGAGGAACGGTTCCTCGACGAGCACATAGCGGTGCTGCTCGACGAGCATGGCCAGGCGATCGGGCTGCGCGGCACCACCCAGGACGTGACCGAGCGCAAGCTCGCCGAGGCGCGCATTCATTATCTGGCGCACCACGATGGCCTGACCGGGCTGCCGAATCGCGGCATGTTCCACGAGCAGCTGAGCCAGGCGCTGGCGCGCGCGACCCGCGACGGCATGATGCTGGCGGTGCTGTTTCTCGACCTCGACCGCTTCAAGGAGGTCAATGACGGTCTCGGCCACGCCGTGGGGGATCTCCTGCTGCAGGCGGTGGCCGCGCGGCTGCAGGGCTCGGTGCGAGAGGTCGACGCGGTGGCCCGCCTTGGCGGCGACGAGTTCGCCCTCGTCCAGACGAGCATGGGGCACCCCGCCGCAGCGGAAACCCTGGCACGCCGACTGGTGGAGATCCTCTCCGTGCCGGTCGAGGTCGGCGGCCACCAGGTCACCGTGGCCACCAGCGTCGGCATAGCGCTGTACCCGGCCGACGGCCCCGACGCGGCACAGCTCCTCAAGAGCGCCGATCTGGCGCTCTACCGCGCCAAGGCCGACGGCCGCGGCACCTTCCGCTTCTTCGAGGAGGGGATGAACCGCGCGGTGCATGCCCGGCTGCAGCTCGAGCAGGAGCTGCGGCGCGGCATCGACCGGGGGGAGTTCATGCTGCACTACCAGCCGCAGCACGACCTCGCCACGAAGGAGATCCGCTCCTACGAGGCGCTCTTGCGCTGGCAGCATCCGCGCCATGGTCTCGTCGGGCCGGATACCTTCATCACGGTGGCCGAGGAGACCGGCCTGATCGAGCCTCTGGGTCGCTGGGTGATGCAGCAGGCCTGCCGCGACGCGGCTCGCTGGCTGCCGCCGCTCAAGGTCTCGGTCAATCTGTCCCCCGCGCAGTTCCGCTCCGGCGACATCGTGGCGATGGTGGCCGAGGCGCTGGAGGCCGCCGACCTGGAGCCGGACCGGTTGGAGCTGGAGATCACCGAGAGCCTGCTGCTCAACCACACCGAGACCACGCTCGCGACGCTGTCCCGCCTCAAGGCGATGGGCGTGCGCATCGCCATGGACGATTTCGGCACCGGCTATTCCAGCCTCGCCTATCTTTGGCAGTTCCCGTTCGACAAGCTCAAGATCGATCGGTCCTTCATCGGTAATCTCAATGTCGATCGCAATGTCGACGCCATCGTCGCCGCCATCATCGGCCTCGGTCACTCGCTCGGCATGACGGTCACCGCCGAGGGAGTCGAGGTGGAGGAGCAGGCGAGGTTCCTCGAAAGCCATGCCTGCCACGAGATCCAGGGCTTTCTCTACGGCACGCCGGCACCTTATGCCGGCCTGCTGGCCGGCCAGTCTCGCGAGCCGCGATGCGACCTCCATCCGGACGAGGACCGGCGCGGGGGGTCAGCGATCCTGGCGGAGCCGGAAAGCGGCGCGCCGTTGCCGCTGGCCATGTCCGGACAATGGTGAGCGCGCGCTTGCCTCTTGGATCGGCCGGTGCAATGTCCTACACTATGCCCTGAATAAAGGGCATTTCGTGGGGCAAGCGACGATGCTGACGCAAGAACGGTTTCTGATCGAGGTGATCACCGGCGAAGGCTTCGTCGCGACCGACCGGCTGGTCGAGCGGCTACACGTCACCAGGGGCGAGCTGGCGAACGCCTTCGGCCTGTCGCGCGACGCGGTCTCCAAGACGGCGCGGCTGCGCAATCGCGCCACCCAGGCCCGGCTACGTGACGTGGTGGAGATCATCAACCGCGTCCAGGGCTGGGCGGGCTCGGTGCCCCAGGCCTTCGCCTGGTACCGCTCCCAGCCCTTGCCGTCGTTCGGCGACAAGACCGCCGAGGACCTGGTCAAGGAAGGTCGCGCCGAGGCCGTCAAGCGCTATCTCAGCCGGATCGCCGAGGGCGGCTACGCTTGAGCTTGCCGACCGGCCGGCAGCAGGGCCTCGTCTACCGGGGCCACAATCCGCGCTGGTCGCACGCCCCGGAGTCGGGAGAGGGCGCACGCCGCCATGGCGGCCGCTTCAACCCGCCGGGTAGCGCCGCGCTCTATACGTCGCTCCGGCCCGAGACGGCATGGCTGGAGGCCCAGCAGGGCTTCCCGTTCAAGCCGCAGCCCCTGACCCTGTGCGCCTACGAGGTCGATTGCACGGACATTGTCGACCTCACCGATATGGCGGTGCTGGCCATTCTCGAGACCGATGCCGCGAGCCTCGCCTGCGGCTGGGAGGACTTGGCGGGCCGGGGGCTCGTTCCGCCGAGCTGGGCGCTGGCCGAGCGTCTGCGGGCGCAGCGGGTCGCGGGCATCCGGGTGCGCAGCTTCGCTCCCGGTGCCGACCCTGCGCGCGATCTCAACCTGGTGCTCTGGCGCTGGAGCCGCGAGCTGCCGCATCGCGTGCAGGTGATCGACGATGCCGGACGCTTGCCCATCGACGATCTCTCCTGGCGGTGATCGTCTCCCGCGGCTTCCGTTTTCCAGCGGGATCAGCGCCATCCTCGCCGCCTTCAGAGCACGATCCCATCTTCTTGAATCGAAAGGGAGCCCCTTCGAGCTGCAGTTCGGATCCGAAATGCCGGCCGGGCGAGAAGCTCGGCGGGGATGACGGGAATGCCACTCCTCGATCCTCGCCTCCCGGTCCTCGGGGCGGCGGCGCTGTTCGGCGGCAGCGCTGCCGGCGGGAGCCGTGGCGGGGGCTGGAGCGGACGCGCGGCGGTGCCCGTCCCGACCGACCCCGGAGAGCGCCGCTCCGCCCGCAGCGAGGCGCAGGGCGGGCTGATCCGGGCGCCGCTGGCGATAACGCCGCCGAGGAACTGCGCGCTGCCTTGGCGGCTCGCCGCCACCGTTTCGGCTACGGCACGCTGCAGCGCCTCTGCCGCCGCCACGGCCTGACGCGAAAGAAGGGCCGGACATGCGACAGCGCAGGACCGCGCCCACGTCCTGAACCGCCGGCAGGCCTGGTGCGACGGTCGGACGGATCGCGATCCCGTGCGGCTGGTATTCATCGATGCGCGAAGGCAGCGCCCCCGTGAGGGAGGAGAAGGCAGACCTGGCCCGCACGCCCGGACGCTGCCCGCGGGGCGAGCGGCTGCCCCGGCCTCAAGAGTCCCTGCGGTATTTCTGCGGATGGTGGGAAAGGTGCGGCCGAGGGCCATAGGGTGGCGCAGAGTCCCGCGCCAGCAGGGTAACGGGGAAAGGTGAGGACGCGGTGAAGGCGCTGGCGGGCGGGGCAAGGTGAAGGGCGGATCGGGGGGCGCAACTCCTCCCCGGGGCGGGTGCCCGGGAGACGGTGCCGGGCGAGGCGTGACGGCTTTCCGGTTCCGCTTCTGTCGGTCTGGCGACGGTGCTGGTGCGGGGCGGGATTCATCCTTCTTCATGGCAGGCGTCCGCGGCCGGTTCACGGTTCTTCAACGTTGGCCGCGGCATTGTCCTGGATGGTCGGAGAGGTGCCGCCGCAGGAGTCTCGCGGCGGCGCAGTCCCACCCCAGCAGGATGTGGCAGCCGGGTTAAGACACCGTGAACGTCGCACGGGCTTTGCGCCCAGCCACCGGGTGCCGGCCATCCTCACCGGCGCCCTGACGATGCGCGGCACGATCACACCCCTCGCGTCCGCCGGTGCGAACAGCCCCCGCGCGTTCGGGACCCCTGTCGGAAAAGCGCTCGTGCCCGGGCTGCGGCGCGGCGGCATCGCGATCCCGGACAAGCTCTCCAGCCGCAGGCGATCGCGCACCCGCGCCCTCCTCGGGGCAGCCGGCGCCAGTCCTGTTCCTTCCGCCCTACAGCCCCGACCTTACCCCCACCGAGAACGCCTTCGCCAGGCTCGAGGCGATGCTCCGAAGGACCGCCGCCCGGACCTTCGACGCGCTCCCCGCCGCCATCGACCGCATCGCCGGCGCCTTCACGCCAGCCGACTGCTTCAGGGCCTGCGGCTATGATCCGGACCGATGGGATTGCGCTCCAAGCCGTCCCCTGCATCCTGTTCGGGTAGGGCTCCACCGCCGTGGTGCCCTGCGGCCGCGCCTCTCCCACCATCCGCGAGGATGCCACGGCAAAGGTTGAGGAAACGTGAACCGATCGTGCCGACCTGCCACCAGACCCCGTTCACGCTCTCTTAACCCGGCTTCAACATCCTGCTGGCGTGGGACTTTGCCGCCGCGGAACCCTGCAGCGGCACCTCTCCCACCATCCGCGAGAGTGCCACAGCAAAGGTTGAAGAAGCGTGAACCGGGCGCGGCTGCCGGCCATCTCTGCCAAGGACGTTCACACCGTCTTA
>JAWZSN010000003.1:0-255500 GCA_033875255.1 Geminicoccaceae bacterium 1502E | reverse complement strand
CGGCCGCATCCGCGCCATCACACCCCGCAGCGAGGACGCCCAAACCTCCAACGTCGCCTCGATCGATAATCCCGGCATCCACGATCTCCGCACCGTGGATGCCCATGGAGTAAGAGGGCGGCAGAAAGCGCAGCTGTAATGCTAGAGAAGAAGGAAAGAACAACAGCGCGGACGTCACCACAAGCGGCGGCCTGGCCTCCTTCGCCCAAGCTGCGCGTCACTCCCTCATCTCGGGCACGACAGGGCCGCCGGGCAGCTCGAGACTGTCCGACAGCGCGGCCAGCGAGCCGCCGCCATGAAGCCTTCTCACCGCCTCGGCCAGGAGAGGCGCCAGGTCCAGCATGGTCAACCGGGCCATTGCCGCGGCCGGAAGGGGGGGCACGGGCACGCTGCTGGTGACCGCGATACCGGTGAAGACCGGATCGGCCAGCATCGCCGCCGCCTCGCCGGCAAAGAGACCATGGGTAGCCAGGGCGAAGACCGCCTCGGCACCGCGCTCGCGGCAGGCCGCAGCACAACGCCGCATCGTGCCTCCGGTGCTCACCAGATCGTCGGGGACGATGGCCACCCTGCCGGCCACCTCGCCCACGAAGCCGGAGCCGCTGACCTCGCCGCCGCTGCGGTGCTTTTCCATGAGTGCGGAGCCCACCGGTCGGCCGAGCGCGGTCTCGAGCAGGAGGCGCAACGCCTCGGCGCGCTTGCTGCCCCCCGAATCGGGCGCCACGACCACCGCTTCCCGCCCCTCGAGCAAAGGCATCAGGTGGCGCACGAACAGGCCGCGCGCCGAGACGCTCTCGGCGCCACAGCGAAAGGCATTCTCGAAAGCTGCCTCGTTATGCACGTCGACGGCGAGGATCTGGTCGGTGCCGACAGCCTCGAACAGCCGCGCCACATAGCGGGTGGTCACCGGGTCCTGCGGCTTCGTGCGCCGGTCCTTGCGGCCATAGGCCAGATGAGGGGTGATGGCAGTGACCCGCCCTGCCCCCGCATCCTTGAGCGCGCCGATGAAGAACAGCAGCCGGCAGAGCTTCTGGTCGATGGACGAGGAGGGCGTCGCGAAGAGCGAGAGCAGCACGTGAACGTCGTGGCCGCGCACCGGCACGAGCGCCCGGCCCTTGTGCTCGCCATCCTCGAAGATCCGCTCCTCGTGCGGGGCGAGCGCGAGGCCCAGCCGCGCCGCGATGCGCTCCCCCAGCGCCCGCGAGCCCTCCAGCGCGAAAAGCATGGGCCCCTCGTCCCGGCGCATTCCACCCTCCCGCTTGCCGCCCGGCCACCATACAGCAAGACACCGGGCCAGGCGAAAGCACAGCCGGGGATGACCAGCGTCCAGGGCGGCTCCGTCGTCGCCGAAGGGGCCGGCGGCGATCCCCCCGCAAGGGCGCCGCCCGGCCGGCCGTACAGCAGCGCCAGGCCGAGCGCCAAAGCGAAGCTCGGCCCGGCCGCCGGGCGGACGGCGCCGTCGAAGCCGAAAAGCCCGATCAGCAGCCGGGCGGTGAGCAGGACGCCGAGGGCCGCACCGGCGGCGTTGAGGCCGTAGAGACGGGCCATCCGGCGACGGCCGAACAGGGCCTCCTCGCCGATCACCGCGCGCAATCAAGGGAAGGGTGGCGAGCCCGTAGAGGCCGGTCAGGAGCTCGGCCAAAGCGTAGAGCAGGCCCGGCCGGCGCAGCCGGTCGGCGAGACGGTCGCCGCAAAGCGAGCCCAGCCCCAGCCTGTCGTCTGCACGCCTCGCCCATGGGCGGCCGCCAGCTGTGTCTCGAGGGCCGGGCGCCGGAGAGCGGCCTGGAACGCCTCACCGCATCCGCCGATCCATCCCTCTGGGAACGGTCCAGCTCGCGCAGTTGCGGCATGATCTCCGCCATGCCCGACCGGTCCGGCTCATGCGGTCACGGTGGGCAGCACGCCAGCGCATTACCGCGGCGCGGGGCAATCGTTTCCAGCGCCGTTCAGCGGTAGCGCCGGGCGGCCCATTCGTCAGGCTGCTCGCGCAGGAGGGCACCCATCAAGCAGTGGCGAGGCCGTTTCTCGCGGCCCGATACTCCTTCGGAAAGGTCATGAACGCGAGCACCGCCCCGTTGGATAGGACCGCCAACCTCTCCAGCTCTCGCCGAGCCTGTTCGACGAGCATCGATGCGGTCGTCGCCGGGCGGCAAGGCCGGCCGTGGCGGGCCGCGCGAGCCCAGGGCGGGCTCGCCCCGCCGAGGAACGCGGCGCCATCATCCTGTCGCATCGTAGCTTTCCTCGACCGGCTCGCACGGGCGGCTACCGCCTGCGCAAGAAAAGGCGGTGCCCCGCTCCTTGCGCTGGTGAGCCGATGGCTCGTCCGGAGACCGGGGCGCGGGTGGCGATGCGTGGCGCGGTCGGCGGGCGGCTCGTGCGAGTGCCGCGACGGGGCCGCCGGTGGATCGGCGGAGCGTGCGGGCGTTGGGGCGGGTCCTGCGGCGACGTGGTGGGTGCTGCCGGCAGGCTGAGGCGGACGCGAGCCGCCAGACGGTGGCCGGTTTGTGGGCGAGGGCGAACCAAAGCCGGACGGCCTTGACCTTGGAAGCGCCGCGCACGAAGAGGCGCTGCAGGCCGCGATTGCCGGCCGGAGCGTTGGCGCGCTCCGCGGTGGCAGTGCGCTCCTTGTGGATGGCCCTGGCGGCCTGGGTGCGCATGCGGACCCGCCAGGGCGTAACGACCGGCTGTTTACCCTGGAGCGGCGCGTGGCGCTCGCGGGTCGGCTCGCGCGGTACCGGCGCCGGGGCACAGGCCGCCAGCCGGCCTCGGCCGGGGAGGCGATGTCGTCCAGCCGCGTGTAGCCGCCGTCGACCAGAGGCCCGGCCGGCCGGATGCCGTAGGCCTCGGCCGGATGGTCGCTCATCGACCGCGGCTCGCGCATGTCCGAGGCGATGGCGTCCACGTCCACCGCGGCGATCAGGCGGCTGTGAGTGTCGGTGGCGAGCTGGGCGTGCCATGCCGGCCCCCAGCCGCCATCGGCCGTCCTCATGCCCCTGGCCTCGGGATCGGTGGTGGCGATCCGCGCCTCCGGCGGCCCGCCCTGCATGGTCTTGCCCTCGCCACGTCGCCTGCTCCCGTCCCGGCCGGCACGGGCCTGCCGCGCCGCCGCCAGCCGCGCTGCCGCGCTGCCGAGCTGCCGCGCTGCCGCGCTGCCGCCTCCAGCGCCTGCGCCACCCGGTGCTGGCGGTCCAGGACGGCGCGGCGCCGGTCGGCCGCCTCGCGACGGCCGGCGCAACCGGGATCGGCCTCGAGCTCGGCCCGCAGCCGGCCCACCTCCTGCGCGGCGGCCGCGAGGCCGGCCGCCAGCGTCGAGCGCCGCCAGAACGACGCGGCCCCCGCCGCGGCGCGCACCCGCACCCGCACCCGCACCCCGTCCTGGGCCACCCGGTCCCGCCGCGCCACCCCGGTCTCAAGCAGGGCGGCGGACCCGTCCACCAGCAGCCGCTCCAGGACCACCCTGTGGCCGACCCGGAAATCCGCCAGGCTCTTGTGATTGCCCCCGATCCCGCCGCACAGCCACTGATACGCCATCTGCTCGCGACACAGCCGGACCGGCGCCGGCCCGCTGCCCACCCCCCTCGAGCGTCGCGAACAGCCACAAGGCCAGCAGCACAAGAGGATCGGCCGGCGGATGCCCCGGCCGGCCCTCCACCGCCCGGATGCCGGCGTGAAGCTCCTCCACGTCCAGCCCCTCGGCGAACGCGCAGACCAGCCGCACCCGGTGCTCCGCCGGCACCAGATCGTCCAGGCTCAGCGCCCGCAGCTCGACCTGCGAAGGCACCGCCCGGCGCAGCCGGGGCCGCCCGCCGAACAGATCCGCCTCCGCACGCCCCGCCCTCACGCCTCACCGCCAAAGGGCCCTGCCATATGCCCGGCATAGCGATCCGAAAGCCTCACGACTCGCTTGCCGTGCGCCCGCGACGCCAAGGCCGCCGGAACATTGACAGGCTCTGAGAGCGCCCGGTGCCGTTGGCGTGCCCGAGGCGGTGCTGGCCGGGGTGCCGGGAAGTTTTGGCAACGTCCTGCGGCCGACGGGGTCTTTCCGCCTGCCGGCGAGGCGGTGGCGGGCGCTGCTGCACGAGGCGTTCTTCTCCCGTGCGCGGCGCTCGGGGGCCAATCGGCCGGCGTGAGTGCGGTCTGCTGTTGCCCCGGCTCGTCGGGCCCGCCGTTACTAACATGCCGACCATACACCCGGCATCTCGCGCAGCATGCCGGACGGTCGCCAGCAGGAGGCCGCGCGGCCGCCGCCCTTCATCTCACCACGTTCCTCTGCTAGGGGCAGCAGCCTCGCTGCCCTTTCACGACCCGGGACGCTCCTTCGATGCATGCAAGCGCGCCGAGGCAACCCATGCAGCGCCCTGTCCGGCGCCCTCTTCCCTGGGCCGTGGCTTCGGCAATCCCTTTGTCGGCGGTGGGCGTGGCACCGCTGTTCCTCTTCGGCACGCTCATGGACCAAGACGTGCTTTCACTGGTGTTGCAGCGACCGCTGGCGGAAGAGCTCCAGACCGCACGGCTCGCCGGCTTTCGCCGCGAGACGGCGTGCGACGCCTGCTACCCGCTGCTGGTGCCCGCCTGCGGCGCCACCGTCGAGGGACGTCTGTTTCGCGGCTGCAGCCCGGGCGACATCGCGCGCATCAATCACTACGAAGCCGGCGAGTACCGGGCCGAGCTGCACACCGTGCAGCTCGGCGACGGGTCGCGCCGGCGCGCCTGGCTCTACATGGCGCGCGAGGGCTGCTTGATGGCAAGCGGCCAGCCGTGGGAGCTCGAACGCTGGCAGGCAACCGAAAAGGCGGATCTCCTCGCGGCCTGTCCCGACTGGATGCGCGCCTTCCGTCCGTGAGCCGCGCCTCGTCCCGGCGCCACGCTCAGGCCTCCAGCGGGCGGGCCGCCTGGGGTTCCCTCCAGCCTGCCTCCGCCAGCTCGGCGGGCGGCAGCGGACGGGCATAGTAGTAGCCCTGGCCTTGGGCACAGCCGAAAGCCCGCAGCCGGATCAGCTGGGCTTCCGTCTCGATCCCCTCGGCGATGACCGTCACC
This sequence comes from Geminicoccaceae bacterium 1502E, assembly GCA_033875255.1. GTDB lineage: Bacteria > Pseudomonadota > Alphaproteobacteria > Geminicoccales > Geminicoccaceae > Marinimicrococcus. Next base: position 250,463 of record JAWZSN010000003.1, on the reverse strand, counting down.
CCCAGCCCTTCGGCCAGCCCCATCACGGCACGCAGGATCGCCTCCGCGCGCTCGCTACGGCCCAGCTGGGCGATGAACGAGCGGTCGATCTTGATGACATCGACCGGCACCCGATGCAGCTGCCCGAGGCTCGAATAGCCGGTACCGAAATCGTCGAGCGCGATCGACGTGCCGAGCGCGCGGAGCCGCTCCAGCGTGGCGCATACCTGCCGCGAGTTGCCCAGCAGCGAGCTTTCGGTGATCTCCAGCTCGAGCTGCCGCGCCGGCAGCCCGGTGTCCGCAAGGATGCCCGCCACGAGGGTAGCGAGCCCCTGCTGGTGAAACTGCGCCGGCGACAAGTTGACCGCCATCTTGAGGCCGGGCCAGCGGACCGCCTCGATGCAGGCGGTCCGCAGCACCCAGGCACCGATCTCGTGGATCAGCCCGGTCTCCTCGGCCAGCGGGACGAACTCGGCGGGCCCGATCAGGCCACGCTCGGGATGGCGCCAGCGTAGCAGGGCCTCGAAACCCAGCAGGCGCCGGTCGTGCAGCGCACATTGCGGCTGATAGTGGACCTCGAGCTGCCCTGCCGGCATCGCCTGGCGCAGCTCCCCGATCAGCCGGCGGCGCGAGGCCAGCCGCTCGCCCATGGCCGGCTCGAAGTGGCGCACGGCGCCGCCCCTGGTCTGCTTGGCGAGCAGCAGGGCCATGCCGGCATGGCGGCTGAGCTGCACCGCGCCGCTGCCGTCGCCGGGCGCCACCGCAATACCGACGCTGGTGCCGACCTGCACGGTCCGGCCGTCGATCTCGAACGGCTCGGCCAGAAGCCGCAGCAGCCGCCGGCCGATCTCCTGGGCGAACTGCGGGAGAACGACACCTTCGCGCGCCACCGCGAACTCGTCGTCGCCGAGCCGCGCCGCCACCTCTCCAGCCTTGAGGCCAGCCCTTATACGGGCTGCAGCGAGACAGAGCAGCCGGTCGCCGGCAGCATGGCCCATCGTCTCGTTGATCTCCTTGAAACCGTCCAGGTCGAGATGCAGCAGCGCCACGCCGCTGCCCTGGGACTCGGCGCGCGACAGCGCCTGGGCGAGCCAGCCGGCGAAGAAGATCCGGTTGGGCAGCCGGGTGAGCGGATCGACCAGCTCGAGAAGCTGCGCGCGCGCCTCACTGGCGGCAAGCGCCCTCTCGACCCCGCGGCCCCGCCGCCACGAGCGCCAGCCCAAAAAGCCCACGCCGCCTACGGCCGTGAGGAGCAGTGGCAGGACCCGGTGCACGATGGCATCGCCCGGGCGCGGCTGGCGCCATGAAAGGGTGCCGGCGACGGTGCCATCGGCCCCGCGCAGCGCCACCGATTGCAGACCCGGCGCCGCAACCGGCGGGCCCAGATCCAGATCGGGAAGATGGGCGAGAGCCCTCAGATCGGCGAGCGGGCGACCGGCCAGCGGCGCTACGAGGACGAGCCGCGCCGCCGGGCCCCAGACGCGACGTGCCCGTCGTGCGAGCTCCAGCGGGACGGCAGCGGCGACTGCCGGGCCGGCCGCCGTCCGAAGATAGCCGGTCTGTACAGACTGCCCGTCGGGCGGAGGGCCTAGGGCAGCCAGAATCGTCGCGAGATCCGGCGCTCCCGCCCTCTGGCTGCCGACCGGCCGACCGGTCTCGTCGAACAGCAGGCAGTAGGCGATGCCGAGCTCCCGGTGCAGGGACGGGAGCGCATCGGCGGCGGGCGGGCCGGCCGTGGCGAACCTGCGGGCCTCGTCGTCCGCCACGCCGGCCAGCTGCCGCTCGAACCGGTGCAGGGCCGCCTCGATCGTGCCCCGGGCGGCAGCCGCCGCCCGGGTGCTCTGCTCTTGAGCGAGAAGAAGAAGGGCCGCCAGCACCACGGCGGCAGCGGCGGCCACCGCTACGGCGACCGACGGCACGACCACCTTGAGGCCGCCTCGGCCGAGCAGTCGCGCCAGCGCGGCAAGGTCGGATGCCTGCGCTTCCGCAAATGCTCGCGCGCCAGATGCCTTCGCCATGAGCGGCTCCCGGAACCAGGTCCGGGAAGGTATACGCCACCGCCGGTGAACAGCCTCTTAACGCGCAGCCCGCTTAAAGGCGGCGCGCCACCTCACGGCGTCTGCTGGACCTGCACCTGACGCCGGACGGGGTGCGGCCGGGTGCGCTCGTTCCAGACCGTCTGCGCCTTGAAGGCCGGCGCGAAGGCCGGGCGCCTGACATTGCGGCCCTGGCCCCGGCGAACATCGAGCGCGCCGTCCTTCCACACGACCCGCCCCTGGCTGACCGTCACCCGCGGCACGCCCGTCACCGTCAGACCCTCGAAGACGTTCACGTCGAGCTTCGAGTGGTGCGCCTTTTGGCGGATCGTGTGCTGCGCCTGAGGGTCCCAGATCACCAGATCGGCGTCGGCCCCTGCCGCCACGACTCCCTTCTGCGGGTAGAGATTGTAGATTTTCGCGCAGTTGGCGCTGGTGACCGCGACGAACTCGTTGGGGGTGAGCCGGCCGGTGTTGACCCCGAAGTGCCAGACCACCTTCAAGCGCTCCTCGATACCGCCGGTGCCGTTGGGGATCCTCGTGAAGTTGTCCTGCCCCATGCGCTTTTGCTGGAGGTTGAAGGCGCAGTGGTCGGTGGCCACCACCTGCAGCGAGCCCGAGACCAGCCCGTCCCACAGCGACTTCTGGTGCTCCTTGGAGCGGAAGGGCGGGCTCATCACCCGCGAGGCGGCGAGATCCCAGTCCTTCTCGTAGTAGACGCTCTCGTCCAGCACGAGATGCTGGGCCAGCGGCTCGCCATAGACCCGAAGCCCGTTGTCGCGCGCCCGCTTGATGGCGGCGTGCGCCTCCTTGCAGGAGGTGTGCACCACGTAGAGCGGCACGCCCACCGTCTGGGCGATCATGATGGCGCGGTTGGCGGCCTCGGCCTCGACATGCGGCGGGCGCGAGAGCGCATGGCCCTCGGGGCCGGTGATGCCCTGGTTGAGGAGCTGCTGCTGGAGCAGGAACACGGCGTCGCCGTTCTCGGCGTGGACCAGCGGCAGGGCCCCCAGGTCGCGGCAGCGCGAAAAACTGTGGAACAGGATCTCGTCGTCCACCATCAAGGCGCCCTTGTAGGCCATGAAGTGCTTGAAGCTGTTGACGCCGCGGTCGACGCACTCGGCCATCTGCTGGGCCACCCGGTCCGACCACCAGGTGATGGCGACGTGGAAAGAGTAGTCGGCGACCGCCTTCTTGCCCCACTCGGTCCACTGGTCGAGGGCATCGGTGAGGCTCTGCTGCGGCGCGGGGATGCAGAAGTCGATCAGCATGGTGGTGCCGCCGGCCAGCATCGAGGAGGTGCCGCTCTCGAAGTCCTCGCACGCCACCGTGCCCATGAAGGGCATCTCCATGTGGGTGTGCGGGTCGATCCCGCCCGGCATCACGTAGGCGCCGCCGGCATCCACCACCTCGGCCCCGGCCGGCGCGTCGAGATCGGGGCCGACCGCCTTGATCACGCCGTCCGCGCACAGCACGTCGGCGCGAAAGCTCCGGTCGGCATTGACCACGGTTCCGCCACGCACGAGCAAGGACATGGAGAGCCTCCTTCCCTGATCCTCTTGTTTGTTGATCGGACCTTAACCCATGCCGTGGCAGTGTCGATAGGCGACAGGGAGCGACAGCCCAGGAGACCGCGACGAGCTGTCGGTTGACCCGCCCCGGCACCGCTGGCAGAGCTTTCACGCTCCTGCCGCATGGGCGGATGCCTGTCGCGACCATCGATCCCCAGCAGCCACCCCGGTGACGACGATGAGCAGCACGATCCGCACGGCTCTCCTGGTACTCTTCCTCGCGAGCGGCGCCGTCGCGGCGGGCGAGGCCGGCGGGCCTGATGGCCATCTCTTCGTGGCGAGCGAGGAATCCCTCGAGATCGCCGTGGTCGATACCACCATCGACCAAGTGGTCCGGCGCCTGCCGCTCGATCATCCGCCCTTCCAGGTGGCAGTGATCCCTGACGGCAACCGGCTTCTCGCCAGCGACTTCATGGGCGACCGGATCTCGGTCTTCGATCTGGACACCGGCGCGCCGCAGCCGCCGATCGAGCTGGGCTTTCCGCCGGTCCACATGCAGCCCGCACCCGAGGGGACCGTCGTCGCCATCAACAGCCTCGAGGAGGTGGGCCTGTGGCTGCTCGACCTCGCCGACGGCTCGCGGCGGCGGATCGAGGGGATCGGACTCGCCCACAACTACGCCTTCAATGCCGACGGCACGCGACTCTACGTCGCCGACATGCTGGACGAGCACATCAAGGTCGTCGACGTCGTCTCGGCCTCCATCGTCGAGCAGATCGCCGGCGTCGAGCAGATCGCCGGCACCGGCACTGCCGAGGCGGCGCTGCTCGCCGCGACGGGTGCCGCACCACAGGGCTTCACCGAGATCGCCACCGGGGCGGGGAGCGAGCGCGCCCTGGCGATCGACGTGCCGCGCGAGGGGGTAGCGCTGATCGACCTCGCCAAAGGCAGGACGCTCGCCCGCCTCGAGCTGGGCGACACGCCATGGCGGGCCTATCCGGCCGCCTATGGGAGGCTGATGCTCGTCACCCACCAGGGCGAGGACAGCCTGTCGGTGGTCTCGATGGGGACGCTCGAGGAGATCGCCCGGCTCGACGGAGCGGCCGACATCGCCGCAGTTGCCACCGGGTGGTTCGAGAGCACCGCCTTCCTGCTCAGCCGCGAGCGCCGCTCGGCGCTGCTGGTCGATCTCGACAACCTCGTCATGGACGGCGAGATCGCGCTTCCCGGCGAGCCGCAGCAGGCGGTCGCCAGCGCCGACGGCGCGCGGCTTTATGTGAGCATGCGCGGCAAGGACGGGCTGGCGGTGATCGACGCCCGCGAGCGCCGGCTGGTGCGGGTCATCGAGGATGTCGGGGTCGCACCCGGCGCGGTGACCGCCGCGGGCAGCCGCAACTTCTGCAGCTGATGGCCGTGCCTCGCCCCTTGCGAGCCGGACCGGCGATGCGGGATGGCCGCCGATGAGCCGGTGGAACGCTCTGCGCACGCTCGGCCGGGCGCTGGCTGTGCTGGCCGGCCTGAGCCTGCTGCTGCCGCCGGGCATGGTGACGCCGGGCGCTGCCCTACCCTCGCTGGCCGCGGTCGTGCTGTGCACCGGCGACGGCCCGCGGCTGGTGCAGCTTCCCAAAGAGCTCCTGCCGCCGGGCGAGGCGCCCGCAGACAACCGCCAGCCGCACCAGCACTGCGTCTTCTGCCTGACGGCCGAGGGCCGCGAGCCGGCCCTGCCGCTCACCCAGGCTCCGCTTCCGCAGGCCCGGCCGACGCGACGCCGGACGGCCCCGCGCCGCCGCCGCTGGCACGCCCGGCGTCGACTCTTCCTCCTTCCTCTGTCCCGGGCACCGCCGCCCAGGCGCAGCGCTGCCGTCTGACGCAATGACCTGCCGGATGCCCGCGTCCGGCACCCCAACGGAGGAAGTTCCATGCGACATCTCAAGCTCGCCGCCCTTGCCGCCGCCCTTCTCGGCAGCACCGCCGCCTTCGCCCACGACTTCACCGTGGGCGATCTGAGGATCGACCATCCCTGGTCGCGCGCGACCTCGGCCAGCCAGGCCAACGGCGTGGCCTATGCGGTGATCGAGAACAGGGGCGAGGCTGCCGACCGGCTGGTCTCGGCGAGCGCCGAGGTCGCCTCGAAGGTGGAGATCCACAACAACATCCTGGACGACAAGGGCGTGGTGCGGATGCGCCAGGTCGAGGGCGGGATCGAGATCCCCGCGGGCGGCAAGCTCGAGCTCAAGCCCGGCTCCTACCACGTCATGATGATGGGCCTGCAGGCGCCGCTCGCCGAGGGCCAACGCTTCCCTCTCGTCCTGACCTTCGAGAAGGCCGGCGAGACCACCGTCGAGGTCCAGGTCGACGCAGCGGTCAAGGGCGCGGCCGACCTCCACGGCAGCCACTGACGCTCTGGGCGGCTGAAAAGGCAACGGGCCGGCAAAAGCCGGCCCGTTCGCCCGTGCGCCAGAGGGCGCCGACGGCTCAGGCGAGCTCGCGCACCACGCTGCGTACCGTCTCGACGGCCGTCTCGATCTCGTGCTTCTGGACGATCAGCGGCGGCGACATGGCGATGGTGTCGCCGGTGATGCGGATCATGACCCCCTTCTCCCAGGCCTTGACCATGGCCTCGTAGGCACGCTCGCCGACCTTGCCGGGCCGCGAGGACATCTCCACCGCGCCCATCAGGCCGATATTGCGGACGTCGATGACGTGGGGCTCGCCTGCAAGGCTGTGCAGCGCCTCCTCCCAGAACGGCGCCAGCTCGGCCGCGCGCTCGAACAGCCCCTCCTCCTTGTAGACCTCGAGGGTCGCCAGGGCGGCGGCGCAGGCCAGCGGATGGGCCGAGTAGGTATAGCCGTGGAACAGCTCGATGGTCTGCGGCGAGCTGGTGGCACCCCCGACGATGGCGTCGTGGATGTGCTTCCTGGCCATCACCGCGCCCATCGGCACGGTGCCCGAGGTGAGCCCCTTGGCGGTGGTCACGAGATCGGGCTGGACGCCGAAATATTCCGAGGCCGAGGCCTTGCCGAGACGGCCGAAGGCGGTGATGACCTCGTCGAAGATCAAGAGGATGCCGTGCTTCTCGGTGATCTCCCGGAGACGCTCGAGATAGCCCTGGGGCGGCGGGTAGACGCCGATCGAGCCGGCTACCGGCTCGACGATCACCGCGGCGATGGTCGAAGCGTCGTGAAGAGCGATGATCCGCTCGAGATCCTCGGCCAGATGGGCGCCCCAGGCGGGCTGGCCGCGGCTGAAGGCGTTGTGCTCGAGGTTCAAGGTGTGCGGCAGATGGTCGACGCCAGTGAGCAGCGAGCCGAAGAACATCCGGTTCTTGACGATGCCGCCGACCGAGATCCCGCCAAATCCGACCCCGTGATAGCCGCGCTCGCGGCCGATCAGGCGCGTCCTGGTGCCCTGGCCGATGGCACGCTGGTAGGCCAGCGCGATCTTGAGCGCGGTGTCGACCGACTCCGAGCCGGAATTGGTGAAGAAGGCGTGGTCGAGATCCCCGGGGAACATGTCGGCCAGACGCGAGGCCAGCTCGAAGGCCTTGGGATGGGCGAACTGGAAGGTCGGCGCGAAGTCGAGCTCCGCGGCCTGCGCCCGGATCGCCTCCACCACCCGCTCGCGGCCATGGCCGACATTCACGCACCACAAGCCGGCGGTGGCATCGAGAATCCGCTGCCCGTCGGTGGTCGTGTAGTACATGCCCTCGGCCTTCGCGATCAGGCGCGGGTTGGCCTTGAAGTCGCGATTGGCCGTGAACGGCATCCAGAACGGTTCGAGATTGTTCGGCACACTGGCCATCTCGCGCGTCAGCATCTGCATGTCCTCCCCGGGAGCTGCGGCGCATTCTCGACCTCGCTCCGGATCGGTGTCAATCTGCGCCCCCGCAAGCTGAGCGATGACACGGGCGAGCGGGGAGCGCTACATGGACGAGACGGTGCTGCACAAGGCGGGAGCAGCTTTGGCCCACGCCCGCAAGACGGCGAGCCAGGTGCCTCCGCCCTGGCCCGAGGCCCCCGCCAGCCTGGAGCAGGCCTATGCGCTGCAGCGCGCGGCCATCGCCGCGCTGGGCGGCGGCCTGGCGGGCTGGAAGATCGGTGCCACCGGCAAGGATCACCAGGCGCGCCTCAAGACCGACCGTCCGTTCTTCGGCCCGATCCCCGAGACCGATCGGCACGAGGCGAACGCGCAGAACGGCGTGGCCCTCCCCTTCAGGCCGGGAACCCGCGGCGTGGAGTGCGAGATCGCCTTTCGCATGGCGCGCGCCCTGCCCCGCCGCGAGGCCCCCTACGGCCGGGACGAGGTGAAAGCTGCGGTGGGCTCGCTGCACCCGGCGCTGGAAGTGGTGGGAACCCGGGTGGTCTCCGACGGCCTGCCGGACGTGCGCCTGGCAATCGCCGATTACGGGCTCAACATGGCTTTCCTGCCCGGGGCCGCGGTTGCGGACTGGCACGAGCTGGACCTTTCCTCCATCGCGGCGCGCTGCCTCGTGGACGGACAGGAAAAGGCGACCGGGACCGGCGTGCTGGTGCTGGGCGACCCGCTCCAGGCCCTGGTGTGGCTGGCTGACAACGGCCCGGGGCTCGAGGCCGGCCAGTGGGTCAGCTCGGGCACGCTCACCGGCATCACGCCGGTTGCCGCGGGATCGCTTGCGGAAGGCGATTTCGGCGCGCTCGGGCGGGTGAGCGTGCGCTTCATGGCCTGAGCCGGGAGCGCGGCAGTGCGCGCGGTCACGGCGGAGGGGCGTGGGCAGTCGGCCTGGCGGCTGATCGCCGGGGTGTGCGCCGCCCAGATGGTCGGCCATGTGAGCGCCTATGCGGTGCCGGCCCTGCTGCCGCTGCTGATGCGCGCGTGGGGGCTATCGGGCGGCGAGGCCGGCTTTCTCGCCGGCATCTATTATGGCGGCTATACGCTGGCCGTGCCGTTCCTGGTCTCGCTCACCGACCGGATCGACCCGCGCCGCATCTACCTGCTCTCCACCGCGCTCACCGGACTGGCCTGCCTGGGGCTCGCCCTGCTCGCCGAGGGGCTGTGGTCGGCGGCGCTGTTCTGGGGCCTCGCCGGCGCCGGCTTCGCCGGTTGCTACATGCCCGGCCTGCGGGTGCTGACGGACGCCACCGCCGGTCGCACGCGCTCGCGTGCGGTGGCCTTCTACACCTCGTGCCTGGGCGTCGGCAGCTCGCTCTCGTTCCTCGCGGCGGCCGGTATCGCCGCCTGGCTGGGCTGGCGGTGGGCCTTTGCCGCGGGAGCCCTGGGAGCGCTTCTGGGCATCATCCTGGCCGCCTCGATCATGCCGCCGCGCAGCGCCCCGGCGACCGCCCCGCGGCCCTGGCGCAGCGTTCTCGACCCGCGTCCGGCACTGCGCAACCGTGCCGCGATGGCCTACACGATCGGCTACACGGTCCACAGCTGGGAACTCTTCACGCTGCGCGCCTGGTCGGTGGCCTTCCTGACCGCCATGGCGCCGCCCGCGCTCGCCGCCCATCCGCTCCTCGGACCGGTGGCGGTCACCGCCCTGATGGGCTTTTGCACCATGCCGGCGAGCGTCGCCGGCAACGAGCTGTGCCTGCGCTTCGGCCGGCGCCGCATCATCACGGCGGTGATGGCGGGCTCCATCGTCATGGCCCTCCTCACCGCCACCCTGGGCACGGCCTCCTACCTCGCCGCCGCCCTCCTCGTGCTGCTCTACTGCCTCGTGGTCTACGGCGACAGCTCGGCCCTCACCGCAGGCGCCGTCGGCAATGCACGGCCGGGCGAGGCCGGCGCCTCCATGGCGGTGCACTCGACCCTGGGCTTCGCCGGCGGCTTTCTCGGGCCGTTCGCGTTCGGCGCCATCCTCGATGCGGCGGGCGGCGGGCGGCTTGCATGGCCCTGGCCTTCGCCCATCTCGCCGTCTTGATGTTGCTGGGCCCGCTGGCGCTCAACCGCTGGCGCGCCCCCGATCTCGAGGGCGACGGCAGCGGCCGGCGCGCGGGCGAGGCTCCTCAGTGAACGCCGAGCACCTCGAGATCGAAGGTCAGGTCCTCGCCGGCGAGCGGATGGTTGGCGTCGAGCTTGACCGACTGGTCGTCCATCTCGATCACCGTGAGCAGCATCGTGCGGCCCTGCGGGTCCGAGGCCTGGAGCTGGCGGCCGATCTCCAGCGGCAGCTCGGCGGGCAGCTGGTCGCGCGCGACCTCCTGCACCAGCTCCTCCCGCCACGGCCCGTAGGCCTGTTCGGAGGCGATCGTGACCTGCTTGCTCTCGCCCTCGGCCATGCCCATGAGGGCCTGCTCGAAGCCCTGGATCACCTGGCCGGCGCCGAGCTTCACCTCGAACGGCTCACGCTCGCGAGAGCTGTCGAAAATCGTGCCGTCCTCGAGGGTCAGCGTGTAGTGCAGCTTGACGGTGCTGCCGGTGCTCGCCGTTGCGGCCATCGGCCTGTCTCCCGGAGATTGAACGTGGTCGGTTGCCCGTGAAGGGCCCGACTCCCACACGACCGCGCCGACGGACCTTGTGCCGCTGCCGGCCGACGGCGGCCCACGAAAGCCGAACGGCAAACGTGATGCTTCGGGCCGGCGAGGTCAAGGCGGCGGCAAAAGCTTCCTCAAAGGCCTACTGGGCGGTCCAGCCTCCATCGACCGGGAGCGCCTGGCCTCGGATCTGCGCGGCTCCCTGCGAGCACAAGAAGAGGGCCACGGCGGCTACCTGCTCCGGCGTGACGAAGTCGAGGCTCGGCTGCTTTTCCTTCAGCAGATCGCGGCGCGCCTGCTCCTCGGGCACACCCAGCCGCGCGCCACGCTCGTCGATCTGCCGCTGGATCAGCGGGGTCAGCACGAAACCCGGGCAGATGGCGTTGCAGGTGACGCCGCTTTGCGCCGTCTCGAGCGCCACCACCTTGGTGAAGCCGACCAGCCCGTGCTTGGCCGCGACGTAGGCGGTCTTGTCGACGCTGGCGACCAGCCCGTGCACCGAGGCGATATTGACGATGCGACCCCAGCCGCGCTCCAGCATGGCCGGCAGGAGGGCGCGGGTGGTGTGGAAGGCGGCGGTGAGGTTCACCGCGATGATGGCGTCCCATTTCTCGGGCGGGAAGTCCTGCACCGGGGCGGTGTGCTGGATGCCCGCATTGTTGACGAGGATGTCGACGCCGCCGCGCTCGTCCAGGGCGCGCTGCGCCATGGCCGCGATCTCGGCCGGCCGGCTCATGTCGGCCGGCAGATGGCTCACCCGCACCGCATGGGCGTCGGCGATCTCGTGGGCCAGCGCCTCGATGGCGCGCGGCTCGCCGAAACCGTTGAGGAGAATGTCGGCCCCCTGGGAGGCGAGCCCGCGGGCGATCGCCAGGCCGATTCCGCTGGTCGAGCCGGTAATAAGGGCCGTCTTGCCGGAAAGCTGGGCCATGCCGGGTCCTCCGCTTGCACCAATGCCGCCACAATAGGCGGCGCCGGGGCCGTGGTCGACGGACGCCGCGCGCGGATCAGCTCGCCGGAATGGTGATGATCGGGCCTTGTCCCGGGCGGGTCTGCTGGGCCAGCGAGAAGAGCAGCATCACGAAGCTGAAGATCCGCTTGGACGCCAGGTCGTCATTGGCGATCCAGAACCAGCGGCCGTTATACTCGACCCGTACATAGGCGTCGCTCGGCGCGAAGAAGCCGTTCTCGACGGTGATCTGCGGCTGCATCGGCGGGCGCGGCTGGCTGCGCATCGCGTAGGTGCGGCCCTCATCCACGTCCGAGCTCGGCACCGCCACGTCGGCGGCGAGCTGGCCCAGCACCTCGACCAGCGAGCGGGTGCGGATGTTGACGACACCCGGCGCCGGCTCGCCCATCGCGTAGGCCACCTTGAACTCGCGGCTCTCGGCATCCAGGCCCAGCAGCTTGCGCAGCCGCGCCTCGCGCGCGTCGACCGTGCCGTTGCCGGTGCCGCCCTCGAACAGGAGATGCACCCGGCTGGCGATGCCGTTGGGCTCGATCCGCACGCTCAACAGACCGGCGTCGAGAAGCTGGCCGGTGAGCCCCGCCGCCTCGATGAACTGGGGGTGGGCGGGCACGCTGCCGGTGGCTCCGCTCTTCTCGTTGCGGAGATTGCCCAGCGAATGGATGCCCAGGCCCAGCACGAGCTCGGCCGGGACGCCGGCGAGCAGCAGCCCGAACAGCTCGCCGGGCTCGAGCGGCGCCAGCAGCAGCCGGGCGAACTCGCGGCCGCGGATCGGCGTGTAGGTGATGGTGGGCGTGTTGGAAAAACTGCCATTGACGCCGATGCTGACGTCCTCGCCGAGGCGGATCGCATCGGTGAAAATGTTGGAGCCGAGCCCGATCCCGCCCTGCATGGTGTAGGCGGAGACGAGCTGGTTGACGCTCACGAAGGTCGGCACGTCGGCGTAGCGCAGCTTGACCACGTTGAGCAGGGTCTGGCGCTTGCCGGCCTCGCTCAGCGCCGCGGCATAGCCGAGCTGGTCGTGCTGCACCACCGCCGGCCCCAGGCTGCAGCCCGTCAGCGACACGGCCAGCAGCAGGGCCATCGCGCGTGGGCGTGTGGCGTGGCGGGGCATCCGTCCTCCGGGTTTTCCCGTCCCCCTTGCTCGCGGGACGAGGCATGGCCGAGCGCGCCGCCCGTGCGGGCACGAGTGGCGACTGGTCCTTTACCTTGGATGCGCGCTCGAGTGGAACCGTGTCGCGTCGTCGCTGCTTCCCGGGGCAGCCGACGGCGCTGGCAGCGCCATCCCGCCGGGCGGCTCGCGACTGCTCGTGCTGGTGCGCAAGATGCGCCTCGAGGACACTCTGCCGGGACTGGAAAGTGGGGGCCGGGAGGCGCGGCTGCGCGTGGTGCTGGGCGAGCAGGCTCGAAGCGGGACGGTGCGTTGCTCACCAATGCCGTCGAGCGCTGCAAGCTCTTGATGCGCGGCAAGCGGCGCCTCCACCAGAAGCCCGGTTCGGACGAGAGCGATGCCTGCCGGCTCTCGCCGCTGCGCGCGATCGAGCTGGTGGCCCCGCGCGTGATGGTCGCGACCGGCCGATCGCCCGTGCTGCAGTCGTCACGCTTTTCGTCGCTGTCCACCCCTTCTGGCGGCTGTGCGACGAGCAGCGCAGGACAGGGGAATATCGCCGTTTCGTGGCCGAGCTCGCGCAGGCGCGTGCCGAAGCGGTCACGGAGCGCTGACGCCCGGCCGCGAGCGGTGCTAGCCTCGGCTCCCGAAAGCATGGAGGGAGGCCAGGATGGGCGGGTCGCAACAGCTTGCCGGCAAGGTCGCGGTGATCACCGGCGGCACGCAGGGCCTGGGCGAGGCCATCGCCCGGCTCTTTGCCGAGCGCGGCGCGCAGGGCGTCCTCATCAGCGGCCGTAACGAAGCGCGCGGCCGCGCTGTGTGCGAGGCGCTGCGCGAGAAAGGCACCGAGGCCCGGTTCGTGGCGGCCGAGCTCGAGGACGTGGAGCAGGTACGGGCGGTGGTGCATCGCTGCGACGAGGCATTCGGGCGGATCGACTGCCTGGTCAACGCGGCCGCCCTCACCGACCGCGGCAACATCCTGAGTACCACCCCCGACTTCTTCGACCGGATGTTCGCGGTCAATACCCGCGCCCCCTTCTTCCTCATGCAGGAGGCGGTGAAGGTGATGCTGCGCGAGGGGACCCAGGGCAGCATGGTCAACATCCTCTCGATGTCGGCGCATGGCGGCCAGTCGTTCCTCGCCCCCTACAGCGCCTCGAAGATGGCGCTGGGCACCTTGACCAAGAACATCGCCTTCTCGCTCCTGCCGCACCGCATCCGCGTCAACGGCCTCAATATCGGCTGGATGGACACGCCGGGCGAGCACGCGATCCAAAAGCGTGCCCACGACGCGCCGGAGGGCTGGCTGCAGCAAGCCGAGGCGCAGCGGCCCTTCGGGCGGCTGCTCAAGCCCCGTGAGGTGGCGGCGGCGGTGGCCTTCCTGTGCTCGGCCGAGAGCGGGATGATGACGGGCTCGCTGGTGGATTTCGACCAGAGCGTCGAGGGCTGCTGGGACCAGCCGCCGATGCCGGCGCAGCCGGTGGGCTGAGACAGCCGGCAGTTTTGCATGGTGGCAATGCGTCTGGCGCAGGAACCGCCCCTTCGTCTATCAAGAAAGGGTAGGCAGTCTTTTTGTCGCCTGCCGGCAGCGAAGGGAGCGGGGCCATGCGCGTGCGCGAGATACTCGACGCCAAGGGTCGCAACGTCGTGACGATCCGCGGCGAGACCGCCATCAACACGGCGCTGCACCGCCTGGCGCTCGAGCGGATCGGCGCCCTGGTGGTGAGCGAGGACGGCAGCCATCTGGACGGCATCCTCTCCGAGCGCGACGTGATCCAGGCGCTGGTCCGGCACGGGGTCGAGATCCTCGAGCCCGGCCGGCGGGTCAGCGAGATCATGACGCGGGCGGTACAGACCTGCGCGCCGGACGACAGCGTCAAGGAGCTGATGGAGCGGATGACGCGGCTGCGCATCCGCCATCTGCCGGTGCTGGACGGCGGGATGATCGCCGGAATCGTGAGCATCGGCGACGTGGTCAAGAACCGCCTCGACGAGGTCAGCCTCGAGGCCGACCTGCTGCGCGAAGCCTATATCGTCTCGCACTGATGCGAAGAGCCGGACCGCGTCAGATGACGTTGCGCTCGAGAAGCGGCCTGCCTTGCTCGAGACGGGCCGGATCGAGGTCGCAAAGGTCGAGGCTGCGATAGGAGCCGTCGAGCACCAGCTCGGCGATGCCGCGACCGACGGCCGGCGCCTGCTGGATGCCGTGCCCGGAGAAGCCTGTCGCCACCAGCACGTTGGAAAGCCCCGGCTGCTGGCCTACCAGCCCGTTCTGGTCGACCGTGTTGTACTCGTAGTAGCCGGCCCAGGAGCCGGTCACCTTGAGCCGCTCGAAGGCCGGCACGCGATGCGCCAGCGTCGGCCAGATGGTCTCCTCGAACAGGGTGTGGTCGATCTCGTCGAGGGGCAGGTCGTCATGGTCCTGGCCCGCCAGGGGCGGCGCCCCGCAGATGAACTGGCGGCCTTCCGGGCGTAGCCAGAAGCCCGACGGATCGATCATCAGCGGGCAGCCAGGCAGCGGCTCGGGGCAGTCGAGCACGAAGACGCAGCGCCGCCGGGCGCGCACCGGCAGGCTCGCCTCCATCATGGCGGCCACGCGTGCCGACCAGGGGCCGGCGGCGTTGACCAGGAGATCGCAGGCGAGCTCGTCGCCCTGCCCAAGCTCGACCGCCACCACTCTCGCGCCCTGGCGGCGCACGCCGACCACCTCATCGGCCAGGAAGCGCGCCCCCTGGGCTGCCGCCCGGCGGCGGAAGGCGCGCAGCAGGCCGTAGCCGTCGAACCATCCCTCGCCCGAGAGGCCCAGCGAGGCAAGCGCCACGTCCCCGGTGCTGAGCCACGGAAATCGCGCAGCGAGCTCCGCCGGCTCGAGAAGCGCCACGTCGGCGCCGCGGGCACGCTGCAGCGCGTGATTCTGGCGCAGGACCGGCTCGCCCCCGGTGCTGGCCAGGAAAAGATAGCCGCCTTCGTCCAGGCCGAGCTCCGGCACCTCGCCCTCCACCGCCAGATAATCCGGCAAGGCGCGCAGAAAGCGGATGCCGAAACTGCCGATGTCGATATTGACGGCGGTCGAGAACTGCTGGCGGATCGAGCTTGCCGAGAGAGCCGAGGAGGCGCGGCGATAGGCGGGGTCGCGCTCGACCACCACGACCTCGAGATCCGCCCGCGACTCGCGCGTCAGCCAGTACGCGATCGCGCTGCCGATCGCCCCGCCGCCCACGATCACCACCCGTCTGCTCATGCCGTCTCCCCGTACTGGCCGCTCCCTTCTCTACCGGGAGCCCGCGGCATGGCAAGCCGTGCCGGCGCGCTTGGCCGGACAGCAGGGCCGTGCTAGCCGGTCGATGGTGGCGGCGGCGTCGTGGAGGGATCATGGCGACGGTGCAACACCACGTCCGCGCGGCGGCACACGGCAGGCAGGCGGGCGAGCCCTGGCACGCCAGGCCGGCTGCCGAGGTGCTTGAAGCGCTCGAGAGCAGCCCGTCGGGTCTGCCCGAAGCGGCGATCGCCGCGCGCCGCGCCCGCTGGGGCGAGAACCGCCTGCCCGAGCCGCCACGGCCCGGCGCGCTGCTGCGTCTCGCCCGGCAGTTCCACAACGTGCTGATCTACGTGCTGATCGCCAGCGGCATCGTCACGCTGCTGATGGGCCACCTCGTCGACAGCGGGGTGATCCTCGGCGTGGTGGTCATCAACGCGGCGATCGGCTTCGTCCAGGAGGGCAAGGCCGAGAGCGCGCTGGACGGGCTGCGCCGGATGCTCTCGCCGGCCGCCACGGTGCTTCGCGACGGGCGGCGCCGCAGCATCGCCGCCGAGGCGCTGGTGCCCGGCGACGTCGTCATCCTCGAGCCCGGCGACCGGGTGCCGGCCGATCTGCGCCTCCTGCTGGCGCACGGCCTCGAGGTGCAGGAGGCGGTGCTGACCGGCGAGTCGCTGGCGGTGCCCAAGGCAGCTTCGCCGGTCCCCGCGGACGCCGTGCTGCCCGAGCGCGGCTCGATGGCCTTCTCCGGCACGCTGGTCACCCGCGGCCATGCCCGCGGTGTGGTGGTCGCCACTGGCGGCGCCACCGAGATCGGACGGATCGGCCACCTGATCGCCGGCGCGCCGCGCATGACCACACCGCTGCTGCGCAGGCTCGCCTCCTTCGGGCGCACCCTCACCGTGGCGATCCTGGCGCTCGCGGGTGTGACCTTCGCCTTCGGCACGCTGGTCCGCGACTTCGCCGCCGATGCCATGTTCCTGGCCGCGGTCGGCCTCGCCGTGGCCGCCATCCCCGAGGGCCTGCCGGCCATCATGACCATAGGCCTCGCCGTCGGCGTCCAGCGCATGGCGCGGCGCCGGGCGATCATCCGCCGCCTGCCGGCGGTCGAGACGCTGGGCTCGGTGACGGTGATCTGCTCGGACAAGACCGGCACCTTGACCCGCAACGAGATGATGGTCGAGGGGATCGCCACTGCCAGCGCCCTCTTCGAGGTCAGCGGCGCCGGCTACGCGCCCGACGGCACCATCACCCGCGGCGGCGCCGCACCCGCAGAGGCCGAGCTCGCCGGGCTCGCCGAGCTCGCCCGCGCCGGCGCCTTGTGCTGCGACGCGGCGCTGCGCGAGAGTGGCGATGGCTGGACGGTCGAGGGCGATCCCATGGAAGGTGCGATCCTCGCCCTGGCCGCCAGGCTCGGGGTCGACATGGCGCAGGCCCAGGCGGCGATGCCGCGGCTCGACGTCATTCCCTTCGACGCCGAGCACCGCTTCATGGCGAGCCTGCATCGCCAGCCCGACGGGTTCGGCCAGGTGCTGGTCAAGGGCGCACCGGAGCGCCTGCTTGAGCTGTGCGACCGCCAGCGCGACGGCCTGGCCGAGATGCCGCTCGATCTCGCCTGGTGGCACGCCCGGCAGGCGGCCATGGCCGGGACCGGCCAGCGCCTGCTCGCGGTGGCGGTCCGCCGCCTGCCCCCCGACCGCCGGCAGCTCGCCATGGAGGATCTCGAGGAGGGCCTCACTTTGCTGGGCCTCCTCGGCCTGAGCGATCCGCCGCGCGAGGAGGCGGTCGCCGCCGTCCGGCGCTGCCAGGACGCCGGCATCCGTGTGAAGATGATCACCGGCGATCATCCGGCGACCGCCCTTGCCATCGCCGGCCGGCTGGGCCTGGCGACGGGGCCGGGGGCCCTTACCGGGCGCGACCTCGACCTTCTCGACGAGGCCGGACTGGCGCAGCGCGCCGGCGAGGTCGACGTCTTCGCGCGCACCAGCCCCGAGCACAAGCTGCGGCTGGTGCATGCGCTGCAGCGCGCCGGGCAGATCGTCGCGATGACCGGCGACGGGGTGAACGACGCGCCCGCGCTCAAGAGTGCGGATGTGGGCATCGCCATGGGCCGCAAGGGCACCGAGGCCGCCAAGGAAGCGGCCGAGATGGTCCTGGCCGACGACGACTTCGCCTCCATCGCGGCCGCCGTCGAGGAAGGCCGCACCGTCTACCGGAACCTGAGAAAGGCCATCGTCTTCATCCTGCCGACCAATGGCGGCGAGGCCCTGACCATCATCGGCGCCATCCTGGCAGGCCTGCCTTTGCCGATCACGGCCGTGCAGATCCTCTGGATCAACATGGTGACCACCGTGACCCTGGCCCTGGCCCTGGCGTTCGAGCCTGCCGAGCTGGGCATCATGCGGCAGCGCCCGCGGCGCCCCGACGCGCCCCTGCTCTCGCGGTTCCTCGCCTGGCGGGTGGTCTTCGTCTCGCTGATCATGGTGGCGGCCGTCTTCGGCGTGTTCTTCGGCTACGAGCGGGCCGGCGCCGACATGGCCGTGGTCCGCACCGCCGCGGTCAACACGCTGGTGCTCCTCGAGGCCGTCTACCTGCTCAACTGCCGCCATCTGGTCCAGCCGGTGCTGACCCGCGAGGGCCTGCTGGGAAGCCCCCTGGCGCTCGGCGCCATCGCCACGGTGGTGCTCTTCCAGCTTCTCTTCACCTACGCGCCGCCCATGCAGCTCATGTTCGGCACGGCCCCGCTGGCCGCCACGGACTGGCTAGTCATCCTGCTGGCGGCCCTGCCCCTGCTGTTCCTCGTGGAGATCGAGAAGCGCCTCCTGCGCGGCCGGGCCGCTCCAGCGCCGGCAGAGGCCTAGCGCTTCTCCCGGTCCACCGCGAAGGAGGCGGGAGCGAGACCCCGGGCCACCGCCATCCTCGTCGAGGGACCCGGCGACCTCTTCGCAGGGGGCCGTGCCTGCGGCGCGATGCGATGTTCCAGCCGGGCGGGAAGAACTCTAGCTTGCCCGCAGGCCATTGGAGAGCGGGGATGCACGAGCTCGAGGGGGCGGCGCTGGTGACCGGCGCCGGCAAGAGGATCGGCCGGGCGCTGGCGCTGCGGCTGGCGGCGATGGGCCACGACGTGGCGGTGCACTGCCACCGCTCGCGCGAGGACGCCGAGGCCACCGCCGCCGAGATCGAGGCTCTGGGCCGGCGGGCCTGCGTGCTCGAGGCGGATCTCGCGAGCGAGGCCGAGACGGAGCGGCTGGTACCCGAGGCCGCGGCCCGGCTGGGCCCGCTCTCCGTGCTGGTCAACAGTGCCGCCGTCTTCGAGAACGACCGACTGGAGAGCTGCACGCGGGGGTCCTGGGACCGCCACATGGAGGTGGACCTGCGCGCCCCGGTGGTGCTCTGCCGGCATTTTTCGGAGCAGCTCCGGGACGGTATGCCGGGTGCGGTGGTCAACTTGGTGGATTCCCGCCTCCTCAACCTCACGCCCAACTACCTCTCCTACAGCATCGCCAAGGCCGGGCTCTGGGCGGCGACCCAGGTGCTGGCCCGCCAGCTCGCCCCCCGGGTGCGCGTGAACGCCATCGCGCCGGGCCCGGTGATCCCCGAGCCCGGCCGCCCGGCGGCGAGCTTCGCGGCGCTGGTGGATGCCCTGCCGCTGCAGCGCGGGCCGGCGGTGGAGGAGATCGCCGGCGCCATGGCGCTCATCCTGGAAAGCCCCTCGATGACCGGGCAGATGGTGGTGCTGGACGGCGGCCAGGCGATGGGCTGGCTCACCCCCGCCGGGGCCGGGCGTGGCTGAGGAGGACCGCCGGGCCGGCCGGCTCGGCCCCTGCCCGGTCTGCGGCCGGCCGATGGTGGCAGGCGCCAGCGTCGACCGGCATCACTTCCTTCCCAAGAGCCGCGGCGGGCGCGAGCGCGAATGGGTGCACCGGATCTGCCACCGCAAGATCCACTCGCTCTTCACCGAGGCGGAGCTGGAACGCAACTACGCCCTGCCCGAGCGCCTGCGCGCCCACCCGGAGATGGCGCGGTTCATCAGCTGGGTGGCGCGCAAGCCCGCCGAGTTCTGGGCGCCGACCTTCACCGCCACGAGCAAGGCCGGCGGGCGGCGCCGGCGCTGACGCGGCCGGCAGCGTCCCGCCCTCGGCGCAAGCGACCACCGTGGGTTCCCGGGCCGCGACGAGCGAAAGGTGCAGCATGTCAACGTCAACAGCTCTCGCGACCCCGACGCCCGGGCCGCGGCGGACGGGCCGCTGCAGCCTCCTCGCTTCTTTGATGGTGGCCCTGCTCATGGCCTTGACACCCTTCGCCTGCTCCGCCGCCGACTGGCCCCGCGCCACTCTCGAGGAGGCCGGCCTCGCCCCCGGGCTCGCCGGCTCGCTCGATACCGCCGTCCGCGAGGGCAGGTTCGAGAACCTGCACGCGGTGCTGGTGGCGCGGGGAGGCCGGCTCGTTCTGGAGCGCTACTACGAGGGCGAGGACGAGCTTTGGGGGCAGCCGCTGGGCCGCGTCGCATTCGGGCCGGCGACGCTGCACGACCTGCGCTCGGTAACCAAGAGCGTGGTGGGCCTGCTCTACGGCATCGCGCTGGCCGAGGGCGCCGCACCACCCGTTGAGGCGCCGCTGCTGGACCAGTTTCCGGAGTATGCGGACCTCGCCGCGGAGCCCGAAAGGGGCCGGATGACGGTGCGCGACGCCCTCGCCATGACGCTGGGAACCGCCTGGGACGAAAGCCTCTCCTACGCCGATCCGCGCAACAGCGAGCACGCCATGGAGCTCGCGCCGGACCGCGTCCGCTACGTGCTGGAGCAGCCGGTGGTGGCGGAGCCCGGCAGCAGGTGGATCTACAATGGCGGCGCCACCGCCCTGCTGGCCCGCCTGATCGAGCGGGGCAGCGGCCGCACGTTGCGCGCCTTTGCCGAGGACCGGTTGCTGGGGCTGCTGGGCATCCGCACCCTGGAATGGGTGCGGGGAGCCGACGGCGCTCATCTTGCCGCCTCGGGCCTGCGGCTGCGTCCGCGCGATCTGGCGAGACTCGGTCAGCTGGTTCTGGACGGCGGAAGCGCCGGCGGAAGGCAGATCGTGCCGCGGGCGTGGCTGGCCGAATCCTTCAGGCCGCACGCCGACGCCGGCGGGCTCGCCTACGGCTATCACTGGTGGCTGGGTCCGGCCGGCCCCGGGGGCCCGCTCTGGGTCGCCGCGTTCGGCAACGGCGGGCAAAGGCTCTACATCAACCCGGCACTCGATCTGCTCGTGGTGGTCACGGCCGGCAACTACAATCGGCCCAACGACTGGAAGCTGCCGGTCGCGGTGATCACTGAGATGGTGCTGCCGGCGCTGAAGCGGCGCTAGGCGGACCGGATTCCCGGTCCCTCGCGCCTGTCTCATCGAGCCGCGCGCGCAGCTCCTCCAGCCGCGCGTCGCGGCCGCAGCGCCAGCGATAGACCTGGTAGCGCAGCGGGTTCTTCTCCGCATAGTCCTGGTGGTAGTCCTCGGCCGGCCAGAACCTGCCCGCCTCCTCGATCCGGGTCGCCACTGCTGCCTCGAACAGGCCCGAGCCGGCGATCCGCTCGCGGTCCGCCAGCGCCGCGTCGCGCTGCGCCTCGTCGTGCCAGAAGATGGCGCTGGCGTAGGACGGGCCCCGGTCGCAGAACTGCCCGCCGGCATCGAGAAAATCGACGTTGCGCCAGTAGACCTCGAGCAGCTCGCCATAGCTCACCAGCTCGGGATCGTAGCGGACCTCCACCGCCTCGACATGGCCGGTGTCGCCGAAGGTCACCTGCTCGTAGCTCGGCCTTGCGACCTCGCCGCCAGTATAGCCGGAGATCGCCTCGACCACCCCGTCGACATCCTCGAAGTCCTTCTCGGTGCACCAAAAGCACCCGCTCGCGAAGGTCGCCGTGGCGAGACCGTCCGGGGTATCGGCTGCCCGCACCGGCTGAGCCGCCGCGGCGACGAGCGCGATGCCGGCCGCCGTGGTCAAAAAGATCCGGATCATGCGCCGTTCCATCCCGCAGTCGCTTGCCCGCCCTTTGATATGGCCATGCCGGGGGACCCTGCCACGCGCTCCTGCTTCACGATCGCGCAAGGAGCCATCGCAAGTTCCGGGTGGCCGCTCCTGCCGGCCTATGACTCGATGACAGCTCCCGTTCGGAGGAACAGGCATGACGTCCAGCCCTGTCCGTCCCCTGGCGCTTGCCCTGCTGCTGGTGCTCGCCGCACCGACCGGCAGCGCGGCGGCGCAGGCCCGCGAGGCGCTCACCTTGAAGGAGCGGCTGGGCCGCAAGGCCGACGACGCGCAGCGCACGAACGACTGCAAGGTGCCGCCGTCCTTGCGAGGCGAGAGCCGCCGGCCGACGACATGTGCGACACGCCCGGAGCCGCAACGCGGCGCGCGGCCAGGCCCGAGACCGGGCGACGCGCTCTTCGACTAGCCGGCCCCGCAGACGGGCCTCACGCGGCTGGCCGGCGCCTCGCGGGACGCTGCGCGCGGCTTTCGTTTTCTGCCTTTTTGCCTTTGGCGCGGGTCTACGCGGGCTTCGGACTTCCCGGATGCCGACGGGAACGCTCCTCAAATCCCGGGAGCGACCACCTAGAGCGTTATGCTCATCCCGCCGTCGACGACCAGCAGATGGCCGTTGACGTAGCTGCCGGCGTCGGAGGCGAGAAACACCGCGGCACCGCCCAGCTCGTGGGGTTGGGCCCAGCGGCCGAGCGGCGTGCGCTTCTCGACCCAGCCGGTGAAGTCCTTGTCGGCGAGCAGCGCCTCGTTCATCTCGGTGGCAAAGTAGCCCGGCACGATGGCGTTGACGGTGATTCCCTGCGGACCGAGCTCGGCCGCCATCGAGCGGGTCAGGCCGTGCAGACCGGTCTTGGCGGCGATGTAGCCATGGATGGTCGGCCGGGCGAGGATGGCGGCGACCGAGCCGGTGTTGATGATCCGCCCGCGCTTTTGCGCGATCATCAGCTTGGCGGCCTCGCGCGAGAGCCTGAAGGAGCTGGTCAGGTGCGAGGCCAGGAGGCGCTCGAAATCGCCGTCCTGCCACTCGGTGAGCGGCACACGATGCTGCACGCCGGCATTGTTGATCAGGATGTCGAGGCGCCCGTGGACTTCGCGGATGCGTTCCACGGCATCGACCGCGGCCGCCGCGTCGGTCACGTCGAAGGCCAGCGCCTCGGCGCCATAGCCCATGTCCTTGAGCCTCGCGGCAGCCTTCTCGAGCGTGGCGGCGTTGCGGCCGTTGAGGATGACATGCGCGCCGTGCGCGGCCAGCGCCTCGGCCATGGCAAATCCCAGACCGCGCGACGCGCCGCTGACCAGCGCGATGCGGTTCTCGAGCCAAAACAGGCTGGACATGCTTCTTGCTCCCTGACACGCCTTGCCGACGACGGGCATCATGGCCCCTCGGCCCCGGCAAGACCATGCCGCAGGGGCGCCATCATCGGGAGCGTGCATTGCGCGGGGGCCGCAGGGACATCGTTCACGTCGGCGACAGACGGCTCGCCGTCGAACGGCTGGGCAAGCTGGAGGCTGCCGGGCCGTGCCTGGTCTTCCTGCACGAGGCGCTGGGCTCGATCAGCCTGTGGAAGGACTTTCCGCAAAGCCTGTGCGAGCGCCTCGGGCTGCCGGGGCTGGTCTACGAGCGACAGGGGCATGGCGCCTCCGATCCGCTCGCCGGCCCGCGGCGGCCGGATTATCTCCACGAGGAGGCCGAGCAGGTCTTGCCGGCGCTGCTGGAAGCCTGCGGGATCGAGCAGCCGGTGCCGATCGGGCATAGCGACGGCGGCTCGATCGCCCTGCTCTTCGCAGCAGCCTTCCCGGAGCGGCCGGCGGCAGTGATCGCCGAGGCAGCCCATGTCTTCGTCGAGGAGGAGACGCTGGCGGGTATCCGCAGCGCGGTCGCGGCCTGGCAGAGCACCGACCTGCCGCAGCGCCTCGCCCGCCATCACGGGGCCGGAACCGCTGCGCTGTTCGGGGCCTGGGCCGGATGCTGGCTCTCGCCGGCCTTTCGCCACTGGAACATCGAGGCGGCCCTGCCGCGGGTGACGGCTCCGCTCCTGGTCCTGCAAGGCGAGCAGGACGAGTACGGGACGCCGGCACAGGTCGCGGCCATCGCCGACGGCGTGAGGGGGCCGGTCGAAGCCCGGCTCCTGCCGGACTGCGCCCACGTCCCCCACCATCAGGCCCGCGGGCGGGTCGAGGCGCTGATCGCCGGGTTCCTCGGACGCCACCTCGACAACTTAACCGTTTGCGGCCCGGCCGTTCCTGCCTAAGGTCCGGGCGCTCGACGTCGGGCAAGCATTTTTGGGGAGGACACTCTTGAGCATCCAGCGCATCCAGTGCGGCAAGCGCATGAGCCAGGCCGTGATTGCCAACGGCATGGTCTTCCTGGCCGGCCAGGTGGCCGCCGACAAGGCCGGCGCCTCGGTGACCGAGCAGACGCAGAACATCCTCGACCGGATCGACGCGCTCCTCAAGGAAGCCGGCACCGACAAGACGAAGCTGGTCTCGGCCACCATCTGGCTGACCGACATCCGCACCTTCGACGAGATGAACGCGGTGTGGGACGCGTGGCTGCCCGAGGGCGGCGCCCCGGCCCGCGCCACCGTGGAGTCGCGGCTCGCCGCCACCCACTACAATGTCGAGATCGGGATCGTCGCGGCTCTCTAGGCCCGACCAGCCAGGGGCGCCGGGCGAAGCACCGGCGCCCCGCTGCGGGCGGCTCAAAGGGCGCAGGCGCCGGAGCCCCTGAACGAGGCGTCGCAGAGCTTTTCGGCCACATAGAGATCGAAGGCCTGGCGCAGCTCGACCGGCTCGCTGGCGAGGCGGCGGCGCACCATGTCGGCGAACCCCGCGGCGAGCGCCACCTCGGCCAACGCCGGCCCGTTACGCTTGAGGCCCGCCACGAAATCCTCGCCGGCGGCGACCTTGAGGACCGGGTTGAGCCAGGGCCAGGCGGCCATCGATACGGTCGAGCGCAGCACCGCCAGCTCGCTCGCTCCGCGCCCCACCACATGCGCCAGGGTCAGCGCCTCGATGGCCGGCTCGAGGTCGCGCCGCTGGGCGTGGGCCAGCGACAGGAAAGCCCAGACATAGGGGTCGGCTGGTGCATGCTGCAGCGAGCTGGTG
This sequence comes from Geminicoccaceae bacterium 1502E, assembly GCA_033875255.1. Taxonomy (GTDB): domain Bacteria; phylum Pseudomonadota; class Alphaproteobacteria; order Geminicoccales; family Geminicoccaceae; genus Marinimicrococcus. The sequence continues at coordinate 226,030 of JAWZSN010000003.1, read as the reverse complement.
AACCGGGCCACGGCCTCGCCGAGCGCCTTGCCCGCCTGCTCCGGCGTGACGCCCGGGGCCCGCGCCGCGGTAAGCGCCGCCATACCCAGATCGCGGTCGAGCCGGGGCCCCGCGATCCACGCCGCGGCCGCGGCACGGCTGCGCGCGAGCCGCTCGCGTCCCTCCTTCGTAACCGGAAGCCCGGCATAAAGGTTGCCCGCCGCCTGGTTGCCCGGCAGCAGGGCCAGCTCGCCCATCAGCCGCGGTACACCAACGACGAGCAGAACCGCCCCGAGCAGAAGGGCCACGAAGGCTGGAAAGAGCGACGCGCGCGGATTGCCACCAGGCACCGGGCCATCTCCGCCAGGATCAAGAGCAACATCGGAAAATGAAAAGGGCCGCCGGCATTGCCAGACGGCCCCGCCTCGAGATCGCTCCCCGGTCAGGCCGACGGGCTGGCAACCACCTTGCCGGTCTTCACGTCGACCTTCCAGTAGGTCTTGTTCTCCGCACCGTAGGTGTCGTTGAACCAGATCGAGAAGTTGTACTTCTTCTTGGCGCTGGCGCCAATGAAGGTCACCGTCTTGTTGTCGTAGTCGATGACGTAGTCGAGATCGCCCTTCTTCGACTCGATGCCGGCGATCACGATGGGATTCTCCCAGCCGATGTTCGGAGCAGCGGTGTCATAGACGCCAAAGGCGCTGATCAGCTCGTCGAAGCTGTAAGTGGTCGAGCCTTCGGTGAGCTCGAAACCCTTGACCTTCTTCGGGCCGCCGACCTGTCCCTCGTCGAGCTGGATGCGCAGCCCCTCGGCGATGAGATCGCCGTGCCTGTCATAGACGTCGAACAGGATCCGCTGGTCATGCCCGCCGGTGTCGGCGGTGAACGCGTAGGCCTTGCCCTTCTTGCCGACGCTGGTCACCGAGCCATTGTCGGTCACCTGGACCGTGAAGCCCTTCTGCAGCTTGATGCCGGCCTGCTTGAGGGTCTTCTTGAGGTCCTTCCGCTTCAGGAGGTAGCCGTCCTCGGAGTCCGAGGCGAACCAGCCGTAGCGCTCCAGATCACTGGGGAAGCCCGGGCTGGTGCCGCCCGGCTCGATGATCGACTGCTGCTGCTCGTGCAGCTTGAGCTTGCCGATCAGGTCGATCAGGCTCTGCGAGCCGGCAGCAGCCTGCGGCACGGGTGCCGCAACCGCGAGGGTCACGGCGAGGGCGGCGGCTCCAAGGAGACTGCGGCAGCTGAGCATGGCACCATCTCGAAGCTATGAAATCTCGAAAAACTCATTACCGAACGCAATCTACGCTCGGCACCCGGTTGTAGCAACCCTGAATTAATAAATCGTTAATGCGCACGCAGCCGCAGCGTTCAGCCGTTGTCCGCCACGAAACGCAGCCGCTCCATGTCGTGCAGGACGATACGGCCCTGCACGAGGCTCACCAGCCCTTCCTGGCGCCACAAGCCCAGCTGGCGGTTGATGTTCTCCCGGGCGAGGCCGACATAGGAGCCAAGCTCGCGCTGCGACAGCCGAAAGTCGATCCGCACGCCATCCGCGCACGACACGCCATAGTCGCCGGCGAGCCGCAGGAGTGCCCGGGCGATGCGCGGCGCCATGTTGCGGAGCACCGCATCCTCGACCATCTCCGTGCTGCGCCGCAGCCGCGCGCACAGCACGCCGATGATCCTGAGCGCGATCTCCGGGTGGCGCTCGAGAAAGCCCAGCAGGTCGGCGCGCTTGAGGATGAAGAGCTCGCTCGCCTCGACCGCGGTGGCGTCGGCGCTGCGCGTCTTGCCGTCGAGCAGCGCCACCTCGCCGAAGCAGCGTCCGGGCTCGATGAAGGTGAAGACCGCCTCGCGCCCGTCGGGCGAGAGGGCGCTGATCTTGACCCGCCCCGATACGACCACAGCGATGCTGTCGCCGGAATCGCCCTTCTGGAAGATCACCTGCCCGGCCGCCACCTGCACGGTTGCCGCATAGGCTGCCAGCCGCTCGATCTCTTCCTCGGTGAGCGAGCCGAAGATATCGCTGTCCGCGAGCGCCTCGCGGAGCCGTTCCTGCCTCGCCGACACGTTTCCTCTCCCCGGGACCGCCGCCGCGGCGATCCGCGATCCCTGTCATCGTGCGCCGCGCGGCGGGAGATGTGAAGGCCGGGCTAGCTGCAACCGTTCGGCGGCACCAGCACTGCGGCCCCCTGGACACGCCCCGCCCGCAGATCGGCCAGAGCCTCGTTGGCCCGGGCCAGCGGGTAGCGCTGCACCGAGCAGCGGACCTTGCAGGCGGCGGCCTCAGCCAGGAAGGCCTCGCCGTCGGCGCGGGTGAGGTTGGCGACCGTGCGCAGCACCCGCTCCTCCCAGAGCAGGCGGTAAGGAAAGGAGGGAATGTCGCTCATGTGGATCCCGCCCAGCACCACCGTCCCACCCTTGCGCACCGCGCGCAGCGCCACCGGCACGAGCCCGCCCTCCGGGGCGAAGACGATGGCGGCGTCGAGCAGCTCCGGTGGCGGCTCGTCCGAGCCGCCCGCCCAGTCGGCGCCGAGATCGCGTGCGAAGGCCTGGGCCGCCACGTCGCCGGGCCGGGTAAAAGCCATGAACGTCCGCCCCCGGGCACGCAGGATCTGCGCCAGCAGGTGCGCCGCGGCGCCGAAGCCGTAGAGGCCGATGTTGCGCGCAGCGCCGGCCATGACCAGGCTGCGCCAGCCGATCAGCCCGGCGCACAGCAAGGGAGCCGTTTCGGCCGGATCGGCGCTCGCCGGCAGGGCGAAGCACCAAGCCGCCTCGGCAAGGCAATGCTCGGCGTAGCCGCCGTCCAGCGTGTAGCCGGTGAAGCCCGGCGCATCGCAAAGATTCTCGCGCCCCTCGCGACACCACGGGCAGCGCCCGCAGCTGTGGCCGAGCCACGGCACGCCGGCCCGCTGGCCCGGTGCGAACTCCAAGGCGCCCGGCCCTGCCGCAACGACCTCGCCGACGATCTCGTGGCCGGGAATCACAGGCAGCTTCGGCTCGGGCAGCTCGCCGTCTACGAGGTGCAGATCGGTGCGGCAGACCCCGCAGGCCAGCACCCGGAGCAGGAGCTGACCGGGCCCGGGAACCGGCACGGTCAGCCGGGCTGGCCGCAGCTTTCGCCCGGGAGCATCGAGAACCATTGCCAGCATCGCTGCCTCCTCCGGCTGCCGGCTTCTCGCCCGGGACGGGGTGCGATGCCATTTCACCTGACGCCGACCGCCTGCCCCGCTAGCCTCGCCCGCGAGCATTCACCGGACCCTGCATCATGCCTCTTGCGTGGACCCTCGTCATGCTGGCAGCCGGCCTGGCACTCGGCGGCTTCTGCCTGTGGCACCAGCGCCGCCCGCGCCGACCCGGCGATGTCAGTATCTTTCCCGCCACATTTCTCTTGGGCGTGGGCCTGATCCTGACCGTCGTGGCCCTTGGCCATCTCGTGACGCTGGTGACGGGCGTGCCGCTGCGGGGCCGCCTCGCGACGGGACCCTAGCGGGCGAGAACCCGCTCGAGCAGGCCGCCGGGGGCGAAATGCTCCTCCTCGACCCGCTGCCAGCCGCCCAGATGCTCCTCCACCGTGGCGAGGCGCAGAGCCGGGAGCTCCCCGGTCTCCGCCGCTGCCACGCTGCGGAAATGGTGACGGGCCGCCGCCTCGCGCCCGAGCGGGCCGTCGAGCAGCTCCAGATAGGCCTGGCGCAAGGCATCGCCGTCATCCTCGCCGGCCGGCACCAGCGGCGCCGTCTCGACCCTCAGGCTGACGGGCGGCGTGCGCACCGCGGCGCGCGAGTCGTGGCCGGCGAGCTCGAGCGCCTCGCTTTCGTACCAGAGCAGCACGTCCTGGCGGCCGCGGCGCAGAAAGTCGCGAGCGGCGGCGGGCGTGACGCTACGCAAAAGCTCGGCCTTGCGGTAGAGGGCGCGCACCCGGGCAAGCGCTGCCTCGCGGTCGTTCCCCGCGGCCTCGAGCGCCCAGCTCCAGGCAGCCAGATAAGTCCAGCGCCCGACGTCGGAGCGGCGCGGGTCGGCCGCCAGCACCCGCAGCTCCGGCGACAGGAGGTCGCCCCAGTCGCCCGTCTGGCGACCGCGTGCGGTGCGGGCGAGGAAGGCGATCGTGGTGGCGTAGCCGGCGGCTTCTGCCGGGCCGGCGGCGTCGCTCAGGGCGCGGGCCGAGGCGAGATCCGGGGCCAGGCCAGCCGCCAGCGCGCGCGCCTGGCGCCGGGCCGGCAGCACCGCCAGGCGGAACCGCACCCGCTCGCCGGTGCGCTCATGCCAGTCACGGGCAAAGAGCGCGTTGACCTCCTCGACAAGGCCGATCGAGACCTCCTCGGCGAGCTGCACCAGGGTCCGTTCAGCGGCCGCCGCGCTCCTTGCGGCTGGGGGCAGCGCCACGAGGACCGCAAGGAGAGCCGCAAGGGCGGCGTGACCGGCGCGCTGCGTCATGCATCCTCCAGGAGTTCGTCGCCGACCCGGCCGGCCAGCGCGTCGGCCAGGGTCGCGTTGTCGAGGATGGCCGCCATGGAATCGCGCACCCGGCGCATCACGAGGCGGATGTGGCAGCCATGCTCGTCGTGGCAGTCGGCGCAGCGGCGGTAGGCGGTGACGCTGGCGCAGGGCAGCGGGGCAAGCGGCCCGTCCAGCAGCCGCACGACCTGGCCGAAGGAGATTCCGGCGGGCGCCCGGGCCAGACAGTAGCCGCCGTTGCGGCCGCGCTGGCTGACCAGCAGGCCGTCCCGCTTGAGCTCGAGCAGGATGAGCTCGAGGAACTTGCGCGGCACCTTCTGGCGCTCGGCGATCTCGGCCGCGAGGACCATGGTGCCGGGCGGTCGCTCCGCCAGCATGAGCAGGGCGCGCAGCGCGTATTTCGCCTTCTGCGAAAGCAAGCTTTATTCCCTACTAAACCTGTCGACTTTATTGAGAGATCGACCGGAGCGAGTCAAGCATGGCTTGAGCCGCACGGAACTGCGGCCCTGCCGGCCGGTTGATAACGAGGTGTGCGGGGTGGGGACAGACCGGGCGGATGATACTCGAGGAAGGAACGACCTGCTGGCGGCGCGCTTCGGCGTCGCGCGCGGCGTTGCTGGTGGACGGCGCCGCCTATTTCGCCGCCCTGCGGGCTGCGCTCGAGAAGGCGCGCGAGCGGGTGTGGATCCTCGGCTGGGACATCCGCAGCGAGGTCAGCCTCGATCCGCTGGGCTCGGCGGAGCCGCTGGGCCGGTTCCTCGACCGTCTCGTGCGCGAGCGCCCCGAGCTCGAGATCTGCATCCTGATCTGGGACTGGGCCCTGCCCTACAGCATGGACCGCGAGCTCTTCCCGCAGTGGAGCCTGGGCCTGCTCACCCATCCGCGCGTCCGCTTCGAGCTGGATGCCGAGCACCCGCTGGGCGGTTGCCAGCACGAGAAACTGGTGGTGATCGACGGCAGCCTGGTGTTTTGCGGCGGTATCGACCTCACCGCCGGCCGCTGGGACACCCCGGCCCACCGGCTCGACGAGCCGACCCGCGCGCTGCCCGCCGACAAGCCGATGCCGCCCTTCCACGACGTCGAGATCATGGCCGAGGGCGAGGTCGCGGCGGCGGCCGAGGAGCTTGCCCGCGAGCGCTGGCTGCGGGTCACCGGCGAGGACCTCGCTGCCGCGCTGCCGCGCGGCAGCGCATGCTGGCCGGATGCCGTCGAGCCCTGGTGGCATGACGTTGCCGTGGGCATCGGCCGCACCCGTCCCGACTGGAACGGCATGCGGCCCGCCCATGAGATCGCCGCGTTCTACGAGGCGATGGCCGGTGCGGCGCAACGCTACATCTACATCGAGAACCAGTACCTCACCGTCGAGAGCCTCGCCCGGCGCCTCGCCGGGCGGCTCCTCGAGCCGGACGGCCCCGAGATCGTGATCCTCACGCCGGAGCGCTGCGAGGGCGTGGTCGAGACCGCGGTCATGGATGTGGGCCGGGCCCGCTTCGTGCAGATCATGCGCGAGGCCGACCGGTTCGACCGGCTGCGGATCATGGCGCCCAAGGTCGATGGCGAGGCGATCAATCTCCATGCCAAGCTGATTGTCGTCGACGACCGCTGGTTCTCGGCCGGCTCCGCCAATCTCGCCAACCGCTCGATGGGCCTCGATACCGAGATCAACCTGACGATCGAGGCCGGTCCCGAGGAGACCGAGCCGCAGGTGGCGATCGGGCGCGTTCGCGACACGCTGCTGGCCGAGCATCTGGGCTGCGAGCCGGCCCGGCTGCAGGCGGCGGTCGCGGAGCGGGGTAGCCTCGTCAAGGCCCTGGACGCGCTGAACGGGCAAACGCCGCGCAGCCTGGTGCCGCTCGAGCCCGACCCGTCGAACCTCATGGCCGAGGCTTCCGATCCGATCCTGCTCGCCGACTCGCCCGAGCCGCTCACCGTCGAGCGGGTCGCCGAGCGGCTGGCCCCGCCGCCGCGCCGCCGCCGCATCGGACGGCGGCTGCTGGCCGTGATGGGCCTGCTCTCGGTGGTGATCGCCCTGGCCTTCCTGCTGGGCAACGGCGCACTGGACCAGGAGGGGCTGGTCCGCCACGTCCTGGCGGTGGCCCACGACCATCGCGGCAGCGGCATCGACCTGCTGATCGTGCTGGCGGTCTTTGCCGCCGGCAGCGTGGTGATGGTGCCGGTGACGCTGCTGATCCTCGCCACCGCCATGCTGTTCGGGCCGTGGCTGGGCGTCGCCTATGCGCTGGGCGGGGTCGCCGTCGGCACCGCCTCGAGCTTCATGGTGGGCCGCTTCCTCGGCCGTGACGTGGTCCGGCGGGTCGGCGGAAGGCGGGTCAATGCGTTGCGCAAGCGGCTGTCGCGGCACGGGCTGCTGACTGCTGCCCTGGTGCGCATGGTGCCGGTGGCACCGTTCGGGGTGGTCAACATGGTGGCCGGCGTCACCGAGATCGGCGCGGGCACCTTCGTGCTGGGCTCGGTGCTCGGGATGTTCCCGGGAATCCTGCTGATGAGCCTGCTGGGCGACCGGATCGGCGCCTGGCTGCGGCATCCGGTCCCCGGCAACCTCGCCATTCTGGGGCTGTGCGCGGTGCTGGTGGGCCTCGTCGCATGGCTGGCGACCCGCTGGGTGCAACGGACCCGACCGGCCGCTGGTTGATGCGGGTCGTCTCCTACAACGTCCACGCCTGCCGCGGGATCGACCGGCGGGTCGACATCGAGCGCGTGGCCAAGGTGCTAAGGCGGATCGACGCCGACGTGATCGGCCTGCAGGAGGTCGAGGGGCGACCGCGCCGCAGCCGCCTCGACCAGGCCCAGGAGCTGGCCGAGCGGCTCGGCATGACCTGCCATGACGGGCCGATGCTGATCGACGGAGAGGGCGGCTTCGGCAATGCCCTGCTCACCCGGCTGCCAACGGTGGCAGTGGCCAAGCTGCGCTTCCGGCATGTCTGCCTCGAGCCGCGCGGCCTGCTCGACGCCGAGCTGCGCGGACCCGACGGGCGGCGCTGGCGCGTCATCGTCACCCATCTCGATCTCAAGGCGCGATGCCGCGAGCGGCACATCCTGCGCCTCGCCGGCATGCTCAGGCGCGGCCCTCGCCTGCCCACCGTGGTGCTCGGCGACTTCAACGAATGGCGGCCCTGCGCGCGCGCCCTCGGGCGGCTGGACGAGGTCGCCGACCAGCTCTTCAAGCTCCGGACCTTCCCGAGCTGGGCGCCGGTGCTGCCGCTCGACCGGATGGTGCTGCGCCACTGCCGGGCGCGCCGCAAGCCGCAGGTCTGGACCTCGCCTCTGGCGCGGCTGGCCTCCGATCATCTGCCGGTGGTGGCCGATCTGGTGGCCGTGTCGCACCGCGACAGCAACACCGTAGGCTCGACCGCGAGCCAGTCCTAGGATGCGGATCGCCGGTGCGCCCGCTCCGGCGCGGTCACTCCCTGCTGGGGCCTCTGCGATGCGCGCCCATTCCACCCTACCCCTTCCGGCCCAGCGGCGACCGGTGGGACCCCGCTATGCGGAGCGTGGTCTCGTCGGCATCGAGACGGTGCTCGTGGCGATCGGCTGGCTGCTCGTCGTGCTGGCGGTGACGATGCTGCTGCCCATGACCGCGGACCTCTTCCAGGACCATCCCGACTGGAAAGGCTTCCTCGCCTCCAGCGGCATCTCCCTGTTCGCCGGCGTGGCGCTGCTCCTGGGCTGCCGGCGCGACCGGGGGCCGCTCGACCTGCGCGCCGCCTTCCTGCTCACCACGCTCACCTGGGTGGCGGTGGCGGCGTTCGGCTCGCTTCCCTTCCAGCTCGGCGCGGTCGGCCTGTCGCTCACCGATGCGGTCTTCGAGACGGTATCGGGCCTCACCACCACCGGCTCGACGGTCATGACGGAGCTCGACACGGCGCCGCGCGGCATCTTGCTGTGGCGCTCGATCCTGCAGCTGCTGGGCGGAATCGGCATCGTCGTGGTGGCGCTGGTGATGCTGCCCTTCCTGCGGGTCGGCGGCATGCAGCTCTTCCGCACGGAAAGCTCGGATCGCTCGGAGAAGCTGCTGCCGCACACCGGCGCCATGGTGAGCCGGCTGCTGACGGTCTATCTGGGCCTGGCACTGTTGTGCATCCTGGCCCTCAGGGCCTGCGGGCTCAGCCTGTTCGACGCCGTTAATCACGCCTTCACAGCGGTCTCTACCGGGGGGTTCGGAACCCGCGACGCCTCCGTCGGCGCCTTCGCCAACCCCGCCGCCGAATGGGTGCTCGTTCTCTTCATGTTCCTGGGCGCCCTGCCCTTCATGCGCTACGTGGCGGTCCTCCAGGGCCGCCCCGACATGTTCTGGAACGACAGCCAGATCCGCCTGCTGCTGGGGATCTGTGTGGTGGCGGCACTGGCGCTCACTCTGTGGCTGGTGCTCGCCCGCGACCGCTCCCTGCTCGACGCGCCGCGCGCCGCCGCCTTCGCCGTCGTCTCGGTGATCACCACCACGGGCTTCGCCACCGAGGACTACCAGCTCTGGGGGGCGCCGCCGATCGCTGTGGTGCTGGCGCTGACCATCATGGGCGGCTGCACCGGCTCGACCGCCGGCGGTATCAAGATGTTCCGCTTCGAGATCTTGTGGATCTCCGCCACGCTCTATGTGCAGAGCCTGATCCTGCCGAACCGCGTCACCCGGCCGCGCTATGGCGGGCGGCCGGTCGACAACGAGATCATCATCGCCGTGCTGAGCTTCGCCTTCTTCTTCATGGGAACCTGGGGGCTGTTCTCGGTGGTACTGGGCGCGCTCGGGCTCGACCTGGTCACCGCGATCACCGCGGCCGCCACCGCGCTCGCCAATGTCGGCCCCGGCCTTGGCGGCATCATCGGCCCGGCCGGCAACTTCCTGCCGCTCTCCGACCCGGTCAAATGGGTGCTGACACTGGCCATGCTGATGGGACGCCTCGAGTTCTTCACCATCCTCGTGCTGCTCCACCCCGCCTTCTGGCGGCGCTGAGCGATGCGCTGGAGCCCGTTCGCCCGCCGCACCGAGCTTGCCCGGCTGGGGCTTGCCACCCTTTCCTACGGCCAGGCGGCGCTTCGCCTCATACGGGCCGAGCTGGCCGTGGTAATGGCGCTGGGACTGCTCGGCGCCACGAGCTGGTCCTTCATGACCATCGCCGACGAGGTGGTGGAGGGCGAGACCCGGGCGACGGACGAGCGGATCCTCCTCGCGCTCCGCAACGTCGCCGATCCCTCCGACCCCATCGGCCCGCGCTGGTTCGAGGAGATGATGCGCGACTTCACCGCGCTCGGCGGCATCGCCTTTCTCAGCCTGCTCACTCTGGCCATCTGCGGCTGGCTTCTGTTCGATCGGCGTCGCTTCCCGGCGCTGGTGATCGCCGCCTCCGTGGCGGGGGGGATGGTCTTGAGCCTTGCCCTCAAGTTCGGCTATGCGCGGCCCCGCCCCGACCTGGTGCCGCACGGCAGCGAGGTCTACACAGCGAGCTTCCCGAGCGGCCACGCCATGATGTCGGCCGCCGTCTACCTGACCCTGGGCGTGCTTTTGGCCCGTGTGCAGCCGGGCCGCCACCTCAAGATCTACTTCCTGGCGCTGGCCGTGCTGCTCACCGTGCTGGTTGGCATCAGCCGCGTCTATCTTGGGGTGCACTGGCCGTCCGACGTGCTGGCTGGCTGGTCGGCAGGGGCCGCCTGGGCGACCCTTTGCTGGCTCGCCACCCTGTGGGCGCAGCGCCGCGCCGCACAGCCGGAAGGCTGAGCCCGGCACGTCTGCCGATCCCCGCCGGTTGACCCGGACGCCGTAAACACGCACTCCACGGGCAGGACCCCGCCAGCGCCGCACAGCGGCCGAGGCATGACAAAGACGGGCCGCATTCAGCATGCCGGTGCATCAGACCATCCCTCGACCCAGAAGCGTGGCGGTCCCGACCCGCGAGGCGCGGTACACCACCGTGCTGATCGCCGTCGGCTGGCTCCTCATCGTGCTGGCGCTCTCGATGCTGCTGCCGATGACCGCCGACCTCTTCGACGACCATCCCAACTGGTGGGGCTTTCTCGGCTCGAGCGCGATCTCGCTGTTCGTGGGCGTGCTGCTCCTGCTGAGCTGCCGCCGCGAGGCGGGGCCCGTCGACGTCCGCACCGCCTTCCTGCTCACCACCCTGACCTGGGTGGCGGTCGCCGCCTTCGCCTCGCTGCCCTTCCAGCTCGGCACCGTCGGGCTCCGCCCGGCCGACGCCATCTTCGAGACCGTCTCCGGCCTCACCACCACCGGCTCGACGGTGATGTCGGGGCTCGAGGAGATGCCGCGCGGCATCCTGCTGTGGCGCTCGATCCTCCAGCTTCAGGGCGGCATCGGCATCATCCTCGTGGCGCTGATCATGCTGCCCTTCCTGCGGGTCGGCGGCATGCAGCTCTTTCGCCGCGAAAGCTCCGACCGCTCGGAAAAGCTGCTCCCCCACACCGGCTCCATCGTAAGCCGGCTGCTTACCGTCTATCTGGGCATGGCGGTCTTGTGCGTGCTGGCGCTGCGCGCCTGCGGCTTCAGCCTGTTCGACGCGGTGAACCACTCCTTTACCGGCGTCTCGACCGGCGGCTTCGGCACCCGCGACGCGTCCGTCGGCGCCTTCGAGAATCCCGCCGCGGAATGGGTCCTGATCGGCTTCATGTTCCTGGGGGCCCTGCCCTTCATGCGCTATGTGGCGGTCCTGCAGGGGCGCCCCGACATGCTCTGGCGCGATACCCAGATCCGCCTCTTTGCCACCATCTGCGTGTGCGCCTCGCTGGGCCTGGCCTTCTGGCTGGTGGCCGCCCACGAGCGTGCGCCGCTGGACGCGCTGCGCGCCGCGACCTTCAACACCGTGGCGGTGATCACCGGCACCGGCTTCGCCAGCGAGGACTATCAGCTGTGGGGGGCACCGGCGATCGCCGTGTTTCTCGCCTTGATGATCATGGGCGGGTGCACCGGATCGACCACCGGCGGCATCAAGATGTTCCGCTTCGAGATCCTGTGGACCGCCTCCACCCTCTACGTACAGAGCCTCATCCTGCCCAGCCGGGTGGCGCGGCCGCACTATGGCGGCCGGCCCATCGACAACGAGATCATCTTCGCCGTCTTGAGCTTCGTCTTCTTCTTCATCGGCATGTGGGGCGTGTTCACGGTACTGCTCGCCGCGCTGGGCCTCGATCTCGTCACCGCCATCAGCGGGGCCGCCACGGCGATCGCCAATGTCGGCCCCGGGCTGGGCGGGATCATCGGCCCGAGCGGCAATTTCAGCCCGCTCTCCGACCCGGTGAAGTGGGTGCTCTCGCTCGCCATGCTCATGGGGCGGCTCGAGTTCTTCACCGTGATCGCCCTGCTCCACCCCGCCTTCTGGCGGCGCTGAGGCTCACGCCCGTCCGGTCTCCGGCCGCTCGCGGGTGCGCAGCAGCGAGATCAGCACGCCGCCACCGAGCAGGCCGGCGGTGACCAGCAGCGAGACCGCCGGGTCCGGCTTGGCCCACAGCTCGGCATAGAAGATCTTGCCGCCGATGAAGATCAGCACCGCGCCCAGCGCGTATTTCAGGTAGTGGAAGCGGTGAACCATCGCCGCCAGCGCGAAATAGAGGGCGCGCAGACCGAGAACGGCGAAGATGTTGCTGGTGTAGACGATGTAGGGATCCCGCGTGATCGCGAAGACCGCCGGAATGCTGTCGACCGCGAACACCAGATCGGCGCTCTCGACCAGCACCAGGGCGATAAGGAGCGGCGTCGCGTGCCAGGCGTCGCGTCCCATTTTCGCATCCTTCTGCCGCACCAGGAAACGCGGCCCTTCGATGCTCTGCGTGACGCGGAAATGCCGGCGCAGGAAGCGCAGCACCGGATTGCGGGCAATGTCCGGCTCGCTGTCGCCCACCGTCAGCATCCGCACCCCGCTGAACAGCAGGAACACGGCAAAGAGGTAGAGGACCCACTCGAAGCGGTCGAGCAGCGCCACGCCCAGGGCGATCATCAGGCCGCGCATCACGATGACGCCGAGAATGCCCCAGAACAGCACCCGGTGCTGAAATTCGCGCGGAACCGCCAGATAGGTGAAGATCACCGAGATCACGAAGACATTGTCGAGCGAGAGGCTCTTCTCGACGAAGTAGGCGGTGTACCAGTCGAGCGCGGCAGCGCTGCCCATCCACCACCACACCCAAAAGCCGAACAGGCAGGCGACGGCGATGTAGCCCGACGACAGGACGAGGCTCCGCCGCACGCCGATCGTTGTGTCTTTGCGATTGAGCAGCCCCAGATCGAGGACCAGAAGGGCCAGGACGACCCCGAGAAACAGAAGCCACAGCCACAGGGGCTTGCCGAGCCAGGGCTCGGCCAGAAAAACCGGAAACGCATCCATGAGACAGCCGCGGATCGTTGTGCGCCGCGTCAGCGCGACCCGTTGAGATCCGACATCGCAGCCGACGCCTCGGCTGCCAGAGGGGCCCGGACCCGCTTACCCCAACGATCTGGGTGCGGCGGCGTTCCGCGGCAAGGCCCCTTCAGTCCGCCCGCCCCTCCTCGACCGCATGGCAGGCCACCAGGCGGCCGTTGAGCTGCTGCAGCGGCGGGGTCTCGATGCGGCAGCGCTCGTTGGCGAGCGGGCAGCGCGGGTTGAAGGGGCAGCCGGGCGGCGGGTGCAGCGGCGAGGGAAGCTCACCCACCAGCTTGATGCGCCGCCCGCGGCGCGCCGGGTCGGCGGTCGGGCTCGCCGACAGCAGGGCGCGTGTATAGGGGTGCTGGGGGCTGGCGAAGATCGCCTCGCGGCCGCCATGCTCGACCACCCGGCCGAGATACATCACCAGCACCGCCTCGGCGAAATGCCGAACGACGGAGAGATTGTGAGAGATGAAAAGGTAGGCCAGTCGGTAGCGGTCCTGGAGCTCCACCAGAAGATTGAGGATCTGCGCCTGGATCGAAAGGTCGAGGGCCGAGACCGGCTCGTCGAGCACGACGATCCGGGGGTTGAGCATCAACGCCCGGGCGACCGCGACACGCTGGCGCTGTCCGCCGCTGAACATGTGGGGGTAACGCTGCGCCTGCTCGGGCCTGAGCCCCACCTGGGCCATCATCGCGGCCACCGCCTCGAGCCGTTCGGCAGCGCCCATGCGGCGGTTGATGAGAAGCGGCTCGCCCAGGATCGAGGCCACCTTCTGGCGCGGATTCAAGGAGCCGTAGGGGTCCTGGAAGACGATCTGCACGGCCTCGCGCAGGCGCCGCCTCGTGGCGGGCCCTTCCGCCGGGTCGTGGCCGTCGATCAGCAGACGGCCGGCAGTGGGCGGCTCGATCATCGTCACCAGCCGCGCCAGCGTGCTCTTGCCGCAGCCCGACTCGCCCACCACCGCCAGGGTATGGCCGGTATCAAGCCCGAAGCTCACCCCGCGCAGCGCCTGCAGCTCGACCGGCGGCCGCAGCATGCCGCGCGAGACCTTGTAGCTGCGCACCAGACCCTCGGCCCGAAGGACCGGGCCGGCCTCGCCCGCCGCGGCCCTCACGAGGCACGCTCCGCGGTGCCCGGATGGTTCTGCGGCACCCCCTCGAAGAGCGGGTAGTGGCAGCGCGCCAGCGCGTCGCCGGCCAGTGCGAGCGGCGGCGGCACGGCGCGGCAGTGGGCGGTGGCGAAACGGCAGCGCGGCTCGAACAGGCAGCCCGGCGGGCGGTCGCGCAGGCCCGGCACGACGCCCTTGATGGTCGGCAGCAGACGGCCCGAGGAGCGCTCGGGCAGGGCCTCGAGCAGGGCAGCCGTGTAGGGATGGCGCGGGTCGGCGAAGAGCGCCTTCACCTCGCGCAGCTCGACCTGCTGGCCGGCATACTGCACCGAGACCCGGTGGGCGGTTTCCGCGACCACCCCCATGTCGTGGGTGATCAGGACCAGCGCCATACCGCGCTCGCGCTGCAGCTCGACGAGCAGATCGAGGATCTGCGCCTGGATGGTGACGTCGAGCGCCGTGGTCGGCTCGTCGGCGATCAAAAGCTGCGGGTTGCAGGCGATCGCCATGGCGATCATCACCCGTTGGCTCATGCCGCCGGAGAGCTGGTGGGGAAAGGCGCCGAGACGTTCCTCGGGAGCGGGGATGCCGACCTTCTCGAGCAGCTCCACCGCGCGCGCCCGCAAGGCCCGGCGCGAGCCGCCCTCGTGCTGGCGCAGGCCCTCGACGATCTGGAATCCGACCGTGAAGCAGGGGTTGAGCGAGGTCATCGGCTCCTGGAAGATCATCGCCATGGCCTTGCCGGTGAGCGCCCGGCGGCGGCGCGTGGAGAGGCTCAGGAGATCGGCACCGTCGAAGGCCAGCCGCTCGGCGGTGATCGTGGTGGTGCGCGGCAGCAGGCCCATCACCGCCAGCATGGCCACACTCTTGCCCGAGCCGCTCTCGCCGACGATGCCGACGATCTCGCCCTTCTCGACGTCGAGATCGAGCCCGTCGACCGCCTTCAAAGGCCCCAGCGTGGTGCGGAACTCCACGGTCAGGCCGCGGATCTCGAGGAGTGCCATGCCGTCAGCTCCGCTTGAGCTTCGGGTCGAGGGCGTCGCGCAGGCCGTCGCCCATGAGGTTGAAGGCCAGCACCGTGATGAGGATGGCGAGGCCGGGGAAAGTCACCACCCACCAGGCACGCAGCACGAACTCGCGGGCATCGGCCAGCATGGTGCCCCACTCCGGGGTGGGCGGCTGCGCGCCCAGCCCGAGAAAGCCCAGCGCCGCCGCGTCGAGGATGGCGTTGGAGAAGCCCAGCGTCGCCTGGACGATGAGCGGCGCCATGCAGTTGGGCAGCACGGTAACGAACATCAGCCGCCCCAGCCCGGCCCCCGCCACGCGGCTCGCCACCACATAGTCGCGCGAGGTCTCGGCGATCACCGAGGCGCGGGTGAGGCGCACATAGTGGGGCAGGTAGGTGATCGCCACCGCGATCATCGCGTTGACCAGGCCCGGCCCGAGGATCGCCACGATGACGATGGCGAGCAGCAGGCTCGGCATCGCCAGGATGATGTCCATGAGCCGCATGATCATGGTCTCGGTCCAGCCGCGGAAGAAGCCCGCGACGAGCCCGATCACCACGCCGGCGGCGAGCGAGAGCGAGACCACGATCAGGCCGATCACCAGCGAGAAGCGCGAGCCGTGGATGATCCGCGAGAGGATGTCGCGGCCGACCGCGTCGGTGCCCAGCACGAACTGCCACGAGCCGCCCTCCATCCAGACCGGCGGCGCGAGGAAGTGCTCGCGGAACTGCTCGGCCGGCCCGTAGGGGGCGATGAGGTCGGCGAGGATCGCCGCCAGAACGACGATGCAGATGACGACGAGCCCCGCGACCGAGCCGCGGTTCTCGCGGAAATAGTGCCAGAACTCGAGAAGCGGGCCGGGCTGCCTGACCCCGTTGGCCGCTTCGGTCAGCTCTGCCGGCATGGCCGTGCCCTCCCGGGATTCTCGCTCATCGGGCGTGCCGGATGCGCGGATTGACCAGCCCGTAGAGCAGGTCGACCAGAAGGTTCACGAGCATCACCACACCGGCGATCAGCACGATGCCGCCCTGCACCGACGGGTAGTCGCGCCGGGCAATGCTGTCGATCAGCCACTTGCCCACGCCAGGCCAAGCGAAGATGGTCTCGGTGAGGATCGCGCCCGAGAACAGCAGCCCGACCTGCAGGCCGATCACCGTGACCACCGGGATGAGCGCGTTCCTGAGCGCATGCAGCCCGACCACGCGGCGCGGCGCCAGCCCCTTGGCGCGGGCAGTGCGGACATAGTCCTCGCCCAGCACCTCGAGCATCGCCGACCGGGTCTGCCGGGCGATCACCGCCATCGGGATGGTGCCCAGCACCACCGCGGGCAGCACGAGATGGCGCAGCGCCGAGGCGAACGCGCCCGGCTCGTCGGCGAGGAGGCTGTCGACCAGCATGAATCCGGTGACCGGCTCGAAGAAGTAGAGCAGGTCGATGCGCCCCGAGACCGGCGTCCACTGCAGCATGCCGGAGAAAAGGATGATCAGCAGCAGCGCCCACCAGAAGATCGGCATCGAGTAGCCGGTCAGCGAGGCGCCCATCACGGCGTGGTCGAGGAAGCTGCCGCGGCGCACCGCAGCCAGCACGCCCGCCGGTAGCCCGACCAGCACGGCAAACAGCATCGCCAGCAGCGACAGCTCTACGGTGGCCGGAAAGAGGGCGAGAAACTCCGCCAGCACCGGACGACGCGTCACCAGCGACTGGCCGAGATCGCCCTGCAGCACGTTCACGAGAAAGCTGCCGTACTGGTACCAGAGCGGGCGGTCGAACCCGTACTGGGCCATCAGCTCGGCGTGGCGCTCGGCGCCGATGCCGCGCTCGCCGGCGAGCATCTCGATGGGATCGCCCGGCACCAGGCGGATCAGCACGAAGGCGACGAAGGTCACGCCGACGAAGGTCGGCACGAGGACTCCCAGCCTCGCGAGAAGAAAGCGAACCAAGACGCCTCCCTTCTCCGTACCCTGAGCGGCATTGTCGCCAGTCATCCATACGTAGCCTGCCGGCGGCGCTCGTCACAACCGGGAAGAATGCTAGATAGGCGATTCCCTGCATGTCCGCGGAGACGCCCCGATGCCCCGCTCCTGCCTCCCCTTCCTGCTGGCCATGGCAGCCCCGCTCGCCGTCGCCGCCTGCGGTCCGCGCGCCGAGGTCGCGACCGGCGCCCACGGTACCTTCGGCGAGGCCCGCCGGCTCCTCGTGCTGCAGGCCGCCGACGGCCCGGTGCCGCTCGACGTCGATGCGGTGCCTGTCGCGCTTGCCGGCGGCGAGAGCGAGCTGGTGCGCCTCGCCGAGGAAGCGGTGGGCTGGTCGAACGCCCGCTTCGTGGCCGCCCCCGGCGGCGGCGAGGGCGCGCACCTGGCCCTGCGCTTTGCCGCCGTGCCGGCCAGTCCCGGGGCCGCCTGCGCCGGCAGCAGCGACGGCACGCCGGCTTCGCCGACAGGGCCCGTCCGGCTGCATGCGATCTTCTGCGACGGTCCCACACCGGTGGCCGACGCCATCGGCACCGCCGCCCGCTCGGGCAAGGCCGGTGTCGCCGATCTCCTCGACGCCACCTTGGGCCGCCTGTTCCCCGGCGGCCGCGGCGGTTATGGCGGGCTCTATCCGGGAGTCTCGCTGGGCGTCGGCATCGGCTCGGGCGGCAGCAGCGGGGTCGGCGTGGGTGTGGGCTTTTAGGGCGCCTTCCGATCTGCCCGGACCGCAGGCCGCGTCGGCCCGTTCGGCCCTTGCGGCAAGCTGATGCCGGATGTCAGCGCCGGGCCGCGGGGAGTCGGGGCGGCAGCTCGCGGGTGTCGATGCCGAAGCTCGCAGCGAGGACGCCCGCAGCGCGTCGCGCGACGACGGGGGGTGCCTCGCGGGCCAGTTCCTCGAGACAGCACAGGGCCAAAGCCCGGTCGTGCGGGTCGTCCTGGGCGGCGAGTTGCTGGCTCAGCCAGAGAATCTCGGCGTCGGCAGCGAGATTGCTGCCCTCCTTCGCCTCGGTCATGTCCGTCCCCCAAAGGCCAAACGGTTCTGGTTGCCCCACTGACGCGTCGCCTCTGCGCTCAGTCCGTGGCTCGCCCCGGTCGCCCCGGACTATGACGGAAATGTCACAGTATCCTCGCGTGAGCGTGGAGTGGCCCGTTGTGCAGAGGCAACCTTTGCGGTGGTCGCCGGTTTCCAGTCCGCTCGGCATCAAAAGCAAAAGGCGGGTACGGTCGATGGCCGGCAAACGCGCCGCCGGGCGGCTGCTGGGGGAAGAGACGGCACGATGATCATCATAGACGAGCACACACGGGCGGCGGCGCCCGATGTCCTGCGACTCCTGCGCCACAGGGCGGCTATCGCCAACGACATGATCGTGACCAGGGAGCCCAGCATCGACACGAGGGCGCTGCTGCTGGTGAGCGAGCTGGAGCGCAAGCGCCGGCGCCGTGCAGCGGCCGGCGACCGCATCGAGCGGCCGAAGCAGGCAGCACCGGCTCCCGTGCCACGCCGCGTCCTGGCACTTGCGTGGGATGTCCGCGCCCAGGGCTAGGCCCGCTCCGCTCCTTCTGGAGCACGGCGCGGGGACCGGGCAGAGGCGACGGCGCCGGGCAGCGGAGCAGGACCGTGCCGACGAGGCTGCGGCGAGCGCGCCGCTGGGCCCGGCCGACGCGGCCGGTTCTCAGCGGGTCGGGCCGGTGCGCTCGTCGAGCAGGCCCCGGCCGGCGAGATCGAGGGAAATGACCCGCTCGAGGGCCTCCAGGGTCTCGGGGCTCACATGGTGCTCGATGCCCTCCGCGTCGATCGCCGCCGTCGTCGGGCACACCCCGATCGCATGGAGGAAGTCCAGCACGATGCGGTGGCGGCGGCGGCAGTAGCGCGCCAGCTCCCAGCCCTTCTCGGTCAAAAAGATCGACCGGTATGGCTCGGAGCGCACCAGGCCGTCGCGCTGCAGGCGGGCCACGGCATTGTTCACCGTGGCATTGGCCACGCCGAGACGGCCTGCCAGATCGACGCCGCGCGCCTCGCCGGTGGCCTCGATCAGGTCGGCGATCAGCTCGACATAATCCTCGGCGATCTCGGTGCGATGATCGTCGCGGATACGCTCGAACCGGGCAGCCTGCAGGTCGGCGTCGGCTAGCTTGGGGACGGCGCGGCTCACGGGCGAACTCAACGGTTGGAGAGATTGGTGGCGAGCGGCTCGGCTGCAGCACGCTCGCGCGCCTCGGCCAGCTCGCTCGGGCGCATGGCCCGCGCCAGGGCACCGTAGCGGGGCGCGAACAGGACGGCAACGCCGAGCAGCGCCCCTGCGACCACGGCGATCATGCCGCTGGCCGCGAGGGCGCTCGGCACACCCGCCCAGAGCGGCGCCGAGGCGGCGAGCAGGTAGCCGCCCAGGGCCGCCACCACGGCGAAGCCCAGGCTCAGCCAGATCTGTCGGCCGAGCCGGTCGGTGAACAGGCGCGCGGCGGCAGCCGGGCAGATGAACATGGCGATCACCAGGATCGAGCCCACCGCCTCGAATGCCGCCACCGCGACCGCCGCCACCAGCACCATCAGCAGCACGTTGAAGAGGCCGGCAGGAAAGCCCAGCGTGGTGGCGAGCTCGGGATCGAAGGAGGTGAGCTTGAGCTCCTTGTAGAACAGCAGCACGACGGCCGAGACGACCGCCAGGGTCAGCGCCAGCGTCGTCACCTCGCGCGGCATGTCGGCCCACACCGCAGGCTCGAGAAGCGAGGCGAGGTCGGTGGGCGCGAGCCAGAGAATGTCCTCGAGCTGGCCGTAGAGGACGCAGTCGGCGTCGAGATCGACGGCGTGCGCGGCGGCCTGCTCCATCAGCACCACGCCCCCTGCGAAGAACACCGAGAACACCACGCCCATCGCCGTGCCGCTATCGAGGCGGCCAAGGCGGCGGACCAGCTCGATGATGACTGCCGCCAGGACACCGGCGCAGGCCGCGCCGAAGAACATCGGCCAGGTGGCGCGCGAGCCCCAGAACAGGAAGGCCAGGACGATGCCCGGCAGCACGGCGTGGCTGATCGCGTCGCCCATCAGGCTCTGGCGGCGCAGCACGAGGAAGTTGCCGAGCAGGCCGCAGCTCACCGTGGCGAGCAGGGCCGCCAGCATGGCCGGCAGGTCGATCTGCAGGAAGCTTGCAAGGGTGATCGGCATGACGGGCTCTCCTCAGGCGCCGCTTGCCAGCGGATGGGGGCTGGGCGGCGGGCCGGCATGGCGCGGCAGGCGGCCGCGCGCCCTGAGCTGGCGCTCCAGCTCCTGGACCATATCGCTCGAGAGCACGTGCTCCACCAGATCGGCCGAATGGTCGACGTGCGAGGGAGCGAGATCGGCATAGGCCATCAAGAACTGCTCCCACAGCCGGTGATTGCGGGTGATGCGCAGCGCCTCCTCGCGGCCCTTTGGCGTCAGACGGAGGCCATCGGGGCGCCGCGCGATCAGGCCCTGCCAGGTCAGCCGGGTGAGCGCCAGACGGGCGGCCGGGCCGTGGACGCGGCTGCGCAGGGCTGCCGCGGGCACCGCCTCGCCGCCGCCCGCCTCGCCGGCCTCGAACAGGCCGCGCAGGAGATGCTGCGAGGCGATGTCGCGGCGCAGCCGGAGCTGGCGGAAGCCGGCGGCGAGGACACCGCGCGCCGGGGCGAAGAGCAGGCTCAGAAGAAAGAAGAAGCCCGCCACCAGCACGATGATTCCGCCGGCCGGGAAGCGTGGGAAGAGGGCCGAGGCGGCCGCACCCAGATAGCCGCTCAGGCCGCCGAGGAACGCTGCCACCACAGCCATTACCCAAAGCCGCTCGGTCCAGAACCGGGCGGCGGCCGGCGGGATGACGACCAGCGCTATCACCAGGATGAGGCCGACCGCGCGCAGCCCGACCACCGTCACCGCCACCACCAGCGCCATCATCGCGAGGTCGATCAGCGAGATCCGCCAGCCGAGAACGGTGGCGTAGTCGGGATCGAAGCAGACCAGCCGGAACTCCTTGAAGAGCAGCAGCGAGGCCAGCGTCGTGCCCAGCGCGACGATGCCGATCACCGTGGCGTCGGTGACCCCCATGGTGGCGGTCTGGCCGTAGATGAACTTGCCGATCCCGCCCTGCTCGCCGGTCGCCATGGTCTGGATGTAGGAGAGCAGCACGAAGCCCAGGCCGAAGAACACCGAGAGCACCGCCCCCATGGCGGCATCCTCGGGCAGCCTTGTGTGGCGCGAGATGAACTGCACGGTGAGCACGCCCAGGATGCCCGAGAGTGCGGCACCCGCCAGCAGCACCGGCAGGCTGCGGCCGCTTGCTCCCAGCATCACCGCCGCGATGAAGGCAAGCGTGATACCCGGCAGGGTGGCATGGCTCAGCGTGTCGCTCATCAGGGCGCGCCGGCGGAGCACCGCAAAGGTGCCCACCAGCCCGGCGGCGACGCCCAGCAGCGTCACGCCCACCAGCACCACGCTGGTGTTGAAGCCGCCCTGGAAGGTCAGGACGCGCAGGGTCTCGTCGAGGGAGGGCCAGACGGTGGTCTCATGGCCGATGCTCACGACACCCTCGCAAGATCGGCCAGCGCGCTCGAGGCCTGCTCGAGCAGCGCCAGGCGGGCGCCGTAGGTCTTGCGCAGGTTCTCCACGGTGAAGACCTTGTCGACGGGACCGGCCGCCACCACCCGCATGTTCAGCAGCAGCACCTCGTCGAAATAGTCGCGCACCGTCTGCAGGTCGTGGTGCACGACGATCACCGTGCGGCCGTTCTCCTTGAGGCGCTTGAGCACGTCGACGATGGCCCGCTCGGTGGCGGCATCGACCCCGGCGAACGGCTCGTCCATGAAATAGAGCTGCGCCTCCTGGGCCAGCGCGCGGGCGAGGAACACCCGCTGCTGCTGGCCGCCGGAGAGCTGGCTGATCTGCCGGCCGGCATAGTCGGCCATGCCGACCTGGTCGAGGCATGCCAGCGCCGCCTCGCGGTGCCGCCTGGTCACCGGGCGGCACCACCCGAGCATGCCGTAGCGCCCCATGGTCACGACCTCGAGGGCCGAGACCGGAAAGTCCCAATCGACGCTGCCGCGCTGCGGCACGTAGCCGACCAGGCGCCGGCTGCGGCGCAGCGAGCTGCCGAAGAACGCGACCTGCCCGCTCACCACCGGCACGAGGCCGAGGCAGGCCTTCACGAGGGTCGACTTGCCCGCTCCGTTGGGCCCGACGATGGCGATGAGCCTGCCCTCCGGCGCATCCCACTCGACGTCCCACAGCACCGGCTTCTTGTTGTAGGCGACGGTGACGCCGTGGACGGCCAGGGGGCTGCCGGGGCGATGCTCAGGACGGCTGCTCAGGGGGCTGGAGGATTCGGCCGAATGGCCGGCGAGAAAGCTCATGCTGGCCTCACTCCCGCATCGCCAGCTGGCCGTTGAGGCCGCGCTCGGGCGTGCTGCCGCCCAGCGCCCGCGCGATGACGGTGACATTGTGGTCGATCATCCCGACATAGGTGCCCTCGTAGCTGCCGGGCGCTCCCATGGCGTCGGAGAAGAGGCTGCCGCCGATCACGACCTCGTGGCCGCGCGCCGCGGCGCCGGCGACCAGCGCCTGCACGGTCTGCACCGGGATGGTCGATTCGATGAACACGGCAGGGATCTCGAGCTCGACCAGCAGGTCGACCAGCTCCTCGATGCGGCGCAGGCCGGCCTCGCTGTCGGTCGAGAGGCCCTGGATGCCCTCGACCCGGAACCCGTAGCGGCGGCCGAAATAGTTGAAGGCGTCGTGGGCCGTCACCAGCACCCGCCGCTCCTCCGGCACGCTTTCCAGCACCTTCTCGGCATAGGCATCGAGGCGCTGCAGCTCGCCGGCATAGGCTTCGGCCGACGCGCGATAGGCCTCGGCGCCCTCGGGGTCGGCCTCGACGAGCTTGTCGCGGATCACCTCGACCGAGCGGGTCCAGGCGGTCGGATCCATCCAGACATGAGGGTCGAAGGCGCCGGCGAACTCCGGCGGCTCGAGCAGAAAATTCTCGGGCAGCAGCTCGGTGACCGCGTGCACCCGCCGCCCCGCGCCGGCCACCCGGACCAGCGCGTCGGTCATTTTTCCTTCGAGCATCAGGCCGTTGTAGAACACGATGTCGGCCTGGAGCATCCGCGCGATGTCGGTGCGCGTGGTCTTGTAGAGATGGGGGTCGACCCCCTCGCCCATGAGCGTCGTGACCTCGACCCGCTCGCCACCTACGTTGCGCACCACATCGCCCACCATACCGATCGTGGCGACGGCACTGAGCGGCTCGGCGGCCTCGGGCGCCACAGGAGCCGCCAGCCCCGCTGCCAGCGCCATGCCGAGCCATGCCCTGCGGGTCCATCCTGCGCGCATCGCCGTTCGCCCCTTCTGTCTGCCTCCAGCGCTTATGCCGGACAGGCATTATTAAGTTTTCTGGGCACTTCTTAGTGCAGGCTAAACAACAGAACAAGAGGGTGTGCTTGCCGGCCGGTGCCCTTCCCCCGCCGTCGCCGGCGACGGTAGGATGGCGCCGGACCCCCGCGAACAGCCCGAGGCACCATGCGCCCCACCATGTTCGACCAGCTCCTCACCTCGCTCGCCGACGCCGGCCGCGACCTGCTGCGCGGCCGCCTGGGCAACCGGCGCAAGAGCATCGACGCGCTCTGCCGCAGCCTGCTCTCGACCCGCGGCGACGCGTCGGGCGCCGCTCTCGCCCGCGAGCTGGTCGAAACCTATCGCAGCATGGCCGAGCAGGACCGGCTGGCCTTCCTCGAGACCCTCGCTCGCGACTACGGGCCGGTGCCGGACGCCATCCAGGCGGCCGTCGAGGCTTACCGCGCGGCGCCGGGGCCCGAGACGCTGAGCCGCCTGCGGAGCACCACCGAGCCGCCGCGCCAGGAGCTGTTCCGGCGGATGAACATGGCGCCGGGCGGAACCCGGGCGCTGCTCGCGCTGCGCCAGGAGCTGCTGGGCTACCTGCCCGACCACCCGCAGCTGCGCGAGGTCGACGCCGACCTGCACCATCTCCTCGCGAGCTGGTTCAACCCCGGCTTTCTGACCCTTACCCGGATCGACTGGAACAGTCCTGCTGCCCTTCTCGAGAAGCTGCTGCGCTACGAGAAGGTGCACAAGATGCAAGCGCTGGAAGACCTCAAGCGCCGCCTCGCCCCCGACCGGCGCTGCTTTGCCTTCTTCCATCCGGCCCTGCCCGACGAGCCGCTGATCTTCGTCCAGGTGGCGCTGGTGGAGGGCATGGCAAGCCGCGTCGGCCCGCTGATCGACGCCGAGACGCCGGCCACCCCCGCGCGCAGCGCCGACACCGCGATCTTCTACTCGATCAGCAACTGTCAGGACGGGCTCAGGGGCGTCACGCTCGGCAACTTCCTGATCAAGCTGGTGGTGGCGAGCCTGCAGGACGAGCTGCCGCATCTGCGGACCTTCGCCACGCTGTCGCCGGTTCCGGGTTTCGCGGCGTGGCTCGAGGAGGAGCTGGCGCTGGACGAGAGCGACGTGATCACCGCGCAGGAGCGGCCGCTGCTGCGCCGCCTCCTCACCCCCGACTGGCCGGGCGACGAGGCCTTTGTCGAGCAGGTGAAGCCGCTCTTGATGCGGCTCTGCTCGCACTATCTCGTGCGCGAGAAGCGGGGCAGCCGGCCGCGTGACCCGGTAGCCCGCTTCCACCTGGGCAACGGCGCCAGGCTCGAGCGGATCAACTGGCTGGGCGACGCCTCGCCCAAGGGGCTGCGCGAATCCTTCGGCCTTCTGGTGAACTACGGCTACGACACGGGCCATATCGAGCGGAACCACGAGACCTTCGTGAACACCGGCGAGGTGGTGCACGCCTCATCGGTGCGACGCCTGCTTCCGCCGCTGCACCAGGAAGCCTGACCGCCCGCGCCCGCTGCAGCCTGGCGGTTGCCAGAGCCCTGCGTTGTGGGCATACCCCTCCTGCTGACAACGCGCGGGGGCGCGGGTCGGCTGGCGGCGGAGGCTGACGCACGCACCGTCGCCGGGCTCTGGCCATCTGGGGGGAGAACAGGATGCGTTTTCACGGTCTGCTCGCCGGCGCCGCGGTCGGCGTGGGCCTTCTCGCCGCCGCTCCGGCACTCGATGCGGCGGAGCTCAAGCTCGGCTACTCGCTGGCGCCCACCTCGCATTACGGCGTCGGCGCCACCGCCATGAACGAGAAGCTCACCGAGCTCTCGAACGGCGCGTGGTCCATCAAGCAGTTCCCCGCCAACGCGCTGGGCGGCGAGCGCGAGATGGTCGAGGGCGCCCAGCTCGGCACCGTCGATCTGGTGATCACCTCCACGGGCCCGGTCGGCAACTTCGTGCCCGAGGTGCTCATCACCGACATCCCCTTCCTGTTCCGCGACTACGAGCACGCCCATGCGGTGCTCGACGGCGAGATCGGCCAGGAGATCCTCGACCAGTTCCCCAATCACGGGCTGGTGGCGCTGGCCTGGGGCGAGAACGGCTTTCGGAACCTCACCAACAACAAGGTGGCGGTGAAGACGCCGGAGGACGCCAAGGGCCTCAAGATCCGCACCATGGAGAACCAGGTGCACATGGCGGCCTTCCGCGAGCTGGGCGTGCTGCCCACGCCGATGGCCTTCCCGGAGCTCTTCACCGCCCTGCAGCAGGGCACGGTGGACGGCCAGGAGAACCCGATCGGCGTGATCCTCTCGGCCAAGTTCGCCCAGGTGCAGAAGTACCTCTCGCTCACCAACCACGTCTACTCGCCGGCGCTGATCATCATCTCGCCGTCGGTCTGGGACGGGCTCTCGGACGAGGAGAAGGGCTGGTTCGACGAGGCCGCGAAGGCGGGTGCCAAGGCGATGCGCGAGAAGGCCGAGGCTGACGCCCGCGACGGCGTGGCCGAGCTCGAGAAGCAGGGCATGACGGTGGTCTCGGACGTCGACCGCGCCGCCTTCGAGGAGGCCCTGGCCCCGGTCTTCGCCGAGTTCGCCAAGAAGTTCGGTCAGGACAGGATCGACGCGATCCGCGCCGTCGGCAACTGAGTCCGGCAGACGCAGGCCCGGCACGGGAGACCCTGAGCATGCTCGACCTCCTGCGCCAAGCCGACCGGCAGGTGTTCCGCTGGTCGCTGCGGCTGGCCATGGCGCTCCTCGTGGTCATGGCCTGCGTCTCGCTGTGGCAGGTGATCAGCCGCTTCGTCCTGGAGCAGCCGGCGGCGTGGACCGAGATAACCGCCCGCTCGCTCAATGTGTGGATGGTCTATCTGGGCCTCGTCGCCACCTTCCGGGCAGGCGCGCTGATCTCGGTCGAGCTGCTGCTCGCCAAGGCCAAAGGGCGGTTCCGGGCGGCGGTCGTCGCCGCGGTGGCCGGCCTCAGCCTGGGCGTGCTGCTGGTGATGCTGTGGTTCGGCATCGACATGGTCCAGCGGGCGCGCTTCCAGATGCTCGCCGGCATCGACAATCCCTTCACCGGGGGAGGCATCTCCATCGCCCTGGTCTATCTGGCGATTCCGGTGGGGGCGGCTCTCTCGATCGTCGCGGTGGTGGCGCGGGCCGGCGAGGAGATCGCCCGCTCGCTCGGCCGCCTGCCGCCCGAGAGCGCCGTGATCCACGAAGTCTAGAGCGGCGCCGGGCCCGGGAGCGCAGCGATGTCGAGCTTCATGCTGGTGGCGATGGTGGTGCTGTTCGCGCTGAGCGTGCCCATCGCCGTCGCCATCCTCGCCGCCTCCATCGGCGGCATCGCCTTCTTCACCTCGATGCCGCTGGTGGTCGTGGCGCAGAAGCTGATGACCACGCTCGACAGCTTCCCGCTGCTGGCGATCCCCTTCTTCATCCTGGCCGGCAATCTCATGGAGGCCGGCGGCATCTCGGCCCGGCTGGTCGACTTCGCCAAGGCGGTGGTGGGCGGCGTGCAGGGCGGGCTCGCCTGCTCGTGCGTCTTCACCTGCATGATCTTCGCCTCGGTCTCGGGCTCGAGCGTCGCCACCACCTTCGCCATCGGCGCCATCATCATCCCGGCGATGGCCAAGCACGGCTATCCGCGCAATTTCGCCGCCTCGCTGCAGGCCACCTCCGCCGAGCTCGGCGTCATCATCCCGCCCTCGATCCCGATGATCCTCTACGGCGTCAGCGCCGAGGTCTCGATCGGCGAGCTCTTCGTGGCGGGCATCGGCCCGGGGCTGCTGATCGGCGCCGCGCTCACCCTCTATGTGTGGCTCGCCTGCCGCCGGCGCGGCTGGGGCCTCGACGATCACGAGGGCCGCCTGCCGCTGCCGGCCGCCACCCGCCGCGCCGCCCTTGCGCTCATCATGCCGGTGATCGTCATCGGCGGCATCTACCAGGGCGTGTTCACCCCCACCGAAGCCTCGGTGGTGGCGGTGTTTTACGCGCTCGCCATCGGCATGGGCGTCTACCGCGCCATCGGCTGGCGCGATCTCGCCTCGGTGCTGCAAAAGTCGGTGATCTCCTCGACCATCATCCTCTTCGTCATCGCCGCCGCCGGCCTCTTCAGCTTCCTCATCACCCGCGCCGGCGTGCCGGCCGCTGTGGGCGCGTGGATCGGCGGCGTCATCGCCGACCCCTACCTCTTCCTCCTGGTGGTCAACGTCTTCCTCTTCGTCGTCGGCATGTTCGTCGAGACCTCCGCCGCCATCATCGTGCTGGCGCCGATCCTCACGCCGGTGGCCATGCAGTTCGGCGTCGATCCGGTCCATTTCGGCCTGATCGTGGTGGTGAACCTGGCGCTGGGCATGATCACCCCGCCCTTCGGCGTGAACCTCTTCGCCGCCTGCCAGGTCGCCAGGATCCCCTTCGAGAGCATCGTGCCGCGGCTCCTGCCCTTCGTGCTCACGGTGATGCTCTGCCTCGGGATCATCACCTACGTCCCGCAGCTCTCGCTGGTGTTCCGCGACCTGCTGTACTGAAGGCCTGCGGCGGCTGGCGCGGCGGGCTTCGGCCCTTGCCCTGTCTCGCACGCGATGGTTGAACGGTCTAACGCGATATTATCGCGCTCGACATGATCGGTGCCGCGCCCGGGCCGACGGTCCGACCTGCCATTGCTGCGAGCCTTCATGACCGCCCTGCCCATTCTTCCGCTCCGCCGCGTTCTTCGTCTCTCGCTGGCGGCCGCCGCCCTGCTCGCCGCCGCCGCCACCTCCACCGCCGCGCCACTGCCGCTCGGCCCCGACGAGATCGCGGCGCAGGAGGCGGCGCGGCGCGCCGAGGCCGCCGCCGAGGTCGAGCGCCTGCGCGAGAGGGCCGAGGAGGGCGACGCCCAGGCGCAGTACCTCCTGGGATATGCCTACGCCGAGGGCGACGGGGTAATGCGCGACGTCGCGGAGGCGCTGCGCTGGTACCGGGCCGCCGCCGAGCAGGGCGAGCGCCACGCCCAGAACAACCTGGGCGCCATGTACGGCACGGGCGAAGGCGTTCCGCAGGACGATGAGGAGGCGGTCCGCTGGTTCCGCCGGGCGGCAAGGCAGGGCAACCCGCTGGCGGCGCTCAATTTGGGCATCCGCTACCGTGACGGTGTCGGCGTGGAGCGCGATCCCGCGCAGGCGGTGGCGTGGCTGGAACGCGCGGCGCGGGGCGGCGAGCTGGACGCGCAGCTCTCCCTGGCCTGGATGTTCGAGGAGGGAGACGGCGTGCCACCGGACCCCGCCGCCGCCCTGCGGTGGTTCCGCCGCGCCGCCAACCGGGGCGACGCCGGTGCCCAGAACATGATGGGCGTGGCCTACGGCCGGGGCAAGGGCGTGCCAGTCGACCTCGCGAAGGCCGCGCGGTGGTACCGCCAGGCAGCCGCGCAAGGCCATGCCACCGGGCAGCTCAACCTCGCGCACCGCTACCGGTTCGGCCAGGGGCTGGACCAGGATCTCGAGGAGGCGGCACGCTGGTACCGGCTGGCCGCCGCGCAGGGAGATCCCGACGCCCAGTTCGGCCTCGCGCTCATGCATGAGCAGGGAACCGGCGTGCCGCAGGACCGCGCGGAGGCCGCCCGCCTCTACCGGCTCGCCGCGGAGCAGGGAGACCTTGCGGCGCAGTTCAACCTCGCGCTGCTCTACGAGGAAGGCACGGGCGTCCCGCAGGACCTTGAGGAGGCGGCGCGCCTCTACCGGCTCGGCGCAGAGCAGGGAGACGCCGACGCGCAGTACCAGCTCGCCAGCATGTACCTGGACGGCCGGGGCGTGCCGCTCGACACGAAGGAGGGCGTCCGCCTCCTGCGCCTCGCGGTGGCGCAGGGCGACGCGTTCGCCCAGAACCTCCTTGGCAACCTCTATCTCGATGGCGAGGGCGTGCCGGAGGACGCTGCCGAGGCGCGCCGCCTGTACCTGCTGGCGGCAGAGCAGGACAACGAGGTGGCGATGTTCAACCTCGGCCTGGTCCACGAGGAGGGCCTGGGCATGGCGCCGGATCTTGCCGAGGCCGCGCGCTGGTACACGCTCGCCGCCGAGCGCGGTGATCTCGACGCGGAGCACAGGCTCGCCGGCATTCACAGGATAGGCGGACGTGTGCGGCAGGACCTCGAGGCGACCCTGCGCTGGTACCTCCGCGCCGCCGAGGGCGACGGCGCCGACGCCGACGCCCGCGACATGATGGGCGTCATCCGCGAGACCGGCCAGGGCGTCCCCGAGGACGACGCCGAGGCTTCGCGCCGGTACCGGCTGGCTGCCGAACAGGGAGATGCGGACGCCCAGCTCGACCTTGCGCTCATGTACAGGGACGGCACCGGCGTGCCGCAGGATCCTGCCAGGGTCGCGCACTGGCTCCGCCTCGCCGCCGGGCAGGACCATCGCGATGCGCAGTTCGTCCTCGGCTTCCTGCATGTACTGGGCGAGGGCGTCCCGGAGGACATGGCGGAAGCGCGGCGTCTCTTTCTGCTGGCGGCGAGCCAGGGAAGCCTGGCTGCACAATTCGCCCTGGGCCAACTGCATGCCCTAGGTCTGGACGGAAAGGAGGATCCCGCCGAGGCGGCGCGATGGTACCGGCTTGCCGCCGAGCAGGGGGACGCGAAAGCTCAGCGCGAGCTCGCCGGCATGTACGAGAACGGCAAGGGCGTGCCGCAGAGTCTCGAGAAGGCCGTGCACTGGTACCGCCGCGCCGCCGAGGGCGGCAACGCGGACGCCCGCAACATGATGGGCTTCTTCCACGAGACCGGCCAGGGCCTGCCGCAGGATCTCGCCGAGGCCGCCCGCTGGTACCGTCTCGCCGCCGACGATGGCGACGCCTACGGCTTCTATAATCTCGGGCTTCTGGTGGAGGACGGCCGCGGCGTGGAGCGCGATGCCGCCCGGGCCTCCGCCCTCTTCACCCTGGCCGCCGAGGCCGCCGAGGATTCACTCCTCGCGCTGGCGGAAACGGCCCGCGACCGGGTCACGGCAACGCTCGCCCCGGCCGAGCGCGAACGGGCCGAGGCCCTGGTGCGAACCGGCCGTGCCCCGGCGCAGGAAGCGGCGCCCGGGTCACCACCCGCGATCGATCCCTGACCAGACCTGTAACTGCCGCGAGCCGTCATGACCGCCCTGCCCCGCCGCTCCCTCCGCCCGCCCGCCCGCCTCGTTCTGCCGCTGACCGCGCTGCTGTTGGCCGGCT
Source organism: Geminicoccaceae bacterium 1502E (assembly GCA_033875255.1). Taxonomy (GTDB): domain Bacteria; phylum Pseudomonadota; class Alphaproteobacteria; order Geminicoccales; family Geminicoccaceae; genus Marinimicrococcus. The sequence continues at coordinate 195,618 of JAWZSN010000003.1, read as the reverse complement.
GCGTGACGCCCGGAGGGCCGAGCGCACCGCAGCCGCAGATCACCGCAACGGAAGCCGCGCGCAAGGCCGAGGACGCAGCCGAGGTCGAGCGCCTGCGGCCGCTGGCCGAGGCGGGCGATGCCGAGGCGCAGTTCCTCCTCGGCCTCTTCCACGCCCACGGCCGGGGCGTCCCGGAGGACGACGCCGAGGCGGTGCGCTGGTACCGGCTCGCCGCCGACCAGGGCGACTACCGGGCACAGAACAATCTGGGCGGCATGTATGACCGCGGCGACGGCGTGCCGCAGGATTTGGCCCAGGCGGAGCACTGGTACCGCCTTGCCGCCGAGCAGGGCGCCGCGCTGGCGCAGCGCAATCTCGGGGCACTCTTCTTCAACCGCGAAGACGGCGCCCGGGACGTCGTGCAGGCCGCCGCGTGGCTTCGCAAGGCGGCCGAGCAGGGCAATGCCGACGCACAATACCAGCTCGGCCAGATGTACGACGATGGCACCGGCGTGCCGGAGGACGATGCGGAGGCGGTGCGCTGGTATCGGCTGGCCGCCGAGCAGGGCCAAGCCGGCGCCCGGAACACGCTGGCCTGGATGTATGCGGACGGCAACGGCGTGGCGAAGGACGACGCCGAGGCCATGCGCTGGTTCCGCAAGGCGGCCGAGCAGGGTCATGTCGGCGCGCAGGCCACGCTGGCGGCGCGCTATGCCACCGGCGACGGTGTGGCGAAGGACGACGAGGCCGCCGTGCATTGGCTCCGGCAGGCGGCCGCGCAGGGTCATGCCGGTGCCCGGAACGCCCTGGGCGTGCGTTACGCGACCGGCGAGGGCGTGCCCGAGGATATGAGCGAGGCGATCCGCTGGTACCGCCTGGCGGCCGAGCAGGGTCAGCCCATCGCCCAGATCAATCTGGCCAGCAAGTACCGTGACGGACGGGGCGTGACCAAGGATCCGGCCGAAGCGCTGCGCTGGTATCGCAAGGCCGCCGAGCAGGGCGAGCCGCTGGCGGCCTACGAGATCGGCCGCCTCTACGTTCATGGCCAGGGCGTGGCGCCGGACCACGCCCTGGCCGCCCGCTGGTTCCGACAGGCGGTCGAGCAGGGTATGGCCGAGGCGGCGAACGAGCTCGGCGTCCTCTACGGTCGCGGCGAGGGCGTGGCACAGGACTATGCGGAATCGGTGCGCTGGTATCGAATGGCCGCCGAACAGGGTGACGCGACGGCCCAGTTCAATCTCGCCAGCAAGTACCAGCTGGGTCAGGGCGTCCCGCAAGACGCGGCCGAGGCGGCGCGCTGGTACCGGCTGGCGGCCGAGCAGGGCGACGCCGATGCGCAGTTCAGTCTCGCGCTGATGTACGAGGATGGCAGCGGCGTGACGCAGGATCATGCCGAGGCGGCGCGGCTCTATCGCCTGGCGGCAGAGCAGGGCGACGTCGCTGCCCAGTACAATCTGGCGCTCCTGTACCGCAAAGGCCTCGGCGTCGCGCGGGACGATGCCGAGGCGGCACGGCTCTATCGCCTCGCCGCCGAGCAGGGCGACCCCGAGGCCCAGACCAATCTCGGCGACCTGCTCGTTCGCGGCGAGGGCGTGCCGGCGGATCCGGTGGAGGCGCGGCGCCTCTTTCTCCTCGCCGCCGAGCAGGGAGACGAGGTGGCCCAGTTCAATCTGGGCGAGCTCTATGCGCTGGGTCTGGGCGTGGCCGAGGACCAGGCGGAGGCGGCGCGCTGGTACGGCCTGTCCGCCGAGCAGGCCGACGTCGACGCGCAGCGCGCCCTGGCCGGCATGTACGAGAACGGCAAGGGCGTGCCGCAGGATCTCGAGAAGGCGGTGGGCTGGTACCGCCGCGCCGCCGAGGGCGGCAACGCGGACGCCCGCAACATGATGGGCTTCTTCCACGAGACCGGCCAGGGCGTGAAGCAGGATCTCGCCGAAGCCGCCCGCTGGTACCGGCTCGCCGCCGACAATGGCGACGCCTACGGCCTCTATAATCTCGGGCTTCTGGTGGAGGACGGCCGCGGCGTGGAGCGCGATGCCGCCCGGGCCTCCGCCCTCTTCACCCTGGCCGCCGAGGCCGCCGAGGATTCACTCCTCGCGCTGGCGGAAACGGCCCTCGACCGGCTCGCCCCAACGCTCACTCCTGCCGAGCGCGAACGGGCCGAGGCGCTGGTGCGAGCCGGCCGTGTCCCGACGCAGGAAGCGGCGCCCGGGTCACCACCCGCGATCGATCCCTGACCACACCAGTAATTGCCGCGAGCCGTCATGACCGCCCTGCCCCGCCGCTCCCTCCGCCCGCCCGCCCGCCTCGCCCTGCCGCTGACCGCGCTGCTGTTGGCCGGCTGCGTGACCACAGCCGGCCCCGCCGATGTGCCCCTTGCCGTCACGGCGGAAGAGGCGGCGCAAAAGGAGGAGCAGAGGGTGCTCGTCGAGCGCCTGCTGCCGCTCGCCGAAGCGGGCGATGCGGATGCGCAGTTCCTGCTCGGCCGCGCCTACGCAGACGCGCTGGCTGATCCAGCCGAGGCCGTGCGCTGGTATCGCCTCGCCGCCGGACAGGGCCTCGCGAACGCGCAGTACGAGCTCGGCTGGCTCTACGACGAGGGACGAGACGTGCCCCTCGACGACGCCGAGGCCGCGCGGTGGTACCGCATGGCGGCAGACCAGGGCGATGCCGCCGCCCAGAACAATCTCGGCACCATGTATGCCACGGGCGAAGGCGTGGCGCAGGACCTTCGCGAGGCGGTGCGGTTGCAGCGGCTCGCAGCCGCGCAGGGGCTTCCCGACGCCCAGCTCAATCTCGGCACCAAGTATCTCGATGGCCGGGGCGTGCCCGAGGATCATGCCGAGGCGGCGCGCCTGATCCGGCTGGCAGCCGGCGGGGGGCATCCCACGGCGCAATTCGCGCTCGGCTGGATGCATGCACGGGGCAAGGGCGTCAGGCAGGATCCTGCCGAAGCCGCGCGCTGGTATCGGCTGGCGGCAGACCAGGGCGAGAAACACGCACAGCTCCACCTGGCCCACATGTACAGGAAGGGCACAGGCGTTCCGCAGGATCTCGCCGAAGCAGCACGCCTCTACCGGCTTTCCGCCGAGCAGGGTGAGGCGGATGCCCAGCTCAGCGTCGCGCTGATGCACGAGGACGGCATGGGCGTGGCGCAGGATCCTGCCGAAGCCGCGCGCTGGTATCGGCTGGCGGCCGAGCAGGGCGACGCCGACGCGCAGAACAACCTCGCGCTGCTGTACGAGGAAGGCAGGGGCGTCCGGCAGGATCTTGCCGAGGCGGTGCGCCTCTACCGGCTGGCAGCCGGCCAGGGCGATCCTGAGGCGCAGTTCAACCTCGCCGTCCTGCACGAACGGGGCGAGGGCGTCCCGCAGGATGACGCCGAGGCCGCGCGCCTCTACCGGCTGGCAGCGGAGCAGGGCGACGCCAATGCGCAGCACGCGCTGGCCCAGATGTACCGGAGCGGCCGCGGCGTTCCGCAGGATCCCGCCGAGGCGGCGCGCTGGTATGGCAAGGCGGCCGCGCAGGGCGACGCCTTCGGCCGCTACAATCTCGGCGCCATGCTGGCAGACGGCGACGGCGTGGAGCGCGATCCGGCACGGGCCTTCGCCCTCCTCACCCTTGCCGCCGAGGCCGACCACGACGTGGTCCGCATGGTCGCCGGCGCCGCCCGCGACCGCCTCGCCCCCACGCTCACCCCGGCCGAGACCGAGCGCGCCGAGGCGCTCATCCGCGAGGGTGCGGGAATGGAACCCGGACGGTGAAGGCCGCCCTCGCCCTGCCGCTGGCCGCGCTCCTGCTCGCCGGATGCGCCACGATGACCGGCACCACCACGAGGGCGCCCACGATGACAGCAGACGAGCCCGGGGAGCAGGCAGCTTTTGCAGCCGCGGTGGGGCGCCTGCGGCCGCTGGCCGAGGCCGGTGATGCCGACGCGCAGTATGCGCTGGGCCTTGCCCATGCCATGGGCATCGGCGCACGGAGGGACGCCGCCGAGGCGGCACGTTGGTACCGCCTCGCTGCGGAGCAGGGCGAGCACCGGGCACAGAACAATCTGGGAGCCCTCCACGACCATGGCGACGGCGTGCCGCAGGATATGGACGAGGCGGAACGCTGGTACCGGCTTGCCGCCGAGCAGGGCGAGCCGGTGGCGCAGTACAATCTGGGGCTGCTCCTGCGGGACCGCGAGGACGCACGTCGCGATCTCGACGAGGCGGTCGCATGGCTCCGCAGGGCGGCCGGGCAGGATCATGCCGGCGCCCTCCACGAGCTCGGCCTGATGCACGACCAGGGCCTCGGGGTAGCGGAGGATCCGGCGCAGGCGGTGCGCCTGCATCGGCGGGCTGCAGCCCTCGGGAACGCCGACGCACAGCATGTGCTGGGCAGGATGTACGGCGTCGGGCGCGGCGTGGAGCGCGACGATGCCGAGGCGGTGCGATGGCTTCGGGAAGCCGCCCGGCAGGAACATCCCGGCGCCCAGGCGTCACTCGGCGTCCACTACTTCACCGGGCAGGGTGTGCCCCGGGACGTGGGAGAGGCGGTGCGATGGCTCCGGCTCGCCGCGGACCAGAACGAGCCGACGGCTCTCTTCAACCTCGCCAACAGGTATCGCAATGGCGAGGGCGTGCCGGAGGACCAGGCGGAAGCTGCGCGCCTCTACCGGCTGGCCGGCGAGCAGGGCAACAGCGACGGCTGGTACGGCCTCGCCTCGCAGCACCTCGACGGCAGGGGCGTGCCGCAGGATGCCGCGAAAGCCGCGCACCTCTACGGCCTCGCCGCCGCGCAGGGGAACGAGCACGCGCAGTTCGCCCTGGCACTCCTCCACGAGAAGGGCGAAGGCGTGCCGCGGGACAGGGCGGAGGCCGTCCGGCTCTACCGGCTCGCGGCAGAACGGGGCCTGGCGAAGGCGCAGCACAATCTCGCGGTAATGCTCGGCGAAGGAACGGGCGTGCCGCAGGACCTCGACGAGGCGGTGCACTGGTACCGGATGGCCGCCGAGCGGGGCAGCGCCGCCGCTCGGTTCAACCTGGCGAATCTCTATCGGGAGGGCCATGGGGTCACGCAGGATGTCGCGGAAGCGGCGCGCCTCTACCGGCTGGCGGCAGAGCAGGGGGACGCGCACGCTCAGTTCAACCTCGCGCTGATGCATCTCGACGGTCTGGGCGTTCCGCAGGACCAGAGGGAAGCAGCGCGCCTGTTCCGGCTGGCGGCCGAGCAGGGCGCCGTCTGGGCCCAGCACAGCCTCGCCCTGAGCCACGAGCGCGGCGAGGGTGTGCCGCAGGATTTCGGCGAGGCCGCGCGCTGGTATCGGCGCGCAGCCGACCAGGGTGATGCCACCTCCCTCACCTCCCTCGGCTACCTCCACCTCAACGGCCTCGGCGTGAAGCAGGATGCGACCGAGGCGCGCCGGCTCTTCCTGCTGGCTGCCGCACGCGACGACAGGGTGGCGCAGTTCAACCTGGGCCTGATCCACGAGAAGGGCCTGGGCGTGCCCGCGGACCCGGCCGAGGCGGCGCGCCGGTACGCGCTCGCCTCCCGGCAGGGCGACGCGGACGCCCACTACAGGCTGGGGCTCCTCCACGAGCAGGGCCGCGGCACGGAGCGCGATCCGGCCGAAGCCTTCGCGCTTTTCTCGCTGGCAGCCGCCCATGCCGACGACACGCTGCGTCCGCGGGCCGAAGCCGCCCGCGACCGCCTCGCCCCCACGCTCACCCCCGCCGAGCGCGAGCGCGCCGAGGCGCTCATCCGCGAGGGTGCGCCCTGAGGCAGGGCTGAGACCCCTGCCCCGTCAGGCGTTGCCGATGAGGATGCCCGAGAGGAACACGAGGAAGCCGCCCAGCACGATCTGGTAGGCGGCCTGGAGGAAGGGGGTGTCCATGTAGCGGGCGCGGATCCAGGCGATGGCCCAGAGCTCGACCAGCACCACGGCGACGGCGAGGGCGGTGGCGATCTGGAAGTCGGGGATCAGGTAGGGGAGCGTGTGGCCGACGCCGCCCAGCGTGGTCATGAAGCCGCAGACCCAGCCGCGCAGCCAGGGATGGCCGCGGCCGGTGAGCTGGCCGTCGTCGGAGAGCGCCTCGGCGAAGCCCATGGAGATGCCGGCACCGATGGAGGCGGCGAGGCCCACGAGAAAGGCACTCCAGCTGTCGCCGGTGGCGAACGCGGCGGCGAACAGCGGGGCCAGCGTGCTCACCGAGCCGTCCATGAGCCCGGCCAGGCCCGGCTGGACGAACTGCAGCACGAAGCGGCGGTGCGCCGCCCTCTCCTCGCTCGCCGCGGCGTCGCCGGCGAGGTGCTTCTCCTCCAGCCGGTGGGCCAGCGAGACGTGGTCGGCCTCGGCCTCGGCGAGGTCCACCAGCAGCTTGCGCAGGCCGGCGTCGCTCACCCGGGTGGCGGCCTTGCGGTAGAAGTTCTGGGCCTCGGCCTCGAGCTCCTCGGCCTGGCGGCGCACCGCCTCGATCTTCAGCGGCCGGCTCAGCCACAAGGGCCGCCGGCGCAGGAACCCGCGCACGTCCTCGCGGCGCACCAGCGGGATGTGCTCGCCGAACCGCTCGCGGAAAAGTGCTATCAGCATCCGCCGATGCTCGCTCTCCTCCGCCGCCATCTCCTCGAACACCCGCGCCGAGGCGGGATAGTCGTCCCGCAGCCCGTCCGCATAGTCGCGATAGATGCGCCCGTCCTCCTCCTCGAGCGCGATGGCGAGCGCCAGGATCTCCCGCTCAAAAAGATCGGCCAGGCGCTTTTGCGGCCGCAGGGCGAAGCCGAGCATGTGGAACTCCGCAGAGTGCCCAAACTTGGAATTATTCTAAACTGAAGGCCTGCCCGCTGCAATGCGCGACCGCCTCTCGTGCGGCGGTGCGAGCCAGTCCTCGCCGGAAGGACGGCTACTTCAGGGGAAAGGTGAACCGGTAGTGGACCGCGCGGTCCGACAGCAGGCGTTCGACCGAGCCGTCGAGCTTGCGCTCGACCATCAGCCGGATGAGATGCGAGCCGAAACCGGGCTCGGAGAAATCGGGGGTCTCGGGGAGATCCTTCTCGATCCAGTCGAGGAGAACCCGGACGCCCTTTTTCTGCTGCTCGAGCCGCCAGGTGATCGCCAGCGTGCCGTCCGTGGCCAAGGCGCCGTATTTCAGCGAGTTGGTGGTCAGCTCGTGCGCCACCAGGCCCATTGCCTGCGACTGCACCTCGTCGAGGCCCAGCGGAGGCCCCTGCACTTCCAGCCTGGCCTCGCCGGCCATCCGGGAGATCTCCAGGTCCAGCAGCTCCGCCAACTCGATGCGCTGCCATTGCGAGTCGGCGAACAGGTCCTGGGCCCGGGCCATCGCCTGCAGACGATCGCCGAACGAGGCCACCAGCGCTTCCTGGCTGTCGGCGCCATGAACGCTCAGCCGGAAGATCGCGAGGGTCCGCGCGATCAGGTTCTTCAAGCGATGGTTCATTTCCTGGAGAAGGATGTCCTTCTCGGCACTTCTCGCTTTGGTCTCGGCCGCGAGAGCCTCGGCTGCCGCCAGCGCCCTTGTCTGCGCGCGGACCAGAAAGCCCAGGACCAGGGCCAGCAGACAACCCAGGGCCAGGACGAAGAGCACCGGCCGGCTGGGCCCTTCGGCACCCGGCCGGCTGTCGCCGAGCAGCAGGATCCAGGTCCTGCCGGCCACGTCGATCGTGTGAACGGCCGGGTCGACGAGCTCACGGGCATTGGCGAAGAGCCGGGTCTCCTCGCTGATCCTCTGCGAGTAGGCCTGGACGCTCACCTGCAGGGCGGGCGGCTCGCCGAGCACCGTCCGGAAGAGATCGCCGGCGCGGAAGGGAGCGTAGACGAAGCCGACGATGTCGCCGGCGGGCGGCTTCTCGGCGGACAGGCTCTGCCCGTCACGGTAGAGCGGCAGGTAGATGAGAAAGCCTGCCTGCTTGTCGGCGTCGATCTCCTGGACGAGCTGTACCGGCCTCGTGGAGGCGGGCTTGCCGGAATGCCAGGCAGCCAGCATCGCCTCGCGGCGGATGGGCTCGCTGAACATGTCGTAGTTCAAGGCCGCCCGGTTCCGCTCGTTCGCAGGCTCGAGCAGCACGATGGGGAAGCGGATGTCCTGGGCGGTCTCCGGCCACGGCTGCCGGTCGATCCCGTAGTCCCGGGCGACCTGGCTGACGGCGGCCAGCGGTCCTGCCGGCGGCACCGCCATGGCGAAGCCGATACCCTGGATGCCCGGCATCTTCCGCTCGATCGGCATCGCCGAGAGAAACCGCTGCAGCTGGTCGCGGGAGATATTGTCTCCCTGCCCGAGATAAAGCCCCTTGACCGAGTGCAGCAGCAGGACGTGGGCGGCGATACGCCCCTCGATCCTCTCGGCGGCCTCCTGCAGCAGGCTCGCGGTCTCGGCGCCCTCGTTCTGGTGGAGGCTCCAGGCGAGCGCGGCAGTCGCGAGCATGGCCAACCCACCGGCCAGATAAGGATAAAAACGGCGCATGAAGCCCTCGTGTCCGAAGCGGCGCCGTGATGCACGCAGGACGGTGGCGAGGCCGGTAACGCTGGAAAGGCTTCCTGATAACCCTGAAAGATACGGGTGGCAACGTGATCTGGTGGGCGCCCTGGGACTCGAACCCAGAACCCGCGGATTAAAAGTCCGCTGCTCTGCCAATTGAGCTAGGCGCCCCGCAAGAATGCTGCGGAAGGTTTAGCAGCCGATCGCCATGTTTCAAGGGGCGAGAGCCGGAACGCGGCGCAGCACCTCACGATGAAGCAGAGATGCCACCCCAGCCGGCCACCAAAAGCGCCGGTCCCTCCGCCCAAAAAGCGGGCCGGCGCTGGGATGCACCGGCCGCCAAGCGTTGCCTTGAATGCCATAAGGCCCATCGATGCTAGCATGGCCGAGGCGAAAATTCTAATCGTACGGCAGTGGCGGCAGCGCTGGCGTCAGTCGGACTTGGCTATCTTCTCGGCCAGGCCGTAGCGGGACTCGCGGCGGTCCATCTCGGCCCAGACCTCCTCCGGTGGCACGCCCATGTGGACCCACAGCACCACCAGCTGGTAGAGCAGGTCGGCGCTCTCGAGGATGACGGCCTCCCGGTCGCCGCGGAGCCCGTCGACCACCACCTCGACCGCCTCCTCGCCCAGCTTCTTGCAGATCTTGGGCCGGCCGCCTGCCAGGAGCTTGGCGGTCCGCGAGCTGGCCGGCTCGTGGCCGCGGCGCTCGGCCACCGCATCGAAAAGGCGCTGGATCTGGTCCGGCGGCATGATCTCCTCCATGAGGCGGGAACAGCCGTGCCCGCCGGCCGTCAGGCGGGCGGCAGCCGCGCCGAGCCGCGCCGGATCAGCCGGCCCGGCAGGGTGACGGTCGTCGCTTTTGGATAGGCGCTCTCGAGCTGATCCTCAAGCAGCTGGACCGTCTCGCTCACCATCGCCCGCAACGGCTGACGCATGGTGGTAAGGTCGTAGCTGGGCCATGAGGCTGCCGGAATGTCGTCAAAGCCCACCACCGAGACGTCGTCCGGCACGTTGAGCCCGAGCTCGCGGCGCAGCGCGTCGACGACGCCCAGCGCCATGATGTCGTTGGCGGCGAAGATCGCATCGGGCGTCTCGCCGCCGCGGCACAGCTCGAGCGCCGCGGCATAGCCGCCCTGATAGGTATAGCCGCCGCCCACCCGCCGCGGCGCGCCCAGGCCAGCTTTCTGCAGACCCGCCGCGAAGCCACGCTCGCGCTGGATGCTGGTCGAGGCGGTCTCGAGGCCGGCGATGAAGGCCGGGCGCCGGTGCCCCGCCCCGGCCAGGAGACGTGCAACGAGATCCGCTGCCGCATGGTTGTCGCAGGTAACGGCGCTCAGCCCGCCATGCTCCAGCATGCGGTTGAAGAGCACCACGGGTGTCGGCGCACTGCGAGCGGCTTCGGCCAAGGCGGAGGTGACATGGGCGGAGGCCACCACGATACCGTCGACGCTGTAGCGCAATGCTTGGGGCAGGACGTCCTCCAAGGGCTCTCCCGGCGCCGGCGTGAACAGCATGACCCGCTTGCCGCGCCGGTGGAGCTCGCTGCCGAAGGCCTGCAGGGCCTCGGGGTAGAAGGGATTGGAGAGCTCGTCCATCAAGAGCGCCACCATCCCGCTGCGCCGCGTGATGAGGCCGCGGGCCAGCGGGTTGGGCTCGTAGGCGAGCTCGCGGGCGGCCGCCATCACCCGGGCCTTGAGCTCCTTGGAGATATAGGCCCCCTCGGTGAACGCCCGGGAGACGGCGCTGGCCGAGACCCCTGCCCGCCGCGCCACGTCGATGGACGTCACCCGGCGGGCGCGCCGGCCATCCCCGGACGGCTGCCGGCGGCCAGGCTCGGCCGGGGGGTCGTCGGACGCCGGCTCCATCGCTCAGCTCGCCGTCCAGCCGCCGTCCACCAGCAGCGCGCTGCCGGTCATCATGGCGCCGGCGTCGGAGGCCAGCAGCACCACCGCCCCCATCAGGTCCTCCACCTGCCCCACGCGGCCCAGCGGGATCTTGCCGACCACCTTCTCGGCGAAGCCCGGCTGCTCGAAGAACGGGCGGGTCATCGGCGTCTCGATGAAGGTCGGGCAGAGCGCGTTGACCCGGATCCCGTGCGGCGCGAGATCGATGGCCATGGCCTTGGTGAGGCCCTCGATGGCGTGCTTGCTGGCGCAGTAGACGGTGCGCTCCCAGCCACCGACGTGGCCCATCTGCGAGGAGAGGTTGACGATCGCGCCGCGCACGCCGTCGCGGACCATCGCCCTGGCGGCCGCCTGAGCGAGGAAGAAGGCGCCGCGCAGGTTGAGGCTCATCACCGCATCGAAATCCTCGATGCCGACGTCGAGGAAGTGTGCCGGGCGGTTGGTGCCGGCATTGTTGACCACCACGTCGAAGCCCGGCAGGTCGCGCACCGCGGCGGCGCTGGCCTCGACGTCGGCGACGTCGAGCACCAGCGTCCTGGCGCTGCCGCCGGCCTCGCGGATCTGGCCCGCCAGAACCTCCAGCTCGTCGGCGGAGCGGCTGGCGACCGTGACCTCCGCCCCCGCCTCGGCGAGCGCTGCCGCCAGCGCCCGGCCGATGCCGCGGCCGGCCCCGGTGACCAGGGCCCGCTTGCCGTCGAGGCGGAGCTGGGGCGTCCTGGGCAGTGGCTCGGGCGTGCCGCTCACTGGCCGGTCCGCCGCGCGTTGGGTCCGTAACGGCGCACGCGGATGTCGGCCTGCTCCTGGTGGCCGGCGAAGCCCTCGAGCGCGCACAGCCGCGAGCAGTACTCGCCGACCATGGCGGAGGCCTCGTCGGTCAGCACCCGCTGGTAGGTGCAGGTCTTGAGGAACTTGCCGACCCACAGGCCGCCCGTGTAGCGCGCCGACTTCAAGGTAGGCAGCGTGTGGTTGGTGCCGATCACCTTGTCGCCATAGGCGACATTGGTGCGCGGGCCGAGGAAGAGCGCCCCGTAGTTGGTCATGTTGGCGAGGAAATAATCGTCGTCGCCGGTCATCACCTGGACGTGCTCGGAGGCGATGTCGTCGGCGATCCGCACCATCTCGGCGAAATCCTCGGCCACGATCACCTCGCCATAGGTCTCCCAGGCCTGGGCCGCCACCTCGCCCGTGGGCAGGATCTTCAGCTGCCTCTCCACCTCGCGCATGGTCTCGCGGGCGAGCTTCTCGGAGTTGGTCAGCAGGATCGCCGGCGAGGTAGGGCCGTGCTCGGCCTGGCCCAGCAGGTCGGCAGCGCACAGCTCGCCGTCGACCGTCTCGTCGGCGATCACCAGGGTCTCGGTGGGGCCGGCGAAGAGATCGATGCCGACCCGGCCGAAAAGCTGGCGCTTGGCCTCGGCGACGAAGGCGTTGCCGGGGCCCACCAGCATGTCGGTGGGCGCGATGGTCTCGGTGCCCAGCGCCATGGCGCCGACCGCCTGGATGCCGCCCATCACGTAGATCTCGTCGGCCCCGGCCATGGCCTGGGCGGCGACGATGGCGGGCGCCGGGCCGCCGTTGAAGGGCGGCGCGCAGGTGACGATGCGCTTGACGCCGGCGACCTTGGCGGTGAGCACCGACATGTGCGCCGAGGCCAAGAGCGGGTATTTGCCGCCGGGCACGTAGCAGCCCACGGCGTTCACCGGGATGTGCTTGTGGCCGAGCACGACGCCGGGCAGCGTCTCGACCTCGAGCGGGCGCATGCTCTCCTTCTGCTTCTCGGCGAACCCGCGCACCTGCTCTTGCGCGAACCGGATGTCCTCGATGGCCCGCTCGTCGAGGCTGGCGATGCAGCGCTCGATCTCGGCGTCGCTCAGGCGGAAGCTCTGGGGCGACCAGTTGTCGAACCGCTCCGACATCTCGCGGACCGCTCGATCGCCGCGCCTCTCGATGTCGAGCAGGGCCTGCTCGACGATCTCGCGCACCTTGGCGTTGTCGGCCGCTCGCTCCTCGGCCGGCTTCGCTTCCTTCAACCAAATCGCCATGATCTTCTTCTCTCACCAAACGTCGCTGGCCGCCTGCGCCGCGAAGCCGTTTACCCGCCGACAGTCAGCGCCAGCTCGAACATAACCGCGATCAACCCGAATCCGAAGAGCAGCCCCGCGATCCAGCTCCAGGGCCGGTAGTCGGGATCGCTGGCCTCTCGCTCGTCCTGTGTCATGCGATGAACTCCTTCTTGGATGGGGGCCGGCTCAGCCGCCGAGCGCCCGCGGCAGCCACAGGGCCAGCTCGGGGAACATCATCACGAGGATGAGGCCGATGATCTGCAGGCCGATGAAGGGCAGCACGCTCCGGAAGATCTCCTGCAGCTCGACATCCCTCGGCGTCACGCTCTTGAGCCAGAAGCAGGCCGGGCCGAAGGGCGGCGAGAGGAAGTAGATCTGCATGTTCATGACGAACAGCACGCCGAACCAGATAGCCGCATAGTCGGGATCGAGGCCCAGGGCGGGGGCGAGCTGAACCACCACCGGCGCGAAGATCGGCACGGTGATGAAGACGATGGCGATCCACTCCATGAAGGTGCCGAGCACCACCAGCACCGCCATCATCAGAAGGATCACCAGAAGCGGGTGGATGTCGAGCCCGGTGAAGAGCGCGCGCATGAAGCTGCCGCCGCCGATGACGTTGTAGATGCCCACGAGGCTCACCGCGCCCAGCACCAGCCAGATGATGGTGCCGACGGTGGCCATGGTCCGCTGGAGCGATTCCATGAGCATGTTCAAGGTGAGCCGGCCGCGCACCAGGGCCACCAGCATCGCGCCCACCACGCCCACACCCGCAGCCTCGGTCACCGAGGCGATGCCGGCATAGATGCTGCCCATCACCATGGCGATCACCGAGATGGCCATGAAGACGGCGACCAGCCGGTGGCGCGAGACCTCGACCGCCTGCCCCGCGGCCGAGCGCTCGGCGGCAGTCGGCGCCAGCTCGGGCTTCAGCCGGCAGATGATGAGGATGTAGGTGATATAGAGGGCGGCGAAGATGGCGCCGGGCACCACACCGGCGAGGAACAGGTCGCCGATCGCCACCTGGGCTGCCAGCGCGTAGACGATCATGATGATCGAGGGCGGGATCAGGGTCGCCAGCGAGCCGGCGGCGCAGATCGTGCCCATGGCGAGCTTGCGGTCGTAGCCCAGGCGGATCATCTGCGGCAGGGCCACCAGGCCCAGCATGACGATCTCGCCGCCCATGATGCCGGTCATCGCCGCCAGCACCACCGCTACCAGGGTGGTCTGCACGGCGACGCCGCCGCGCAGGTTGCCGGCGAACACCGACATGGCGTCGAACAGGTCCTGGGCCACGCCCGAGCGCTCGAGAATGCAGCTCATCAAGACGAACAGCGGCACCGCCACCAGCGTGTAGTGCTCGAGCAGTCCCAGCACGTTGGAGGAAACGAGGAACAGGCCGCGCGGCCCGAAGAACAGCACGGCGCAGAGAATCGAGACGGTGAGCGTCACCACGCCCAGCGGCATGCCGGTGAGCATCAGGGCCAGCAGCACGAGGACGATCGCCAGCGTCACCCAGCCGATGTCGATGTCGCGCACGCCGATCTCGCGGCCGAGCTGGCCCAGAGCGTCGAGCGGCGAGAACAGGCCCCAGACCAGCTCGGTGACGCCGTTGGCGCCGGCATAGTGCTCGATCACCAAGGCGCCCAGGCGCAGCGCCATCAGGCCGGCCACCAGGACAACCAGCGTGCGCGCCAGCCGGCCGGCGACATCCTCGAGCAGGTTGGCGGCGTTCTGGATCGTGTAGAGCAGCGCGCCCACCACCAGGCCGATCTTGAGCAGCATCGGCATGGGCGAGTTGAAGCCGCTGCCGGTGCGCTGGACCAGGTCGACCGCCTTGAGCATCGGCTCGAGGGCGGCTTCCAGCAGCACGTAGATGGCGAAGAACCCTACCGTCGTGGCGACCAGGCCCAGCCGTCGGCGTAGCGGCGGCGGCGCCATGTCGGTGATGACGGTGATCGCGATATGGCGGCGGTAGAGGGTGATGTAGCCGGCCGAGAGCAGCCACGCGCCGGCGCATAGCACCATCACCACCTCGTACGCCCACTGGCTCGGCGCCGTGAAGACGTAGCGCATCACCACCTCGTAGACGGTGATGAAGGCGCACAGCAGATAGAGCTGGCCGGTGGCGTGGCCGATGAAGCGGTGGGCATGGGCAATGCCGCCCAGCGCCAGCGCGAGGCCGCGCGGCTGTCGGCTCTCCTCGAGGGGCAGGGCTTGCGTGGAACTCGACATGGCGGCCTCGAAAGGTGCGGGGCTGGCGAGGAAACCGGGGGGCGGCCGCCGGGGGGACACGGCGGCCGCGTTCGCAGGATCAGTCCTTCACGAGACCGTAGTCGCGCAGGAAGCTCATCTGCACGTCATAGGCCTTCTGCGCCATCGGCGAGAGCTTGGCGTAGTCTTCCCAGGCGCTGCGGGCGACCGCGCGGAACGCGTCGCGGTCGGCCTGCGGCCAGTCGATGATCTCCTTGACGGCACCCTCGCCGGCCCGGTCCTTCTTGAGGATCTTGCGGTCCTCGAGGTCGGCGTGCCGCCGCAGGTCCGGCAGAGCCGCGGCGTACCAGGTCTCGATCATCGCCTTCTGGCCGTCGGTGAAGCCGTCCCAGACGTCCTTGTTGAAGGCCAGGTGCAGGATCGCCTGCGAGTGGATGCCCGGGTAGATCGGATAGGGGGCGACCTTGTGCAGGCCGGTGGCGTGGTTGTTGACGTAGGCGCTGGCGTCGGCGGCATCGACGATGCCCTTCTCCAGCGCCGTGTAGACCTCGGAGAACGGGATCGGCACGGAGACCGCGCCGGCGCGCTTGAAGACCTCGGCCGGCAGGCCTTCCGGCGAGCGGATCTTGACGCCCTTCATGTCGTCCATGCCGCGTATCGCGACCGCCGAGGGCAGCGACTCGCGGGTATAAGGGCTGCACCCCACGACATGGACCGTGCCGCCCGAGTATTTGTCGTGCAGCTCCTGCAGCAGCTCGCGGCCGCCGCCGTTGAAGCACATGGTCTGGCCCTGGTCGGGATTGTCGTAGGCGGCGACCATGTCGGCCAGCATGCCGTAGGCGGGGTCCTGGCCGGTGAAGCGCGAGATCGCCTCGTGCATGCCGTCGAGAATGCCGGCGGAGACGGCGTCCAGGGTCTCGGCGGGCGGCACCACCGAGGCGATCGGCAGGAGCTCGAGCTCGATCTCGCCGCCCGACATGGCGGTGAGCTTGGGCACCCACTTCTCCTGCAGATACTGCAGCGTGAAGTCGCCGGCGTTCTGGCTGGTCTGCAGCCGATAGGTGCGCGCATCCGCGTCGGCGGCCGCCACCAGGGACACCGCAGCGGCGGCGGCGAGCAGGGTCTTCTTGATCATGCTTTCCTCCCGGATCCTCGGAAATATCGGGGCGCTCAGGCGTCGGTCCCGCGCCACGGGCTGCCGTCTGCCAGCAGCCGGCGCGGCACCGTCACCGTCATCGCCAGCAGCCGGAACGAGTGCGTCTTGCCGTGGCCGTCGAGGTTGAGCGACGTGTTGACGCCGCCCTCCAGCACGTCGTCGACCACGAAATTGTAGGCCTCGAGCAGCGGCAGGTCGTAGCGGCGCACCGCCGTGGCGCCGCGGTGGCGGAACAGCGCGTGGACGCGCTCCGTCGTCACCTGCTCGCCCAGCAGGCCGTAGGCCTCGCCCTTGTAGGGGATGAGGCTGATGTTGATGCGGTTGCCCTTGTCACCGGTGCGGGCATGCGCGACCTCGTGCAGCGGCACCTCGACCAGCTCGTTCTCGCGGCTCATTGCGCCAGCTCCCCGCTGGTGTGGCAGGTGGCGGAGGGGCGGATGCTCGCGCGCGGCACCAGATAGGAGCGCGTCGAGATGCGCTGGGTGGTGCGCCAGCGGGCGCCGCCGGTGCCGGCCGGCCCGCAGCACAGCAGCGCCAGCACCTCGCGCGCCGCCTGGTCGGCGTCGTCGCGGCTGTCGCCGGCGGCCGCCAGCCGGATGCGCAGATCTCGGGGCTCGGGGCCGTCGTGGGCGCGCCATAGCGCCCCGTCGTCGCTGTCATGGACGCTCGCGAGACCGATGATGTCGACCCGGCTGCGCACCTCGAGGCCGCGGCGGCGGATCCTCTCCTTGAGCACATCGGCGATCGCGCGGGCGCGGGCCACGCAGTTGGGACCGGCCACCGAGACCTCGCCCTCGCCCAGCCAGCCGCCCTCGAAACAGGCGGTGACCTTGATCTGCTCGGGCCGCTTCAGGCCGCGCACGCCGTTGATCCGGACCCGGTCGGGGCCTTCCTGCTCGAGGCTGATCCCGGTCATGTCGATGGTCACGTCGGGGGTCACGTAGCAGGCCGGGTCGTGCACCTCGTAGAGGAGCTGCTCCTTGACCGTGCGCAGGTCGACCAGCCCGCCGGTGTCCTCCGCCTTGGTGAGCACCAGCCCGCCCTCTTCGTCCACCTCGGCGATGGGAAAGCCGATGTCGGCCGGGTCGGGAATGTCCTTGTAGCCGGGGTCGAAGAACACGCCGCCGCAGATCTGCGAGCCGCATTCCAGGAGATGGCCGGCCGTGGCGCCTGCCGCCAGACGCTGCCAGTCTTCGGCCGACCAGCCGAAATGATGGATGAGCGGGGCCAGGGCCAGCGACGGGTCGCCCGTCCGCCCGGTTACCACCACGTCGGCGCCCTGGCGCAGCGCATCCACGATCGGCTGGGCATCGAGATAGGCGTTGGCCGCCACCAGCGCGCGCCCCTCGACGTCGATGGTGGCATCGGCCTCGAATGGCTGCAGCGCCGCCAGATCGAGGGCGGAGCGCACATCGTCGCCCTCAACCACGCCGATCTTCAGGTCGGGGAGACCCTGGCGAACGGCGATCCGGGCAATGCAGCGCGCCGCCGCGGCCGGGTTGGCGCCGCCGAAATTGCCGATAATCTTGATAAGGTTTTCAGCACAAGGCTTGAGGATCGGCTCGATCAGCCGCTCGAGCATCGGCTCGAACCCGGCATCCGGATCGCGCCGCCGCTCGAGTTGCGCCAGGGCCACCGTCCGCTCGCCCAGCACCTCGAAAAACAGGGCTGCAGGCAGACCACGCCGGACCAGCGTGCGTACCACGGGAATGGGTGCGTCGATGCGGTCGCCGGAGAACCCGGCCCCGTTGCCGACGAGAAAGAGCGGCGCGCTCATGGGTCTCCCTGTTCTTGTCTGCATAGGTTTTCACACAAAAAGCCGCAGCGTGTCGTACGCGTCAAGCGGCTTTCCGGAGAAAATGTCACAGGGGACGGTCGGGAGGCGGTGCGGCTCGTGGCGTCGAAGGCGCGCAAGGCGCTGCGCGGCCGCTTTTTTTTCCGTCGGTCGATTGACTGCGGCCGGGACATCTTTGCGTGCTTCGCCCCGGGCTGGCAGCCATCCAGCGCCGCCTGCCCTTCCTCGGCCGTCCGTCCGGCATCCTCGCGGATGGTGGAGGAGGAGGGCGCCTTGGACGCGTGCGGCGCCGCACGCGCACGCCGGCCGAATCACCAGGAGAGCTGAAGATCCGGTGGACCGTCAGCGAGGCCGATTGGCGGAAGACGATGAGCGGGAGACGCGCGCAGCGCCTCGCACAGCACCGTCGCCACGGCCTTTTGCCGCTCTCTTGGCATCGCAAGACCGCTTGCGGGGGTGCTCTGCAGCACGCGGTTCCAGCAGGCCGGAGACCGCGTCAGCGGGGCGGGATGTCGCCCAGGGCCTGCTCCTCGGCGAAGGCGCCGGCGAACGCCTCGGCCCTGCCCTCCTCGATGGCCACACCCATCTCGCGCATCAGCTGCTGATAGTACCAGAGATTGTTCCAGGTCAGCAGGATCGAGGCCAGGATCTCGCCGGACTTTACCAGATGGTGGAGATAGGCGCGGCTGTAGTCGCGGGCGGCGGGGCAGTCGGAGGTCTCGTCGAGGGGACGCGGATCGTCGGCGTGACGGGCATTGCGGAGGTTGACGGTGCCGCGCCGCGTGAAAGCCTGGCCGGTGCGCCCCGAGCGGGTCGGCATCACGCAGTCGAACATGTCGATCCCGCGCAGCACGGCGCCCACGAGATCGGAGGGCTTGCCGACACCCATCAGATAGCGCGGCCGGTCGTCGGGCAGGAACGGGCAGGTGGCATCGAGCGTGGCGAACATCTCGGCCTGCGGCTCACCGACGGCGAGCCCACCCACCGCATAGCCCTCGAAGCCGATCTGCTGCAGCCCTTCGGCCGAGCGCCGGCGCAGCTCCGGGTCGATGCCGCCCTGGACGATGCCGAACAGGCCGTAGCCCTCGCGCGCCGTGAAGGCCTCCTTCGAGCGCGCCGCCCAGCGCAGCGACAGCTCCATCGCCCGCTCCATCTCGCGGCGCGGCGCCGGCAGCTTCAGGCACTCGTCGAGCTGCATGGTGATGGTGGCATCCAGCAGATGCTGGATCTCGATGCTGCGCTCGGGCGTGAGATCGTGGCGGGCGCCGTCGATGTGCGAGCTGAAGGTGACACCACGCTCGGTGATCTTGCGGCGCTCGGCCAGCGACATCACCTGGAAGCCGCCGCTGTCGGTGAGGATCGGCCCCGGCCAGCGCATGAACTCGTGCAGCCCGCCGAGGCCGCCCACGCGCTCGGCACCCGGCCGCAGCATCAGGTGGTAGGTGTTGCCCAAGACGATCTGCGCCCCGGTCGAGCGCACCATGTCCATGGTCATCGCCTTGACGGTGGCGGCGGTGCCGACCGGCATGAAGCAGGGCGTCTCGATGGGCCCGTGGGCGGTCGCGAGACGCCCGCGCCGGGCCGCCTTGTCGGTGGCGAGGAGCTGGTAGCCGAACTCGGTCATCAGGCGGAATCCCGGCGCCGGTGCAGCAGGCAGGCGTCGCCATAGGAGAAGAACCGGTAGCCGCGATCGATCGCGAAAGCGTAGGCGCCCTGCATCCGCTCGAGCCCGGCGAAGGCCGAGACCAGCATGAAGAGGGTCGAGCGCGGCAGGTGGAAGTTGGTGAGCAGGAGATCGGCGCTCGTGAAGCGGTGCCCGGGCGTGATGAAGATGTCGGTGCTGCCCTGCCCCGCCCGCAGCACGCCGGCCTCGTCGGTGGCGGTCTCGAGGGTCCGCAGCACGGTGGTGCCCACGGCCACGAGCCTTCCGCCCGCCTCGCGCGCGGCGTTCACCCGCGTCGCCGTCTCCTCGGGCACCTCCCACCACTCGCTGTGCATGCGGTGGCCGCCCGTGTCCTCCGCCTTCACCGGCAGGAACGTGCCGAGCCCGACATGGAGGGTGACGAAGCTCCACGTCACGCCGCGCGCCGCCAGCTCATCGAGGAGCCGCTCGGTGAGATGCAGCGAGGCCGTGGGCGCCGCGACGGAGCCCTCGCGACGCCCGAACACCGTCTGGTAGTCCGCGAGATCGCGTGCGTCGCCGCCGCGCGGCCGCTTGATGTAGGGCGGCAGCGGCATGCTGCCGTGCCGGCGGATCGCGGCCAGGAGCTCGGCTTCCTCGAGCGCGAAGTCGAGGCGGATGAAGCCGTCCTCGCGCTTTTCGGCAACGTCGGCCGCCAGCCCCTCGGCGAGCTCCACCGTCTCGCCCAGGCGCAGCCGCTTGCCGGGCCTGGCCAGGCAGAGCCAGGAGCGGCCGTCGATCCGCTCGACCAGCGTCACCTCGACCGTGGCGTTACCGCGCCGGCCGAAGAAGCGGGTGGGCAGCACGCGGGTGTCGTTGAGGATCAGGTGGTCGCCCGGGCGCAGCTGGCCGGGCAGGTCGGCGACGCGATGCTCGGCCGGGCCTTCCGCCACCTCCAGCAGCCGGGCGCTCTCGCGCGGCTCGGCGGGACGCTGGGCGATCAGCTCTGGCGGCAGCTCGAAATCGAACAGGTCGACGCGCATGGACGGCTCAGGAACGCCCGCGCTTGCGCTCGAGCTGCGTGAGGACGAAGGGCGAGACCATGCTGGAGACGTCGCCGCCCAGCATGTGGATCTCCTTGACGAAGCGCGAGGAGATGAACTGGCTGGTCTCCGAGGCCATGAGGAAGACGGTCTCGATCTTGGGCTTCAGGCGCTTGTTGTTGAGCGCCATCTGGAACTCGTACTCGAAGTCGGAGACCGCGCGCAGGCCGCGGATGACCATGTCCGCCCCCTGGTCGGCGGCGAACTGGACGAGCAGGTTCTCGAACGGCAGCACCTCGACCCGCGCGCCGTTCATCAGGTTGGCGGCCATGGCGGCGTTGATATCCGCCTCCACCATGCGCACCCGCTCCTCGAGCGTGAACAGCGGGTCCTTGCCGGCATTGATCGCCGCCGCCACGACCAGCCGGTCGACCAGGCTCGTGGCCCGGCGAATGACGTCCAGATGGCCCACATGGATGGGATCGAACGTCCCGGGATAGATCGCCACGCGTTGACGCGACATGGGCGGCTCCCCCGCTCTCATGGCTTTGCGGGCGGCAGGACGAGGCAGGCGCCTAGCCCTCGCTGCCTTCGACACCCGCCTCCGGCTCCTCGCCGTCGACGCCGTTCTCGGTCTCCGCCTCGGTAAGCCTGGCCGCCGAGACGACATGCTCGTCCTCGTCGGTATGGAACAGCTTGACGCCCTGGGTGTTGCGGCCGGCGATACGGATATCGTCGACGGGGATGCGGATCGTCTGGCCCTTGTCGGTGACCAGCATGACCTGGTCGCCCTCGGCCACCGGGAAGGTCGCCGCCACCATGCCGTTGCGGTCGCTGGTCTCGATGTTGATGATGCCCTGGCCGCCGCGATGGGTGACCCGGTACTCGAGCGCCGAGGTGCGCTTGCCAAAGCCGTTGGCGGTGACGGCGAGGAGCAGCTGCTCGCGGCTCTCGAGCTCGGCGCAGCGCTCCTCGGAGAGCACCTTGAGCTCGACCGCCTCGGCAGGCTCGCCCTCCTCGCCCGGCGCGCGGCGGCGGGCATTGGCCCAGCGCAGATACTCGTCGCGCTCGTCGATGGTGATGTCGACATGGTCGATGATGGCCATCGAGACCACCTCCTCGCCCTGGGCGAGGTCCATGCCGATGACCCCCTCGGAGCTGCGCGACTTGAAGATCCGCACGCTTTCCACAGGGAAGCGGATCGCCTTGCCGCCCTTGGCGGCCAGCAGCACGTCGTGGCTGGCGTCACAGACCTTGGCGCCGACCAGCCGGTCGCCCTCGTCGAGGCCCATGCCGATCTTGCCGTTGGACGGCACGCGGATGAAGTCGGCGAGCTCGTTGCGCCGCACCCGGCCGCGGGCGGTGGCGAAGAAGATCGACATGCCCTGCCACTCCGCCTCGTCCTCGGGCAGCGGCAGGACGGCGGTGATGTACTCGCCCTCGCCCAGCGACGGGAAGAGGTTGATCATGGCCTTGCCGCGCGCCTGGGGCGTGCCCATGGGCAGCTTGTAGACCTTGAGCTTGTAGACCCGGCCGAGACTCGAGAAGAACAGCACCGGCGTGTGGGTGCTGGCCACGAACAGCCGCGAGACGAAATCGTCGTCGTGGGTCTTCATGCCCGAGCGGCCCTTGCCGCCGCGGCGCTGCGAACGGTAGGTCGAGAGCGGCACCCGCTTGATGTAGCCCTTGTGGGTGACCGTGACGACCATGTCCTCGCGCTGGATTAGGTCCTCGATGTCGGACTCGGGCTCCGAGAAGATGTCGATCTCGGTGCGCCGCGGGTTGGCGAACTGCTCGCGCATCGCGAGGAGCTCGCCCTTGATGACCTCGAGCATGCGCGGCCGCTCGCGCAGGATCTCGAGCAGCTCGCGGATGCGGCCGGCGATGTCGTCGAGCTCGGCGCGGATCTTCTCGCGCTCGAGCCCGGTCAGGCGCTGCAGCTGCAGGTCGAGGATCGCCCGGGCCTGCCGCTCGGTGAGGCGGAACGAGGCCGCCTCGGGCGCCAGCGTGCCCTCGGAGGGCTCCACCAGGTCCAGCAGCGGGGCGATCTGGTCGACGGGCCATGCCCGCGCCATCAGCTCCTCGCGGGCGACCTGCGGGTTGGGCGCTGCCCGGATCAGGCGGATCACCGCGTCGATGTCGGCCACCGCGGCGGCCAGACCGATCAACACATGCGCCCGGTCGCGCGCCTTGCCCAGCTCGAAGACGGTGCGGCGGGTGACGACCTCCTCGCGGAACTCGAGGAAGTTCTGCAGCACCTCCTTCAAGGACAGCGTCACCGGCCGGCCGCCCACCAGGGCCACCATGTTGATGCCGAAGGAGGTCTGCAGCGGCGTGTACTTGAAGAGCTGGTTCAAGACCACGTCGGCGTCGGCGTCGCGCCTGAGCTCGATCACCACGCGCACGCCGTGGCGGTCGGACTCGTCGCGCAGGTCGGAGATCCCCTCGACCTTCTTGTCGCGCACCACCTCGGCGATGCGCTCGATCATCCGGCTCTTGTTGACGAGGTAGGGGACCTCGGTGACCACGATGGCGAAGCGGTCCTTGCGGACCTCCTCGATGGAGGTCCGGCTGCGCACCACCACGCTGCCGCGGCCGGTCATGTAGGCCTGCTGGATGCCGTGCCGGCCGAGGATGATCGCCCCGGTCGGGAAGTCGGGTCCGGTGACATGCTCGAGCAGGTCGGCCAGCTCGAGGTCGGGCTGCTCGACCAGCGCCACGCAGGCGTCGATCACCTCGCCCAGATTGTGGGGCGGGATGTTGGTCGCCATGCCGACGGCGATGCCGCCGGCGCCGTTGACCAGCAGGTTGGGGAACTGCGCCGGCAGGACGACCGGCTCGTGCGCGCTCTCGTCGTAGTTGGCGCGGAAGTCGACCGTGTCCTTCTCGATGTCGTGGAGCAGCGCGTTGGCCGAGCGCGCGAGGCGCGCCTCGGTGTACCGCATGGCCGCCGCCGAATCGCCGTCCATCGAGCCGAAATTGCCCTGCCCGTCGATCAGCGGCAGGCGCATGGTGAAGTCCTGCGCCAGGCGCACCATGGCGTCGTAGATCGCGCTGTCGCCGTGCGGGTGGTACTTGCCCATCACGTCGCCGACGATGCGGGCACTCTTGCGGTGCGGCTTGTTGGGCTCGTAGCCCGCCTCGTGCATGGCGAAGAGGATGCGGCGCTGAACGGGCTTCAGCCCGTCGCGCGCGTCGGGAAGCGCCCGGCTCACGATCACACTCATGGCGTAATCGAGGTAGGAGCGCTTCATCTCCTCCTCGATCGGGACGATCTCGAACGGGCGTGGCTGACCGATGGTGGTCAAGGGCTGGACGTTCCCGGGAATGCAGAAATGACAAGGACAAGCCGCCGCCGACCGGTGGCCGGACCTGCGCGCCGCTGATCTAGCAAATGGGGGGTGTCACGACAAGCTCGGCGGCCTCAGGAGGGTGTGCGGCCCGCCCCGCCGGCGGCCGCGGCGGGCTCCTCGTCGAGACTGGCCGCCCCGTAGAAATGCCACAGGAAGATGGCTGCCGCCCCGCGCCATGGACGCCATTGCTCGGCCAGCGCGCGCAGGCCCGTGTCGCTCGGCCGCGCCTCCAGCCCCTTCAGGCGCTGCGCGCCTACCTGCAGAGCGAGGTCGCCGGCCGGCATGACGTCGATGCGGCCGAGCGCGAACAGCAGGTAGATCTCGGCACTCCATCGCCCGAAGCCGCGCAGCGCCGTGATCGCCGCCACCGCCTCGTCCTCGGGCAGGTGCGCCAGCGTCTCGAGCGCCAGCTCGCCCGAGGTGATCGCCTGGGCCAGCGCGCGCCCATACTCCGCCTTCCTGAGACTGAAGCCGCAGGCGCGCAAGTCGGCATCGCCGAGCCCGAGAAATCCCTCGGCACAGACCGAGCCGCCCAGCCGCTGCTCCAGGCGGCCCCAGATGGCGGCCGAGGCGGTGGTCGAGATCTGCTGGGCGGCGACGATCCGCAACAGCGTGGCAAAGCCCGGCTCGCGGACCCGCGGCACCGGGTAGCCGACCCGCGGCAGGGCCCGGGCGATATGCTCGTCGCGCGCCGCGAGCGCGTCGAGCGCCTCGGTCAGGCGGGCGGCATCGAGAGGCAGGATGGTCATCGCGGCCATTCTCGTAGCATGCGCCGGGCGCCCGGCAAACAGTGTGCACTGGCCCCCGGCCCGGCCCGCCGCTAGCTTCCCTCCATGCCGAGGAGACAACGACGCCGGCCATGGCCACTGACGCTTGTCGGACTGGCGCTTGTGGGCGCGAGCGGCTGGCTGCTGGTGGCCGGCGAGATACGCAGCGCGACGCGCACCGCCGATCTGCGGGCAGCCGCGGCCGGGCTCCATGCGGTCGATCCGCAGGCGCCCGGCGGCGAGGCGGCGGGCGCGGTGTTCGTGCAAGGTGCGACCGTCGTGGAGCAGCCGCCGCGCGATCCGCTTCTGGGCGTGAGCGCTCACGCCCTGCGGCTCGACCGGCTGGTCGAGATGTACCAGTGGCGCGAGCATCGCGAGGGCACCGGCGACAACAAGACGGTCGCCTACGAGCCGGTCTGGAGTGCCGCCCTCATCGACTCCTCCCGCTTCGACCAGCGCCTCGCCCACGGCAATCCCGGCAGCATGGCCATTCCCCGCGCCAGCTTCGCTGCCCCCGAAGCAAGGCTCGGCCGGCTGCTGCTCTCGCCGGAAGTGCTGGCGGAGCTGCCCGCCACCATGGCCGTGCCGGCCCCGGCCGGGGCGCTCGCCGGGCAGGCCGGCCGCCGGTTCCGCAAGGCCGGCGACTGGCTCCATACCGGCGATGCGCAGGACCCGGCGATCGGCGACCTGCGGCTGCGGTTCCTTGCCGTGCCGGCGCAGGAGATCAGCGTCGTGGCAGGCCTCGAGAGCGGCCGGCTGGTGCCGTGGCGGACGCCCGGAGGCAGGACGGTGGCGCTGGCCGCGGCGGGCCGGCAGGAGGCCGGCGAGCTGCTCGGCAGGGCGCAGCGCGAGGACTGGCTCGGCGCCTGGCAGGCGCGGGCGGGCGGCGGCTTCCTGGCCTTCGTGGCGATGCTGCTGCTGCGCGCCGGGCTGGGCGTCGAGGGGCGCAGTCCCGGGACCGCGATCGCCGGGGCGGCGCTCATGGCCGGCGCCTTCGCACTCGCCTGCGTTGCCGGCGGCTGGCTGCTGTTCCGGCCGCTGGCGAGCGGTGGCCTGCTGCTGGCCGCTGCCGGGGCCGCCATGGCCGCGGGCCTGCTCCTCGCACGCGGGCGGGCGCGCGGTCCTTCCGGGTAGTCGTGAACTGGCTCGCCCCGACCGCCTGTGCTATTGCCGCCGCTATTCACGAACCTCACCCGCCCCCATCCCGTCACGAGCTATCGAGGAGCGAAGATGCAGCGCGAAGCGATGGAATATGACGTCGTCATCGTCGGTGCCGGCCCGTCGGGCCTCGCCGCCGCCATCCGGCTGCGCCAGCTCGCCCTGGAGAGCGGCCGCGAGATCAGCGTCTGCGTGCTCGAGAAGGGTTCCGAGGTCGGCGCCCACATCCTCTCCGGCGCCGTGATCGAGCCGCGCGCCCTGGACGAGCTGATCCCCGACTGGAAGGAGAAGGGGGCGCCGCTCGATACCCCGGCGAAGGACGACAGCTTCCTCTATCTGACCGAGACCTCCTCGTTCCGCCTGCCGACGCCGCCGCAGATGCACAACGAGGGCAACTACATCGCCAGCCTGGGCAATCTCTGCCGCTGGCTGGGCGAGCAGGCGGAAGCCGCCGGGGTGGAGATCTATCCCGGCTTCGCCGCCGCCGAGGTGCTCTATGACGAGAACGGAAGGGTCCGGGGGGTCGCCACCGGCGACATGGGCCTGACCCGCACCGGCGAGCAGGGTCCGAATTACGAGCCGGGCATGGAGCTGCACGCCAAGATCACGCTCTTCGGCGAGGGCTGCCGCGGCTCGCTGACGAAAACCCTGTTCGAGCGCTTCAACCTGCGCGAGGGCGTGCAGCCGCAGACCTACGGGCTGGGCATCAAGGAGCTCTGGGAGATCGACCCGGCAAAACATCAGCCCGGCAAGATCGTCCACACCATCGGCTGGCCGGTCGACACCAAGACCTATGGCGGCTCGTGGCTCTACCATTTCGGCGACAATCTGGTGTCGATCGGCTTCGTGGTGGGGCTCGACTACTGGAACCCGCATCTCTCGCCCTTCGAGGAGATGCAGCGCTACAAGACCCATCCCGTGATCCGCGCCGTGCTCGAGGGCGGCAGGCGGGTGGCCTATGGCGCCCGCGCCCTCTCCGAGGGCGGCTTCCAGTCGATCCCCAAGCTGACCTTCCCGGGCGGGGCCATCGTCGGCGATGCCGCGGGCTTCTTGAACGTGCCCAAGATCAAGGGCACCCACACCGCCATGAAGTCGGGCATGACCGCCGCCGAGGCCGCCTTCGAGGCCCTGGCCGCCGACGCCGAGGCGCCCTCGATGGACGCCTACCCGAAGAAGCTCGAGCAGACCTGGCTCTGGGACGAGCTCTACCGGGTGCGCAACATCCGCCCCTCGTTCCGCTGGGGCCTGTGGCCGGCGATGGCCTACTCGGCCATCGACACCTATCTGCTGCGCGGCAAGGCGCCCTGGACCATGGGGCACCACGAGGACCACAAGAGCCTCAAGAAGGCCTCCGAGGCGCCGAGGATCGCCTACCCCAAGCCCGACGGGAAGCTGACCTTCGACAAGCTCTCCTCGGTGTTCATCTCGAACACCAACCACGAGGAGGAGCAGCCCTGCCACCTGCAGATCAAGGACCCGGCGATCCCCACCGAGGTGAACCTCGCCGAGTATGACGGCCCCGAGCAGCGCTACTGCCCGGCCGGCGTCTACGAGTTCGTGGACGACGAGAAGGGTGGCCGGCGGCTGCAGATCAACGCGCAGAACTGCGTGCACTGCAAGACCTGCGACATCAAGGATCCCACGCAGAACATCAACTGGGTGGTCCCGCAGGGCGGCGGCGGCCCGAACTATCCGGGGATGTGACGAAAAAGGGGCGCCGCCGCCTGCCCGGCGGGGCGCCCCGGTCGCTGGCCCCTGCGGGGATCAGCCCTTGTAAGGCGGCTTCTCGAGGCCGACCGGCGAGAGGGTGAAGATCTCGCAGCCTTCCCCGGTGATCCCGATCGTGTGCTCGAACTGGGCCGAGGGCTCGCGGTCCTTGGTCACGGTGGTCCAGCCGTCGTCGAGGATCTTCACCTCCCAGGTGCCGGCATTGATCATCGGCTCGATGGTGAAGATCATGCCCGGCGCCAGGACCAGCCCCTCGCCCGGCCTGCCATAGTGCTTGACCTCCGGCGCGTCGTGGAAGAGCCGGCCGATCCCGTGCCCGACGAAGTCGCGCACCACCGAGAAGGCGACGCCGTTGCGGCGCTCCTCGGCGACCTGCTGGATGGCGTGCCCGACATCGCCCAGCGTGGCGCCCGGCCTGGCGGCGCGGATCCCCGCCCAGAGCGATTCGAACGTGCGCTCGCACAACAGCCGCGCCTTGACCGGCACCTTCTTCCCGACCCAGTACATCCGGCTGGTGTCGCCGTACCAGCCGTCCAGGATCACGGTGACGTCGATATTGACGATATCGCCTTCCTTGAGCCGCCTCTTCTCGTCGGGAATGCCGTGATTGACGACATGGTTGATCGAGATGCACGAGCTCTTGGGATAGCCCCTGTAGCCCAGGGTCGCCGGCACGCCGTCATGCTCGCGCATGAACTGCTCGATCAGCCGGTCGAGCTCGCCGGTCGAGACGCCGGGACGGACGTGCGGCGTGATGAAGTCGAGCGTCAGGGCGGCGAGCCGGCCCGCCCGGCGCATCCCCTCGAAAGCTTCGGGACCGTAAAGCGGCACCGCCTTGCCGGTGCCGGCCTGATCGATGATGACGTCATTCATGTGCGCGGAAGGCCGTATGGAAGAGGAATGGCGGGGTGTCCGGCACCCCGCCTCGTTACCTCTCAAGCATGGTCCCGCGAGCGCTGCGCCGCAAGAGCCTCGGGATTGAGCACGAGACCGCCGCCGGGATCCTCGCCGCGTACGGCAATAGCGATGATGCTCTCCACGCAGCGCATGGTCATGGCCTCGAGCGCGGGCCCGCTCACGCCGGCCACATGCGGCGTCAGGATGACGTTGGGCAGCGCCTTGAGCGGCGACTCCTTCATCGGCTCGACCTCGAACACGTCGATGCCGGCGCCAGCGATGCGCCCGGAGGCCAGCGCCTCGTGGAGAGCCGCCTCGTCCACCACGCCGCCGCGGGCGGTGTTGACGAGGAACGCGCCCGGCTTCATCAGGCCCAGGCAGCGCTGGTCGATCAGGCCGCGCGTGTCGGCCGCCAGCGGGCAGTGCAGGGTGACGAAGTCCGAGGCGGCCAGCAGCTCGTCCATCGGCACCAGCCGGCAGCCCAGCCGCGCCACGGTCTCGGCGTCCATGGCCGGGTCGGTGACCAGCACCTCCATGTTGAAGCCCTGGCAGCGCTTGGCCACCGCGCGGCCGATCCGCCCGAAGCCGATGATTCCGACGGTGGCGCCATGCAGCTTGCCGTGGAACATGCTGCCCCAACCGCCCGAGCGGACCCGCTGGTCGTAGTCGGCGAGGCGCGAGGCCAGCGCGCCCATCATCGCGAAGGCGTGGTCGGCCACCGCCTCGTGGTTGGTGCCGAAGGCCATGGCCACGGCGACGTCGTGGCGGGTCGCGGCGGCGACGTCGATCTGGTCGTAGCCGACGCCCATCCGGGCCACCGCCTTGAGCTGCGGCGCCGAGCCGAAGACGCGGTCGTTGTAGGGCTCGATGCTGGCGATGGTGGCGACGCAGCCGGGCAGAAGGGCGATCAGCTCGTCCTCCTTGAGGGGCCGGCCGTGGGGATTCATCACCGGCTCGAGGCCGGCGGCGCGCAGCGGCTCGAGGAGATGGCCGCGGTCCTTGAGCTGCGGCGAGCAGACCAGCACGCGCTTGGCGCCGGGCCGGTCCTTGCGCGGATGGTGCAGCCGGCTCATGCGGGTGATCGTGCGCTCCTCCACCAGATCCTGGGTGGCGAGCCGGAAGCGCTCAATATAGGGCTGGCCGCGATGCGCCTCGACCGCCGCGTCGTCGGCATAGACCTCGTAGAGAAGGACGCGGGAGGGATCCTCGCCGTCCTGCACCACGTCGAATTGCTGGCAGCCCGGCTCCTCGGACAGCGAGGTCTGGGCATGGCGGCGCGCCGCCTCCAGAAAGGCCTCGACGCTGTCGGGCTTCACCTTGAAACTGGCAAGGATCACCGTGCCTTGCTGGCTGCTCATCCATTCTCTCCGCTGGATCGTGCCGCACGAGCGCCGCGCACATGCTCGCGCCACGCGGCATAGCTGCCGGCGACGACGATCATGGCCGCACCGGCGACGGTATAAAGGTCGGGAAGATTGCCGAAGACGAGATAGCCGATCACCACGGCCCACACGAGAAGCGTGTAGGTGAAGGGCTGGACGACGACGATCGGAGCGAGGCCCAGGGCGCGCACGAGGCAGTAATGGCCAGCGGCCCCGGCGGCGGCGAGTGCCACCACCATGACCCAATGCACCGGCTCCAGCGGCTCCCAGTAGAACGGCCCCACCAGGCACAAAAGCAGCGCGCCGCCGACGATCTGCCAGAGGAACGATGTCTCTGACCGGTCGATGAGCCCGACGTGGCGGGTCATCACGTTGTAGATGGCATAAAGGCCGGTGGCGGCGAGGGCGATGAGCGCCGCCGGCTGGATCACCGCGAGGCCCGGCCGCAGGATCACCAGCACGCCCAGAAAGCCGATGGCCACCGCCAGCCAGCGGCGCCAGCCCACCCGCTCGCCGAGCAGCGGCACGGAAAGCGCCGTGGCGAGCAACGGTGTCACCGCGAGGATCGAGTGGACCTCGGCCAGCGCCATGTAGCGGAACGCCAGCAGCGCCAGCCCCATCTCGACCACCAGGATCGCGGTGCGCAGGAGCTGGAGCCAGGGTCGGCGCGAGCGGGCCAGCGCCAGCGGCCGGCGCGGCGCCAGGATCAACAGCACGATCGGCACCGCCGCCAGATGGCGCAGCCACAGGACCAGCGGCGCCGGGTAGGCCGTGACCAGGGCCTTGCTGAGCGCGTCCATGGTCCCGAACAGGCCCATGGCCAGCAGCGTCAGCAACATGCCCTTGACCTCGGGCCTCATTCCGACGGCGAGAGTGCCTGCCGCCACGTCACGACCCGGCGGGGAAGGACGGGCGGCGGGCGCTGAAGCCGGTGGCCTTCTCGAAGGCGTGGGCGGCGCGCAGCAGCAGGCCCTCCGCGAAGGGCCGGCCGACCAGATGCAGCCCCACCGGCATGCCGTTGGCATCGAAGCCCATGGGCACGCTCAGCGCCGGCAGGCCCAGATAGTTGAAGGGCATGACGATGCTGCCGACGGCGTTGGCCAGCGCCACGAAGCCCGGATCCCCGCCCGTGTCGGTCTCGGCGATGGTCGGGGTGGGCGCCGGGGTCGTCGGCATCGCCAGGATGTCGGCCTCGGCGAAGGCCACGGCGCAGAACTCCTCGAGACAGGTCGCCCGTGCGGAGAGTGCCGTCAGGTAGTCGACCGCCGAGAGGGCGAAGCCCGGGACCATGCGGCTCGTGGTCTGCGGGTTGTAGGCCTCCCGGCGGGTGCGGATGAGCTCCCGGTGGTAGGCCGCGGCCTCCGACATCATGACCACCCGGCGCAGCGCGTTGAGCCGCTCCATGCCCGGCAGGACACGCGGCGCCACCTTGGCGCCCAGCCCGGCCATGGCCTGCATCGCCTCGTCCATGAGGCCTTGCACCTGACCGTCGATGGCGCTCTCGAAACAGTCGCGGGCGCTGGTGACCCTGACACCCCTGAGATCGTCCTTCAGCGCCGCCCGGTAGTCGGGCACCGGCCGCGGGCTGCTGGTGCGGTCGCGCGGGTCCTGGCCGGCGATGGCCTGGAGCATCAACGCGGCGTCCTCGGCCGAGCGGCAGAGCGGCCCCACATGGTCGAGCGAGAAGGCCAGCGGCATGGCGCCGGCGCGGCTGACGCGCCCGTAGGTCGGCTTGATGCCCACGAGATTGCACAAGGCGGAGGGCACGCGGATCGACCCGCCGGTATCCGAGCCCAGGGTCGCCGCCACCAGACGTGCTGCCACCGCGGTGGCCCCGCCGCTGGTAGAGCCGCCGGTGATCCGCGACAGGTCCCAGGCGTTGCGCGGATGGCCGGTGTGGGCGTTGTGGCCGGTGATCCCGAGCGCGAACTCCACCATGTTGAGGCGGCCGATGTCGATGGCGCCGGCCTCGTCGAGTCGCTCGATGGCGGTGGCGGTGGCAGCGGCGCGATTGCCCTTCATGAGAGCCGCACCGCACTCGCCCAGCTCGCCCTTGCGGTGGAACATGTCCTTGTGGGCCAGCGGCACGCCGTGCAGCGGCCCCCGCAGCCTGCCGGCCCGGCGCTCGCGGTCGCAGGCCTCCGCCTGCTCCAGCGCCTGCTCGCGGCGCAGCCGGGCCACGGCGTTGAGCGCTGGCCCGTGCTGCTCGAGCGCATCCAGACTCGCCTCGGTGGCGGCCTGCGAGGTGACCTCGCCCCCGGCGATGGCGGCTGCGAGCTCGCACAGGCCCAGCGACAGAATGTCGGCGCTCATGCCCCGTCCTCCGCGGCGAGCCGCTCGAGGGCCACAAGGAAATCGGCGGGCTCGGCGGCGAACGGCAGCTCGGCTGCCATCTCGCGCACCGCGGGCAGCACCCCGCGCGCGGTAGCCACGGCACGCTCCTCGATTTCGACGCCCGATTCGGACACGACGCGGTCCTGCTCTTCCATGACGCCCTCCCCCTGATGTGGCTCCCTGAGTTACCCGCTCGCCAGGCAGGGCGGAAGGCGGCGCGCCGGGACCTCTCGGCATGGCTGCCATCCGCGCGCATCGGGTCCGCGGGCAGCGCAGCTTGGCGGCGGCGCCGCTCCGGTCTAAATCGGCTGAGGCTAGCGGCCGCAGAAGCTTCGCGGGGAGGAAGACCGGCATGAGCGTGACGACGAAGCCGAAGACACCGGCCAGGACGGAACAGGCCGAACGGCTCGAGACCTTGGCCGCCATCGAGAAGAAGCTTCTCTGGCTCGCGAGCTGGACGATCCATCACGCCAACCACCTCCGCCCGGCCCGCGACAAGCTCAAGGTCGGCGGCCACCAGGCCTCGTGCGCCTCGGTCGCCACCATCATGACCGCGCTCTTCTTCGAGATCATGCGGCCGGGCGACCGGATCGCGGTCAAGCCCCACGCCAGCCCCATCTACCACGCCGCCATGTATCTTCTCGGCCGCCAGACCCGCGAGCGGCTCGAGCGGTTCCGCGCCCTGGGCGGTGCCCAGTCCTACCCCTCGCGCACCAAGGACGCGACCGGAGTCGACTTCTCCACCGGCTCGGTCGGCCTGGGCGCTGCCATGAGCCTGTTCGCCTCGCTGACCCAGGACTATGTGCGGCTCCACGATATGGTGCCGGCCGAGCAGCCCGACGGCCGCATGATCGCCATCGTCGGCGATGCCGAGCTGGACGAGGGCAATGTCTACGAGGCGATGCTCGAGGGCTGGAAATACGACGTCCGCAACGTCTGGTGGGTGATCGATTACAACCGCCAGAGCCTCGACCGGGTGGTGCCCGAGCAGCTCTTCGAGAAGATCGAGAGCTTTTTCTCGGCGGTCGGCTGGCGGGTCGTCACGGTGAAGTACGGCAAGAAGCTGCAGCGCGCCTTCGCCCGGCCCGGCGGCGAGGCCCTGCGGGAGTGGATCGACGCCTGCCCCAACGATCTCTACGCGGCGCTGACCTTCAAGGGCGGCCAGGCGTGGCGCGCCCATCTGGAGAGCGATCTCGGCCGCAACGCGGCGATCCGCGAGATCCTCGAGAGCCACGACGATGCGGCGCTGGCCTCCTTGATGACCAATCTCGGCGGCCACGACATGGAGGCCATGCTCGAGGCCTTCCGCTCGGTCGACACCGATTTGCCGCACTGCTTCATCGCCTACACGGTCAAGGGCTGGGGCCTGCCGCTGGCCGGCCACAAGGACAATCATTCGGGCCTCATGACGCCCGAGCAGATGGGTGTGCTGCAGGAGGCGATGGGCGTGCCGGCCGGCGCCGAGTGGGAGCCCCATGCCGGCCTCGACGTCGAGCCCGCGCGCTTCGACGCGTTCCTGGCGCAGATCGCCTACCAGCGCCGCGTCGAGCGCCACGAGACAGCCGCCCTGCCGGTCCCTTCGGTCCTGCCGGCCGGACGGCGCACCGCCAGCGCGTCGACCCAGGAGGTGTTCGGGCGGATCATGGGCGAGCTGGCGCGCAGCGAGGAGGAGATGGCCGCGCGGATCGTCACCACCTCGCCCGACGTCAGCGTCTCGACCAGCCTCGGCGGCTGGGTGACGCGGCGTCATGTCTTCAGCCGCAAGGAGCACGAGGACGTGTTCCGCGCCAACCAGGTGCCCTCGCCGACCCAGTGGCGGCAGAGCCTCAAGGGCCAGCATCTCGAGCTCGGCATCGCCGAGAACAATCTCTTCTTGAACCTCGCCTCGCTGGGTCTGTCCCACGAGCTGTTCGGCGCGCGGCTGCTTCCCGTGGGAACGCTCTACGACCCGTTCATCGCGCGCGGTCTCGATGCCCTCACCTATGCCTGCTACCAGGACGCCCGGTTCCTGCTGGTGGCCACCCCCTCGGGCGTGTCGCTGGCGCCCGAGGGCGGAGCGCACCAGTCGATCGGCACGCCGCTGATCGGCATGAGCCAGCCGGGCCTCACCTCCTACGAGCCGGCCTTCGGCGACGAGGTGGCGGTCATCATGCGCTGGGCCTTCGAGCACATGCAAAAGCCCGACGGCGGCTCGGCCTACATGCGTCTCTCGACCCGCGCCATCGAGCAGCCCGAGCGTGCGATGGACGCGGATCTCGAGCGGCAGGTGCTGCGCGGCGGCTACTGGCTGCACGAGCCGCAGCCCGGCTGCGCTCTCGCCATCGCTGTGGCTGGCGTGGTGGTGAGCGAGGCCCAGGCGGCGCTGGAGGCGCTGCACGAGGACATGCCCGAGGCCGGGCTCTTGGTGGTGACCTCGGCCGAACAGCTCCACGCCGACTGGCGGGCCCGGGGCAGCGCCAGCTACGCTGCGGGGCTTCTGGCGCCGCTCGCTCCCGGCGCCGGGCTCGTGACGGTGCTGGACGGCCATCCGGCGACCCTCTCCTGGCTGGGCGGCGTGCGGGGGCACCGGGTGTGGCCGCTGGGGGTCGACAGGTTCGGGCAATCCGCCGACGTGCAGGACATCTACCGGGTCATGCGACTCGACGCCGACGCCATCCTCGACGCCTGCGCCCGGGCCTGCTTGCAGCGCTGAGGAGCGAAGTGTAGAGCCGGCGGCGAGGGGGATCTTCCTCGCCACGGGATGCCCGAGGATCGTACTCCCTTTAGGATCGGGCAGGTCAGCAGCAAGAAGGAACGCGCCATGGACATGACCGGCGAGTACCGTATTCCCGCCCCGCGGCAGCGGGTATGGGAGGCCCTGAACGATCCGGAGATCCTCCGCCAGTCGATTCCCGGCTGCCAGAGCCTCGAGAAGACCTCGGAGAACGAGCTCACCGCCAAGGTGAAGGCCAAGGTCGGCCCGGTGGCCGCCACCTTCAACGGCAAGGTGACGCTGGGCGATCTCAACCCGCCGGAGAGCTACACCATTTCCGGCGAGGGCTCCGGCGGCGTGGCGGGCTTCGCCAAGGGCGGCGCCAATGTCCACCTCACCGAGGACGGGCCCGAGACCACCATCCTGCGCTACGATGCCAAGGCCGATGTCGGCGGCAAGCTCGCGCAGATCGGCTCGCGGCTGATCCAGGGCACCGCCAAGAAAATGGCCGACGATTTCTTCGGCAAGTTCTCGACGATCGTCGGCGGCCCCGCCGAGGCGCCCGCACCTGCCGCAGCGGAGCCCGCGGCAGCGCCGGCGCCGGAGCCCGCGGCGGCCGCCGCCGCTCCGCCGGCCTCCCCGGCGATGGCCGCACCCGCCGGCGCGATGCCGACCCCGCCGCCGACGGCCGCCGCCCAGCCGCCGCTGCGACCGGGCCCCGAGGAGCCCCAGCCGCGACCGATCCCGCCCCAGGCCCCGGCCGCCGCACCCGCCGGCGGCCTCGCCAACAATCCGCTGGTCTGGGTCGGCGTGATCCTCCTGATCGTGCTGGTGCTTTTCCTGATCTTGAGCTGAGCGCGGAAGGGGATGGCAGGGGCGCGTCCAGCGCGTTGACGCTCCCCGGTCCCTACCCTAGCTTTTGAAACAATTCCAAGGTGGTCGGTCGGTCAGGGCCGGTCCGCCGAGCCGGGGCGGCCGCCCCGGTCGCAAGAAGTCAGGTGCTGGGAGGTGTCGAGAATGAAGGTCTCCATGTCCGTCAACGGCAAGCAGGTCAGCGGCGAGGCCGAGCCGCGCACCCTGCTGGTCGAGTTTCTCCGCTACGAGCTGGGACTGACCGGCACGCATGTCGGCTGCGACACCAGCCAGTGCGGCGCCTGCGTGGTCCACGTGAACGGCAGCTCGGTGAAGTCGTGCACCATGCTGGCGGTCCAGGCCGAGGGTGCGGAGGTCACCACCATCGAGGGCATGGCCACCGGCGACGAGCTGCACCCGCTGCAGGCCGCCTTCCGCGAGCATCACGGCCTGCAGTGCGGCTTCTGCACGCCCGGCATGATCATGAGCGCCGCCGATCTGCTCAAGACCAACCCCGCGCCCAGCGAGCACGAGGTGCGCGAGTGGCTCGAGGGCAATATCTGCCGCTGCACGGGCTACCACAACATCGTCAAGGCCATCCTGGCGGCGGCCGACACCATGCGGGGTGCGGCCAGAGCCGCCGAATAGGGAGCGGCGATCATGGTCGAGAAGGGCATTGGCGCACGCGTTCTCCGCAAGGAGGACCAGCGCTTCATCACCGGGCGCGGCCGCTACACCGACGACATCAACCAGCACGGCCAGGCGCACGCCGTGTTCCTGCGCTCGCCGCACGCCCACGCGCGCATCCGCGGCATCGACACCGGTGCTGCCGAGGCGATGCCCGGCGTGCTGGCGGTGCTGACCGGCCAGGACGTCAAGGCCGACGGGCTGGGCAACCTGGTCTGCGGCTGGCTGGTCAAGTCCAAGGACGGCTCGCCCATGCACATGGGCCCGCACCCGCTGCTGGCCCAGGAGAAGGCGCGCTATGTCGGCGACCGGGTGGCGGTCATCGTCGCCGAGACGCTGGAGCAGGCCCACGACGCCGCCGAGGCGGTGGTCGTCGACTACGAGGAGCTGGGGCCCGTGGTGGCGCTCGAGCGGGCGCACGACGCCGGCTCGCTGGTCCACGACGAGATCGCCAGCAACCTTGCCTATGACTGGGAGCTGGGCGACAAGGCGGCGGTCGACGCGGCGTTCGCCAAGGCGGCGCACGTCACCCGCATCGACCTGGTCAACAACCGGCTCGTGCCCAACGCCATCGAGCCGCGCGCCGCGATCGGCCATTACGACCCCGGCATGGACCACTACACGCTCCATGTCACCAGCCAGAACCCGCACGTCCACCGCCTCGTCATGTCGGCTTTCGTCGGCGTGGCGCCCGAGCACAAGCTCCGCGTCGTGGCGCCCGACGTGGGTGGCGGCTTCGGCTCGAAGATCTTCATCTACGGCGAGGAGTGCGTCGTGCTGTGGGCCTCCAGGAAGGTCCGCGGCCGCCCGGTGAAGTGGACCGCCGACCGCTCGGAGGCCTTCCTCTCCGACGCCCACGGGCGCGACCATGTCAGCCACGCCGAGCTGGCCCTCGACCAGGACGGCGGCTTCCTGGCCATGCGGGTCAACACGAAGGCCAATCTCGGCGCCTACATGTCGACCTTCAGCTCGTGCATCCCCACCTATCTCTACGGGACGCTGCTGGCGGGACAGTACAAGACGCCCGCCATCTATTGCGACGTGCAGGCCTATTACACCAACACGGCGCCGGTAGACGCCTATCGCGGCGCCGGGCGGCCCGAGGCGAGCTTCCTGATCGAGACGCTGGTCGACCAGGCGGCGAGCGAGATCGGCATGGACCCGGCCGAGCTCAGGCGGAAGAACTTCGTCCCCAAGACGGCCTTCCCCTACCAGACCCCGGTGGCGCTGACCTACGACACCGGCGATTACGAGGCGACCCTCGACGAGGCGCTCCGCCTGGTGGACTGGAAGGGCTTCGCCGCCCGCAAGGCGGAGTCGGAGCGGCGCG
The DNA here is from genome assembly GCA_033875255.1 of Geminicoccaceae bacterium 1502E. GTDB lineage: Bacteria > Pseudomonadota > Alphaproteobacteria > Geminicoccales > Geminicoccaceae > Marinimicrococcus. The sequence continues at coordinate 158,187 of JAWZSN010000003.1, read as the reverse complement.
GCAGGCTGCGCGGCATCGGCCTGTCCTGCTATATCGAGGCCTGCGGCCTGGCACCGTCCCAGGTGGTGGGCTCGCTGGGTGCCGGCGTCGGCCTGTGGGAAAGCGCCAAGGTGCGCTTTTCCCACACCGGCAAGGTCCAGGCGCTCACCGGCACGCACAGCCACGGCCAGGGCCACGAGACCACCTTCGCCCAGCTCGTCTCGGAGAAGCTCGGCATCCCCTACGAGGATGTCGAGGTGATCCACGGCGACACCGAGAAGACCCCGGTGGGCATGGGCACCTACGGCTCGCGCTCGCTGGCGGTCGGCGGCGAGGCGCTCGCCAAGGCGTGCGACAAGCTGGTCGAGAAGGGCAGGAAGATCGCCGCCCATCTGCTCGAGGCTTCCGAGGCCGACATCGAGTTCAAGGACGGCAACTTCACGGTGGCCGGCACCGACCGCAGCAAGAGCATGGGCGAGGTGGTGTTCACGGCCTACGTGCCGCACAACTACCCGGCCGGGCTCGAGCCGGGGATGGAGGAATCGGCGTTCTTCGACCCGCCGAACTTCACCTACCCGGCCGGCACCTATGTGTGCGAGCTCGAGGTCGACCCGACCACCGGCACCACCGAGATCCTGCGTTTCGTCGCGGTCGACGATTTCGGCAACGTCATCAACCCGATGATCGTCGAGGGCCAGGTCCATGGCGGGCTGGCCCAGGGTATCGGCCAGGCGCTGCTGGAAGGTGCGGTCTATGACGAGAGCGGCCAGCTCCTGACCGGCTCCTACATGGACTACACCATGCCGCGCGCCGACGACGTGCCGAGCTTCGAGGTGGTGACCGCCTCGGGCACCGCCAGCCACGCCAACTCGCTGGGCGTCAAGGGCTGCGGCGAGGCCGGGGCGATCGGCGCGCCGGCAGCGGTGATCAACGCGATCACCAACGCCATCGGCCGTCGGGTGGAGATGCCGGCGACGCCCGAGAAGGTCTGGCGGGCGCTCCAGAACACGCAGACGCCGCAGGCGGCCGAATAGATCGAGGGGGAAGGCGCATGTACAGTTTCGAGTATCATCGGCCGGGTTCGGTTGCCGAGGCGGCCCAGCTCCTGACCGGCAACGAGGACGCCAAGCTGCTGGCCGGCGGGATGACCTACATCCCCACCTTGAAGCAGCGCCTGGCGCAGCCGAGCGCGGTCATCGACCTTGGCGGCATCGCCGAGCTCAAGGGGATCAAGGAGGAGGCCGGCGGGCTCACCATCGGCGCCATGACGACGCACGGCGAAGTCGCGTCCTCGGCCGCCGTGCGTCAGGCCATCCCGGCCCTGGCGGCGCTGGCGAGCAATATCGGCGACGCCCAGGTCCGCAATCGCGGCACCATCGGCGGCTCGATCAGCAACAACGATCCTGCGGCCGACTACCCGGCCGCCCTGGTGGCGCTGGGTGCCACGGTCCGCACCAGCAAGCGCGAGCTGGCGGCCGAGGACTTCTTCACGGGCATGTTCGAGACCGCCCTCGAGGAGGACGAGATCCTCACCGCGGTGCATCTCCCCAAGCCCGAGAAAGCCGCCTACAGCAAGTTCGCCAACCCGGCGAGCCGCTACGCCATCGTCGGCGTCTTCGTGGCGCGGACCGCCGGCGGGGTGCGGGTCGCGGTCACCGGTGCCGGTCCGGCCGTCTTCCGCGCCACCGAGATGGAGCAGGCGCTGGGCGGCAACTTCTCGGCGGCCGCCCTCGACAATGTCACGGTGGCGGCGGACGCGCTCAACAGCGACATCCACGCCAGCGCCGACTATCGCGCGCATCTGGTGAAGGTCATGGCAAAGCGGGCGGTCGAAGCCGCCGGCTGATCCTTCGACGGGCAACCAGCGGCCGGACTGAGCGGGAGGGGGCTTGCGCCCCCTCTTCGCGTTTTCAGACCCGTTCCCGATCTGGCGGTTCGTGTGCCCGGAATGGACGACGCGTTTCGGGCGGTGGCGTCGGCCCACGGCGCGCGGCCGCCCTGCCGGCCCAGGCGCTGCGCGCGGCTTTCGTTTTCTTCTTCTGCCAGTTGGCTGCGTCCGGCGGAAAGAGCGGCGGCTCCATGCCGGCAGCGAGCGGGCCCGCCTTTTGCCCGTCGCGCCCGCTATGCGCGCTCACACCACGGCCATTGCTCACCCTTTCTCAACCCTTTGCGTGCCATCCTCCCGGATGGTGAGGAAGACCCCGGGTCCAGCTGACGCGGCGGCGGATTCCCACCCCGGCAGACTTGCGGAGAAAACTGAAGACGCGGTGAACAAACACCGCCGCCGACCGACAAGAAGGAAGCAAAGCGGGCGCGCGCAGCGCCTTGCGCGGCACCGCCGGCGCGGCCCTGCGCCGCCCGCCGAGGCCGCTCTAGCCCTCCGTGCTCCCTGCCTGCCGCCGTCGCGCCAGGGCCCGCAGGCCGCGGGCGAGGGCGAGGCCGAGGCTGCCGAGGGCGAAGCCGGTGAGGGCGCCGGACACGTTGACGCCCCAGTCGTGCAGCGAGGGGGAGCGGTCGACCGCCAGGAACTGCAGGACCTCGCCGGCGCCGGCGACGAGGACCAGCAGGGCGAGCTTCACCGGGCCCGGCACCTGGGGCATGGCCAGCCGCGCCAGCGCGGCGATCAGCGCGAAGAGCACGAAGTGGCCGGCCATGGCGATCGTCCCGCGAGGTACGAGTCCGCCGCCCAGCGCCGCAGCCCAGGCGAGCACCGCCGCCCGGGTCGGGTGCGGCACCAGCAGCAGGTAGAAGCCGCCGGCTACCGTCACGCCGAGCAGCGCTGCCGCCCAGCGATGACGGGCATGGCGCCAGACGAGCGCGCCGCCCCAGCCGCCGACGAGCACCCAGGCCAGCATCAGGCCGTAGCTGGCGGCGTGGAACAAAGGGTGGTATTCCAGCCCCAGAAGGCTCACCTCGCGGACCAGCAGGCGCCCCGGCGCCTTGTGCAGCCGCAGCACGACCACCGCCTCGCTCGCCCCCGGCGCCAGGCGGAAATCGCCGGCAAGGCGGGTCCAGGGCGTGGTGCCGGCGCTGCGCAGCAGATCCTCGTGGCGGTCCCATGCGAGCCTGCCGTCCGGGGTGGCGCCGATAACGTAGATGCGCGCCCGCTCCCAGGACTGGCTGCCAGCCTCCACGCCCTCGAGCCGCGCCTCGACAGCGAGCCTGTAGGCGACCTCGCCGCGGCGTACCTGCACGCTCTGGCGGAGCGTCGCAAAGGCGTCGTCGGCCCGGGCCTCGAGCCGGAGCACGCCGTTCTCGACCTGCACCCGCTCGCCGCCGGCCTCGATCCGCCAGCCCGACAGCGACCCGGACGTCGCGAAGCTGCCGCTCTCCAGCCGCTCGCCGCCCAGCGGCCGGTAGGGCTCGACGTCGCGGTAGAGATGCGCCGTCGCCAGCGCCAGCAATGCTGCCGTGGCGACCCACAAGGCGGCCATGCGGCGCGCCGGCGCCAGCCAGCGCGGAAGGCCGCCGCTCATCGCTCCTCGCCGGCGAGCCCGTCGGCCCTGGAGCGCCCGCGCAGCCGCCTCGCGGCGGCGCGCAGGACACCGGCGGCGAGCAGGCCGGCAAGGCCGCCCAGCGAGTTCAAGAGCACATCGCCGGCCTGCGCCGAGCGGCCGTCGGTAAGAAGCTGCATGACCTCGCCCAGCACCGCGAGCCCGACCAGCCCGAGGACCAGCCGGAGCCACGGCGCCTGGGCCAGCACCAGCCGGGCCACCAGGCCCAGGGTCAGGAAGATCACCACATGGCCGGCGTTGGCGATGGTCTCGGTGCCGACCGTCTCGAGGCCGAGCCAGGCCTGCGCCGCCCCCAGCACCACCCCGCGCAGCTCCCAGGGCAGCAGGAGCAGCGCCGTGCCCGCAGCCGCCACCGCGCCGACGGCCGCGGCCGCAGCGCTCCCGAGGCGCCGGCGCAGGAGGGCCAGGGCGGCCACGCCGCCGGCCAGCCAGGCGCCTGCCAGCAGCCAGCGGGCAAGGGTGAAGAATGGCGCATCGCGCAGCCCGGTCACCCGCAGGTCGCTCACCGTGAGCCCGCCAGAGGCCGCGAACAGCTCGATGAACAGCACGGCCTCGACGGCCTGCGGCGCTACCTCGAACACGTCGACATAGCGGCGCGGCGTGCGGCTGCCGGTGAGCCGTACCAGATCGTAGTGGCTGCCGAAGGCGAGCGCCCCGTCGGGATCGCGGCCCACGAGGTAGACCGCGGCCCCGGCGAGCGGCACCTCCTCGGGCCGGATCTCCTCGACCGCCACCGTCGCCTCCAGCCGGATGGCGGTCATCTCCTGGCGCAGCGGGACGACCTGCCGCACCGTCACGGTGCCGGAGGCTGCCTCGTTGTGGAGGCGCAGCACCCCGTCCTCGGCCACCACCTCGCCGGAACCCGGACGAAGCTCCCAGCGCTCAGGCTCTCCCCCCGGGCCGGGATCGAACGCCGGATTCTCGATCATCGCTCCGCCGGCCGGCTGGTAGCGCTCTATCCCGCCATGCACGGCGAGCGTCGCTGCCACCAGCAGCGCCGCCAGGGCCGCCAGCCGCATCAGCGGCCCGTCCCCGCGGCGCGAACGCCGGCCCCTGGTCGTGGTCCGGTACTGCCTCACCCTACCTCTCGCCGCCGCTCGCCGAGATGGCGACCGTAGCGCGAGGTGCCGGGCACGGCCAAGCGCCGCGCATGGAAGGCCTGCTCGAAAGCCGCCCCTATTGCGCGGCCGCGCGCCGACGTGTTTGATCGCTGCCCGTCCGCATCATGCCGCCGACGCCCCGCGTCCGGGAGAATCATGGCTTCCGCAAGCTCCATCGACGAAACCCTGGCCCTGCTGGCGCAGGGGGACTATGTCGCCGACCGGCCTTTGGCCACCGCCCTCTTCCTCTCGCTGCAGCTGGGCCGGCCCCTCTTCCTCGAAGGCGAGGCCGGGGTCGGCAAGACCGAGATCGCCAAGGTCCTGGCCGAGACCCTGGGACGGCGGCTGATCCGCCTGCAGTGCTACGAGGGGCTCGACGTCGCCTCGGCGGTCTATGAGTGGAACTATCCAAGGCAGATGCTGGAGATCCGGCTCGCCGAGGCGAGCGGCGAGGCGGACCGCGACGGGCTGGGCCAGGACATCTTCCGCGAGCAGTTCCTGATCCAGCGCCCGTTGCTCCAGGCGCTCCAGCCCCAGGCCGGCGGCCCGCCGGTGCTGCTCATCGACGAGCTCGACCGCACCGACGAGCCCTTCGAGGCGTTCCTCCTCGAGGTCCTCTCCGATTTCCAGATCACCATTCCCGAGATGGGCACGGTACGGGCGCCGCAGCCGCCCATCGTGGTGATCACCTCCAACCGCACCCGCGAGGTCCACGACGCGCTCAAGCGGCGCTGCTTCTATCATTGGGTCGACTATCCCACGGCCGCGCGCGAGATGGAGATCATCCGCCGCAAGCTGCCGGGCATCGAGGATCGCCTCTCGCAGCAGATCGTGGCCTTCGTCCACGAGCTCAGGAGCCGCGATCTCTTCAAGCTGCCGGGCGTGGCCGAGACCCTCGACTGGACCCGCGCGCTCAACACGCTGGACTGCCTCGAGATCACGCCCGAGGTCATCAACGACACGCTGGGCACGCTGCTCAAGTACCAGGACGACATCGCCAAGATCCGCGGCTCGGAGGCCGCCGGCATCCTCGCTGAGATCAACGCCCGGCTGACAGCGGCGCGGGCCTGAGCAGCATGGAGGCAGCCCCCGGCGGCGGCAGGCTCGCCCGCAACGTGATGCATTTCGCCCGCGCGCTGCGCGCCGCCGGCCTGCCGGTGGGTCCCGGCCGGGTCATCAAGGCGCTGCGCGCGGTCGAGACGGTAGGCGTGGAGCGCCGGTCGGATCTCTACTGGACGCTGCATGCGGTGTTCGTGAACCGGCGCGACCAGCGCGAGCTGTTCGACCAGTGCTTTCATGTGTTCTGGCGCGATCCGAAGATCCTCGAGCGGATCACCCAGCTCCTGCTGCCGCAGCTCGAGGCCGAGACGCCATCCGGCCAGGAGGAGGTCAACCGCCGCGTCGCCGACGCCTTCGCGCCCGAGAAGCTGCCCGGTCGCGGGGAGGGCCAGGAGGAGGACGAGGAGGTCGAGATCGAGCTCGACGCGAGCCTCACCTTCTCGGCGCGCGAGCTGCTCCAGGGCAAGGATTTCGAGCAGATGACGGCGGGCGAGCTCGACGAGGCCAAGCGCGAGATCGCCCGGCTGCGGCTGCCCATCATGCAGGTCCGCACGCGCCGCTTCACGCCCGAGCCGCACGGCAGCCGCATCGACATGCGGCGCACCCTGCGCTCGATGCTGCGCAGCGGCGGCGGCAGTATCGAGATCAGGCGCAAGTCGCCGGTGCGCCGTCATCCGCCGCTGGTGATCCTGTGCGACATCTCCGGCTCGATGAGCCGCTACTCGCGCATGCTGCTCCTCTTCATGCACGCCATCACCGGCGACCGCGACCGGGTCCACAGCTTCCTCTTCGGCACGCGGCTCACCAATGTCACCCGCTATCTGCGCAGCCGCGACGTCGACCTCGCCCTCGACCGGATCGGCGAGGCGGTGCAGGACTGGTCGGGTGGCACGCGGATCGGCCACTGCATCGCCGAGTTCAACCGGGTCTGGTCGCGCCGGGTGCTGGGCCAGGGGGCGGTGGTGCTGCTGATCTCCGACGGGCTCGACCGCGACGCCGGCCATGGGTTGCCGCAGGAGATGGAGCGGCTGCACAAGAGCTGCCGGCGGCTGATGTGGCTCAATCCCCTGTTGCGATACGACGCCTACGCCCCCATCTCCTCAGGGGCACGGGCGATGATCCGCCATGTCGACGAGTTTCGCTCGGTGCACAATCTCAACTCGCTGCGCGAGCTCACCGAGGTGCTGTCCCACGAGGGCGTGCGCCGCGCCGAGGGGCTATCGGAATGGGTCGCAGCATCGAAGGGAGCCGAGGCATGAGCGCTGAGCAGGACATCCTGGAGCTTGCGGCCTCCTGGACGGGACAAGGCCGCAAGGTGGCGCTGGCGACAGTGGTCTCCACCTGGGGCTCCTCGCCGCGGCCCGCCGGCAGCCAGCTCCTCGTGGACGGGGAGGGCAACATGGAAGGCTCCGTCTCGGGCGGCTGCATCGAGGGGGCGGTGGTCAAGGAGGCCCTCGAGATCATGGAGGGCGCGCCGCCGAAGCTACTCGAGTTCGGGGTGAGCAACGAGCAGGCCTGGGACGTGGGCCTCGCCTGCGGCGGCCGCGTGCAGGTCTATGTCGAGGCGGTCTCGTGAACCTCCGGCTCCTCCGCCAGCTCAACGAGGCGCGCGCCGCCAAGCGCGCCACCTGCCTCGTCCGCTTCCTCGACCGCCACGAGGAGAGCCTCGTTGTGGACGGGGCGCAGGTGGCGGGCGCGCCGCTCTCCCCTGCCCTCATGGCGGCCGTGGCCGACGCCCATCGCGAGGACCGCAGCCGCACGCTGGAGGTCGAGGAAGGCCGGGTCTTCCTGCAGATCTTCAACCCGCCGCTCAGGCTGATCATCGTGGGTGCCGTGCATATCGCCCAGGCACTCGCACCCATGGCGGCCCTGGCGGGCTATGCGGTGACGGTGGTCGATCCGCGCCGCTCGTTCGCCACCGATGCCCGCTTCCCCGACGTGGCCCTCGACAGCGAGTGGCCCGACGACGCCATGAGCGCGCTCGCCCCCGACCGGCGCACGGCGGTGGTGACCCTCACCCACGATCCCAAGCTCGACGATCCGGCGCTGGACGTGGCGCTGCGCTCGGACGCCTTCTACATCGCGGCACTGGGCTCGACGCGCACGCACCGCCAGCGGGTGGAGCGGCTGCGCGGGCTGGGCCATGGCGAGGAGGCCATCGCCCGCATCCACGGGCCTGCGGGCCTCGACATCGGTGCGGTGAGCCCGGCCGAGATCGCCGTCTCGGTGATGGCCCAGATGACCGCCGCGCTGCGCCGGCCGGCCGCAGGCTGAGGCGCATGGACATGGCGCGAGGCTCGCCATGAGGTTCGGGCCGGTCCCGCTGGACGAGGCCGAGGGCACCATCCTCGCGCACTCGCTGCGCCTGCCGGGCCTGATCCTCAAGAAGAGCCGCAGGCTTTCCGCCGCCGACGTGGCGGCGCTGCGCGAACGTGGCATCGGCCAGGTCACCGCCATCGCCTTCGAGCCCGGCGACGTGCCCGAGGACGAGGCGGCGGCGCGCCTCGCCGCCGTGATGGACGGCCCGCATCTGCGGGTGGCCGAGGCCTTCACCGGCCGCGCCAACATCTTCGCCGAGGTGCGCGGCCTGCTGCTGGTGGACGAGGAGGCGGTGCGCCGCATCAACGAGCGCGACGAGGCGGTGACCGTCGCTACCCTGCCGGCCTTCGCCGCGGTTGAGCCGGGGCAGATGGTGGCCACCGTCAAGATCATCCCCTTCGCAGCCCCCGAGGCGGCGCTGGAGGACTGCGTGGCGCTCGCCCGCGAGACGGAGCTGGTGCGTATGGCGCCCTACGTCCCGCACCGCGTGCGGATGATCCAGACCGTGCTGCCGGGCACGGCGGAGAAGATGCTCGACAAGACCGTGCGGGTCACGAGGGGCCGGGTGGAGAGCGTGGGCGGCACGCTCGTCGGCGAGAGCCGCTGCGCCCACGAGGTGGAGGCCCTTGCCCGCGAGATCCGGCAGGCCGCGGCCGAGCCCTTCGAGATGCTGCTGATCGCCGGCGCCTCGGCCATCACCGACCGACGCGACGTGCTGCCGGCGGCGATCGAGGCGGCGGGGGGCCGGATCGACCATTTCGGCATGCCGGTCGATCCGGGCAACCTCCTGCTGCTCGCACGGCTGGGCCTGCGCCGCGTGCTGGGCCTGCCCGGCTGCTGCCGCTCGCCCAGGATCAACGGTTTCGACTGGGTCCTGCAGCGGCTTGCGGCCGGGCTCGAGGTGGGGCGGCACGAGCTCGCCTCGATGGGCGTTGGAGGCCTCCTGATGGAGATTCCCTCGCGGCCGCAGCCGCGCGAGGCTGCACCCGGCGAGCGTGCCGAGCCGCGCGTGGCAGCACTGGTGCTGGCGGCCGGCCAGTCGCGGCGGATGGGTGCGCGCAACAAGCTGCTGGTCGAGGTGGCGGGCAAGCCCATGGTCCGCCACATGGTGGAGGCGGCCCTGGCCTCGCGCGCCGGCACCGTGGTGGTGGTCACCGGCCACGAGGCGGAGCGGCTGCGCGCGGCGCTGGACGGCCTCGACGTGCGCTTCGTCCACAACGGGCATTATGCCGAGGGGCTCAGCACCTCGCTGCGCGCGGGACTCGCGGCCCTGCCCGGGGACACGGACGGGGCGCTGGTGTGCCTCGCCGACATGCCGCTTCTCACCGCCGCGCATCTGGACAGGCTGATCGACGCCTTCGATCCGGCGGCGGGGCGCAGCGTAGTGGTGCCCACCCGCGGCGGCAAGCGCGGCAACCCGGTGCTCTGGGGCCGGATCCACTTTGCCGCCATGCACCGGCTCGAGGGCGACGTGGGGGCCCGCCACCTCATCGGCGAGCATGCCGGGCAGGTGGCCGAGGTGGCCATGGAGGACGGCGCCAGCCTTCTCGACATCGACACGCCCGAGGCGCTCGCGGCCTTCGAGGGAGACGCATCATGAGCAAGGCTGCCGACGCCCTGCGCCGCCAGTTCCCGATCTTCGCGAGCCGGCCGGCCCCCTTCCACTATCTCGACAACGCCGCTACCGGGCAGATCTGCAAGGCCGCCGCCGACGCGCTGATCCACTACGAGACCGCCGCCCGCGCCAACGTCAAGCGCGGCGTCTACCGGCTGGCCGACGAGGCCACCGTGGCCTTCCAGAAGGCCCGCGCCGAGATGGCGGCCTATCTGGGGGCGGAGCGGCCGGAGGAGGTGATCTTCACCTCCGGCACGACGCTTTCCCTCAACATCGCCGCCCACGCCTTGGCGCCACGGCTGCACGAGGGCGACGAGATCCTGATCTCCGAGCTGGAGCACCACAGCAACATCGTGCCCTGGCAGCTCGTGGCGCAGCAGAAGGGGGCGAAGGTCCGCGCCATCCCGGTGACCGACGAGGGCCGGCTCGACTACGAGGCGCTCGGGCGGGTGGTGACCGACCGCACCCGCATCGTCGCGGTGAGCCACTGCTCCAACGTCACCGGTGCCCTCACCGATGTCGGCCGCATCAAGGAAGCGGCAAGTGCCGTGGGTGCGCTTCTCGTGGTGGACGGCGCCCAGCGCGCCCCGCACGGGCCCCTCGACGTCCGGGCACTGGGCTGCGACCTCTATGCCTGCTCCGGCCACAAGATGTTCGCCGCCACCGGCTGCGGCGTGCTCTGGGGCCGCCGCGAGCTGCTCGAGGAACTGCCGCCCTTCCTCGGCGGCGGCGAGATGATCCGCCAGGTCTCCATCGAGCGCTCCACCTTCGCCCCGCCGCCGCACCGTTTCGAGGCCGGCACGCCGCCCATCGGCGCGGCGCTCGCCATGGGCGCTGCCGCCGGCTGGCTCTCCACCCTCGACTGGCAGGCCCTCACGGAGCAGGAGATGGCGCTCACCGGCCGCCTCCTCGATGGGCTCTCCGCCATCGAGGGCGTGCGCATCCAGGGTCCCCGCGGCCTGCAGGGGCGCGCCGGGGTGGTCTCCTTCGACGTCGAGGACGTCCACGCCCACGACGTCTGCCAGATGCTCGACCTCCAGGGCGTGTGCCTGCGCGGCGGCCATCACTGCGCCCAGCCGCTCATGGACCGCTTCGGCCTCGCCGCCACCACCCGCGCCAGCATCGCCCTCTACAACGACGAGACCGACATCGACGCCCTGCTCACCGGCCTCGAGAAGACCATCGCCCGGCTGCGCTGACCGGCCCGCAGCGGCATCGCCGCACAAGGCGCTGCGCGCGGCCCTATTCTCTGTTTCTCGGGGTTGGGCCCGGCGTCCGTCCCGGCCTGCCGCAGCGGCCACATCGATCAAGCCTGCGGCGCGATCAGAACGCTCAGCCTGCCGCAGACCGTGCTCCCAGGACCCGGCCGGTCATGGACGGCGCGAGCGATGTCTCCGGCTCGGGCGACACCTGACGGCGGCGTGCCTGCGACATGGTGATCCCGGTCCGCCGCGTGAAGGCCCTGCCGAAGGCCGTCACCGAACGGTAGCCGACGGAATGGGCGATATCGCCCATGGACCGCCCGCTGTCGCGCAGAAGCCGCATGGCGATATGGACACGGATATCCAGCAGGAGATCCGCCGGGCCGCGTCCGGCAGCAGCGGTGAACCGGCGCAGGAAGGTCGCTCGCGACATGTGTGCGCGGCGGGCGAGGCGGTCGATGGTCCAGGGTGCTGCCGGCTCCCGCAGGATCGCCATGAGCGCCTCTGCCAGGCCGCGATCGGGGATCAGGGCCAGCATGCCCCGGTCGAGCGGTGCGTTACGCAGGTGGCGGCGGATCGCGATGATGAAGATGACCGACGTCAATGCCGTGACCAGCTCGGTCGCTCCGGGCGGCCGGGAGGTGGCATCGGCCCGGATCATCTCCGCAAGGCTCGGCGGCAACTCGGCCTGCGGGATGTGCAGAAGATCGGGAAGGTCGTTGAACAGCAGCGCCCCGGCCGTCGGCTGATAGCCGAACCGGCCGCAGATCAGGTCCAGCTCGGGCGGCCCGGGCACTTCGGAGACCGAGAGTCCGGTATTGCGGCTGATCCATGCCCGGCTATCCAGCCCGGCGCTCAGGCACACCACCCGATGGGCGGTGCCGATGGGAAGCAGCACGAGGTCGCCGGGCCGGCAGATCGCCTGTCCGGTGGCGGTCTCGATCCTGCAGCCGCCATCGAGAACCATGTGGAACGCCGCCTCGCCTGGCGGCGAGGCGGTATGATCCACGACGTACGGACCAGCCATTCGGCAGCGCAGGTCGAGGGAACCGCTCAACCCGCACAACCTGATCAGACTGCTCAGCGGATCGGAATCTGCCCCCGGTTTCGCGTTCATCTTGCCGCGTCAATCCCGCGCTTCTGTCACCTCCGGCAGGAGAGGTGCGAATTCCGGCTCAGGAACGAATCCATGCCTGTTCGGCATCTCGAGCGCCGCCATGGCGGCAGCGTCGAGCTCGGCGTCATCGGGCACGATCCCGTTCATGTTCAGGATATAGGCGGCGACAGCATAAGTCTCGTCCGGCGTCAGGCTTCCCGGGTCGAAGTACGGCATCGCCCTGTGGATGTAGTCATAGAGTGTGGTCGCGTAGGGCCAGTAGCTGCCGACAGTCTTGACCGGAGCGGCTGTGTCGAGACTTCCGCGTCCGCCGACCAGCCGATCGTTCGGGCCGCCCTCGCCCTTCTCGCCGTGGCAGGCAGCGCAGTGAACGGCATAAAGCTCACGGCCATCAGCGACCGAGCCCCGGCCCGGCGGCAATCCGCTTCCGTCCGGGCGGGGGTCGATGTCCCACAGCGCCACTTCTTCCGGAGTGGCCTCCCGTCCGAATTCCTGGGCGAATGCCGGCGTGGCGAGCAGTGCGGCCAGTCCAGCGACGATGATCGGATCACGCCAACGCATGCCGGACGTTCCCTTCAGCATTGATGCGCCAGATCTGCTGGCCGTTGTAGTGGAACAGCGCGTTGTTCCCCATCTGCTCGATCAGAGCCTCACGCGTGGGCTGGACGTGACCTTTCTCGTCAGTCGCCCGGCTGGTGATGAAGGTCGGATTCCCGTCCCAGTGCCACTCGAGCTGAAAGCGGGTCTGCGCCTTGGGCAGGACGAGCCCGTTCAGCCTGGCCTCCTGCCACGTCCTGCCGGCATCGGTACTGATCTCGACCTTGCTCACCGCACCATGACCGCTCCAGGCAAGCCCGGTGATGCGGTTGTAGCCCGGTGCGATCTCCATCATGCCGGAAGGCGAGGTGATGACGGAGTTCACCTCCTGCCTGAGCTGGAACTGTCGTGCCCGGCCGTCCGGCATCAGGCTCGTGTAGCGTGAGGTCTCCCATCGCGTGTAGAAGGGCCGGTCCCCGAACTTCAGCCGGCGCAGCCACTTCACCGACAGGTTGCCCTCCCATCCGGGGACCAGCAGGCGCATCGGGTAGCCATGTGCAGGGCGGAGCGGCTCGCCGTTCTGGGCGTAGGCGATCATCGCCTCGTCGAGGATCTCCTCGGTCATCGGAATGCTGCGCGCCATTCCGGAGGCGTCGCCACCTTCGGCCAGCATCCACGTCGAGGCCGCATCGCGACCGACCAGCCCGGCGATGTAGGAGAGCCTCACCCCCGTCCATTCATGCGTGCTGATGAGCCCGTGCGTGTGCTGGACCGTCAGGGTGTCGTCATCGTTCTTCCAGTTCTCCCAGCCATTGCCCGAGCACTCGATGAACGCCACACGCGAGATGGAGGGCATGCGCCGCAGATCGCCAAGGTCGAGGACAAGCGAGCGCTCGCTCATTCCATGAACCAGAAGACGATGCGTTTTCGGGTCGAGGCTCGGAATGCCGGAATGGCTGCGCTCGTAATGGAGATCGGAAGGCGTGATCGTGCCATCGAGCTTGTGCAGCGGCGTTTTGGAATTGATCGCGTCGAGCGGATCGACGTTCCGCTTGCCGGGGGTCGCCTCGGTGATCCGGGCGAGCTCGACGAACTCCGAGCGCTCGCTCGTCGCGCCGACCGGGACGCCCACCCCCCGTTGCGGCACATCGGCGAGGCTGCCGGCGATCGCCGGATGCGCGACGAGCCCTCCCGCGACGCTTCCGGAGCCGACCGACAGGAGCTTCCGTCGGGAAAGCGCGCCTTTCTTTCCTGCCGCGCTCACTGGCGGTGACAGCTTGTTCATTGGTGTCCTCCCTGACGAACGCGGGGAATCCGCTATTCCTTGCGATTCAGCGGCTTCCTCGGCTCATTCCCAGCATGGCAGGAGACATTGACGGCGTCCTGCACCGTCCGGATCAAAACGGTGCCCGGTCGGATCATAGTTCCATGCCGCGTCGTCGTGCGTTTCTCGAACAAGGATCTCCTTTGCAGCGTAGGCTTCGTCCGAACAGCACCCTTCGGCGAAGCGTCCATCGGGATGCCTGCCAACTGCTCCGGCACCTTCACGCTGCCTCAACCCGCCCCTGCCATCCCGCTGGGATGGGATGTCGCCGCCGCGAAGCCCTGGGCGCGGCACGCCTCCCACCATTCGCGAGCATGTCACGGCAAAGGTTGAAGAACGGTGAACCGGCAGCGGATGCCTGCCATACGGCCAGACGTGTTCGCGCTGTCTTAACCGGCCCCTGTCATCCCGCTGCAGTGGGACTTTGCCGCCGCGGAAACCTGGGCGCGGCACTTCTCCCACCATCCGCGACAATAAAGCAGGGATTCTTGAAGAAGGATGAACTCCGCCCAGCTCCAGCACCGTCGCCAGACCGACAGAACCGGAACCGAAAGGGCGGCGGGACCCGCCCCGCACCATCTCCCGGGCAGCCGCCCCCGGAGATGGTGCGGCCACCCGATCCGCCGACCAGCTCGCCCCGCCCGTCAGTGTCTTCACCGCATCTTCATCTTTCCCCGTCACCCCGCTGGGGTAGGACTCCGTCGCCGCGAGATCCTGGGAGCGGCACCTCTCCCACCGTCCGCGAGCATGCCACGGCAAAGGTTGAAGAACCGTGAACCGGCCCCGAGAGCCTGCCAGCCGCTCCGACGCCTTCACGCGGTCTTAACCGCTCGCCGCCATCCTGCTGGGGTGGGACTCCGCCGCCGCGCAATCCTGGGCGCGGCCCCTCTCCCACCATCCGCCAGAATGGCTGAACAGTCCTTGAGGAAGGGTAAAGCTCGCCTTGCCCCGTCACCGCTGCCCTTACTGACAGAAATAAAGAAAAGGCAGCCGCGCGCAGCGCCTCGCGGGCGATGCCGGCGCGTCCGGCCGCGGCGATGTGGCATTTGTTCCTATATTCTGCTATCCTCGCCTTCTTCTTTCCCAACCGCGCGAGGATGTCATGGACAGTGCCGAGCAGTCCGGGGACGCCGTCACCTTCCGGCCGCGGCCGCTCATGGTGGCGTGGGCGGGGGAGGATCTGGCGCGGGCCGAGGGGCTGCGGGACAGTCTGCGGTGGCGGTATGACCCGCGCTGTGCGGTGGAGGTGCACTGGGGGCGGGAGATGATCTTTGCGATGCACCGGCAGGAGCGGCTGCGGGTGGTGGAGCTGCAGTGCGAGGAGCGGGCGGCCGTGTGTCCGGTGGAGGAGCGCCGGTCGGTGGCCGAGCAGGCGAAGATCTGGGGCCAAGCGCGGCGGCGGGCGCGGCAGGACTACAGTTTCGCCAAGATCGAGCTGGCGGCGCTGATCGAGCAGCGCGAGGTGCTGGTGGCCTCGCAGAGCTGGCCCGGCTACTTGCATGGGCTGTGTCGCGACAAGAGCGTGGAGCGTGCGGCGGCCCGGGAGCGCATGGCCGAGCCCGGGCACGATCCGGCCACCGACCCCGACCCGAAGAACCCGGTCTTCGTCGATCCCGAGGGCAGCGCCTTCATCGACGGCATTGAGGGGCCGGGTGGCGGCTTTGCCGCGGCGGCGGCGTGGGACGGGCAGGGCGCGGTGGAGGGCGCGTCCGCTTGCGGCAAAGACGAACCCGACGCACCCCCGTCTCCCGGCCTGAGCCCGTGGCGCACGCGCTGCCGCATGGCCCGCGCCGCCACCACCGGCCCCGCACCGGAGCTCGATCCTTCGGCGCCGCTCCGCCGCGGCAAAGTCGAACCCGAGGAGCGGCAGGGCGGGTCGGGGGCCGGGCACCTCCTATCCGCCCGCTTCGCCGCGCGCCGGGGCGAAGAGCTCGCCCCGCAATGACCGAGCCACCCCGTCTCCGCGTCATGGCCGCAATCCACCTTTTGTTCGTCTCACCTCGTACGGCTGTCATGAGCGGGAGGCGGCCCCGGTGCGCGTGGCGGAGCCGGGGCACGATCTCGTCATGGCCCCCCGCCCGAAGAACCCGATATTCGTGGACGCGAAGGGCAGCGCCTTCATCGACGACACCGACAATGCGGGTGGCTTCTTCGATGCGGCCGAGGCCTGGGAGGTGCAGAGCATGGTGGATGTCGCGTCCTCTTGCAGTGGCAAACACGGACCCGACGCTCGGCCAGCCGCAGCCCGTGGCGCACGCGCTGCCGCGTGGCGCAGGCCACGAGCACCGACCCCGCCGCATGGGCGCCGCTCCGTTGCGGCAAGGACGAACCCGAGCAGCGGCCGTGCGGCCCCGCGACCGTTCACCCGCTACCCGCCCGCTCCGTCGCGCGTGCGGGCAAAGGGTTCACTCCGTAGTGACCGCACACGGAGCCGTCGCCGCACCATGACTGCCATCCGCCTTTCGTTCATCTCACCTGGCACTGCTTGCGCGAGCGGGATGCTGCCCGGGTGCGCATGGCGGAGCATGGGCATGATCCGGCGAGCAACCCGCCCCGAAGAGGCCCGTCTTTATCGGTTCGGAGGGCAGCAGTTTTCCGACGACATCGAGGATACGGATGGCGACTTCCCTGCGGCGGAGGCGTGGGACGGGCAGGCGGTGGCGGATGGCTCGACTACTTGCGGCGGCACAGACGAACCCGACGCTCCGCCGCCTGGCGGCCGCAGCCCGAGCCGCACGCGCTGCCGCATGGCACAAGCCATCGGAACAGGCGCGGCTCGACTGCGGCAAGGACGAACCCGAGCAGCGGCCGTGCGGCCCCGCGACCGTTCATCCGCTACCGGCCCGCTCCGTCGCGCGCCGGGGCGAAGGACTCGCCGCGCAATGACCGGGCCGGACGTCGTCTCCGCGTCATGGCTGCCAGCAACTTTCGTTCATCTCACCTGGCACCACTGGCAGCGCGTTGACGCCCTCGCCGGCAGCGGCAGGGATGCACCCGCGGATGTCGAGGGTCCGGGCAGGGATCCGGCGAGCCCGGCGCCCGGCATGGAGGGTCGGGAGCACCAATCCCGGCGCCACCCCGACTGACAGGAGAAGAGAAAGAAGCCGCACGCAGCGCCCGCGCAGCGGAGGGAGCGGGTTCGGGTCATCGCCCGCGGCTCTGCCCTGCGGCGCGGCTCCGCCGGGGCAAAGTCGAACCCGAGCAGCAGCCGGAGGCACCCCGGGCCGTTCCGCTATCCGCTGGCCGCGCCGGCCGCGCGGGGGAAGGGAGCACTCCGGAGTGACCGCGCCGGGCGCGCCGTCCCCGGTCCATGGGGGACATCAACCTCTCGACGATCTCGCCTGGTACCACTGCCGCCGCGTTGGCGGCCCCGCCGGCGCCGGACGTTCACACCGTTTAGCCCGGACCCGGCACCCTGCTGGTGTGGGACTCCGCCGCCGCGAAATCCTGGGCGCGGCACCTCTCCCACCATCGGGGAGAATGGCTCGGAATCCTTCAGGAAAGGCAAAGCCCGTCTGGCCCCGGCACCGGCGCCAGACTGACAGAATCAGGGAAAAGAAAGCCGCGCGCGGCGCCTTGCCCGGCACCGCCCCGGGGAACCGCGCCGCTTCCCCGGCGCTTACGGCACGTGCAGCAGGAGGCGGGTGATGGCGGGGCGTGGCGGCACGAGGGCGGCGAAACGGCTGGAGAAGCCCGAGCGGCTCTGGCTTTCCTTTCTGGACGAGGGCGATCAGGCGCGCGACGACGAGCCGGTGGCGACCGACCTCTCGGCGGCGGCGGCGGCGGGCCGGGATCTCTGGGTCGCCAATGACGAGCTGGCTCATGTCGAGCGGCTGAGCCGCAACGAGAAGGGCTTCGGCGCCCACACGCCCTTCGCGCTGGCCGATTTTCTCGAGCTGCCGGGCGGGCCCATGGGCGAGATGGACATCGAGGGACTCGATGTCGATGGCGGCTATCTGTGGATCGCGGGCTCGTACAGCAGCACGCGGCGCAAGCCCAAGACCGGCGAGAACGATGCGGCGGAGGTGCTGGAGCGGCTCTGCGACGTGCGCGACGATCCCAACCGCTACGTCCTGGCGCGGGTACCGATCGAGCAGGCTCCCGACGGCAGCACCCGGCTGGTGCGCGAGGTGAGCCTGGAGCATGGCCATCGGCGCAGCGCGGCCATCCTGCCGGTGAAGGATGGCCGTAACAAGCTGCTGCGCGAGCTGGCGAAGGACGAGCATCTGGGGCCCTTCATTGGTCTCCCCGCCAAGGAGAACGGCTTTGACGTCGAGGGTCTGGCGGTGCGCGGCGAGCGGGTGTTTCTGGGTCTGCGCGGGCCGGTGTTGCGCGGCTGGGCGATCATCCTCGAGCTCTCGGTGAAGGAGAGCGGACCGGGTTGCCTCAAGCTGAGAAAGCACGGGCCCGGCGGCATGCGCTACCGCAAGCACTTCTTGGACCTCGACGGGCTGGGCATCCGCGAGCTGTGCTGGCACGGGCAGGACCTTCTGATCCTGGCCGGCCCCACCATGGATCTCGACGGCCCCAACCGCCTCCTGCGCTGGAAGGCGCCGCTGGAAACCGACGAGCCCCAGGTGCTCACCCGCGACCGCCTGACCCACGTCGCCGAGCTGCCCACGGTCCGGGGCGCCGACCATCCCGAGGGCCTCGCCATTCTCCCGGGCGGGGACGGAGAGGCCGACCGTCTGCTCGTGATCCACGACAGCCCCGCTCCCGAGCGCCTCGGCGACGGCAAGCGCTGCATCGCCGCCGATCTTTTGTCACTCGGCTGAGCGCCTTTTTGCCCGCGCCGCAACCGCATCAACCATCCGTTAATGTGACCGGGCCCAACTAATGCCCGTTAATTGTACCGGGTCCCCGTAATAGCTTGCAGGGCCGGCTGCGGGACGGGTGGCGCCGGAGGCTCGCAGCACCTACCTCTCCTCCATGGCAAGGATCGGGGCGTGGACATGGCGGATGAGCTTTACAACGGAATCATCATCGAGGCAGCGCGCGGCAAGGCCGGCGCGGGCCAGCTCGAGGAACCGCGCACCCGCATCACCTGCGACAACCCGCTCTGCGGCGACCGCGTGACCCTCGACATCCGCACCGCCAATGGGGCGGTGGAGGCCTTGGCGCACAAGACCCGCGGCTGCCTGCTCACCCAGGCCGCCGCCTGCGTCCTGGCCGCCCACGCCCCGGGCATGAGCCGCGAGGAGCTGGCGCGGCTGGAGGGCGAGCTGGAAGCCCTCCTCGCGGGGCAGACGGACGAAACCTCGCTGCCGGAGCTCTCCATGTTCACCCCGGTGGCGGCGATCAAGAGCCGCCACGAGTGCGTGCTCCTCCCCTTCCGCGCGCTCTCCCAAGCGCTGCGTCAGGCGGACGAGGCCGGGTGAGCGGCGGGCGGCTGGTCGACATCTCGCGCCCGCTCGTGGCCGGCATGCCGGTCTGGCCGGGCGACGAGGAGGTGCGGACCCGCTGGACCGCCCGCATCGCGCCCGGCTGTCCGGTCAATGTCGGCGCCGTCTCCCTCACCACCCACGCCGGCACCCATGTCGACGCGCCGCTGCACTACGATGCGGAAGGGATCGACGTGGCGGGCCTGCCCCTCGATCTGCTCGTGGGCCCCTGCCGGGTGGTGGACGTCGCCTCCTGCGGCCCGCTGGTGACGGCCGCGGCTCTCGAGCAGGGCCTCGCCACGCCGGTCGAGCGGCTCCTGCTCAGAACCGCCAGCGCCCCGCCCGGCCCGCGGTTCGATCCCTCCTTCACCGCCGTGGCCGCCGACGCGGTGGAGCTGGCGGCAGCCCGCGGCGTGCGCCTGCTGGGCGTCGACACGCCCTCGGTCGATCCCGCCGACAGCGAGGATCTTCCCGCCCACATGGCGGCAAGGCGCACCGGCCTGCTGCTCCTCGAGGGGCTCGATCTTGCTTCCGTGGCACCGGGCGAGTGGGAGCTCATCGCCCTGCCTTTGCGGCTGGTAGGCATGGACGCCTCCCCGGTGCGCGCCGTGCTGCGGGAGCTGGAGCGATGAGGCTCTCCCGCGAGGCGGTCGAGGCCCTGGACCGCGAGGACCCGCTGGCCCCGTTCCGCGAGCGCTTCGCCCTGCCCGAGGGCGTCGTCTATCTCGACGGCAACTCGCTGGGCGCCCTGCCCCGCATCACGGCGGCGGCGGTGGCGGGCGTGGTGACGGAGCAGTGGGGCGGCGACCTGATCCGCAGCTGGAACAGCCACGACTGGATCCGCCTGCCGCAGCGCGTGGCGGCCGGCATCGCGACGATCGTCGGCGCCGCACCGCACGAGGTGGCGGTGTGCGATTCCACCTCCGTCAACCTCTTCAAGCTGCTTTCCGCAGCCCTCGAGCTGCGTCCCGGTCGGCGCGTGATCCTCTCCGAGCGCGGCAACTTCCCCACCGACCTCTACGTGGCGCAGGGCCTGGCACGACTGCTGAAAGGCCGCATCGAGCTGCGCCTCGTGGACGGGCCCGAAGAGATCGCGGCGGCGCTGGACGACAGCGTCGCCGTGCTCATGCTCACCCACGTGGATTACCGCACCGGCCGGATGCACGACATGGCGGGCCTCACCGCTGCTGCTCATGCCGCAGGCGCCCTCGCGTTGTGGGACCTCGCTCACAGCGCCGGCGCCGTGCCCCTCGACCTTGCCGGCTGCAGCGCCGATCTCGCGGTGGGCTGCGGCTACAAGTATCTCAATGGCGGCCCCGGCGCCCCCGCCTTCCTGTTCGTGGCGGAGCGCCACCAGGAGGTGGCGCGCCAGCCGCTCGCCGGCTGGATGGGCCACGCCCGGCCCTTCGCCTTCGACTGGCACTACGAGCCCGCACCAGGCATCGACCGCTTCCTCGCCGGCACGCCGCCGATCCTCTCGCTGGCGGCCCTGGCGAAGGGCGTGGCGCTCATGGCGGAGGCCGACATGGCGGCCCTGCGCAGGAAGTCGCTGGCCATGGGCGAGCTCCTTATCGCCCTCTTCGAGGAGCGCCTCGCCGGCCACGGCTTCGAGCTTGCCAGCCCGCGCGAGGCGGAGCGGCGCGGCTCGCAGGTGAGCCTCGCGCACGAGCACGGCTATCCGGTGATGCAGGCGCTCATCGCCAGAAGCGTCATCGGCGACTTTCGCGCTCCCGATCTGCTGCGCTTCGGCTTCGCCCCGCTCTACAATCGCCACATGGACGTCTGGCGGGCGGTGGAGACGCTGGAGGCGGTGATGCGGGAGGAGAGCTGGAAGGACCCGCGCTTTGCCGAGCGGGCGGCGGTCACGTGAGCGGCGAGGAGCTCGAGGAGGGTGTCACCACCCGCTTCGGCGATGCCCGCACCTATGGCGGCTATCTGGCCCTGCCGGAGCTGCTGGCCTGCCAGCGCCCGGTCTCGCAAAGCCACGACGAGCTGCTGTTCATCACCATCCACCAGACAAGCGAGCTCTGGCTGAAGCTGATGATCCACGAGCTTTGCGCCGCCCGCGAGCGCATCCGCGCCGGTGATCTGGGCCCCTGCTTCAAGATGCTGGCGCGGGTGGTCCGCATCGAGGCCCAGCTGGTCCAGTCCTGGGACGTGCTCGCCACCCTGACCCCCGCCGACTACCTGGCCTTCCGCCACCTGCTCGGCCCCGCCTCGGGCTTCCAGTCGCACCAGTACCGCATGGTGGAGTTCCTGCTGGGCAACCGCAGCACGGCGCGGCTCGCGGTCTTCGAGGAGAGCCCGGACATCCACGCCGCCCTCGCCGAAGAGCTGGCCCGGCCCAGCCTTTACGACGAGGCGCTGCGCCTGCTGGCCCGCCGCGGCCTGCCGGTGGCGCGCTCCGTGCTGGCGCGCGACGTCCACCAACGCCACCCGGCCGACAAGAGCGTCGAGCGGGCGTGGCATGCGGTCTATGCCGACAGCACGCATCACTGGGACCTCTACGAGCTGGCCGAGAAGCTGGTCGACCTCGAGGACGGGTTCCGCCAGTGGCGCTTTCGCCGCGTCACCACCGTGGAGCGGATCATCGGGCAGCGCCGCGGCACCGGCGGCACCTCCGGCGTCGAGTATCTCCGGCGCGCCGCCGGGCAGATCCTGTTTCCGGAGCTGTGGACCGTGCGGACGGGCCTTTGAGGAAGGCGGAGAAGGCGCTGCCGCGGCTATCGGGGCGGCCGCGGCGTCTGCCCGGCAGCCTGCTCGCCTTCATCGTGCGGACCACCTGGCGGCAGCAGATCGGCCTGTCGCTCCTCACCCTTGCGGTCTTCCCGCTCAGCCTCGCCCCGCTCGAGCTGCAGCGGCGCATGGTCAACGAGGCCGTGGAGGACCGCGACCTCGAGCTGCTCCTCCTGCTTGCCGGCCTCTACGCCGCGGCCCTGCTCCTCCACGCCGGCTTGAAGCTCTGGCGCAATCTCTATCTGGGCCGTACCGCCGAGGGCGTGGTGCGCCTGCTGCGCCGCCGCATCGTGCTGCTGCACGACCGCCCGGCCGGCGACGGCGATGCAGCCGGCGAGGCCGGGCGCCAGAACGGCGAGCAGGGCACCGACGTCGCCATCCTCGCCGGCGAGGCCGGCAAGCTCGGCGGCTTCGTCGGCGAGAGCATCGCCTTCCCGCTCCTCAATCTCGGCCTCTTCACCTCGACCATCGGCTACATGCTCTGGGTCGAGCCGCTGGTGGCCGCCGTGGCCGCCGCCATGTTCGTGCCGCAGCTGGTCGTGGCCCCGCTCGTCCAGAAGCGCATCAACCGCCGCACCGAGGCGCTGACCCGGGCGATCCGCCGGCTGAGCGACACCCTCGCCACGCCCGGCCCCGGAGAGGCCGGCGAGCAGCGGCTGTACCGCCGCATCGACTACGCCACCCGGCTGCGCCTGCGGATCTACCGCCTCAAATACCTCCTCAAGGCCTTCAACAACCTCATGGGCCACATGGGCCCGCTCGCCATCGTCACGGTGGGCGGCTGGCTGGTGATCGAGGGCCGCGGCGAGGTCGGCACCATCGTGGCCTTCATCTCCGGCTTCGAGCGCCTCGCCGACCCGGCCCGCGAGCTCCTCGGCTACTACCGCCGCCTCTCCCAGAACCTCGTCCAGTACCGCCTCGTGCGCGACGTCATCGGCCGGGCGCCCGACGCCCGAGGCAGCGCCTGACTCCACGCCCGGAGCCATAAAAGGCGCTGCGCGCGGCCATTTCCTTCCATTCTGTCGGTAGGGCAAGGCGCCGCGACTGCGCGTTCGCCCGACATCCCGCGACCGTTGATCTCACCAGGTATGATCAACGGGGAGTTACGCGACCGACGCCTCGGGTTCGTCCTTGCCGCCCTGGCCGGTTCCTCCTCGCCGGGGGCCTCGGGTTCGTTCTTGTCGCCGTGCCGATGCCTCCTCGCCGGGGGTCTCGGGTTCGTCCTTGCCGCCGTGCCGATGCCTCCTCGTCCGGGGCCTCGGGTTCGTTCTTGTCGCCGTGCCGATGCCTCCTCGTCCGGGGCCTCGGGTTCGTTCTTGCCGCCGTGCCGATGCCTCCTCGCCGGGGGCCTCGGGTTCGTTCTTGCCGCCGTGCCGATGCCTCCTCGCCGGGGGCCTCGGGTTCGTTCTTGCCGCCGTGCCGATGCCTCCTCGCCCGAGGCCTCGGGTTCGTTCTTGTCGCCGTGCCGATGCCTCCTTGCCGGGGGGCCTCGGGTTCGTTCTTGTCGCCGTGCCGATGCCTCCTCGCCGGGGGCCTCGGGTTCGTTCGTGCCACCGATGGCTTGCGCGATGCCGGCCGGGAAAGGAAAACGGCGGGCCGTAGCCCGCCGTCTCGTCTGTTGCACCCGGAGGCGCTTGTTAACGGAGGCCCGCGGATCCCTATCGGCTAGAACGGGTCGGCCTCGCCTGATTATATGATCCCAACGATATGATCGCGTCAAGATTGGGATGGCTATGGCATACCGGCTGGCTCTGGACCTGGGCGCCAACTCCATCGGGTGGGCGTGCCTCGAACTGGACGGGGACGAAAGGCCCGCGGATCTGCTGGACGTGGGGGTGCGAGTCTTTCCCGACGGACGCCACCCCAAGACCAATGCCTCGCTGGCGGCCGACCGGCGCCTCGCGCGCAGCATGCGGCGACGCCGCGACCGCTACCTGCGCCGCCGTACCGCCCTTTTGAAGGCGCTCACCCGCTTCGGGCTGATGCCGGAGGGGCCGGAAGAGCGCGCAGTGGTCGCCCGGCTCGACCCTTACGCGCTGCGCGCGGCGGCACTGGAGCGCCGGCTGGAGCCCTACGAGCTGGGCCGGGTGATCTTCCACCTCAACCAGCGGCGCGGCTTTGCCAGCAACCGCAAGACCGACCGCGGCAACGAGGAACGGGGCAAGATCGACACCGGCGCGAAGCAGCTCGACATGAAGCTGCAGGCCGCCGGCGCCCGGACGCTGGGCGAGTGGCTGGCAACGCGCCACGCGAACGGCGAGCCGGTGCGGGTGCGCCTGCAGGGCAGCGGGGCGCGCGCCACCTACGACTTCTACCCGACCCGGCCGATGATCGCCGCCGAGCTCGACGCCGTCTGGGAAGCGCAGGCGGCACGCAACCCTGCCCTGACCGACGCCATGCGCGACGAGCTGCGTCGCATCCTGCTGCACCAGCGGCCGCTCAGGGCGCCCCTAGTCGGCAAGTGCTGGCTGGAACCTTCAGAACCCCGCGCGCCGAAGGCGCTGCCGCTGACCCAGCGGTTCCGCATCGCCCAGGACCTGGCGCATCTGCGCATCCGCGCGCCCGGCGAGCCGGAGCGGCCGCTGGACGATGCCGGGCGGGAAAAGCTGCGGGCCCTCCTGCTGACGGGCAGCGATCTCACCTTCGCGAAGATGCGCAAGGAGCTGAAGCTCTCACGCGAGGAAGGCTTCAACCTGGAGGGTGCGGGGCGAGACAAGCTCGCCGGTGCCGAGACGACGGCCCGGCTGGCAGGCAAGGGAAAGCCGCTGGAGGCCATCTGGCCGGCGATGGACGGGGCGCGGCGCGAGCAGGTGGTGGCGGTGCTGCTCGACACGGAGACCGACGACGTGGCGCTGGCGAAGCTCGGCGAGCTGGGCGTGCCGGAGGAGGCGGCGCAGGCAGCGCTGCGCGTGACGCTGCCGGACGGGCATGCGTCGCTCTCCGCAAAGGCGATGGCGGCGCTGCTGCCGCATCTGGAGCGCGGGCTGCGCTACAGCGATGCAGTGCGCGAGGCGGGCTATGCGCACCATTCCGACGACCGCGACGGGGTGATCCTGCCGGAGCTGCCCTATTACGGCGAGGTGCTGCGCGACCGGCTGGGCACCGGCACCAATGAGGAGAGGGACCCTTACGAGAAGCGCGTCGGCCGCGCCCCCAACCCCACCGTGCATGTGGCGCTCAACGAGCTGCGCCGGGTGGTCAACGCGCTGATCGCGCGGCACGGGGCCCCTTCGCAGATCGTGGTGGAGGTGTTGCGCGAGCTGGGCCGCTCGGCGGTGCAGCGCAGCGAGGTCGAGAAGCGGCAGAAGGAGAACCGCGAGGCCAATGACCGCCGCCGGGCGCTTCTGGCCGAGCTGGGCATCCCGCCCAAGCCCGGCAACCTCATGCGGGTGCGCCTATGGGAGGAGCAGGCGGCCGACCCGAAGGAGCGCCGCTGCCCCTATACCGGCATGCTGATTACCTGCAGGAATCTGTTCTCCGACGAGGTCGAGGAGGACCATATCCTGCCCTTCGCGCTGAGCCTTGATGACAGCGCGGCCAACCGGGTGCTGGCGAGCCGCGAGGGCAACGGGATCAAGGGACGCCGCACGCCGCACGAGGCGTTCCACGCCCGCCCCGAATGGCCGGAGATCGTGGAGCGGGCAGGACGGCTGCCGAAGGCCAAGCAATGGCGCTTCGCGCCCGATGCCATGGAGCGGTGGAAAGGCGAGCACGAGGACTTCCTTGCCCGCCACCTCACCGACAGCGCGTATCTGGCGCGGCTCGCCACGCTCTACCTGCGGGCGGTGTGCGATCCGAGCCGGGTGTGGTCGGTGCCCGGCCGGATCACCGCGCTGCTGCGCCGCCCGCTGGGGCTCAACGACATCCTGGGCGGCCCCGGCGGCGTCAAGAACCGCGACGACCACCGCCACCACGCGGTGGACGCCATCACCGTGGGGCTCGTCGATCAAGGCCTCCTGCAACGGGTGACGCGGGCGGCGCAGCAGGCCGAGGAGAAGGGGCACCGCCTCATGGCCGATCTGTCCGCGCCGTGGCCGGGCTTCGTGGCGCAGGTGCGCGAGGCGGTCGCCGGCATCGTCGTCTCGCACAAGCCCGACACCGCTGCGAGCGGCAAGCTGCACGACGACAATCCCTATGGCAGGGTTCGCCACTTCGACCGCGACAACAAGGAGCGCCCGGCCAAGGATGACGAGCCGACCGTTGTCCGCCGCCGGCCGCTGACCTTCTTCGCGGACAAGAAGAAGACGCCGGATGATGCCAGGAAATTCATTCGTGACGGAGGCCTCAGGGAGAAGGTGGCGGAGGCATTGACCTTGACCGACACCAAAGAACGCGCTGCCGCCCTGAATACTCTGGAGCATACGGGCCGACATCCGGTACGCCGGGTGCGTACCTGGGAAAGACTGGAAAGCGCCACCCCGCTCGGCGGGAGCCGATCTGGCGTATCACCCAAGCTGGTCAAGCCGAACGGCAACCACAGGGCCGAGCTCTGGCGGCTGCCGGGCAAGGACGGCAAGCCTGGCGAGGTGGTGATGCGCGTGATCTCGATGCTCGACGCAGCTCGCGACGATGAAGCGAAGCGGCTGGGACGACAAGTTCCCGACCGCCGACCGCACCCCGCCGCAAAGCTGCTCTTGCGGCTGCACAAGGACGACTGCGTGGCCATCGGTGAATTCGAGAATCGGCAGATATTAAGAGTTGTAAAATCAAGCATGACCAAAATCAAAAACAAGAAAAAGAATGAGCAAAGGTTAAAAGCAACCATTGTACTGACCCCTCACAATGAAGGAGGCAATCTCAAGAAGCGCGACGCTGACAAGTCCGATCCGTTCAACTATTTGAGCGTCGGCGTGTCGCGACTCGTCGAGGGCAAGGCCCGCAAGGTGTGGGTCGATCCCTCCGGCCGGGTGCACGATTCCGGCCCGCAGGCGTGGTGACGCCATGACGGGCTCGCCGCTGGGCCGGGTCGTGGAGATCGCCGAGGAAGGGCGCCACCTCGCGAAGGAACGCGGCTTTCTCGCGATCTCGGCGCAGGGCGAGACGGTGGCGCGGCTGCCGCTGGACGATCTGGCGGCGGTGATCGCCACGGCGCGGGGAGCGACGCTCACCAGCCAGCTTGTGGCGGCGCTGGCCGAGCGCAACGTGCCGCTGGTGCTGTGCGGCTCGAAGTTCGCGCCGGTGGCCATCCTGTGGCCGGTGGAGGGCCACCACGCCCAGCAGCGGCGGATGGAGGCGCAGCTTTCCTGCGGCCGGCCGCTGGCCAAGCGGCTCTGGGCGCAGGTGGTGGCCGCCAAGGTGCGCCGCCAGGGCTGGACGCTCGAGGCGCTTGGCCAGCCCGCCGGCGCCTTCGAGCAGCTCGCCCGCAAGGTGCGCAGCGGCGATCCGGCCAATATCGAGGCGCAGGCGGCGCGGCGTTACTGGCCGCTTCTGCTCGGCCGCGAGTTCCGCCGCGACACGCAGGGCGACGGCGCCAACATTCTCCTGAACTACGGCTATGCGGTGCTGCGCAGCGCCACGGCGCGGGCGGTGGCGGCCTCGGGGCTTCATCCGGGCCTGGGCATCTTCCACCGGCATCCCAACAACCCGATGCCGCTGGTGGACGACCTGATGGAGCCCTACCGGCCGGTGGTGGACCGCGAGGTGCGGCTGCTGGGTGCGGAGGGGCTGACGGAGCTTTCGCCTGAAGCCAAGCGGCGGCTCGCCATACTGTTGTGGAGCGACCAGCCCATGGAAGCCGGCACCAGCCCGCTTTCCACCTGCCTGGTGCGGACGGCGCAAAGCCTTGCCGAAAGCTTCGCCTCGGGCAAGGCGGCGCTGGAGTTCCCCCTCCGCCCGCCGGACGCGCCGCCATGCCCGACACCCCTGCCCTGAGCGGCTACCGGATCATGTGGCTGATCGTGATGTTCGATTTGCCGGTGCTGACCAAGGCCGAGCGGCGCGCCGCGACGAAGTTCCGCCAGTGGCTGCTGGACGAGGGGTGGGAGATGAGCCAGTTCAGCGTCTATATGCGGTTCTGTGCGGGAAAGGAGCAGGTGGATGCGAGGCTGCGCCAGATCGGCCGCAACGTACCGCCGCAGGGTAAAGTGCACGTTCTGGCGATTACCGACCGGCAGTTCGAGAAAATGGCCGTGTTCCGCGGCGGCAGGAGCGCCGGGGGAAAGCGCTCGCCCAGCCAGTTCGAGCTGTTCTGATGCCGTATTCGGCACTCGCTCCGCGCCAATTATCCCCTGAAATCATAGGGTTGGCGCGGAGCGGTTATAGCCGATAGGGATCCGCGGGCAAACCGCAACTGCGGAGCGCGCTTTCCGCGACCTGGCGTTGTTATAGCCGATAGGGATCCGCGGGCAAACCGCAACTGGGGCGCGAGCAGGGAGAGGCGGCGTGAGTTATAGCCGATAGGGATCCGCGGGCAAACCGCAACGCTGCTGCGGCGGCTGGCCTTCCTGCGGCTGTTATAGCCGATAGGGATCCGCGGGCAAACCGCAACGCGTGGAGGCGGCGGGCGAGGCGCAGCGTGGTTATAGCCGATAGGGATCCGCGGGCAAACCGCAACAGCGTCAGCTTGATCGCGTCCTCGAGCGGGTTATAGCCGATAGGGATCCGCGGGCAAACCGCAACTGGGCATGCGCGGGCATGTCCGGCGCCCACGTTATAGCCGATAGGGATCCGTGGGCAAACCGCAACTGTTCTGCAGCTTGGCGACGGCGAGATCAGTTATAGCCGATAGGGATCCGCGGGCAAACCGCAACACCTCGGGTCTCCGGCCAACGACGACCGCCGTTATAGCCGATAGGGATCCGCGGGCAAACCGCAACGCACGAGACCCGCCCGCGCATGCCGCCAGGTTATAGCCGATAGGGATCCGCGGGCAAACCGCAACCTGAGATGTGCCACGCTCAACGAATGGTCGGGTTATAGCCGATAGGGATCCGCGGGCAAACCGCGACAGGGCACCCGGAGGACGCGGGCCGCGCCGGCCTGGCACCACCCCGACCGACCAAGAAAGCGGAGAAGGAAGCCGCGCGCAGCGCCTTGCACGGCCTCGCCGCCGCGGCAGCCGGCGTCACGCCAGCGCCGCCTCGTCCTCCTCCTCGTCCTCGCGGGCGGGCAGGGCCGGGGTGTCGAGGAGGGTGCGGGCGGCCGCTTCCGGGAGCTCCTCGACCCGCTTGAGGCGGCGGCCCATGGCGCGGCTGCGGACCTCGACATGCTCGATATCCTTGATGCCGCCCTCGAGCCGCCTGCGGACCTTGGAGAGGGCCTCGCCGAACCGGCCGAACTCGGTTTTCACCGCACCCAGCACCTCCCTGACCTCGGCCGAGCGGCGCTCGATGGCGACGGTGCGAAAGCCCATGCGCAGGGAGGAGAGGATCGCCTGGAAGTTCATCGGCCCGGCGGCGATCACCCGGTGCTCGCGCTGCAGCGATTCGGTGAGGCCGGGGCGGCGCTGCAGCTCGGCATAGAGCCCCTCGGTGGGCACGAACAGGATCGCGAAATCGGTGGTCTGCGGCGGGTTGATATAGCGCTCGGCGATGGCCCTTGCGGCAGTCCGCAAGGTACGCTCGAGCTCGCGGCCGGCCTTCTCGGCGGCCTCGCCGTCGCCGGCGTCCCGGGCTGACAGCAGCCGCTCGTAATCCTCCTGCGGGAACTTGGAATCCACCGGCAGGAACACCTCCTGCTCGTCCTTGCCGGGCATGCGGATGGCGAACTCGACCCGCTCCTGGGTGCCCTCGCGGCCGAGCGGCGCGTTCTCCGCATACTGCTCGGGCGTGAGGAAATCCTCGATCAGCATCCGTAGCTGCAGCTCGCCGAAGGTGCCGCGGCTCTTGACGTTGGTCAGGACCCGCTTGAGATCGCCCACGCCGGCGGCCAGGCCCTGCATCTCGCCCAGGCCCGCATGGACCCGCTCGAGCCGCTCGCTCACCAGCTTGAAGCTCTCGCCCAGCCGCGCCTCCAGCGTGGTCTGCAGCTTCTCGTCGACGGTCTGGCGCATCTGGTCGAGCTTGGCCTGGTTCTCGCGGCGCAGGCCCGCCATCTGCTCGTCCATCGAGCCGGCGAAGCTTTTCAGGCTGTCCTGCTGCTGCTGACCCAGCTCGCCCAGCCGCGCGTGCAACGATTCCTGGATCTGCCGGAGCCGGGTCTCGGTGTCGCCGCGGACCCGGCGAAGCTGGAGGTCGAGCTGCTCGGAGACCTGGCCCAGCCGCGCCTCGACCTTCTCGCGAAAGAGCGTGTTCTGGCCGCGCAGGTCGGTCTCGACTCCGCGGATGACGCTCTGGAAGGCGTCGAAGCGGTGCTCCTGGCGCTCGCGCAGCTCGCCCACCCTCGCCTCCAGCGCCCGGCCGAAGCCCTGCAGATGGCCCTGCATCTCCTCGCGCAGCAGCCGCGCCTGCTCGCCGGCCTCGCCGCGGCTGCGGGCAAGCTCCTGGCCGAGAAGCTCCTGGGTGCGCGCCACCTGGCTCTCGATCAGCGCCAGCCGGCCCTCCAGCTCCCGCTCGCCGCCGCCGCGTGGGCGCAGCAGGACGACGAGCAGCAGCAGCGTGTTGAGCGCCAGCAATGCGGGAAGCAACAGGCCGTCCATGCCTAGCGATCCGACTGAATTACCATCGGCAAAAGAGTATCGGTTCGGACGGGGAATTCAATGAATTCAGGAGGAGCAGGGGGTTGCGGCGGCATGCTGATGCCGCGATGGAGGAGCAGGCGGCGAGGGCGGGGCCGCGCAAGGCGCTGCGCGCGGCTTTTCTTCTTCTTTTTCCGGGGTTTTGCAGGGCGGTTGGGACAGGCGCTGCGGCGAGCTGACAAAAATAGGAAAACCGGCCGCGCGCAGCGCCTTGCACGGCTCTACCGCCGCGAATGGCGCCGCGCCTCGGCAGTAGCGCTCCCGATCGCCGCATGCAGCTCGGGTGCTGCCGCGATCAGCCCGTCATGGACGGGATGCGGCCGGTTGAGGGCGATCGGGTTACCGTCGCCGTCGCTGAGCACCGCACCGGCCTCGGCCAGCAGGAGGGCGGCCGCGGCGATGTCCCAGTCCTGGCTGCGGCGCCAGGAGAGATAGGCGTCGAAGCGGCCGGCGGCCACCAGCGCCAGCTTGTAGGCAAGCGAGCCGATGGTGGTGAGCCTCGCGTGCGGGAGCAGCTCCTCGAAGTGGCGGCGGCGGTTCTCGCCCTTGGAGCAGACGATGCTGGCCCCTTCCAGCGACGGCGGCGTCGCCGCGTGCACCCGCTTGCCGTTGAGGAACGCGCCGCCGCCGCGCCTGGCCTCGAACATCTCGCTGGTTGCGGGATTGTAGACGAAACCCAGGGCCGGCCGGTCGTCCATCAGCAGCGCCACGCTGATGGTGAACTCGGGCAGGCCCTCGGCGAAGGAGCGGGTGCCGTCGATGGGATCGACCACCCAGACCCGGTGGCGGCCGAGGCGGCGGCTGTCGTCCAGGGTCTCCTCGCTGAGCCAGCCGTCGCTGGGATGTTCGCGCCGCAGTGCCGCGTGCAGGTAGCGGTCGATGGCGATGTCGGCCTCGGTGACGATCTGCCCCGGGCCCTTCTCCCAGCGCCGGTGCTCGCGGCGGAAGTGGCGCATGGCGATGCGGCCGGCCTCCACCACCGCATCGCGCGTCCGCTCCAGCTCGTGACCGCCCGGCGCGGCGCTCATCGCTCCTGCCCCTTCCAGATGGGCCGTCCGCTGCCCGGCAGGCCGTAATCCTGCCAGCGCCGGCTCACCTTCTCGACGATCTCTTCGGCCATGGAGAGCTTCTTGCCCCACTCGCGCTTCGTCTCGGGCGGCAGCTTGTCGGTGGCATCGAGGCCCATCTTCGAGCCCAGGCCCGATTCCGGCGAGGCGAAGTCGAGATAGTCGATGGGGGTGTGCTCCACCAGCATGAGGTCGCGGGCCGGGTCGACCCGCGTGCTGATCGCCCAGATCACGTCGTTCCAGTCGCGGCAGTCGATGTCGTCGTCCACCACGATGACGAACTTGGTGTACATGAACTGCCGCAGGAACGACCACACGCCCATCATCACGCGCCTGGCATGGCCGGGATAGGCCTTGCGGATCGAGACCACCGCGACCCGGTAGGAGCAGCCCTCGGGCGGCAGCCAGAAGTCGACGATCTCGGGGAACTGCTGGCGGATCAGCGGCACGAACACGTCGTTGAGAGCCTCGCCCAGCACCGAGGGCTCGTCCGGCGGGCGGCCGGTGAAGGTGGAGAGATAGATCGGGTCGCGCCGCATGGTGATGGCGGTGACGGTGAAGACCGGGAACTGCTCCACCGAGTTGTAGTAGCCGGTGTGGTCGCCATAGGGCCCCTCGTCGCGATAGTCCTCGAGGCTCACCTCGCCCTCGAGCACGATCTCGGCATGGGCCGGCACCTTCAAGGGCTGGCTGACACAGTCGACCAGCTCCACCCGCTTGCCCCGCAGCAGGCCGGCGAACTGGTACTCGGACATGGTCTCGGGCACCGGCGTCACCGCCGCCAGGATGGTGCCCGGATCGGCACCGATGACGGCTGCGGCGGGGAACGGCTCGCGGCGCTTCTGGCCCCAGCGCTGATGATGCTGCGCGCCGCCGCGGTGCTTGAGCCAGCGCATGAGCGTGCGGTTCCGCTCCAGCACCTGCATGCGGTAGATGCCGAGATTGAAGGCGTCCTCGCGCGTGCCGCCGGGGCCCTTCGTCACCACCAGCGGCCAGGTGATCAGCGGCGCCGGCTCGCCGGGCCAGCAGGACTGGACGGGCAGGCGGCCAAGATCGATCTCGCTGCCCCTCAGCACCACCTCCTGGCAGGCCGCGCGGCCGGTGGTCTTCGGCTTCATGGCCAGCGCCGCCTTGACCAGTGGCATCATCTCGAGGGCCTGGGCGAACCCTTCGGGCGGCTGCGGCTGCTTGAAGAAGGCCAGCATCTCGCCCAGCTCCTGGAGCTGGTGCGGCTCGCGGTTCATGCCCCAGGCGACGCGCTCGACCGTGCCGAAGAGATTGGTGAGGACCGGCATGGAAGCGCCCTCCACCCGCTCGAACAGCACCGCCGGGCCCTGCTCGGCCAGGAGGCGGGTGTGGATCTCGGTGATCTCGAGGACCGGCGAGACCGGGGTGCGGACCCTGACGAGACGCTCCCTCGTCTCCAGATGCGCCATGAAATCGCGGAGGCTCTCGAAGGCCATGGGTAAGCTCGCTCTCCAGTCGCGGCGGCGGGCCGCCCGTTGCCGTTGCGGCGGTCAGCCCGCCTTCCACTTGATGGAGCAGCCCATGGAGGGACTCTGCTCCTCCGGTCCGCACCCCGTCAGGGCCACCTGTCGCATGGCCTCGAACAGCTCGCGCCGCGCTCCGTCGACAGGCGCCATGCGCGAGGCGTCGAGCCGGCCCCGATACTGCAGGCCGAGGCCGGCGTCATAGCCGAAGAAGTCGGGGGTGCACACGGCGCCATAGGCCCGCGCCACCTCCTGGCTCGCGTCATGGAGATAGGGGAACGGGAACTCCTTCTCCCGGGCCCAGCGGCGCATCTCCTCGAAGCCGTCTTCCGGATAGGCTGCGGCGTCGTTGGAGCAGATCGCCGCCATCCGCACGCCGAGCGGCTCGAGATCGCGCGCGTCGCGGATCAGGCGGTCGATGATCGCCTTCACGTAGGGGCAGTGATTGCACAGGAAAACGATCACGGTACCCTTGCGCCCGGCAATGTCCGCCAGCCGCAGGACGCGGCCGTCGGTGGCCGGCAGCTCGAAGGGGGACGCCTTCTCGCCGAAATTGCAGACGCGCGGAACCATCGCCATGCTGCGCCTCCTTGCCGAGGACCGTGTCTCGCCGGGCAGGCCCCGTCCGAGGCTTCACGACCAGTCGTTTGCGCTTGCGCGCAACATGGCGCGCAAAGCGGGAGATGCAAGCTTGCAGGCCTATCCAGCACCGGCCCCGACCGCCTCCAGCGAGCCGACGGCGACCCGCCGGCAGCTCGCGGCGTGGGCGCTCTACGACTGGGCCAACTCGCCCTTCTCGGCGGTCATCGTCACCTTCGTGTTCGCCGCCTACTTCACCCGCGCGGTGGCCGCCGACGAGGTTTCCGGCACCACCGCGTGGAGCTGGACCATGGCTGCGAGCGGTATCGTGCTGGCCCTGGTGAGCCCGGTCCTGGGCGCCATCGCCGACGCGGCAGGGCGGCGCAAGCCCTGGCTCGTGGCCTTCACGCTGCTGGCCGCCGTCGCCACCGCCGCGCTCTGGCTGGTGGCACCCGCTCCCGCCTTCGTGGTGCTGGCGCTGCTCTTGGTGGCGCTCGCCAACACCAGCTTCGAGCTTGCCGGCGTGTTCTACAACGCGATGCTGCCCGACCTAGCGCCCGCCTCGCATATCGGGCGCTGGTCGGGCTGGGCCTGGGGCCTCGGCTATGCCGGTGGCCTGGCGATGCTCGTGCTGGTGCTGTTCGTCTTCGTGCAGCCCGAAACCCCGCCCTTCGGGCTCGACAAGGAGGCCGCCGAGCAGGTGCGCATCGCCGGACCCCTGGTGGCCGCGTGGCTGCTGGCATTCTCGCTGCCGCTCTTCCTCGTCACGCCCGACCGGCCCTCGCGGCGGATCCCGCTGCGGCGCGCCGCGGCCGAGGGTGTGGAGCGGATCGTCGTGACCTTCCGGCACATGCGCCAGCACGGCAACCTCGTGCGCTTCCTGGTGGCGCGCATGCTCTACAATGACGGGCTCAACACGCTCTTCGCGTTCGGCGGGATCTATGCCGCGGGCACGTTCGGCATGGACGTGGCCGAGGTCATCCAGTTCGGCATCGCCCTCAACGTCACCGCCGGCATCGGCGCCTTCGCCTTCGCCCCGCTGGACGACCGCCTGGGCTCGAAGACCACGGTCCTGGCCTCCCTGTGCGGCCTCGTGCTGGCCTCGGGCGCGGCCCTGCTGGCACCCGACAAGACCGTCTTTTGGGTGGCGGCACTCGCCCTCGGCATTTTCGTGGGTCCGGTCCAAGCGGCCAGCCGGACCATGATGGCGAGGCTGGCGCCGCCCGACATGCGGACCGAGATGTTCGGCTTCTACGCGCTCACCGGCAAGATCACCGCCTTCATCGGCCCCTTCCTGCTGGGTATGGTGACGTGGATCTTCGCCAGCCAGCGGGCGGGCATGAGCGTGATCCTGCTGCTGCTCGTCGCCGGTTTCGTCCTGCTCCTGGGCGTGCGCGAGAAGCAGGCCGACATCTCCGTCTGAGCGCGGCGCCCGGCGGCCCGACAGACGCAGCCGCGGGGCGCTGCAGCGAGGCAGGGCCGCCTTCCGCTCACGGTCCGACGCCGCGCAGGGCGGGCTGGCGCGCGCCACCGGGAACCGGCTCCGCGCCGGCCGAGAGGAGCCGCTCGAAGGCCTCGGCCGCGATCGGCCGGCCGAAATGATAGCCCTGCAGCTGATCGCAGCTCAGCGCCGTCAGCCAGTCGGCGGCGGCGGCAGTCTCCACGCCAGTCGCCACCACCCGCAGCCCCAGCCCGTGCGCCAGCCGCACGATCGAGCGTACCACCACCGCTGCATTGCGGTCGCTCTCCATGCCGGCCACGAAGCTGCGGTGGATCTTGATCTCCCTGACCGGAAGGCGCTGGAGATGGAC
This sequence comes from Geminicoccaceae bacterium 1502E, assembly GCA_033875255.1. Lineage (GTDB taxonomy): Bacteria > Pseudomonadota > Alphaproteobacteria > Geminicoccales > Geminicoccaceae > Marinimicrococcus. The sequence continues at coordinate 122,742 of JAWZSN010000003.1, read as the reverse complement.
CAGCGAGGAATAGCCGGCGCCGAAATCGTCGAGCGAGAGCTCGCAGCCCAGGGCGGCGATCGCCTCCAGCCGCGGCAGGGTGTGGACCGGGTCGGCCATGATGGCCGATTCGGCGACCTCCAGCACCAGCTTGTCGGGCCGCGCATCCCAATGGGCGAGGATAAGGCGCAGGATCCGCGGGAACTCGGCATCGCGCAGCCAGGAGGAGGCGAGATTGACGGAGATCGGCAGGTCGATGCCGGCATGCCGCCAGCGCCGCTGCTCCTGGAGGCAGTTGTTGAGAACCCACAAGGTGAGCTGACCCAGAATGCCGATCTGCTCGGCTACCGGCAGGAAGTCGCGGGGCGCCAGCAGGCCCAGCGTGGGATGCCGCCAGCGGATGAGCACCTCGACCCCGGCCAGCTCGCGCGTCGCCGAGCGCAGCTGGGGCTGGTAGAGCAGCACGAACTGCTCGCCGGCCAGCGCATCGCGCAGCTCGTGGCGAAGATTGTGCGGGCGGCGGCCCTGCGGCTCGTCGGCCTCGGGCAGCAAGAAGCCCAGCCGCTCGCGCTTGGCGCGGTACATGGCGGCGTCGGCCTGCTCGAGCAGGGCCTGGGCGTCGGGCCCGTGGCGCGGATGGAGGGCGACGCCGATGCTCACCCCGATCTCCAGCCGCATGCCCTCGATGGCGAAGGGCTCGGCCAGCTGCTCGACGAGGCGCCCGGCGATCTCGCAGGCCACGGCCGGATCGACCGGCGGCGGCAGCACCACCGCGAACTCGTCGCCGCCGATCCGCGCCAGCGTGTCGCTGGCGCGCAGCGGCCGCGCCAGCCGTGGCCCCACCTGCTGGAGCAGCAGATCGCCCACATGATGGCCGAGCGTGTCGTTGACCTGCTTGAAGCGGTCGAGGTCGAGCAGCATCACGGCGAAGCTCTGCCCGGCCCGCTCGGCCTGGCGCAGGGCCTGCTCGATCCGGTCGTGCAGCAGCATCCGGTTGGGCAGGCCGGTGAGCGCGTCGTGCAGCGCCAGCCGTTCCAGCTCGGCCTGGCGCTCGTGGCGCTCGCTCATGTCGGTGGCGCGAAGCGCGCAAAGACCCTCTTGCGCAGTGGCGCCGATGGTGATCTCGACGGGAACGTCACGGCTCGACTCGTGCTTGGCCATGCACTGCAGCGGCCGGCGGTCGGCGATCACATGGGCCAGCCGGTCGAACTCGCGCAGCAGCGGAAAGTAGCGGTCGACGCGGCGCCCGATCAGCTCGTCGCCGAGAAGCCGGCGCGCTGCCGCATTGGCCCAGCGCACCAGCCCGTCCTCGCCGAACGTCAGGAAGGCGTCGGGCAGCGCCGCCACCAGCTCGCGACCCTCGAGGGGCGGCGGCGGAAGCTGGTGACGCCGCCGCGCGCCCGCCTCGAGCAGGGCCAGCACCAGCACGCAGGCGGCCAGCGGCTCGACCGCTATGCCGGCGGCGAGCGCCAGAAGCGCCACGGCGGCACCCGTGGCGAGCGCGCGGCCGGCGGGCGGCCCGAGCCGGGCGCGACCGGCAAGAAGCCAGCCGCCGCCGAGCAGGCAGGCGAGCAGCACGCCGAGCCCGATCCGCCAGAGCATCGGCAGGGGCAGGCAGGACCAGGGCAGCCAGCCGCCGCCGCACAGGGCCGGCGCCAGCGGTGCCAGCGCCGCCTCGACGGCCGCGGCGGCACTCCAGGCAGCCGTGAGGAGGGAGACGAGTAGAACGGGCCAATGGCGTCGCACCCGGCATGCCTCTCCGCTTGCGCCAGGCGGGAGGACAGGCTTGCAGCCGGACCCTCCGCAATAGGCCCGAGACTAGCCGGATCTTCTTGACGAATGCCTAACGCCGCCGCCCCTCAATAATCCGGCCGGTAGTTCGGCGCCTCGCGGGTGATCGCCACGTCGTGGACGTGGCCTTCGCGCACGCCCGCCTGGGTCACCCGCAAGAAGCGGCAGCCGCTCTGCATGGCGGCGATATCCGGGTTGCCGGTATAGCCCATGGCCGAGCGCAGGCCGCCGATCAGCTGGTGGACGATGTTGGCCACCGGGCCGCGATAGGGCACCCGCCCCTCCACGCCCTCGGGCACCAGCTTGAGCGTGTCGCGCACCTCCTGCTGGAAGTAGCGGTCGGCCGAGCCGCGTGCCATGGCGCCCAGCGAGCCCATGCCGCGATAGGCCTTGTAGGAGCGGCCCTGGTAGAGGAACACCTCGCCCGGCGCCTCGTCGGTGCCGGCCAGCATCGAGCCCAGCATGGCGCAGTCGGCACCCGCCGCGATGGCCTTGGCGAGGTCGCCCGAGGCGCGGATGCCGCCGTCGGCGATCAGCGGCACGCCCAGCCGGCTGCAGGTCTCGCGGACATTGCGGATGGCGGTGAGCTGCGGGACGCCGACGCCGGCCACGATGCGGGTGGTGCAGATCGAGCCCGGGCCGATGCCGACCTTGACCGCGTCGGCGCCAGCCTCGACCAGCGCGTCGGCGGCGGCCGCGGTAGCGACATTGCCGGCGATGATCTGGACCTCGGCCGAGAGCGCGCGGACCCGCCGCACCGTCTCGATCACGCCGCGCGAATGACCGTGCGCGGTGTCGACGACGACCAGGTCGGCACCCGCCTCGACCAGCGCCTGGGCCCGCTCGAAGCCGGCATCGCCGGTGGCCGTGGCGGCCCCGACCCGCAGGCGGCCCTGCGCGTCCTTGCAAGCATCCGGGAAGCGCTGCGACTTCTCGATGTCCTTGACGGTCATCAGCCCCTTGAGGCGGAACGCCTCGTCGACCACCAGCAGCTTCTCGATTCGGTGGCGGTGGAGAAGCTCCATGGCCTCGGAACGGTCCACCCCTTCCCGCACGGTGATCAGCCGCTCGGAGGTCATCAGCTCGCGCACCGGCCGGGCGCTGGCGGGAACGAAGCGGACGTCGCGGTTGGTGAGAATGCCGACGAGCCTGCTCTCCGGCCCGTCGACCACCGGCAGGCCGGAGATGCCGTTCTGCCGCATCAGCTCGAGCGCCTCGGCGAGCGGCGTCTCGGGGCGCACGGTGAGCGGATTGACGACGATGCCGGCCTCGAACTTCTTGACCTGGAGCACCTCGCGCGCCTGCTCGTCGACCGGCAGGTTCTTGTGGATGATCCCCAGGCCGCCGAGCTGGGCCATGGCGATCGCCATGGATGCCTCGGTGACCGTGTCCATCGCCGCCGAGATCAGCGGGATCTTGAGCTCGATGGCGCGGGTCAGGCGGGTGCGCGTCTCGACCTGTCCCGGCAGCACCTCGGAATAACCGGGCTCCAGAAGCACGTCGTCGAAGGTCAGGGCCTCGACGGGAGCTAGTCGATCCTCGGTCTGCATGACTCACCTCGGCAGCTTTTGGGGGACGGCGCCGCCTCTATACAGCCGGCAGGGCATCCGGGCCAAGCGCGGCACCGTCGCGCCCCCAAAGGGGCCCCGCCACCTTGACGGGCGGTGCCCTGGAGGGGTTGAACTCGTTGCGACGGGCCGTCGGGCCCGGCGGGACCGGTCGAGGGAGGGGCACGATCATGAGCGAGCAGAAGCGGCGCCTGCGCAGCCAGGAATGGTGGGACGATCCCCACGAGCCGGACATGACGGCACTCTACCTGGAGCGCTACCTCAATTACGGCCTCACCCGCGAGGAGCTCCAGTCGGGCCGGCCGATCATCGGCATCGCCCAGACCGGCTCGGACCTGGCGCCCTGCAACCGCCACCATGTCGACCTCGCCGAGCGCGTGAAGGCCGGCATCCGCGATGCCGGCGGCGTGCCGATCGAGTTCCCGGTGCACCCCATCCAGGAGACCGGCAAGCGCCCCACGGCGATGCTCGACCGCAACCTGCAATATCTCTCGCTGGTCGAGGTCCTCTACGGCTACCCGATCGACGGCGTGGTGCTGACCACCGGCTGCGACAAGACCACCCCGGCCCTGCTCATGGGCGCCGCCACCATCGACATCCCCTCGATCGTGCTCTCCGGCGGGCCGATGCTCAACGGCTACTACAAGGGCAAGCTCGCCGGCTCGGGGACGATCGTCTGGCACGCCCGCCAGCTCCTCGCCAAGGGCGAGATCGACTACGAGCAGTTCATGGACATGACCTGCGCCTCGGCGCCGAGCGTGGGTCACTGCAACACCATGGGCACGGCGAGCTCGATGAACGCCATGGCCGAGGCGCTGGGCATGTCGCTCACCGGCTGCTCGGCCATCCCCGCGCCCTACCGCGAGCGGCCGCAGATGGCCTATCTCACGGGCAAGCGGATCGTCGAGATGGTCCACGAGGATCTCAAGCCCTCGAAGATCCTGACCCGCGAGGCGTTCGAGAACGCCATCTTCCTCGCCGCCGCCGCCGGCGCCTCGACCAACTGCCCGCCGCACGTCACCGCCATCGCCCGGCACATGGGGATCGAGCTCGACATCAAGGACTGGGAGCTCGGCCGCGACATCCCGCTGCTCGTGAACGTGCAGCCGGCCGGCGAGTATCTGGGCGAGGAGTTCCATCGCGCCGGCGGCGTGCCGGCCGTGATCAAGGAGCTGATCAAGGTCGGCCGCTTCCACACAAGCGCGCTCACCGTCACCGGCAAGACGATGGGCGAGAACCACGAGAGCATCGAGTACTCCTTCGACCGTCGGGTCATCCGTCCCTACGAGGATCCGATGATGCCGGAGGCCGGCTTCGTCATCATCAGCGGCAACATCTTCGATGCCGCCGTGATGAAGACCTCGGTGGTGACCGACGAGTTCCGCGCAAAGTATCTGGAGAACCCCGAGAACCCGGGTGTTTTCGAAGGTCGTGCGATCGTGTTCGAGGGGCCGGAGGACTATCACGACAGGATCGACGACGACAGCCTCGACATCGACGAGGACTGCTTCCTGTTCATCCGCAATTGCGGCCCCGTGGGCTATCCGGGAGCTGCCGAGGTGGTCAACATGCGGCCGCCCTCCAAGCTGCTGGCCAAGGGGGTGCGAGCGCTTCCCACGATCGGCGACGGGCGCCAGTCGGGCACCTCGGAGAGTCCCTCGATCCTCAATGCCTCGCCGGAATCCGCCGTGGGCGGCAATCTCGCGATCATCCGCACCGGCGACAAGGTGCGCCTCGACATGAACAAGGGCCGCCTCGACGTGCTGGTCGAGGACAAGGAGATCGAGCGCCGGCGCGGCGAGCTGTCGAGGAACCCGCCGAAGATCCCGCCCAGCCAGACGCCCTGGCAGGAGATCTATCGGCAGTTCGTCGGCCAGCTCTCGACCGGCGCATGCCTCGAGCCTGCGGTGCTGCACCTCAAGGTAGTGGAGACGCACGGGCCGGCTCCCCGGCGCAACCACTGACGCAGGCGGGGCGGACCATGCGGCCGGCCCTGCACCTCGCTCTCGCGGCCGCCGTCGTGGCGGCGGTCGCCGGGCGCCCTGCCATGGGCGGCGACGGGCCGGCGGTGCGCTGGGCCGTCCTCACCGAGGAAGGACGCTCGGCGCTGGCCTCCGGCGAGCTGGCGCGCGCCGAGCTCGCCATGCGCAAGGCGCTCGACGCGGCGCAGGTCCTGGCGCCGGAGGACCCGCGCCGGGCCGTGGCGCTCAACAATGTGGGCTTCGTCCTGCACGCCCGCCACGAGCTGCACGAGGCCGCCATCTTCTATGGCCAGGCGCTCGAGCTGCGCGAGCGCTGGCTCGGGCCCGACGATGCGGCGGTGGCGCAGAGCCTCGTCAACATGGCCGAGCTGCGCCGCGAGCAAGGGCGGGCGGCCGAAGCCGAGGGGCTTTATGTGCGGGCCCTGGCGATCCGCCGCGACAGCCCGCTCGACCGGGCGCCGCTGGCGGCGGTGCTGCGCGGGCTGGCTGCGGTGCGGGGCGAGCAGGGGCGGGTCGAGGAGGCCCAGGCCAACTACCGGGCGGCCCTGGCCCTGGCCGACGAGCTGGGCAAGCTGCATCCCGAGATCCTGGCGGCGCGGCGCGAGCTCGCAGCGCTCCTGGCGGCGGACGGCCGGAGGGAGGAGGCGGTCGAGCTGCTGCGCGCCGGCCGGGCCGATGCCGGCGAGGCCGAACGGATGCCCCTGTTGCTCGACGAGGCGGCCTTGCTGTTCGCCGGCGGTCGCTCCGGGGACGCCCAGGCGCTGGCCGAGCAGGCCATGACGCTGCTCGACAACACGTTTCCGCCAGAGCCCGCCGCCACGGCGACGACGCTTGCCGCCATCGCCCGGCAGCAGCGGGACGCCGGCTTCAGCGAGGCGGCCGAAGCGGCGCTGGCCCATGCCCGCGGGCTCCTCGAGGCGGCCGGCGGCGAGGCTCGCCGCCGGGGCCTGCTCGATCTTCTGTCGGTGCTCGCATTCTGGCGGCTCGAGGAAGGCGACGGCGAGGCCACCGACCGGCTGCTGCTGGAGGCACTGGCGCTCGCCCGCGACGAGGCGGAGGCCCAGCCGCTGCTGCAGGTGCGGGCCCGGCTGCTGCAGGCGCTGGGACGCTCGCAGGAGGCAGGGCTGCTTGAGGCCGCCCCGGTGCCGCCGGCGACTCCCGTCCGCACCCTGCCGGCCGCCCTGCTGGCGGAGCCGCGGCCCCGCGGCTGAGCTCGCGCTGCTTCAGGAGGGCAGCGCCTCCTAGGGCCGCGCCTCGACGCGGAGGGCGGCCGCCAGCAGCCTTTGGGTATAGGGCTCGCGGGGCCGCTCGAAGATCTCCTCGCCGGTGCCGCGCTCGACCACCACGCCGTCGCGCATCACCAGGACCTCGTGGCTGAGCGCGCGGACTACCCGCAGGTCGTGGCTGATGAAGAGATAGGCCAGGCCGTGCCGCTCCTGCAGCTCGCGCAGGAGATCGACGATCTGCGCCTGCACCGAGACGTCGAGGGCCGAGGTGGGCTCGTCGAGCACCACCAGCCGCGGCCGCAGCACGATGGCCCTGGCGATGCTGATCCGCTGGCGCTGGCCGCCGGAGAACTCGTGCGGGTAGCGGTCGTACATGGCGGGCTCGAGCCCGACCTCCTCCAGCGCCTGCATGGCGAGCCGGCGGCGCTCCTGGCCGTTCCCGCCGATCCGGTGGAGCTGCAGCCCCTCCTCGATGATCTGGCCCACCGACATGCGCGGCGAGAGGCTGCCATAGGGGTCCTGGAAGACGATCTGCATCTGCCGGCGCAAGGGCCGCATGCGCGACCACGACCAGCCCTGGATGTCCTGGCTCTCGAAGCGGATCGCCCCCCGGCTCGGCAGCAGGCGAAGCAGCGCCAGGCCCAGCGTCGTCTTGCCCGAGCCGCTCTCGCCCACCACGCCCAGGGTCTGGCCGGCACGGATCGCCACGTCGATCCCGTCGACCGCCCTGACGTGGCCTACCGTGCGCCGCAGCAGGCCCTTTTGGATCGGGAAGTGGACCTTGAGGTCCCGGGCGGACATCACCACCGGCGCGTCGCTGTCCGCGACCGGCGGCGCGCCCCTGGGCTCGGCGGCGAGCAGGTGCCTCGTGTAACGGTGCTGGGGCCGCTCGAAGATGGCCTCGACCGGCCCCTGCTCGACGATCTCGCCGCCGGTCATGACGCAGACCCGGTCGGCCACGTTGCGGACGATGGTGAGATCGTGGGTGATCAGCAGGACGGCCATGCCGAGCCGCTCCTGCAGCTCCTTGAGCAGCGCCAGGATCTGCGCCTGGATGGTGACGTCGAGGGCGGTGGTGGGCTCGTCGGCGATCAGCAGGTCGGGCTCGTTGGCAAGCGCCATGGCGATCATCACCCGCTGACGCTGGCCGCCCGAGAGCTGGTGCGGGTAGGAGAGCAGGCGCTGCTCGGGATCGGGAATGCCGACCAGCCGCAGCAGCTCGACCGCCCGCTCGCGCGCGGCGCTGCGGCCGAGCCCTCGATGCAGGAGCAGCACCTCGGCGATCTGCCGCTCGACGGTGTGGAGCGGGTTGAGCGAGGTCATCGGCTCCTGGAAGATCATGCCGACCCGGTTGCCGCGCACATGGCGCAGCACACCCTCGCCGCTGCCCATCAGCTCCTCGCCATCGAGGCGGATCGAGCCGCCCGGGTGCGAGGCCCGCGGATAGGGCAGGAGCTGAAGGAGCGAGAGGGCGGTCACCGACTTGCCCGAGCCGCTCTCGCCCACCAGGGCCACCGTCTCGCCCTTGTCGAGGCTGAACGACACCCCGCGCACGGCCTCCACGTCGCGCCCTTCCAGATGGAAGGTCACGGACAGGTTCTCGACCTCGAGCAGCGCCATCGCGATCGCCTAGCGGAAGGTCTTGCGCGGGTCGAAGGCGTCCCGCACCGCCTCGCCGATGAAGACGAGGAGCGAGAGCATGACCGCGAGCACGAGGAAGGCGCTGAGGCCGAGCCACGGCGCCTGCGGATTGTTCTTTCCCTGCAGCACCAGCTCGCCCAGCGAGGGCGAGCCCGGCGGCAGGCCGAAGCCCAGAAAGTCGAGCGAGGTCAGGGTGGTGATCGAGCCGTTGAGGATGAACGGCATGAAGGTGAGCGTGGCGACCATGGCGTTGGGCAGCATGTGGCGGAACATGACGGCGAGGTTGGAGGCGCCCAGCGCCCGGGCGGCGCGCACATACTCGATGTTGCGGGCGCGCAGAAACTCCGCCCGCACCAGATCGACCAGCGCCATCCACGAGAACAGCAGCATCAAGAGCAGCAGGCTCCAAAAGCCCGGGATGACGATCGAGCCCAGGATGATCAGCAGATAGAGGGTGGGAACGCCCGACCAGATCTCGATGAAGCGCTGGAAGCCCAGATCGATCCAGCCGCCGTAGAAGCCCTGCACCGCCCCGGCGGCGACGCCCACGACCGAGGAGAGCAAAGTGAGCGTCAGACCGAACAGCACCGAGATGCGAAAGCCGTAGATGATCCGCGCCAGCACGTCGCGCGACTGGTCGTCGGTGCCCAACCAGTTGCGGGCGCTGGGCGGCGCCGGCGCCGGCGCCTCGAGATCGGTGATCACCGTGCGGTAGCTGTAGGGGATGAGCGGCCAGACGGCGAAGCCCTTCTCCTCGATCAGCTCCATCACGAACGGATCGCGATAGTCCGCCTCGGTGGGGAAGTCGCCGCCGAACGCGGTCTCGGGATAGCTGACGGCCACCGGAACATAGGGCGCCCCGTCGAACCACACGAAGATCGGCCGGTCGTTGGCGATCAGCTCGGCCACCAGCGAGAGAAGGAACAGCACGCCGAAGACGTGCAGCGAGATCCAGCCCCGCCGGTTGGCGCGCATATTGGCGAGGCGCCGCGCCCCGAGCGGCCCCAGGCGCAAAGGCAGGCCCATCAGGCGCACGGGCACGCGGCGGGCGCTGTCTGCGGCATCCACGGTCGCCACGCTCACACCTCCCGCGAGGCGAAGTCGATCCGCGGATCGACCAGGATATAGGTGAGATCGGAGATCAGCTTGAGGATCAGGCCGATGAAGGTGAAGACATAGAGGGTCCCGAACATCACCGGATAATCGCGCCTGAGTGCCGCCTCGAAGCCCAGCAGCCCCAGCCCGTCGAGCGAGAACATGGTCTCGATGAGAAGGGCACCCGTGAACAGCACCCCCACGAAGGCCGCCGGAAAGCCGGCGATGACGATCAGCATGGCGTTGCGGAAGACGTGCCGGTAGAGCACCTGCTGCTCGCCCAGCCCCTTGGCGCGGGCCGTGAGCACGTATTGCTGGCCAAGCTGGTCGAGGAACGAGTTCTTGGTGAGCATGGTGAGGCTGGCGAAGGCGCCGATCACCATGGCCAGCACCGGCAGCGAGATGTGCCAGAGATAATCCAGGATCCTGGCCGGCCAGGAGAGATCGGCCCAGTTGTCGGACACCAGGCCCCGGAGCGGGAAGAGCTGGAAATAGCTGCCGCCGGCGAAGAGCACGATCAAGAGCAGGGCGAAGAGGAAGCTCGGGATCGCGTAGCCGACCACCACCACGGCGCTCGTCCACACGTCGAAGGGCGTGCCGTCGCGCACCGCCTTGCGGATGCCCAGCGGGATGGCGATCAGATAGGTGATGAGCGTCGTCCACAGGCCCAGCGAGATCGAGACCGGCAGCTTCTCCAGCACCAGGTCGACCACCGGACGGCCGCGAAAGAAGCTGTCGCCCAGATCGAAGCGCAGGTAGTTGCCCATCATCAGCATGAAGCGCTCGTGGGCCGGCTTGTCGAAGCCGAACTGCCGCTCGAGGTCGCGCAGAAGCTCCGGCTCGAGGCCGCGCGCCCCGCGGCTCTGGCCGTCGCCCTGCTGGGGCGGCGCGCTGGCGCCCAGATCGCCGGCGGTGCCGGTGAACCGGGCGGTGACGTCGCCGCCGCCGCTGGTCATCTCGGCCACCAGCTGCTCGATCGGGCCGCCCGGTGCGGCCTGCACGATGATGAAGTTGAGCACCATGATCCCGAACAGCGTCGGGATCATCAGCAGCAGGCGACGGACGATATAGGCGAGCATCCGGCGCGGCTCAGTTCGGCGCCTGGGCGACGTCCGGCTTGCGCCCGGTGACGTGACGCTCCTTGTCCGGGTCGATCCACCACGAATAGAGATCCGGTACCTCTGTGGGCAGGATCTCCGACCAGGCGAACTTGTCCCAGTAGGCCAGGCGGTAGCCATCGTCGGTGAAGTGCGGCACGAGGTAGAAGCCCCACAGCAGCACCCGGTCGAGGGCCTTGCAGGCGGCCTCCAGGGCAGCCCGGTCCGGGGCGCGGATGATGTTCTCGATGAGCGCGTCGACCACCGGATCCTGAATGCCGATCGTGTTGCGGCTGCCCGGAATCTGCGCCGCGGCCGAGCCCCAGAAATCGCGCTGCTCGTTGCCCGGCGAGCCGCTCTGCGCCCAGATATCCGTAGTCACGTCGAAGTCGAACCGGTCCATCCGGTTCTGGTACTGGGCCGGGTCGACGGCGCGCAGCCGAGCCTTGATGCCCAGCCGTTCCAGATTCTGGGCGAAGGGTAGCGCCAGCCGCTCGCCGGCCGGCGAATCCAGGAGGATCTCGAACTCCATCCGCGCGCCACTCGAGACCTCGGTGAGGACATTGTCCTTCACCTGCCATCCGGCCTCGCGCAGCAGACGCAGCGCCTTGCGTAGATTCTCGCGGTTGTTGCCCGAGCCGTCGGTCTCGGGCGGCTCGTAGATGTCCTCGAATAGCTCTGCCGGAAGCTGGTCGCGCCAGGGCTCGAGCAGGGCCAGCTCCGCGCCCTCCGGCAGCCCCTTGGCCGCAAGATCGGGCTCGCCGTGAAAATAGCTGCGGATGCGCTCGTACTGGCCGTACATCAGCGCCTTGTTCGACCACTCGAAGTCGAAGGCGAGGCCGATCGCCTGCCGTACCCGGCGGTCGCGGAAGATCGGGCGGCGCAGGTTGAAGATGTAGCCTTGCATGCGCGCCGGCGGGCGGATCGGCAGCTTTTCCTTCTTGATGAGCCCCTGCTCGACGGCAGGGCCGGTATAGCCGGTGGCCCATCGCTTGGCGGAGTTCTCGAAGCGGATATCGAAGCGGCCGGCCTTGAACGCCTCCAGCGCCACATCGAGGTCGCGGTAATACTCGAAGCGGACGGTGTCGTAGTTATAGCGGCCGCGATTGACCGGCAGGTCGGCGCCCCACCAGTCCTTCACCCGCTCGAGCTCGACCGAGCGGCCGGCGTCGAAGGCGACGACCCGGTAGGGGCCGCTGCCGACCGGCGGCACCAGGCCGGGCTTCTCGAAGCCGTGCTCCTCGTACCAGTGGCGCGGCAATACCGGGAGCTGGCCCATGATGAGCGGCAGCTCGCGGTTGACCCCGGTGGTGTCGAAGGTGAAGCGCACGCCGCGCTCGCCGGTCTTCTCGGCCTTGGCGACGTTGGCGTAGTAGGCGCGAAAACGCGGGTGGCCCTTCTCGACCAGGGTCTGGAAGGTCCACACCACGTCATCGGCCGTCACCGGCCTTCCGTCATGCCATCGGGCCTCGGCACGCAGCTCGTAGGCGACCCAGCTGCGGTCCTCGGGCGTCTCGATCGTCTCGGCCAGGAGTCCGTACTCGGAGAACGGCTCGTCGAGCGACTGGACCGTCAGCGTCTCGAAGACCAGACCGATGCCGCCCGCCGGCTGGCCACGGAGAATGTAGGGGTTGAAGCTGTCGAAGCTGCCCAGCGCCGACTGCACCAGCGTTCCGCCCTTGGGGGCCTCGGGGTTGACCCAGTCAAAGTGCTCGAAGCCGGGCGGGTACTTGATGTCGCCGTACATCGAGATGGCATGCGCCGGCGCAGGCTCGCTCGCGAGGGACCTGAGGGAAGGCAGGCCCATCGCCATGCCCATGGCCGCCGATCCAAGAAGCGTTGCCCGCCTCGTCAAGCGCATACCGACCACCCCGCTGCTGTTGCCCGATGCAGGAGCAAGGTAGTGGCTGGCCTCCGGCTTGTGTAGCGCCGAGGCTTCAGCTTGCGGTTTTTTCACCCAGCAGACGCAGCACCGCCTCGTGGGTGCGCCCGTCGCCGGCGGCCACCACCCGCCCGTCCGAGCCGAAGCCCGGCGGCCGGCCCTCCCAGTCGGTGATCCTGCCGCCTGCCCCCTCGATCACCGGCACCAGCGCCATGTAGTCGTAGACACCGAGACCGGCTTCCACGACCAGGTCGACGAAGCCCATGGCGAGCAGGCCGTAGGCGTAGCAGTCGCCGCCGAAGAGCGGCATCCGCACCTGCCGGGCCAGCCGCTCGAAGGCAGCGCGCTCGTCGCCCTCGGCAAACATGTAGGGGCTGGTGGCGCAAAGGACCGCCCGGGCCGGATCGGAGCACGGCCGGGTGGCGATGGCGGCGCCGTTCATCGTCGAGGGCGCGCCGGCGCGGCCCACCCAGCGCTCGCCGGTGATCGTCTGGTCGATGACGCCCAGCACGGGCCGGCCGCCATGGCACAGCGCGATCAGCGTGCCGAACTGCGGGCGCCCGGTGATGAACGCCTTGGTGCCGTCGATGGGATCGAGCACCCACACGAACTCGGCATCGAGCCGGTCGCTGCCATGCTCCTCGCCGAGCACCCCATGGTCGGGGAAATGCCGGGCGATGAGCTCGCGCATCGCCGCCTCGGCCTCGCGGTCGGCGATGGTTACCGGGCTGTCATCGCTTTTGCTGTCGACCGCGACGGGCGTGCGGAAATAGCGCCGCTGCACCGCCCCGGCCGCCTCGGCGAGACGGTGCGCCAGGGCGACGAGCTCGTCGGGAACGGTCTGCACGGGTAACGCCTCCCTCGCCGGCTCAGCCCTCGGGCAGCGGCTGGGGGCTGTCCGAGAGCGTGCGCATATAGGCGATGAGGTCGGCGCGATCGGTCTCCTTCCTGAGACCGGCGAAGCTCATCTTGGTGCCCGGCACGTAGTCCTTGGGCTTCTCGAGGAAGTGGTTGAGCGCCTCGTAGTCCCAGGTACCGCCGTGCCCGGCCATGGCGCTGGAATAGGCGTAGCCGTCGGCGCCGCCAATGTCGCGGCCGACCACGTCCCACAGATGCGGCCCGACCTTGTCCGCACCACCCTTCTCGAAGGTGTGGCAGGCGGCGCACTTCTTGGCGACGGTGGCGCCATTGTCCGGGTTCGCGGACGCCAGCAGGGTTGCGATCGGCGTCGCCTCCACAGCGTCCTCCCCACCGGCCGCGTCCTCGGCCACGGCCACCTCGATCTTGTAGGCATTCTCCTCGAGAGCGTCGGGCTTATAGATGATTCGGGAGAACACTCCCGAGGCCGAGGCTATGATGCCGGCCGTCAAGATCGCCGCGATAATCTTGTTGCCTTCAAGAGACGATGCCATAGGAGACCCAATCCTCGCTCGGTGGGGCAAGCGCAGAGGCTATGGAGCCGGCCGCTGGCCTCGGCGGTCGGTAGACCACACCTATCGGCAGTGTCAAGTTGAGGCCGTGAGTTCGCTCCCCCAGGTGACCGGAAGAAGCATGATCGAGGCCCCCAGCACGCCCGGCGTCGGCGACACAAAGCCGCACACCATCGTCATGATCCCGGCGCGTCTCGCCTCGACGCGCCTGCCCTACAAGCCGCTCGCCGACATCGCCGGCGCGCCGATGATCGTCCATGTCTGGCGGCGTGCCATGGAGGCGGCGATCGGCCCGGTCGTGGTCGCCTGCGCCGAGCGCGAGATCGCCCAGGTGGTCGAGGAGGCCGGTGGAACGGCGGTGCTCACCGACCCGGAGCTGCCCTCGGGCACCGACCGCATCCACCAGGCGCTCGAGCGGCTCGACCCGCAGGGAAGCTACCAGACAGTGGTCAACCTCCAGGGCGACCTGCCGGTGCTCGATCCGAGCGTCCTGCAGCGGGTCGTCGAGCCCCTCGACGCGCTGGGCGCCGACATCGGCACGCTCGCCGCCCCCACCGCCGAGGAGGAGGAGCGGACCAGCCCCAACGTGGTCAAGGCGGTGATCTCGTTCGACCGGCCCGAGGCGCAGCAGGGCCGCGCCCTCTACTTCACCCGGGCCCCCGCTCCGTGGGGAAGCGGGCCGGTCTGGCACCATATCGGCATCTACAGCTTCCGGCGCGAAGCGCTCCGCCGCTTTTGCGGCCTCCGGCCGAGCCTGCTCGAGCAGCGCGAGAAGCTCGAGCAGCTGCGCGCCATGGAGAACGGCATGAGCATCGGCGTGCGCCTCGTCGAGACCGTGCCGTTCGGCGTCGACACCGCCGCCGACCTCGAGCGCGCCCGCCTGATCCTCGGCCACCGTCCCGCAGCGAGCTGACCCTTCATGACCACCACTGCCACCGACCCAGAGCGCACCATCGCCTTCCAGGGGCGCCCCGGCGCCTACTCGCACATGGCCTGCCGCGAGGCCTTCCCCGACTTCACGCCGCTGCCCTGCCACTCCTTCGAGGACGCCTTCGCCGCGGTGCGCGAGGGCCAGGCACGCCACGCCATGATCCCGGTCGACAACTCGGTCGCCGGACGGGTCGCCGACGTCCACCATCTGCTGCCCAATTGCGGCCTTCACATCGTGGCCGAGCATTTCCTGCGGGTGAACCATCATCTGCTGGCGGTCCGGGGCTCGAGCCTGGAGCGGGTCCAGGTGGTGGAAAGCCATGTGCACGCCGTGGGCCAGTGCCGCGACTTCCTGCGCGCGCATCAGTTCCGCGCGAAGGTGGTGGCCGATACCGCCGGTGCTGCCGCCGACGTGGCGGAGGCCGGTGATCCCAGCCGCGCCGCCATCGCCTCGCGCCTCGCCGCCGAGACCTACGGGCTCGAGATCCTCGCCTCCGACATCGAGGATGCCGAGCACAACACCACGCGGTTCCTGGTGTTCGCCCGCGAGCCGCAGGTCCCCGAACCGGGCGCCGGCCCCACCGTGACGACCTTCCTGTTCACGGTGCGCAACGTCCCGGCCGCCCTCTACAAGGCCATGGGCGGCTTCGCCACCAACGGCGTCAACATGGTCAAGCTCGAGAGCTATATCGACGGCGCCTTCACTCAGGCCCAGTTCCACGCCGACATTATCGGCCATCCGCAGGACGAGAACGTGCGTCTGGCGATGGAAGAGCTGCGCTTCTTTGCCCACAATCTCGAGATCCTGGGCGTCTACCCGGCACACTCCTTCCGCGACCGGATAGGATGACCGCAGCCAGGCACGACGCACCCGGGGCGGATCGCCGTCGGGGCTTCCCGGGTGCCGGGGATCTCTGCCAGCGCTGACCGGTCGGGCACGGTTGCTGCGACCGGCAGGGAGAGGAAACTGAGGAGCTTCGACCGGCTGGCCCTCCTGTTCGTCGCCTGCGCGACCCTGCCGCTCGTGCTCCCGCCCCTGGTGCCGCTCGAGCCGGTCTGGGAGGCGAGCGCAGGCTTCGGCTATGTGGCCTGCGCCGCCGCCATTCTGGGATGTTCCCTCGGCTGGCGGCGCCGGGCCCAACTCCGGCCGCTCGGCGTGCCGGAAGAGCTGACGCTCCACCGCTGGATCGGCCATGCCATCTGGCTGGGCACGCTGCTCCACGTCGCGACGATCCTGGTCCTCGATCCGGAGTCGCTCCGCTACATGACGTGGACCATGCCGGTGGACGTCCTGTTCGGGTTCCTCGCGGCCGCCGCACTGCTTGCTGCCGTGCTGACGAAGGAGCCCCTGCGCCGGCCCCTGCTGCGACGCCTCGGGCCCGCCTCGACCCACGCGCTCCTGGCGCTCCTGTTCGTGGCGTTCTCCACTCTCCACGTGGCCCTCGGGCAGGCCAAGCTCCTCGCTTCCTGGCAGGTGCTCCTGCTGCTCGGGATGATCGTTCTGGCGGCGCTGCCGAGCTTGGGGCAGCAGATCGGGCTGGGACTCGCGCCGGTCCTGGGCGAGCGGCTCGCCACCCGGCTGCGCCGCCCGGCGAGGACAGCCTATCGCCTGGCGACGGGACGGCACATGGTCTGGCTCGTCGCCATGCTCGCGGCGGTCTTCCTGTGCGCGGTGGCGGCGGCGCGCCTCGGCCTCCGGCTTTAGGCGATGAGGAGGCAGCCGTCCGGTCACCAGGCGCGCCCGCGATCAGCCATCCCCCGCCGGCTGCGAACGCTGCTCATCGCCCTGGCCGCGGTTCTTCTCGCGAGCCAGGGCTGGCACGCAATCAGCAGCCTCAGAGTGGCGGCGGTCGCCGAAGCGCCCCTGCTCCGCTCACAGTTCTCCCACGCCGATCACCGCCGGACGCCCTGCGCGCAGTGCCACCACAACTTCACCGACGATACGGGCTCGCTGTCCTGCTTCAATTGCCACAAGCAGGAGACACGCAGCGAGTCGACCCGGATCGACGTCGTGTTCCACGACTTCTGCACCGGCTGCCACCGCCAGACGCGCGCAGAGGGCAAGAAGAGCGGACCGGTGATCGGTTGCTCGAGCTGCCACAACGAGGAGGCCGCCAAGGGTTTCCGCGCGTTCTGACGGCCCGCCGCGGCCACGCCGGGCCGGCGTTCGCGGCCCTCCGTCGCGCGATCCGCGCCGGCGGGGCTCAGCCGAAGAGGCCCATGAGGCCGAGCCAGAGGAAGTGCAGCGGGGTGAGGACGAAGCCGAAGACGGCGGCAGTGATCAGCAGCAGGCGGATGGCCGGGCCGCGAGGGATGCCGCCGAGATGGATGCCGACCGCCACCGGCGCTTCCTGGTGCGGCAGCACGATGAACGAGAAGACGGCGACGATCGCCATGAGGACGCCGATGAGCGGGACACCGGCTGCCTCGGCAATCGGAGCTGCCATCGGCACCAGCACGGCGGCCGCCACCGGAAAGCCCGCCACCGTGGCGAGCAGCGCTCCTGCTCCCACCACCGCGGCATAGACGAGGCCCGGCGAGGCGCCCTGCAGCAGCGCCACCGGCAGCAGGTGGGAGGCGGCGAGAGCGTCCAGCCCGCTCGCGTCCACGAGCCTCACGAGGCCCAGAACGCCGGCCACATAGAAGAGCGTGCCGACATTGAGATCGGCGCCGAGGCGGGCCGGGTCGAGAAAGCCGATGCGGGGCAGCAGGCAGAGCACTCCCGCCAGGAGGGCGAGGCCGCCGGCCGGCAGGCCGTGCAGCCGGTCGGTGGCCCAGAGCGCCACGGTGGCGAGGATCAAGAGCAGCAGCCGGTGCTCGGCGGCGGTCCAGGGGCCGGGCTCGTCGATACCGTCCTCGCCGTCGATACGGTCGGGAAAGAGGCGCAGCACGGCCAGCACGATGACCGGCAGCTTGAGCAGCCCCAGCACCGGAAAGTGCCACAGCAGGTAGCTGCCATAGCCGAACTGCTCGCCGTAGAGACCCTCGGCGGCGCCGGCCAGAACGAGGTTGGGCAGGTTGGCGGTGAGGATCGCGAAGCCGGGGGCCATGGTGCCCAGCACGGCAGCGGCGATCAGGCCGTGATGGCCGGCACGGTGGCGCCCGAGACCCAGCGCCAGCGCCATCGCCTGGACCAGCGGCACGATGATCACGACCCGGCCGAAGGCCGCCGGCACGATGAAGGCGAAGCCCATGGCGAGGACGGCCACGCCGCCTACCGCGGCGGCATAGGAATGGCCGAGCCGGCGCCCGGCGACGGCGGCGAGGCGGCGGCCGAGGCCGGTGGCGTGAGTCGAGGCCGCCAGCAGCAGCCCGCCCGCCACCAGCCACAAGGCGGGCGAGGCGAAGCCGGCGAAGACGGTCTCGGGCGGCCCCGCCCCCAGCACCAGCGCCAGGCCCATGAAGGCCAGCGCGGTCACCGGCTCGGGAATCGCCGCGGTGGCCCACAGGCCGATGGTGCCGACGAGGAGGCCCACCGTGACCGCCTGCCGCGGCGTCAGGCCGAGTGCCGGCATAGCCGCCGCCGCGGCGAGCGCCAGCAGCAGGACCGCGAGGGCCTGCAGGGTGCGGCGCTGCAGTCTCACGCCTTGCCGCGGCGCCCGGCGAGGGCCCGCGCGGCGCTGGAGCGCGGCGGCCGGCCGAGCGCCGTGCAGACATGCTCGCCGGCGCGCACCACGGCATCGAGATCAACGCCCGTGGCGACCCCCATACCGTGCAGCATGAACAGCAGGTCCTCGGTGGCGAGATTGCCGCTGGCGCCCCTTGCATAGGGGCAGCCGCCGAGCCCGGCCACCGATGAATCCACCACCCGTACCCCGGTCTCCAGCGCCGTCAGGACGTTGGCCAGCGCCTGGCCGTAGGTGTCGTGGGCGTGGAGCGCCAGCGCCCCGACCGGCACCTCGCTTGTGACGGCCGATAGCATCGAGGCGGTGGCGCGTGGCGTGCCTGTGCCGATCGTGTCGCCCAGCGAGATCTCGAAGCAGCCCATGGCGTGGAGTGCCGAGGCGATGCGGGCCACCGCGGCCGGGGCGACGGCCCCCTCATAGGGGCAGCCCAGCACGCAGGAGACATAGCCCCGCACCTTCATGCCGGCCTTGCGGGCCTGCTTCACGACCGGCCGGAACCGCTCGAGGCTCTCGTCGATGGAGCAGTTGATGTTCCTGCGGCTGAAGCTTTCCGAGGCCGCGCCGAAGACGGCGATCTCCTGCACGCCCGCAGCCTGCGCCCGCTCGAGGCCCTTGAGGTTGGGCACCAGCACCGGGTAGCGCACGCCCGGGCGCTGCCGGATGCGGCGCAGCACCTCCCCGGTGTCGGCCATCTGGGGAACCCATTGCGGCGAGACGAAGGCGCCGGCCTCGACGACCGGCAGGCCCGCCAGCGCCAGCTCGTCGACCAGCCGCACCTTGACCTCGAGCGGCACGATAGCGGGCTCGTTCTGCAGCCCGTCGCGCGGGCCCACCTCGACCACCGTCACCCGCTCCGGCACCGCGGCGAAGAGACCGTCGCTCAAGCGCCTTCCTCCCGCACCAGGTCGAGCAGGATGGCCCCCTCCTCGACCTGCTCGCCTTCGCGCACATGCACCGCGGCGACGCGGCCGGCGACCGGCGCCTCGAAGCGATGCTCCATCTTCATGGCCTCCAGGATGGCGAGCGGCTGGCCGGCCTCCACCGCCTCGCCCTCGGCCACCAGCACCCGCGTGACCCGGCCAGGCATGGGCGCCGCCAGCAGGCCCTGGGCTGCCTCCTCGCCGGCCACGAGGCCGGTGCCGGCCTCCAGCAGGAAGCGCAGGCGCCGGCCGCCCGCCACCAGCACAAGCTCCTCGCCGGCCCAGGTGGCAGCGAAGCGCCGCCGCCAGCCATCGAGCTCGATCCAGGGCCCGCGCGTGTCGGCACCGGCGCGCAGGGCGACGGCCTGCTCGCCCAGCAGCGCGGTGCCGCCCTCGGCCGTGCCCGCGACATGCACGACATGCTCATGCCCGTCCCGCAGCAGGCGGACCGTGTGGGTCGGCGGCGCGTTGAGGCGCCAGCCGCCCGGATCGTCCCAGGGCGAGGTGCCCGAGGCCTGCCTGCAGCGCCGCTGAAGCACCGCCATGGCAGCCATCAGGACATGCTCCGGCTCCACCGGCGCGGTGGCGCCCGCCAGCGCCGCGCCCTCGCGGTCGAGCCAGCTCGTGTCGATGGAAAGCTCGCGGAATGAAGGCGCCGTGCACACCCGGCGCAGGAAGGCGAGATTGGTGGCAGGGCCACTTACCGCGGTAGCGTCCAGCGCCTGGGCGAGCAGGTCGAGGGCGCGCGCCCGGTCAGGACCGTGCACGACGATCTTGGCTATCATGGGGTCGTAGAACGGGGTGACGGCATCGCCTTCCTCCACGCCGGTCTCGACCCGTGCGCCGGGCAGCCCGAAGGGCAGGCGCAAGGCCGCCAGCCGGCCGGTCGAGGGGAGGAAGCCCCTGGCCGGGTCCTCGGCATAGAGCCGCGCCTCGAAGGCGTGGCCTTGCGCACGGATCTCCTCCTGGCGCAGCGGCAGAGGCTGGCCGGCGGCGATGCGGAGCTGCCATTCGACCAGGTCCAGCCCGGTGATCGCCTCGGTGACCGGGTGCTCGACCTGCAGGCGGGTGTTCATCTCGATGAAGTAGAAGCTTCCGGAGGGCTCCAGCAGGAACTCCACCGTGCCGGCATTCTCGTAGCCGCTCGCCAGCGCCGCCTGCACCGCGGCCTCGCCGAGCGCCTGCCTGATGGCCGGGTCGAGGCCGGCCGCGGGGGCCTCCTCGATGACCTTCTGGTGGCGGCGCTGGAGTGTGCAGTCGCGCTCGAACAGGTGGACGGCGTTGCCGTGGCGGTCGGCCATGACCTGCAGCTCGACATGGCGCGGGCTGGCGATCAGGCGCTCGATCAGCATGCGCTCGTCGCCGAACGCGGCCCTGGCCTCGCGGCGGCAGGCGGCGAGCGCGTCCATGAAGCCGGCCGGCCCGTCGACCCGGCGCATGCCCTTGCCGCCGCCGCCGGCAGCGGCCTTGAGGAGCAGCGGGAAGCCGGTGCGCTCAGCTTCCTGCGCCAGCCGCCCGTCGTCCTGGTCGTCGCCGGCATAGCCCGGCACCACGGGCACGCCGGCCCGCTGCATCACCGCCTTGGCGCGGTCCTTGGCCCCCATGAGCTCCATGGCCTCGGCCGAAGGGCCGACGAAGACGAGGCCCGCCTCGCGCACGGCGGCGGCGAAGGCGGCGTTTTCCGAAAGAAAGCCATAGCCCGGATGGATCGCCGCCGCCCCCGTGCGCCGCGCCGCCTCCAGCACCTTGTCCGCGAGAAGATAGCTCTCGGCCGCAGGGGCCGGTCCGAGCCGCACCGCCTCGTCGGCCAAGCGGACGTGCAGCGCGTCGCGGTCGGCGTCGGAACAGACGGCCACCGTGGCGATACCGAGGCGGCGACAGGTGCGGATGATGCGGCAGGCGATCTCGCCGCGATTGGCGATCAGGAGCTTGGAGAACATCAAGAGCGCACCCATCCGGCGGCGCGCTTCTCGAGGAAGGCGCCGACCCCTTCCCGCCCCTCGGCCGAGGCACGGCGCCGGGCGATCAGTCTCGCCGTGCCCTCCCCCAGCGTCGCACCGTCCTGCTCGCGGATCGTGCGCAGCAGCGCCTTGGCCTCGCGCAGCGCTTCAGGCCCGCCGCGCAGCATCTCGGCCAGCACCGCCTCGCCGCGCGCCTCCAGCTCCCCGGCCGGCGCCGTCTCGTGCAGGAGGCCGAGCCGGGCGGCCTCCTCGGCGCCGAACCGCTCGGCCGTGAGGAACAGGCGGCGGCAGGCACGCTCGCCGATGGCGCGCACCACATAGGGCCCGATGGTGGCCGGGACGAGGCCGAGCCGCACCTCGGAGAGCGCGAAGACGGCACTCTCTGCGCCGATCGCCACGTCGCAGCACGCAACGAGGCCGACGCCGCCGCCGATGGCCGCACCGTTGACCAGCGCGACGGTCGGGACCGGGAGCCTGTCGAGAGTGCGCAGCAACCGCTCCAGGGCGCGGGCGTCCTCGAGATTCTGCGCCTCGTCGTAGGTCGCCATGCGGCGCATCCAGTCGAGATCGGCGCCGGCCGAGAAGCTGCGCCCGGCGCCGGCGAGCACGACGGCGCGCAGCGACGCGTCGGACGCGGCCTTCTCCAGCTCGGCGGTGAGCGCTGCGATCAGGTGCTCGTCGAAGGCATTGTGCACCTTCGGGCGGTTGAGCGTCAGGCGGAGCACCGCCTCGCGGCGCTCGGGCAGAACAGAAGCGTCGCTCATGGGCCTACATCCGAAAGACGCCGAAGGTGGTGGGCGGCACGGGAGCGTTGAGAGCAGCGGAGAGCCCCAGGCCCAGCACCATGCGGGTGGCGGAGGGCTCGATGATCCCGTCGTCCCACAGCCGCGCGGTGGCGTAATAGGGATGGCCCTCGCTCTCGTACTGCGCGCGGATCGGCGCCTTGAAAGCCTCCTCCTCGTCCGCCGACCAGGCCTGCCCCCGGGCCTCGAGCCCGTCGCGGCGCACCTGGGCCAGCACCGAGGCCGCCTGCTCGCCGCCCATGACGGAGATCCGGGCGTTGGGCCACATCCACAGGAAGCGCGGGTCGAAGGCGCGGCCGCACATGCCGTAATTGCCGGCCCCGAAGCTGCCGCCGACGATCACCGTGAGCTTGGGCACTCTCGCGCAGGAGACGGCGGTGACCAGCTTGGCGCCGTCCTTGGCGATGCCGCCATGCTCGTAGCGCTTGCCCACCATGAAGCCGGTGATGTTCTGGAGGAAGATCAGCGGGATGCGCCGCTGGCAGCACAGCTCGACGAAATGGGCGCCCTTTTGCGCCGAGTCGCTGAAGAGGATGCCGTTATTGGCGATGATGCCGACCGGCTGGCCGAACAGGCGGGCAAAGCCCGTGACCAGCGTGACGCCGAAACGCGGCTTGAACTCGTCGAGCACGGAGCCGTCGACGATGCGGGCGATGACCTCGCGGATGTCGAAGGGCTGGCGGAGATCCTCGGGGATCACGCCGTCGAGCTCGGCCGGATCGAAGAGCGGCGGCTCGGGCATGTGCAGATCCTGGCCGTGGCGGACGGGGCTGCCCAGGCCGCCGACGATGCGCCGGCACAAGGCCAACGCGTGCGCGTCGCTCTCGGCCAGATGGTCGGCCACGCCGGAGATGCGGGTGTGGACGTCGCCGCCGCCGAGATCCTCGGCGGTGACCACCTCCCCGGTGGCGGCCTTCACCAGAGGCGGCCCGCCCAGGAAGATCGTGCCCTGTTCCTTGACGATGACGGCCTCGTCGGACATCGCCGGCACATAGGCGCCGCCGGCAGTGCACGAGCCCAGGACGGCTGCGATCTGCGGGATGCCCTCGGCCGACATGGTGGCCTGGTTGAAGAAGATCCGGCCGAAATGCTCGCGGTCGGGGAACACCTCGTCCTGATTGGGCAGGTTGGCGCCCCCCGAATCGACCAGGTAGATGCAGGGAAGCCGGTTCGTCCGGGCGATCTCCTGGGCGCGCAGATGCTTCTTCACGGTGACGGGATAGTAGGTACCGCCCTTGACCGTGGCGTCGTTGACCACCAGCACGCACTCGCGTCCGGAGACGCGGCCAATACCAGTGATGATGCCGGCAGCCGGCACCTCGCCGCCATACATGCCGTGGGCGGCGAGCTGGCTCAGCTCCAAAAACGGGCTACCGGGGTCGAGCAAGCGCTCGAGGCGGTTGCGGGGCAGAAGCTTGCCGCGGGACAGGTGACGGGCGCGGGCGCGCTCGTCGCCGCCCCGGGCCGCCGTCGCCACCTGCGCGCGCAGATCGCCCACCAGCTCGGCCATGCGCTCGGCATTGCGGCGGAAGGTGTCGTTGCGCGGGTTGAGCTTGCTGCGGATCACGCTCATGCGCGCTGCTCCGGGCCGGCGGCCCCGCTCACCAGCCGCCGGTGGCCAGCCAGCGCTCGACCTGGTCGAGGCGGTCGGCACCCCAGAACGGCTCGTCGTCCACGAAGATGAACGGCGCCCCGAAGACCCCGCGCTCGATGGAGTCCTCGGTCTCCTGCTTCAGCTTCTCCTTGATGGCAGGATCGGCACAGGCCCCGGCCAGCTCGTCCGCGGCGATGCCGAGCGACGCCGCCACCTCGGCCACCTGCTCCACGGTGGAGAGATCGCGGCCCTCGCCCCAGTGAGCGTGATAGATCGCCTGGGCAAGCCCCTTGGCGAGATCGGGATCGGAAGCCTCCAGCCACCAGTAGGCGCGGCTGGCGGCGAGCGAGTTCATCGGCAGCACCGGCGGCAGCTTCAGGGGCGCGTCGAGGAGCCGGGCGCAGCGCGCCACGTCACGGCGCAGATACTCGCCCTTCATGGGAATCCGCAGATTGGGCTGCGAGCCCGTCTTCTTGAGGGCGACGCCCAGCATGATGGGCCGCCATCGGACCTCGCGGTCATACCCTGCGGCGATGGTGTCGATGCGCAGGCTCGCCAAGTAGCCGTAGGGGGAGGCGAACTCGAAATAGAAATCCAGGGGCTCGGCCATGGTGGCGTGACTTACTCCGTCAGCTTGAAGAGCTCGCGGCCGATCAGCATGCGGCGGATCTCGGAGGTGCCGGCGCCGATCTCGTAAAGCTTGGCGTCGCGCAGGAGGCGACCGGCCGGATAGTCGTTGATATAGCCGTTGCCGCCCAGGGTCTGGATGGTCTCGAGGGCCATGCGTGTCGCCTGCTCCGCGGCATAGAGGAGACAGCCAGCGGCGTCCTGGCGGGTGATCGTCCCTTTGTCGGCAGCCTTGGCACAGGCATAGACATAGGCCCGCGAGGCGTTCATCGCCGTGTACATGTCGGCGAGCTTGCCCTGCATGAGCTGGAACTCGCCGATCGGCCGGCCGAACTGCCGGCGCTCGTGGAGATAGGGAAGCACCGTGTCCATGCAGGCCTGCATGATGCCCAGCGGCCCGCCAGCCAGCACCAGCCGCTCGTAGTCGAGCCCGCCCATGAGGACCCGCACGCCCCCGTCGACCTCGCCCAGCACGTTCTCTGCCGGCACCTCGCAGTCCTCGAACACCAGCTCGCAGGTGTCCGAGCCGCGCATCCCCAGCTTGTCGAGCTTCTGGGCGGTCCTGAAGCCCTTGAAGCCCTTCTCGACGATGAAGGCGGTGATGCCCTTCGGGCCGGCCTTCGGATTCGTCTTCGCGTAGACCACCAGCGTCTCGGCCTCGGGGCCGTTGGTGATCCACATCTTGCCGCCGTTGAGCACGTAGCGGTCGCCCCTGCGCTCGGCGCGGGTGCGCATCGAGACCACGTCGGAGCCGGCGCCGGGCTCGCTCATGGCGAGCGCGCCCACGTGCTCGCCGGAGACCAGGCGGGGCAGATAGCGGCGCTTCTGCCCGGGCGTGCCGTGCAGGCGGAGCTGGTTGACGCAGAGATTGGAGTGGGCGCCGTAGGAGAGGCCGACCGCTGCCGAGGCGCGGCTGATCTCCTCCATGGCGACGGTGTGGACGAGGTAGCCGAGACCGGCGCCGCCCCACTCCTCCTCGACGGTGACGCCCAACAGGCCCTGCTCGCCCAGGCGCGGCCAGAGCTCGCGCGGGAAGCGGTTGGCGCGGTCGATCCCGTCGGCGAGGGGCGCGATCTCGGCGGCGGCGAAGCCGGCAACGGCCGCCCTGATCTCCTCGGCCGTGTCGCCGAGATCGAAATCGATCGACGGGCAGGTGATCTGCGCCACGTCTCGTTCCTCCCCGCAAGAGGCCGCTGCTCCTGTTTGGAGCGGCGGTGCCGCGGCTACAAGAGGAAATAGGCCGCCAGGCCGAGGAACGCGAAGAAGCCCACCGCGTCGGTGATGGTGGTGACGAAGACGCTCGAGGAGACCGCCGGATCGAAGCCCAGCCGGTCCAGCACGAAGGGGATCGTCACGCCGGCGAACCCGGCGGCGAGCAGGTTGCAGAGCATCGCCGCACCGAACACGGCGCCCAAGAGCGGGTCCTGGAACCACAGCGTGACGAGCAGCGCGCCCGCCACGAGGAAGACCAGCCCGTTGAGCCCGCCGACCATGATCTCCTTGGCCAGCACGCGGCGCGCATTGCTGGCGGTGAGCTCCTTGACCGCCAGCGCCCGCACCGTGATCGTGAGCGCCTGGGTGCCGGCATTGCCGCCCATCGACGGCACGATGGGCATCAAGATGGCAAGCGTCACCAGCTTGGCGATGGCGGTCTCGAACTGCGAGATGACGGTGGCCGAGATGAGCGCTGTCATGAGGTTGATGCCGAGCCACGGCATCCGCCCCATGGTGGCGCGCCAGGGCGAGGCGAAGGTGTCGGTCTCGGAGACGCCGCCCAGCCGCAGCAGGTCGTCCTCGGCCTCCTCGTCGATCACGTCGACCACGTCGTCGACCGTGATGACGCCCAGGAGCCTGCCCTCCGGCCCCACCACCGGGGCGGAGACGAGCCCGTACTGGCGGAACAGGAAGGCGACCTTCTCCTGGTCGGTGTCGGCGTCGACGATGCGCAGCTCCTTGCTGCGCAGGTCGCGCAGGAGGGTGGATCGGCGGGCGCGCAGGACGCGGCTCAGCGGCACCACGGCGACCGGCCGGAAACGCGGGTCGACCAGGTAGATGTCATAGAACTCGTCGGGCAGATCCGGATTGGCCCGCAAATAGTCGATGGCCTGGCCGACGGTCCAGTATTCGGGAACCGCCACCACCTCGCGCTGCATGAGGCGGCCGGCGCTGTATTCGGGAAAAGCCAGGCCCTGCTCGATGGCGGCCCGCTCGGGAAGCGGCAGCCGCTCGAGGATCGCCTGCTGCTCCTGGTCGTCGAGATCACCCAGGAGCTCGACCGCGTCGTCGGTCTCGAGCTGGGCGATGACCGCACCCACCGCCTCGGGCCCCAGGGCCGAGATCAGCTCGTCGCGGACATGGTCGTCGAGATGGGAGAGCGTGTCGGGGTCGAACAGCGGGCCAACGGCGCCCACGAGACGGACCCGCTGCTCGCCGTCGAGAAGCTGGAGGAGGTCGGCGAGATCGGCCGGATGCAGCGGCGTGGCGAGCGCCGCCGCCAGGGTCGCGTTGTCTGCCTCGAGCGCGTCGCGAACCTCGGCCACGAGCGCATCGGTCAGCTCGAGAGGCGGCTTCTCCTGCTCGGTATCGCGGGCCCCTTCCTCAGCCATCCTGCCCCGCTTGCGCACGCGAGATCGCATCGACGCAGGCGATAGCCGTCATGTTGAGGATGCCGCGGGTCGTGACGGCGGGGTTGAGGATATGGGCGGGATAGGCCGGCCCGAGCAGGATGGGACCCACCGCCACGGCGTCGGTCACCACCTTGAGGAGGTTGTAGGCGATGCTGGCGGCATCGAGGCTCGGCATGACCAGGAGGTTCGCCTCGCCGCTCAGCCGCGCGCCGGGCAGGATACGATCGCGGATCGTCTGCGAGAGCGCGGTGTCGGCCTGCATCTCGCCCTCGACCTCGAGGTCGGGCGCCTGCTCGCGGATGATCGTCAACGCCTCGCGCATGCGCGCCGCCGATGGGGTGTCGCGGCTGCCGAAATTACTGTGCGAGAGCAGCGCCACCTTGGGCTCGATGCCGAGCCGCCGCACGGTCTCGCTGGCGTTCAGCGCGGTCCGCGCGATCTGGCCGGCGGTAGGCTCGTAGACCACCGAGGTGTCGGCCAGGAACAGCACGCCATTGTCGTGGATGACGGCATGCACCGTGGCCGCGTCGCTGACCTCGCGATCGAGCCCGGTGACGCTCAGGACATGGCGCAGATGGCTAGAGAACAGCCCCACAGGGCCGGCGATCATCGCGTCCGCCTCGCCACGCGCGACCATCACGGCGGCGATCACGGTGCGGCGCGTGCGGACGATCTCGCGGGCGGCCTGCGGGGTGACGCCCTTGCGGCCCATGCGCTCGAGATAGAAGGCCACATAGTCGTTGAAGCGCGGATCGCTCAGCGGGTTGCACAGCTCGAAGTCGATGCCCGGCCGCAGCCGCAGGCCGAGCCTTGCGATCCGTGTCTCGATCACGTCGGGACGGCCGATGAGGATCGGCCGGGCGAGACGCTCGTCGACCACCGCCTGGATGGCGCGGAGCACCCGCTCCTCCTCGCCGTCGGTATAGACCAGCCGCTGCGGCCGCGAGCGGGCCAGCTCGAAGACCGGCCGCATCATCAGGCCGGACTTGAAGATCCGGTCGCTCAGCCGCCGGCGATAGGCATCCAGATCCTCGATCGGCCGCGTCGCCACACCGCTTTCCATGGCGGCCTGCGCCACCGCCGCCGGCACCTCCACGATCAGCCGCGGGTCGAACGGCTTGGGGATCAGGTAGTCCGGGCCGAAGCTCAGATTCTCGAGGCCGTAGGCACTCGCGACGGCCTCGGGCGTGGTGGCCCGGGCAAGACCGGCAATGGCCTCGACGCAGGCCTTCTTCATCTCCTCGTTGATCGTCGTGGCGCCCACGTCGAGGGCGCCGCGGAAGATGAACGGGAAACAGAGGACGTTGTTGACCTGGTTGGGATAATCGCTGCGCCCGGTGGCGATGATCGCATCCGGGCGGGTCTGGCAGGCCAGCTCGGGGTCGATCTCCGGGTTGGGGTTGGCCAGCGCCAGGACCAGCGGCCGCTCGGCCATCGCCAAAAGCATCTCGGGCGCCAGCACGTTCGGCGCGGAGAGGCCGAGGAAGATGTCGGCGCCGCCGATCGCCTCGCCCAGCGTCCGCATCGGCGTCTCGCGGGCGAAGCGCTCCTTCCAGCGGTCCATGAGGGTCTCGCGTCCCTTGAAGACCACGCCCTCGATGTCGCAGACGGTGATGTTCTCGCGCGGCAGGCCCAAAGTCACCAGGAGGTCGAGGCAGGCAAGGGCGGCGGCACCCGCGCCGCTGGCCACCAGCCGCACCTCCTCGATCTTCTTGCCGACCAGACGCAGCCCGTTGGAGATCGCCGCGGCGACGATGATGGCGGTGCCGTGCTGGTCGTCGTGGAAGACCGGAATGCGCATGCGCTCGCGCAGCTGCGCCTCGATCTCGAAGCACTCGGGAGCCTTGATGTCCTCGAGGTTGATGGCGCCGAAGGTCGGCTCGAGCGCCGCCACGATGTCGACCAGCTTTTGCGGGTCGCGCTCGGCGAGCTCGATGTCGAAGGCGTCGATGCCGGCGAATTTCTTGAAGAGGACCGCCTTGCCTTCCATCACCGGCTTGGAGGCCAGCGGGCCGATGGCGCCGAGGCCGAGCACGGCGGTACCGTTGGTGACCACGGCCACCAGGTTGGCGCGCGAGGTGAACTCGGCAGCAGTGACGGGGTCGTCGACGATCGCCTGGCAGGCGGCGGCCACGCCCGGAGAATAGGCGAGCGCGAGATCGCGCTGGGTAGCCAGCGGCTTGGTGGCGACGACGGCGAGTTTGCCGGCGGTGGGCCGACGATGATAGTCCAGCGCGTCCGTACGCAACCGATCCCGCATAGCCCGAGCGTTCCACGAAGCGAGGTGTTGGCGGCCCGAAGCCGACGACGATGCCGTCGGTCCTAGGGCAACCGCGCCTGTGGAGCAAGCGGCGAGGGTACGACTTCAGCGATGTCAGGAAGTGCAGTGAAGTATGGTGCGGTCGAGAAGACTCGAACTTCCACGGCCTTTCGGCCACCAGCCCCTCAAGCTGGCGCGTCTACCAATTCCGCCACGACCGCATTATGTGGACGGGGGCTCGTCGCCCTTGCGAGGGCTCATCGCCCTTGCGCGAGCAGCGATCTAACAGACCCCGGACACCCTGACAAGAGCATGCGAACATTTCGATGACCATCCAGTGGAGGATCGGCGACGACCCCGTCGCCTACCCCGACGCCGTGCGCCAGATGGAGGAGCGGGTCGCCGCCCTGCGCGACGAGGGAGCGCCGGAGCTCGTGTGGCTCCTCGAGCACCCGCCGCTCTATACCGCGGGCACCAGCGCCGATCCGGCCGAGCTTCTCGATCCCGACCGCTTCCCGGTCTACGACGCCGGGCGCGGCGGGCGCTTCACCTATCACGGGCCCGGCCAGCGGGTCGGCTACGTCGTCCTCGATCTCAAACGCTTTGACGGCGACGTGCGCGGCCATGTCTGGCGCCTCGAGGAATGGGTGATCCGCAGCCTCGCCGATCTCGGCGTCACGGCGCTGCGCCGCGAGGGCCGGGTCGGCGTGTGGGTGCCGGACGCGCCCGGCGGCGAGGCCAAGATCGGCGCCATCGGCGTCCGGGTGCGGCGCTGGGTGAGCTATCACGGCGTGGCCATCAACGTGTCGCCCGATCTCGGCCATTTCGCCGGCATCGTGCCGTGCGGCCTGGGCAGCTATCCGGTGACCTCCCTGGCAGCCTTGGGCAACCCCCACACTATGGCGGACCTGGACGAGGCGCTGATGCGGCACTTTCCGGTGCTGTTCGGGCCGGCACCGGCCCGCTCTGCGCCGGTCGAGCGTTGAGAAGAAGCCGGGGCCGCCCTATCTAGAGGGCATGAAACGAGGCCGCACGACCACGCCCGAACCTCCGACTGCGGCTCCGGTCGCGCGCCTCGCCGGGCGGCTGCTGCCGGCCCTGCTGATGGCCGTGTCGGTCACCACAGCCGCCGATCCGGCCCGGGCCGCCTGCTCGGATGCCGCGGCACCGGGCGTCGAGTGGCGGCGCTGCCTGCTCGACGGCGCCGACCTCTCGGACACCGACCTCAGTGGTGCCGACCTTCGTGACACCTCCTTCAAGCGGGCCGACCTCTCCGGCGCCAATCTCGTGCAGGCCGACGCGCGACGCGCCAAGTTCGTCTCGGCGCGTCTGGTGGGGGCGACGCTCGACGGCGCCGACTTCACCTTCGGCGACCTCACCAGCGCCGACCTCACCGGCGCCTCGCTGCGCAACGCCAGCCTGCGCCGCAGCAAGCTCTTCCGCGCCAAGCTGCGCGACGCCGATCTCTCGGGCGTGATCATGGAGGGCGCGGACCTTCTCTATGTGGATCTCTCCGGCGCCACCTGGATCGACGGCAAGACCGTGTGCGCGGAGGGCTCGGTCGGACGCTGCCATGCCCAGCCGCAGAAATCCTCGGCCGATCTCGGCGGCTAGTACGGCTCACGGTCCGCCGGAACGGCCTGCCGCGGACCCGCGGCGCAGGGCCGCGACAGCGGCGCTGCAGGCCCGGCGCCTTTCGGCCTGGCGGCTCCAGACCATCGGGCCGAGATTCTAGGGCTCCACCGCCAGACGCGCGCCGCGCAGCGTGCGGGCGAGCTGCTCGAGGGGCATGGGCCGACTGAGAAGAAAGCCCTGCATCTCGTGGCACCCGAACAGGCGCAGCTGGCGCAGCTGCTGCTCCTTCTCCACGCCCTCGCCGACCACCCGCAGCCCGAGGCTCGACGCCAGCGCGATGATCGCCTGGACGATGGCAGCGCTGTTGGGATCGCCGTCGATATCCTGGATGAAGCCGCGATCGATCTTCAAGGAGCTGATCGGGAACTTGCGCAAATAGGAGAGCGAGGAGTAGCCCGTGCCGAAATCGTCGATGGCGAGCCGCAGGCCCAGGGCCGTGAGCTGGCGCAGCCGGCGGGTGGTGGTGACGGCATCGCTCATCACCACGCTCTCGGTCAGCTCGAGCTCCAGCCGCTCCGGCGGAAAGCCGGTGTCGGCGAGGATCTGGTCGACCACCGCCACGAGGTCGGTCTGCTGGAACTGGCGGGCCGAGAGATTGACGGCGAGCCTGAGCTCCTCCCCGCCCAGCTCCTCCTCCCAGCGCCGCATGTCACGGCAGGCGGCCTCCAGCACCCAAGCGCCGATCGGCACGATCAGGCCGGTCTCCTCGGCCAGCGGGATGAACTCGCCGGGCGGCACCAGCCCGTCCTCGGGATGACTCCAGCGCAGCAGCGCCTCGACACCGACGATCCGGCCGGTGCGCAGGCATGCCTGGGGCTGGTAGTAGATCGTGAACTCGCCCTGCTCGAGGGCCTGGCGCAGCCGCCCCTCCAGCAGCAGCCGCTCGAGCGGGGTCGCATTAAGCTCGTTGGTGAAGAGCTGGTGGCGGTCGCGTCCCTCCTCGCGGGCACGCGCCAGCGCCGCCCCCGCCTTGTGCAGCAGCTCGTCGCAATCGTCGCCGTCGCGCGGGAAGAGGGCCACGCCGAGGCTCGCCGTCAGCGCCGCCTGCGGCCCGACCACGGTCGAGGGCGGGCGGACCACCTCGACCAGCCGCTGCGCCAGCTCGGTCACGGAATCGGCGGTCTCGGCCCCTTCCACCAGCACCAGGAACTCGTCGCCGCCCAGCCGGGCGAGAAAGCCGCCCTCGGGCAGGGCGCGCGCCAGCCGCTCGGCAATGACGCGCAGCATGGCATCGCCGGCGGCAAAGCCGAAAGACGCATTGACACGATCGAACCGGTCGAGGGCGAGCCGCATCACCGCAAGGGCGCTGCGCCGGCCGCGCGCCCGGCGCAGCGCCGCGTTCACCCGCTCCTCGAAGATCGCCCGCACCGGCAGGCCGGTGACCTCGTCGACCTCGACCGCCACGGGAGCGCCCTCGAATCGCCCTGCCTCCTCCTCGAGGCCCAAGGAAATCTGCTGCGGCGCGTCGAGGACGAGCAGCGCTCGCGTCGCATCGATGGCAACGGCTCGCGCTTCGAGCGCCGGACCGCCGCCCGCAGGCTCGAGACGACCGCTCGCCACCATACCTTCCGCGAAAGCCCGACCCACCAGTGCCTGCCGGGCATCCTCGCCGGCTGGCGTGAGGCGATCGGCGAGGAGCCGGTCGGCGGGCCAAAGCGCAGCGCCGCGCCGGTCCACCATGGCGAGCGTCGAGACGGCGGGTGCCAGCAGCATCGCCAGGCGGTCCAGCGGCGCCTCGATGGGGCCGCCGCCGCCCGGCTCCGGCTCGTCGTCGGCGATTGCTCCCACCACCAGGCCCACAAGCCCGTCACGGCCCTCGCCGATCGGCCGGCAACGGTCGCTGACGTGGCGAAAGCCTCCCTCCTCGAGCATCAGGCGGTAGCGTATGCTGGTCTCGCGGCCGCCCAGAAGCTGCTGGTTGCGGCGGCGCAGCAGAGGGCGATCCTCCTGCGGCACCCGCGCCAGCCAGTCTTCCTCGCGCCTCGCCTGGCCATGGCACAAGCCCCAGAGTGCCGCCGCACGCTCGTCCGCCCAGAGCGGGGCGAGCCGCAAGTCGTCGCCGACCGCGAGGAGATAGAAGCCGCGCCCGCCGGGGCCGGCGCAAAACCGCAGCAGCTCGATCAGCCGTGCCGGATCCTGCTCCTCGCTCCGGCGCGGCTCCAGCCACAGCGCCATGTGCCGCTGCCGGTCCGGCAGCGGAAGGAGGCGCATCTCCAGCAAGATCTCCTGTCCGCCAGCGTCGAGGATGGCTGCCGTTCCCTCGAAGGCCCGGTCGTCGGCGACCGCAGCGAGGAGGCCGGCGCTGTCGCCGCCCTCGCCCAGGACCATCTCCAGGGCCTCGCCTGCAAGACTGGCACCCGGGCGCCCGAGCAGCTCTGCAGCGCTCCCATTCGACCACACGATCTGCCCCTCGCCGCGGTGCCCCACATCGCTGCGAAGCACCAGTAGCGGCCGCGGCGCCTGCGCCAGCAGGCTGTCCAGCACGGACTCGGGCATATGTCCCGCAAGCCCGCGGATCGCGGAATTCACCCCCGCCAGCACCTGCCCCCCCGTTGCTCTGCCCGCCCCTTGCGGCGGCGCGGCTGCTTGCTTGCGAAGCTTGTGCCGGACGCCTCCGTGGTCCCCTCCCGGCCACTGCACGAAGCGGCGGCCGCCAGGAATCCATACAATCTTATTGCGCCCGCATCGAGGCTCATTCAACCGAAAGATGATCGATTGCGGTGCGCCTGCGCTTACTGTTGCAGATGCGCCAGCACTTGCGGCAGGCGGCCGGGAAGCTCCTCGGAGACCAGCGGGCGAGCGGGTGAACGGGCGGCCTCCGCATGCAGCCAGACTCCCGCCGCGCCCGCCTCGAAGGGCTGCATGCCTTGCGCGAGCAGCCCTGTGACGATGCCGGCGAGCACGTCGCCGGTGCCGGCGGTGGCCAGCGTCGCCGGCGCATCCGTCATGACCGCGGCGCGGCCGTCCGGCGCTGCTACCACGGTATCGCCACCCTTGAGGATCACGACGGCCCCCGACTGACGGGCGGCTGCCGTTGCGCGCGCGAGGCGGCAGCCCTCGAGCGTGAAGAGGCGGGCGAACTCGCCATCATGCGGCGTGAGGACGCAGGCGTCGTGCAGCGCCGCGAACAGCTCCTCCGGCGCGTTGGCGAAAACCGTCAGGGCATCGGCATCGAGGACGGCCGGGACGCGGCTGCGCAGGATCTGCAGGACCTGCTCACGGGTGCCCGGAGCTACCCCCTTGCCGGGTCCGATGAGCCAGGCGTTGAGCCGGCGGTCCGCCAGCAGGCGGGAAAGATCGCCTCTCGGATGGAGCGGCTTCGTCATCACCGAGGTCAGGGTGGCGGCATAGACCGGCAGGGCCGCCGGCTCGCAGACGACGCTGACGAGCCCGGCGCCAATGCCCAGCGCCGACGAGGCGGCCAGCCGCGTGGCGCCGGTGGCGGCAGCGCCGCCGCCGACCACCACGGCATGGCCGAAGCGATATTTGTGATCGTCGGGGCGGCGCTGGCGCAGGCTCTCCTGCCACAAGAAGGGAGCATCGAGGCGCACCCCTTCGTCGCAGGCCGCCACCGCCTCATCGCCGATGCCGATGTCGGCCACTACCAGCGCACCGGCATGAAGCCGGCCGGGCAGCAGGAAATGGCCGGGCTTGGGCCGGCAGAAGGTGACGGTAAGCGCCGCCTCGAAGGCGTCGCCGGTGATCGCCCCACTTCCCCCGTCCACGCCCGAGGGCATGTCGACCGCCACGATCGCAGCGCCGCGCTCCCGCAACAGCCGCACGGCCGCCGCGGCCTGGCCCTCGAGGGGCCGCGCCAGGCCCGCCCCGAAGAGCGCATCGACCACCAGACGCTCCTCGCCGCGCAGGGCCTCATCGATCGTCGCTACAGGGCCGCGCCAGCCGGCAGCGGCCCATGCGGCATCGCCGCGCAGGCGCTCCGGCGGGACCAGCGCGCCGAGCCGGACCTGCCAGCCCGCGGCCTCCAGCAGCCGGGCCACCACATAGCCGTCGCCGCCATTGTTGCCCGGGCCGCACAGCACGAGGACGGGCTGCGGCGGGAAGCGCTCCACCAGGGCACGCGCCACCGCCCGGCCGGCCCGCTCCATGAGGGCGCGACCCGGCGTCCCGGCGGCGATCGTGGCGGCGTCGGCGCGCGCCATGGCGGCGGGCGACAGGAGGACCCCGTCCTTCCATCCGGCGCCGGGCAGGACCGCCGGCAAGAGCGTCAGATCGTGCGAAAGCGCGCCCCGGCGGCGCGCTCGATGGCGGCAGCGACGAGCCGCTCGATGCCAAGCTCGTGGCGCACCATCTCGAGCAGCCGGAGCTCGTCCTGGTCCACCGTCCCGTCGGCGGCGGCGACGTCGCAGGCCAGCGCGTAGGCAGTCTCGCGCAGCGGCGGCGGCAGGGCGGCGGCGACCAGCTCCAGCGCCTCGTCGAGCCCTTCCTCCCGGCGCAGCAGCTCGGCACACTCCTCGCCGATGCTGATGATCCGGTCGCGATCGAACCTGGCGAAGATCGGCAGCGTCTTCACCAGCCGCCCCATCATCTCGAGTTCCGCATCGGTGATCTGGCCTTCGGCCGCGGACACCAGCACCATTGTGTAGATCAGCGCCGCGTGATGGTCGATCTTCCGTGTCATTCGCTGGTGTCTCCGATGCGTGCCTGCAGACCGGCGCGACGCGGCGCCGGCTCGTCCACGGTTAGATGGAGCGCAGGCTTGGAAAACGCAACGTCACTCGTCGTCGTCAGCGCCGAGGTCAGGGCCGCCCTGGCCGCCGGGCGACCAGTGGTGGCCCTCGAGACCACCGTGCTGGCGCACGGCCTGCCGCGCCCGCGCAACCGCGAGGCTGCCGACGCCATGGAGGCAGCCGTGCGCAGCGGGGGGGCCGTGCCGGCCCATGTGGCAGTGCTCGACGGGCGGCTCAGGATCGGACTCGATGCACGAGCGCTCGACCGGCTGTCGG
This sequence comes from Geminicoccaceae bacterium 1502E, assembly GCA_033875255.1. GTDB lineage: Bacteria > Pseudomonadota > Alphaproteobacteria > Geminicoccales > Geminicoccaceae > Marinimicrococcus. Next base: position 87,104 of record JAWZSN010000003.1, on the reverse strand, counting down.
AGGGCCAGGACGTCGCCAAGTGCAGCACGCGCGATCTCGCCGCCCGGCTGGCCAGCGGCCTTCCGGGCGCGACGACGGCCGCCGCCACGCTGTTCGCCGCGGGGCTAGCGGGCATCCGCTTCATGGCGACGGGCGGCATCGGCGGCGTGCATCGCGGCGGCGAGACCAGCCTCGACTGGTCGGCCGACCTCCACGAGCTGCAGCGCGCCCGTCTCGCATTGGTCTGCAGCGGCGCCAAGATCATCCTCGACCTGCCGCGGACCCTGGAGGTTCTCGAGACCATGGGCGTGACGGTGGCCGGCTGCGGCACCGACGAGTTTCCCGGCTTCTACACGGCGCGTACCGGCCTCGCCGTGCCCCGCCTCGACGGACCCGTGGCACTCGCTCGGCTTGTCCGGCACCAGGCGATGTTGGGCTGGCCCAGCGCCGTGCTGCTCGCCAACCCGCCACCCGCGGCGGCGCTCGCACCCGACGAGCTCGAGCCGCTGATCGAGGAGGCTCTCGCCCAGGCCCGCGCCGACGGCATCGCCGGCCCGGCCGAGACACCCTATCTGCTGCGCCGGATCGCCCAGGCCTCGGGCGGCCGCTCGGTCGCCGTCAACCAGGCGCTGCTGACCGCCAACGCGCGGCTGGCCGCCGAGGTGGCGGCCGCGTTCAGCGCTCTCGACACACAGCGAAATCAACTTTAGATTTAGCGAACACAACCGTCGATGGACCGTGGGCGGCCATGCGCCGCGGGGAGTCGAGGATGACCAGCAGCCCGCCGCCTCTCGACCGGGAGCATCTCGCCTCCTTCACCCAGGGCGACGAGCGTCTGGAACAAGAGCTGGCAGCCCTCTTCGTGGGCGCTGCCGAGCGCTATCTGGGCGAGATGCGCTGCTCGTCCGACAACGAGCGGCGCTGGCGACGGGCGGCGCATGCGCTAAAGGGGGCGAGCGCCAATCTCGGGGCCAGCGCCATGGCTGATCTGGCAGCCCGCGCCGAGCAGGAGCCGCCGTCCCCGGAGCGGCTGCGGGCCCTGGAGGCGGAGCTGGAGGCGCTGCGCGCCCATTTCGGGTTACACCTGCCCGACGCTCCGCCCCGTGCGCCGATCAGCCGCCGGTGACGCTCATATGGCGCTTGACCGCCGGCCGCTTGTGGCGCCGGTCGATGATGAAGTCGTGACCCTTGGGCTTGCGGGCGATGCCGTCCAGAATCGCCTGACGCAGCGGCTCGTCGCCCTCGGAGGCGCGCAGCGGGCCGCGCAGGTCGATCGCGTCCTCCTGGCCGAGGCACATGTACATGGTGCCGGTGCAGGTGACCCGCACGCGGTTGCAGGACTCACAGAAATTGTGGCTCATCGGCGTGATGAAGCCGAGCCGGCCGCCGGTCTCCTCGACCTTCACATAGCGGGCCGGGCCGCCGGTCTTGTAGGGGATGTCGGTGAGGGTCCAGCGCTCGGCCAGCCGGGCGCGCACCAAGGAGAGCGGCAGGTACTGGTCGGTGCGGTCGCCGTCGATGTCGCCCAGCGGCATGGTCTCGATGAGCGTGAGATCGAACCCTTCGGACCCGCACCAGGCGATCATCCGATCGAACTCGTCCTCGTTGACCCCCTTGAGCGCCACCGCGTTGAGCTTGACCTGCAGGCCGGCGGCCTTGGCGGCGGCTATGCCGGCCATGACCTTGTCGTACTTGCCCCAGCGGGTGATGGCCTCGAAGCGGCCGCGATCCAGCGTGTCGAGCGAGACATTCACCCGCCGCACGCCGGCCTTGTGGAGGGCCTCGGCATGCCGCTCGAGCTGGCTGCCGTTGGTGGTGACGGTGAGCTCGTCGAGCGCGCCGGTGCCCAGATGCCGGCCGACAGCCTCGATCAGCCACATCACGTTGCGCCGGACCAGCGGCTCGCCGCCGGTAAGCCGGATCTTGCGCACCCCCAGCTCGACGAAGGCGCTGCACAGCCGGTCGAGCTCCTCCAGCGTCAAGAGCTCGGCCTTGGGCAGGAAGGTCATGTTCTCCGACATGCAGTAGACGCAGCGGAAGTCGCAGCGGTCGGTGACCGACACGCGCACATAGGTGATTTCCCGCCCGAACGGATCGATCATCGCTGCTGCCCCACTGCCTTCACGACCGGCGCCGCCGGCGAACGGCTTGTGCTTCCCCTCGCCAGTCTCTACCCGAATGTGGGAACGATGTGAACGCAGCCAAGCCCGTTCGGCCTTGGCGGCCCATCCGGGGGATGACTTCGCCGCCATGCGACTTGCCTTTCTAGCCGCCGAGACGCCGGACTCCCAGGAGGCCCTGGCCGCGCTGATCCGCCATTACGGCTCGGTGGCGCTGGAGGAGGCCGAGGTCATCGTGGCCCTGGGCGGCGACGGCTTCATGCTGGAGACGCTGCACGCCACCCTCGACCGCCGGGTGCCCATCTACGGGATGAATCTCGGCACGGTAGGCTTCCTGCTCAACGAGTACCGCACGGCGGAGCTGGTCGAGCGGGTCAAGGAGGCAGCTCCTGTCGATCTCCACCCGCTGCGGATGCGCGCCGAGCTGCAGGACGGCAGCGTGCGCGACGGGCTCGGCATCAACGAGGTCTCGGTGTTCCGCGAGACCCGCCAGGCGGCCTCGCTGAGCATCGACATCGACGGGATCTGCCGGCTGCCGCAGCTGGTCTGCGACGGCGTCCTGGTAGCCACCCCGGCCGGCAGCACCGCCTACAATCTCTCGGCGCACGGGCCGATCATCCCGGTGGGCGCCGATCTGCTGGCGCTCACGCCGATCAGCCCGTTCCGGCCGCGGCGCTGGCGCGGCGCGCTGCTGCCGAGCCGCTCGCGCTTCACCATCCACGTGCTGGATGCCGCCAAGCGGCCGGTAAGCGCGGTGGCCGACTATACCGAGGTGCGCGACGTGGTGCGTGTCGAGGTCTGGCAGGATCCGGAGGTGAAGGTCCGGCTACTGTTCGACCCCGAGCACAATCTGGAAGAGCGGATCCTCAAAGAGCAGTTCGTGCCCTGAAGGGCCTCAGCCCTCGAACTGCAGGAGCGCCTTGCTGGGCGCGCCCAGCTTCTCGCGGCCGCCCAGGCCCAGAAGCTCGATCAGGAACACGGCCGCCTCGACCGAGGCGCCGATCTTGCGCAGAAGCTCCACCGAGGCCGCCGCGGTGCCGCCGGTGGCGATCAGGTCGTCGATCAGCACCATCCGGCTGCCGGGCTGGATCAGCCCGTCCGCCACCTGCAGCGTGTCGCTGCCATATTCCAGATCGTAGGAGTGGCTGATGACCTCGCCCGGCAGCTTGCCGACCTTGCGGACCATGACGAAGCCGATCCCGAGCTTGTAGGCGACCGGAGCGGCAAAGATGAAGCCGCGCGACTCGATCGCCGCCAGCATGGTGGGCTTGTAGGCGCTCACCTCCTCGGCCAGCCGGTCGATGGTGTAGCGCCATGCCCGGGGTTCGTTGAGGATCGTCGAGATGTCGTAGAACAGGATGCCGGGCTTGGGGAAGTCCGGCACCTTGCGGATGATCTGGGTGAGGTCCATGCGCCCCTCCTCCGTCCTGCCACCTCGCGCTCCCCGCCGCCGGCCGGCAGCGGGGAGCGCGGACCGTCAGCCCTGGAGCTGCTCGCAGGCGCGGATGATGCGGTTGCAGGCATCCTCGAGCTGCTCGGTCGAGGTGGCGTAGGAGATCCGGAAATAGGGATCGAGGCCGAAGGCGCTGCCATGCACCACGGCCACGCCGACGCTCTCGATGAGGTAGCGCGAGAAGTCCTCGCTGGAGGCCAGCTCCTTGCCCTCGGGCGTGCGCTTGCCGATCACGCCGGCACAGCTCGGATAGACGTAGAAGGCGCCGTCGGGCCGCGGGCAGCGCAGGCCCGGAGCCTTGTTGAGCATGTCCACGACGAGGTCGCGGCGCTGCTTGAAGACCCGGTTGTTGGCGGCGATGAAGCCCTGGTCGCCGTTGAGCGCCTCGACGGCCGCCGCCTGGCTGATCGAGGACGGGTTCGACGTGCTCTGCGACTGGATCGTGCCCATCGCCTTGATGAGCTGCTTGGGGCCACCGGCATAGCCGATGCGCCAGCCGGTCATGCAGTAGGCCTTGGAGACGCCGTTGACGGTGAGCGTGCGGTCATAGATGCCGGGCTCGACCTGGGCCGGCGTGGCGAACTGGAAGTCGTCGTAGACCAGGTGCTCGTACATGTCGTCGGTCATCACCCAGACATGAGGGTGACGCAGCAGCACGTCGGTGATCGCCTTGAGGTCGTCGTGGCTGTAGGCGGCGCCGGTCGGGTTGCTGGGCGAGTTCAGGATCACCCACTTGGTCTTGGGCGTGATGGCGGCCTCGAGCGCCTCGGGCTGCAGCTTGAAGCCGCTGTTCTCCGGGCAGCTCACGAAAACCGGCGTGCCGCCGGCGAGCAGCACCATGTCGGGATAGGAGACCCAGTAGGGGGCCGGGACGATGACCTCGTCGCCGGGGTTCAAGGTCGCCATGAAGGCGTTGTAGAGCACCTGCTTGCCGCCGGTGCCCACGTTGATCTGGTCGGGCGCGTAGGTCAGCCCGTTCTCGCGGAGGAACTTGTCGGCAATCGCCTTCTTGAGCTGCGGCGTGCCGTCGACTGCCGTGTAGCGGGTCTCGCCGCGGCGGATCGCGGCGATCGCCGCCTCCTTGATGTTCTCGGGCGTGTCGAAGTCGGGCTCGCCCGCACCCAGCCCGATGATGTCGCGCCCGGCGGCCTTGAGCTCACGCGCAAGATTGGTGACGGCGATGGTGGGCGACGGCTTGATGCGCGACAGGCTGCCCGAGAGAATCGACATTTCCGCTTCCCATGCTGAAAAACCGCGCGACTGTATGGCCCCTCGCCCGGGGATGCAATCGGCCGGAGCAGCTCAGGCCGCATCGCCCGGCAGGCCGGCGGCGAGCCTCTCGCCGAGCACCGTCACCAGCCGCCCCAGCACCCGCTGGAGGGCCGCGAAGTCGCCGTGCGGCTCGCCGCTGCTCTCGTCCATGAACAGGCTGCGCCGCAGCTCGAGCTGCAGCGCGTGCACGCCGCCCGCGGGCCGTCCGTAATGCTCGGTGATGAAGCCGCCGGCGTAAGGCCGGTTGCGCGCCACGCAGAGCCCCGCCGCCTCGAGGGCGATCCGCGCCGTCTCGACGATGGCGCCATGGCAGCTCCGCCCGAAGCGGTCGCCCAGCGCAACGTCGACCTGCCGGCCGGCGCGCACCGCCACCGGATCGGCAGGCATCGAGTGGCAGTCCAGCAGCAGCGCCACGCCGTGCTCGGCGCGGCGCGCCGCCAGGAGCTCGGACAGGCGCCGGTGGTAGGGCTGCCACGCATGCTCGAGCCGCGCGCGCATCTCCATAGGCCGTAGCGGGCGGGCATAGATCGGCTCGGTGCCGAGGCGGCTCGGCACCACGCCGAGCCCGGCGCGCACCTTGGTGGTGAGCCGCACGGCCAGCCCGTCGACCTCGCCGCCCAGAAGCTCGGGGTCGAGCTCGCAGGCGCTGCGGTTGAGATCGATGAAGGCGCGGGCATAGGTCGCTGCGAGGAGGGTGGCGCCGGCGGCGCCGCCCTCCTCCGCGAGACGGTCGATCGGTCCGTCCTCGAGCAGCCGCAGCCGCGCCGGCCGCACCCGCAGAGCTTCCAGCAGGACCCGCGGATAATGCGTTCCGCTATGCGGCGAGGACAGCACGATCGGACCGGCCGGGGCCGGCGGCGGCATCTCGCGGAAAGGAGGGACGTGCACGTTCTTGCCCTGCAGCGCCATGACGGCGACGAGCCTGATAGACAGCACAGCCGGCGCCGCCGCTCAACCCGCTGCACCCGCTGCAATTCGCTCTTGCGCACCCCGGCGCTTTGCCCTATCTAGCCGCCGAACGGGGCGCGTAGCTCAGCGGGAGAGCACTACGTTGACATCGTAGGGGTCACTGGTTCAATCCCAGTCGCGCCCACCACCGAATTCAAGGGTTTCCATCGCCTTCCTTGGGGCATGGAAAGACGCCGTGTAACGCACCTGTAACGCATCCACGGTGTTTGACATTGGCCGGCTGCGTCCACAGCCGGCCAATTTCGTTCATGAAGGCGTCGATTGCGGCGGACGCCCCGCCCAGGTGATCAGGTCGCCATTTCGCGTACCTCTCCGTGGTTTTGTTGCTCCAGCGATGGCCGAGAAAGCCGGCGCACTCGCTCTCGGAAACTCCCCGCCGCCGCAGCTCGGTTGCCACGGTATGGCGCAGGGTGTGGGGTGTCACGTCCGCGCCGAAGCCTGCGGTGGCTGCCGCACGGCGCCAGGCGGCCTTTACGTCCTTCAGACGCTTCCCCTCGTGCTGCACGAGATACGGGCCGGGGCAGGCCCGGATGATTGGCGCCAGCGCGTTGCAGATCGGTAGATCCGGCCGGCGCTTGGCGTTCTGCGCCCTGCCCTCCGGGTTCAGGCGGATGCGCCGCTGCTCCAGATCGCACTGAAAGCGCGTCAGCTCCAGAATTGCCCCCTTGCGGGCGCCGGTGCCGATGGCGAGCCAGATGAACGCGCGCAGATAGTCCGCGTCGGCAGCATCCAATAGCCGGGCGATCTCCGCGGCCGTCAGCACCCGTTCGCGCGGTTGCCCCTTCGGCACGTCGAAGATGAAGGGTGCCTGCGTCAGCTCCTGGAACTTCTCTGCGTCGTTCAGGGCCGCCCGCAGCACGGACAGAATGCGGGATATGGTGCCGTTGCTGCGGGGCTGGGCGGTCGTGGCCGTCTTCTGTCGGCCGCCCTGCTCTCGGCTCTCGCGCAGCCAGGCGATGAACTCATGCTGCCGCTGCGGCGTCAGGTCCGCAACAGTCGCATCCTGCCAGAAGGTGATGATCTGGCGGCTCGCTATGGCCGCCTGTTCGGCGCTGGGGAGGTTCTTCGCGTGCCGGTGCCAGTACCGCTCAAGGCATTGCGCAACCGTCACCGTCTTCGGGGCGCCCTTCGTGATGGTGCCGTACTCCATCACCCACGCCACTAGGCGGTCTTTCGCTTCGTGAAGGTCCGCAGTGCCGAGCGAAACTCGGCGCGTCTGTCGGGCGGCGCGGTCAAGCCAGGTGACGTACCAGAACGGGCTGGCGCCGCCCGGCCGCTTGTCGAGCCAATAGCCTCGGTATTCAAAGGCTCGGGGCTTTTGCGCCATTGCGTCGCACCACCTCGCTGAATGAACTCGGCGACCGCCTCGGCAGTCGTGAACACTCGTCGCCCGACATTCACCGTCCGAAGCTCACCCGCTCTCGCCAGCCGCGCAACGGTCGCCGCCGAGCATCGCAGCATCGGCGCGGTCTCGTTGAACGTCAGGAGCTTGGGAACCATTGCACCTCTAGGGCAGCTTGCCGGGAAAAGCCCCCCAGCGGCCGCCGCCGCCGGGGGTAGTTGGAGCACAGGAGCGAGAAAACCGCGCTTCACACTGCCTTCCCCTGCAGCGTCCGGCGCGCGGCGGCCGGGTCTCGTCTAGGCCGAGCCGTCGCCCATCACCGCCCGGTGATCCACCCAGGCGCAGGCAGCGACGTGGCGGGCCTTGATGCCGAAGCCGTCGTAGGACCATTCCTGCCGGGTCTCGACGTACGGGCCGCCCTGGTTCTCATCCAGCCGGGCGAGGATCAGGTTCGGCACCGCCGCCACGTCCGGGAAGACGTACCAGACGCCGCCGCTCTCGCCGCCGATCCGCGGGTCCACGAGAACCGTGTGATCCGAGAAGGGAAGCGCCGTGACGTTGTTCAGGTCCTGAACGACTACCTGCGCCCCGACCAGCATCCGCGCCACGGACTCCAGATCAGGGCTCACCAGCAGGTAGCGGGGCTGGGCGTTGATGTAGGTCTTGCCGTCGAGCGCCTTCTGCCGGCGGAGCCGCTTGGTGGTCTCGCTCAGATTGGCAGCCGTCAGGGCGCCGGACGTGAGGAGGTTGTCGCGGCTCACGTCGAAGACCGGAACGCCGTCCGACATGTTCGGATTGTCGTTGATCTTCGCCGCGATCAGGTCCGCCTCAAGGTTCGCGGCAGACGTGCCGACCGTGGCCGCCACCTGCTCAAGACCGCCGAGATCGTCGTTGACCAGCATCTCCAAGCTGTATGCGAAGATGCGGCCATACTTGAGGACCTGGAACGTCTCCTTGCGCTCGCCGATGGCGCTGTGCTCGTACTCCGCGTACTCGCCGAGCGGCCCCTTGAGCTGGGGAAACTCACTGCCGCGCAGCTTGTGCTGCGTGCGCAGGTCCGTGACGGTCTCGGGCTTGACCAGCTTGAGAAGCTCGCTGGTGGAAGCCTGATAGGCCGGCAGCAGCGCCTTGTTCAGCACGTTGGACATGAAGCCCGGCAGATCGGACGTGCTCATTGCCCGTTCCATGATCTTCCGGTCGGACATGAGCCGCGTGCGCTCGCCGCGAGCCTCCAGCATGGCGGCCATGATCTGCGGGAAGCGCGCGCCCCGGAATTCGCGGGCAGGGTCGGAAAGCCCGGTGCGGCCGCCGGAGATCCGGTGTGCGACCGCTTCCTCCGCGCGGGCGCGGATGCTGTGCGGCGAGCTCCAATCCTCTCCGATCTCGGCGCGCACGGTGTTGCGGATCTCGGGCGCCTGGTCATGGTCGCGCTTCACGATCTCACCAAGCGCGAGCTTGCGAACCTCGTCCAGATCAGTGCCGGCGCGAATGTGCCTGTCGGCGAAGCCGTCGCCGAGCCTGGCGTCGCGGGCAAGCGCCGTGATCTCGGCAACACGCTCGCGCTCGGCGGCGATGGCGGCGCGCGTCTCCACACCCGAAGCCGCCGGCGCTGCATTATCGGCCCGCACCTCGGCCGTGTTGGCGGTCATCGTCCTCATTTCTCCGGGGTTGTTGCGGAAGGTCGCGCCGGGATCGGCGGCAACCGCCACGATGGACACCTCGAACGGCGTCCAGCGCGTTGCCCGGAAGGTCGGGACAGAGCTGTTGCCGTCAGCCGCCTCCCAAGCAGAAACCGTGTAGCCAATGCTGAGCTGGCGGCGTGTGCCGTCCTGAACCTCGCTGGCGTACCGCTGCGCCTCGGGGCTGGCCGCGAAGCGAAGCGTTGCCACCACGGCGCCGGGCTCGACGCGGGCGCTTTCGACCACGCCAATCTGCCTGTCCGCGGAAGGGACATGATCGGTCAGGATCGGTGCGCCCGGCAGACGGGAGCGGTCAGCACCCGGAGGGTCCAGAGCCTCGATCCATGCGCCGTAGGTGCCATCAGGGCGCTGCCCGTAACGGGACACAGGCGCGGCCGTGGCGATCACCGCCTCGACCGTCCGGCTGGTCTCGTTGTAGGTGCGCGGCGCAGGTGCGCGCCTTGTGAGGGTCGCGTCGGTCATCTCCGTCACCACTCCTGCGCGTCATCCGGGAGGGAGATGCCGGCCGCCTTCGCCTTCGTGCGCAGGTCTTCGATGGCGCCGGACAGGTCCACGAAGATGATGCGGTTGAACGTCTCGTCAGTGCGGCACTGCTCGATATCCTTGCGAAGTGCCGCGTCGATCTCGGCCAGTGTGCCGACGAAATGGCCGGCGCCCGGACCGGGAACCCGCTGCGCAATGCCGGCGTAAACCCGCGAGCCGCCCTCGCGCACCGCCGCAGACGCACGCGCGATCTCACCCTCGACCGAGCCGGCACAGTTGGAGATGGCGCGGCTCGCAAGGTCGAGAGTCACGCCGCCCTCGGCGGTCATCCTCTCGGCCAGCAGCCAGAGCAGCGCGTGCATCGGGCGGAACCAGCGCCACCCGCGGCCCTCATGCTGCGTGGCGACCGCATCATCCTCGGCCATGTCCGGCGCGCCCCGCAGATGATCGAACGGCAGCTGGTTGCGCTGCGCCACCGTGTTGAAGCGCGAGGTGTTAAGGCCGGTCAGGGAAAGGAATTCGCCGCGGCGCAGGCGCATGGTTTCAGCTCCAAAGGCATTCGCTACGAATGCTTATACCTGAGCGAGAGAAAGCGCGCAAGCTGAATGCTTTTGGCCGCTGAGCACAAAGAAGGCCGGCCCCTTACGGAGCCGGCCCGGTGCATCAGCAGCGCATAGCGCGGTCTATGCCGCCTTGTCGGTTCCCGGCTTGAGCGCGAGGTAAGCGAAGGAGTCCAGTATCTCCCCCACGCCAGCCGGCCGCGCGGGGATGGCGCTCGCCAGAGCGGGAAGCGCGTGCCTCAAGAGGTGCATGATCCGGGGCACCACCCGCACGCTTTCCTCGGAGCCTTCAACCTCGGTCGCCGCCGTTGCCGCATCGAACGCGAGCGCCACCTGCGCCAGTGCATCGGCCGCGGTGGCCGGCGCAGTGCGCGCCAGCGCTTCCTTCAGCGCCTCCATCCGCTCGTCAACAAGCCGCTCGTGCTCGTGCAGCCTCTCGCGCTCCTGCTCGCGCGCCTTGAGCGCCGCTTCGTCTGTGGCGTTGTACTCGCGGTTCGCCGCAACCAGCGCTTGAAGCAAGAGGCCGGCCGATCCGCGCTCCTCAAGGCTCGCCGGCCGCGCGTCGTGCCGCGCCAGCACCGTCATGGCGCTCTTGATCGCGGCGTGAAGGTTCGTGTTGCCGTCGCAGGGGCAGGGGTCCAGCTGTCCCTCGTCCTCGATCATGCGAAGCTGCTCGATAGCGCCCGCGGGGGTGGTGGCAGGCGTCCGGCAGATGCGATCCTCAAGGGTAGCCATCTCGTCGTGGATCGCCTTGATCGGCCCTTTCTCGGCCTCGATCTCTTCGGCCGTGGTTCTGCACGACCGGGAGATGCGCCGCTCTTCCTGCCGCAGCTCGTCATACCGGCGGCGCCATTCCAGGTGCGGATCGGCACCCGTGATCTGCGCCAGGTGCGGGGCGGCCGCGAATGCGGTAAAGCTGGTGCCAGCCATAGGCGTGGTTCCTTCACGCTGGTGGTCAGGCTCCGGCGGGTGTTGGTAGCACCGGCCGGGGCCGCCCTGAGAGTCAGGGACCGTCACATTGCGACGGGCTGGCGCCAGTGTCCAGCCCTCAACCGCAACGCTCCATTCAGATCCCGAGGGGGCTCCGCCGCTTGCGCGGCAGGCTGGACAGGGCGCGGCGCACGCCGCGGTCGCTCTCCGCACGGGCGATCATCGCCACGGCGCCGGGCGAGATCGCGCCGCGCGCGTCGATGTTGTTGACCACGGTCATGTTGCCCTCGCCGCCGCCGGAGCCGTGCGCGCGAACGCCCAGCTTGCCATCCGGGCCGCGAGCAAGCGGCATGATCGCCTCTTCGTCCATGCCCTCGTTCATGATGCCCATGCGCCCGCCAGGCATGGGGAAGATCGTCGGGCCGCCGGGAAGCCCGCCCTTGGCGAAGCCGACCGGGTTGCCCGCAGCCATCACCGCACCATCGGCGGCGCCAAAGAGCGCCGTCCTCAGCCCGCCCGCGACCGCACCGCTCAGCTGGCCCGCGCCAAACTGCGCGAACGCCGCGGCGGCGCTGCGAGCAAGGTCGTCAAGCTCCAGCTTGCCCGTCATCACGAAGCTGGCAACCTTGTCTTCGAGGTGGTCGAACGCGCCGGTAACAGCGCCCTCGATCTGGCCGGCAACGTCCTGAGCATCTGCCGCAACCTTGGCAAGACCCGCTTCCAGCCCCGGCATAGGAGAGAGCTTACGTGCCTTCTCCGCCGCTTCCTCCTGCGCCTTGACGAACTCCTCGTGCTCGCGCTTGCGCTGGGCGCCCAGGGCGTTCCAGACCGCCATATCGGCCTTCATCAAGCTCTGAAGCTCGGCGTCCTCCTGCGCCTTGCGCATCCGCTCCGCTTCATCGGCGGCGCGGCGCATGTTGTCGCTGAGGCGCCCGGCATTGTCCGCCCCCTCGCCCAGGACCGTCCCGACATTCGGCACGTGCCTCCCGTCCAGAAGCGCAAGACCCGCCTCCAGCTTCCGAAGCTGCTCCTCGGTCTGCATCGTCTCGGTGCCGAGATCGCGCAGCCCAAGCGCCCAATCCGCCAGCCGCTCGCTCGCAACGTCCGAGCCCTGGATCAGCCGGTTGATGCCGAGCACGGTATCCTCAAGCGGCTGCTCGCCCGCCCGGAATGCCTCGATCAGCGCCTCCACGCCGAATGCCAGGTCACGGAACGCGCGTTCCTCCTGGTCGATGGCAACGCCCATGTTCCGGGCGAGCTGGTCAGCCTGCCGGAGAAGCGGCGTCTGCAAGTCGTCAAGCGCCTCATCGAAGATCCCGGTAGCGGCGTCGCGGATGCCCTGGAGCGCCTTTTCCAACTCCCGCTGGCTGGCGAGAATGTCGAGCCTCGCAAACTCCCTCTGCTCCGCATTCAGCTCGGCCAGCACCTTGCGGTAGTCGTCCACGTCGGACGCCCGGCCAACGATAGTGTCAGCGAAGCTGTCATGCGCCTTGCCGGCTGCCTCCAGCGCCCGCGCCGCATCCTCCACGTCACTGCGAAAGCCGAGGAAGGCACCGGCCGCAACGCCAACCGCAGCACCCACCGCGCCGATGATCGCGCCCACCGGGCCGAAGGCGCCCGCGATCTGGCCGCCCTGCTGCACAAACACACGCAGCGGGTTGGTGCCCATCTCCAACTGCGTGGCGATGTCCTGCACCTGAAAGCCGAGCTGGCCCAAGCCATTGCGCATATGCCCGGACATGCGCCCGGCGTTCGCATACGCCCGCCCCGCATCGTTCGCCGCACGGGCCGAGCGCGCAAACTTGCGGTCGATATCCACGATCCGCGCACTGGCGGAGTTGAACGCCTGCGCGGTGCGATCCTGCGCCGCAAGCTCGAAGTTCAGGCGCTGGTTAGCCGGCATGGGTCGCCTCCTGCTCCGACGCCAGAAGGCGCAGCTCGTCGTCAGTCGGCAGGGGGGCATAGGCCTTCGGGTTCGGCGAACGGTCGGTAACGTCGACGGAGCCGCCATCGGCCAGCCCCTGCGTCACCATCGCCCAGATGAAGATCCCCACGGTCCGGGCGATGCTCACCGCCCTGTCCGGCGCGCAGCCGGCGCACGCCGCCGATACCGCAGCCGCGCGACCGCTTGCGTAGACCGCCAGGAGCGCCCCTGTCAGCACTGCGGCGTGCGTCGGGTTCTCGATATCCGCAATCGGCTCCATGCCCAGCGGAGGGGGCTCCTGCGACCGTCCGGGGAGCGTCCTGCGCACCGCCTCGGGGGCGAGCTGCGTCAGCACGTCCGCCAGGCGCCAATACTTAGTGCGGCCCTGAACGCGGCAAGGCGGCACCTTTGCCAGCCGGTTCGCCACGGTGCGGCGGTCGAGCCCGAATTCCACCGACAGGGCGGAAACGGAGTAGTCGTTCGGCGTCATCGCCATGGTGAAGTGTCCTTGTGGTGGAACGGTCTGCGAGGGGCTGGCGCTAGGAAAGCGTCGCGGTCGCGCGTCACCCGCTATGGGGCGGGGGTCGAGAAGAACCTTTCTCATCCGCCCGGCCTCCACTCGAACGCGCCGTCGCCAGCGGGACGCCGCACCAGCTGCACGCGCCGGCCAGCCAGATAGCCGCGCATGATGCGGCGGCCGTCCGGCCCGGTGATCTCCACCAGCCGGTCAGGACGGGGCGCAGCGTCGCTCGCCTTCCGCGGGGTGCCGGGCCGCGCCGGGCGCGTGGCGCGCTTGGGCTTGGGGTCGGGCGCAGGGGGCGGGGCGGGCTCGCAGCCATGCCGCCGCAGCTCGCGCCGCAACTGCGCCTCGGTGTTCGCCCAGGACCGGCAATCGCTCGGCGTGCTGGACGCATGGACCAGCGCGCCGCACGGGTGCGTCAGCTTCAGGTGCCCGCCAGCGGTGAAGCAGACCTCATAGCCAAGGGCTTCCGCCCGCTCGACAAACTCCCGCCGGGTCATGGCCGCACCTCCTGCGCCGGCTCGCGGGCGCTCAGCCATGAGCATTCGGCGCACAGTCCGCCGCCCGGCTCGGTCTCCTCCACCAGCTCGCCCAGCTCGCCGCAGGTATCGCAATAGCCATGGAGGGTGACGCCAGAAGCGGGGGTGTCACCAGTGTCACCAGTTGTCACCACTGGTTTTGCAAAGTTGCACGGCGCAGGTACCACCACCCCCCTGCGCTCATCCTCGGGGGTGGTAGGGGTATCCCCGCTATGCGTGTCAAACCTACTGGTGACAGTGGTGCCACTGGTGACAGCCTTTGTTTCCGCGGGTTTTCCGTCACCAGTGCCGTCACCAGTCGGGCCGTCCGGGTCGGGGTCACTGGTGACACGCTCATAGACCCAGCAGCGGGAGCCATTCCTGCGTCGCTGGACGCGCTCCCATCCGGCCATCTGCTTCATGACGGCGCCAACGCGCTTGAGCTTGCCGGCGTCCTGCCGCTCGTGAGGCACGGCCAGGGCATGAAGCAGAATGTCGTAGGTGCTCACCTCGTCCAGCTTCGTCGTGGCGAGCCATTCGGCAATCGGCTCCTCCCACGGGTCACCCATCCGGCGCTCGTCCTGCTCGACGGCGGCGGCTTTCTCGACCTCCTCATCGAGCCACCAGTTTTCGCCCGCCTCGAAGGCGACGACCGCCTCGGCCCAAAGCTGCTCGCGGTTCTGGCGCAGCGCCTCGGTGTCGATCCGGCCAACCCTCACCGGCCAGAAGCGGCGGTTGCCGGTCTGCGAGGCGAGGTAGCTGTCTTCGTTGGTCGAGCCGATGAACACACACTGGCGGGGGAAGTCGGTCGAGCGCCGGCCGTAGCTGGCGCGGTAGTGGTCGGTGCTGCGGGACATGAACGCCTTGATGCGCTCCACGTCACCCCGCTTCATGGCGCTCAGCTCGCCAAGCTCGATCAGCCACTTGCCGCGAAGATCCTGCGCGCTGTCCTTCGTGCCGAGATCCGCAATCTGGTCGGTGAACCAATCTGCCATGACGGCCAGCACCGCGGCGGCCTTGCTCTTGCCCGCACGCTCGCGGCCTTCGAGGATCAGCGCGTGATCCGCCTTGCAGCCGGGCCGCATGACGCGGGCAACAGCGGAAATCAGGAAGCGGCGCCCAGCCTGCTTGAGGTAAGCCACCTTGGCGGCCTCGTGCTCGGGATAGGCTACGCCCAGGTAGTCACGAAGCCAGGTATCGAGCCGCGGCGTGCCATCCCAGCGCAGGCCGTCCAGATACTCGCGCACGGGATGATGCTCGTTCTCGCCCGCGACATGCTGCACCGCCTGCGCGCAGGTGCCGGGCTTCACGAAAACCTCCCGCTCCTGGCACCACACAGCGAGCGCGATATCGTCGGCGTCGCTCCACTCGCGCCAGCCGTCGCAAGCTCGCCAGGGCAGCGAGCTACATGTCACCGCCTGTTTGAGCAGGTCGAGCCGGAGCCGGCCGGCGAAGGCGGGATCGCTGCGCAGGATGGTGACGATATTGGCGATAACGTCGCGCCCCTCGCCGCGGTCGTTGACAGCCAGCTCGTGCCACCAGCGCGCCCTGTCGGTGCCGCGCCTGTGTCGCTGCTCGGCCTTCTCGCGGGCCGCTTCGGCCTTCCGCAGCAGCCCCTCGATCCGGCGCTCGGCGTTTCTGCCGGCAAGGGCGCCGCTGCCGATCTGGCCGTGCGGATAGGCCCGGAGCACGGCCGCAATGTCGTCATCGGACAGCAGGCGCTCGGCAAGATAGATCGCGAGCGAGAAATCCTTGCCGCTGGCGCTGTGGTCCTTGCCCTGCGGCCCGATCTTGGCGCCGCTGAGCCATGCCGTGCGCAGGCCCTCGTTTTGCTCCAGCAGCTCGAGGAAAGCGTCGGGAAACCCCTCCGTCTCCGGCATGGGTGCCGGCCCGCCGCCTGCCGCCTGCGCA
This sequence comes from Geminicoccaceae bacterium 1502E, assembly GCA_033875255.1. Lineage (GTDB taxonomy): Bacteria > Pseudomonadota > Alphaproteobacteria > Geminicoccales > Geminicoccaceae > Marinimicrococcus. The sequence goes on along the minus strand of JAWZSN010000003.1, from coordinate 71,423 downwards.
TCCCTCGGCGCCTCGTGCCCAGCGCTGGCGTTCACCCGGCTCACCAGCCGCTCAAGCGCCTCCGTGGCGTCGGTGATCTCGTCAGGCGTGCCGTCCAGGTGCTCGCCCGTCACCGCGAAGTAACGCCCCCTGGCGTAGACCTCGACATGCGGGGCCTTGTCACCGTGGCCGGCCACATCCGCGATCTGCATGACGTTCGCCCGCAGCTCGGGCACCGGGTCCGCCTTGGCGAAAACCTTCACGCCCGTTCCGCTCGGGCTCACCTCGGCGTAGGACGCCAGATCCTCGATGATCTCGCGCGCCCAGGCCGCAACCTCGCCGGTCTCGGGATCGCGGCAGGCGTCAAGGTCGATGCCGATGATGCCGTCCCGCTCAGCCGCGAGCATGAAACCCAGCCCCGCGAGCTCCCTGCCCCGCTCCCTCGCGTTGGCGTCCCGGTAGGCCGCGCAAGCCTCATAGCTCGCCCAGGTGGCCGGATTGGTGGAGCTGGCGCAGCGGCCCGCACCCTCGCCCGTGGTCTGGATCGGAAGCTTGGTGATCTTGCCCGTAGGACCGCGCTTGCCGAAGCGCCAGCCAACCCATCGGCCGCCCTGCGCCCGCAGCTCGGCGATAGCGGGCACTTCGGGAACCTCAAGTCGATCACAAGCGCCCGCCGCGCTCGCGTCCGGATAATCGTCTGTAACGCATGTGTAACGCACGTTGAGCGATTCCTTGCTCGCTCGGGTGCGTTCAGGTACGGTCGTGCAGCCGTCTTTCTTAGGAAACCCGCGGAATTCGGTTCGTTGACATCGTAGGGGTCACTGGTTCAATCCCAGTCGCGCCCACCACCCCTTCTCGAGACGCCGAGACGACCGGGCGGGCACCTTGTGGTGCGCCGCTCATAAGTGCGTTCCGGACATTCCGCCTCCCCCAGCGGTAGAGGCGCCGATCCCCGCCATTGCTGCAGCAGCGACGGACAGCCGAAAAAATGCTCGGCCGTTCAGCTTCCGTTAATCTTCGCAGCGTAGAAAGGAACCTGTCGCCAGCATCGGAGAAGCCCCCGGATCCCGGACCTCCTCCCCGCTGGCGGATCCTCCCATCGGATGTGATGCCTCCCTGCACCATTCGGCCGCCCCGCAAGGGGCGGCCGCTTCTTTTCCGGCGGAGGGAGAAGGACGGGCGCCGGCTACTGGCTGACCCAGACCACCCGCGCGATCCAGGCGATCTCCTCGAGCCCGAGGGCGCGCTCCTCGCCGCCGGCCAGCTCGGCCACCACGACGCGCTGCGCCGTGCGCCGGGCAAGAACGGCGAACAGGAAACCGCCGTCGGCCAGCTGCACCACCACCCGGTCGCCGCGCCGGATGCTGCCGGCGGGCGAGACCACCACCAGATCGCCGCTGCGGTAGACCGGCGGCAGGACGTCGCGGTCGAGCTCGATGGCATAGGCCTGCTCATCGTCGACGAGCGGAAAGTCGACCTCCTCCCAGGGACCGGCCACCGGAAAGCCCGAGGCGTCGAAGCAGGCCCCGCCCTCGGCGTCGGCGAGGCTGACGCAGCGCAGCCGCTGGAGCGGCGTCGCCGCGCCCTCGCCGCCACCTTGCATCATCTCGACGAACTCGCGCATCGACGCGCCGGTAGCATCCAGGATCTTGGCCAAGCTTTCCGTGCTGGGCCAGCGCGGCTTGCCCTGCTTGGTGATCCGCTTGCTCTTGTTGAAAGTCGTCGGATCGAGCCCGGCGCGCTTGGCGAGCCCCGACGCGGAAAGCTGATTCCTCGCCGCCAGGCGGTCGATGCCTTCCCATACCTGCTTGTGCGTCAACATTAGGACCCAGCTCCGACCGCTTCACCCAAGAATGCGTCAACCGCCACTATGTTGACAGAACTAGCTCCTGTCACTAGGCTTTTCATCCTGCCTTCTTGTGAGAGGAACGCGGATGAACCTGCCCCCCTCGCCCCTCGCACTGGCCGTGTTCGAGGACCGCCCCGAACGGCCGGCGCTGCACTGGCTCGCCCCTGGCTTCCGCCACTGCTTCTGCCTGCTGGAGCAGCCGGAAGGCTGGATACTCTGCGACCCGCTGCGCCATCGCCTGCACCTCGATTTCCTGCCTGCCATCACCCTCGAAACGCTTGCCGGGCACTTCGGATCCACGGGCAGAAGAATACTGTCGGGAACCGCCGGCGAGCCGCTGCCGCGCCGCCTCGACTGGCTGCGACCGTTCACCTGTGTCGAGGCCGTCAAGAGAGCGCTTGGTGTGCGCGCGCACGGCATCTGGACGCCTTTTCAACTATTTTGCCACCTGACGCGAGAGCTTAAATTCCATGACCTCGCTCAGAACGCGCAATCTCCGCTTGACTGCGGGAAATGATAGGAATATATTCTGATCATCGCCGCGTGAGCCGCCTCTTCGCCGGAAGGGATCGATGGAACTCCAGAAGATCGACCAGCTGAGCCAGGCCTTCCGCCGCGCCAAGGCGCGACGGGTCGCATGGGAGCCCCTCTGGCGCGACTGCTACGGCTTCGCGCTGCCCCAGCGCGGCCATGGCCTCGGCGCCGAGTTCGCACCCGCCGCACGCCATGCCGACCGGCTGTTCGACGGCACCGCCACGGACGCCGTCGAACAGCTGGCGGCCAGCTTGCTCGCCGAGCTGCTGCCGCCCTGGTCGGGCTGGTTCGGCCTTCGGCCCGGACCGGACGTCCCCGAGGCCGACCGGGGCGCCGCCGCCGAACGGCTCGAGGAGATCGCCGCCCGGGTGCAGGGTCATTTCGACCGATCGAACTTCTGCGTCGAGATCCACCAGTGCTTTCTCGACCTCGCCACCATCGGCACGGCGCATCTCCTGCTGCAGGAAACGCCGCCGGGCTCGGCCAGCGCCTTCCGCTTCACCGCCCTGCCGGCTGCCGAGATCTGCCTCGAGGGCGACCAGAACGGGCAGGTGCGCGGCCATTTCCGCCAGAGCGGCCTGACGCTTGCCGGGCTGCGAGCGCGGTTTCCCGATGCCGTGCTGCCGCCCCGCATGGAAGCCGAGGCGGCCGAGCAGCCCGATCGCAGCTTCGAGGTGGTCGAGGCGGTGCACCCCGAGGGCCAGGGCTTCCGCTACGTGGCGTTCCTGCCCGGCGATGCCGCCCTCTGCCCGCTCGCCGAGGGCTGGTTCGACACCGCCCCCTTCATCACCTTCCGCTGGCTCAAGGGCGCGGGCGAGCTCTATGGGCGCTCGCCGGTCATGTCGGCGCTGCCGGACATCAAGACCGCCAACAAGGTGGTCGAGTTGATCCTCAAGAATGCCTCCATCGCCGTCACCGGCATCTGGCTGGCCGACGATGACGGGGTCCTCAACCCCGCCAACATCCGCCTCGTGCCCGGCAGCATCATCCCCAAGGCGGTCGGCTCCGCCGGCCTCACCCCGCTCCAGGCGCCCGGCCGGTTCGACGTCTCGGAGCTGGTCCTGGACGACCTGCGCGGCCGCATCCGTCACACCCTCCTGGCCGACCGGCTGGGGCCGGTGAGCGGCCCCCGCATGACCGCCACCGAGGTTCTCGAGCGCAGCGCCCAGACCGCCCGCCTGTTGGGCGCAGTCTATGGAAGGCTGCAGGCCGAGCTGCTGCTGCCGCTGGTGCAGCGCGCCCTGGGCGTGCTGGCCCGGCGCGGCGACATCCCGCCCATCAGGGTCGACGGGCGCACCGTGGAGATCGACTACCGCTCGCCGCTCGCCCGCGCCCAGGCCCGCGAGGACGTGCAGAACACGCTCTTGTGGCTCGACTGGGTCGCCAAGCTCGGCCCCGAGGCGGCCGGGACCCTCGATTCCCGCGCAGCCGCCTTGTGGCTCGGCCGGACGCTGGGCGTGCCGGGCGAGCTGATGCGCCACGACGAAGGCCTTCCCCAGGCGCTCGATCCCGCCTGGCTGCTCCAGGCCGCGGCCAATGACTGAGCCCGGGCCCGCCGGCTGGGACTGGCTGGGCGCCGCCACCGGCCCCGCCGGGGACGGCACCCTCGAGCGCGCCTTCGCCGCCTGCTTCAGCGGCGCCGACGGCAGGCAGGCACTGGCCCATCTGCGGCGTGTCTTCCTCGACCGCCGCCTGCCGCCCAGCGCCAGCGATGCCGAGCTGCGCCATGCCGAAGGCCAGCGCAGCGTCGCCGCCTACATCGCCGCGATGGTCGATCGCGGACGCCGATGAAAGGAGTGCCCCTCGTGAACGAGACCAACCCCGCCGCCGAGACGGCACCGCTCGCGGAATCCCTCGCGCCCCTCCCGGAGAGCCCCGCCGCCGGAAACGCCGCGCCGCCGGCGGCCGAGCCGGCGCCTCCGTCGCGCCCCGACTATCTGCCGGAAAAATTCTGGGACGCGGCAAGCGGCACGGTGCGTGCCGAGGCCCTGGCCCGCTCCTACCAGGAGCTCGAGCGCAAGCTCGGACGGATGGTGCCGCTGCCCCAGGGCGAGGCCGACGTCGAGACCCGCGAGCGGCTGCTGGCGGCTCTCGGCCGGCCCGCCACGCCGGACGACTACCGGATCGAGGCGCCGAGCGAGCTCATGGCCCCCGACCCGGCGATCAATGCCCGCTTGCACGAGGCCGGTTTCACCCAGGGCCAGGCCCAGCTCGTCTACGAGCTCGCCGCCGAGCATCTGACGCCGGTGATCCGCGACGTGCTGTGGGAAGCCGAGGCGCAGCAGCAGACCGAGCGTCTGGCGCAGCATTTCGGCGGCGCCAATGCCTGGCAGCAGGTGGCCCGCGAGCTGCGCGGCTGGGGCGAGGCGCATCTCGCTCCCGAGGTCTTCGCGACCCTGGCCGGAGACGCCGAGGGCGTGCTCGCCATGTACCGCATGATGCAGGCCGCCGAGCCGGCGCTGATCGAGGATGCCGCCGGCCCGCGCGAGCGTCTCGACGCCGAGAGCCTCCACCAGATGATGCGCGACCCGCGCTACTGGCGCGACCGCGATCCCGAATTCGTCGACCGCGTGACCGAAGGCTTCAAGGCCCTGTTCTCGGCCTGAGCCGCCGCCCCGCGCGACGATGCAGGCCGGAGAACCCCTGAGGCCCGGCCCGCCCAGCCCCCGGCCACCGGCCCCCGTTCGGACAACCGGCAGGCCGACCCCGCCCTGCTCCTCCCTGGAGTGCCAGACCCATGTCCATGATGATCGACCAGGCCTTCACCAAGCAGTTCGAGCGGGAGGTCCACGAGGCCTACCAGCGCCAGGGCTCGAAGCTGCGGGCCACCGTGCGCACCAAGACCGGTGTGCGCGGCAGCTCGACCGTGTTCCAGAAGGTCGGCAAGGGTGCCGCCGTGAACAAGTCACGGCACGGCCCGGTGCCGGTGATGAACGTCGAGTTCAGCACCGTCGAGGTGAGCCTCTCCGACTACTATACCGGCGAGTGGATCGACGGGCTCGACGAGCTCAAGACCAATATCGACGAGCGCCAGGTGCTGGCCAATGCCGGCGCCTTCGCGCTGGGCCGCAAGACCGACGAGCTCATTTTCGACGCGATGGCCAAGACACCGCACGCCGCCGGCACCGACGCCGACGGCCTCACCAAGCAGAAGGTTCTGGAGGCCTTCGAGCAGTTGGGCGGGAAGGATGTTCCCGACGACGGCCAGCGCTACGCGGTGATCGGCTGGCGCCAGTGGTCGGACCTCCTGGCTCTGCCCGAGTTCGCCAATTCCGAGTTCGTCGGCGACGACCAGCTGCCGTGGCGCGGCACCCAGGCCAAGGAGTGGCTGGGCACCATCTGGATCCCGCATTCGGGAATCAAACCGTCGAACGGGGTGTCCACCTGCTACTGGTATCACAAGAGCGCCATCGGCCACGCGGTCGGCCAGGAGGTCCAAAGCGACGTCACCTGGCACGGCGACCGCGCCGCCCACTTCATCGCCAATTCCATGTCGCAGGGCGCCGCCCTGATCGACGAGACCGGCGTCGTGAAGATGCCCTGCCGGGAGAGCTGACCATGGCCTTCGAGCAGACCAGCCTCAGTGCCCTGAGCTATGCCAACGGCTTCACGCTCTGGCACTACCGCACCAGCGACGCGATCGACGACGTGGACACTGCCGGCTACTTCTCCCGCGCCGGCTCCATGCTCCGGGTCGGCGACTTCATCCTCGTCAATGCCGGGCTGGGCGTCGTGCCGTCGCACGGCATGCTGGTGGTGCTCTCCAGCAGCGGCGGCGTCGTCGACGTCTCCAACGTGACGCCGGTCGGCACCCTCAACACCGACTAGCCATCCTCCTGCCGGCCGGGACACCCCGGCCGGCCCCCCGCCCCCAACGTCTTCTGCCGCGCGGAGAGGTCCGATGCTCCGAAAGCTGTCGCACGTCCTCACGGCGGCCGTCGCCTGCTGCACGCCCGCCCCGCTTCCGGCGATGACCGCCGGCTGCCAGGCGCTGAGCGTCGCGGAGGCGCTGCAGGCCGCCGGCACCACGCCCGGCTTCCTCCTCGATGCCGTGCATGTCGCGCCCTTCCTGGGTCTGGCGCTGGCCGCGGAGCTGCCGCCGCTGGCGATGCCCGACGGCGTGCTGGTGATGGCACCGAGAGCAGCCCCGCTGCTGGTCCTGCTGACCCGCGGCAGCTGCGTGGTCGGTGCCTTCGAGATCGAGCGCGAGCCCGTCTGGCGCGCCCTGCGCGAAACGATCGGCCCGGCCGTCTGACCGGGTCCGCATGCGAGTGAGATCCATGCCGCACACAGCCCTCGACCTCTGCTCGGCCGCCCTCGTCAAGCTCGGCGCGCGCCCGCTCGCCGGCTTCGACGAGGGTAGCGCCGAGGCGGCGATCGCCGGCCGGCTCTACCCGGTCGCGTGCGACGCCCTGCTCGGCGCCCATCCCTGGGGCTTCAGTCTCGCCCAGGCGGAGCTGACGCCGGCTCCCGAGCAGCCGGCCGCCGACTTCGCCGCCTCCTTCCTCCTGCCCGCCGACATGCTGCGCGCGATCTCCGCCGGCGATGGCGGGCGCGGCCACGGGCTCGCCTACCGGATCCTCGGCGACCGGCTGCACGCCAGCGCCGGGCGAGTGCTGCTCACCTACCAGCGGCGCGCGCCCGAAGAGCTGTACCCGGCGCATTTCGTGGCGGCCCTCGTCGCCCGGCTGGCCGCCGAGTTCTGCCTGCCCGTCACCGAGAGTGCCAGCCGCACCCAGGTCCTGGCCAAGCTCGCCGAGGCCGAGATGCAGCTCGCCCGGCTCGTCGACAGCCAGCAGGCGACCCCGCCGCGCATCGACGATGCCGGGCTGCTCGGGGCGCGCCTGGCATGAGCCGCGTCAGCATCACCCAGGCGAGCTTCGCCAGCGGCGAGCTCGACCCGCGCCTGATCGGCCGCATCGACCTCAAGGCGCAGGAGGAGGGTGCGCTCAGGCTGCGCAACCTTCTGGTGCACCGCACCGGCGGCCTGTCGCGCCGCCCGGGCACCCGGTTCCTGGCCGAGCTGCCGGGCGCCGGCCGGCTCGTCAGCGCCGATCTGGGCGGCGCCCCGGCGCTGGTGGCGCTGGGAGCGGGTCAGCTCCGGCTGCTGCGCGGCAGCACGATCGAGGCCACGCTCGCCGCACCGTGGGACGCGAGCCAGCTGCAGAGCCTGGCCATCGCCCGCCATGCCGGAAGGCTGCTGTTCTGCCATCCCGACCTCGAGCCGCACGAGCTGCTCCTGGGCGGCGACGGCGTGTGGACCATGCGGCCCTGGACGTTCGCCGCCACCCGTCTCGCCGACGGCACCGACCGCAGCCTCAAGCCCTTCGCCCGGCTCGCCGCCCCCGAGGTCTCGGTGGTCGCCAAGCCCGACGGCTCGGGCAGCGGCTCGGTGCCGGCCGGTGCCAGCGTCGTCGTGACGGCCTCGGCGCCGTCCTTCACGCCGGAACACTACGGGACGTGGCTGCGCATCAAGGGGCGCCACCTGCGCGTCACCAGCTACCAGTCGCCCACCGTCCTGCTGGCCCTGGCGCATGAAGGGCTGCCGGACCGGGAGCCTACCCTCGACTGGCAGGAGGAGGCGTTCAGCGCCGCCCGCGGCTGGCCGCGCTCGCTCACCTTCTTCCAGGACCGCCTCGTGATCGGCGGCTCGCGCGACATGCCCGACCGGCTCTGGATGTCGCGCACCGGCCGTCCTTTCGACTTCGACATGGGCACCGGGCTCGACGACGAGGCAGTGGGCTTCCGGCTCAGCGCCGAGCGGGCGTTGCGCATCACCAGCCTCGTGGCGGCCCGCCAGCTGCAGGTCTTCACCACCATCGGCGAGTGGGTGGTCAAGGGCTTCCCCATCACCCCCGGCAGCGTCCAGGCCGAGTTGCAGACGCAGATCGGCTCCGGCGAGGCGCCGGTGGTGGCGCCGGTCGAGGTGGACGGAGCGACGCTGTTCGTTCCGGCCAGCCGCCGCGAGCTGCGCGAGTTCCTCTATGCCGACAGCGAGCAGGCCTACCAGGCGGCCGACCTCTCGGTGCTCTCGCGCCATCTGCTCGAGCTTCCCCGCGCCCTCCTGTTCGACGGCGCGAGGCGGCTGCTGCTGGTGCTGCGCGAGGATGGCGCGCTCGCTACCGTCACCATCGACCGCAACGCCAACGTCGCCGCCTGGAGCCTGCAGCGCTTCGACGGCGCGGTGCGCGCGGCGGCAGTCCACGACGGCGAGGTCCACCTGCTGGTCGAGCAGCACGGCCGCGTGGTCCTGGCACGGCTCGACGACACGCTGGCCCTCGACCACGCCGTCACCGCCACCAGCCCCACCGCCACCCGTACCTTCGAGGGGCTCGACCATCTGGCCGGGCGCGAGGTCACCGTCATCGCCGACGGAGCGCCGGCCGCCGACCTGCTGCTGGCCTCCGGCACCCTCACCCTGGCCGAGCCGGCGCGGGAGATCGTCTGCGGCGTGCGCTTCACCCACGAGCTCGAGCCGGTGCCGCCGGTTCCCTCAAGCCGCACCGGCACGCGGCCGGACGCAGCATGGCGGCCGGTGCGCCTGTCCTTCCGGCTGCTCGGCACCGACGCCTTCACCCTGGAGACGGCGCTGGGCAGCCGCCGCCTCGTGCCGGCGGCGGACGCCCCGCCACCCTTCACCGGCGATCTCGCCCTGCGCTGCCTCGGCTGGCAGCGCGGGCTGACCGGGCCCGCCTGGCGGATCCGCCAGGACGATCCGGCCGCCTTCACGCTTCTCGCGATCACCACCGAACTGGGGACGAACGACTGATGGGCGCTCTCACCAGCCTTGCCACCATGGGCCTCAACATGGCCATGGCCCAGCGCGCGCAGAAGCGCGAGGATCGCCAGCTCGAGCAGGAGCGCGACCGTGCGATCCGCCAGATCAAGGCGGCCGACGCCGAGACCAGGCGGCGCGAGCAGGACCTGCTCAAGCGCCGGCTCGCCGAGGAGCGGGCCCGTGCCGGCGCCAGCGGCACCGGCAGCAGCGGCGGCTCGATCGACGCCATCCTGCGGGGCCTCACCGCCGAGAGCAGTGCCGCGGACGCTGCCAGGCGCGCCCGCAGCCGGGGCCGCGTCGAGGACTTGCGCAGCAGCTATGGCGAGCAGCGCCGCCGCAGCCTGCTCGACCTCAACCAGCGCTGGCTCGATGCCGGCCGGCGGGCGTTGGGCGCCGCCGGTCGGCGCAGCCTGCTCGGCTGAGGACCGCATGATGCGCAAGGGCAGGAAAGCCCCCGCCGGCGGCCCCGATCCGGGCCCGGCCGGCATAGCCCCCGCGGCCGCCAGCTTCGGCGACTTCATCGGCGCGTGGAACGAGCTGCAGGGCTGGCGCACGCCGGCCCTGCACCGCCGCATCGGCCGCTGGCTCGAGGACCGCTGGCGGGGCGGCGATACCCGCCTGCTCCTCATGGTCTTCCGCAATGCCGGCAAATCCACGCTCGTGGGCCTGTTCTGCGCCTGGCTCTTGAGCCGCAACCCGGAGCTGCGGATCCTCGTGCTGGCGGCCGAGCACGAGCTCGCCCGCAAGATGACGCGCACCGTGCGCGGCATCATCGAGCGCCACCCGATGACCCGCGAGCTTCTGCCCGAGCGCCTCGAGGAATGGGCCTCCGACCGCCTGACGGTGCGCCGCGCGCGGGTCGAGCGCGACCCCTCGCTGCTCGCCCGCGGTCTGGGCGCCAACATCACCGGCACCCGCGCCGACATCGTGGTGTGCGACGATGTCGAGGTGCCCAACACCGCCGACACGCCGGGCAAGCGCGCCGAGCTGCGCGAGCGGCTGGCCGAGACCGGCTTCATCCTGGTGCCGGGCGGCACGCAGCTCTATGTCGGCACGCCGCACAGCTACTATTCGATCTACGCCGACGAGGCCCGCGGCGAGCTCGAGGAGACCACACCCTTTCTCGACGGGTTCGACCGGCTGGTGATCCCGGTGCGCGAGAACGGCGCCAGCGTCTGGCCGGAGCGGTTCGACGAGGCGGCCATCGACAGGATCGCGCGCGAGACCGGCCCGCACCGCTTCAAGAGCCAGATGATGCTGGTGCCGACCCACATGCGCGACGTCCGGCTCGACCCCGACCGGCTCCAGCGCTACGACGGCCCCCTCGAGATCCGCGAGGCCAACGGCGAGACGGTGCTGAGCCTCGCCGGCCGCCGCATGCGGCGCGCCAGCGCCTGGTGGGACCCGGCTTTGGGCCGCCCCGAGAAGGGCGACGGCAGCGTCGTGGCCGTCGTCTATCTCGACGATGACGGCAACTGCTTTCTCCACCGCCTGCGCTACCTCGTCACCGCACCGGACCGGCTGGACGGCGCCGACGAGGCCACCTTCATGTGCCGCGAGGTGGTGGCACTCGCCCGCGAGCTGGAGCTGCCCTCCATCACCGTGGAGAGCAACGGCCTGGGCGCCCTGCTCCCCGGCCTCCTGCGCCAGGCCGTGAACGACGCCCGCCTCGACACTGCCGTGGTGGCCAAAAGCTCCTCCGTCCCCAAGGAGCGCCGCATCCTCGAGGCCCTCGACCCGGTCCTGGCCGCCCGCCGCCTGCACGTTCACGAGAGCGTCTGGCAAAGCCCCTTCATCCGCGAGATGCGCGAATGGTCGCCGGGCCGCAGCGGCGGTACCGACGATGCCCTCGACGCCGTCGCCGCCTGCATCGCCGCCGAGCCCGTCCACCTCCGCCAAAGCCCCCGCGCCGCGCCCCGCTCCACGCGCCCTGGCGCTGCCACCCCCCACCAGGCCCGCACCGAGTTCGACCCGCTTGCCGCCAAAGCCACGGACGTCTAGGAATCCCGCCGTGCCGGGATGGGTGGCAGAGCGGTTGAATGCACCGGTCTTGAAAACCGGCGAGGGCGCGAGCCCTCCGTGGGTTCGAATCCCACCCCATCCGCCAATATCTTGCAGCGAACCCGAGATGAGGCTCCCGTTGGGGGCCTTTTTCTTCTTGTTTCGAAGGCGTTTAGCCGATGCGAGCGAACCTCGTCTGGACCGGTTCGGCTATGTGAAAGCCAACGTTTTCCATATGGCTCGTAGGGTGAGGGGCGCTGCCTTTGCTAGGTGTTCTTCCGGTTGGCGTGGCTGCTCAGAGAGCGCGAGGTAGGCGTTTCCCCGTGAAACTCGAGGCAGTTTCGTGTAGCCGCGATTGGACGATATTCTGCTGCGCAATTCAACTGCACCACACGGCGGGGCACTATTGACGGTAGCTCAAGCGTGAAGAAGGGAGCTGATATTGGTGGCGGCTGGCGGCTACATCCTTCACGTGCCGAAGGACAGAAGGAAGTTGCTTCTCCACGAAGCCGAGGGCGGTGGCTCGTTCTATCGTTCAAAGCCCTTCATCTCGGAGCCAGTTCCGCGTTTCGATCACAGCCGTCGCGCACCGCTAGCCGCCTTTGCATCATTCAAGGATGGCTTCATCACTCACATCGCTGACGGAAGGAAAGGCCAGTCTGCCGGCACCGGTCTCGTCCGTCTCAACCTCGAAGACCTCCAGCCCCTGAAACGGCCCGTGAGCTTCGACGAAATCCTTGCTGGCATCAGTGCTCGCGTTGCGAGGCACGTCGAGCAACGCCTGAAAACGGGCGGCCTACTCCCTCCGAAGTCGCTGGGCGCCTTTGTTGACCGCATTACCGAGTTGGACACGAACGTTAGCCCACGTCTCGCGCGTTACTCTAAGCGCCGCGCGGAGGCGCTGCGGCGCCTTGAACCCCGTGCGCGCGAAAACCTCGCCTATCAGAAGGAGTCGCTCGGCCTCGCGCTTGAGATCGCGGGCATTTCGCGGGACGACCTGCTGGCGTGGACCCCGACCGATGATCAACCGCAATCATTCCTTGATGGCCTGCCAGGCGCGCAGGTCCGCGAAGACGCAATGCTGCTGGCGGACTTCTCGACTCTCCCAGGTTTTGAAGCGATCGCCGAAACCACTCACTATGGTTCGAAGGTTTTCGTAAGCGAGCAGGATCCGTCGAAACGGCTGACCGTGATCATGGCCAACCGTCTGTCCCTAGAACAACAAACTGGCGCCGACCTCGTTTACTTCAATGAAGCCTACCGCAGTTTCGTGCTGGTCCAATACAAGGCCATGGAAAAGCGCGACGATGAGATGGAATTTCGCTGGCAGGCGAAGGACCAGTTCTGCGACGAGATCGATCGCATGGAGAGCCTGCTCGCGGAGCTCAGGAAACTCCCGAGCGGCCAACAACCCGACGGCTTCCGTTTCTCGGACAATCCGTTCTTCCTGAAGTTCTGCCCCCGCGTCGTCTTCAACCCCGACGACAAGGGCCTCTTCAAGGGTATCTACCTGCCGCTTGACCTGTGGAAGCGTGCTAATGCAGCGGGCTGTTTCACCGGCAAGCGTGGGGGCAAAGTCCTCACTTTCGACAACGTGGGTCGTCGCATCAATAATTCGGAGTTTGTGGGGCTCGTCGCTGGATCGTGGGTGGGCACGTCGATAGAGCAATCTGCCGTGCTCGGCGAGCTTGTACGGAAGGTGCTGGAAACAGGCAAGACCGTGACCATTGCCATCAAGCATGCGTCCGACACGGCCGACGTTAGCAAGGAGGCCGCTGAATGAAGTTCCTGTACGTCGACTGGCGCGGAGGACGCAACCAGTCGGACCCTTCTATCATAACGGGCATCCCTCGAGCACCACAGCCATCTGCTCCGCCCACAGCCGTTTAGCAACAGCGACAAGACCGTTCAGCGAAAGCGGGCGGCTCGCTCCCCCAGAACCGGCAAGCGAGGGTCATTCCATGGCCAACAAGCTGGCGGGGCAGAGGGCGAAGTTCAGTCGGGCGAAGGCGATCTACCACACCGCGGGGGACGAGGAGCAGCGGCGCCGGGCGGCGCGGCTCATGGCGGAGGTCGTCGCGGAGGCGCCCGCCAACGGGCTCAACAAGACAGAAGTGACGCAGGACGAGGAGGTGCCGGGCGAGGCGCGTAGTCTCGCCAGCTCGGTTCTGGCGGCCCCGGCGCATGAGGAGGAGCGCCCCGAGGAGCTGGTGCAGGAGCCGGCGACGGCGGTCGATCTCTCCGATCTGGTGGAGACCGGGCAGGGCGAGGAGTTCGTCTATGCCTATCATTGCGCTCCCGACCGCATGAAGATCGGCAGCTGCCGCGGCGACGTGGTGGCCCGGGTGGCCGCGCAGATCGGCACCGGCACGCTCGACCGGTCGGCGCTGCTGGCGTAGGGCGACGTGGTGAGCCCGCCCTGAGCGGGTGATTCCCGGCTGCCGCACTTGCTGAACACCCCACGCGCTAGAAGCCCCACGTCCGGCGCGAGGACCGGCGGGGCGGGGCAGCGGTCAGGTGCCTCGCGCACTTCCACCGCATCGCCACCCACTGCGACAAGCTCGCGGTCGATCCGCCGTCGCGCGCGGCCTTCCGGTCCTGATCCGGGCCGGCCCCTACCCCGCCGGCTCTTCCGCGCCGGCCAGCTCGAACCGCTCGTCGGGAAAATACTTCTCGAGGCGGATGTCGGCGGTGCGGGCGTGGCCCTCCATACCCTCGAGCCGCGAGATGCGGGCCGTGGCCTGGGCAATGGGGCGCACGCCCTCGCGGGTGGCGCGCTGCCAGGTGACGGTCTTCATGTATTTTTGGACCGAGAGCCCGCCAGTGTAGCGCGCGGCACCGCTGGTGGGCAGCACGTGGTTGGGGCCGGAGCATTTGTCGCCGAAGGCCACCGTCGTCTCCTCGCCGAGGAAGAGCGAGCCGTAGGCGCGCAGCCGGCCCAGCCACCAGTCGAGGTCGGCCGCCTGCACGTGCAGATGCTCCGGTGCATACTCGTCGGCCACGCGGGCCATCGCCTCGCGGTCGGGGCAGAGGATCACCTCGGCATAGTCGCGCCAGGCGGCCTCGGCATTCCGCGCGTTGGTCTCCGGCAGCTGGGCGATCAGCGAGGGCGCCAGCTCCAGCACCTTCTCCGCCAGCGCCCGCTCGGTGGTGACCAGCCAGACCGGCGAGTTGTAGCCGTGCTCGGCCTGGCCCACCAGGTCCCAGGCGACGATGCGGGGATCGGCGCTGGCGTCGGCCAGGACCATGGAATCGGTGGGCCCGGCCACCATGTCGATGCCGACACGGCCGAAGAGGATGCGCTTGGCCTCGGCCACAAACTGGTTGCCGGGGCCCACCAGGATGTCGGCGCCGGGCAGGCCGAACAGGCCGAAGGCCATCGCCGCGATGCCCTGCACGCCGCCCAGGTTGAGCACCGTGTCGACGCCGCAGACATCGAGCGTGTAGAGAATGGCGGGATTGATGCCGATGCCCGGCCGCGGCGGCGAGCAGGCGATGATGTTCTGCACGCCCGCGACCTTGGCGGTGGTCGCCGTCATCAGCGCCGAGGCGATGTGGCTGTAGCGTCCGCCGGGCACGTAGCAGCCGGCCGTGTCCACCGGGATCTGTCTCTGTCCGGCGACCAGGCCCGGGACGATCTCGATCTCGCACTCGCCGATCGTGGCCTTCTGGGCCTCGGCGAAGCGGCGGATATTGTCGTGGGCGAAGCGGATGTCGTCGCGCAGCCGTGCCGGCAGCGCGTCCGCCGCAGCGGCGATCTTCTCGCGCGGGACGAGGATCTCGCCGTCCCACTTGTCGAACTCGGCTGCGTAGCGCCGCGCCGCATCATCCCCGCCCGTCTCGATCTCGGCCAGGATCGCCTGCACCTTCTGGCGCACGTCCTCCTGGCCGGTCTCGGCGCTGCGGGTCGCCTTCTTCAGATAGGTCCGTTCCATCAGGGCGTCTCCGTCAGATCGGCATCGGGCTCGCTGCGTCGCGAGGTTGTGCGAAGGCCACGATCGCCTCGGCCAGCACGTCGAGCGCGTCGACCACGCGCGCGCCCTCGGGCACGGCATCCGCGATCAGCGAGAACTCGGTGCATGCGACGAGCAGCGCGTCGGCGCCCCGATGCTGCAGTTCCTCGGCGACCCGCCGGTGGATCACCCGTGCTTCCTCGTCGCGGGCGTCGCGCTTCAGCCGGCGGATGGCGGCCAGGAGATCGTCTTCTGCCTCCGTATGGACCGCCTCCAGCCCATGGGCGGCGAGTGCCCGGTCGTAGAGCCCGACGATCCGCACCGCGGGCGACGCCAGGAGGCCCACCCTTCGCACCGGCGGGTCCATTGCCGCCAGCCGCTTCGCGGTCAGCGCCACCATGTCGAGGAACGGCCGGTCGCTCGCCGCCCGGATGGCGTCCGCATAGGCGTGCGCGGTGTTGCACGGCATCGCCAGGGCGGCGGCACCCATGCCCGCCAGCCGCCGCGCCATCGCCGCCAGGACCGGGCCGGGGTCCTCGCCCGTACCCTCGATCAGCGCCTTGATCCGCGAGGGGACCTGCGGGTTGTGGTCGACGAGAAGCGGCACGTGATCGACGTCGTCCTCGCCCGGCGTCAGGGCGATGACGCGGGACATCAGCAGCACGGTGGCCTCCGGCCCCATGCCGCCGAGCACCCCCACCACCGGCCGCCCCGTCCTGCTGTCCATGGCTTTGCTCATGACGTCGCCCCGCTGGCCGCCATGGTCTCGGCATGGCATTCGACGATGATCCGTCCGATCAGGCGGCAGTCCTCGACACTGAACGTCAGCGGCAGGCGCATGTCGAACAGGCGGGACAGCAGCGCGTCGGTCTTCGGCAACTCCTGGTGCGCCACGTAGCGCCAGCTGTCGTGGCGGCTCGTGTAGCCCTGCGGCTCCTCCGCGCCGAACCACTTGAGCTCCACGCCCCTGGCGCGGCAGCACTCGATGAACGCCCGCGCGGCCGCGGGGTCCGCTTCGCCCGTCAGGAACTGGATCGAGCTGCCGACATAGCGCTCCTGCTCCGGACGACACGGCGTCTGCAGCCCGTTGGAGCGCTGCAGCTCCGCCTCGACGGCGCGGTAGCGCTCGTTCCACCGCTCGACATTGGTCTCGAGACCCGCGAGCTGGGGCCGCAGGATGGCCGCGCGCAGATTGTCCATGCGGCCCGAGCAGTTCGGCGTGTCGAGCCTGATGTCGGCGTAGGTCTCCGGCGGCGGTCCGGCGAGGTGCCGCTCGTAGAGCATGTAGGAGCCCGAGAGGATCACCGCGCGCGCCATCAGCTCGGCGTCGTCGGTGGTCATCAGCCCGCCCTCGCCGGAGTTCAGGTGCTTGTAGGTCTGGGTGCTGAAGCAGGCGGCCACCCCGAAGCTGCCGCTCCGCCGTCCCCCCCAGCTTGCGCCCATGGTATGCGCGCAATCCTCGATCAGGGCCACGTTGCGGCGCTCGAGCACGGCCATCAGCGCGTCCATGTCGACCAGATGCCCCCGCATGTGCGAGATCAGCAGCAGCCGGGCGCCGCTCGTGTCGATCTTGGCCGCAAGGTCGTCGAGATCGAGCGTCAGCTGCTCGGTGGTCTCGACCAGCACCGGCCGCCCGCCGACAGCCGCGATGGATCCCGGCACCGGCGAGAGGGTGAAGGCGTTGGTCAGCACCGGCTCCCCGGGCTCCACCCCCCAGGCGCGCAGCGCCACCTGCATCGCGTAGCCGCCCGAAGCGGAGGCGAGGCAGTAGCGCGCCCCCTGCCAGGCGGCGAACTCCTGCTCGAGCAGCGCGGTCTCGGCGAGCTCCCCCGGAGCGACGTTGTAGCGGTGCAGCCGGCCGGAGCGCAGGACGCGGACGGCGGCCTCGATCGCCTCCTCGCCGATCGGCTCCTGCTGGGTGAAGGAGCCCTTGAAGACGGTGCCGGTCATCGGGTCAGGCCGTAACGCTGGAAGTGTCGCTGTCGAACGCCGAGAGATAGCCGAACAGCGCCACGGAGCCCCCGGTGTGCAGGAAGACGACGCGCTCGCCCTTCTTGAAGTATCCCTTGCGGCAGAGATCGATCAGGCCCGCCGCACCCTTCGCCGAATAGACCGGGTCGAGCAGGATTCCCTCGAGCCGGGCGAACATGCGGATCGCGTCGATCGTGTCGGCCCGCGGAATGCCGTAGCCCTCGCCGACATAGTCGGTGTTCGCCACGACGTCCTCGCGCTCGACCACGCCGGGGCAGCCGAGCTTCTCCGCCGTGCGGGTAGCAAGGTCGAAGACCATCTGCTCCTGCTTGGGCCTGGGCGCACGCACGCCGATGCCGAGCAGCGGAATGCCGCTGTTCATCGCCTGGAGGCCGACGACCAGCCCCGCCTGCGTTCCCGAGCTGCCGGTCGCATGCACCAGGTGGTCGATCCGGAGCCCCATGACATTGGCCTGGTTCACCAGCTCGAGCGCGCAGTTGACATAGCCCAGCGCGCCGGTCGGGTTCGAGCCGCCCCCGGGAATGGCATAGGGGCGCCGCCCCTCGCTCCGCATCCGCTCGGCCACCGTCAGCATCTCGGCGTTCATGTCGAGACCGCCGGGGCGCTTTTCCATCGTCGCACCGTGCAGATGGTCGAGCAGCACGTTGCCGTTCTTGTTGTAGTTGGGATCGTTCGAGCCGGTCCGGTCCTCGAGCAGCAGGTGGCAATCCATGCCGAGCTTCGCCGCGGCTGCCGCCGTCTGGCGCGCATGGTTCGACTGCGTGGCACCCTGCGTGAGCACGATGTCGGCGCCTTCCGCCTTCGCCTCGGCCATCAGGAACTCGAGCTTGCGGGTCTTGTTGCCGCCGCTGGCGAGGCCGGTGCAGTCATCGCGCTTGATCCAGATCTCGGGCCCACCGAGCTCGCGGCTCAAATTCTCCATGGGCTCGAGCGGCGTCGGCAGATGAGCAAGGCTGAGGCGCGGAAACCTGGCGAGGTGCATGACATTCTATCCTGCGCTTTTCCTGACGGCATAATGACCTAGCCGCCACGACCGCACATTGCCAATGCCGATCCCGGCACCTAACATGCAGATCAGGCATGATAGGGGTGCTGCGTTGAAGCTTCAGTGGATCGAGGATCTGATCGCCATCGCGGAGGCGCGCTCGATCACCGAAGCAGCCGCCCGTCGCCACGTCACGCAGCCGGCATTCTCACGACGGATCCTCGCGATCGAGGAACATCTCGGCATGGCCGTGGTCGACCGCACACGGCGACCGGCACGGCCGACGAGAGCCGTGGTCGACGCGGCAGCAGCCTTCCACGAGATCGCGAGCAGGCTCCGCCAGCTACCGGGCCACCTCACCGGCTCGGCCCGCGTCGTGATCGCTTGCCAGCACACGCTGTCGGTCTCGATCGCGCCCGAGCTGGTGCGGCGGGTGCTGCAGCGCCAGCCCGACACGATCGTGCGTCTGCGCTCCGGCAATCGCGACGAATGCCTGGCCCTGTTGATGACCCAGCAGGCCCATATGATGGTCGCCTTCGAGACCGACGATCTGCCGATCGTGTCGGGTGACCACTTCATCGAGAAGCACGAGCTGTCGCGCGAGGCCCTGATCCCCGTCATTGCGCCCGGCAGCCCCATCGTCCGGTGGCGGGATGACCCTCACGGCGAGCTGCCCATCGTGTTCTACCCGGACGATGTGTTCCTCGGCATGGTGATGTCGCGCACCGTCCTGCCGTCGGTTGTCGCACAGGTGCGTCTCAGGCGCGTGGTCGAGACGGCGCTGACACTGGCAGGGCGGGAGATCGCGCGCACCGGCCTGGGCGTCGCCTGGCTTCCCGAGTCACTCGTCCGCCAGGATCTGGCGGACGGCCGGCTGACCGTCCTTCCCGGCGAGTTCACACCCTGCGTCATGTCTCTCGTCGTCCTCCGTCGCAAGGATTCACGATCCGAAGCGGAAGAAAAGGTCTGGCGAGCCGCTACTGCCCAGGATGGAGCGGATGCGGCATTCTCTCCGCCATGTGCTGAAACTGTCGCCGGACGGTAACTCCGCTCGACAGCCGCAAGGAACGGCGCCGGATCCAGGAGGCTTCTCGCCTGAACGCGTTCGCGCCGCGATCCCGATCACCCGGTCTCCTGACGCTCGGTGCGCTGGAGTGATAGGGCTCGCCTGAGGCCACATGCGCCGGCTGCGCCGCTTCAGCCCGGGACGCCTCCCGGTGACAAGACCTCGCAATCGCGGCCATGCCTCTTATCGCTGCGGCTCCGCCGACCCGCTTGATGCGGATCGTGCATGTTATCCGACGACATCGACATTGGGAACGCAAGGACTTCGCCGGTAGGGTGGCCCAGTGTTCCGGCTCATCGGGAAGGCGATCATCTCGATGTCTGTCTTCCAGCGGCCGGGCACCGAACGCACGAAGAACGCGCGCCAAGCCGTACAGGAGCCGAACAGTGACCAGATCGCCTCGTGTCGAACCAGACATGATCCTTGCGGGGCAGCTCTTTCGTCAACTGGCCGACCTCACCGCAGACGGGCCCGGCATTACCCGGGAAAGCTATGGTCAGGGTGAGCAGTCGGCACATTCACTCATCCAGGAGGCAGGCCGGGACCTGCAGCTGGAGGTCGATGTCGATCCCGTCGGCAATACCTATGTGACACTTCCGGGAAAGAGCCGGTCGGCGCCGAAGATCCTGACCGGCTCGCATCTCGACTCGGTCCGCCAGGGCGGGAACTTCGACGGTGCCGCGGGCGTGATCTCCGGGCTTTCGGCTCTGTCGGGAATGAAGCGAGCCGGCTTCACTCCCTCCCAAGATGTCAGCGTGATGGCGGTGCGCGCCGAGGAGGGCTGCTGGTTTCCCGAGACATGGCTCGGCAGCCGGATGGCCCTCGGCAGTCTGCCGGTCGAGATGCTCGACACATTGCTTCACGTCGACACGGGCCGCAGTCTCGCCGAGCATATGACGGAATGCGGCTTCCGCCCGGATCTCGTGCGCGAGGGGCGCCGTTTTCTCGTGCCGGAAGAGATCGCGTGTTTCCTGGAAGTCCATATCGAGCAGGGGCCCGTGCTGGCAGCCGAAGGGCTCCCTTTGGGGATCGTGACGGCCATCATGGGCGGACCCCGCTACAGGAATGGTCGCATAACCGGCGCCTACGCCCATGCGGGCGGCACGCCGCGGGCCTATCGACGCGATAGCGTCGTTGCGCTGGGGCAGCTCATCGCCGGGCTGGACGAGTATTGGCGCGGCCTCGACGACAACGGAACCGACGCCGTGGTCACCTTCGGCATGATCTCCACGGATCCCGTCCTGCACAGCTTCAGTCGTGTGCCCGGAGAGGCGCGCTTCTGCCTCGACGTGCGGGTGGCCGAGGAACGAGTGAAGACAGAGGTTCGTGACACCCTGGCTGCGATCGCGCGCAAAATAGAGCGGGAGCATAACGTCGAGATCATCTTCGGCGCCGATTCGGGCCCGCGCATTCTGCCGATGGATCGCGGCATCCAGGAGGCATTCGCGCAGGCCGCCGCCGATCGCGGCATCCCGCTCAAGTCGATGCCGAGCGGGGCGGGGCACGACGCCGGCGCGTTCATCGAGAAAGGGATACCGACCGCCATGCTCTTCATTCGCAATGAGAATGGCAGTCACAACCCGGACGAGGCGATGGAGATGGAGGATTTCCACGCCGCCACCCAGACGCTCGTCGACTTCATCACCTCGCGCTCCGGATAAGAGCGCCTCCGCGAAGCGGCGGAACAGATTGGACGTCAGGACTCCCCGCTTGTGACGAGGCGGGGAGTTCCCAACGGCTCTCCGCCGCCGCGCCGCCGGCGGTCGTCCGGCATCACGAGAAGCGGAGCGCCCTATAGGGAGCCAGGTCCAGCTCCGGCTCACCGCCCTGGCTCAGATCGCCGATCGCCCCCGCCGTGACCGCGGCCTGGGTCAGCCCCATCTGCCCGTTGCCGAAGGCGAGCAGGGCGTTGCCGTAGGTCGGCGAGCGGTCGATGATCGGCAGCGCGTCCGGCAGGGACGGCCGCCGCCCCATCCATCGCCCGGCACCGCGGACCGCTCCTTCGCCGAAGAGCCTCGCTGCACGGCGCTCGAGACGCCCGAACATGGCTTCGGAAGCCGGAGCCTCCAGGCCGGCGAACTCGACCAGACCCGCAACGCGCACGCCTCCCTCCATCGGCGTCAGCGCGACGCCCATCGAGGGCACGAGCAGCGGCACGTTGACCGCACCGGGCTCGAGCGGCAAATGCAGGTGGTAGCCACGCTCGGTATCGAGCGGCACGTCGACCCCAAGTTGCGCCGCCAAGCGGGCCGACCAGGCACCGGCCGCCAGGATGACGCAATCGGCGTCATGGCGTCCGGTCTCCGTTCGAGCCGCCGTGACTCGGGAGTCTGCGGTCGCGAAGCCGATGACCCGGTCGCGCAGGATCCGCGCGCCGTCCCGCGTCAACGCCGCGGCCAGGAGCTCGCCCAGCCGCTGCGGATTGGCCACCCAACCGCCCGCCGGCGAATGCAGCGCATCGTCCGAGTGCAGCGCAAGCGCCGGCGCCAACTGGCGCAGCTCGGCCGCGTTCACCTCCGTCAGCTGCATCCCCCGACGACGGCGCATGGCGTTGGCGGGCTCTGCGGCGCGTTGCTCGTCGCGCGTGAGATAAAGGTAGAGGCAGCCGTCGCGGCGGAACAGCTGCCGTGCCTCCGGCAGGTCGTCGAGCAGGCGCATCCACGCGTCGTAGGCCGGCAGCGTCAACGGCGCGAGGGCCTTGGATATCCTCTCGCGCTCCGCTTCCCGAGCCGCGCGCAGCACATGCCGCGCATAGCGGACCATCTTCGGCGCGTGGCGGACGCTGACCCGCAGAGGGCCATCGCGATCGAGAAGCATGCGGGGCAGGCGGCGCAAGAGCGCCGCGCTGGCCTCGGGCACCACGGCCGATCCGGCGATGAGCCCGGCATTGCCCGCGGATGCCTGGCTGCCGGGCGGCTGCGGATCGATGAGGGTGACGTCCACCCCCATCTTCTGCAGATTGCGGGCACAGGCGAGACCGACGATGCCCCCACCGACGACGATGGTCCGCATGGTCAGGGCCGCCGGAGCACCCGGCCGGCATCGGCGTCGGTGCGGCGGCCGTTCTCGACCGCGAGCCGCCCGTTGACCAGCACATGGTGGAAACCCACGGGATGCTGCCGCGGGCTTTCCACGGTGCAGTTATAGGTAACGGCGTCGAGGTCGAAGGTCGCAATGTCGGCGTAGGCGCCCGGGCGAAGGATGCCGCGGTCACTGAGTCCCAGCCGCTCCGCGGGCAGACCGGTCAGGCGGCGAACCGCCTCCTCGATCGGCATCAGCGCCATCTCGCGGACATAATGCTCCAGGAAACGCGCCGCCCAGCCATAGCCGGCGAGCGAGCCGATCAGGCCCGCCGTGGGACCCTTCCGGCACAAGGCGAGCGTGTCCGACATGACGCCGCATTCGCGGCGCTTGAGACACATGACCAGGTCTTCCTCGAAGAAGCTCTGCGATGTCCAGAGCATCTGCAGCGCGGCCTCACCCTCGGCCCGAAGCAGGTCGAGCACCATGTCGAACGGATCGCTCGCGCCGCGCGCCTCGGCGACCTCGGCCACGGTACGGCCCAGCAGGCTCTCGTCGCTGGCGCGCAGGAAGCGGATCATGTCCCAGCGCCGCTCCAGGACGAGGCGCCACATCGGCGCCCGGTTCGCCTTCATCCGCTCGCGCGCGGCCGGATCCTCGAGCCGCTTCAGCAGGGCCTCGACCCCACCCTCGCGCGCCCACGCCGGAAGGTTCTGGGCCACGCCGGTATGCGACCACTCGTGCGGGATGATGTCGAAGGCCACGTCGACGCCCGCCGCCTGCGCTTCGTCGATCATCCGCAAGGTGTGCGCCATCGCATGGTCGGGGCGCCCGTATTTCGGCTGGATGTGCGAGATCTGGGTCCGCGCGCCCGATACCCGCCCGACCGAGATCACCTCGGTGAAGCCCATGTCGTAGTAAACGTCACGGTTGCGGACGTGCGAGGCGTGCAAAGCGTCCCGGTCGGCGACCACGGAGCACAGGCGCGTGAGCTCCGCCGCCCCGGCGCTGAGCCCGGGCCAGTATTCGAGGCCGGTGGACATGCCCCAGGCGCCGCCATCGATCGATTCCGCGACCAGGCCAGCCATCCGGTCGATCTCGTCCTCGCCGGGACTGTGCGTGCCCTCGCCCATCACGGCGCTGCGGATGGCGCCGTGGCCCACCAGGGACATGACGTTCAACCCCAGCGACTTTTTCTCCAGAGCGTCGAGATATTCGCCGAAGCTCCGCCAGGAGACGTCCACGCCCGGCAGGCGGCCGACCATCCACTTCTCCATCTTCCGCGGATCCGCCACCGGCGCGAAGGAGAAGCCGCACTGCCCGCAGACCTCGGTGGTGACCCCCTGCATCACCTGGCTGTCGGCCCGGCCATCGGCCAGGAGAACGGCGTCGGAATGGGTGTGGATGTCGATGAACCCGGGCGTGACGGTCAGCCCGGAGACGTCGATCCGGCGCGCGGACTCTGCCGAGGACATGTCGCCGATCGCGACGATCCTGTCGCCGGTTATGGCGATGTCCGCCTCGTAGCCGGGGGCACCGCTGCCGTCCAGGATACGGCCGTTTGCAAGAATGGTATCGAACATGGAGCGGAACCTCGTCTGGGGATCAGGGGCGGGCGCCGTAGATCAGGTCGGGGATGAACGTGATGCTCTGCGGCAGCAGGATCATGACCAGCATCAAGATGACGTAGGGCAGGATGAAGGGCAGCACGCCGACCGACACATCCTCGATCGAGATATTGGTCAGGCGGGCGGCAACGTTGAGGTTGCCGCCGAGCGGCGGCGTCAGGAAGCCGATCTCGCAGCTCATCACCATGAACACGCCGAAGACGATTGGATCCACGCCCATGCCGACGACGGCGGGCAGGAAGACGGGCGTGAACAGGATGATCTGGGCGAGCGACTCCATGAAGGTGCCGACGAAGATCAGGATCAGGCCGATGATGATCATCACCCAGAGCGGGTCCGCCGCGATTCCGTCCAGCAACGCCTGAACATGCTGCGGCAGGTCGTAGAAGGCGAGCACCTGGCCGAAGGCGAGGGAGGGAGCGATGATGATCAGGATGCCGGTCATCAGCGTGGTGAAGCGCAAAGCATCGGCGATGCCTGCCCAGGTCAGCTGCCGATAGACGAAGAGGCCGATGAAGAGTGCATAGAACACCGCGACCGCAGCGGCTTCGGTGGGCGTGAAGATGCCGCTGTAGATGCCGCCCAGGATCAGGACCGGCGCGAAGATCGCCCACTTGCCCTGCCAGCATGCGGCGAGCATCGGGCGCAACGAGAACTTCTGCCCTGTGGTCGTGCCGTAGCCGCGCCGGACGGAGATGATGTAGGCGGTCAGCATCAGCAGGAGCGCGACGCCGATCCCCGGCACGAAGCCTGCCAGGAAGAGCCGCGGGATGGATTCCTCTGCCACCAGGCAGTAGATGATCATCAGGTTGCTCGGCGGGATCATGCTGCCGAGGGCACCCGCCGAGGCCGCGACCGCGGCGGCGAAGCGCTTCGTGTAGCCCTGCCGGATCATCTCGGGGATGGTCACGCTGCCGATGGCAGCCGTCGTGGCCGGACCCGAGCCCGAGAGGGCAGCGAAGAGGGCGCAGGCGGAGATCGTGACCATCGCCATCGAGCCGCGATAGGCACCCACCAGCGTCTGCGCGATCTTGATCATGTGCGCCGCCATGCCGCCGCTCTCCATCAGGCGGCCGGCGAGAACGAACAGCGGGATCGTCAGCAGAGGAAAGGGCTGCAGCGACGTGAAGGCGGTCTGCGCCAGCAGCGTGACCGGAATGTCGATCAGGTAGAGCGCCAGCGCCGTGGTCAGCCCGACCGCGACGAAGAGCGGCATGCCGAGAAGCGTGGCGCCGACGAAGGCCCCAACGACGGCGATAGTCGGATTCATGAGCTCAGCGCCTCACCACTGTCGGGATCGCCAGCCTGCTCGGGCTCCGTTGGAATGATGCCCGGCAAGCCCGCCAAGCCGCTCCGGAACCACTGCACGTAGAGCTGGACCAGCCGGAGAACGATTGCGACGTAACCGATGATGACAATGCTTTGCGGCCACTTCTGGTCGATCCCGAGCGAGGGCGAGACATATTCCCGGGCCCACAGAAGCGAGATGTATTCCCAACCCACCTTCAGCATGAGGGCACAGAAGCCGAGCCACAGCAGGTCGCCGAGCAGGATCGCCGGAAGCGCGAGGCGGCGCGGAAGGGCCTCGACCGCAAAGAGGATGCGGATGTGGAAGCGGTCGCGCACCGCCACAGCCGCACCCATGTAGACCGCCCAGACCATCGCGAAGCCTGCGAGTTCCTCCGTCCAGGTGATCGCAGTGCCGAAGACATACCGGCTGACCACCTGGGCGAAGACACACACCGCGACGATGCACAGGGCCAGCTGACCGATTATTTCCTCGGCGCGATTCCCGATGGTGCGGATAACGGTCATGGTCAGCGACCGGTCGCCCGGATCTGCTCCAGCAGGCCGCGGAACGCCTCGCCCTTCTTCTCGGCGAAGAGATCCTGGACCTGCTCGGCGGCGGCGATGAACTTCTCCTTCTCGGGATAGGTCACCTTCATGCCGCGCTCGGCGAGCTCCTTGCGGATCTCGGCCGTCCTGACAGCCATGATCTCGCGCTGGTAGTCCTGCGCTTCATTGGCCGCACGCCGGATCGCCGCCTGGTCCTCCTCGGACAGCCGCGACATGAAGTTGTCACTGACCAGAAGGGGCGTGAAGCTCGAGAAATGCTCGAGGATCGCCAGATGATCGGCGAACTCGTAGAACTTCATCTCGAGGATCACGTTGGTGCCGTTGTCACCGCCGTCGATCGTGCCGGTCTGCAGCGCCGTCGGCGTCTCGGACCAGGCGAGCGGCACCGGCTCGGCGCCGAAGGCGCGGAAGGTCTCGATCATGACCTCGTTCTTGGGCACCCGGTACTTAAGTCCGCCGAAATCCTCGAAGGTCTCGATCGGACGGACCGTATTGTACAGATCCCGGTGCTCGACATTGTTGAACGAGAGCAGATGGACGCCGGTGTCCTTGTAGAGACGATCCTTGATCGAATCTCCAACTTCCCCGTCGAGCACCGCAAAGGCGTGCTCGGTATCGCGGAAAATGAAGGGCAGGACGAAAACGTCCATGAGGCCGAAATGCGGGGAGATGTTGTTCGACGTGACCAGGTAGCCGCCGACCGTGCCGAGCTGCAGCGCCTTGAAGGCCTCGTCCTCTCCGGCGATCTGCCCCGAGGGACGCAGCTTCACCACGACCTCGCCGTCGGTGTATTTATCGGCGAGCTCGGCGAACTTGCTCGCAAACAGCCCATTGGTGGACTCGAGGGGCGTGGCCCAGCCGAGATTCATCGTCGTCGCCGCCAAGGCCGGCGATGCCGCGACCGCCGCGACCGCTGCAGCAGCCAAGTGCCGGGTCAAAGTTTTGATCATCACAGGTCTCCCCAGTTTTGCGTCGGATCTTGAGCGCCGACATTCGTTCTCATCCCACGTCATCGTCGTGGGTCGGTGTGACGTGCTCGCCGGATCCGAGCTCAGCCAAGTGCATGTAAGCGTCGCGCCATGGCCCTTTTGGGCCGGCCGTGTGGAGAGCCGTCGGCGCGTTCACTCTCGGCAGGACATCTTGAAGCCGGAGGTCGGCAGAGTTGCGGAGCCGCCCTCCCCGGGCACAGGAGTCTTTCCTCCTGGCGCACAAGAGCCGGCCCCGCTCCGGGCGGCGCCGCCCGTCGGCGCTCGTCGCGAGCGCGGTGCCGCCACCCCGCCTCGCCGGGCTTCCAGGTGCGCCCGCGGCGCAACCTGAATTCCCCGGCAGCATCCTCCGGAGAGCAAGACAGCACACGGGGCAGCGCGAGGTCCATGCCGGGATGCTCTTCCAGCGCAGTTCCAACCCGCAAAGCTTAGCGACCGGCGCAAGCGGTTCCCAATGCCTATCGAGGGCCATAACATGCAGCAGCTGCATATTGCGGGCGTTCACGGCATGCGAGCCGAGGCTTCCGGGCGCGGCCACGGCCAGCCGGCAGCCAAGTCATGCGGCTTTTGCTGCTCCGGCCACGCAGAGTGCGCGCTCGCCGGCCGGCCGGCCGGGCGCGACGGCCCCCGCGAGGGCGACTGGTCGACCCGGGCGGAGCCGGTCGGGCAGCGCATCCCGAGCCGCACGACGGCTCGCTCTTCCGCTTCTTGCGCGAGCCGCGGCGGGCCGCCGGACAGGCGCCGGAGAAGCGCGTCGCGCCCGCCGGTGACGGGCTCGCCCACATGACGGTTCCAAGCAGCACCGCGCCAACCCGCTCCAGTGCCAAGACGGCGAGATCAGGAGCAGGACCGATGTCGTCGGCATGCTTACCCGCGGGCGCGCCATCACCCGCCCGTCTGCGCGGCCCTCTTTGCAGAACGACGAGCAGCCCGTCCAGAGGCCCCGCTGCATGGCACCGGCACCGACGGACCCGCCAGGCGCCTCACCTCGCCCGCCGCTGCCACGAGGGCCGCACGGCCCGCGGGTCTTCCCGGCGGAGACTTGGGCACCGTGGCTCGCCTGCAATGATGGAGGAGGCCTGGCCGCTTCCTGAGCAGCACGCTGTTTGGTAGATAGAGGCACTACCTCTCGTACGGCACAACCTTTGGCAACGGTGGCAGCTGCGTGGTCGCAGGTTCCGGCGGATCGAGGATCGCGGCGCGCGGGCCGCTCGCGGCAAAGCCAGCAGGGTCGGCATGATGGGTGCGTTCCTCCCCCCGCAGGCAGCGGACTCGACAGTCGATGCGCGGTCCGATTCCCGCGCCCTGGCGCGGCTGCGGGAAAGCGACCGTCGGCTGAATGCGGTCCTCGACAATGCCACGGTGGCGGTCTTCCTCATGGATGACCGCCAGCACTGCATCTACATGAACCGGGCGGCGGAGGAGCTGACGGGCTACACGCTCGACGAGGTGCTGGCCCTCGACCGGCCGCTGCACGACATCGTCCACCACACACGGCCCGACGGGCGGCACTTCCCCATCGAGGAATGCGCCATCGACCGTGCCTTCCCTGCAAACGACCGGGAGCAGGGCGAGGAGACGTTCGTGCACCGCGATGGCAGCTTCTATCCCGTCGCGTTCACCGCCAGCCCGATCCGCGACGAGGCGGCGCAGGTCGTGGGCACCATCATCGAGGTGCGCGACATCAGCGCCGAGAAGGAGGCGCAGGAGCGGCAGCGGCTGCTGATCAACGAGCTCAACCACCGGGTCAAGAACACCCTGGCCACGGTGCAGTCGATAGCAGCGCAGTCATTCAGGCGCAGCGACTGTGCCGAGGAGCTGGCGCTCTTCAACTCGCGCCTGATGGCGCTCTCCAAGGCGCACAACATCCTGACCGGCGAGACCTGGGAAAGTGCCGGCCTGCGCCGCCTGGTCGAGAATGTCGTGGAGCCGTTCGGCCCTCGGCGTTTCGTCCTGGAGGGTGCCGAGCGTCGGCTCAGTCCGAAGTTCGCGGTCACCCTGGCCATGGTGCTGCACGAGCTGGCGACCAACGCCGCCAAGTACGGGGCGCTGAGCGCTCCCGGCGGGCATGTCGAGCTCTCCTGGGCGATCATGGAAAGCCCGGACGAGCGCCTGAGGCTGGCGTGGCAGGAGATCGGCGGGCCGCCGGTGTCGCGGCCTGCCCGCCGGGGCTTCGGCAGCCGGCTCCTCGAGCGGCAGTTCGCCCGGGAGTTCGGGGCGGAGGTCAAGCTGGCGTTCGACCCGGACGGCCTGGCCTGCACGATCGAGGTGGGCCTGGCGCAGTACGGCTCGCAGGCCCGGCCAGCCGCTAACCGCCTCCGTGGCTCCAGGTGACGGCGTGAGCAGGACGGGCACAGGCAAAAGCATCGAGCCGACGCGCGCCTGCCGGGTGCTTCTGGTCGAGGACGAGAGCCTCGTCGCCATGCTGGTCGAGGACATGCTGCACGAGCTGGGCTGCGAGGTGGTGCTGGCCATGCGATTCGACGAGGCGATGCGGCTGGCACAGGAGAGCAGCATCCAGATGGCCGTGCTCGATGTGAATCTCGGCAGCGAGCTCAGCTATCCGGTGGCCGACGTGCTACGCCAACGGGGCATCCCGTTCCTGTTCGCCACCGGCTACGGCACCCGGGGCCTCGAGAGCTCCTACCGCGCCGTACCGACGCTCCAAAAGCCCTTCGCCATCGACGAGCTGGCCCGGCTGATGGCGCGCGCTCGGCGCTAGACGCGCCGGGAACGCCGGTGCCGCGCCTGACGGCCGCGCCGTTCGTGGCTGAGCGATAGAGTGTCACCGCTCTCTCCTCAGACGCGGGTCTCCGGCGTCTCGAGCTTGCCCACCACCTCCTCCTTGACCCGGCGGATCTGCTCGCGCGCCATCCGCTCCGCCCCGCCAGCATCTCCCTCGCCGATACTGGCGACGAGTCTCTTCCAGTTGGCCAGCGACTCGGCGCGGCGCTGGGGACGCATGAGTCCTGCGTTCGTATAGCGCGCGATCTGCAGGGACATGCGGTTGAAAAGATCGAGCAGGCGCGCGTTGCGGCTAGCCGCGATGATCGTCACCGCCAGCCTGTTGGAGAGCGCCGCATACACGGTGACGTCGCCATCGCGCGCGTGAGCCGCCATCTGGTGGACGATACCGGCGAGCTCGGCTGGCAACGTGTCGGGGCGCCGCTCGGCGCACAAGGCGGCCGCCTGGCCGAACAGCACCTCGCGCACCTCGTAGACTTCCCGGATCTCGTCTGCCGCGAGCGAGGTGACGACCGCGCCGCGCCTCGGAATGATGGTCGCCACGCCGTCGCGCTCGAGTATGCGGATCGCCTCGCGCACGGTGCCGCGGCTGACCCCATAGCGATCGGAGAACTCCTGCTCGCGCAGGTGGGCGCCGGGCTCCAGCTCACCCCGGATCACTGCATCCGCAATGCGCCGGGCCACCTGTTCGGGCAGGTTTGGGAAGGCATGTTCGGACCTTTCGGAATGCAGGGCTCTGGTCACCTTGTCCTCGATGTTGCGGCAACGCCCGCACTGGACGAAGCCGGCTCCTTTCCACAGCGGGCCCGGCGACCGTGGCCGGCGACGCCCGGATGCTCCGCCCTCAGCTGTCCCCTCCCACCTTGTCCGGCTCCGGCCGCCATCGCGAGAACACCGCTCCTGCGGGCGTGCCCTTGCGGCTTCGCACTTCGGCGGCGGCGCGAAGCCTCGGCGCGAAAGGAGCCAGGAAGATCAGCAGGGCCACCGCCATCATCGCCAGGTTGACCGGACTCGACCACAGCGGCGCGAAGCTTCCTCCGCTGATCATCAGGCCCGTCCGCAGATTCGTCTCCGCCAGCGGCGCCAGGACATAGCCGATGGCGAAGGGGGCCAACGGAACGCGGGCGCGCTCCATGACAAAGCCCAGCACGCCGAAGCCCAGCATGACCCAGACATCGTAGAACCGGCCTGAGCTTCCGTACGCGCCCAAAATGCAGAACACGAAGATCGCCGGCAGCAGGTAGGCCGACGGCACCCGCACCAGGACCAGCATCGGCCGCGCCAGCATGATCACGGCGAAATAGATCATGATCGCCGACAGCAGGCACGATACCAGGATCGAGTAGAAGATGTCCGGGTTGTTCTGGAAAAGCAGCGGGCCGGGCGTGACGCCGTGCAGGATGAGCGCACCGATGAGGATGGCGTCAATGGCACTTCCGGGGATGCCGAGTGCCACGAGGGGGATGAGCGCGCCGCCGACGGTGGCGTTGTTGGCGGCCTCCGAGGCGACGATGCCTTCCTCGGAGCCCTCGCCGAAGCGTTCAGGCTCGCGGGAGGCCCGCCGTGCCGCGCCGTAGGCGACGATCGAGCCGATATTGGCGCCCACCCCGGGCAACAGCCCGATCAGCGTGCCGAGCAGCGAGGATCTGGCGAGATTGCGGCCATGCGTCCGGTAATCGGGCCAGCGGAGCCAGACCCCGTGCAGCTTCGGATCGATCACCTCCGTCCTGGGCGCGTGCGCGACCGCCGCGCCGATAAGCTGGCTCACGGCGAAAATGCCGAGGAACACCGGAAGGAGCGCGAACCCGTTCTCCAGGCTTCCGAACCCGAAGGTCAGCCGCGGCGCACCGACCGAAGGATCGTCGCCCGGCAGTGCCAGCAACATGCCGGCGATGGCGGCGAGCAGCCCCTTGAGCTGCGAGCCGGCGCTCACCGTCGTGATCAGCGCCAGCGCCACCACGACCAGGCCGAAATAGTGCCAGGGGGTGAAATTGACGGCCAGCCTCGAGAGCGGGTAGGCCAGTGCCGCGAGCACGACCCAGCTCACCACGCCACCGACCAGTGAAGCCGAGGCCGCCACGCCGAGCGCCCGTCCGACCTTGCCCGAGCGGGCAAGCGGGTAGCCGTCGAAGGTGGTCACGACACTGGCCGGCGTTCCCGGAAGGCGCAGCAGGATGGCGCTGACAAGCCCCCCGCTGACCGAACCCATGTACATGGCAACCAGCAGCGCGAGGGCGTTGGCAGGCCCCATCTGGAACGTCAGCGGGATGCTGAGCGCGATAAGCATGCCGCCGGTGAAGCCGGGAACGGCTCCGATGACGACACCCAGCAGCGTGCCCAGGACGATATAGCCGGTCGCTTCCAAGGTAAGCATCGAGGCTGCGGTGAGCAGTGCTTCCATGAACAGCCCCTATGGCAGGTTGAGGTAGAGGATCCGGGTGAACACCGCCTTTACCGCAATGCCCACCACCAGCCCGAGCAACCCCAGCCGCAGCACCTCGCTAGCGCGGAGCACCCGCCTTTGAAGCAGGCTGCCGACGGCGAGGACGAAGAGGAAGGTCGAGACCTCGAAGGGGAGAAGCGCCGACGCTATGGAAGCGCAGTAGGCCATGGTCAGGGCGGCCAGCGCGAGCAGCCGCGCCGCGCGAACGCCGGCCTTCCCGGGGGGTGGCGCTTCTTGCGCTGCCGGCGGACCTTGCGAGGCCACGGCCTGCAGGATCGTCCCCGCCGCGAGGACCATCAGGAGAATTGAGAGAAAGAGCGGGAAGCTGCCCGAGCCGATCGGATCGAAGACCCCGGCAGGTATCCGCGCGCTGGCGTAACCGAGCACGCCGCCGAGCGCGAGCATCATGACCCCGAGGCAGATGCTCCAGTGACGCTGCTCCCTGTTCATGCACTGCCTCCCGCCGGGCATCCTCGGGTTCCTGCTAGCCGCCGGTCGCCTGCTGCGCCAGGGGGACGATGCGCTCCCACTGCGCGTCGAGGAAGCGCTTGAACTCCTCGCCGCGGCGGAACACCGGGCGCACCGACCGCTCTGCCAGGACCTTCTTCACGGCTGGGCTGTCCATCGCCGCCTGGAGGAAATCGGCCATGCCGTCGATGGCGGCCTGAGGCGTCCCCTTGGGCGCGAACCACCAGTATTCGAAGCAGAAGTCGGCATCGAAGCCCTGCTCGGCGGCGGTCGGCAGATCGGGCAGGCTGGGCTCGCGCTCGTCCGCGAGAACGGCCAGCCCGCGGACCTCGCTACCCTCGCTCGCCCGGTACTGGGCGGTCGACATGCCGCCGGCCTGGGTGACATTCCCCATGAGCGCGACGAGGTTCTCGGTGTCCCCGCCGATCTGCACGAAATTGAAGCGCGCGCCTTCCTGAGTGTTCTGGAGCGCGATGCCCGCCATGTGGTTGAGCGCGCCGAGGTTCGCACCATAGACGAGCCGCTCGTCGACCGCTGCGGCGAGGAGCTCCTCCAGGGTCCCATAGGGCGAGGCCGCGGGCACGGCGACGACCATGCAGACGGCTCCCGTCGCGGCCACCGGCTCGAAGTCGCGGTAGCCGAAGTCGGCCACGCCGGTGGCCTCGCCGGTCATCAGGGTCAGGTGGTTGCTCAGGAACGTGTAGCCGTCCGGCTCCGCGTCCATCGCCTGGCGCGACCCGGTCCTGCCACCGGCTCCACCGACGTTCTGGATCACCAGGGGCGCGTCGAGCAGCGCGTCCTCGCCGGCGGCGCGCTGGAAGATTCGTGCCATCGCATCCGAGCCGCCGCCGGCGGAGTAGGGCACGATCACCTTGACCGGCTGGCTGGGCCACTGCGTTTGCGCCGCCGCGCCGCCCGCCATCGCGAGCTGACAGGAGACCGCGGCGGCGATGGCGAGCCCGGTCAGTTTTCCTTTGAGATGCCGCATCAGAACCATCCTCCCTGATCGTGTTTTCTCGA
Source organism: Geminicoccaceae bacterium 1502E (assembly GCA_033875255.1). Lineage (GTDB taxonomy): Bacteria > Pseudomonadota > Alphaproteobacteria > Geminicoccales > Geminicoccaceae > Marinimicrococcus. The sequence continues at coordinate 38,118 of JAWZSN010000003.1, read as the reverse complement.
GGTCGATGCTTCAGGCTACTGCCGCCGGCTCCTCTCGGTTGCGGCCGGCATAGAAAGGCCGGTCCCCCCGCACCGTGGTCCGCCGCATGACCCGGCGGTGCCTGTCGTCGAACTCGGTGGCGCGGTGCATGGTCGAGCGGTTGTCCCAGAAGACGAGATCGCCGGGGTGCCACTTGTGGCGGTAGACGAAGGCCGGCTGGGCGGCGAACTGGCTGATCTCGATCACGAGCCGCCGGCCCTCTTCCGGATCCATCCCGGCGATGCCGGCGGTGAGGCCTTCCGAGAGGTAGGTTGTGTGCCAGCCGGTGACCGGATGAGTCCGCAGCGCCGGATGGCGCACCGGCGGCGCCTTGGCCTTCTCCTCCTCGGTCAGCGGCGGGCGGTGCGATAGGTAGGTGGCGTAGTGCCACGCATAATCGTGCACGCCCTCGAGGCCGGCCAGACGCTTCTTCTCCTCCTCGGGGAGCGCCGCATAAGCCGCATAGGTGCTGGTGAACTCGGTGTCCGCCCCTTCGGGAGGGCATTCCACGCCGTACAGCAGCGAGCCCATGCTCGGCTTCTCGAAGAAGCTCATGTCCGAGTGCCAGATCATCCCCGCGCGGTCTGCGCCGATCTTCTTTCCGTCGGCGCCGACGACATTCGAGAGCACCGTGATCTCGGGATAGCCGGCTAGGCCGAAGCGGTTGACCGGATGGCGCACGAGCTCACCGAAACGCTCGGAAAAGTCCACGTGCATGGCGGGTGGCAGATCCTGGCTGCGGAAGATCAGAACCCCGTGCACCACCCAGGCGTCATGAATGTCGGCCCATGCGGCCTCGCTCACCGGCTGCGACAGGTCGATCTCGGAAACCTGGGCGCCGAGATGCTCCGCGAGCTTCTCGAACCGGACGCTCGAGCGCTTCCCCCCATAGCGGTCCGGGAGTTGCTCGTGCGGTGTAAAGCCAGTTGCCATTCGAATGATCCCCCCTGCCCTGCCGGCCAGCCGCCCTGCCGCCAGCCGTTCCTGTCCAGCGACCGTAACGAGCAGTTCGTCGGATTGTCAACAATCAGCATTCCGACATAGCAACCGCCTCCGACCCCCTCCGCCTCCGCGAAAACGCTTCATCTCCCCTTCCCCCGCCGCTAGGACGGAGGCACGGGCGGCGCCGTCGCGTCGCGGATCAAGCAACTCGGGTCGGGGAATTCGTGATGACGTCGAGGCGGCTGCGCGTGGGCTTTGTGGGGTGGCCGGCCCATCCGGTGTTTCTCGAGGCGGCCGGGGCCGATCCGGCGCTGGAGGTGGTGCGCATGCCGCTGGATGCCGATCCGGCGGAGGTGCTGGCTTTCCTTCAGGGATGCGACGGCTATTACACCATGGCGGCGCGCGACGACCTGCCGGCGGCCTATCACCTCGGCGAGGAGCTGCTGGCGAAGCTGCCGAACCTGCTGCTGGCGGTGAGCTACGGGGCCGGGTTCGACACGGTGGACGTGCCGGCCTGCACGCGCGCGGGCGTGGGCGTGGTGGCGCAGGTCGGCGGCAACGCCAACGGCGTGGCCGAGCACGCGCTGGGCATGATGTTGACCCTCTTCAAGCGCATCCCCCAGGCCCAGGCGGCCCTGCGCGCCGGCACGCTCGCCTCGCGCGAGGATTTTCTCGGCCGCGAGCTGGCCGGCCGCACGGTCGGGCTGATCGGGCTCGGCCATGTCGGCATGCGCGTGGCGCGCCTGCTGGGCGCCTTCGGCTGCCCAGTCTTGGCCTTCGACCCGCTGCTCGACGAGGCGACCTGCGCCGGGCGCGGCGCCAGGAAAGTCGACCTGCCGACCCTGTTGGCGCAAAGCGACGTGGTGAGCCTGCACTGCCCGCTCAACGCCACCACCCGCGGCATGATCGGCGCCGAGGCGTTCGCCATGATGCGGCCCGGCGCCCTCTTCGTCACCACCGCGCGCGGCTGGATCCACGACGAGGCGGCCCTGCTGGCAGCGCTCGACTCGGGCCACCTCGCCGGGGCCGGGCTCGACGTCTGGGAGCGCGAGCCGCCCCGGGCCGGCTACGCGCTGCTCGACCATCCCTGCGTGATCGCCAGCCCGCACACGGCCGGCGTCACCGAGGAGAGCCGCAGCCGGGTCGCCCGCATGGCGGCCGAGGCGTTCTCCGCGCTCGCCGCCGGCGAGGTCCCGCCGCGGCTGGTCGACCCGTCGGTGGCCGAGACGCTGATGCGCCGCCGCGCCGAGATCCTCGGCGGCTGAAGCCGCCTCCTCTCCCCTTGCGGGCTTTGACTTCCCAACAGCACCGGGCAATATGCCCGGTGCTGCAAAACTGCGTCGAGAACAGGAAGGGGAGGCAGCGGCATGAAGACGCTCACGGCGATGCTGGCATCGGTGTTGGCGCTCGGGGTAGCGGGACCGGCGCTGGCCCAGGCCGACAACATCAAGAAGCTGCAGCAGTTCCAGACCACCGGCACCCCGCTCGACATCGAGACGGTCGAGCAGGGCGGGCAGAAGGCCGAGCAGATCCGCAAGAATCTGGAGCGGGTCGAGCTGCCGCAGGGCTTTAAAATCGGGCTCTATGCCATCGTCCCGGACGCCCGCCATATGGCGGTGGGCACCAATGTCGGCACGGTGTTCGTGGGCACCCGCAAGACCCGGGTCTGGGCGGTGACCGACCGCGACAAGGACCGGGTCGCCGATGAGGTGAAAGTCTTCGCCCCGTCGGTCGAGTTCAAGGTGCCCAACGGTCCGTGCTTCTCCAAGGACGGCTTTCTCTTCATCGCCGAGCACAACCGCGTGCTGGTGTTCCCGGCGGCCGAGTTCTTCTACGAGAGCCCCGACGTGGCGATCGGCGAGGTGGTGCCGCAGGGCAAGCTGATCCCGCCGGAGGAGGAGAGCTTCAACCACGGTGCGCGAACCTGCCGGATCGGCCCCGACAACAAGCTCTACGTGACGCTGGGGCAGCCCTACAACGTGCCGCCCGAAGGCAAGCTCGAGAAGTACCTCAAGCACGGAATCGGCGGCATCGTGCGGATGAGCCGCGAGGGCAAGGACCGCGAGGTCTACGCCACCGGCGTCCGCAACTCGGTGGGCATGGACTTCAACCCGGCCAACGGCGAGCTGTGGTTCACCGACAACCAGGTGGACGGGATGGGCGACGACATCCCGCCGGGCGAGCTCAACCGCGCCACCGGCCCCGGCCAGGACTTCGGCTTTCCCTGGTATGGCGGTGGCGAGGTGCGGACCAACGAGTACAAGGGCGAGGAGGTGCCGGCGGGCGTCGTGCCGCCGGAGGTCGAGATGGTGGCGCACGCGGCCGATCTCGGCATGACCTTCTATACCGGCAAAAGCTTCCCGCAGCAGTATCGGGGCGGGATCTTCTCGGCCCAGCACGGCTCGTGGAATCGCACCACGCCGGTAGGCGCGCGGGTCATGTTCACGAGCCTCGACGAGAACGGGGCTGCCGCCGAGACGAGGCCCTTCGCGGAAGGCTGGCTCGACCAGGAGACCGGCGAGTATCTGGGGCGTCCGGTCGACGTGGCCCAGCTCCCCGACGGCTCGCTCCTCGTCTCCGACGACCTGGCGGGTGCGCTCTACCGGATCTGGTACGAAGGCTGAACGGCAGCGGCCGCGTCCGACCGGGGCGCGGCCGCCGTCCGGCGATGGAGGACGGGATGCAACGGGTGCTTTTCGCGGCCGCCCTCGTGGCGATGGCCGCACCGCTCGCGGCCGAGGCGGCGGGCGATCCGGCGGCGGGCCGCAAGAAAGCCGGGCAGTGCGCCGCCTGCCACGGTATCGACGGCGTGGCGGTCCAGCCGGATGCCGCCACGATCGCCGGCGAGAGCGAGATCTACCTGACCCGCCAGCTCGAGGCCTTCCGCGCCGGCGAGCGGCAGCACGAGCAGATGACCATCATCGCCCAGGGCCTGTCGGACGAGGACATCGCCGACCTGGTGGCCTGGTACTCGAGCATCGAGTTCACCGTGAAGATGAAGTGACCGCCCGCTCCCGCCACGGTTGGCGAAGCCCGCCGCGTCTGTTAGACGGGTTTCGCGAAATCGAGGCAATCACACGAAAAAACAACTACTTGGCCGACCTCACCAGGCGGCTCGCGGCACCAAGGGAAGGGATGCGCGGATGCGGGTATTGATCACCGGTGGCACCGGCTTCATCGGCAAGAAGCTGGCCGCCCGGCTGCTGAAGGACGGGGCCCTGGCGCTCGACGGCGGAACCCCGCAGAAGGTCGAGAAGATCGTCCTGTTCGACGCCTTCGCCGGCGAGGGCGTGCCCGCCGACCCGCGCATCGAGGTGGTCACCGGCGACATCGCCGACCGCGCCACGATCGACCGGCTGGTGGCGGAGGCCGATCTCGTCTGGCACCTCGCGGCCATCGTCAGCGGCAATGCCGAGGCCGACTTCGATCTCGGCATGACGGTCAATCTCCTGGGCACGCAGGTGCTGCTGGAGGCGCTCCGCGCCACCAGGCGGCGGCCGCGGCTGGTGTTCGCGAGCTCGCTTGCCGTCTATGGCGGCGACATGCCCGAGGTCATCACCGACCAGACCCACCTCACGCCGCAGACCTCCTACGGCATGCAGAAGGCGGCGGGCGAGCTTCTCGTGGCCGACTACAGCCGCAAGGGCTTCGTCGACGGCCGCTCGCTGCGCCTGCCGACTATCGTGGTGCGCCCGGGCAAGCCCAACAAGGCGGCCTCGACCTTCGCCAGCTCGATCATCCGCGAGCCGCTGGCGGGCCAGGAGGCGGTCTGTCCGGTGGGCCGCGACGCCGCCATGTACATCCTCTCGCCGCGTCGCGTGGTGGACGCCTTGGTGCACGGGATGCAGCTCTCCGACGAGAGCTGGGGCATGACCCGCGCCCTGCTCCTGCCGGGCATCACCGCCGGGATCGGCGAGATGGTGGACGCGCTGGAGCGGGTGGCGGGCAAGGAGGTGGCCGGCCGCATCCGCTGGGAGAAGGACGCCACCATCGAGAAGATCGTGCGCGGTTGGGCGTCGCGCGCCGAGGCGACGCGGGCGCTTGCCATGGGCTTCGTCCCGGACGGCGATCTCGAGGAGATCATCCGCGCCCATATCGAGGACGAGCTGGGCGGCAGGATCGCCTGATCGGATCCTGATAACGGAGCCGCGCGCGAGCGCTGCGCGCGGCTTCCTCTCCTCGTTCGTCTGCCGGTTGGCGGGGGTGCCGCCCTGTCACGGAGCCGTCGCCAGCCTGTATCGCGCCTGCCGAACGCCCGTCACGGCGGCGAGCTAGGCTTCTGTGGTCCAAAAGTACTTCCCCCGAAATACGGACGACAGAGGCATCATGCTGAACCGACTGCACCTTCTGGGCGCGGCCGCCCTCGCCCTTTTCGCAGCGACCGGCGAGGCCCGAGCCGACGAGGCCTGGAAGAGCGAGATCACGAAAATCCGCGTGGGCCTCTTGAGCGGCGAGAACGAGGCCGACCGGCTCGCCAAGCACACCTGCTTTAAGGATCTGCTGGAGGCCGAGTTCGGCCTGCCGGTCGAGCTCTATCCGGCCGCCGACTATGCCGGCGTGATGCAGGGCCTGATCGCCGGCCATCTCGAGGCGGCGACCCTCGGTCCGTCGGGCTATGCCGGAGTCTACCTGCAGGATCCCGAAGCCATCGAGCCACTGGTCATCACCAGGCAGATCGACGGCAGCAGCGGCTACCATTCGGTGCTGGTGGTCCGCGCCGACAGCCCCTTCCATACCCTCGACGACCTCAAGGGTCGCTCGCTGGCCTTCGCCGACCCGAACTCGACCTCCGGCTATCTGGTCCCGTCCTTCGAGCTCAAGGACAAGGGCTACGACCCCAAGGTCTTCTTCGGCCGCACCGGCTTTTCCGGCGGCCACGAGCAGGGGATCATCGCGCTCTTGAACAACCAGTACGACGCCGCGGTGACCAATGTCTCGGGCGTCGGCGATCCGGCCGAGGGCTTCTCCACCGGCACCCTCCGGAAGATGGTCGACAAGGGCGCGCTCGACATGAAGGATGTCCGCATCGTTTGGACCTCGGACCTGATCCCCAACTCCCCCCGGGTGGTCCGCAAGGCCCTGCCGCAGGCGTTCAAGGACGGCTACCGGCAGCTCCTGCTCGACATGCCGGAGCGTCAGCCCGGCTGCTTCCAGTCGATCCAGGGCGGCGACGCCGACAGCTTCGTGCCGGTCGACCACTCCTTCTTCGATGTCATCGTGCGGATGCGCCAGGAGGCGACGCAGTCGCGCCGCGGCTGAGAGCCCGTCTCGCCAATCGAAAAAGGGCCGCCCGATGCCGGGCGGCCCCTTCCTCCTCGCGACGCGAGCTTCTCGCGTCAGCCCATGGTGGGCATCTGGAACTCCGCACCGGCGCGGATGCCGGTCGGCCAGCGGCTGGTGACCGCCTTGAGGCGGGTGAAGAAGCGGACCCCCTCCATGCCGTGCATGTGGTGGTCGCCGAACAGCGAGCGCTTCCAGCCGCCGAAGCTGTGGAAGGCCATCGGCACCGGGATCGGGACGTTCACGCCGACCATGCCGATATTGACCGCGTTGGCGAAGGTCCGGGCGGCGTCGCCGTCGCGGGTGAAGATCGCCGTGCCGTTGCCGAACTCGTGGTCGTTGACGATCTTGACTGCCGCATCGAAGCTCGGCTGGCGCACCACCGAGAGCACCGGGCCGAAGATCTCGTCCTTGTAGATCTTCATCTCCGGGGTCACCCGGTCGAACAGGCAGCCGCCGATGAAGAAGCCGTCCTCGTAGCCCTGCATCTTGAAGTCGCGGCCGTCGACCACAAGCTCCGCACCTTCCTCGACGCCGAGATCGACATAGCCGCGCACCTTGGCGAGATGCTCCTTGGTGACCAGCGGCCCCATCTCGGCACCGGCCTGGTTGCCCGGGCCGATCTCCAGCTGGCGGACCCGCGGCGCCAGGCGCTCGACCAGCGCGTCGGCGGTCTTCTCGCCCACCGGCACCGCCACCGAGATCGCCATGCAACGCTCGCCGGCAGCACCGTAGGCGGCACCCATCAGCGCGTCGACCGCCATGTCGAGGTCGGCGTCAGGCATGATGACCATGTGGTTCTTGGCGCCGCCCAGCGCCTGCACCCGCTTACCGTTGGCCGTGCCGGTCTTGTAGATATACTCGGCCGTGGGCGTGGCGCCGACGAAGCTCACGGCGGCGACGTCGGGATGGGAGAGGATCGCGTTCACCGCGTCCTTGCCGCCGTTCACGACGTTGAGGATTCCCTCGGGCACGCCGGCCTCGAGCGCCAGCTCGGCCAGCAGCATCGGGCAGGACGGGTCCTTCTCCGAGGGCTTGAGGATGAAGGCGTTGCCGCAGGCGATGGCCACCGGCGACATCCACAACGGGATCATGGCCGGGAAGTTGAAGGGCGTGATGCCGGCGCACACGCCGATCGGATGGCGGTCCGACACGAGATCGACGCCGGTGCCGACCTGGTGGCTGAACTCGCCCTTGAGCAGATGCGGGATGCCGCAGGCGAACTCCACCACCTCGAGGCCGCGCGTGACCTCGCCCTTGGCGTCGTCGAACGTCTTGCCGTGCTCCTCGGAGACCAGCCGCGCCAGCCGGTCCATGTTCTGCTCGATCAGCTCCTTGAAGCGGAACATGGCCCGGGCGCGGCGAAGCACCGGGGTATTGGCCCAGCCCGGCAGCGCCGCTTTGGCGTTCTGGACGGCCGCGTCGACCTCCGAAGCGCCGCCGAAGGCCACACGCCCGCTGATCTCGCCAGTTGCCGGATTGAAGATGTCACCATAGGCGCCGCTGGTGCCGGCGACCTTCTTGCCGCCGATCAGATGGCCGATGTCCTTCATGACCTGCTCCCCCTCGCATGTGCTGCCCGGCCGCCTCCCGCCGGTCCCCGGCCGGGTGCGGACGCCACGTTGGTGGCCTTCATAGGCTCCCGCCGGAAGAACCGTCCAGCGCGGGATGCAGCCGGCTGCTCATGCCACACTCTTGCTGGCGATCTCATAGCAGTCGCGCGAAAGCCCGGGGACTGCAAGAACCCGCTCGAGCTGCCCGCGCATTGCGCTCTGGCGGGCCGCGTCGAAGCGCCGCCAGCGGCCGAACGCGGTGAGCAGCCGTGCCGCCACTTGTGAATTCAGGCGATCGAGCTCCAGCACCCGGTCGGCGAGGAACTCGTAGCCGGCGCCGTCGGCGCGGTGAAAGCCGGTGAGGTTCATGTTCGCGAACACCCCTACGAGCGCGCGCACCCGGTTGGGATTGGCGAGGCTGAACGCGGGGTGCGCGGTCAGCGCCCGGACCCGCTCCAAAGCCCTCGCATCTTCCATCGAGGCCTGCAGCGCCAGCCATTTGTTGACCACCAGATCCTCGTGCTTCCACTTCTCGTAGAAGTCCGCCAGCGCCGCCTCGGCGGCCGCGCCGCCGCCCTCGGCCAATGCGCGCAGGGCAGCCAGCCGGTCGGTCATGTTGCCGGCCTGCCGGTACTGCTCCAACGCCAGCGCCTCGCTGCCCGGCACGTCGCCCCACACCAGATAGGCCAGGCTGATGTTGCGCAGCGCGCGCCTCCCCATCACCGAGGTCTCGATGGAGGCCGGATCGAGGCCGGCATGAGCCTCGAAAATGCCCTGCCAAAGATCGGCGAGCCGGCGTCCCAGACCGGCCTGGAAAAAGCGCAGGGTGCGCTGCAGCGCCTCGACCGGGATCGTGTCGAGCTGCTGGGCGAGGTAGGAGCGGCCGGGCAGGCTCACTGCCCGCGCGAGGAAGGCGGGCTCGGCCTCGCGGTCGCCGAGGAGCACCCGGAAGGCCTCGGGCAGGGCGTCATCGAGGCTGGGCTCACGACCAGCACCGATCGCCGCGATCTCCTGGAGCATCAGCCGCACGGCCAGGGTCTGACCTGCCTCCCAGCGGCTGAAGGCGTCCTCGTCGTGGGCCAGCAACAGCGCCAGATCCTCGCGGCTGTAGCCGGCGTCCAGCCGCACCGGCGCCGAGAAGCCGCGCAGCAGCGAGGGCACCGCCTCCTCTTCCACGCCGACGAAGGTGAAGCGCTCGACCGGCTCCTTGAGCTCGAGCACCCGGCTGGTGCCGCGCGGCTCGTTCTCACCCTCGAGCTGCAGCTCCAGCGCCCGGCCGCTCTTGCCGACGAGGCCCATGCTCACCGGGATGTGCAGCGGCAGCTTCTCGGGCTGCCCCCGCGTGGGCGGGGTGCTCTGGCGGAACTCCAGGGTGAGCCGCCCCGACCCGGCGTCGTAAGAGCGGCGCACCTCGAGCGCCGGTGTACCGGCCTGGCTGTACCAGCGGGCAAAGTGCGCGAGATCGCGCCCGGAGGCGTCCGCCATGGCGGCGAGGAAGTCCTCGCAGGTGACGGCCTGTCCGTCGTGCCGCCGGAAGTAGAGATCGATGCCGCGCCGGAACTGCTCGGGGCCGAGCAGGGTGTGGATCATGCGGATGATCTCGGCACCCTTCTCGTAGACCGTGCGCGTGTAGAAATTGTTGATCTCGACATAGCTATCGGGGCGGATCGGGTGGGCCAGCGGCCCGGCGTCCTCGGCGAACTGGGCGTCGCGCAGCAGCACCACGTCGCCGATCCGCTTGAGGGCGGGCGAGTGCATGTCGGCGGCGAACTGCTGGTCGCGGAAGACCGTGAGCCCCTCTTTCAGGGTGAGCTGGAACCAGTCGCGGCAGGTGACGCGGTTGCCGGTCCAGTTGTGGAAATACTCGTGCGCGATGATCCGCTCGACCTGCATGAAGTCGGCGTCGGTGGCGGTCTCGGGGTCGGCGAGCGCGGCGCTGGTATTGAAGATGTTGAGGCCCTTGTTCTCCATGGCCCCGAAATTGAAGTCGCTCACCGCCACGATCTGGAAGAGGTCGAGGTCGTATTCGAGCCCGTAGACATCCTCGTCCCAGCGCATCGACTTCTTGAGCGACTCCAGCGCGTGGCGGCACTGGCCGATATGGCCTTCATCGGCGTGGATACGCAGCGTCACCTCGCGGCCCGAGCGGGTGGTGAAGCGGTCCTCGAGCGTCGCCAGATCGCCCGCCACCAAGGCAAAGAGATAGGCGGGCTTGGGGAACGGGTCGTCCCACACGGCGAAGTGCCGACCGCCGCCGAGATCGCCCTGCTCGACCGGGTTGCCGTTGGAGAGCAGCAGCGGGCAGGCTGCCTTGTCGGCCTCGATCCGCACCCGGTAGCGGGCCATCACGTCGGGCCGGTCGAGGAACCAGGTGATCCGCCGGAAGCCCTCGGCCTCGCACTGGGTGCAGAACACGCCGTTGGAGACGTAAAGGCCCATGAGCGAGGTATTGGCGCGCGGGTCGATCACGCTCACCGTCTCGAGGACGAAGCGCTCGGGCACCTCGCAAAGCGTGAGATGCCGCTCGTCCACCTCGTAGGCGCCGGGCTCGAGCCGGCGCCCGTCAACCGCGACGCTCTCCAGCTCCAGCTCGCGGCCGTCCAGCACCAGAGGCTCCGGCTCCGCCGTCGTCCGCGCGAGGCTCAGCCGCGAGGTCACCCGGGTCTGCTCGGGATCGAGCGCGAAGCACAGCTCCACCTGCTCCACCCGCCAGGCGGGGGGACGATAGTCGCTCAGGTGGACGGGCTGCGGCTGCTTCGCTTCAACCATCGCCATGCTCCTCTGGCTCGCCGGATATGGCCCCTGCCCGCCCCCTCCCGGGTGGCTCGCCTTGAGGCCGTCGCCGATTGGGTCTAGCCTCCGCGCGCTTCGGAAGCGAGCCAGGAGAGGTGCAATGGCGAAGGCGGCATTTATCGGTCTGGGCGTGATGGGCTACCCGATGGCCGGGCATCTCGTCGCCAAGGGGCACGAGGTCAAGGTCTACAACCGCACCGCCGCCAAGGCGAAGTCGTGGTGCGAGCAGCACGGCGGCAGCATGGCCGAGACCCCGCGCGAGGCTGCCCAGGGTGCCGAGCTGGTCTTCGTCATGGTGGGCGACGATCCCGACCTGCGCGCCGTTGCCGAGGGCGAGGACGGCTTCCTCGCCGGCCTCTCCAAGGGTGCGATCGTCGTCGACCACACCACCGCCAGCGCCGGCATCGCCCGCGAGCTGGCCGCTTCCTGCGGCGAGAAGGAGGCGGCCTTCATCGACGCCCCGGTCTCGGGCGGGCAGGCGGGTGCCGAGAACGGCGTGCTCACGATCATGTGCGGCGGCGAGCAGGCGGCGTTCGACAAGGCCGAGCCGGTGATGCGCGCCTATGGCCGGCAGATCACGCTGATGGGCGAGGTAGGCTCTGGCCAGCTTACCAAGTCGGTGAACCAGATCTGCATCGCCGGCCTCGTCCAGGCGCTCTCCGAGGCGGTCAACTTCGCCCAGCGCGCCGGGCTCGACACCGACAAGGTGCTCGAGACCATCTCCAAGGGTGCCGCCCAGTCCTGGCAGATGGAGAACCGCTGGAAGACCATGGCGCAGAACAAGTTCGACTTCGGGTTCGCGGTCGACTGGATGCGCAAGGACCTCAGGATCGCCATGGACGAGGCGCGCAACAACGGCGCAGCCCTGCCGATGACCGCCGCGGTCGACCAGCTCTACCGGCTGGTCCAGCAGAAGGGCGGCAACCGCTTCGACACGTCGAGCCTGATCGTCAATCTGCGCGAGGACTGACCGGCAGGACCAGGCGTCGGCCGCCCCGGGGAGCGCTCATTGCGGCGCTCCGCCTTGGCGGAGCGGCCTCGCCTCCCAATATGAGGGCCGACGGGTGCACCGTCGGCCCTTCGCGCCAAGGACGCGCAGAGGTTGCCGTCAGCGCCGCCAACGAGGTCTCGGAATGGAACGACGGCAGGCAAAATACACGATCGGCCAGGTGGTCAAGCACCGGATCTTCCCGTTCCGGGGCGTGATCTTCGACGTCGATCCCTCCTTCAGCAACAGCGAGGAATGGTACGAGTCGATCCCCGAGGAGATCCGGCCGTCCAAGGACCAGCCTTTCTACCATCTTCTCGCCGAGAACTCGGACTCCTACTATATCGCCTATGTCTCGGAGCAGAACCTGCTGCCCGACGTCTCCGACGACCCGATCGAGCATCCCCAGGTAGCCGAGCTGTTCGGCGAGCTGCACGAGGGCCGCTACGAGATGAAGGGCCAAATGGCGCATTGAACTTGCGGCCTGATCGCGTCACTCATCGCGCCGCCGCCGCGCGGCAGCGATGGCGGGCACGGCAGGCCAGCTGGAGTGGCAGATGAAGTTCTTCGTGGACACCGCTGACGTCAAGGAGATCGCCGATCTCGCGTCGACCGGCCTGGTCGACGGCGTCACCACCAATCCCTCCCTCGTCGCGAAGTCGGGTCGCGACTTCATCGAGGTGCTGGGCGAGATCTGCCAGCTCGTGGACGGCCCGGTGAGCGCCGAGGTCACCGCGACCGACGCGGAAGGGATGCTGCGCGAGGGTCGCAAGCTGGCCCAGGTGGCCGACAATGTCTGCGTGAAGGTGCCGCTCACCTGGGACGGGCTCAAGGCCTGCCGGGCGCTCTCCTCCGAGGGGACGCTGGTCAACGTCACGCTTTGCTTCTCGGCGGCCCAGGCGCTCCTGGCAGCCAAGGCCGGCGCCAGCTTCATCTCGCCGTTCGTCGGCCGCCTCGACGATATCGGCTTCGACGGGATGCAGCTCATCTCGGAGATCCTCGAGATCTACCGCAGCTACCCCGAGACCATCTCGACCGAGGTGCTGGTGGCTTCGGTGCGCAGCCCCAACCATGTCGTCCAGGCGGCGCGCATGGGTGCCGACGTGGCGACCCTGCCGCCGGCGGTGCTGCGCCAGCTCGCCGGCCACCCGCTGACCGACAAGGGTCTGGCGGCGTTCCTCAAGGACTGGGAGCGCACCGGCCAGACCATCGCCTGACCGGACGGCCCGCGGAGAGGCGGCCATGCGGCGACGTGCCCTGCTCCTGGCAGCCCTGGTCACGGCTTTCGGCCCCCCGGCCATGGCCCGTGACCCGGGCGGCCTGCTCGGCAGCATCACGCCTCGCCTCGAGCAGCCCGCGGGCGGCGTCGAGGTGAGCGGCCGCGTGGCACCGGGGCCCGGGGGTGGCGAGCTGATCGTCGTCCTTCGTCCGCACGGTGCTGCAAGGCTGCTGGGCGAGCCCGGCATCAGGGTCACGCCGCGCAGCGCTCCGGGCGTGGCGTGGACTGCCCCGGTGCCGCTCGAGGCGCAACTCGAGGGCGGCGGCTATTTCGACGGACCGCCCGAGCTGCGCCTGCCCTTCCGCGGCCGGCCCGGCAGCGCCCTGGAGGCGCAGGTCGAGTACAGCTACTGCCTTGTCGACTATCAGTGCCTGTTCGGCGAGACGATGCTGGCGGTCGAGCTGCCGCCGGCCGGATGACGGCGACATTCTCATGAGCCTGCAGCAAGGCGGCAAGATCGGCGTTCTGGGCGCCGGCAGCTGGGGTACCGCGCTGGCGATCACTGCTGCCCGGGCCGGCCGCGCGGTGGCGCTCTGGGACCGCGATCCGCAGCGCGTGGCGGCGCTCGGCGCTACTCGCGAGAACCAGCGCTACCTGCCCGGCATCCCGCTCGATCCCGCGATCACGCCCACAGCCGAGATCGCGGAGGCAGCCGCCGCGCCGGTGATTCTCCTGGCGGTGCCGGCCCAGACGGTCCGCGAGGTGGTGGCCCGCCTTCCCGAGCGGACCGGCACGCTGGTGCTGTGCGCCAAGGGCATCGAGCAGAGGACCGGGCTGCGGCTGAGCGAGGTGATCGCCGAGCTGCGGCCGCAAGACGCCGCCGCCGCCCTCTCGGGCCCCTCCTTCGCCCGCGAGGCCGCCCTGGGCCTGCCCACCGCTGTCACTGTCGCGGCACAGGAACGTGCGCAGGCCGTTTTCTTGTGCGAGGCGCTGGCCTCGCCGTCCTTCCGCCCCTACCCGAGCGACGATCTTTTGGGGGTCGAGCTCGGCGGCGCGCTCAAGAACGTGGTGGCGGTGGCGGCCGGCGCGGTCATGGGCAAGGGGCTGGGCGAGAACGCCCGGGCGGCGGTGATCACCCGCGGGCTTGCCGAGACCTGCAGGCTCGCCGAGGCGCTGGGGGCGCGACGCGAGACCCTGATGGGCCTTTCGGGCCTGGGCGATCTGATGCTCACGGCCACGAGCCTCACCTCCCGCAACACCTCCTTCGGGCACGCTCTGGGCCAGGGCCGCTCGGTCGGCGAGCTGATGGCGCAGGGGCAGGCCCTTGCCGAAGGGGCCTGGACGGCCTCGGCCGCATGCCTGCTCGCGGCGCGGCACGGCGTCGAGCTGCCGATCGCCGACGCGGTGCGCCGCGTGGTGGCCGGCGAGACCGACCTCGACACGGTGGTGGGCGAGCTGATGGCCCGCCCGCTGGCGGGCTCCGAGTAGCAGCGCCTCAGGAGTGGCGGAGCAGCCGGCCGCGCTGGCGCTCGAGACGGGCGCGCGCCGAGGAGCCGGCCGGAAGCTGCGCCAGCTTGGCCTCGATCGCCTTGAGCCGGGCGCTGTTGGCGCGGCCCGCCCTGCCGTTCTCGGCCCCGTCCACCGTCTCGCCGGACGCCGCGGCGGCGAGACGCGCGGCACTGGCCTGCTGCTCCTCGTGCTTGCGCAGCCGCTTCTCGAGATCGCGGTGGCGCATCTGCAGCTCGATCAGCCGCTCCTTGGTCTCGGCATGCGCCATGTCGGCCTGCAGCGCATCCTCCTGCGCCTGGCTGATCTGCCGGGCCACGCCCTCCTGGGCCTGGGCCACCCGCTCGTCGCTCTTGCGGGCGAGGTAGAGGAACGCGCCTGCGCCGCCAAGGAGGATCCCCAGCAGCATCCAGCCGACACCACTACCCATCGCCCGTTCCTCTCGTGCCTGCCGGGCCACCGCCCGCAGGGGCGCCCACCCGTCCGTTCATCCTATCGATCCAGCATATCGGCCGGCCCGGGTACCGCAACCGGGTCCTCAGGCGGCCCGGGCATCCTCGCGGATCATCTCGCTGGCCTTCTCGGCGATCATCACCACCGGCGAGTTGGTGTTGCCCGAGACGATGGTGGGCATGATCGAGGCATCGACGACCCGCAAGCCCTCGATGCCGCGCACCCGCAGCCGCGGGTCGACCACCGCGCCGAGATCGCCGTCGGGACCCATCCGGCAGGTGCCCACCGGGTGGAAGATCGTCGTGCCGATGCGGCCGGCCGCCTCGGCCAGCGCCTCGTCGGTGGTGAGATCCGCTCCGGGCAGATGCTCGACAGGCTCGAAGCGGCCGAGCGCCGGCGCCGCGCAGATCCGGCGGGTCAGCCGGATGGCGTCGGCCGCCACGCGGCGGTCCTCGTCGGTCGCGAGGTAGTTGGGGCTGATCGCCGGCGCTGCCGCCGGATCGGCGCTCTTGATGCGCACATGCCCGCGGCTGGTCGGGCGCAGATTGCAGACCGAGGCGGTGAAGGCGGGGAAGCGGTGCAGCGGCTCGCCGAACTTCTCCAGCGAGAGCGGCTGCACGTGATATTCGAGGTTGGGCGTCTCGTAGCTGTCGTCGCTGCGCGCGAAGGCGCCGAGCTGCGAGGGCGCCATGGAGAGCGGGCCGCGCCGCCGCACCAGATAATCAATGCCCATCAGCGCCTTGCCGAAGATCGAGTGGACCTGCTGGTTCAAGGTCCGGACGTTGCTCACCTTGTAGATCAGGCGGAGCTGCAGATGGTCCTGCAGGTTCTCCCCGACGCCGCGCAGCTCGTGGCGCACCGCGATGCCCTGCCCGGCCAGCACCTCGCCGGGGCCGATGCCGGCATGCTGGAGCAGGGCCGGCGAGCCGATGGCGCCGGAGGCGAGGATCACCTCGCCCTTGGCCGAGGCCGTCTTGCTGCCGCCCTCGTGGAGGAAGGTGACGCCGGTGCAGCGCCGCCCGTCGAACTCCAGCGTCTGGACATGGGCGCCGGTCAGCACCTGGAGGTTCGTGCGGCTCAGCACCGGCCGCAGAAAGGCCTTCGACGCGTTCCAGCGCACGCCGCGGCGCTGGTTCACCTGGAAATAGCCGCAGCCCTCGTTGGTGCCGGTGTTGAAGTCGTCGGTCTTGGGGATGCCGGCCTGCGCCGCCGCCTCGCGGAACGCGTCGAGGATTTCCCAGCGCAGCCGCGGCTCCTCGACCCGCCACTCGCCGCCCGCGCCGTGGAACTCGCTGGCCCCCGCGTAATGGTCCTCGGAGCGCTTGAACCAGGGCAGCACGTCTTCCCACGCCCAGCCGGGATTGCCCATCTGCCGCCACAGGTCGTAGTCGCGCGCCTGGCCGCGCATATAGATCATGCCGTTGATCGAGGAGCTGCCGCCCAGCACCCGGCCGCGCGGATAGTTGAGCGCCCGGCCGCCCAGACCCGCCTCCGCCTCGGTCTTGAAGCACCAGTCGGTGCGCGGGTTGTTCTGGGTGTAGAGGTAGCCCACCGGCACGTGGATCCAAAACCAGTCGTCCTTGCCCCCCGCCTCCAGGAGCAGCACGCGGCGGGCCGGATCGGCCGAGAGCCGGTTGGCCAGCACGCAGCCGGCAGTGCCAGCACCGATCACGATATAGTCGAACTCGCCGATGGGCGCTGCCGTCAACGCTGATCCTCCTTGTTCGCCGCCGGTCCGGCGCGCCCCCACTATGCGCAAAGCGACGCGGCGCAAACAAGCGCCGCCATCGTCGCGCGAGGCCTGTGCGGGGGCTATGGTGCGCCCGGTTCCGGCGGCGAGAGGAAGTGCGGATGCGGGAGAAAGAGGGTGCCCTGGGCGAGCTGGTGAGACTCGTCCTGCCCTATCTGTGGCCGGAGGGGTCATCGGCGCTGCGCCGGCGGGTGGTGATCGCCGGCCTCTTCCTGGTCGCCGCCAAGCTGGTCAACATCTCGGTTCCCTTCTTCCTCAAGGGCGTGGTCGACGAGCTGAGCGTCGCCACGGCGGCCGCCGTGCCGGTGGCGTTCCTGGTGGCCTACGGTGCCGCCCGGCTGGGCGCCTCGCTCTTCACCCAGCTCCGCGACGCGCTCTTCTCGCGGGTCGGCGAGCGGGCGGGAAGGCTGGTGGCGCGCCAGGTCTACGAGCACCTTTTCGCCCTTTCCCTGCGCTACCACCTGGAGCGCCGTACCGGCGAGCTGGCGCGCGCCATCAGCCGCGGCGTCCACGCGGTGAGCTTCTTGCTGGAGACGGTGGTCTTCAGCATGGTGCCCACCCTGCTCGAGTTCGTGCTGGTGCTGGGCATCCTGGTCTGGCGCTATCCGCCCACCTTCGCGCTGGTCACCTTCCTGACGATCGCCGCCTACGCCGCCTTCACCATCGTCACCACCAACTGGCGCACCGCCTTCCGCCGCGAGATGAACGCGCGGGACAACGAGTTCAGCGGCCAGGCGGTCGACGGGCTGATCAACTACGAGACGGTCAAGGCGTTCGGCAACGAGGCGTTCGAATCGCGCCGCCTCGATGGCGCGCTGACTGCCTACGAGAACGCCGCGGTGAAGTCGCAGGTGAGCCTGTCGTTCCTCAATGCCGGCCAGGCGGCGATCATCGCGGTGGGGGTCACCGTGGTCATGCTGCTGGCCGCCCGCGACGTGGTGGCGGGCACCCTCACCGTGGGCGACGTGGTGCTGGTCAACGCCTTCATCCTCCAGCTCTACATGCCGCTCAACTTCCTGGGCGTGGTCTATCGCGAGCTACGTCAGTCACTGACCGACCTCGAGACCATCGGCGGCCTGCTGCGCCGCGCGCCGGAGATCGCCGATGCGCCCGGCGCCGGCGCGCTCGAGCTCGACGGCGGCAGCGTGACCTTCGAGGCGGTGGGCTTCGCCTATGACGAGCGCCGCCCGATCCTCGACGGGCTGGGCTTCACCATTCCCGCCGGCCACAAGCTCGCCGTGGTCGGCCCCTCGGGAGCCGGCAAGTCCACCGTGGTGCGCCTGCTGTTCCGCTTCTTCGACGTCACCTCGGGTGCGGTCAGGATCGACGGCCAGGACGTGCGCAAGGTGAGCCAGGCGAGCCTCAGGGCCGCCATCGGCGTGGTGCCGCAGGACACCGTGCTCTTCAACGACACGATCGCCGCCAACATCGCCTATGGCCGCCCGGGGGCGGGCCGCGAGGAGATCGTCCGCGCAGCCCGCATCGCCCAGATCCACGAGTTCGTCGAGAGCCTGCCGGACGGCTACGACACCCAGGTGGGCGAGCGCGGGCTCAAGCTCTCGGGCGGCGAGAAGCAGCGCGTGGCGATCGCCCGGGTGGTTCTCAAGGACCCCGCCATCCTGGTGCTCGACGAGGCGACGTCGGCGCTCGACAGTCGCACCGAGCGCTCGCTGCAGGACGCCCTGGCGCAGGTCGCCCGCGGCCGTACCACGCTGGTGATTGCCCACCGCCTGTCGACCGTGGTCGACGCCGACGAGATCGTCGTGCTCGAGCGCGGCCAGGTGATCGAGCGCGGCAGCCACGCCGCGCTGCTCGCCCATCGCGGCCTCTATCATCAGATGTGGACCCGCCAGCAGGAGAGCCCGGAGGATACCGCCGCCGAATGAGCCGGCGGCAAGCCTCAGGCGCCGGGTGGCGGCAGGCGGCCGAGGATCTGGAAGCCGCCCCGCCAGGGGCGCAGCAGCACCGCCTCGCCCGATCCGGGGAAGATCCCGGTCAGGGCCGTGATGTTGACCTGGTGGGTGACCAGCAGCGCGTTGCCCGGCCCCCGCCAGCCCGCCACGAAGCGGCGCAGCGCCTCGGTCCGGATCTCGCGCCGGCTGCGCTCGGTGAAGAAGGAATCGAGCGGCTCGAACGGCTCCACCGGGGCGAGGTCCAGCAGGCGCGCCGTCTCGAGGCAGCGGCACCAGCGGCTGGAGAGCACCCGTCCGACCGCCACGCCGCGCGCGCGGAATTCGGCACCGAGCCTCCTGGCCTCCTCCCGGCCGGCCTCGCTCAGAATGCGCTGGGTCCTGCAGTCGTCGAGCCGGAAGCCGGCCGGATCGCCCGTTCCCGGCGCCGTGGCATGCCGCAGCAGCACGACCAGCCCGCCCTGCTCCAGCGCCTGCCAGAGCGCGTCCTCCTGTGCACGGGCAGCCGGCGCCGCGGCGAGCGCGGCGAGGCACAGACCCAGCAAGACCCGCCGCCGCATCGCTCACGCCCCTTTCCGCAGCCGAGCCGCCAGCCTAGCAGAAAACCTGTCGCTGCAGGACGGTGCGCGCAGGAACATGCATGCTTTGCGGCGCGTCGGTCTGCGGACGGGTCCATGAGAAGGCGATGCCTCGATGCTCGCGCTGCTCTCCCTGCTGCCGGCCGTGCTGCCGGCCCTGTTACTGGCCGCCTCACCAGCCGCGGCCGGCGGCCTGCAGCCGCTCTCGCCGGCCCGCGAGGAGCGCGTCGACGCGCTGCTCGGGGAGATGACGCTGGAGGAGAAGATCGGCCAGCTCCGCCTGCTCTCGGCGACATTCACCGCCGACGGCTCCGAGGCCGGCGAGGAGCTGAAGGCGGCGGTGCGCCAGGGCCGCGCCGGCGCCGTCTTCAATGCATTCGGCCCGGTAACGGAGGAGCTGCAGCGACTCAGCCGGAAGGAGAGCAGGCTCGGCATCCCCCTGCTCTTCGCGTTCGACGTGCTGCACGGCCACCGCACGGTCTTCCCCATTCCGCTGGCGCTGGCGGCGAGCTTCGATCCCGGCCTCGTCGAGCGGACGGCGCGGCGGGCGGCCAGGGAGGCGGCGGCCGAGGGCATCCACTGGACCTTCGCGCCGATGCTCGACGTCAGCCGCGATCCCCGCTGGGGCCGCATCGCCGAGGGGCCGGGCGAGGACCCGCTGCTCGCCGCCCGGCTCGCCGCCGCCGCGGTGCGCGGCTACCAGGCAGCCGACCTCGCCGCCCCCGGCAGCCTGATCGCCACGCCCAAGCACATGGGCGCCTACGGGGCGCCGGTGGCCGGCCGCGAGTACAACAGCGCCGACATCTCCGAGCGCAGCCTACGGGAGATCCACCTGCCGGCCTTCGCCGCCGCCATCGAGGCGGGAGCGGCGGCGCTGATGCCGGCCTTCAACGACCTGGCGGGCCTTCCCGCCACCGCGAGCCGGCCGCTGCTGCGCGACATGCTGCGCAACGAGTGGGGCTTTTCGGGCGTGGTGGTCAGCGACTTCGAGGCGATCCCCGAGCTACGGGCCCACGGCGTTGCCGGAACGCTCATGGACGCGGCAGAGCTGGCGCTGGCAGCCGGGGTCGATCTCGACATGCAGGGCAAGGCGTACGACCGGCCGCTCCTTGAAGCGGTGCGCGACGGTCGGGTGGCCGAGACGCTGATTGACGAGGCGGTGCGCCGGGTGCTCGAGCTCAAGGCCCGCAAGGGCCTGCTCGACGCAAGGCCACCGCCGGCACCGCCCGCCCCCAAGGACGACGCCCGGGCGCTCGCCCGCGAGGCGGCGCGGCGCTCGATCGTGCTGCTGAAGAACGACGGCGATCTCCTGCCGCTCGCCCCGCGGGGCCAACGGATCGCCGTGATCGGCCCTCTGTGCGACGCGCCGCGGGAGATGCTGGGGCCCTGGGCCGGAGCCGGCGATCCGGCGGCGGCGGTGAGCTATCTGGCCGGCCTGCGCGAGGCTGCCGGCGGGGCGCTCGAGATCCGCCACCTGCGCGGCTCGAGTGTCGAGCGCCGCCAACCGCTGCTCCTGAAGCAGGCGGTCGAGGGGGCGCGGGCGGCCGATCTCGTCCTCCTGTGCCTGGGCGAGCATGCGAGGATGAGCGGCGAGGCGGCGAGCCGCGCCGAGCCGGTCCTCCCCGCGCCGCAGATCGAGCTGGCGCGGGCCGTCCTCGCCACCGGCACGCCCGCCATACTCCTCCTCACGGCCGGCCGGCCGCTGGTGCTGGGCGATCTTGCCCAGGAGGTTCCGGCGATCCTGCTCGCCTGGTTCCTCGGGCACGAGGCCGGCAACGCGGTGGCCGACATCCTCCTGGGTGCCGCAGCGCCCAGCGCCCGGCTGCCGGTCTCGATCCCCCGCAGCACCGGCCAGATCCCGATCTTCCACGCGCAGCGGCCGACCGGCCGGCCTTCGAGCGAAAGCCACTACACCAGCCGCTATCTGGACATGTCCTTCGAGCCCCAGTGGCCGTTCGGGCACGGGCTCGCCTATACGCGCTTCCGCTACGGCCCCCTGCGTCTCGACCGCGAGGAGATCGGGCCCGGCGAAAGCCTCGTGGTCGAGCTGCGGGTCGAGAATGCCGGCGCCCGCGCCGGCGAGGAGCTGGTCCAGCTCTACCTGCGCGACCCGGTGGCGTCGGTGGCGAGACCGGTGCGTGAGCTGAAGGATTTCCGGCGGGTCCGGCTCGAGCCCGGCCAGGGCCGACTCGTGCGGTTCGAGCTAAGTGCCGCCGCCATGCGCTTTCTCGGGCAGGATATGAAGCCGCGGCTCGAGCCCGGCCGGATGCGGGTGATCGTCGGTCCCGACGCGGCGCACGGCCGCGCTGCCGGCTTCACGCTGCGCGGCCCTCCGGCGCCGCGACGGCGCGTGCGCTTGGCAGGGCGCCGCTGGTATGCTTGAAGCGCCGCGACCGTCCTCAAGGGAACTTCCGTCATGTCCGAGGTGATAGCGCTCGTGGCCGATCATGCCGGCTTCGAGCTGAAGAACGCGCTGAAGGAGGTCGTTGCCACCAGCGGCTTCGAGGTTTTGGACCTGGGCCCGGCCTCGGCCGACCCGGTGGATTATCCGGACATGGCCGACCGCCTTGCCGCGGCGCTGGCCGAGGGCCGGGCGCAGCGCGGCGTGCTGGTGTGCGGCACGGGCATCGGCATCTCCATCGCCGCCAACCGCCACCGCCATGTGCGCGCCGCCCTCTGCCACGACGTTACCACGGCCAAGCTCGCCCGCGAGCACAACGATGCCAACGTGCTGGCGCTGGGGGCCCGCATCCTCGGCACCAACGTCGCCAAGGACTGCCTTGCCGCCTTCCTCGAGACACCCTTCGGCGGCGAGCGACACGCCCGGCGGGTCGCCAAGCTGGGCTGATCCCCGATCCCGCATGCGAGCCGCGCACCGCGCGGCTTTGCCGCGCTGGGGCAATGGGTTACTGTCCGCGCGTCTCCCACGGTGCCGAAGGTAGCGATGCGTTGTCCGTTCTGCGGGTCCGAGGACACCCAGGTCAAGGACTCCCGCCCGGTCGAGGACTCGACGGTCATCCGCCGCCGCCGCCAGTGCACGAGCTGCGGCGCCCGATTCACCACACTCGAGCGCGTGCAGCTCCGCGATCTCGTCGTCCTCAAGAAGGACGGCCGCAAGGTCCCCTTCGACCGCGACAAGCTGGCGCGCTCGATCCGCATCGCCACGCGCAAGCGCGGCATCGGCGAGGAGCAGATCGAGCGGATCGTCAACGGAATCGTGCGCCGGATCGAGACCACCGGCGAGGTGGAGGTGCCGGCCACCAGGCTCGGCGAGTACGCCATGGACAGCCTGGCCGAGCTCGACCAGGTGGCCTATGTGCGCTTCGCCTCGGTCTACAAGGACTTCGCCACGGCGCGCGACTTCGAGGAGTTCATCCGCCACCTGCCCGGCGGCGAGGAGGCGGACGAAGGGGAGCCATGAAGGCTCGCGACGAGCATTTCATGCGCCTGGCGCTGACGCTGGGCGCACGGGGCCTCGGCCGCGTGTGGCCCAACCCGGCGGTGGGCTGCGTGGTGGTCCGCGACGGCGTCGTGGTGGGCCGCGGCTGGACCCGGCCGGGCGGCCGGCCCCACGCCGAGCCCGTGGCGCTGGCGGAAGCCGGCACTGCCGCCGCTGGCGCCACCGCCTACGTGACCCTCGAGCCCTGCGCCCATCACGGCCGCACCCCGCCCTGCTCGTCGGCGCTGGCCGCTGCCGGCATCCGCCGCGTGGTGGCGGCACTGATCGACCCCGACCCGCGGGTCAGCGGTCGCGGCCTCGAGCAGCTCCGCCGGGCGGGCATCGAGGTCGCGACCGGCTGCCTCGCCGCCGAGGCAGAGCGGGCGCATGCCGGCTTCTTGATGCGCACCCGGGTCGGCCGGCCGCTGGTCGCCCTGAAGATCGCCCAGACGATGGACGGGCGCATCGCCACCGCCACCGGCGAGAGCCAGTGGATCACCGGCGAGCAGGCACGCCGCTACGGCCATCTGCTGCGGGCCACCCACGACGCCATTCTGGTGGGCAGCGGCACGGCGCTGGCCGACGATCCCGAGCTCACCTGCCGGCTGCCGGGGCTCGAAGACCGCTCGCCGGTCCGGGTAGTGGTCGACCGGAGGCTGCGCCTGTCCTGCGGCAGCCGCCTCGTGGCGAGCGCCCGGCGCTGGCCTTTGTGGGTGCTGACCGCCCCCTCGGTGCCGGCCGGACGCGTTGCGGCGCTGGAGGCGCAGGGCGCGGTGGTCCTGCCGGTGCTGGCCGACGGTCGCGACGGCCTCGCGGAAGGCTTGGCGCATCTGGGGGAACGCGGTATCACGCGCCTGCTCGTCGAAGGTGGCGCCAGCCTTGCCACGGACCTGCTGCGCAACCGGCTCGTCGACCGGCTCTATCTGGTGACGGCACCCGCCACGATCGGCGGGGACGGCCTGGCGGCGGTGGCAGGCCTCGGCGTGCAACGGCTCGCCGAGGCACGGCGCTGGCGCATTCTCGAGGAGCGGCCGCTGGGGTCGGACCGTCTGGCCCTGCTCGAACCCACCGCCTGAGGTTGGATCCCCTATAAGATGTTCACCGGCATCGTCAGCCACGTCGGCACCATCAGGTCGGTGCGCGATGGCGCGCAGCGGGAGCTGGAGATCGTGCCGGGCTTTCCGCTCGGGGATCTCGAGCTGGGCGCCTCGGTCTGCCATTCGGGCGTCTGCCTCACGGTGACCGAGAAGACCGCCGACAGCTTTCGCGTGCAGGTCTCGCCGGAAACCCTCGACCGCACGACGCTGGGCCAGTGGCGCCAGGGGGACGGGGTCAATCTCGAGCGCTCGCTGCGGCTGGGCGACGAGCTGGGTGGCCATCTGGTGTTCGGCCATGCCGATGCGGTCGGCGAGATGCTCGCCGCCACCCCGGCCGGTGACGCCTTCGTGCTGCGCTTTTCGCTGCCCGAGAGCCTTGCTCCCATGGTAGCCGTGAAGGGATCGATCGCCGTCGACGGCGTGTCGCTGACCGTCACCGGGACGGGTGACGGCTGGTTCGAGGTGGCGCTTATCCCGCACACCTGGAACCACACCACGCTGCGCGACCGCCGCCCCGGCGACCGCGTCAATCTGGAAGCCGACATGCTGGCGCGCTACGTGGCCCGCCAGCTCGCACACAGGAGCCCCGGAGACGGTCGTGCTTGAGCCCCTGAACCGGATCGATCCCGCCGACGTCGCCTTCCTCTCGCCGATCTCCGAGATCATCGAGGACGCGCGGCAAGGCCGGATGTTCATCCTCGTCGACGACGAGAACCGCGAGAACGAGGGCGACCTCGTCATCCCCGCGCAGTTCTGCGACGCCGAGGCCGTCAACTTCATGGCCAAGCACGGCCGCGGCCTGATCTGCCTCGCCCTCACCCGGCAGCGCTGCACCCATCTGGGCCTGCCGCTCATGGCCCAGGGCAACGAGCCGCGCCTCTCGACCGCCTTCACGGTGAGCATCGAGGCGCGCGAGGGGGTCACCACCGGCATCTCGGCGGCCGACCGCGCGCGCACCATCGCCGCCGCCATCGACCCCGCCGGCAGCCGCCAGGACCTCGTCTCGCCCGGCCACATCTTCCCGCTCATGGCGCGGGAGGGCGGCGTGCTGGTGCGCGCCGGCCATACCGAGGCGGCGGTGGACATCGCGCGGCTCGCCGGCCTCGATGCCTCGGGCGTGATCTGCGAGATCATGAACGACGACGGCACCATGGCGCGGCTGCCCGATCTCGTGGCCTTCGCCCAGCATCACGGGCTCAAGGTGGGCAAGATCGCCGATCTCATCGAGCACCGCCTCAAGCACGACCGGCTGGTCGAGCGCGACATGGCCTCGGCCTTCCACAGCCGCTATGGCGGCGACTTCCGCCTGCAGGTCTACGTCAACGTGCTGGACGGGATCGAGCATGTGGCGCTGGTCAAGGGCGACATCGCCACGTCCGAGCCGGTGCTGGTGCGCGTCCATGCCGTCAACATGCTGGAAGATCTTCTGGGCGAGGGGGAGAGCGGCCGCGGCGACCAGCTGCACCGGGCCATGGAGCTGATCGGCCGGGTCGGCCGCGGTGTCGTGGTGATCCTGCGCGAGCCCTCGCCCAAGAGCATCACCGACCGGCTGCGCGAGCGGCTCGGCCACGAGCCGGCGGAGCCGCGCGACCTGCGGGTCTACGGAATCGGCGCGCAGATCCTGAGCGATCTGGGGGTCAGGGACATGATCCTGCTCTCCAATGCCGGCCGCACCATCGTCGGCCTCGAGGGCTACCATCTCCGGGTCGTCGAGACGCGCCCGATCGGCGACGAGGAGCCCTCCTGATGGCCGGCACGCCTGCCACCGCCATGCTGATCGAGACGGCCATGGCGGCCCGCGTCATGATCGTCGAGGCCCGCTACCACGCCGGCATCAACGACATGCTGATCGAGGGCACCCGTGCTGTGCTCAAGCGGCACCGCGCCCGTGTCGAGCTGGTGACCATGCCCGGCGCCCTCGAGATCCCGCCGGCCATCGCCCTGGCCCACGCCGCCGGCGGCTTCGACGCCTTCGTGGCGCTGGGCTGCGTGATCCGCGGCGAGACCACCCATTACGAGCTGGTCTCCGGCGACAGCTGCCGCGGCATCATGGATCTGGGCATCCGCGAGCGAGCCGCCATCGGCAACGGCATCCTCACGGTGGAGAACATGGAGCAGGCGCTCGAGCGGGCCGATCCGGCCCGCCAGGACAAGGGCGGGCACGCCGCCCTGGCGGCCCTCTCGCTGGTGGCGCTGCGCCGCCGGCTGGAGCGCGCGGCATGAGCAGGCCGCCCCGCGACCAGGGCATCAACCGCCGCCGGGCGGCGCGTTTCGCGGCGATCCAGGCGCTCTACCAGATCGAGCTCAACGGCGCCGACCCGCAGCAGGTGGCGCGCGAGTTCCTCGATCACCGGCTGCCCGCCATCCTCGAGCCGCTCGAGGCCGAGCTGCCCTCGCCGCGTGTCGACAAGCAGTGGTTCGAGCTTCTCGTGACCGGTACGGCCGGCGCCTGCGAGCGGCTCGATCCGGCCATCGAGGCGGCTCTCGCCGAGGGCTGGAGCCTGCGCCGCTGCGGCTATCTGGTCCGCGCCCTGCTGCGCGCGGGCGCTTTCGAGCTGGCCGAGAAGACCGACGTGCCGGTCAAGGTGGTGATCAACGAGTATGTCGAGCTCGCCCACCTGTTCTTCACCAACGGCGAGCCGGCCTTCGTGAACGCCGTGCTCGACCGGCTGGCGCCGCAGCTGCGCGAGCCCGGAGCGGCGCTGTGAGCCTCGGCGAGTTCGACTTCATCGGCCGCCTGCTGCGCCCTTTGGCGCGCGGCTGCCCCGGTGCGCTCGATCTCGCCGACGATGCCGCCCTGCTCGACCTGCCGGCCGGCCACCAGCTGGTGGTCGCCAAGGACGCCATGGTGGCAGGCGTGCATTTCCTCGAGGATGACCCGGCCGACCTGATCGCCGGCAAGCTGCTGCGGGTCAATCTCTCCGACCTCGCCGCCATGGGGGCGCGGCCGCTGGCCTACCTGACGGCGATTGCGCGGCCTGCCGGCATCGGTGATGCGTGGCTGGAGCTTTTCGCCGCTGGCCTGGCGCGCGACCAGGAGAGGTTCGGCCTGTCGCTGGTCGGCGGCGACACGGTCTCGACCACGGGGCCGCTGGTCTTGAGCCTCACCATCCTGGGCGCCGTGCCCGCGGGCGAGGCTTTGCGCCGCAATGGCGCCCGGCCGGGCGACCTTCTCTTCGTCTCGGGCACGCTGGGCGATGCGGCGCTCGGCCTGCGCGTCCTGCGCGGCCTCGCCACCACCGAGGACGAGGCGCTGGCGCTGGCCGGCCGCTACCGCACGCCGCAGCCGCGCCTGGCGCTGGGCGAGGCGCTGCGCGGCATTGCCACGGCCGCCCTCGACGTCTCCGACGGCCTGCTGGCCGATCTCGGCCACATCATGGCGGCCTCGGGCGTTGGCGCGCTGGTCGATCCCGCCCGGCTGCCGCTGAGCGACGCGGCGCGGGCCATGCCGGGCGCGATGGACTGCGCGCTGGGCGGTGGCGACGACTACGAGCTGCTGTTTGCCGCACCGCCGGCCAAGGAAGCCGAGGTCAAGGCCGCCGGTCACCGCATCGGCCTGGCCGTGACCCGCATCGGGCGGCTCACCGCCGAGCCGGGCCTCCAGCTCCTGGGCAGCGACGGGCGGCCGGCGAGCCCGCCGGCCAGCCTCGGCTGGCGCCACTTTTGAGCCGGCGGCTCAGTCCGAGCCGATCTCGACCGGCTCCATCTTGACCACCAGGCAGTCCTGGCGGCGCTTCTTCAGGCCGTCGCAGACTCGCTCCGCATCCGCCCTGCCAAAGCCGACGAAGCGCGCCGCGTAGAGCGTGCGGCGCACCGGCGAGCGGGTCACGAGGATGTCGGAGCCGCGCAGCAGGGCCGGCGCCTTGGCGAGCACCGCCTCGGCCGCCCGCTGCGCCGCGTCCTGGCGGCTGAAGGCGCCCACCTGCACGGCATAGGGATTGTCGGAGGCGGAGACCGGCGCGGGTCCGAGCGAGGCCACCACGACCTCGCCCCCGGCAGTCACCGGCGGGCGGGGCGGCGGCGCCTCGCGGGTCGCCAGCGGCGGGCGGGCTGCCGGCAGGTCGGGCGCTGCCTCGGCCACCAGCGGCAGGCTGCGCACCTTCTCGAAGGCCTCGTCGAGAATCCGGGCCATCGCCCTGTTGCGCGCGCCCGAGCTCGAGCCGCCCAGCACCACCGCCACCAGCCGCCTGCCGTCGCGCACCGCCGAGGATGCGAGATTGTAGCCCGAGGCCCGGATATAGCCGGTCTTGAGCCCGTCCATGCCGGCATAGGAGGCCAGCAGGCGGTTGTGGTTGGCGTAGGTGCGGCCGCGGTGGGTGAAGCGGGCGAGCGAGAAGTAGGAATAATATTGCGGGTAGTCGCGGATCAGCCGGCGCGCCAGGACCACCATGTCGCGCGCGGTCGTGCGCTGCTTGATGTTGGGCAGGCCGGACGCGTTCATGAAGGTGGTGCGCTTCATGCCGAGCGCTCGCGCCTTGCGGGTCATGAGCTGGGCAAAGCGCGTCTCGCTGCCGCCCAGCGCCTCCGCCACCACCACGGCCACGTCGTTGGCCGACTTCACCGCCAGCGCCTGGATGGCGTCGTCGAGGGTGATCGTCGAGCCGGGCTTGAGACCCAGCTTGGAGGGCGGCATCGAGGCCGCGTGGCGCGACACCTGGAGCTGCTTTTTGAGGCTGATCTTGCCGCCCTCCAGCGCCTCGAAGGCGAGGTAGAGCGTCATCATCTTGGTGAGCGAGGCCGGATAGTTCACCTTGTCCGCATCGTCGGCCGAGATCACCTTGCCGGTCTGGTGATCCACGACGATCGAGGTGAGCTGTGGCGCTGCCAGCACGGGCACCGCCGGCAGGAACGCACCTGCCAGCAGAATTAGCAGGGCGAGAAGCCGTATCGGCCCCCACTCCCGCGCGACCTCAGCAGCCGCGCCGTGCACCGCGTTCCTCGCTCACGCTTCTCCCCCGTCCGCCCGCTGCTATGCCGTCCAACCTCATCCACAACTTTAACAAAAAGCGCACCACGAGTCCGCAGGGATTTGCGCCTGAGCGGGAACATTACAAAAGAAGGTCAACCTCGAGTCGGGCATGTCACCCGCTTGCCTCAGTTCCCTTCGGGCGTCAGCCAGCGCCGGTAGACATAGCCCACCGTGCCGTCCTTGCGGCGGAGCCGCAGCCAGCCGCGCTCCTCGCCGAGCACGGCGACGATTTCCCCGGCGACCAGGGTGCCGAGCGGCGCCGCCTCGTTGTCGGGCCCGGCGCGCAGATAGACCGCCCCCGTCGCCCGGTAGGCGGCACCCTCCTCCGCCGCCGCCGGGGCCGGCTCGGGCGCCGGATCCATTGCAGGCTCTGGTGCCGACTCTGACGCCGGCTGCTCCGCCGCAGCTGCGGGATCGGCGCGCCGCGCCGGCACCGCGGGCTCCACGACCCTCTCCGGCGCCGGCTCGACGGCCCCGGGCGCTGCCTCCGGCAGCTCGACCTCAGGTGCTTCGGCGGCGGGCTCGGGTGCCGCCTCGGGCAGCTCGGCGGCAGACTCCGGCACGGCAGCCGGATCGCCGGCCGCGGGCTCCGGCGTGGCGGACGGCGCCGGTGCCTCGGCCTGCATGGCAGGCTCGGCGGCAGCCGGAGCCGCCTCGCCCGGCGCATCGCCGTCGAGCCGCTCGCGGATGTCGGCCATGAGCAGGCGGACGTCGGGGTCGGAGGGATCGCGGGCCGAGGCGGCCTGCAGATCGGCCAGAGCCGCCTCGCGGTCCTGGCGCTGCAGGTGCAGCTGGGCGCGCCGCAGCCAGGGCCGGGCACTTTCCGGCTCGGCCTCGATGGCGGCCGCGTAGTCCTCCATCGCCCGCTCGGTGTCGCCGATATTGGCGCGGGTCACGCCGCGCATGGTCAGCGCCACCCTGAGATTTTTGCGCGCCGTGGGATCGCCGGGCTTGAGCCGCAGCGCCTCGCGATAGTCGGCTACCGCCTGGTCGTAGTCGCCGATCTCGTTGAAGGTGACGCCGCGATTATTGAGCGCGATCACCAGCGCCTCCTCGCCGAGCTCGCCGCTCTCGATCGCCCGGGTGAAGGCATCGATCGCCTCTTGGTATCGCGCGCCGTGGAACGACTCGTTACCCGCCTCCACGTCGTCGATGGCATCGGCGTGGAGCGGTGCCGCACTGCAGGCGAGCCACAGCGCCGCCAGGATTACCCTGAGCATCGGCGTCCTCCCTCAAACGGACTTGTGCCCGCTATGCCATGCGAGGCTGCGCGATAGAAGAGGGGTACGCTCAGCTTTGCTGCTCCTTGCGGCGCTTGAGCTGCTCGCGCATCCGCGGCGCCCGGCCCTCCTTGATGGCCTGCGCGGTGCGGGCGATCGCCACCGCATCGTCCGGGACGTTGTGGACGATGGTGCTGCCGGCGCCCACGATCGCGCCGCGGCCGACCCGCACCGGCGCCACCAGCGCGCTGTTCGAGCCGATGAACGCGCCCTCGCCGATGTCGGTGCGGTGCTTGCCGAAGCCGTCATAGTTGCAGGTGATGGTGCCGGCCCCGACATTGGCGCGCCGGCCGACCGACGCATCGCCCACATAGCTCAGATGGTTGACCTTGGCGCCGGCCTCGAGCGTGGCGTTCTTGAGCTCGACGAAGTTGCCGACCTTGGCGCCCTCCTCGAGCCGGCTGCCCGGCCGCAGCCGCGCGAACGGCCCGACATTGGCCCCGGCGGCGAGGCTCGCTTCCTCGAGATGGCTGAAGGAGTGGACCACCGCCCCGGCCTCGACCCGCACGCCGGGCCCGAACACCACATAGGGCTCGATGAAGGCGCCGGGCTCGATCACCGTGTCGGCGGCGAGGTGCACCGTCTCGGGCGCCCGCATCACCACGCCCGCTTCCAGCAGCGCATGGCGACGGCGCTGCTGGAAAATCGCCTCGGCGGCTGCCAGCTGGCCTTGCGAGTTGATGCCGAGGCCCTCCTGCCATGGTCCCTCGGCGGCCCGGCACGACCAGCCGCGCTGGCGCGCCAGCGCCACCGCGTCGGTCAGATAATACTCGTTCTTGTCCCGGCGCAGCGGCAAGGCCTCCAGCAGTTCGCGCAGGCGCGCCGCGTCGAAGGCCATGACGCCGGAATTGCACAAGGCCGCGCGCTTGAGATGCTCGTCGGCATGCCGCTCCTCGACCAGCTCGGCGAGCTCCTCGCCCTCGAAGCGCAGGCGCCCGTAGCCGCCGGGGTCGGGCGGCGCCATGCCCAGCACCGAGACCGCCGCGCCGCTCTCGCGACGGCGCTCGACCAGGGCGCTCAGCGTGGGGGCGGTGATCAGCGGCGTGTCGCCATAGAGCACCAGCACCGTGCCGCGCGCCGGCAGCTCGTCCAGCGCCGCCTGCAGGGCATGCCCGGTGCCCAGCGGCGGGTCCTGGATGGCGAAGCGGGCGTCGGGTGCGCACCGCTCGACTTCGCTGCGCACCTCCTCCATGTTCGGGCCCAGCACGACCACGAGGCGCCCCGCACCGAGCTCGCCGGCCACCCCCAGCACGTGGGCGATGAGTGGCCGGGCTGCCAGCGGGTGCAGCACCTTGGCAAGGCCGTTTTTCATCCTGGTGCCCTTGCCGGCGGCGAGGACGACCACGGAAAGCTGCTCGGTCATGCGCGGGTACCTGCGAATGGAGACGGTGCGGGAATGGCGGAAACTTGCGTCGCGACTTTAGCAGCTCCGGCCGGAGGCTCAACGCGGGCCGTGGCGGAGACCGGCCGATGAGGCGCGCCGTGGTGTTCGATCTCGACGGCACGCTGGTCGAGACGGCCCCCGATCTGCATCGCGTGCTGGCAGCGGTGCTGGCCGAGCGGGGCCTGCCGGCGCCGACGCTGGCCGAGCTTCGCCACATGGTAGGCGACGGGGCGCGGGCCCTGATCGAGCGCGGCTTCGCCGCTGCCGGCACGGCGCTGGACGGCGACGAGCTCGACCGGCTCTATGCCCGCTTTATCGACCTCTATGTCGAGAAGCCCTGCCGCGACAGCTACGCCTTCGAGGGTGTCGAGGAGGTGCTGACGGCCCTGGCGGCCGACGGACACAGCCTCGGCGTGTGCACCAACAAGCCGCAGCGCCCCAGCGAGCTGCTGTTGGAGAAGCTGGGCCTCGCCCGCCACTTCGCGTCGGTGGTCGGCGGCGATGCGCTCGCGGTGCGCAAGCCGCATCCCGACCATCTGCGCGCGGTGCTCGAGACGCTCGGCGCACAGGCGGACCGGGCGGTCATGGTGGGCGACAGCCGCAACGATCTGGCCACCGCCCGGGCCCTCGGCGTGCCCTGCATCCTGGTAAGCTTCGGCTACACCACGGTGCCGGCGCACGAGCTGGGCGCCGAGGTGGTGGTGGACCGTTTCGCGGATGTCGCGACCGCTGTCACGAGGCTCGCACGGACCGCTTGACAAGGTACCCCTCTCCTCCCTACATCCACGCGGGCCGGGCGCTTAGCTCAGCGGTAGAGCACCGTCTTCACACGGCGGGGGTCGATGGTTCAAACCCATCAGCGCCCACCACTCCTCCGGCACCACGCTCACGATCCTGCCGCACCGAAGGTGTCGCAGGCCTCCAGCGTGCCTTCCCGCCATCCCCGCTCGAACCATCGCACCCGCTCGGCCGAGCTGCCGTGGGTGAAGCTGTCGGGATCGACCCCGCCGCCCGCCCGGCGCTGCAGCCGGTCGTCGCCGATGGCGCTGGCGGCGTTCATCCCCTCCTCGATGTCGCCCTCCTCGAGCAGCGCCCGCGTGCGCTGGGCATGGTGCGCCCAGAGGCCGGCGAAGCAGTCGGCCTGGAGCTCGAGCAGCACCGAGAGCCTGTTGCCTTCTCTTGCCGCCACCTGCTGGCGCCGCGCCTGGACGGCGCCCGCCACGCCGAGCAGGTTCTGCACGTGATGCCCGACCTCATGGGCCACCACATAGGCCTGCGCGAAGTCGCCGGGGGCGCCCAGCCGCCGGTCGAGCGCGGCGAAGAAGGATAGGTCGAGATAGATGCGCCGGTCGGCGGGGCAGTAGAACGGCCCCGTCTCCGCGCCGGCCGTGCCGCAGCCCGAGCGCACGGCCCCGTCGAAGAGCACCAGCGTGGGCTCCTCGTAGTCGCGGCCCCGGCGCTCGAAGAGGGCGGTCCAGCTGTCCTCGGTATCGGCCAGCACCACCGAGACGAAGTCGGCGAGGCGCTCCTCTTGTGCCGGGCGCGGCCCGGCAGGCGCGCGCGCCCGCTCCGGCGCGCCGCCCAGCCCGTTCAGGAGCACGCCCGGGTCGACCCCCAGCAGCATGCCGATCACGAGGACGGCGACGAGCCCCAGGCCGCCCAGCCCGCCGGCCGCCCCGATCCGCAGGCCCCGGCGGCCGGAGCCGCGGCGATCCTCGATATTGCCGCTCCGCCTTCGCCGCTGCCACAGCATGGCTGTCGCCCCCCGCCTGATGACGCAGGGGAACAACGCCGCTGCCGGCCGGCAGGCTCCCTCAAAGCCCCTCGAAGAGCGCCGTGGTGATGTAGCGCTCGGCGAAGGAGGGGATCACCGCCACCACGGTCTTGCCCTCCATCCCCGGCCGCCTCGCGATCTCGAGCGCTGCTGCCACCGCGGCACCCGAGGAGATGCCGCCGGGAATACCCTCGCTGCGGGCCAGTCGGCGGGCGGTCTGGAAGGCGGTCTCGTTGGCGATCTTGAGGACCTCGTCGATCAGACCGGTCTGCAGGATCTCCGGCACGAAGCCGGCGCCGATGCCCTGGATCATATGGGGGCCGGGGGCACCGCCCGAGAGCACCGGGCTCGCCTCGGGCTCGACCGCCACCATCCGCAGCCCCGGCTTGCGCTCCTTGAGGACCTCGCCCACGCCGGTGAGCGTGCCGCCGGTGCCGACGCCGCACACCACCACGTCCACCGCACCGTCGGTATCGTTCCAGATCTCCTCGGCGGTGGTCTTGCGATGGATCTCGGGATTGGCGGGATTGACGAACTGGCCGGCGATCACCGCGCCCTCGATCTCCTCCGCCAGCTCGCGGGCCCGGTCGATGGCGCCCTTCATGCCCTTCTCGCGGGGCGTCAGCTCGAGCTCGGCACCCAGCAGACGGAGCATCTTGCGGCGCTCGATGGACATCGATTCGGGCATCGTCAGGATGAGCCTGTAACCACGCGCGGCGCACACGAACGCCAGGGCGATGCCGGTATTGCCCGAGGTCGGCTCGATGATGGTCGCACCCGGAGCGATCCGCCCTTCCCGCTCGAGCGTGTCGATCATGCTGACGCCGATTCGGTCCTTCACGCTGGCCAGCGGGTTGAAGAACTCGAGCTTGACGAGGATGTCGGCCACCGCCCCTTCCTCGGCGGCCAGCCGGTTGAGGCGCACCAGGGGCGTGTTGCCCATCGTCTCGGCGATGGAATCGTAGATCCGGCCGCGGCCGGGCTTGTCCAGCCGCAACGGCCTTCTCGTGGGCTCCTGCTCCATTCTGCTCCTCTCGGCTTCCCTGCACGGCGCCAGCAGCCAGGCCTCGTCAGGCTGCGGCGCCGACCTCGGATCGGAATACCTCGTACTTGCCCCGCGGCCCCCGCGGTATCGCCTCGCGATGGACGAAGCGAAAGCGGAAGGGATGCCCGAAGGCCTCGCCAAGGCAGCGCCCCAGGGCAGCCTGCTCCGCCTCGCCGAGCGGCCGCTCGGCCGCCACCCGCGCCTCGATCTCCTCGAGCGAGGTCTGCACGAGCTGGTACTGGCGCAGGCCGGGAGCGGCCTGCAGCATGGCGTCCTCGTCGAAATAGGGCTGCACGCGGCGACCGTCGGGGAGGACCACGAGATGGCGCACCCGGCCCAGCACGCGGCGCAGCAGGGGCATGGCCCGGCCACAGCCGCAGGCGCCGCCCTGCTCGGCGACGTCGCCGATGGCGTAGCGGATCAGCGGAGCCGCATGGTTCTGCAGCGTCGTCACCACGATCTCGCCGATCTCGCCGGGCGCGCAGGGCTGGCCGTCCTCGCCCAGGATCTCGATCAGCACCTGCTCCGACTGGACGTGGTAGCCCTCGCCCGAGGGACATTCCACGGCCATGATGCCGGTCTCCTCGCTGCTGTAATTGTCGACCAGCGGCACGCCCCAGGCCTCGCGGCACAAAAGGCGAAGCCGCTCATCGACGGTCTCGCCGAAGGTGCGGACCTCGCGCAGGGCCCCGGGCGGCTCGCCGCCTTCCTCGATCACCGCGCGCAGGATCGAGGGCTGGCCCTGCAGGTAGGCCGGGTCGATCCGGCGCAGCGCGGCTGCCAGCTCGTCGATGGGCCGGCTGTTGTTGAGGACCCAGCCGGGGCCGGCGCCCAAAGGCTGCGCCCAGGGTCCGCGGGTCTCCTTCCGGTCGCCGTCCAGATGGCGGAAGGTGAGGTTGCTGGCCATCGGATCGCGGCCGTGCCAGCGGTGATAGCGCAGCGACACCGCCTGGTTGATCAGCACGGCGCGGCCGCTGCGCCGCCCCTCCAGCGGCATGCCGCTCGAGCCGGAGGTGGTGAAGCGGCCCATGCCGCCATGGTCCCGCGGCAGGGCGGTGCTGAACAGCGCCGGGCCGGCCTGCTGGACCTCCTTGCGGCCGACCACCTTCACGCGCCGCAGGTCTTCGAGGGTGAGGCTGCCATCCGGCCTGCCGAGCAGCGGCTCCAGCCGGTCGCGATAGAACGGCACGGCGGCGGCGGCGTGCGCGGCGAGCTGCTGGAGCAGGCGCAGCTGATTGGCCAGGTGGCGGTCCGCCGGCCACCACTGGCTGGCGTTGATCTTCCACAAGAGATCGAGCACGCGGCGCGCGATGGCGGCATCGGCCGGCTGCAGCCCCGCTGCCATCAGCCCGCCGTCCCGCCGTCGGCCTCGCGGATCACCACCTCGCGGCGGATCTCGGCGGTCTTGCCCATCATGATCGAGGCCGAGCAATATTGCTCAGCAGAGAGCTGCACGGCGCGCTCCACCTTGGCGCGGTCGAGACCGTGGCCTTCGACGATGAAGCGCATGGTGATGCCGGTGAAGACCTTGGGGTGCTCGTCGGGACGCTCGCCCTCCAGCTCGACGCTGCAGCCGGTCACCTTCTGGCGCATCTTCTTGAGGATGCTCACCACGTCGATCCCGGTGCAGCCGCCGGTGCCCAGCAGCAGGAGCTCCATCGGGCTGGCGCCGATCCCCTTGCCGCCATTGGCCGGCGAGGCGTCCATGACCACGGCGTTGTTGCTGCCGGATTCGCCGAGGAAGGTCATGCCCTCGACCCAGGTGACGCGCGCCTTCATGCCCGATTCTCTCCTATGCGGTGCGATGCTGCCCGAGACCGTCCCAGTCGAAGGCGATGCCGTGGCCGGGCCGGTCGGGGGCGATCGCCATGCCGTCCTCGATCCGCAGCGGCTCCTCGATGAACCGCTCGAGGCCGAAGCCGTGCGCCTCCAGATAGCTGCGGTTGGGCGCCGCCGCCAGCAGGTGAACCGTCGCGTCGTGCGCGCCGTGCGAGGTGACCGGCAGGTTGAAGGCCTCGGCCAGGTGGCAGACCTTCATGAAGACGGTCACACCGCCGCAGGTGGTGACGTCGGGCTCGGGGTAGGTGACGCCGCCGGCGGCGATGAGCTGGCTGAACTCCCAGAGCGTGTGCAGGTTCTCCCCGCTCGCCACCGGGATGCCGCCCTCGCGCACCACCCGGGCATGGCCCGCCATGTCGTCGGGGATGGTGGGCTCCTCGAGCCAGACCAGCTGGAACTCCTGGAAGGAGCGGGCGGCGCGGACCGCCTGGTCGGCCGTCCAGCGCATGTTGGCGTCCACCATGAGCGGGAAGTCCGCCCCCAGATGCTCGCGCATCGCCCGCACCCGGGCCACGTCCTCGGAGAGCCTGTCGCGGCCCACCTTCATCTTGATGGCGCGAAAGCCCCTGGCGAGATTGTCGTCGGTCTGGCGCAGCAG
The DNA here is from genome assembly GCA_033875255.1 of Geminicoccaceae bacterium 1502E. Classification (GTDB taxonomy): domain Bacteria; phylum Pseudomonadota; class Alphaproteobacteria; order Geminicoccales; family Geminicoccaceae; genus Marinimicrococcus. The sequence goes on along the minus strand of JAWZSN010000003.1, from coordinate 1,702 downwards.
GTCGTCGAGCGAGAGCTGCAGGTCGATGCCGCCGGCATAGCAGGGCACGCGCGGATCGTGCCCGCCCAGGTGGCGCCACAGCGGCTCGCCGGCGCGGCGCGCGGCCATGTCCCAAAGCGCCATGTCGACCGCCGAGACGGCGAGCGAGACCGAGCCGCCGCGCCCGCCATAATGCAGCGCCCACCACATCTTCTGCCACAGATGCTCGATCCGCCCGGGGTCCTCCCCCTCGAGCACCGGCCTGAGATAGCGGTCGATCAGCACCTGCAGCGCCACGCCGCCGGCACCCACCGTGTAGGTGTAACCGGTGCTGGCAACACCGTCCGAGTCGCGCAGCCGCACGGTCACCAGCTCGAAATGGCTCATCGCGCCATGGGTGCTGTCGGTGAGCACCACCGGCAGGGGAATGGTGTAGCAGGCTGTCTCGAGCGCGCTGATCGTCGGCATGGATCCGGCCTCCCCGGCAGAGCTTCTTGCGGCCGCCCGGACGATAGGCGCAGCGCCGCCCTCGTGCCACCCCCGGCCGCGCAAGGCGATCCCCCGCAGCCGGACCCCGGACGCCGCCCGCGAGAACGCAGCGCGGCCCGCCACGGCACCGCCGCGCAAGGCGCTGCGCGCGGCCCGGTTCTTTCTCCTGGTCGGCTCGACGTCACCGGCAACCACCTTCCCGGCCTTCCGTCACCACCACGGCGAACGCCACGGCCATTCACCCTTCCTCAACACCTCGCCGCCATGCTCCCGGATGGTGGACCAGGCCCCGCTCCCGGGATCGCGCGGCGGCGGACTCCCACCCCAGCAGGATCGCCGGAAAAGATGAAGATCTGCTGAACGGACAGACTCCGGCGCAGGCCCATGAGGTCACCGCCGCGCAAGGCACTGCGCGCGGCCCGGCTCTTTCTTCTGGTCAGCTCGACGTCGCCGGGAACCGCCTTCCCCGCCCTTCGTCACCGCCACGCCGAACGCCACGGCCGTTCATCCTTCCTCAATACCTCGCCGCCATGCTCGCGGATGGTGGACCAGGCCCCGCTCCCCAGACCGCGCGGCGGCGGAGTCCCACCCCAGCAGGATCGCAGGGAAAGATGAAGATCCGCTGAACGGGCCGTCGACCGCACGCCGGGCTACACCGGCTTCGACTGGAGCTACACCTACGACGAGGCCGACCGGCTGCTGAGCGCCGTCAACACCGACGGCACCCGAAGCCAGAGCTTCACCTACGACGTGGCCGGCAACATGCTCAGCGGCCCGCTCGGCGCCTACACCTACCCGGCCGCCACCGCGCCCCGGCCGCACACCCCCACCGACGTGGGCGGCCAGGCGCTGGACTACGACGCCAACGGCAACATGACCGCCGGGCTCGGGCGGAGCATCGTCTACGACCACGAGAACCGGCCCGTCAGCGTCACCAAGGGCGGCGTCACCGTGGCCTACGCCTACGGCCCCGACGGCGCCCGCATCGAGAAGACGAAAGGCAGCGAGACCACCCTCTGGCTCGGCGCCGAGCTCGAGATCCTGCCCTCGGGCACCACCATCAAGCACGTCCATGCCGACGTGCGCGTGGTGGGCCGGCTCGGGGCCGGCGGGGTCAAGGAGTGGCTGCACCGCGACCACCTGGCCTCGGTGAGGCTGATCACCGATGAGGCCGGCGTGCGCGTCCAGCGCTCGCATTATCTCCCCTACGGCGACCGCTCGGGGGCGCTCACCG
>JAWZSN010000029.1:0-63683 GCA_033875255.1 Geminicoccaceae bacterium 1502E | reverse complement strand
ACGCGCCGGCGGGCATAGTCGCGGCGAGCGGTTTCAGTCCAAGGCATTGTCGGCTCCGTGCTGTGTGGCAACGGAACGGAATCACAACCCGCTGAAACCGCTCAACTCTTTTCGGGTTGGGCTCTCATGGACAGAAAGCAGAAAATGTCTATTCTTGAAGACCTAACTGGCGCATCCGAAAAGAAAAAGATCCTTGATAATTAATCTCCTATTGTGTCATCTATATTTTCAATCGGAGCGTTGGCAACTTTTGTGAGTAACTGGTCATATGAGGCGTTTTCATTGTTTATTATAGCGACAATTTTTTTTGGTCTATGTATATTGAAATTAACATTCATTCTAAATCCTCGAGATCAGTTTGTGTGACTATAGCGATAACTGAGATTAGTAAAGTATTTTACAACGACGCGAAGCTTGAGAGGCCAAAGTCAATTGCTAATAAAATAGCTATCTCATGGATCGATGTTTTGGTGGCGTCGTTTTTTGCAATTATTTTTGATGCTGTGTTCAAGCTGGATGGTTCATATTCTTTCTCGATTATTATGTTCGCATGGTCTCTTTATGTAAAAATACAGATAATGAAGTCCTAGATTTGCGCCGAACATTACATGCAGTATGGCGGGCGGTCGGCGGAGAGAAGCCGCTTCTGGTCCGCTCCGGCATGCGTCGGATGCTCCGCATCACCGGGCGGGTGCCCGACTTCATCTGGTCCTTGCTGTGCGGCTGCGGCCATTGTCGCAGCTGCTGCCCGCGGTGATTGTCGGGTACTCGCCGGGATTGTGTCCGGACGCGCAGGAGGCGAGGTGGAAGAGCGCGATCGCGTGCTGGTGTGCGGCGATCCAGCCCTGCACCGCCGGCAGCAGCCTCTCGCGGCGTCGCAGCGCCTTCTACGCCGCTCGCCCGATGCCGCGGGAATCCTGCTGCTCCATGCGTGCACCATCGCACGGAGCAGGCACATCGTTGGGTAGGATGTCGGGACAGTAGCAATGTCGCCCGGTGATATCGCTTTGGGCTGGCTGCGCGCCGCCTCGCGGCGCTCAGCTCCTACTGCACCCGGTCCAGCCGCTCGATCCGGGTGGAGCCGTCGGGCTTCTCCCAGCGGATGGCGGCGCAGTTGCGGTGGCGGAGGTGGCTCACCAGCTCGGTGCGGTCGTGGAAGTAGAGGGCGGTGCGGCCGGCCTTGGAGAGGCCGTATTTCCACTCGATCAGCTCGTGCTGGGCGCGGGCGGCGTCCTGCTCGAAGAAGAGGCCGGCGGTAGCGGTGGTGCGCTCGCGGCCGTGGGCGCGCAGCTTCTCGAGCTCGCCGCGGGTCACCGACTGCATGCGGTAGATGCCGCCGATGACGGCAGACTCGAGGGCGTCGATCACGTCCCGCTCGGCGTCGCCCGTGCACCGCTCGGGGTCGCCTGCGGAGACCATCGGCAGACTGACGAGCCGCACCGCGGTGCAGGCCACCTCCTGCGAGCGGGCGGCGTCGAGCTGGTGCTGGTCGCAGTGCGGGATGTCGGAGGGCAGCGAGGTGATGGCGCTGCTCGCCTGGTAGACGGTGAGCATGGGCCCGGCCGGGGCCTTGCCGGCGGCGGGGGAGCTGCCGGTGGAGCCGCTCGCGGCGGCCGCGTTGCCCGCCTGTGCCGCGGTCGTGGCGCCCGTCTGTGCCGCGGTCGTGCCGGCGGTCCTGGCCGTCGTGGCGGCGGCGGTTGTGGCGCGCTGCTTGCGGACGTGGTTGCGCACCGCCTCGGCCTGGAGCCGCGCGATCCTGGCGGCCGCCATGTCGTGGCGCTGCTGCAGGGTCTGCTCGACGCCCTGCAGGCCGGCCATCAGGCCCTGCATCATCGCGGTCTGCTGCTGCTGCTCGCGGCGGGCCCGGGCGCGCTTCTTGGCGGTGATGTCGCCACCCTTGAAGAGATAGTCGGCGCGCTCGAGGGCGAGGTTGACGCTGGCGACCGCCTCGGCGGCTTCCTTCTCCCCGTCGGCCAGGGAGAACCGCTCGATGCCGTAGGTCTCGGAGAAGAGCGCGCTCTCCTCGCCGGCCACCTCCTCGTAGCGGTCGGCCAGGGCGTCGGGATCGAACGCCTCGAGCGCCTCCGTGTAGCAGGTGGCCCGGCGCAGCGCGTTCTGGGCTTCGCCGTAGAAGGTCTCGGGCGGGCTGTAGTTGATCTCAAGCGGGTAGGGCAAACCGGGACAGTTGCGCTGCCCGACCAGCCCCGCGACGGTGAGCGGCGTCAGCTCGCGGGCCACGAAGCGCTGGTAGGACCTGTTGGCGCTGTCGGCCGCCTTGAGGCCGGCGCTATGGTCCACCTGGGCCTGGTCCACGGCCGCCACGTGCTGCTCGTAGGCGCTCGCCGGATCGGCGAAGGCCGCCAGCGCCGCTTCGCCGGTGAGGGTGCGGGCGCGCATCCACTCGACGCCGGTCGGGACGGTGGGGATGGTGAACTCCAGCGGCCAGGTATCGATCTGCATACCGGCGGCGATCTTCTCGCGCATGAGCGCCAGGATCGCCCGCCGGTGCTCGCGCGTTCTCTCGGTGGACGCGAAGGGGTAGGACTCCCCGTGCCGGTCAAGATCCTTGTAGAGGAACCCGTTCCAGTACCAGTCGGTGACGTACCAGGTCCGGCCGTCCGCGCCGGTGACCTTGCTCGCCTCGGCGAAGTCGAAGCCGCCCAGCCCGAGGGACATGCCCTGCAATCCGTTGAACCAGATCGGGACGTTGATCCAATAGGGCGCCTTCGGCTGGAAGGGGCGGTTGGAGAGCGGGGCGTGGGCCACCTGGTAGATCAGATTGTCGCCGTTCAGGCGGAAGCGCAGATGGAGCGGCCCGCCCTTGTTGGTGCAGCCCTTGCAGCTCCGGAAGGTGAGCGCTCTGGTCTCGTTCTGGACCAGCAGGATCTCGTCGGGCGCCAGCGGGCCGCCGGCCACCGGGCCGGAGGGCACATGGACGGTCTCGCACGCGGCCAGCACAAGCGGGGCCAGAACGAGGGTTAGGATTACGCGGATCGACATCTTGCCTTTCGTCCGGTTCATGTTGCCAGCGCACCCGGCAAGACATTCCGCTGCCCACCCCCGACGCCGTTCTGCTTTGCGGCACCTTTCTGCGGTGATCGAACAACGATGACAAGCTGTAATATCGCCTACGGGTTGTTTCGCATCGAATATCGAACGCCTGACGGTGGCTTGCAGCGGCTGTTCCGCCGGCCGCTGGCTGCTTTGCGGCCTGAGCAGGCGACTTCGGGCGCGACGCCGAAGCCGCTGGGCAGGCTGCTGGCGCCCATGCCGTGGGCGACAGGGAGGAAGCGGCCGGCGATACGGCGGACGTTCAGGAATTTCCTCGGCCGCCGGTCGCAAGCGCGCCGGACGCTCACGCTCCGGCAATACGCTGAGCAGACGAAGAGCGACCATGGCCACTTTTGCAGGTTGCCACATCTCCATGCATGCGAGGGGCGGTGCGGGTGCGCGGGCGGTGCCCGGTCTTCGCCGCCTGGTGATCGAGGCCGGGTCGCTGACGGCGTGGCTGGTCCACCGGCCGCATGCGCCCGCCGGGCACATGCCCCGGGGCCGGCGTCCGGCGCAGAATGGACGGATGGCAAGCTCGATCCCGAGCGTCGTCCCGAGCTCGCGGAAGGAGAAGGGAAAACTCGCGCGCAGCGCCTGCGGAGCGGATGGAGGGCGCTTGCGGCGAGAGACAGCCGCCAAGCTGGCGTTGATAGCGCCAGGTACCATCTCCCGCGGGTTGAGGCCGATGAGGCCGCGGCAAGCTCGAACCCGTCCGGCGGAGCTTTATCGCCTGGTCTAGCGCAGGTGCATGAGCCCGGTAGGCACCCGCCAGGGCTGGCGGTCGGCCAGCGGGCCGGTCCAGGAGGTGTAGAGCCGGTCGTCGGCGAGGATCGGGCGCAGGGCTTCGGCGAGGAGGCCGGCCCAGGCGGTGGCGGTTTCGGCGGTCGCGATCTCGTCCTGGCGCAGCTCGATCATGACGTGGGGCAGGCGGCCGCGCTGGCAGTGGAACTCGACGGTGAAGCCGAACTCGTCAAGCCCGGAATAGGGCTGGTTGCTGCCTACCACGATGTCACCACGGGCCTTCAGCGCCGCCAGCAGCGGATCGGCGATGCGACGGTCGTGGCGCCACAGGATGCCCACCTGCCACGGCCGGTCCTGGCCGTGCATCGAGGGGGTGAAGCTGTGGACCGAGAGGATCGCCGGGACCCGGCCCCGGCGGCGGAAGCGGCCGATCGCCCGGGCGACGGCGCGGTGGTAGGGCAGGAAGTAGCGGCGCACCCGGCGCAGCACCTCGGCCTCGTCGAGATTCCGGTTGCCGGGTACCACGCAGCCGTCGCTCACCGCCGGGATCGAGGTGGGGGTGAGCGGCCGGCGGTTGGGGTCGATCACGAGGCGCGAGCAGTGGTCGAGCAGCACCGGCGCGTCGAGCAGCGTGCCCAGGCGGCGGGCCGCGTCGGCAGCGCCGATGTCCCAGCCAATATGCCGCTCCAGCGCCTCGCGCCCCAGGCCCAGCTCCCCGAGCCCGGGCGGCACGCGGTTGCCGGCGTGATCGCACAGTATCAGGAGCGGCGCGCTGCCTTGCTCGTTGAAGAGCTCGACATGATCGGGAAGCGGCGGGAGGGAGGCGGTCTCGGACATGGCCCGGATGTAGGACAACCGGGCGGAGAGGTGAAGTGCGGCGGGCTGTCTTGTCGTGCGGCACGGCGCTCTTTATGGCTCGGCCTGTCAGAGCGGAGGTGCGGCATGGCGGCGTGGCTTGCCTGGGGACTGGGTGCGCTCTTCTATGCCTACGCTTTCTTCCAGCGTGTGGCACCCTCGGTGATGGTGGGCGAGCTGATGCGCGACTTCGCGCTGGGCGGCGCCATGCTGGGCAGTCTCTCGGCCGCCTATTTCTACGCCTATGCCGCAGTGCAGATCCCGGTGGGCGTGCTGCTCGACCGGCTCGGCCCGCGGCGCATGCTGGTGGTGGCAGCCCTGGGGGCGGGGCTGGGCGGACTGGCCTTCGCGCTGGCGCCCTCCTTCGGCTGGGCGATGACGGGCCGGGCGCTGATCGGCGCCATGGTGGGGGTGGCCTATGTGGCGACCCTGAAGATCGCCAGCCTGTGGTTTGCGCCGGCCCGCTTCGGTCTTCTGGCCGGGCTGACGCTGGCTGCCGGCACCATGGGTGCGATCGGCGCCCAGGTGCCGCTGGCTGCCGGTATCGCCGCCTTCGGCTGGCGGCCGACCATGATGGCGGTGGCCGGCGCCGGCCTGCTCATGGCGCTCGCCATGCTGCTCTTCTTGAGAGAGCGGCCCGACGGCAGCGCCGTCGCGCATGGCCACGGCTCGCTCCTCGCCGACATGATGGCCATCCTGCGGCGCCGCGAGATCTGGCTGCTGGTCGTCGCTACCGGTGCCATCGGCGCCCCGATGCTGACCTTCGCAGGTCTTTGGGGTGTGCCCTACCTGGTGCAGGTGCACGGACTCGACCGCACCGGCGCGGGCCTCGTGACCTCGCTGATGCTGGCTACCTGGGCGGTCGGCGGACCCTTGTGCGGCGGCCTCTCCGACCGGCTCGGCCGGCGCCGCCCGGTGCTGCTGGCTGGCACCGTGACCGCGCTCGCCTGCTGGCTCCTCGTCCTGGCCGTGCCGCAGCCGCCCCTCGTCCTGCTGGTGCCGATCCTGGCGCTGGCCGGCCTTGCCGCAGGCTCGATGGTGGCGGCCTTCGGGCTGGGCCGCGATCTGTCCGGCGCGGCCCGGGCCGGCACAGTGATGGGGCTTATCAACACCAGCGTGCTGCTGTTCGGTGCCGCCATGCAGACCCTGATGGGCCTGATCCTCGATCTCGGCTGGCAGGGCGAGCTCGTCGAGGGGGCGCGGGTCTACCGCCCCGAGGCCTACCGGGCGGCCCTGGCGATCTTCGGCCTGGTGGCGGCGACCGCGGCGGGTGCCGTTGCTGCAACACGCGAGCCACGACGAGCGGCCTGAGAGAAATGCCACTTCTGCGTGGGCAGCCGCTCGGCTAGTATCATCGCAGGATCGACCTGCCACCTGTGCCCCGATGAGCGACATTTCCACTACCCGCCGCCACCTTCTGCGCCTGGCTGCCGGCCTGCCGCTGCTCGGCCTGCCGAGGCTGGCTGCGGCGGACCTGCCGGTGCCGCCGTCCCGCCCGCTGCCGCGGGGCGACCGGCTGGTCGTCTTCAAGCGCGACCGCCGGATGGAGCTGCAGCGTGGCGGGGAGGTGCTGCGCAGCTTTCGCATCGCCCTGGGATTCCAGCCCGCCGGTCCCAAGCTGCGCGAGGGCGACGGCCGTACGCCGGAGGGAAGCTACCGGCTCGACCAGTTCCGCGCCGAAAGCGCCTTCTACCGGGCGATCCGAATCTCCTATCCGGCACCCGAGGACCGCCAGCGTGCGGCGGCGATGGGCGTGCGCCCGGGTGGCCAGATCATGATCCACGGGCTCGACCCGGCGCTGCGCGAGTGGGGAAGCGAGCACTGGATGTTCAACTGGACCAACGGCTGCATCGCCGTCACGAACCAGGAGATGGACATCCTCTGGGCAAGTGTCGCGCCGGGCACACCGATCGAGATTTATCCTTGAGCCGCTGAGCCCCCTTCAAAGCGCCAGCAGCCTGATTATACTCCGCAGGCTTGCCGTGGATGCCGTCCTTGCACCCAAGCGGGAATAGATGCAGGACGGACTACGTCAACCCAGAGTTCCCCCTAGGAGGTCCCAATGAAGAAGTTTGTCACGCTGGCCGTCGCCGGCCCTCTGCTCCTGCTCGCCGGCTGCGCCACCAAGGGCGACGTCGACGCGCTCCGTCAGGAGATCGCCGGCGTCCGCGCCACGGCCCAGGCGGCCGACCAGAAGGCCACCGCCGCCCAGGCCACTTCCGAGAAGGCCGCTGCCGATGCGGCGCGCGCCAGCCAGGACGCGCAGATGGCCGGCGAGAAGGCCGACCGGATCTTCCGCCAGGGCCTGCGCAAGTAGTCCTCGAGCTCGAGCGGTACCGCTGGCGACCCGCAAGGGCGAGCCTGCGGTGCCGCTCACCCCGACCGGCCTTGCCTGTCTTTCCCTTTTTCCTGCGCAGCCTGCCATGATCACCAGACGGACGGCACTGGGGCTCGGCCTCGCCGCGCTCGCCGCACCGCGCTTCGCGGCCCGCCCGGCCCGAGCCGAACAGGCCCGCGACGACCTCATCGGCGCCATCGGCTATTACGTCACCGACGGCCGGACGACCCTGCTCGATCTGGCCCTGCAGCGCGATCTGGGCATCCTGGAGCTCTCCGCCGCCAATCCCGGCGTGGATCCGTGGGTTCCCGGCGCCGACCGGCTCATCGTGCTGCCGAGCGCGCATCTCCTGCCCGACGCGCCGCGCGAGGGCATCGTCATCAACAAGTCGGAGCTGCGGCTCTACTTCTTCGCGCGGGACGGGAGCGTCGAGACCCACGCGATCGGCGTCGGCCGCGAGGGCTTCTCCACGCCGGTGGGCAGCACGAAGATCGTGCGCAAGACCAAGGATCCGACTTGGTATCCGACCGCCGAGACGCGACGCGACAGGCCCGAGCTGCCGGGCGTGGTGGGGCCGGGGCCGGACAATCCGCTGGGCGACCGCGCCCTCTATCTGGGCTGGCCCACCTACCTGATCCACGGCACCAACAAGCCCTATGGCGTCGGCCGACGGGTGAGTCGCGGCTGCATCCGCATGTACCCGGCGAGCGTGCAGTCGCTCTACGAGAAGGTGCCGCAGGGCGCGCCGGTGACGGTGGTCGAGCAGCCGCTCAAGGCCGGATGGCACGAGGGCGAGCTCTATGTCGAGGCGCATCCCGACCTGGGCCAGCTCGACGAGCTCGAGGAGACCTACGCCTTCACGCCCCGGCCCGGCATCATGAGTGCCGAGGACGAGGCGCTGATCCGCGCGCGGGCCGGCGAGCATGTCGACCGGGTCGACTGGGAGACGGTGCGCGCCGAGCTGGTGGCGAGACGTGGCCTTCCGGTGCGGGTCACCGGTGCGACGCCGGCGCTCGCGGGCGAGGCCGGCGCGCTGCCGGACCCGCCGCCCGCGCTGGGCGGCCTCTACTGAGCTGCTCCCAGGCCACGACGCCTTGGCTCGGCTTTCTCACCGCGCTGCATGATGGTTCCGAATGACCACGTCGGCACGCGGTGAGGTGCTCTCTCGGCGCGCCGAGGACGCGGTTCCGTGCCCCGTGGGCTACAGGGGCGGGGTCAAGGGTAGTCTCGTGGCCTCAAGGGGATCGTTTGCGGGCGCTTGGGGCGGGGCCGCGCATCATCGGGCGTCGGCCAGCGCGGAAGCGTCGGCGTGGGGGGATGTGCTGGCCATGACGACGCGGATGCGACGGACGCTGCCGTCTGCCTGAGCGCCGATCCCGGGCAGCCGGAGCTGGTTGGCGCGCTTGGTGGCAGCACCGGGCGATCGACGAACAGGTCGAGCTGGCATCCGTTGATGCTGTTCTCCCCTTCATACGGCTCACCATGTCGCCGCGGGCGCAACAGAGGCGCTCGTAGAGGGCGCGGGCGCCGATCCTGGTGGCGGGCGGCGAGGTGACGGCGAAGCGCGGGTTGCCGCCGGCCCCGCCGCGCCCGCGCATCCACCCGGCCCTGGCGGCGACGCGCCGCTTGCGGCTCCAGCGGTCCCGTGTCGTCGGCTGCAAAGCGGCGGGCGGCCGGTGCGCCCGGCGACGTCGATATGGATGTGGTCGACGAGGCCGGCGTTGCGGGCGAGGCCGCCGACGATCCGCGCCACCTCCTCGGTCGCGTCCGGGTCCGGCGTCGCGGTGTTTCGCAGCGAGGGGGGCGCCGCAGGGCACGTAGGGCGGCAGGTAGCAGCAGCCGTCGCGACAGCCGCGGACCGGATCGTCGGTCGCGTCCGGGTCCGGCGTGATCCGTGCGGACGGCTTCTGGTGGGCGTCGCGGAGTAGGTCGACGAGCAGGGCGGCGATGGCGGCGGGATCGTGCCCGATGTGGCAGGAACGGTCCGGCCCTGGCGGCGCGTCCTCCAGCCAGCTCGCCGTGCTCTTGCCGGCTGGCGCTAGCCGATCCGGACCCGAGGGCGGGATCACGACGCAGGTCGCCATGGTCGACGGGATCCTCGCAGCCGAGCGTGATGCCGAGCACGCGCTGGCCGACCAGCCTGGCCACATCGCGCGGCACCCGCCGTGTCCCCGGCGACAAGCTCGGCCGGTCCCCGTCGCAATGGCCGGTCGAAGGTGAAAAAGGTGAACAAGCAGGCTCTCGCTGAGGTCGCCAGGCCCGCCCAGCCCGAAGGCCGTGGCGATCTCGGCCCATCACGAGGAGCGCGGTGGCGCGTCCGCGGGAGGAGCTTCGGCGCAGCATTCCCTGACGAGAAAGCCCAGCGTCTCATGCATCGCCGGGTCGCTTGCCCGGCAGATCAGCGTGGTGGCCTGCCGTTCCTGGCCGACGAGCCCTGCCTGGATCAGCCGGTGCAGATGGTGCGAGAGGGTCGAGCGGGCGACACCCGTCCTTGCCTGCAGCTCACCGACCGCCAGCCCGGTCTCGCCGGCACGCACGAGCAGCCGGTAAAGCCCCAGACGAGTGGGATTGCCGAGGGCCTCGAGGCGCTCGGCGGCGCGCTCCAGATCGCTGGTCATGGAGAGCATGGGCACGACCTCCTCCTACGTCTTGCAACTCTATTCCCGGAAACATGGTTAAAGTGCACAAAAAAAAGGCCCGGGCGAACCCGGGCCTTAGCGATGGAGGAGAATACAAGGAAAGAAACGTCCCGCTTGCCCAACGGGACGCTATGCGCACCCTTAGCTGCACCCTGTGGTGGAGCCGCAAGTGTCGCATTTCAGGCAGGTGCCGTTCCGCACCAGCGTGAAGTTGCCGCAGGTCGAGCAGGGATCGCCGACATAGCCCTTGAGGCGGGCGATCTGGATCTGCTCGTCACGGCTGTTCGTCTGGGGCCGGGACAGCTCGGCGACATGCGCCGAGCCGACACTGGCTCCCGATTTCCTAGGGGCGGAGGGTTCGCCGCTCGTCCCGCCGCCGGCGAGAAGGCGGAGATTGCCGCGCACGAAACCCGTCGACGCGAACTGCGCTACCGCCGGTACCCCGATGTCTCCCTCGCTGACACCCTTGCCCATCGCATCGTGGCGAAGCTCGCTACTGTCGACATTCGCGAGGTCCGTCCTGCCCAGATAAGATAGGGCGAGCTCGCGGAAGATGTAGTCGAGAACCGACGTCGCCATCTTGATAGAATCGTTGCCCTGGACGATGCCTGAGGGCTCGAAGCGGGTAAACGAGAACGCCTCCACATACTCCTCGAGCGGCACGCCGTATTGCAGCCCTATTGATATGGAGATGGCGAAGCTGTTCATCAACGAGCGGAAGGCCGCACCTTCCTTGTGCATGTCGACGAAGATCTCGCCGAGCGAGCCGTCCTCGTACTCGCCGGTCCGCAGATAGACCTTGTGCCCGCCGACCACGGCCTTCTGGGTGTAGCCCTTGCGGCGGCTCGGCAGCTTGTGCCGCTCGCTGATCAGCCGCTCGACCACCCGCTCGGCCATCTCGGCCACCCGCTCGGGCTGCGAGCGCTCCTCGTGCTCCTCCTCGTCCTCGGGCAGGTCGTCGGCAACCAGCGAGGCCAGCGGCTGGGAGAGCTTGGAGCCGTCGCGGTAGAGGGCCAGGGCTTTGATGGCGAGGCGCCAGCCCTCCATGTAGGAGTCCTGGCAATCCTTCACCGTGGCGTGGGAAGGCATGTTGATGGTCTTGGAGATTGCCCCGCTAATGAAGGGCTGGGCCGCCGCCATCATGCGGATGTGGCTCGACGTGGAGAGCGCCCGCTTGCCGATCCGCCCGCACGGGTTGGCGCAGTCGAACACCTCGAGATGCGCCTCCTCGAGATAGGGCGCGCCCTCGACCGTCATGGTGCCGCAGCAATAGGCGTTGGCCGCCTCGATCTGCTCGCGGGTAAAGCCCAGTGCCTTGAGCATGTCGAAGGAGAAGTCGGCCAGCTGGTCGGCGGTGAAGCCGAGCGTGCCGGTGCAGAACTCCTCACCCAGCGTGAACCGGTTGAAGGCGTACTTGACGTCGAAGGCCGACGGCAGAGCCGCCTCGAGACGGCGCAGCGCCGCGTCGTCGAAGCCTTTGGCGCGCAGGCTCGCATGGTTGACGTGCGGGGCATGCTCGAGGCTGCCATGGCCCACCGCGTAGCGGGTGATCTCCTCGATCTGCCGCTCGGTGTAGCCCAGCGTGCGCAGCGCCTGCGGCACCATCCGGTTGATGATCTTGAAGTAGCCGCCGCCGGCCAGCTTCTTGAACTTCACCAGCGCGAAGTCGGGCTCGATGCCGGTGGTGTCGCAGTCCATCACCAGGCCGATGGTCCCGGTGGGGGCGATCACCGACACCTGCGCGTTCCTGACGCCGTGCCGGGTGGCCGCCTCGACCGCCTCGTCCCAGGCCTTGCGGGCCGAGGCCACGAGCCTCGGGTCGGGGCAGTTGCCGGCATCCAGGGGCACCGGCAGGACGTGCAGGCTCTCGTAGCCCGAGGTCTTGCTCCAGGCCGCGGCGCGATGGTTGCGCAGCACCCTGAGGCAGGGGTCGCGATTGTCGGCGAAGCCCGGGAAGGGCCCGAGCGCCTCGGCCATCTCGGCCGACACCCGGTAGGACACGCCGGTCATGAGGGCGGTGATGGCAGCGCAGTAGGCGCGGCCGGCATCGCTGTCATAGCCCAGGCCCGAGGCCATGAGCAGGCCGCCGAGATTGGCGTAGCCCAGGCCCAGCGTGCGGTAGCGCCACGAGAGCTCGGCGATGCGGCGCGAGGGGAACTGCGCCATCAGCACGGCGATCTCGAGGGTGATCGTCCACAGCCGGACCGCGTGCTCGAACTCCTCGATGGCGAAGCTGCCGTCCTCCTTCCTGAACGTCATCAGGTTCAAGGAGGCGAGGTTGCAGGCCGTGTCGTCGAGGAACATGTACTCCGAGCACGGGTTGGACGCGTTGATCCGCCCCGAGTTCGGGCAGGTGTGCCAGTCGTTGATGGTGGTGTCGTACTGCACGCCCGGATCGGCGCTGGCCCAGGCGGCGTAGGCGATCTTGTCCCATAGATCGCGGGCGGGAAGGGTCCTCGCGATCCGGCCGTCGGTGCGCCGCACCAGCCGCCAGTCGCCGTTCTCGATAACCGCCTTGAGAAAGTCGTCGCTGAGCCGCACCGAGTTGTTCGAGTTCTGGCCCGAGACGGTGAGGTAGGCGTCGCTGTCCCAGTCGGTGTCGTAGGTCCGCACCTCGATGGAGGTGTAGCCCTGGCCGGCATAGAACAGCGCCTGCTGGAGCGAGCCCTCGGGCAGCCCGGCGCGGCGCGCCTCGCGCACCGCCTTCCTGAGCGCCGCGTTCACCTTGGGATCGAAGGCATCCCGGCCCTCGCCCTCGAAGGACTCGTCGTGGCAGGCCGCCATGATGGCGTTGACGTGGCGGGCGAGCAGCCGCGAGCCGGCGGCCAGCGCCGCCACCTTCTGCTCCTCGACCACCTTCCACATGATGTATTCCTCGATGTCGGGATGATCGACATCGACGGTCACCATCTTGGCGGCGCGGCGGGTGGTGCCGCCGGACTTGATGGCGCCGGCGGCGCGATCGCCGATCTTGAGGAAGCTCATCAGGCCGGAGGAGCGGCCGCCGCCCGAGAGGGGCTCGTTGGAGCCGCGCAGGTTGGAGAAGTTGCTGCCGGTGCCCGAGCCGTACTTGAAGAGGCGCGCCTCGCGCACCCACAGATCCATGATGCCGCCGTCGTTCACGAGGTCGTCGGCGATGCTCTGGATGAAGCAGGCGTGGGGCTGCGGCCGCTCATAGGCGGAGGTCGAGGCCTTCACCTCGCCGGTCTCGGCCTCGACATAGAAGTGGCCCTGGGCCGGGCCGTCGATCCCGTAGGCCCAGTGCAGGCCGGTGTTGAACCACTGCGGCGAGTTGGGCGCCGCCATCTGCCGGGCGAGCATGTGGCGCTGCTCGTCATAGAAGGCGTGGGCGTCTTCCTCGGAGGCGAAATAGCCGGCCTTCCAGCCCCAGTAGGTCCAGGTGCCGGCCAGCCGGTCGAAGACCTGCTTGGCGCTCGTCTCGCCGCCGAAGCGCTCGCTCTCGGGCAGCTCGGCCAAGGCCTTCTCGTCGGGCGCGCGGCGGCACAGCCATGCCGGCACGCCTTTCTCGCGCACCGGGCGCAGCGCCCGGGCCAGGCCGGCCTTGCGGAAATATTTCTGGGCGAGAACGTCGACCGCCACCTGCGACCAGGCAGCGGGAACCTCCGCCTCCTCGAGCCGGAACACGACCGACCCGTCGGGGTTGCGGATCTCGCTGCTGCCGACGCGGAAAGGAATGCCGGCGTAGGGGTCCTCGCCAGCCTTCGTGAACGTCCGCGTGATCCTCAACGGCATCATTCTCCTCCAGGCATCAAGCCTAAGATGTTCTCGTCTTGTTCGTCAAACGAAAACCGAGCCGGGCAATTGATGGGAACCCTGTCCCCATGGCTCGACATTGATAGAGGCTAAGCTAATGACGCCATCAATGCTGAGTGTACCCAAGCCCCGGTTTCCGCACAATCTCGAAGCGCGCGCCCGTCCGCGAGAAATTGCGGGGCACGGGAGGCGAGCCACAAGATATAGTGTTCTGGTGCGTCGGCAAGCCTAAATCTATGGGCGCGGCGATCGTGCCACTGGCGCCCTGTTGCCGCCCAGGCACAGGCTTCCGGACGCTCCCCGGGCGCCGGCGGGAGGTGCCGAGGGGCTCCGGCCGGGAATCGTTTGCCGGCCGCCTCCGGCGCCAAGTCGATCCTGAGCTAAGCCTGACATCGCCCTTAGACGGCTAAGTCGCGGCATTCCGCAGCGTTCTCTCGGCAGTGAGGGGCGGATTTCGCGCTTACCCGGATCAATACACAGGGTTGTCCACAGGAAAGCCGGAATTGTCCCCAGGGGAGGCGTGCCAGCCAACGCGGGCTGGATTTGCCGGGCGGGCTTGGGCATAGTCCGCCGCGCGCTGAACGCCAACCCGTCGCGTCGATTCATCGGAGACTCCGTCTTGCTGAAGTGGCTTCGCTTCAACACTCTGGGCACGCACCTCTTTACCAGGCGGCGCGGCGAGCCCGTCGGCCAGGACGAGTTCGGCAACCGCTATTACCGCGAGCGCGGCGCCAAAGACTGGCGGACCGAGCGGCGCTGGGTGGTCTACGCCGCCGAGGGCGAGCTCGAGCCGAGCATCGTGCCGGCCGGCTGGAACGGCTGGCTGCACCGCAATTTCCAGCACCCGCCCAGCGACGAGACCCTGCCGAAGAAGCGCTGGGAGAAGGAGCACCAGCCCAATCTCTCGGGCACGCCGCTGGCCTACCTGCCGCCCGGTCACGAACGGCGCGGCGGCAAGCGCGACAGCGCCACCGGCGACTACGAGGCCTGGCGCCCCTGAGGCGACGCCCGGCCAGGGTAGCAGGCCACCTCGACCAGCCCGCGCAGCACCTCGACCGGCTGGGCGCCGGCGATCAGCGTCCGGCCGCCGGCGATGAATGCCGGCACCCCCTCGACGCCGAGCGCCAGCGCCGTCTCGTGCGCGGCGCGGACCGGCACCGGGTCGAGAGCGGCGGGCCAGGCGATGCCGAGGTCTTCCGCCTCCCGCCGCAGTATCGCCGGATCGCCGATGTCGGAGCCCTCGTGGAAGAAGGCCTCGAACAGGCGGCCGGCCATGGCCACCGTCGCTGCCTCGTCATCGATCGCCAGCAGCAGGGCGTGCGCCGCCAGCGTGCCGGGCTGGCGGCGGATGCGCCAGAAGGCGAAGCGGGCGCCGTCAGCGGCGCCGGCCGCCTCGATCCGGCGCAGCTCGCCAGCCGCGCGGGCGAGCGAGCCGTAGCGGCGTTCGAGATAGCGCTCGAGCGGCACGCCAGTGGGCGGCAGATGCGGTGCCACCATGAAAGGATGCCAGCGCAGCCGCAGCGCCATCGACCCGCGCAGGGCGAGAAAGCGGCGAAAGCCCACATGACACCAGGGGCAGGCGAGGTCGCCAATGAACGCGACCTCGGGCCGCACGGTCCCGGCGCCGGCGCTCATCGAGCCTCGCCCTCAGCGGCATTGATGGCGACTCTAAATGTACTGTCAGGAGCCATCATCGCCCGGCGCCGCTAGGCTTCCGGCGGCTCGGGCAGGGCCCAGATCCGCGGCGTGGCGAGCTCGAGGCTGTTGCCGGCAGGGTCGCGGAAATAGAAGGAGCGGCCGCCGCGCGGCCAATCCTGCTCGCGCTCGATGGCGACGCCTTGGCGGACGAGATGCGTCTTCCAGGCCTTCAGCTCGGCCTCGGCGACGGCGAAGCAGGCATGGCCGGGGCCCTGTGCCCCGTGTGGCGGGATCTCGCTGTTGCGTGCGGAGGCCGCCGGGTCGAAGAGCAGCAGCATGCCGGGACCGCACCGGAAGAACACGAACACGCCCTCCTTGCGGCTGTGCCGCTCCAGCCCCAGCGTGCCGCCATAGAACCGCTCGGCGGCCTCGAGGTCGTCGACATAGAGGATGGTCTCGAGGACGCGGTCGATAGGCTGCATGAAAATGGCCTCCACTGCTCGAGCTCAGCGCGCGCGGGCGCGCGCCAGGAGGGAAGCGAGGAGTGGGCTTTGCGGGCGCTCCAGCTCCTCGAGGACGGTGAAGTGGTTGGCATCCGGCACCTCGAGCAGATCGCCGTCGAGACCGCGCTCCTGCCAGGCCGCATGGAAGTCGCGGGACTGCCGGCGGAACTCGACGCTCTCCGCACCGCCCACGGCCACGTCGAGCGGTGCGGCGCTCGGGGGCAGGTGAAGGATCGGGCTGTTGCGGCGGACCTGGTCCCAGCCGAGCTGGAGGGAGGGCTGGAGGTAGGTGTAGGGGAAAGGGGCGAGATCGAAGAGGCCGCTGATCGCCAGCCCGCCCTTCACCAGATCCTCGGGCAGGCCGTAGTCGCCGGGCCAGTCGGTGAGCAGCGCCATGGCTGTCAGATGGCCGCCGGCCGAGTGGCCGGAGAGGGTGATCCGCGCCGGGTCGCAGTCGTAGCGGCCGGCATGCGCATGGAGCCAGGCGAGGGCTGCGCGCACCTGGCGGACGATCTCGTCGATGGTGACCTTCGGGCACAAGGCGTAGTTGAGCACTGCCACGCTGACCCCGGCTCCCACCAGGGCCGGCGCCACGAAGCCATGCTCACGGGCGGTGAAGCGCCGCCAGTAACCGCCATGGACAAAGACGTGCAGCGGCGTTCCGGGTCCGGCCGGGTAGAGATCGAGATACTCGTCGAGGCTCGGCCCGAAGCGCAGACCGGTCTCGCATGGCAGGGTGGCGCGGGCCCGCTCGCTGCGGGCGGCCCAGCCCTCGATCAGCGCCGCGCTCTCCGGCAGGGCGGCGCCGGGGTTGTACTCGCGGTCCAGCTCCTCCTGGCTCGTGAAGTCGCGATAGAGCCTCATGCGCCGCTCCCCATCCGCCGGCCGTTCCCGACCGTTGTACCGCCCGGGCGCAGCGCCTGCCATGCCCGGCGCGCCGGTATTGGTCAGCGACGGACCGGCGCACCGGGGAGCGCCGGAGGGCTCCGGCGGCGATACGAAACGTGGCGCTCCGCGCTATCGTCGGCCAACGCCCGCGCCTCGGCGACGGCGGTGGTCAGGGAACAGGAAGCTCCGGACGGTGTCGATGCCTTTCGATCGCCGCAGCCTCGTCGCATGGTTGCGCCGCCTGCTCAGGGCAGCCTGGGAGCGTCTGCTCGACGACCGCGAGCTTGCTCGGCTCTTCGAGGACGGACCAACCCGCCGGCTTATCGACCGCGAGGGCAGGGCACTGACACGCCTCGCCGACACCCAGGAGGAGGCCGCGAGGGAAGAACTGGCGGCCGATCCCGGGGCGCTGACGGCAGATGCCGGGAGCGCCGCCGGCGGGCTCGCCGGGAGTCTCGAGATCCTGACGCCGCGGCCTCAGCGGGCGCCGTAGATCCCACGGTGGCGCAGCAGATGGTCGGCCAGCACGCAGGCCATCATCGCCTCGCCCACCGGTACCGCGCGAATGCCCACGCAGGGGTCGTGGCGGCCCTTGGTGATGAGGTCGGTCTCCTGGCCGTCGCGGGTGACGGTGCGGCGCGGCGTCAGGATCGAGGAGGTCGGCTTGACCGCGAAGCGCACCACCACGTCCTGGCCGCTGGAGATACCACCCAGGACACCACCGGCATGGTTGGAGAGGAAGCGCGGGCCTTCGTTGCCGGCGCGGATCTCGTCGGCGTTCTCCTCGCCGGTGAGCGCCGCTGCCGCCATGCCGGCGCCGATCTCGACCCCCTTGACGGCGTTGATGCTCATCATCGCCTTGGCGAGATCGGCGTCGAGCCTGTCGTAGACCGGCTCGCCCAGGCCCGCCGGGACGCCCGAGGCCACCACCTCGACCACCGCGCCGATCGACGAGCCCTTCTTGCGGATTGCCATGAGCTGCTCCTCCCAGCGGGAGGCCGCCTCGGCGTCGGGGCACCAGAAGGGATTGCGCTCGATCTCGGACGGATCGAAGCGCTCCCGGTCGATCGAATCGGCGCCGATCTGCACGAGATAGCCGGTGATCTTGATGCCGGTCCCGAGGATCTTGCGGGCAATGGCGCCGGCCGCCACCCGGCAGGCGGTCTCCCGGGCGCTCGCCCGGCCGCCGCCGCGATAGTCGCGGATGCCGTACTTGGCATCATAGGTGAGATCGGCGTGGCCCGGCCGGTAGCTGGCCTTGATCTCGGAATAGTCCTTGGAGCGCTGGTCCTCGTTGCGGATCAGCAGGCTCACCGGCGTGCCGGTGGTCTGGCCCTCGAACACGCCCGAGAGGATCTCGACCCGGTCGGGCTCGCGGCGCTGGGTGGTGAACTTCGACTGGCCCGGCTTGCGGCGGTCGAGCCAGTGCTGGATCTCCCCCGCCTCGAGGGGAAGTCTCGAGGGCACGCCGTCGACCACCACGCCGATGGCCGGCCCGTGGCTCTCGCCCCAGGTGGTGAAACGGAAGAGGGTGCCGAAGCCGGAGCCTGCCATCGAGCTCAGTCCTTGACCACCGAGATGTCGGGAGCGTCGACCGCCTTCATGCCGACCACGTGATAGCCGCTGTCGACATGCAGCACCTCGCCGGTGGTCCCGGCGCCGAGGCTGGAGAGGAGGTAGAGCCCGGCGCCGCCGACATCCTCGATGGTGGTGTTGCGCTTGAGAGGCGAGTTGTACTCGTTCCACTTGAGGATGTAGCGGAAATCGCCGATGCCGCTCGCCGCCAGGGTCTTGACGGGGCCTGCCGAGATGGCGTTGACGCGGATGTTCCGCCCGCCGAGGTCGACGGCCAGGTAGCGCACCGATGCCTCCAGCGCCGCCTTGGCCACGCCCATCACATTATAATGCGGCACGACCCGCTCGGCGCCGGCATAGGTGAGGGTCAGGAGGCTGCCGCCCTCGGTCATCAGCGGCTCGGCGCGACGCGCCAGCTCGGTGAACGAGTAGCAGGAGACCTGCATGGTGCGCTGGAAGTTCTCGAGGCTGGTCTCGAGATAGCGGCCCTTGAGCTCTTCCTTGTCGGAGAAGGCCACCGCATGGACGAGGAAGTCGAGGCGCCCCCAGGTCTGTGCGATCGTCTCGAAGAGCGCGTCGAGGCTCGCCGCGTCGGTGACGTCGGCCGGCAGGACCAGCGGTGCGCCGAGCCTCTCGGCGAGCGGGGCGACGCGCTTGCGCAGCGCCTCGCCCTGATAGGTCAAGGCGAGCTCGGCGCCGTGGTCGCGGGCGGCGCGGGCGATGCCCCAGGCCAGCGAGCGGTCGTTGGCGATGCCCAGGACGAGGCCGCGCTTGCCGGCCATCAAAGACTGTGGGTTGGTCATGCGGGTGGCGCTCCGCGCAAGGGCAGGACAAGGGTGAGAGACGACGGGTCTCGCGGCAGGCGCGGCATCCTCCGGCTCAACTGCCCGGGATGCCGAGCCGCTGCCGGCGCAGGGCACCGTTGAACTGCGCGCCGAAAATGAAGACCGCCGCGGAGATGTAAAAGAAGAACAGGGTGACGACAATCCCGGCGAGGCTGCCATAGGTGACGCTGTAGCGGGCGAGGCTGCGCAGATAGGCCGAATAGAGCTCGGCGGCGGCGACCCACAGGACCACCGAGAGGAGACAGCCGGGCATCACCTCGTAAAGTCTGAGGCGCACGCCCGGCAGCACCAGGTGCAGGAGGACCGTCAGGCCCAGCATGATGACCAGCCCCAGCCCCAGCCGCACGAGCTGGTAGGCCTCGCGGTCGAACAGCCGCCGCTCGATCAGCCATTCCAGCACGTCGTGCAGCAAGGGGCCGGCGATGAGGATGGCGACCACCAGGATGATGGCCACTGCGCTCACCGCGGTGAGCAGCAGCGACTGCAGCCTGGCCACCACGAAGTGGACCGGATCGTTGGCGCCGTAGGCGACGTTGAGGGCGTGACGCAGGCTCTCGAGCCCCGAGGAGGCAAACCACATGGCGAGCAGGAAGCCCAGGGTGAGCAGGCCGCCAGTCGCCTGGGTGCGCACGTCGCCTACCGCCGGCCGCAGCACCCCGGCGACCTCCTGCGGTACCAGCTCGAAGGCCAGCTCGATCGACTTGTCGGCGGCCTCGCCCTGACCCAGCAGGCCGGCGAGCGCGAGGAGCGCTATCAGGAAGGGAAACAGGGCGAAAAGGCCGGTGAAGGCGATGTAGCCGCTGTAGATGAGGCCGTCGCCCAAGAAGAAGTGCTTGATCGCCGACCAGGCGGCTCGGCCCGCATTGATGCTGCCGAGGTGCCAGCCATGGCGGCGACGGGATTTTCTCGCCGGGGTAGCAGAACTTTCGGGGTCTTTCCGCTGTTTGGGGGACAGCGACACATTCGGCATATCGGCGTGCTACCTTTCTCCCGGTTGCGCATTGCTATGGGCACGGAAAAATCGTTAATCCTGAGTTAGCTGTAACCGTCCGTGGCAACGCAGGGACGGCGCCACGAATCTTAAAGGAGGTCTCGAGCGATGACCACGCAGCCGACCGACAAGACCGACTCCAGACGCGAGTTTCTGGCCAGGGCCGGCAAGGCGGCTACCGCAGCGCCGGCCATCGGCCTGGTGCTCGCCGCCGCCACCAAGCCGGCCCTCGCCGGCCGCGTCTACCGCAAATCCCAGGACGGCGGCAGCAAGAAGCGCGGCAAGGCCAGGCGCGGCCGCAAGAACAAGGACTGACGCGCCCAGGCTCGCCGCTCCGTGAACAGCGTGCGGGCCGCACTCTGCTCGATCATCCGCCACCGCGGCTCACCGGCCGCGGTGGCGGAGCTGCGTCTGCCGACCGAGGCATGGCTCCGGCTGATTGCCGAGGCCGAGCGGCATGGCCTCGCGCCGCTGCTCTGGAGCGCGCTGGCTCGGCTCGACGAGAACCGGCTCCCGCCGGGCCTTGCCGGCCGGGCCCGCGCCGCCCGCGGCGAGATGGAGGGGCGGACAGCCCGCCTGCAGCGCGGGCTTGCCGAAGCGGCCGAGGCGCTGACCGGCAGCGGCATCCGCACGCTTGTGCTCAAGGGCACGGCGCTGGGCCGGCGCTGCTATGGCGATCCAGCGGTGCGGGTGGGCCAGGATATCGACCTCCTGGTGCACCAGCGCGACGTCGAGCCGGCCGCAGCGGCGCTCGTCGCCCGCGGCTTCATCCGTGAGCCCAGGCCCTACGCGCTGATCCGCGAGGACCATCTCGTGCGCCATCGCGACGGGCTGGTGGTCGATCTTCACTGGAACATCACCGGCGCCCAGTTCCCTCTCGATCTCGATTTCGCCGCCATCTGGGAGAGCCGCCAGCCGGGTCCAGTGATGGACATGCCCGGCGATGCCTGGCTTCTCCTCATGAGCGCCGTCTATCTCCTCAAGGACTATCCCGAGCTTCGCCTGGCCTATCTCGCCGACTTCACCGCCCTTTCCGCGCACGCTGCCGAGGAGGACTGGCGCGATCTTGCGCGGCTGGCCGAAAGCACCGGCACCCGGCGAATCGTGGCGCTGACCTTGGAGATGGCGCGACGCCTCCTCGACCTGCGGCTGGAGGAGGCGGCGGCGCTGTTTCCTCCCGACCGCAAGGTGCAAGGCGCGGCGCAGCGCCTCGAGACGGCGCTCGACCGGCCGGTCGACTCGCTGCAGCCGCATCTGGCGAGGCTCGTCCAGGTGCTCCGTCAGGCGAACCTGCGCGAGCGCCGCCGCGAGCGGCTCCAAGCACTGGCCAGCCTGTGGTCGCTGCTCGTCAGTCCGACGCCCGAGGACACGGCCCTGGCGGGCCGCCTCGGTACCGCACCGCGCCTGCTCCGCCCGCTGCGGCTCGCCGGCACCTTCCTCGCCACCAGCCTCTCCCGCGGAAAGGATGCGATGACCCGCAAGGTAGCCGGCGCCCGTCACGAACTGGGCGCAGCCGCCACCGCCCGTGGCCTGCGACGGCTGCGCCCGGCGCGCGGCGTGAGCCTCCACCTGATCGACGACCAGGGCCTGCTGTTCGATGCCCGAGGCGAGGCGCTCTATTCGCTGAGCACCAGTGCGGCCTGGCTCTGGTGCTCGCTCGAGGAGGGGACGAGTGCCGCCGATCTGCGCGAAGCCTATACGGCATCCTTCGGCCGGAGCCCTGAGGACGCCGCCCGGGACGTGGACGCCACATTGCGGAGCTGGCAGGAGCTGGGTCTTCTCGACGGCTTCGGCCGTTGCCCCGCCGGTGCACGGGACAAGGAGGAGGCGGACAGCGAGGAGGCGCTGCCGGCCGCACCCGCCGGGCTGGCGCCGCCCGCCATCGAGCGGCGCTTCCGGCTGCTCGACACGGTCTTCAGGCTGGGCCTGCCGGGCGCTGCCGAGGCGGCGCTGGTCGAGCCGGTGATGGCCGCCTTCGCGATCGCCGCGGACGCCGCTTCGGGCAACGCGAGCGAGGAGGTCGTCCTGCAGCTCGCTTCGGTGCCGGACGGCTACGTGCTGGTCGGGGAGGGCCGGATCCTCGACCGGTGCGACAGTCCCGCGGGGGTGGCGCCGATCGTGAAGGCCGAGCTTCTGGTGGCGGCGATCAACCGCTACGACTTCTCCTTCTATCTCCATGCCGCAATGCTTCGCGCCGGCGAAGACTGCCTCCTCCTGCCGGCAGCCCCCGGCAGCGGCAAGACCACGCTCTCGGCGGCCCTCGCGCGCGCCGGCCTTGCCTATCATTCCGACGAGGTGACGCTGCTCGACGGCGAGCGGCTGGCGGCGCGGGGCGTGCCGCTGTGCCCGGCGGTCAAGGAAGGCTCCTGGCCGGTGCTCAAGGAGCGCTATCCCGAGCTTGACCGACAACCGCGGCATCGCCGAGGCGACGACAAGATCGTGCGCTACCTGCCGCCGCCGGTGCATCCCGGCGACAGGGCGCTCGACCGTCACTGGCCGGTGCGCTGGATCGTCTTTCCGCGCTACCGGGCCGGCGCCGCGACGGCACTGCGCCCGCTCGCCCGGATCGAGGCGCTGCGCCGCCTGCTCGACGAATGCCTGGCGCTGCGGCTGCAGCTCGACGAGGCGGCGGTCGAGCGGCTGGCGCGCTGGATCGAGGGCATCGAGTGCCACGAGCTCGAGGTCGGCGATCTCGACGCGGCGGTAGGCCTCGTGCGCGGCCTGTGCCTCGAGCGGGCGCGGGCATCCGTGTCGTGAGCGCCTGCGCCGGGCGCGGGGCGGGCTTGTGCCGAAGCTCTAGGCATCCGGGTTGCGCCTCGGTATGGTCCGCTCCGCTCTTTGTGCGGGAGGGAGAGGACCGTCCATGGCCATCACCATTTTCGACAAGTCCAGGCTGCCGAGCCGGCATTCGACGGTCGGCCCCGAGCGAGCGCCGCATCGCTCCTACTATTATGCGATGGGTCTTTCCAAGGACGACATTGCCCGGCCCTTCGTCGGCGTCGTCACCACCTGGAACGAGGCCGCCCCCTGCAACATCGCGCTTGGCCGCCAGGCGCAGGCGGCCAAGCGGGGCGTTGCCAAGGCCGGTGGCACGCCGCGCGAGTTCACCACGATCACCGTGACCGACGGCATCGCCATGGGTCACCAGGGCATGAAGAGCTCGCTGGTGAGCCGCGAGGTGATCGCCGACTCCATCGAGCTCACGGTCCGCGGCCACGGCTATGACGCGATGGTGGGCCTGGCCGGCTGCGACAAGTCGCTGCCGGGCGTGATGATGGCGATGGTGCGCCTCAACGTTCCCTCCGTCTTCATGTATGGCGGCTCGATCCTGCCCGGTCGCTACAAGGGCAGGGACGTCACCGTCCAGGACGTGTTCGAGGCGGTCGGCAAGCATGCCGTGGGCGAGATGAGCGACGAGGAGCTCGAGGAGCTCGAGCGCGTCGCCTGCCCCTCGGCCGGTTCCTGCGGCGGCCAGTTCACCGCCAACACCATGGCCTGCGTCTCCGAGGCGATCGGCCTGGCGCTGCCCGGCTCGGCCGGCACCCCGGCCCCCTACGAGGCCCGCGACAAGTGGGCGGAGGAGTCGGGCGAGACGGTGATGGCGCTGCTCGCCAAGGGCATCCGTCCGCGCGACATCGTCACCCGCCAGAGCCTCGAGAACGCCGCCCGCGTGGTGGCGGCCTCGGGCGGCTCGACCAACGGCGCGCTGCATCTGCCGGCCATCGCCCACGAGTGCGGCATCGAGTTCGACCTGCACGACGTGGCGAAGATCTTTCGCGAGACGCCCTACATCGCCGACCTCAAGCCGGCCGGCCGGTTCGTGATGAAGGACCTGGGCGACATCGGCGGCGTGCCGGTGCTCATGAAGGCGCTGCTCGACGGCGGCTACCTGCACGGCGACTGCATCACCGTCACGGGCAAGACCATCGCCGAGAACCTCGAGGGCGTCACCATCCCCGAGGGCCAGGAGATCATCCACCCGACCAGCAAGCCGATCACCAGCTGGGGCGGCGTGGTGGGCCTCAAGGGCAGCCTGGCACCCGAGGGTGCGATGGTGAAGGTGGCCGGCCTCGCCAGCCTGAAGTTCCGCGGTCCGGCACGGTGCTTCGACTGCGAGGAAGACGCGATGCGCGCCGTCCAGGACCGCAACTACAAGGAAGGCGAGGTCATCGTCATCCGCTACGAGGGTCCCAAGGGCGGTCCCGGCATGCGCGAGATGCTGAGCACCACCTCGGCGATCTACGGCCAGGGCATGGGCGACAAGGTGGCGCTGATCACCGATGGCCGGTTCTCGGGCGCCACCCGCGGCTTCTGCATCGGCCATGTCGGGCCCGAGGCTGCCGTCGGCGGCCCGATCGGCCTGATCCGGGACGGTGACATCATCGTCATCGACGCCGAGAAGGGCACGCTCGACGTGGAGCTGCCGGCCGAGGAACTCGAGGCGCGGCGCAAGGCCTTCAAGCCGGCCGACAACGACTACAAGTCGGGCGTGCTGTGGAAGTACGCGCAGACCGTGGGCTCGGCCGAGAAGGGGGCCGTCACCCATCCGGGGGGTGCTGCCGAGGTGACCTCCTACGCGGATCTGTGAGCCGCCAGCCTCTCCGTCCGTAGCACGAGGGCGCCCTTCGGGGCGCCCTCGGCTTGTCCGGGTGCCGCTTCGTGTGTCCGGCCGGGCGCATCTGCAACGCGTGCCTGGGCTTGACGCTGCTTTTGGCGCGCAGGCGACGTCCGTCACCGGAGTGAGCGCAAAGACTGGCTCGTGACAGCAGGTCGTCTCTGGATCGTCAGGAGCGATTTCGGGAGAAGGGAGCTCGGGCCGACAGGCGGGCGGCCCCCGCGCGGCAAGAGGCGCTGCCGTCAGTCACCGCGCACGAGGGCCTCGATCCACCACTGGCCGTCGCACCGCTCCAGCATGATGTGCCAGCCCTGCGCCGAGCGCATCTCCTCCTCCCGCACCCAGCCGCCGCGCCCATCCTCGAGCGTCACCGGCAGCCAGCCGTCCTGCGGCTCGCCGCTCTCGACGATCTCCCACGATAGCGAGGCGACCGGCGGTCCGTCGGCATCCGGCCGCTCCTGTACCGGAACGTCGGGACCGATGGCCAAAGCGCGGGCGTAGGGCTCGATCCGCTTCGGCCAGGCAGCGTACCACCACGGGCCCAGAAAGCTCGGGCCGCAGCCGATCCGGCCGGTGTTCCCCTCGGGATGGCGCAGGATCATCCCGCCCCCGGCCAGCATCGAGGCCAGCACGGGCCACAGCGCGGGCGCACCCTCCTCGACACGCCACGCCTCGCGGAACTCTTCGATCCCGCCACTGCCGCCGAAGCTGTTGAGGATCTCCGGGCTCACCCGGGCCAGCACCGCCCCGAGGTCGCGCGCCGTCACCGCCTCCTGCATCTCGAGGCGGAAGGCGAGCAGCGAGGGATCGTGCACGCCCTCGTCGACCGGCGGCACCTTCGGTCCGGCAAGGCTCTGCGGTGCTGCCGCCAGCGTCATCGCCGCAGCCAACAGAAGTGCGGTCAACGGGCGAAAGGGCGAGGGAGTGGCCATGCTCATTCGCTGCCCAGCAGGGCAGCGATCCGCCAGCGCCCGTCGCAGCGCTGCAGCACCATCTGCCAGCCCAGCGGCCGCCGCACGAGGCGCTTCGCCACCACGCCCACCCGGCCGTCCCCGAGCTGCACCGCGATCCATTCCTCGTTCTCCTCGCCGACCCGGACGATGTCCCAGGAGAGATGGCCGATCACCGGCGCATCCGGGCCGACATGATCATGGACCGGCACGATGCTGCCGAGCGCCACCCCGTAATGCTCGGCCTCGTGGTCGACCGGCCAGGCAACACGCCACCAGGGGGCGGCGAAGTGCGGGCCGCAGCCCGTCGTGCCGTCATAGGCGGTGGGGCTGTGTTCGAAGAGCCCGCCCGAGGCCAAGCAGCCGGCCCAGCACAGGCCACAGCTCCGGCGCTGCTTCCTCGACCCGCCACTGGCAGCGGAAGTCGTCGATCCCGTGCCGGCCGTCATGGCCGGTGATGATCGCGGGGTCGAGCTGCGCCAGCACGAAGTCCAGGTCGCGCGCCTCGACCGCTTCCTGCAGCAGCAGCCGGAAGGCCATGAGATCGGGATCGTGCACTGCCTCGTCGAGGGGCAGAACCCTGGGCGCGGCACCGGCCGGCTGCACGGCGAGGGCGACCAGCAGGAATGCTCCCGCCACGGTACTTCTGGGGCTCACGGCGACGTCAGCTGGATGCAGAGATAATGCCCGCCATAGGCGTGAGATGCCAGCATCGGCCTTACAACGGTCCTGTCATATGAAGCCTGTCTTCGCGTCGACCTAGCAGATCGCCGTCAGGCCCGAAAGACTCTGATCAATGGACGCCTCGCACGGGATTTTGCTGCTCCCGCGCGGATTGACCCACCACTTGCCAATGCATAGTCTTTCCGGTTCGGGTGCACCTGCCCGTGTCGAGCCGGAACGGAGCACGCCATGCCCGCAAGGCCCTGGATGACGACAGGCCTGCTGCTGGGCCTGCTCGCAGCTGGTCCTGCCGGCCACGCGCTGGCAGCCGAGAGCCCCGTCACCCTTCGCATGCAGGCCTCCTGGCCCACCACGCTCACCGTCTACGAGAATTTCCTGTACTTTGCCGAGCGGGTCGACAAGCTCTCCGGCGGACGTCTCATGATCGAGACGCTGCCGGTCAACAGCGTCGTGGGCTCGTTCGACGTGCTGGAGGCGGTCGGCGACGGCCGCCTTGACGGCGGCCACACCTGGGCCGGCTACTGGCAGAGCCGCCACAAGGCCGGCGTGCTGTTCACCGGCGGCCCCGGCGGACCGTTCGGGATGGACCATCTCGACCATCTGGGCTGGCTGTTCGATGGAGGCGGAATCGAGCTCTACCGACGCTACTACAGCGAGGTGCTGGGCATCCCGGTGGTGCCGCTGCCGATCCTGCCGGCCGGCCCCCAGGCGTTCGGCTGGTTCGAGCGGCCTGTCCGCAGCCTCGACGACCTCAAGAACATGCGCTGCCGGGAGACCGGCATCGCCGCCCAGATCTTCTCCGAGATGGGCATGAGCGTGATGGCTCTGCCTGGCGGTGACATCGCCTCGGCGGCCGAGCGCGGTATCATCGAGTGCGGCGAGTGGTCCGGCGGCGCCGACGACCTGCGGCTCGGCTTCCAGGATATCTGGAAATACTACTACACCCCCGGCGTGCACGAGAGCGTGTCGGTGGGCGAGCTGCTGGTCAACGAGGCTGTCTGGGACGGGCTTGCACCCGATCTGCGGGAGATCGTGCAGTCGGCGTCGATGGAGACCTTCCTGCGTTGGTGGGTGCGAGCCCAAAAGCTGAATGCCGAAGCACTCGACAGGATGGTGGAGGAGGACGGGGTGATCGTGGTGCGCACGCCAGACGAGTTCCTGCTCGAGATTCTGCGCACCTGGGACGAGCTCGCCGAGCGCGAGGCGGCGGCCGACCCGTTCTTCAAGGAGGTCCTCGAGTCCAAGCGGGCCTATGCGCGCGTGGTCGTGCCGGCCAAGCGCTTCGGCACCGCCCCCTACAGCCTCGCCGCCGACCACTACTGGCCGCGCGAGCGCTGAAAGGGGGCTGGCGACGCTAGAGACGTTGCTCGGGCAGGATCGGCAGGCTCCGCCCGGTCTCGCTGTCGAACGGCCGCAGGCGTGCACCCAGCGCCACGAGGGCTACCGCGAGTTCGGAGCCAAGCGGGGGAGCTGCCGAGCACTGCCGTCATCCTGGGCCCGCCCTACATGGCACCGCAAGCCGGAGCCAAAGCCGGGCTGGCACCTGTCGCAGCGTGCCACGCCGGCATTGCGGCAGGAGGGCAGCCGCGCGAGCCGATGCGACAGATTCTCCGATTCTATGGGCCTGCCGGAGCAAAAGTCCTAGGTTCTCGCCTGCGACGCCTGCCTCTTCCCGGTGCGGCGCCGCGCGAGGCAAGGGAGTAGCCGCCGGTGCTGGAACAGCTCGACCCCCTCATTCTGGCGCGCATTCAGTTCGCCTTCACGATCTCTTTCCACATACTCTTCCCCGCCTTCACGATCGGCCTCGCCAGTTATCTCGCGGTGCTCGAAGGCCTCTTCCTGTGGACGCGCAAGGACGAGTACCGCACGCTCTTCTTCTATTGGGTCAAGCCTTTCGCCGTATCGTTCGCGATGGGCGTGGTCTCGGGAATCGTGCTGAGCTACCAGTTCGGCACCAACTGGAGCGCCTTTTCCGAGAGCGCCGGGCCGATCATGGGCCCGCTCCTGGCCTACGAGGTCATAACCGCCTTCTTCCTCGAGGCGGGCTTTCTCGGGATCATGCTGTTCGGCTGGAACCGGGTCGGGCGCGGGCTGCACTTCTTCGCCACCTTGATGGTGGCGGTCGGCACGCTGATCTCGAGCTTCTGGATCCTCTCGGCCAACAGCTGGATGCACACTCCCGCCGGCCATGTGCTGGAGGACGGGATGTTCCGGCCGCTCGACTGGTTCGAGGTGATCTTCAACCCGTCCTTCCCCTACCGCCTCGTGCATATGGTGCTGGCCGCCTATCTGACGACCGCCCTGGTGGTCGGCGCCACCGGCGCCTGGCACCTTCTGCGGGGCCGGCGCCACCCTGCCGTCCGTCGGATGTTCTCGATGGCCATGTGGATGGCAGCCCTCGTGGCGCCGGTGCAGATCGTGGCGGGCGACTTTCACGGTCTCAACACGCTGGAGCACCAACCGGCCAAGATCGCCGCCATGGAAGGCCATTTCGAGACGCAGAAAGGGGCGCCGCTGATCCTCTTCGGCATGCCCGACATGGAGGCGCTGGAAACCCGCTGGGCTCTCGAGATCCCCAGGCTCGGCAGCCTCATCCTGACCCACGATCTCGACGGCGAGGTCAAGGGCCTGGCCGACTTCCCGGCCGAGGAGCGCCCCAATGCGCCGCTCATCTTCTGGACCTTCCGGGTCATGGTGGGCATCGGCCTCGCGATGGCGGCGCTGGGCCTCGGCAGCCTGTGGCTGCGCTGGCGCGAGGAGCTTTATTCGTCCCCGCGCTTCCACCGGGTGGCGCTGCTGATGGGGCCGAGCGGGTTCGTCGCGGTGCTGTGCGGGTGGATCACCACCGAGGTCGGCCGCCAGCCCTGGCTCGTCTACGGGCTCTTTCGGACCGCCGACGGGCTGTCGCCGGTACCCGGCATGGCGGTGGCCTCGTCGCTTGCCATGTTCGTGCTGGTCTATTGCCTCGTCTTCGGCGTCGGCACCGTCTATCTGCTGCGGCTGTTGCGCCGGCCAGTGAGCGAGGCGGAGGAGGCGCCCGAGGAGGGAACCCCGGCCCGCCCGATCTCGGCGGCGACCGGCAGCGATCTCGGGGAGGTGCGGCCATGAGCATCGATCTCTCGCTCGTCTGGGCGGCCATCATCGCCTTCGGCGTGATCATGTATGTCGTCATGGACGGCTTCGATCTGGGCTTGGGGATCCTCTTTCCCTTCGCCGCCAGCGAGGGCCACCGCGACGTGATGATGAATACTGTGGCGCCGGTATGGGACGGCAACGAGACCTGGCTGGTGCTGGGCGGGGCTGCCATGCTGGGCGCTTTCCCGATGGCCTATGCGGTACTGCTCTCGGCCTTCTACCTGCCGCTCATCCTGATGCTGCTGGCGCTGATCTTCCGCGGCGTCGCCTTCGAGTTCCGCTGGAAGACCCGGCGCAACCGGCACTGGTGGAACCGCGCCTTCACCTGGGGCTCGGTCGTCGCGACCTTCTTCCAAGGCGTGGTGCTGGGTGCGTTCGTGCAAGGGGTCGATGTGGAGAACGGCGCCTTCGCCGGCGGCAGCTTCGACTGGCTGACCCCCTTCAGCCTGCTCACCGGCCTCGCCCTGGTGGCCGGCTACGCCATGCTCGGCGCCGGCTGGCTGATCCTCAAGAGCACCGGACCGCTGCAGGTCTGGGCATTCGGCCTCATGCGGCCACTGCTTCTGGCGGTGCTGGTCTCGGTCGGCATCGTCTCGCTGTGGACGCCGTTCCTGCATCCCGGCATCGCCGAGCGCTGGTTCTCCTTCCCCAACATCCTCTGGCTCTCGCCGGTGCCCCTGCTGGTCCTCGTCATGACCGTGGCGCTGTGGCGCAGCATCGACGAGCGCAGCGAGCGGGCGCCATTCCTCCTGACGCTAGGGCTCTTCCTGCTGTCCTATGCGGGTCTGGGCATCAGCCTGTGGCCTCACATCATCCCGGTCGAGACGACCATCTGGCAGGCCGCGGCGCCGCCCGAAAGCCAGAGCTTCATGCTTGTCGGCACCGTCGTCCTGCTGCCGCTGATCCTGGGCTATACCGCCTGGTCCTATTGGGTGTTCCGCGGCAAGGTCACCGAAGACCAGGGCTATCACTGATGGGCGGGCGCAGCCGTCGGCTCGCCTGGTTCGTCGGCCTGTGGCTCGCCGGCGTGGCCGGCGTAGCGGCTCTGGCCGCGCTGCTCCGGCTCCTGCTGCTGGGCTGGTAGCAAGGATGCCGCGGGCGGAACGCCCCGTCCGCGGCGCCGGGCCTCACGCGGTCACGTGCACATAGTGCAGATGGCGCTCGAAATGGGCGATCGCGTCGGCGATCACCTGCTCGCGCGAATAACCCATGATGTCGTATTGCTGGCCGCCTTCGGCGAGGTAGACCTCGGCGCGATAGTAGCGGTGCTCCTCGCCGGGTCGGGGCTCGAACTCGGGAAACGCGAAGTCGGGCGTCTGGAAGGCGCGCATCCGCACCGCGTAGTGGAACGGATGGTCGCCTGCCGAGACGGTCAGCGTCACCCGCCCGTCGCGTGCCTCCACCACGGCCTCCTGGCCGCGCCGGCAAAGCTCCTCCACCACCTGCCGCAGCGCCGGCTCGGCCACGTCGCGCAAGAAGGCCGCGACCTTCTCGCGCCTCGGGTAGGAGACCAGCAGGCCGAGCCGCTGCTGCCATGGCACCGGCACGGCGCCGATCTGGGCGATGATCGCCCTTTGGAAGCTCTGCCGCCGCAGCCGCTCGGCGCTGAGCGCCCGCCACAGGCCCCAGCAGATCAGTAGCATGATCACCGAGAACGGCAGGGCGCCGGCGATCGACACGGTCTGGAGCGCGGTGAGGCCGCCCGCCACCAGGAGCATCGCTGCCACCACGCCTTCGGTCACTGACCAGAAGATCCTCTGCCAGACCGGGGGGGTGTCGGCGCCGCCGGAGGTGATGATGTCGATCACCAGCGAGCCGCTGTCCGAGGAGGTCACGAAGAAGGTCACCACGAGGACCGTGGCGAGCAGCGAGGTGATCGCCGAGAACGGCATCTCGCGCAGCATCTCGAAGAGCGCGAGCGGCATGTTCTCTCGCACCGCCGTCAGGATCGGGCTCGCCGGGTCCGCCAGGACGCTGAAAAGGGCGGTGTCGCCGAACGCGGTGAACCAGAGGAAGGTGAGGCCGGTGGGCACGAACAGCACGCCCACCACGAACTCGCGGATGGTGCGGCCGCGCGAGATGCGGGCGATGAACATGCCGACGAAGGGCGACCAGGCGATCCACCAGCCCCAGTAGAACAGCGTCCAGCCGCCGATCCAGCTGGTCGGCTTGTAGGCGTAGAGATTGAAGGTCCGGTAGACCAGATCGGCCATGTAGGAGCCGGTGTTCTGCACGAAGGCGCGGAGCAGGAAGAGGGTCGGCCCCGAGAGCAGCACGAACAGCAAAAGGGCGCAGGCGAGAAGCAGGTTGAGCTCGCTGATCCGCCTGATGCCGGCATCGAGCCCGCTGGCCACCGAGATGGTGGCGAAGAGGGTGATCACCGCGATCAGGATGATCTGGACGGTGAGGTTGACGGGCACCTCGAAGAGGAAGTTGAGGCCGGCATTGACCTGCAGCACGCCCAGCCCCAGCGAGGTGGCGACGCCGAACATGGTGCCGAGCACCGCGAAGATGTCGACGGTATGGCCGATCGGCCCGTAGATGCGGTCGCCGATAAGCGGGTAGAGCGAGGAGCGGATGGTCAGCGGCAGACCGTGGCGAAAGCCGAAATAGGCGAGCGACAGGCCGACCACCGCATAGATCGCCCAGGCGTGCACGCCCCAGTGGAAGAAGCTGATCTTCATGGCCTCGCGGGCAGCCTCGACGGTGAGGCCCGGGCCGGTCGGCGGATCGGCGAAATGCAGCAGCGGCTCGGCCACGCCGAAGAACATCAGGCCAATGCCCATGCCGGCGCTGAACAGCATGGCGAACCAGGAGGTGTTGGAGAACTCCGGCTCGGAATGGTCGGGGCCGAGCTTGATGTCGCCCACCGAGCTGATCGCGAGGCCAATGACGAAGAGAAGGAAGATCGCCACCGCCAGCACGTAGAACCAGCCGAACCCGTCGGTGATCCAGCTCTGCATGGCCTTGAAGATCGCCTCGGCGCGTTCCGGCGCCACCATGGCGAACAGCACGAAAGCGAGGATCAGCAAGGCCGAGCCGAAGAAGACCGGGGGGTTCAGCGTCGTGCGTGGGGAGGAGGAGGGCGGGTTCGGCTGCAAGGCGGTCCTTTCGCTGGCTGGAGCCGGACGGCGGCAGGGGGCGCCGCCAGCCCCGCCTCTTGCCATGGGGCGGGCCATGCCGCCAAGCCGTCCTTCCAACCGGCAGGCTTGCATCTCCGCGCCCAGCCGCTAAAGAGGAGCCAGCAAAGCCGCACGGCAGCACGCGGACGCACTTTCCCGGAGCCGGGGGGTGCGTTTTTGCGTTCTGGCGTCACTGGCGGGTGCGATCGGCAGGCCTCGTCTGCAAGAGCGCTTAATGAGCCCTTGCGGCTCCCGCCTGCGGACCGATCGCCGGGTACCCGGCCGCACCAAGGCGGCCGGCCCTTCGGGTTCACTGCTGGTTTGCGGGGGGAGCGCATGACGCACTCTCTCACCCAAATTGGGGTGCATGCCGAAGCGGAGGCGCAAAGCGCCCGAGCCGAGGTCTCCGGAACGGTCACTGCCATGGCCGCGACGGATGGGGGCGAGGCGAAGGACTTCTTCGTCGAGCGCAACGGCCTGCGTTACGCGGGCACGCATATGATCATCGATCTTTGGGACGGCCAAGGGCTGGACGACCGGGATCTCATGGAATGGGCGCTGCGCCGCGCGGTCGAGGAAGCCGGCGCTACGCTGCTGCATCTCCATCTTCACTGTTTCGAGCCCAATGGCGGGCTGTCGGGCGTGGCGGTGCTGGCCGAGAGCCACATCTCGGTGCACAGCTGGCCGGAGCGCGGCTATGCGGCGTTCGACATCTTCATGTGCGGCGCTGCCGAGCCGCACAAGGCCGTGCCGATCCTCCGCCATGCCTTCCGGGCGGGGCGGCTGACGATTAACGAGCAGATGCGGGGCATTTTCTGATGGAAAGCTTCGAAGAGACCCTCTGGCCCACCTGGGCCCAGAAGATGAAGATCCGGAAGCTGCTCTACCGCGACCGGACCGAGCATCAGGACCTGATCCTCTTCGAGAACGACGCCTGGGGCACCGTGCTGGCGCTGGACGGCGTGGTCCAGACCACCACCGGCGACGAGTTCGTCTACCACGAGATGCTGGTGCACGTGCCGGTCCTGGCGCACGGCGCCGCCGAGGAGGTGCTGATCATCGGCGGCGGCGACGGCGGCTCGCTGCGCGAGGTCCTCAAGCATCCGGGCGTCAAGCGCGCGACCCAGGTCGAGATCGACGCCGGCGTCATCGAGTTCAGCAAGAAGCATCTGCCGACGCTCTCGGCCGGTGCCTTCGACGCTCCTCGTGCGCGCATCGTCATCACCGACGGCGCCCGCTATGTGCAGGAATCCGAGGATCGCTACGACGTGATCATCGTCGACTCGACCGACCCCCAGGGGCCGGGGGCGGTGTTGTTCACCGAGGAGTTCTATCGCGGCTGCCGGCGGCTGCTGCGGCCGGGCGGCATCCTCGCCACCCAGTCGGGGAATCCCTCGGTCAATTCGGACGAGCTCGTCATGGTCCAGGAGCGGCAGCGGGCGGCCGGCTTTGCCGACGTGTCCTACTATTTCGCCGCCGTGCCGACCTATGTCGGCGGCAGCATGGCGCTCGGCTGGGCCTGCGACGACCCGGCAAAGCGCGAGGTGGCGGTCGAGACGCTGCGCCGGCGTGGCGTGCCGGAGGGACTCCGCTACTACACCCCGGAGGTCCATCGGGCCGCCTTCGCCCATCCTGCCTGGATGATCGAGAAGGTCGGCTACTGAGCCTGCGGCGGAAGGCGGCGGCAGAGGGGGCACCGCCGCCTTCCGCGCGGACGAGGCGGGAACACTTTCTCGCTTCCCGATTGGGATCCCTCGATCCTTTGCCGGTATGATGTACCGCAGGTCGCCCCTGGCGCGGAAAGCCAGGGCTCCCCTTGGGGGAAGGTTGCCTTAGGCAAATCTTAAGGTTAGTGCACTACCAACCGTAGTTGCGGGTCGTGGTTGGCTCGCAGCCTGCGGCCAAAGGTAAAAAAACGAGCCGACGGCCTCCCTTGCCGAGGAACTCGTAATGGCGACGGATATGGCAGCCCAAAACATCAAGACCCCCCAGGAAGAGCATGAGTCGCCGTCATTGGCGGATCTCATGCAGAACCACGCCCAGGACAGCATGCTGTCCTTTGCGGACATCCCACCCGAGGAGAGCGGCGAGCCGGCGGTGGCGCTGGCGGCGACCGACCTCATGCAGGACGAGAACGGCGAGGTCGTGCTGTTCAACGACTCCAACCTGCGCAGCCTCGCTTTGACGAGCGAGGCCGGCATCGTGGCGCAGGGCGAGGCCCGTGATCACGTCACCGCCGGTGGCGAGGACGTGAGCGGCTTCAAGTATCTGACCTTCGAGAACGGCCTCACCGTCTACTACCAGCCGCATCTCGACCTCGTGGTCCGGCACGAGCCGGCCTAGAGAGCGCGCGCGGCGCGGCAGGACGAGCCTTCCCCCGCGTGCCCCCGTCCGACGGCGGGGGCACGGGCAGGCGGGGCGCGTTCTTGTGAGCCGGGGAGGCGGAACAGTGCCCGACGTCGCGATCCTCGACAGTCACGTCCATCTCTACGACCCGCGCCGTGTCGGCTACGGCTGGATGCGCGCGGTGCCGAAGCTCGACCGGCCCTATCTGCCCGCCGACTTCCACGCTCACCGCAAGGAGGTGGAGGTCGAGGGCATCGTCTTCGTCGAGGTGGCGGCCGATCCCGGCCGGCATCTGGAGGAAGCCGCCTGGGTCGAGGCGCAGGCGGCGTGCGAGCCGCTTCTCAAGGCCATGGTGGCCCATGCGCCGCTCGAGAAAGGGGCAGCGGTCGAGGAGGACCTGGCGGCGCTGCGCCGTCATCCGCTGCTGCGCGGCGTGCGCCGGCTTCTGCAGCAAGAGGAGGATCCCGCCTTCGCGCTGCGGCCGGGCTTCATCGAGGGCGTGCGGCAGCTCGCCGCCTTCGACCTGAGCTTCGACATCTGCGTCTACCATCACCAGCTGCCCGCGGCGATCGAGCTCGCCCGGCGCTGTCCCGAGGTTCGCTTCGTCCTCGACCATATCGGCAAGCCGGCGATCCGCGAGGGGCTGATGGAGCCCTGGGCCCGCCACATGCGGGAGCTCGCCGGTCTTGCCAACGTCTCCTGCAAGATCTCCGGCGTCATCACCGAAGCCGACCACGAGCGCTGGACGCCCGAGAGCATCCGCCCGTGGGTCGAGCATGCGATCGACTGCTTCGGCTTCGAGCGGGTGATGTTCGGCAGCGACTGGACGGTGGCGCTCCTGACCCACGATTATCCCCGCTGGGTGGCAATTCTCGACGGTTTTCTCGAGGGTGCCAGCCTCCTCGAGCGCCGCCGGTTCTGGCGCGACAACGCCGTCGCCTTCTACCGTCTCTGAGGCTAGCATCCCGCCACAGGCGGGCGCACAGCAACAAAGAGGTGC
The DNA here is from genome assembly GCA_033875255.1 of Geminicoccaceae bacterium 1502E. GTDB lineage: Bacteria > Pseudomonadota > Alphaproteobacteria > Geminicoccales > Geminicoccaceae > Marinimicrococcus. The sequence continues at coordinate 27,993 of JAWZSN010000029.1, read as the reverse complement.
CGTATGGGCGGGCTGAGGAAGCGCGAGATCGGCAGGACCGGGCTGCATGTCACGGTGCTGGGGCTGGGCGGCGCGCCGCTCGGCGACTTCTACGAGAAGCTGCCCGAGGACCAGGCGTCGGCCACCGTCGAGACAGCCTGGGGCCGCGGCATCGACCTGTTCGATACTGCTCCGCTCTACGGTCACGGCCTCTCCGAGCACCGTTTCGGCCATGTGCTGCGGCGTCGGCCGCGCGACAGCTACGTCCTTTCCACCAAGGTCGGCCGCTTCCTTCTGCCCGCCGAGCCGGCCGCCATCGACCGCGGCATCTGGCAGGGCGGGCTCAACATGCGCACCGTCGTCGACTACTCCTATGACGGCACGCTGCGGGCGGTCGACCAGAGCTTCCAGCGGCTCGGCATCGAGAAGATCGACATCCTGCTGATCCACGATGTCGACATCTGGACGCATGGTAGCCGCGAGGCCTACGAGCAGCGCTACCGCGAGGCGCTGAACGGCGCCTGGCGGGCCCTGGCGGAGCTGCGCAGCCAGGGCGTGGTCAAGGCCATCGGGATGGGTGTCAACGAGACGGAGCCCTGCCTGCGTCTCGCCCAGGACGCCGATCCCGACCTGTTCCTGCTGGCCGGCCGCTACACGCTGCTCGAGCAGGCCGGGCTGGGCGATCTGCTGCCGCTCGCCCGGCGCAAGGGTTTCTCCTTCCTGCTCGGCGGCCCCTACAACTCCGGCATCCTCGCGACCGGCGCCGTACCCGGGGCAAAATACAATTATCGCGACGCACCCCCCGAGATCATGGAGCGGGTCCGTCGCATCGAGACTGTCTGCGAGCGCCACGCCGTGCCCCTCAAGGCGGCGGCCATCCAGTTTCCCCTGGGTCTCGACCGGGTGGCCTCCATCGTCCCCGGAGCGGTGCGCCCCGAGGAGGTCGAGGAGAATGTCCGCCTCATCACCCGGCCGATCCCTGGCGAGCTCTGGCAGGAGCTCAAGGAGGAGCGTCTACTGCACGAGGACTGCCCGGTCCCCTCCTGAAAAAAAAACGCGTCTCGGGCGATTTGCCTTCATTCGCTATGTCGATAAATGCGTTCAACATACTGAAACTACGACAACTTATCGGCATAGATGATGTTCTGCATGAAAGCCACCTCTCGAGAGGTGCCGGCTCCCCGCGGGAAGAGGCGGCAGTCGCCGACCTGCAGAGATCATAGGGTATCAGACATCCTAAGACGGGGAGCCGAAAGGGCGCCGGAGAGCATGTGGAATCACAGTGGAGCTGCATGACAGGTGCTGTCGACTTCTCGCTCGCCGAGGAAAAATCAAGTGACGCTCGAAAAAATATCGACGTTGCGACGCGAGCCGGTGGCGGGCAAAACAAGGTCGACTATCCAGACCTGGACCGCGATTGTCTCGATTAGGAGACTCGGCGGCTGCGACGGCTATCCGCCGCTCGCGCATAGGAGACGACGAATGACCATCCTGAGCAGCTTGCCGGAGATGCCGGACGACCGCCTCAAGAACCTTCGCGACAATGCCGCCCGGCTTGCCGAGGCCGGCTCCTCGGCAGAACGGCGTAACGCGGCGGAGCTGCTGCCGGCCATCGAAGCCGAGGTGGAGTCGCGCCGGGCTGCCAGGATCGAGCAGCTGAAGACCGCCCGCCGGCCGCCGGCAACGCCCCGCAAGCCGGCCGCGCGCACGAGGAAGGCGAAGGTGGCGGCCACGGAGGCGTAGGCCTTCGGGCGTCTTGCGGGACCGATGCCGGCCACGCAGTGACCGAGGAAGAAGGCGGCGACGTGGAGCGCCTCGAGGTGATGCCGACGGCGGGGTTGCGAGCACCCGCTTCCGCCAGAACGTGGCGGCTTCAACCCCGCCCGTGCGGCCATGGGTTGCGCTTCCACTCGAGGGCGGCGATGCGCGGGTCGTTCGCGAAGCTGGCGGCATCGAAGGCGAGGCGGAGGCGCGGGCTCTCGCAGATCGCCTGCACGCCGGAAGCCTGGAGGTGCAGGCGCCAGGTCTGCAGCGCCGTCGGCTTCGGGCGGATAAACACCCGGCAGGTCAGCAGCGCGAGGTTGGCGCGGCCTTCGGGATCGCGCACCGAGCGGTAGCGGATGATCTCGATCCGCGCCGCCCGCGCCCCGTCGGCCAGCACCTGGCAGGCGGCGTAGTCGACGGGATCGCTCCAGACGGGGCTGTCACGGTCCAGCGGCGGCCGCGTCAGGTCGAGCATCCGCTCGCTGCGGCAGGCGGCGGCAAAGGCCGTGTATTCGGCGGGGTTGCGCGGCCATGGCGTGCCCGGCGACTCGGCGAAGAACAGCAGCCGGTAGAAGGCCATCTCGGCCACCGCCGTCTCCGGCCTCTCGGCTCCGTAGAACACGCCCTCGCTGTGGCCCGGCCGGCGAAAGCGCGAGCCTCGCGGGTAGGGCGAGTAGCGGAACGGCGTTGCCAGGAGATAGTCCAGATGCCGGCATTCGGGCGGCACGGGCGGCTTGGCGGCCTCGAGGAGGCCCTCGAGAAGATCCTGCTCCTCCAGCGTGTCGACCAGCTTGAGGGTCGACACGCGGTGCTGGGCCTCGACCAGCCGCCAGCAGCGCCCCTCAAGCGGCAGCGCCTCAGAGGATAGCGCGGCGGGCGTCCAGATACTCGATGACATGCCAGAGCCCGGGGATGGTCTCGATCAGCGCCACGGGCCGGCCGTCGAGCGCGGTGTTGTGGTTCTTGAGCCAGGCGCGCGCTACCGTCTCGTCGCCGCCGGTGATGGCGTCCAGCGAGCGGAACAGCCGCACCAGCAGGATCGCCAGGTCGAACGCCTTCTGGCCGCGCTGCAGGACGTAGCCACCGCCGCGCATCCGCGAGACCGTGGCCTCGGAAACACCGAGCACGCCCGCCAGCGTCCTGCTGGTGAGCCCGAGCTGCTCGGTCGCCCGCAGCACCGCACGGGTCAGCACTGTCTCCTCCGACGGCGCCGCCGCAGAGCCGGACCGGGCCTGGGTCATGACCTTCTCTCCGTTCATGGAGAAAATATAGCGCATGATAGTTTCATAGGAAAGGGTAGGGGTGAGGATTTTCGGCGCCTCGGAGCAGGCCGGGAGCTCTGCGCACGGCTTCTCGCCTTTCTGGCGGTCGGCAGCGGTGCCGCCTCCGGCACCGCCGCCGACCCCGATCCCGCCCGTTCTAACGGTAGAGCTGGTGCTCGGGGCGCGGGTCGGGGATGAAGCCGTTGCGGTTGGGCATCTCGACGGCCGCCAGGCTCTCGGCGTCGAGCGTGGCGTCCCCGGCGACGATACCCGCCTCGGCCAGGATGTAGGCGCTGACCGCGTAGACCTCCTCGTCGGACAGGCTGCCGGGCGAGGTGAAGGGCATGCTGCGCTTCACGTAATCGAAGAGAGTAGGGGCGTAGGGCCAATAGCTCTCGACGGTTTTCTTCGGCGCCTCGGAGGCGAGGCTGCCGCGGCCGCCGATCAGCACCGGCCCGCCGATGCCCTCGGCCGGGTTGCCTTCGAGCTTCTCGCCGTGGCAGGCGGCGCACTGCTGCGCGTAGATCTCCGCGCCCTGCGCAACGTTGCCCGAGCCCGGCGGCAGGCCTCTGCCGTCCGGCTGGACGGTGGTGAAGCCGGCGAGATCGCCCTCCTCTACAGGCGCGCCGAGGCCGAAGGGTCCCTTGCCTTCGGCCTGCGCCGTGCCGGCCGCCGCCGCCAGCAGCCCCGCCACCACCGCGCCGCCGGTCAGGAGGCGGCGCGTCTTGCACTCACGCATGGACATTGCTGACGCTCCCGTCGGCGGCCACGGCCCAGCTCTGGATGGCGTTGAGATGATAGATCGAGGAGGTGCCGCGCAGCGCCACCAGCTCGTCGAGGCGCGGCTGCACGTAGCCGGTCTCGTCGGTGCAGCGGCTCTGCAGCACCGCCGGCTTGCCGTCCCATGCCCAGGGCAGGCTGAAGCGCACGGTGCAGACCGGCTCCGGCGTGGTATCGAGCTGCGCCGGCTGCCAGCTCTTGCCGCCGTCGACCGAGACCTCGACCGACTGGATGCGGCCGCGGCCCGACCAGGCGAGCCCGCTGATCGTGTAGAAGCCCGGTCGCGGCAGGCGCATGTCGCCCGAGGGGAAGGTGATCACTGACTTGGCGTCCATCTCCAGGGAGAACTGCCGCGCCCGCCCGTCGGGCAGGAGATCGGTATATTTGGAGGTTTCCTCCCGGGTCATGAACGGCTTGTCGCTGATGACCAGCCGGCGCAGCCACTTGATGTGGGTGTTGCCCTCGAAGCCCGGGAGCAGCAGGCGCAGCGGGTAGCCCTGCTCGGGGCGGATGGCCTCGCCGTTCTGGCCGTAGGCGAGGATCGCGTCCTGGAGCATCTTCTCCATGGGGATGCTGCGGGTCATCACCGCCGCATCCGCACCCTCGGCCAGCACCCAGGCGGCGTCGGGATCGATGCCGACCTCGCGCGCGATGGTCGAGAACAGGACGCCTGTCCATTCCGAGGTGCTCAGCAGGCCGTGCGTGCCCTGCACCGTCTTGAGGGTCGGCTTCTTCCACTCGGTGAGCCCGTTGCCCGAGCATTCGATGAAGTGCTTGCGGGTGACCGAGGGGAACCGCCTGATGTCCTCCATCGAGAACTTGCGGGCCTTGTCCACCATGCCGTGCACGAAGAGCGTGTGGCGGGCGGGGTCGATGGTCGGGATGCCGCCATGGTGGCGCTCGAAATGCAGGCCCGAGGGGGTGAGGTTGCCCAGCGAGTCCTGCAGCGGCGTCATCGACCAGGAGGTGTACTCGTTGGCGGTCGGGTAGCGCCAGCGCACCTCGGTCTCGAACTGCGAGCGGCTGCCATAGCCGCCGTCGGCCGCCACCGCCTCGCCCAGCATCTTCGTCGGGTCCTCGGGCACGTCGCGGAGGACGGCGCCCGCCGGTGCCTCCTCGGCCCGCACCGTGCGGCCCTGCAGGAGTGCTGCCACCGCGGCGCCCGCCATGGCGCTGCCGCCGCTCAGGAGACCGCGCCGGCTCGCGGAGGCGGCCGGGAACATGCCCTCCCGACACTCGCATTCCTCGTCCTGCCGCGCGGCTTCCCGGCGCTCGGCCAGCAGGCGCGCCTCGGCGAGGCGCCGCGCCTCGATCTCGCGCTCCTGTTCCTTGGTAAGACGCATGAGCTTTCGAGCCTCCTCGGGATGATCGGTAGCAAGACCCTGCCACCCGACGGCCCATGAGTGAAGGTTGAAGCCCGTCGGGCAGCTTGCCCTATGCGTGCAAGCGACGTGCTGCCCGGTCTTGGGGCGCCGCTCCGACGCGGCTAGACTGCCGCAAAGCGCATCAGCGGGGACACCGCCCATGACCGCCTGCATCGTCGGCTGGAGCCATCTGCCTTTCGGCAAGCATGAGAGCCGTGACGTCGAGAGCCTGATTACCGAGGCCGCTACGGCCGCCATCGCCGATGCCGGCGTAGCGCCGTCGGATGTCGATTCCATCTGGCTCGGCCATTTCAACGGCGGCTTTTCCGAGCAGGACTTCACCGCATCGCTGGTCCTCCAGGCCGATCCGGCGTTGCGCTTCAAGCCGGCTACGCGGGTCGAGAACGCCTGCGCCACCGGCTCGGCGGCAGTCCATGCCGGCCTGCGCTCGATCGCCGCCGGGGAAAGCCGGATCGTGCTGGTGGTTGGTGTGGAGAAGATGACCGGGCTCACCGGTCCGGAGATCGGCCGCACGCTCCTCAAGGCCAGCTATCTCAAGGAGGAGGCCGGGATCGAGGGCGGCTTTGCCGGCGTGTTCGGGCAGATCGCGCAGAGCTACTTCCAGCGCCACGGCGACCAGTCCGATGCCCTGGCCGCGATCGCCGCCAAGAACCACAAGAACGGCTGCGCCAATCCCATGGCGCAGATGCGCAAGGATCTGGGCTTCGACTTTTGCCGCGAGGTCTCGGAAAAGAACCCGCTGGTGGCGGGCCCGCTCAAGCGCACCGACTGCTCGCTGGTCTCCGACGGCGCCGCGGCCTTGGTGCTGGCCGACATGCCCACGGCCCTGTCCATGAAGAAGGCGGTGGCGTTTCGCTCCTGGGCCCATGTGAGCGACTTCCTGCCGATGAGCCGCCGCGACATCATCGCCTTCGAGGGCTGCGAGCTGGCGTGGAAAAAGGCGCTGGCGAGCGCTCGTCTGGAGCTGCTCGATCTCGACCTCGTCGAGACCCACGACTGCTTCACCATCGCCGAGCTGCTGGAATACGAGGCCATGGGCCTGACGCCGCGCGGCCAGGGGGCGCGCGCCGTCCTCGAGGGCTGGACCGAGAAGGATGGCAAACTGCCGGTCAACCCCTCGGGCGGTCTCAAGGCCAAGGGCCATCCGATCGGCGCCACCGGCGTCTCGATGCATGTGCTCACCGCCATGCAGCTGCGCGGCGAGGCCGGCAGCATGCAGGTCGAGGGCGCGCATCTGGGCGGGATCTACAACATGGGCGGCGCCTGCGTAGCCTCCTATGCCAGCATCCTCGAGCCGCTGCGCTAGGACTGGACTTCCCGGCCGACTGTCGCCCATCTGTGCCGCGGTGGCGGGGCCGACGAGCCTTGCGCCGGCGCCTCTTTCTCCGGCCTTGCGGATCGGCCCGCCGCCACGCCGCACCCGATCGCATGCCGGTGAAGGAGTCCTTGGGGCATGAGCCATCTGCCGTCCGTCCGCCTGCGCCAGGGCTTCATGCCGACTGCGCTCTTCCTGCTGCTGGCGGCGCTCTGGCCCGACGCCGGCCGGGCGGACGCGTCGTCCCTCGACCGGACCGGCACCATCTGGGGGCCGCATCTCGAATGGGCGCTGGAGAATCCCTCCTGGCAGGGCAACCCCTACGACCTCGTGGCGGAAGCCACGTTCCGCCACGAGGCGTCCGGCCGAACCCACCGCACGCAGATGTTCCACGATGGCGGCGACATCTGGAAGTTCCGCTTCACCGGCACCGAGCAGGGCACCTGGCGCTTCACCACCTCCTCCGATGACCCCGAGCTCGACGGGAAGACGGGGACGGTGAGCATCGGCGCCAACCCGGACCCGGCGATGAAGGGGTTCGTGGCCGGACGCCCGGTCGACGCCGAGAACGGCTCGCGCTGGATCCGAACGGCCACCGGCGAGGCGTTCGTCCCGCAATATGTCATGTATTCCCTCCTGGAGGATCCGGACGAGCTCGACGCCCATATCGAGACGTTCCTGCGCGGGCACGGCTTCACCGGATTCCACGTGCCGGTCTTCTGCCGCTGGTTCGATATCGGCTCGGCCTCGTGCGGCGGGCTGGGCGATCAGGCGCACAGGGGCGTGCTCGGCCGTTCGCGGCAGATCGTCGCCGCGGCCTACACCACCGTGGCGTGCGGGTGGCTCGACGGCACGCCGCTGCCGTGTCCGCCGGAGAACCCCGACCGCCGCACCTTCGAGGCGCTGGAGACCATCATCGCGCGCACCTATGAAGCGGGCGGCGTGGTCCACTTGTGGATGTGGGGCGATCGCGAGCGGAACATGACCCCGCACACCCTGGGCGGTCTGAACGGCGAGGCGGACCAGCGCCTGCAGCGCTACATCGCCGCCCGCCTGGGGCCGCTGCCCGGCTGGACCATGGGCTACGGGTTCGACCTCGACGAGTGGACGACGCAAGAGGATCTCGAGCGCTGGCGCGGCTACATGCACGCGCATCTGGGCTGGCCGCACATGCTGGGCGCCCGCTCGGCCGGGCCGAACCGCGGCGTCGACCATGCCGGCCAGCACATCCACGACGGCCTCGACTATGCCGGCTACGAGCACCACCAGCCGGACTACGAGGTCTATGTGGCAGCACTGCGCCATCTGCCGGACCAGCCCGCCTTCTCCGAGGACCGGTTCCGCATCCGCCAGGGGCACGGCTTCGACGGCAAGGGCTATACGGAGGACACCACCCGGCTCGGCATGTGGCGCTCGGCCATGGCCGGCGGTGTCGCCAATATCTGGGGCCGCATCGAGAACGACGATGCCGTCAACGAGGCCAGGAAGGCGTCGAAGCCCTACCGCAACGCCGCGCAGCTCCTGACATGGAGCCGGTTCTTCGCGGACCGGTTCCTGCCCGACATGGTGCGCGACAATGCCATCACCGACGGCTGGGCGCTGCGCAGCGGCCGCACGCGCTATCTCTTCTACAAGGAGAACGCCGCCTCGATCCGTCTCGACCTCGAAGGGATGGACGGGGCGCAGGACGCTGTCGCCGTCGATGCGCGAAGCCCCTACCGCGAGATCCCGATCGGCCGGCTCGCCTCGCGAGGCCAGCTTTGGGCGGCACCGTACCGGTCGGACTGGGCGATCGCCGTGGGCAGCTTCGCTCCCCGGAGCCATGCCCGCTGAGCTGTTCGAGGCGCTGCGCGGCCGGCTTTCTCTCCGTTGATCGTGCTGCCGCGGCCGAGACCGTCCCGCTCAGCGCCCCCGATCGGCAGCAGGGAGAGCGAAAGAAAGCCGCGCGCATCGCCTTGCACGACGCCGTCGATGCTAGCCCGCAGCGCGGGCCGGCACCTGGGCTTGGACTTGCCGCCACGCCGCAACCGCCGCCTCGGCGCCCAGCCGCGGGCTCGCCAGCACCGGGACGGAAAGATCGGCCAGAAGGTCGATGGCGCCGGCCATCGAGGCCTGCGCCAGGACCACGGCGTCGACGCCGCCCGCGGCATTGCGCACCGCCTGCGCGATCTTGCGCGCATAGCCGGCCCGGTCGCCGGCCTGGAACAGCGGGAAGGCGTCCTCCACGGTGATCTCGCGCAGCTCGGCCGCCACGCCACGCTCGCGGGCCACCCGCAGCAGGAGATCGCGGGTCGGGCCGATCGTGCTGGCGAGGGCGGCGCACACGGCGATTCGCGGCCCGTGCTCGAGTGCCTGCTCGAGCATCGGCCGATCGACCCGCAGCACCGTGGCATCGGTCAGCTCGGCCGCGCTCTCCGCACCCGGCCCGAGCGTGGAGCAGGTGCACAGCACCACCGCCGCACCGTCGTCGGCCACCGCCAGGATGTCTTCGGCCACGGCGCGGCGGACTGCCGGGGTAAGCCCTGCCGGCTGGGCCGCTGCAAGCAGATCGGCGCGCGTGCGGTGGATGATCGGGATCTCTGGCGCCAGTTGGCGCACCAGGCCCTCGAAGGGCGCAGCGTTCGTGTCGACACTGTGCCACAGAGCCAGCGGCCGGGTCATTTTTCACCTCCCAGGAGTGCGGAACCCCAGAGGGAACAATACGCCTTCGTGTCGCCAGCGTCTCGTGCAAGAAAGACGCCCCTGGCCAGCGCCCGCGCCACCACGTCGGCGGCGATGGTCCCCAGCCGGAGCAGCGCGTCAGGCCGGTCGGGCAGGGGGCGTGTGCCGGTCGAGAGGGCAAAGAGCGTGTCGCCATCGAAGGGCGTGTGCATAGGCCTCACCGCCACCGCATAGCCGTCCTGGCCCATCACCGCGAGCCGCAGCAGCGCGTCGCGGTCGAGATCGGCGTCGGTCGCCACCACGCCGATGGTCGTGTTCTGGCCAAGATTGCGCTTGGTCTCGAAGCGGTGTCCAGTGGGGGCGCTGGGGAGCGGCTGGCCGCCCAGCTCGCCCGCCTGCTCGAGATGCCACGCCCACAGGCTCGGCTGGCCGGGCATGACCGGCGATCCCACCGGATTCGAGACCACGAGGGCGGCCACCGTGATGCCTGTCGTGGCATCGACCGCCGAGGCGGTTCCCAATCCGCCCTTGACCGGCCCGGCCACGGCGCCCAGGCCCGCACCGGCATTGCCCAGCGCGAAATCCGCGGCGGCGGCTCCGGCGGCGTGTGCCGCCAGGGCCCGGTAAGGAGGCATTTCGCCCCAATCCTTGTCGCCACCATTGACGAGGTCGAACAGGATCGCCCCGGCCACGCGGGGAACAGCCGGCCCCCAGTCGGCGAAGCCGCGTCCGCGCGCAGCGAGCCAGCTCATCAGTCCGCTCGCGGCCTCGAGACCGAAGGTCGAGCCGCCGGACAGGACCAGCCCGTCGAGATGTCGGATCAGCCCGCCCGGCGCCAGCGCGTCGGTGTTGACGGTGCCAGGGGCACCGCCGCGCACGTCGACGGCGGCCGCCACCGGGCGCTCGGGAAGGATCACCGTGACCCCGCTGCGCGCCGCCTGGTCCTCGGCATTGCCGACCAGCAGCCCTTCGACGTCCGAGAGGGCGTTGCGCGGTCCGGGCGTTATCACGACGCCGGCACCCCCAGCAGGCCCAGCGTGGCGATCGCCATCACCTTGGCACTGTCGACCATGTCGTCGATGCCGACGAACTCGTCGGGCTGGTGGGCGAGATCGAGAATGCCGGGCCCGTAGGCCACGCAGTCGTGGAGATGGCCGATCCGCGCCACATGCTTTTGGTCGTAGGTGCCGGGCGAGCAGACGAACTCGGCCTCGCCACCGAGCACCTGGCGGATCGCTCCGGCGACCGCCTGGGGCACCGGACCGGTGCGCTCGGTGAGCGTCGGCAGAACCTCCATGAGCTCGCGCACCGAATAGCGGAAGCCCGGCCGCTCGGCCGCCAGCCGCTCCAGGATCTCGAGCACCTCGCCCTTCACCTGCTCGAGGGGCTCCTCGATCAGGAAGCGCCGGTCGAGGACCATGCGGCAGCTGTCGGGCACGCACGGGCTCGGCAGGCCGGCATGGCCCTCGGCCTGGCCGCCATGGATGCTGTTGATGTTGAGGGTCGAGGAGCGCGCGCCGGGCGGCACCACCGGCATCCGGGTCTGCCGCTCGGCGAGCCTGGGGTAGAGGTCGTTCTCGAGCCGGTCGAGAAAGGCGCCCATATGGCGCACCGCGCAATCGCCCAGGAACGGCATGGAACCGTGGGCGATGTGGCCATGGGTCTCTACCTCGGCCCACCACACGCCGCGATGGCCGATGCACACCCGGTCGACGTTCAAGGGCTCGGGAATGATGACATGGTCGACCCGCGGCCGGCTGAAGAAGCCCTGGCCGGCCAGATAGGCTACTCCGCCGAAGCCGCCCGATTCCTCGTCGACCGTGCCGGAGATCTCGATGGCGCCGGGCAGGGCGATGCCGCTCTCGAGCAGCGCCTCGACGGCGATGATGGAGGCTGCGAGCCCGCCCTTCATGTCGCAGGCGCCGCGGCCGAACACCTTGCCGTCGCGGACCTCGCCGCCGAACGGGTCGGTGGTCCAGCCATGGCCCGCCTCGACCACGTCGATATGGCTGTTGAAGTGCACGCAAGGCCCCGGCCGAGCGCCCTCGAAGCGCGCCACCACATTGGTGCGCGGGTAGCGGTCAGTGTCGCCGGGTGTGCCCTCGCCGCGGACATAGGCGATCTCGAAGCCGCGCTGCCGCAGGCGCTCGCCCACCAGCTCGGCGCAGGGAACGTAGGCGTCACCGGGCGGGTTCACGGTGGGTATGCGGATAAGATCGCGACAGAGCTCGACCAGCTCCTCGCGCTTGCCGTCGATGCGGCGGAACAGGGCGTTATCCATCGGACCTCCAGTGGCGCGAGGAAGGCTAGAAGCCGCCTTGCCGGCGTGTCAAACTGCGAGCCCGGGAGAGCATCGATGAAACAGGACAAGCTGAGCCACGCCGCCGGACTCGTGGTCGAGGCGCGGCTCGCGAGGCGCCCTCTGGCGCAACTGCCGGCTTCGTGCCGGGTGGACGATCTCGAAGACGCCTACGAGACCCAGGACCGTGCCAACTCGATCCTCGAGGCGCGCCTGGGCCGCCGGGTGGGCTTCAAGATCGGCGGCACGACCGAGAGCATGCGCCGCTACCTCAAGGCGCCGGAGCCGATGGGCGGCGAGGTCTTCGCCTCGACGGTGCACGAGAGCGGGGCCCGGCTCGGTTTCGAGGACTATCTGCGTCCGGGTATCGAGACCGAGATCGCGGTGCGGCTCGCCCGGCCGCTGCCGGCCCGGCCGGCGCCCTACGGCCGCGAGGAGGTGGGTGAGGCGATCGGCACGGTGATGGCGGCGATCGAGCTGGTCGACGATCGCTACGAGGACTTCGCCGCGATCGGCGCACCCACGCTCATTGCCGACAATGTCTTCAATGCCGCCTGCATCCTCGGCGAGGAGCTCGCCGACTGGCGGCATCTACTGCTCGACCAGCTTCAGGCCCGCACCTTCATCGGCGGCGCCCAGGTGGCGCAGGGCATGAGCGACGCCCTGCTCGGCCACCCGCTCGACGCCCTTGCATGGCTCGCCAACCGTCGTGCCGCGCAGCATCGCGGCCTCGATGCCGGTGCCTTCGTGAGCCTCGGCAGCATCACGCCGGTTCAGTGGCTCGCCGCCCCCGGCACCGCCCGCATCGAGGTGGACGGGCTGGGTACCGTGGAGCTGACGCTGGTCTGAGGACAGCCGCTCAGTGGCGGTAGTCGGGCTCGAGCCGGTCGAGCATGCGGCGGTAGCCAGAGAACAGCCGCTGGGCCAGACCCGGGAACTCCTGGGCGTGCTGCTGGGCGGCGCGGCTCACCACCTCCTCGTCGATCTCCCGCAAAGGATGCCCGCCGGAGGCCGCCAGCACCTGCACCTGCGCCGCCTTCTCGACATAGTAGAGGTCGGTGAAGGCCTCGGCCACGTTGCGGCCGACGGCGATCACCCCGTGGCTGGCGAGGAACAGCACGCTGGCGTGGCCCAGCTTGCTCGCCAGCCGGTCGCCTTCCGAGCCGTCCAGCGCCAGGCCCTGATAGTCGTCGTCATAGGCGATGCGGCCGTGGAACATCAGTGCATTCTGCTCGCACATGGCGAGCCTCCCGCCCTTGCGGACCGTGAGGGCGGTCGCATGGGGCATGTGGGTGTGCAGCACGCAGACCGCGTGCGGCGCGTTCATGTGAATCCGCGAGTGGATGAAGAAGGCGGTGGGCTCGACCTCGCCGTCGCCTTCCAGCACGCGACCCTCGGCGTCGCACAGCAGGAGCGAGGAGGCGGTGATCTCCGACCAGTGCAGGCCATAGGGGTTGATGAGGAACCGGTCGCCGCGCACGCGGCCTTCCTCGTCCGCCACCGCCAGCGAGAAGTGGTTGCAGACGCCCTCTTGCATATCGAGGCGGGCGGCCCAGCGCAGGGCGCAGGCGAGATCGAGGCGCTGCTGCGCCATGGTGGTGATGGCGGTCATGGATTCCTCCCCCAATATCGTCTCCTGCCACGCTGATAGCTGCCCGGCCGGGGCGGGGGCCAGAGGCCGGCACGCAGGAGGGGCCTGCGGGTGCTGCGTGGCCTTGCCGGCCGGCTCGGCGCAGGCTTGACTGCACCATCGACCATCAAGGGGAGAGGAAACGATGCGTCGCTTGCTCAGCTTTGCGGTGCTGGCCGCGATCGCCTTCGGCCTCGGTGCCTGCGGCGACACCTGGCGCGGGCTCAAGACGGATACCGGCGAGAATGTCGAGGCGACGGGCCAGGCGCTCGAGAAGGCCGGCGAGAAGATCAAGAAGTAGGGGAGCAAAGAAAGCGGGCGAGCCCGCGGGCTCGCCCGATCCGCATCTGCAGGAGAAAGAGGACCTCGTGACGCAAGCGTCCGTCAGCGGGCACTCTCGCTTTCCTCGGGCTGCAGCTCGCCCGGTGCGATGGCCATAGGTGTCGGCCGCTCGAGAAGCAGAAGAACACCCGTCAAAACCATGCCGAGATAAAGAAGCGCCCGAGCCAGCATCTTGCCCGCCTCCGGTCCGCCGGTTGCTCAACCGGCACATGTGCAGCTTATGCTGCTACCGCTGAAGTTGCTGTGATCCTCGCCACAGGCACGCACTATGGCACCCGCTTGGTTGAGTGCTGTTGCGCTCGCGCCACAAAGAGTGCCGGGTCAAGCGACATTGCTGTCGAGCGCGCCGTCGCGGAAGTCCGTCTCTCTCAGCCCGGTGACGCCATGGAGCGTGACGGCGTTGTCGCCGGTGAAGCTCGCCGAATAGCCGAACGCCACGTCGAGATCGATGACGGTGGTCTGGCCCACGGTCGGGGTGACGCCGGGCGCCAGGAGCTGCTGCTCCTCGATGCGCACCGCGGCATCACGGCCGTCGAGGATGCCGTCGCGGTTGCTGTCGAGCATGTCGAAACGCAGTGTCTCGCCATTACGGCCCCAAGCGGCGATCTGGTCGGAGCCGCGCGCGAAATCCTCGATCAGGTCGTGGCCCGGGTCGCCGTCCTCATAAGTGAACGCGAACAGGTTGCGGCCGCCGCCACCGGTCAGCAGATCGTCGCCGCCATAGCCGTTGAGGATGTCGTTGCCCTCTTTGCCGACCAGCCATTCGTCGCGGCCGTCGCCGTCCATGCTGCCGCCGGAGGACGAGCCGAAGCGGCCGACATAGGTCTTGGTGGACACGAAGTCGTCGGCGTCGAGGCTCGCGATCTTCTTGAGGGTGAGGGTGTGCGGTCCGCTCTCGAGCTCGCCCTGGTCCACCACGCCGGCCGACTTGAGGGCCTCGCCCACGTCGAGGGTAAGGGTGGCCTTCTTGCCCTTGCCGGCGACATCGACGAACAGGTCGCGGCCGTCCAGCACCCCGTCCTCGTTGCTGTCGAACAGCTCGAAGCCGCCCCGCCGGAAAGTGAACTCGCCGTTTTGGCGGTAGACCACGATGTCGAGATGGTCCTGGCCGGAACGGAAGTCGAGGATGGTGTCCTCGTGTGGCCCCAGCATCGGCGTGTCGAAGCCCCCGGGCCGGGACGCGTCGTCCCAGAAGCGGGCCTCGAAAATGTCCTGGCCCTTGCCGCCCTTGATGATGTCGTCGTCGCGCAGCGCCTGGCCGTAGCCGGCGGCGAAACCGCCGCCCAGGCGATCGTTGCCGCTGCCGCCGTCGATACGGTCGTTGCCGCCATAGCCGCCGAAGACATAGTCGTCGCCGCTGCCGGCCTTGATCACGTCGTCGCCGCCGCCGCCGTCGATGATGTCGTTGCCGGCGCCGCCCTTGATGATGTCGGCGCGCTCGCGGGCATCGTCGATTGCCCGCTGTGCGGTGCCGCCGTTGATCTGGTCGTCGCCCTTGCCGCCCTTGATACGGTCGGCGCCGTAGCCGCCGACGATCTCGTCGTCGCCCTTGCTGCCCTTGAGCCGGTCGTCGCCGCTGGTGCCGGGGATGAAGTTGGCGCCGCCGCCGGCAGCCAGCATCGCGGCCGGCTGGGCCCCTTCCAGGGGTGCTGCCGAACGCGCCGCCGGCGCCTGCGGCGAGCCCGTGTCATCGTGCAGCGGTACCGCCTCGTGCGCGGCGGCCGAACCAAGCCGGTCGCTCACATCCCACCACGCCTCCTGTTCCCCGACCATGCTCCTGCTGTCTTGCATCCTGCCTCGCAATGCTGGCCGCCGGGCTGCTCGTCGCGGCTGCGCCGACAGCGACTCCCCCTCAACCATGGATCTGCTTAACTGGCGGGAAGCCACAAGGCACCGGATCATCCCCCGCCAATCGCCTTAGTGCGTAGCGCGATGCATCGGGGCCGGGATCAGGGGGGCGCCCGAGACCCGGGCGGCGTGGCGGGCGGCGGTCGTTGCACCGGCCGCGCCCGCCGATTACTGTCGGCCGCGCCGCGGCCACCAAGGGGGCGGCACCGGCGGGACGGCCTGTCATGGAGGCATCAGCAGCAATGGTTCAGCGTCGCGATTTCATGGCCGGGGCGGCAGTGGCGGCAGGCACGGCGGCGGCCTCGGCGTTCCCGAGTCCGGCGATCAGCCAGGGGCGGATCGAGTGGCGCATGGTCATGGCGTGGCCCAAGGGCCTGCCGGGCCTGGGCAACGCCGCCGAGCGCCTGGCCCGCAACATCGAGCTGCTCTCGGGCGGCCGCATCGCCATCAAGCTCTATGGCGGCGGCGAGCTGGTGCCGCCGCTGCAGTGCCTGGACGCGGTCTCGACCGGCACGGCCGACATCGCCCACGACGCTTCCTATTATCACAACGCCAAGAGCCAGGCCTTCGCGTTCTACACCACCGTGCCCTACGGCATGACGGCCAACGAGCTGAACGCCTGGGTCTACTGGGGCGAGGGCCAGAAGCTCTGGGACGAGCTTACCGAGCCGTTCGGCGTGCGCGCCTTCCTGTGCGGCAATACCGGCGCCCAGATGGGCGGCTGGTTCCGCAAGGAGATCAAGTCGCTGGACGATCTCCAGGGTCTCAAGTTCCGCATGCC
Organism: Geminicoccaceae bacterium 1502E; assembly: GCA_033875255.1. GTDB lineage: Bacteria > Pseudomonadota > Alphaproteobacteria > Geminicoccales > Geminicoccaceae > Marinimicrococcus. The sequence continues at coordinate 11,947 of JAWZSN010000029.1, read as the reverse complement.
GGGCCAAGGCGGCATGATCTTCCAGCGCCTCGGCACCACCATCGTCAACCTGCCCGGCGGCGAGATCTTCGCCAACCTCCAGTCCGGCTCGATCGACGCCGCCGACTGGGTCGGGCCCTACAACGACATCGCCCTGGGACTCCACCAGGTCGCGAAATACTATTACTGGCCGGGCTTCCAGGAGCCGGGTGCGGCCCTGCAGTGCATGATCAACCGCGAGCGCTACGACGCGCTGCCCGACGATCTCAAGGCGGTGGTGAAGACCGCCTGCGAAGCCGAGAACATCCGCTCGCAGGCCGAGTACAACGCGTTCTCGGCCCCGGCTCTGCAAAAGCTCCTGACCGAGCACGGCGTGCAGCTGCGCCAGTGGCCGCGCGACCTCCTGGAGGCGTTCGGCCGCGAGTCCGGCAAGCTCATCGAGGAGCTCCGCGCTTCCGACGACCCGATCCTCAAGAAGATCACCGAGTCCTACATCAAGGCGCGCGGCGAGCTGATGGCCTGGACGCGGATCGGCGAGCAGGGCTTCTCCAACGCCCGCCTGCTCGATTTCCCGTATCCGCGCTCCTGATCCGGCGGCGCGCTGACGAGAACGGGCCCGCGGCGCAAGCCGCGGGCTTTTGCTCGTCCGGCGCAGCCGGGCCATTACCGCATGTGGGGCCAGCCCGTTCGCCGCGCGACGCCGGGCAGCAGCCGGGCTAGGAGAGGGGCGGCCGATCGGTGGCCTCGCGGAGGATGCGCATGGCGGTGAACGGGGCCGGGCCAGAGAGCCGGCGCGGCGGCGAGGTCGAGCGCGGCATGGCGCTGATGATCGTCGGCATGCTGGTGGTGCCGGTGATGGACGCGCTCGGCAAGCATCTGGGCCAGAGCATGGCGCCGGGCCAGGTCACCTGGGGCCGTGTCGCCTTCCAAGCGGCGATTCTCCTGCCGTTCGTCCTGGCAGCCGGCCGGCGGCTGCCGCGCCGCCATCTCGGGCTGCATGTGGCGCGCGGCTTCCTGACCGCCGTCTCGACGCTGTTCTTCTTCGCGGCGCTCACCGTGATGCCGCTGGCCGACACGGTCGCGATCTTCTTCGTCGAGCCGCTGATTCTCACCTTGCTCTCCGCCCTCTTCCTGGGCGAGCGGATCGGCTGGCGGCGGCTGAGCGCCGTGGCGGTCGGGCTCGCCGGCGCCCTCATCGTGATCCGCCCGAGCTTCGCCGCCTTCGGGCTCCACGCCCTCCTGCCGCTGGGCGCCGCACTGACCTTCGCTCTCTATCTGCTGATCACCCGCAAGCTTGCGCCTTACGAGGACGCGGCCGTGCTGCAGCTCACCGCCGGCCTCACCGGCTGCCTCTTCATGAGCCTCGGCCTTGCCGCCGGCGCCGTCCTCGAGATCCCGATGCTCGAGCCGTCCTGGCCCTCGGCCTGGCAGTGGTTCTTGATGCTGCTCCTGGGCGCGGTCGCCACCTTCAGCCACATGCTCGTGGTCCTGGCGTTCCGCCACGCCCCCGCTGGCGTGCTGGCCCCCTTCCAGTATCTCGAGATCATCAGCGCCACGATCCTGGGTCTGGCCGTCTTCGGGGACTTCCCCGACGCGCTCACCTGGCTCGGCATCGCCGTGATCGTGGGCTCGGGCCTCTATGTCTTCCACCGCGAGCGTACGGTGGCGCGGCGCGGCTGAAGCCTCGAGCGCTCAAAGGCACGCAGCGCAGCGCTCGAGGCACAGCCGCACCACGTCGTCGGGATCTTCCGCCCACCAGCGGCTGCTGAAGATCTCGACCTCGACCAGCCCCGCATAGCCGGCTGCCTCGACCATCGCGCGCAGGGCCGCAAGGTCGATCACCCCGTCGCCCATCATCCCGCGGTCGAGCAGGGGATCGCGGGTCGGCACCAGCCAGTCGCACACGTGAAAGCCCAGGAGGCGGCCGTCACCGGCCCGGGCGATCTCCTGCGCCAGCGCCGGCTCCCACCAGCAGTGGTAGGCGTCGACCACGAGGCCGAGGCCCGGCCCGTGCCGCTCGATCAGCGCATTGGCCTGGCCCAGCGTGTTCAGCACCGAGCGCTCGGCGGCATATTGCGGATGCAGCGGCTCGAGGCCGAGCTTCACGCCGGCCGGCCGTGCCGCCTCCAAGAGCTCCTCGAGCAGCTCCTCGAGCAGCTCCTCGAGCAGCCGCCGCGCTCCGGGCAGGTCGCGCGAGCCCGCCGGCAGGCCGCCCGGCAGCACCATCAGACAGGCCGCCCCCAACGCTGCCGCTTCGTCCACCGCCCGCCGCGCGTCCTCCATGGCCGCCCGGCGCTCGGCCGGCCCGGAATGCAGCAGCGGTCCTGCACGGTTGAGCCCGCTCACCGCGAGGCCGCTTTCGGCCAGCATCCGGCGCGCCGCCGGCACACCCAGCTCGGCCAGCCGATCGCGCCATATCGCGATGCCGCCGGCACCATGCCGGGCACAGCCCGCGATAGCAGCATCCAGCGGCCAGCGCTTGGTGGTGATCTGGTTGATGGCGACCCGCCCGGCAGCCACGCCCATGTCCGTCCTCCCGAGTTTCTTCTCGATCCGGTCAGGCGAGACATTGACTCCTATTGGAACGGTGTTCCATTAAAAAAGATGTTTCCAACCTGCATGGCGTTCCAATGACTGACCCCGTGCGCGCTACCGTGCGCAGCACCGCCGCCGTCGACCGGTGCCTGGAGCTATTGGCGCTCCTGGCCGGGCATCCGCGCGGACTGCCGCTCTCCGACATCGCCGAGCGCATGGATCTGCCCAAGAGTGCTGCCCACCGACTGCTCCACACGCTGATCGAGCAGGGCTTTGCGATGCAGGGTCCGGGCCGCGCCTACCGGCTGACGATGCGCCTGGTGCAGCTCGGCTTCAGCTTTCTTGCGGGCTCACGGCTGCTTGAGCTGGCCCAGCCGATCCTCGACCGGCTGGCCGAGGAGGCCGGCGAGCTGGTCCGCCTGACGGTCGTCGAGGGTGAGCGCATTCACTGGATCGGCAAGGCGCAGGGAGCGCGCGGCAGCCTGCTGCTCGATCCGGTGATGGGAGCAGGGGTCCAGCTTCACGCCACCGCCACCGGCAAGGTGTGGCTCGCCTCGCTGCCCGTCGAGACGGCCTTGCGGGTGGTTCTGGAGAAGGGGTTCGGCTCGCCCGCCGAGCACGGGCCCAACGTCATCACCAGCGCCGAGCTGCTGCTGGCCGAGCTCGCCATGACACGGCAACGCGGCTACGGCATCGCCTTCGAGGAGGCCGAGCCCGGCGTCGCTGCGGTGGCGGTGGCGCTCCGTCCACAGCCAGGCGGCCCGGTGGCCGGCACCGTCAGCGTCGCCGGGCCGGTGGCCCGCATGCCCCGCGAGCGGCTCGACGCGCTGGTCGGGCCGCTGCGCGCCGCCGCCGCCGAACTCGAGGCGATCTGGCCGTTGCTGGTCGAGGGCCTGGCCGACGCGGACCGCCACAAGCCTGTCGAGAGGAGCCCCGCATGAGCACCGCCCTGTCTGCCGCCCGCGAGAGCACGCTCGCCCGCCTGCGGCGCGGCATGAATACCGGAGCGCTCAATGGCGTGCTGAGCTTCCTCGCGGTGTTCGCCCTTTGGGAGCTCGTGTGCCGCGGCCTGGCTGTGCCGGCCTATCTGCTGCCCGCCCCGAGCGAGGTGCTGGTCGACTTCCTGCGGCAGTGGCAGCGCATGCTGTCGCACGCTCTCTTCACCACCCAGGTGATCGCCGCGGGCTTTGCCTTGGCGGTCGTGGTGAGCGTTCCGCTCTCCTTGATGATCGCCTACTCGCGGCTCTTCGAGACAACCGTCTATCCGATGCTGGTGGTCTTCCAGATCATTCCCAAGATCGCCGTGGCCCCACTCTTCATCGTGTGGTTCGGCTTCGGCTTGCCGCCCAAGGTGATGCTGGTCTTCCTGCTCTCCTTCTTCCCCATCGTGATTGCCGGGATTGCTGGCTTCCGCGCGGCCGATCCCGACATTCTCGATCTCGCCCGCACCACCGGGGCCGGGCAGTGGAAGATGTTCAAGAAGATCCGCCTGCCGCAGGCGCTGCCGCAACTTTTCACCGGCCTCAAGGTGGGTGCGGCCATGGCGGCGACCGCGGCGGTGGTGGCCGAGTTCATCGGCTCGGACCGCGGGCTGGGCTATCTGATCCTCGAATATAACGGGAACATCGAGACCGGCATGACCTTCGCCGCCATCATCCTGCTGAGCGTCATCGGCGTGGCGGTCTACTACGCGGTCGAGCTCGCCGAGCGGATCGCGATCCCCTGGCACGTCTCGCACCGTGGCGATGCCGGCCGGTGAAGCGCCGGCGCGAACAACGACAAGAGGGAGGCTCGAGCATGTATCGACGACATCTACTGGCAGGTGCGGCAGCGCTCATGGCGCTCGCGGCCGGCGCCGCCCAGGCGGCCGACCAGGTCTCGCTGCGCCTCAACTGGATCCTCATCGGCCAGCATCCGCCTTATTACCTGGGCAAGGATCTGGGCTTTTATGAGCAGGAGGGGATCGACCTCACCATCAACGAGGGCCGCGGCTCCGGCGTGGCGGTCCAGCTGGTGGCCAACGGCGAGGACGATTTCGGGCTGGCCGACACCGGTGCCGTGATCTCGGCGCGCGCCAAGGGAGCGCCGGTCACCGTCATCATGTCGCTGTTCGAGACCTCCAATCTCGGCGTGATTGCCCGTGCCGACGCCGGGATCGGGGACATCCAGGACATCAAGGGCAAGGGCATCGCGGTCACCGCCGGCGACGCCCTTGCCCAGGTCTTCCCGGCGCTTCTCTCGGCCAACGGGATCGAGCGCGACGCCGTCAATCTCCAGTTCATGGACCCCGCCGCCAAGCCGCTCGCGGTCATCAACGGCACGTCCCACGCCCTTCTGGGCGGCATCGACGACCAGACGGTGGTGATCGAGGCCAAGGGCGTGCCCACCAAGGTTCTGCGCTTTGCCGACTATGGGGTGAACACACTCACCGTGGCCGCCTTCACCTCGCTCGCCATGGCCGAGGAGAAGCCCGATCTGGTCAAACGCTTCGTGCGCGCCACCCAGAAGAGCTGGAAGGCGGCGATGGAAGACCCCGACGCCGCCGTGGCAGCCGCCGCCAAGGCCAAGCCCGACATCGACACCGCCATCCTCAAGGCGCAGCTCATGAAGAGCCTGCCACTGGTGGGCGGTCGCGGCGAGGAGCCGTTGGGCTATGCGCCGCCCGAACTCTGGGACCAGACGCTGGACATCATGAAGACCTACCGCGATCTCCAGACCGACGTGCCGACGCACGAGCACTACGACTACCGCTTCCTCGAGAACTGATGGCGATCGCGCTTAAAAGACGGGAGCCGCCGGCCGCGCAGGGCTGCACGGCTCCCGCCGCGGCCGGCATCCGTCTGGAGGGGCTGGCCAAGACCTTCGCGCGCGGCTCCGACGAGGTGCGGGCGCTCGAGCCGGTCGATCTCGAGATCGAAGACGGCGAGTTCGTCGCCATCGTCGGCCCCTCGGGCTGCGGTAAGAGCACGCTCCTGCGCCTGATCGCCGGGCTTTTGGCCCCCAGCAGCGGGCGCACCCTGATCGCCGGCAAGGAGGTGCGCCGCCCGCAGACCGATCTGGGCTTCGTTTTTCAAAAGCCGGTGCTGCTGGACTGGCGCACGGTGATGGACAATGTGCTGTTCCAGGCCGAGATGCGCGATCTCGACCCGGCGACCCACCGCGTGCGCGCCGCGCGGCTGCTCGAGGCGGTGGGCCTCGGCGACTTCGCCCAGAGCTTTCCCCGCCAGCTTTCCGGCGGCATGCAGCAGCGCGCCTCGATCGCCCGCGCGCTCATCCACGACCCGCCGCTGCTCTTGATGGACGAGCCGTTCGGCGCGCTCGACGCGCTGACCCGCGAGCAAATGCGCGTCGATCTGGAGGAACTGTGGATGGCCTCGCCCAAAACCGTGCTGTTCATCACCCACAGCATCGACGAGGCGGTGCTGCTGGCCGACCGGGTGGTGGTGATGTCGCCCCGGCCCGGCCGTATCGAGGCGGTCATCCGCCCCGAGCTGGCGCGCCCGCGCGGCCTCGAGGCGCGCCACGCGGCGGCCTTCGAGCAGGCGGTCGGCGAGATTACCGATATCTTCCTCGCCAAAGGCGTGCTGCGCCGCGGCGGGGCAGTGGCGAGCCTTGCGGACGTGGCGCGATGAGCGGACAGCAGCACGGCCTGCTCGCCATCTGGCACGACATCGAGCCCGGTGCGGAGGCCGCCTTCCACGACTGGCACAGCCGCGAGCATCTTCCCGAGCGCATGGCCGTGCCGGGCTTCTTGCGCGCCCGGCGCTACGAGGCGGTGACGGGCGGGCCGCGTTATTTCAACGACTATCTTGTGGAGAGCCGGGACGTGCTGACGTCGCCGGCCTATCTCGAGCGGCTGAACGCGCCCTCGTCATGGACCAGCCGGGTGGTCCCGAGCTTTCGCGGCGTCAACCGCTCGGTCTGCCGGCCGGTCGTCAGCGCCGGACAGGGCGAGGGCGGGCTGATCGCCACACTGCGCTTCGCCCCGGAGCAGCTTTGCGACGCCGACGGTCTGGCGGCGATGCTGCCCGGGCTCGCGGACGGAGCGGCAATCCCCGCGGTCCGGCTCTGGCAGGGCGACGCCGGGGCGAGCCTTCTCGAGACCGCCGAGACGAAGCTGCGCGCCGGCGGCACCGGCGTCGCCGCCTGGGTCCTGGCCCTGGAAGGCCAGTTCTCCGAGGATCTGGAGACCGCCATTCGCGATGTGCTGGCCCGGATGCGCGCCAATGGCATGCTGGAGGGCGAGCCGCAGGGTGCCGTCTATCGCCTTCTGATGCGGCTCGAGGCCCCCGGCCGGTGAAGGTGGTGCTGGTCGGAAGCAGCCACTGGCACGCCCCGCTGGTGCTGGCCGGCCTGCACCAGGCCGGCATTGAGGTAGCGGCGGTCTGGGACGAGGACGCCGCCCGTGCCCGGGCCGATGCCAGCGCTCTCGGCTGCCCGGCCTTTGCCGATCTGGAGATGCTGCTCGAGCGGGTGCGCCCGGATCTCGCCTTCGCCCTCGGCCGGCACTGCGCGATGCCGTCCATCGCCCGCACCCTCATCGCCCATGGCGTCCCGTTCTCCCTGGAAAAGCCTGGCGGTCTGACCGCGGATGCGGTGGCAGCTTTGGCCCGGGAGGCAGGCGCTGCGGGCGTCTTCTCCACGGTGCCCTTCGTCAACCGCCTCGCGCCCTGGCTCAAGAAGATCGAGGCGCTGCAGCGGGCCGGCCGGATCGGCCCGGTGCTGCAGGCCTCTTTCACGGATATCGCCGGCCCGCCGGAGCGCTACCGCGCGGCCGGCTGCGCGTGGATGCTCGATCCCGCCCAGGCCGGCGGCGGCGTTCTCGTCAATCTGGGTATCCACTTCCTCGATCTCGCCCGCTGCCTCGGCGGCAGGAGCCTCGCCGTCGCCGGCGCGGTGCTGAGCCATGCCGCCTTCGCCGAGGCGGTCGAGGACCATGCCCTCGTGGCGCTCGAAGACGGCCAGGGCTTCAGCGCCCACATCGAGGTCGGCTACGGCTTCCCCCACGCCATGGCGCGCCATCAGGCCTACCGCTTCGCCGGCCGGAACTGGCATCTCGCCATCGAGCGCGGCCTGTGGCGCCTTGCCACGCCGCACGGTGTCGAGGAAGAGCCCGTGGCTACCGACGCCGCCCCCCTCATGGCCACCCACGTCGCCGCCACCTTCGAGGCGGTGCGCGGCAAGACCTCGCCCACCGCCACCCTCGACGACCTCGCCGCCGCCCTCCGTCTGGTCGAGGCCGCCTGCCGGCGTCCGTCCCGATCCTGAGGACACAACCGGCCGATCGCGTCACTCGAGGCGCCGCGAGCCGTGGGGACCAGAGGAACCGGTGAGCGGCCGTGCCCTAAGCTGGCAGCGGCGCCGTCCAAGACGCTGCACGCGGCCAGATTATCCTTTTTATTTCAGTCGGCAGCGCCGTACACGGCTCCCACGCCACGGCCTTCAGGGTCCGCCGGCGGCCCGCGCCGCGATCCGGCCGCCGGGATGCAGCGCCTAGCGCTGCGGCATCAGCAGGTCGTTGCCCGGGTTCATCAGCGGGTCGGGCATGAGGAGGTCCTGGAGGAGCTGGTCGGAGGAGCGGGCAGGGGCGTCAGTGGCCTCGCTGGCGGGAGGTGAGCGGAACAGCCGGTCGGGCAGCCAAGTGACCAGCTGCGGCTGGAAGAACAACACGCCCATGGCGAGGAGCTGAAGGGCCACGAAGGGCATGGCGCCGCGCCAGATCTCGGTGGTGCGGATCGAGGGCGGGGCGACGCTCCTGAGATAGAAGAGGGTGAAGCCGAAGGGCGGCGTCAGGAAGCTGGTCTGCAGGTTGATCGCCACCATGACCCCCAGCCAGATCGGATCGAAGCCCATGATGAGGAGCGGCGGGCCGAAGATCGGCAGCATGATGAAGATGATCTCGAACGTGTCGAGGAAGAAGCCCAGGACGAACATCACCGCCATGCAGACCAGCGCGGCGCCCATCGGGCCGCCGGGCATGGCCTGGAGCGCCTCCTCGACCAGCGCCTCGCCGCCCAGCCCGCGAAAGACCAGCGAGAAGACGGAAGCGCCGAGAAGGATCAGGAAGATCATCGAGGTGGTGGTGGCGGTGCGCTTCACCGCCTCCTCGATCACCTTGAAGGTGAGCCGACCGCGCATCGCCGCGAACAGCACCGCGCCCACCGCGCCGATCGAGGCCGATTCCGTGGCAGTCGCGATGCCTGCGAGGATCGAGCCCAGCACGCTCAGCACCAGGAGCAACGGGAAGACCATCGCCACCAGGACGTTCTTGGCGAGGCCGCGACGCTCCGCCTCGGTCATCACCAGCGCCGGGGCGCTCTCGGGCTCGCTGATGGCCTTCCAGATGTTCCATCCCAGATAGAGCCCGACCAGCACCAGGCCCGGCAGCAGGGCGCCGGCGAAGAGGTCGCCCACGGAGACCGGGGTCGGCGCCAGGTTGCCCATCCTGAGCTGGGCCATCTGGTTCACGCCCTGGAGGATGTCGCTGATGAAGATGATGACGGTGGAGGGCGGGATGAGCTGGGAGAGGGTGGCCGAGGCGCAGATCGTGCCGGAGGCGAGCTTGGGATCATAGCCGGCGCGCAGCATGGCGGGCAGGCTGATGAGCCCCATGGTGACCACGGTGGCGCCGACCACCCCGGTGGAGGCGGCGAGCACGGTGCCGACGATCACCACCGAGTAGCCGAGCCCGCCGCGGATTCGGCCGAAGAGCTGGCCCATGGTGGTCAAGAGCGCCTCGGCGATGCCCGAGCGCTCGAGCACCATGCCCATGAAGATGAAGAGGGGCACCGCCACCAGCACCTCGTTCATCATCACGCCGAAATAGCGCGGCGCCAGGCCCATGAAGAGCACGAAGTCGAAATGGCCGAGGAAATGGCCGATCACCGCGAAGATCAGCGACGTGCCGGCCAGGGTGAAGGCCAGCGGATAGCCCAGCATCATCGTGGCACAGATGCTGATGAACATGGCGATGGCGAGCGCTTCGCCGACGACGTCGATCACGCGGGTGATCCTTGCAGCTGCGAGAGGTCGGGTGGTTGCGGGATAAAGGCGGTCGCAGGAGCGCTCAGCTCACCGAGCCGGCGGGCTCGGAGCGCAAATCGGGCGGCAGGATATCCTCGCGCCCGGCGAGCAGGATGACGTTGCGGCCGATCACGCCCAAGCCCTGTAGGAGAAGCAGGCAGGCGAAGGCCGGGATCACCGCCTTCACCAGATAGAGCCCGGGCAGGCCGCCGGCCTGGGGCGACGGCTCGGCCACGGCCCAGGAAAGCGCCACAAACGGGCGGCTCGACCAGAGGACGAGGAGAAGCCAGGGCACGAGGAACAGCACGGCGCCGCCGATCTCGATCCACGCCCGGCGGCGCGGCGGGAACTGGCGGGCGAGAATATCAACCCGGACATGCTGGTTGTCGCCGTAGGCCAGCGGCGCCACCAGCATGAAGGAGACAGCGAAGGTCACGACGTAGAGCTCCTGCATCCACACCCGGCCGAAGTTCAGCCCGTAGCGCGCGAGGGCGACCGAGGCGCAGATCAGCACGGTGGCCAGCACCAGCCAGCCGGCGGCGCGCCCGACCAGCCGGTTGAGCCAGTAGGCGAAGCGGACGAACCGCGCGAGAGCCCACATCGAACGGTAACTCCAGGCAGACCAGCAGGCGGATGCGGCGCTGCCGCGCGATGCGAGCCACCCCGTCGCCGCGCGAGCCGCCGGAGATCTTGGTAGCGGATGAGGGAGGCCGCCGCTAGGGCCGCGGATCGCCGCGCGGGAGGTCTGCGGCGGCAGCGCTTGCCGGTGTGGATTGCCGACGGCACTATCCGCGGCCGAGAGCCGCAAGAAACCGGGGGAGGCAGAAGGTGGCCGTGATCTCGTACCTGACGACCGTTCACTTTGACTTCGGCGCCATCGACATGCTGGCGCGCGAGCTGGAGCGCCTCGAGATCCGCCGGCCGATGCTGGTGACCGACAAGGGCGTGGCGGCGGCCGGCCTGGTCGACCGGGTGCGCGAGCGCATCCCCAACGATGTCGAGGTCACGATCTTCGACGGCACGCCTGCCAATCCGACAGAGACGGCGAGCCTCGAGGCGATGCGGCTCTTCAAGGAGCGGGGCTGCGACGGTCTGATCGGCCTTGGCGGTGGCTCGCCGCTCGATCTCGCCAAGGCAGTGGGCCTCATGGCGACGCACGAGGGGCCGATGAGCCAGTACATGCTGGTGGAAGGCGGTGTGCCGCGGATCCGCGCCGACATGCCGCCGATGATCGCCGTGCCGACCACCGCCGGCACTGGCAGCGAGGTCGGCCGCGGTGCCGTCATCGTCCTGGAGGACGGCCGCAAGCTCGGCCTCATCAGCCCGCATCTGATCCCCAAGGTGGCGATCTGCGACCCCGAGCTGACGCTGGGCCTGCCGGCCGGGCTCACCGCCGGCACCGGCATGGACGCGCTCACCCACTGCATCGAGACCTATATCGCTCCGGCGGTGAACCCGCCGGCCGAGGCGATCGCCCTCGACGGCCTCGCCCGCGCCGCCGGCAATATCGAGAAGGCGTTCCGTGACGGCAGCGACCGCCAGGCGCGCTGGGAAATGATGATGGCCGCCATGGAAGGTGCCATGGCCTTCCAGAAAGGCCTGGGGGCGGTGCATGCCATGAGCCATCCCTTGGGCGGCCTCGCCGGCAAGAGCCTCCACCACGGCACCCTCAATGCCGTGATCCTGCCCACCATCCTCGCCTTCAACGCCGATCATGTCGGCGCCAAGTACGAGCGCATCCGCGCGATTCTCGGCCTCGCGCCCGGCGCCGACATCGGCGACTGGATCCGCGGCCTCAACAGCCGCCTGGGCCTTCCCGCCAACCTTCGCGAGATGGGCGTCACCGAAGCCGACATCGCCTACTGCGCGCCGCTCGCCGAGAAGGATCATACCAACGCCACCAACCCCCGCCCGGCGACCGCCGCCGACTACGAGCGTCTCTACCGCGAGGCCATGGGGTAGGACGGCGGCGCGGGCGAGCCGGCAAGTAGCGGCTCGCCCGCGGCACGCTCGATCATTCGTCCAGATCGACCCGAAGGCCCGTTTCCGCTTCCATCCACGATATCAGTCCGTGGAAGACGTTGTCTCTTTCCATCGGGTAATAAGCCAGCTGTGCTTCGGCAAGAAGAGCCCCGTTCTCCACCCATTCGCGCCCGATGCGTTCAACCTCCCGAATACTCGCTTCCGCGTTCAACTCATATGAGTAACGTCCTTTCGTGAATGCCTTCTCCAAGGACGAGAGAATGAGCTCGATGTCTTGGAGATCCGCGTGACCCGGAGATCTTAGAGCCCGACTCAAAACTCTATGAGGCGTGGCAATACCTTGCGAGGCGGCGCGTGGTGAGGCGGATGTGGGCGACCATCATCCAGCCTTCGGCGCTGGCGGTGGAGGTTTCCCAGTCCTTGGCGA
>JAWZSN010000028.1:0-69589 GCA_033875255.1 Geminicoccaceae bacterium 1502E | reverse complement strand
CAACGACCTCAAGCAGCAGCTGCCGCAAAAGCCGCAGCCCGGCAGCAAGGACCAGCTGACGTTCGGCATCTGCTCGGTGATGCGGACCATCCAGCGCATGCCGGAGCGGATCAGAAGCTGCTTCTCCCCGCCGACCGTCCGGTATGCCGCATGATATGTCGGGTGTAACGCTGCGATATTAGTAACGACGGTGCGGCCGCGGCAAGCGCGAACCCGAGCGCCGCCCCGAGGTGACGAAAGGAGAAGAGGAAAGCCGCGTGCAGCGCCCGCGGAGCGGCTGGCGCGAGGCCGCCGCAACGTTTCCTTAATCGCACCTGGTACCATTTCACGCGGATTAACGGCGGTGCCGGCCGCGGCAAACGCGAACCCGACAGGCCAGCGGGGCTGCCGTCCGGCGCGGCATGGACGGGCGGCAAACGCGAACCCGAGCGCCGCCCCGAGGTGACGAAAGGAGGAGAGGAAAGCCGCGTGCAGCGCCCGCGGAGCGGCTGGCGCGAGGCCGCCGCAACGTTTCCTTAATCGCACCTGGTACCATTTCACGCGGGTTAACGGCGGTGCCGGCCGCGGCAGACGCGAACCCGAGCGCTGGTTCGAGGTGACGAAAGGAGAAGGGGAAGCCGCGTGCAGCCCCCGCGGAGCGGCCTTTCTCGGTGTCGTGGCGTCCGGCAGCCTCGCGCTGGGATGGCTAGCTTGGCGGTGGGCCGGCGCCTCGCATGCTTGCCGGCCACGGCCGATGGGGCATGGAACGCTCGGTCGGTCCGTGGATTGCTCGGGAGCAGGTGTTTTTTTGGAGGAGCCGATGAGAGATCGTGTCGTGATGATGGTCGCGGGTCTGGCGCTCGCCTGTGCGCTTCCGGCCGCGGGGGTCGCGCAGACCACCGGGCCGGCGCAGGCTGGTCCGGCCGTCTCTGCGGAGGCCGTCGCCTCCTGGAAAAGCCGCATCGACGCCATGGTGAAGGCGCTGGAGGGCGACGAGCCGGTCCCCTTCGAGCGGCTCGAGGCGCTCTACGACGAGGTCCGTGGCAGCTTCGAGGACAATGCCGCCACCCAACGCGCCGAGGACCGCTACTACAACGCCCTTCGCTCCCTCGACCAGGCTGCCGAGGGGCTGCGCGAGGAGAGCCGTGCTTCGGCCATCGCCGCCCTCAGCCAGGCTGCCGTGCTCCTCGAGGAGCTGCACGGCGAGCTCGAGGGAGAGGCAGCCCGTTAGCTTCGCGTTGATCTCACCTGGGCGTTGATCTCACCTGGGCGTTACTCTCACCTGGGCGTTACTCTCACCTGGCACCAGTCCTCGCGGGTTGACGGGGCGGGCTGCGTCCAGACCTCCGCCCCCGCCGCGAGCCTCCGTCCCTGTGATCCAGCCAGGGGGAGCGCTCTAGCGCCAGAACCGCGCGAGCTTCTTGAACGCCTTCCAGCGCGCGACGATCTCGGGCTCGAGCAGCTGGCGGCGTCCCGCGTGCCAGCCGATCACCACGCCGGCGCCCAGCGCCACCTGCTCGCGCTCCGCGGCGGCCGCACCGATCGCCTCGCCCGCCAGACCCCGGGCGACCGCGAGATCGTTGAGATGGCCCAGCGCGTCCTGCAGGCCGGCGAGCTTCCCGGCGAACCGGCGCGGCTGCTTGCCGTCGAACAGGCCGCCCACGAACTCGACGCCGTAGCGCAGCTTCTTGATCCTGATCCTGAGCGCGTGCCGCTGGCCCTCGTCGAGCTCGGCGAAGCCCCGCCCCGCCTTGCGGACCTTGCGGTAGCGCCGCGCCAGCTCGTCTTTCGCCAGCTCCCGCAACGGCAGATGCTGCGCCAGCCGCAGGTCGACGTCCCCGCCGCCGCGCCATCCGCGGTGCTCGATCCACGCGGCGAACTCGAACATCAAGCCGGCATGGCGCTCGCCGGTGAGGGTGCGGCGCAGGCTCTCATAGGCTCGTGCACGGCGCGCCTCGACCGCGTCGCGCAGCCCGGCCAGCATCCCTGCGTCGTCCAGCGAGGAGGTAGCCGGCGCGAGGATCTCCGCCAGGAACACATCGAGGTCGCGGACCGGCGCCAGCTCGTCCAGGAGCCATCCGAGCTCGTCGTCCCAGCGTTGGCGCACCTCCGGCGCCAGCACCCGGCGGAAGAGCCCGAGGGCCGAGCGCAAGCGGCGCACCGCGATGCGCATCTGATGCACCCCTTCCGGGTCGCGTCCGTCGCGCGCTGCCGGCTCGTTGCGCATCCATTGGACCAGGCCCTGCCGCAGGATCGCCTCGAGCCCGCCCTCGACCTCGAGATCCCGGTCCAGCTCGAGCCGGCCGGGCTTCCACACTGCAGGCGGGGTACCGGTCGCCAGGGCGAAGCCGCGCTGCGCCTTGGCCTCGCTCTCGAGCGCCAGCGGCAGATCGCGGCGCAGGGCGGCGGCGAGGCTGAACAGGGCGGCGGGCAGGCCTTCCTTGAGCTCCAGCTCGATCTCGCTGATCGGCCGGTGCGCCTCGCCGCTCTCGATCCGCCCCTCGTCGAGGGCAAGCTCGATCAGCGCCGGCTCGCCATGCTCGGCCGTCCACTCGACCAGCATCCGCTCGCGGCGGAAACGGGTGGCGAAAAGCGGCACCAGCTCCTGCCCGTCGACCAGCCCGGCCAGCGCCCGGGCCGGCTCCGGCAGGAGATCGAGGTCGGGCTTCTCCGAGCTTACCGGAACCTCCCATTCGGGCCGGTCGGCGGCCGCACCGCTGGCCGCCGGCTCGCCCTTGAGGGTCTGCACGTGGCGGCGCCCGGTCTTGCGGACGCGCAGCGCGATGCCCCTGGCGGCAAGGCGGTGGTCGGGCGTGTCGTAATAGATGCTGGAGAGCCGTGAGGCGCGCGCCGCGGTCCGCAGATGACCCTTGAGCAGCTCGCCACCCTTGAGGCGCTTGATGGCCTCCGGCGTGGTGCGCAGCTTGAGCTCGATCTCGCGCGGGGTATCGGTGGTCATGGGGATCCGCCGGGTGCTATGCTGAACGGTCGGTACCGGTGGCGGAGCTCTCGCTCTCCGGCCAGCGCCGGGAGGGACCATAGCTGATGCAGATCAATGTCACGCATGACATTTACGCCTCCACTCGCGGGAGCCGTCGCGAAGGCCGGCAGGGAGACAGGTGATGGCCCTCAAGAACATTCTCGTCCAGCTCGACGCCACCAAAGCGAGCCCGGCGCGGCTCGCCTACGCCATGGCGCTGGCCCGGACGCACGACGCGCACCTGATAGCGCTGAGCCTCGTGGCCGAGCCCTACATTCCGGCGGCAGTCGGGGTCAGCGTCCCGCCCGAGGTGGTACGGCAGCAGCGCGCCATGGCCGAGGCCGAGGCCGAGGAGCAGCTGGAGGGCGCCCGAAAAGCCGCCCAGCAGGCCGGCGTCCCGGTCGAGACCCGCCACGAGACGGTATCGGTCGACCGCCTGGCGGACAGCCTCGCCCGCCAGGCGCGGCATGTCGATCTGGCGATCGTCGGCCAGCCGGACCCCGACGCCGGCGGCGGCGAGACCTTCGTGGCCGAGGCCGCCTTCATGCAGTCGGGCCGGCCGGCGATCCTCGTCCCCTATGTCGGCACCGAGGCGCGCTCGCCGGAGCGGGTACTGTGCGCGTGGAACGGCACGCGGGAGGCGGCCCGGGCCATCAACGACGCCATGCCGCTGCTCGAGAAGGCGCTGAAGGTCACGGTGCTGGTGGTCGACCCGCAGCGGCACGAGGCGCAGCTCGGTGCCGCTCCCGGCGCCGACATCGCCACGCACCTCGCCCGGCACGGCCTGAAGGTCGAGGTGAAGGCGGTGCAGTCGGGCGGCATGGGCGTGGGCGACGTGCTGCTCTCGACCGCCAGCGACGAGAGCGCCGACCTCCTGGTGATGGGCGGCTACGGCCATTCCCGCCTGCGCGAGATGGTTCTCGGCGGCACCACCGCCCACCTCCTGCACCACATGACCGTTCCGGTGCTGATGGCGCACTGAAGCCCTCCCCCGACGGCCGGAACCAAGGGGCGCGGGCCCGGCGCAAAGACCGGACGGCAGCAGCTCGAAGCTCGCTGTGGCCAGGTCGGGGGCGAGCTGGCGAACGGCGCTGCAGGCGCGCGGCGCGACCGCACGAGACCCGTGAAGCAGCGGCTCGGACGCCAGTCGCGGTCGGCCCTCGTCCCCTTCTCCGCCTCGCCTAAGGCCCTGCCGCCGACCGCCCGGAGACCGCGAAGCGAGGTCACGGCGGCGCTTTCGTGCGGCACCGCCGCCGCGGCACCCGGCCGGGCCAGGCTCGTCGCCGCGCGGGGCTAGCGGACCAGACCGCGCGCGGCGATCGGGAAGCGGCCGACGATGCGGCCCTCGCGCGCCACCGCCACGCTGTCGAAGAGGTTGCTTACCACGCAGCAGTGATTGGGGATGACGGTCACCTGCTCGCCCACCGCCGGCTTCGCGGCGCAGGCCGAGAGGTCGACCTGGGCGTGCTCCTCGCTGAGCTTGGTGATGCGCGCCTCGGGATACTCGACGATATAGCCGTGGCCGTCGAGATTGCCGATGTCGGAGGTCAGGGTCTTGGAGCCGGCGTCCAGCACCGCACGGTCGCTGCCGGGTCTGCTCACCACCGTGGTGCGGATGGTGAGCGCGCAGTCCTCGTAGCTCGCCGCGCCGGCCGCGACCTGCATCCGGTCATAGTAGATGTAGGTGCCGACGCGGTACTCGGTGACCACCGGGGCCTCGTGGGCACGCCACATGTCGGGCGTGCCGCCGCCCGAGACGGCGGGCGTGTCGATTCCGCGGCTGGCCAGCAGCTCCTTGGCCGCACTCATCACTTCTTGCACCTGGGCCGTGCCGCGGGGTGCCGGGTAGGTGAGGAAGCCGGCAAAGCGCAGGCTCTTTTTGGCCGCTACGTGGGCGGCGAGCTCGGCGGCCTCCTCGGCGGTGCCGACGCCGCAGCGGCGCATGCCGCTGTCGACCTCGACCATCACCGCCAGCCGCTCACCCTCGGCGGCGAAAGCCTCGGCGAGGCCGTCCGCCACGACGGTCGAGTCGCAGGCCACGGTGAGCCTGACGCGGCGGGCCAGCGCGCGGGCGCGGTCGAGCTTGGCATGGCCGAGGAGGTTGTAGGGGATGAGGATGTCCTCGAGGCCGGCATCGGCCATGACCTCGGCCTCGCCCAGCTTCTGGCAGGCGATGCCGACCGCCCCCAGCGCCACCTGGCGGTGGGCCAGCTCGGGCACCTTGTGGGTCTTGATGTGCGGCCGGTTCCTGATCCCGTGACGGTCGCAATAGTCCTGCCAGCGCTTCAGGTTGCGCTCGACCCGTGCGATGTCGACCACCACCGTCGGCGTGTCCAGATCCTCGACGCGCATGCTCGCCCTCCCTTTGCTCCGCGACGCGCGGCGCACTATGGGCGAGCGCCGGTGGCCCGGCAATGGCACCCGCCGCCTGCCCGCCCCCGGAAAACGGCAGGGGCCGCCCGCGCACCGCTCCGGTGAGGGAACGGGCGCGGGCGGCCCCTGTCTCGCCCTCCCAAGACGTCGAGAGGGCTGCTCGCGAGCTGCTTCTCAGCTGTCGACCCGCTCATGTCTCAGGAAGGCCGGCACGTCCCGGGCCTCCTCGAGCTCGGGCTGCCGCACGACCCGATCCGCCTCGGCGGTCTCGCTCCGGGGCTGCACGGCCCGGGTCTCGCTCGGCATGCCGCCATTGCCGAAAGCGAAATCCTTCATGCGCTCGAAGAAGTTGATGCCGCGCTCGCCGTGCTGGGCGCGATGCGCGGCGGCCGGCTGGGCGCCGTGCGGCGGAAGGGAGCTCGGCCCCGCCGTCTCGGAACGCTGCTCGGCGCCGGCGCCCGAGGCCCGCAGGTTGAGGGCCGGGCTCGGCTCGCCGGGACGGCGCACGGGAGCGGCCGGTCGCGCGACGCTGGGGAACGGCGCCGGCTGGGCCTTTTGCATCTGCACCGGGAAGCGGAAGCCGCCCGCCGGGGCGGCCGGCGCCGCCTCCTGCTGGCCCGCCTGCTGCGCGCCGGCAGCCTGCGCGGCCTCGGCCTGGGCCTTGCGCGCGCTCTCCGAATCGATGCCGGTCGCCACCACCGAGACGCGCATCCGGCCGTCCATCGAGCCGTCGAAGGTCGAGCCGAAGATGATGTTGGCGTCGGGGTCGACCTCCTCGCGGATGCGGTTGGCGGCCGCGTCCACCTCGAAGAGCGCCATGTCCATGCCGCCGGTGATGTTGATGAGGACGGCGTGCGCGCCCTTCATCGACACCTCGTCGAGCAGCGGGTTGGAGATCGCCGCCTCGGCGGCGTCGAGCGCCCGGCGCTCGCCCTCGGCCTCGCCGGTGCCCATCATCGCCTTGCCCATCTCGCTCATCACCGTGCGGATGTCGGCGAAGTCGAGATTGATCAGGCCGGGCATGATCATGAGGTCGGTGACCCCGCGCACGCCCATGTGCAGCACCTCGTCGGCCATCTTGAAGGCGTCGGCGAAGGTGGTGCGCTCGTTGGCCAGCCGGAACAGGTTCTGGTTGGGGATGACGATCAGCGTGTCGACATGCTGCTGCAGCTCGGCCAGGCCCTGCTCGGCCAGGCGCATGCGGTGCGCGCCCTCGAAGTGGAAGGGCTTGGTGACCACGCCGACGGTGAGGATGCCCTGCTCGCGGACCGCCCGGGCGATCGCCGGAGCCGCACCGGTGCCGGTGCCGCCGCCCATGCCGGCGGTGATGAACACCATGTGGCTGCCCTGGAGGTTGTCCAGGATCTCGTCGATCGCCTCCTCGGCGGCCGCACGACCCACCTCGGGGCGGGCGCCGGCGCCAAGCCCGTGGGTGATCGACACGCCGAGCTGGACCCGACGCTCGGTCAGGCACGCGGAAATGGCCTGGGCGTCAGTATTGCAGACGACGAAGTCGACCCCCTCGAGATGCGAGGTGATCATGTTGTTGACGGCATTGCCGCCGGCCCCGCCGACGCCGACCACCGAGATCCTCGGCTTCAGCTCGTGCGTCATGGGCATCGTGAGATTGATGGTCATCCCTTCTCCTCCACAAGCGACGGGGCGCATTTCCGCCCTTTCGACCGGCCGCCGGGCAAGGCACGACCGGTTGGTATTCGCTATTCTTTGTGAGCCTCAGAAGTTCTCGCGCAACCACTCTTTCAGGCGGGCAAGTCCTGAACGCAGTGTACGCTTTTCTTCACCGTCACTCCAGCCAAGACCGCTGTCGCCGCCGCTCGCCATCGCCAGAGCGCCCGCAGCGACCGCCCAGCTCGGGTCGTCCTCGGCACCGGGCACCTCGTGGAGACCGCGCGGCCGCGCGACACGCACCTTGAGGCTGAACATCTCCTCTGCCAGCTCGCCCATCCCCTCGAGCTGCGCCGCGCCGCCGGTCAGGACGATGCTGCGCGGCGGGCGCGCCCGCAGCACGTCGCTGCCGTTGCGCAGCCGCTCGATGAGCTCGGAGAAGATCTCCTCGACCCGCGAGCGGATAATGAAGGTCAGCCGGGTGCGCGAGACCTCGCCGCTGGGCTCGTCCTCGGCGTCGTCGATCAGCGGCACCTCGAGGCGGATATTGTCGTCGCAGGTCCGCCACAAGACCCCGCCATAGAGCGTCTTGAGCCGTTCGGCCTCGCGCAGCGAGGTCGACAGACCGTAGGCGACGTCGGCGGTGATCTTCTCGCCGCCCTTGAGGACCTGCTCGACGAAGGCGAGGTTGCCGCCGGTGAAGTGCGCGACCTGGGTGGTACCCGCTCCCAGGTCGACGAGCAGGCAGCCCTGCTCGAGCTCGTCTTCCGTGAGGCAGCCATGGCCGGCCGCATAGGGTGCCGCGACCAGCCCCAGAACATCGAGGTGGGCGCGCTCCAGGCAGCTCGTGATGGTGCGCAGGGGCTGCGCGTCGGCCGCTACCACATGGACCAGCAGATCGAGCAGCTGGCCCTTGACGCCGCGCGGGTCGCGGAGCGGCCGCCCGCCATCCACCGACATCTCGACCGGCACCACATGCAGCACCGCCGCCCCGGTGCCCAGCACCTCGGCGCGGGCCCGGCCGAGCGCCGTCTCGACGTCCTCGTCGGTGATGCTGCGGCCGTTGAGCGGCCGCTCGACCCGCATCAGATGCGAGCGCGGCCGACCGGCGCCGACCGCCGCCAGCACCGCGGTGACCTGCTCGCCGGCCTGCTGCTCGGCCTCGTGGAGCACCGCACGGATCGAGGATTCGGCGGCCTCGACATCGATGATCTCGCCCCGCTCGAGCCCGTCGGCGAGCTGGTAGCCGCGACCCAGCACCTGACAGCCGCGCCCCGGCCGCGGCCGGGCGATCAGGCAGCAGATCTTGCTGGTGCCGATGTCGAGGACCGCAAACGGCCCGCCACGCCCGCCGGCACGGACGCCACCCATGCCGCGCGGCGGCTTCAAGGCGACGCTCATGCGCGTCCTCCGCCGGCCGGGAGCACCGGCTGCGGCGCCTTGCGCAGCACCAGCCAGTCGGGGGTGCGCAGATCGACGGCCTCGATGGTGCGGGCGAGAAGCGCCTTCTCGCGCTCGACCTCGGCCAGCCGCTGCCACGCCTGCGACACGCCCTCGGCGGGCAGACGGACCTCGACGCGGCCATCCAGCCAGACGTTCCAGCGCCGGCCGCCGACACGGGTCGCGGCGGTCACCCGCTCGGCCAGGGCCGGCTCGACAGCAAGCATGGCGAACAGCGCCCGGGCGTTTTGTGGCGCATCCTCGCCGGTCAGCAGCGGGAGCTGGACGAAGGGGCGCAGGTCCTGCACCTGGATGACCGAGCCCTTGCCGTCGACGAGGCTCAGCCCATCGTCCTTGCGCCACAGGGCGAGCGGGCGGTGCTCCTCGAGACGGGCCAGGATGGCGTCGGGGAACTGGCGGCGGACGGTCACGGTGCGAACCCAGGGAAGCCGCTGAAGGCGCTCACGAACCTCTTCGAGATCAACTGCCAGTATAGGCCGTCCCATAACGTCTTCAAGAGCGCCGACGAGCGCCGCCTCCGACGTCATACGCCGCCCCTCGGCGTAGACATTGTTCACCACCAGGCCGGAGAGCGCTGCCAGGCGACTGCCGGCGAGATCGGCCAGGACACCCGCCTTCTCGACCGCCCCGCGCTCGATCGCGGCATGGCCGCCGACGCCGGTTGCGGCGAGCAGGCCGGTGGCCAGCAGGCCGCGCCGCAGCCAGCGTCGCCAGCGCGACGGCGGCGGCCGCCGCGGCACGTTGCGCGCCCGATGGGCGGCCAGCGTCACCTGTCGCATCGAGCCTCCTCGACCAGATGCACGACCAGATCGGCGAAGGACATGCCGCAATGGGCGGCCTGCTCGGGAACCAGGGACAAGGGCGTCATCCCCGGCTGGGTATTGACCTCGAGCAGGTAGAGACCTTGCTCCTCCTCGGCCGAGACATCGTAGCGGAAATCGGCGCGGCTGACACCCCTGCAACCGAGGGTACGGTGGGCGATCAGCGCCATCTCCATGACCCTCTCGCGGATCCCCTCGGGCACCGGCGCGGGAATCAGGTGGTCGGCGACGCCGCCGGTGTACTTTGCGCGATAGTCGTAGAAGCCCTCGCGCGGGACGATCTCGGTGACCGCCAGCGGCCGGTCGTCGAGCACCGCGCAGGTGAGCTCGCGGCCGGGAATATAGCGTTCCACGAGGACCCGCTGCTCGAGGTCCGCGTCGTTGCGCTCGAAGAGCGGCGCCAGATCGCCGTCCGTGAGGATGAAGACGCCGAGGCTCGAGCCCTCGGCGGCCGGCTTGACCACGAAAGGTGGCGCCATGGGCGCTCCGCCGCGCAGCTCGCCCAGCGTCATGTCGATACCCACAGGGCAGGCCAGGCCGGCCTGGGCGAAAACCCGCTTGGCCATCGGCTTGTCCATGGCCAGGGCCGAAGCCAGCACGCCCGAGTGGGTGTAGGGGATGCCCATCAGGTCGAGCAGGCCCTGCACCCTTCCGTCCTCGCCGAACCGCCCGTGGAGCGCGTTGAAGCAGCAGTCGGGGCGCAGCTCCGCCAGCACCGCCGGCAGGTCCGGTCCGACGTCGATCCGGGTCACGCGATAGCCGCGCTCCTCGAGCGCCCCGGCGCAGGCATCGCCGCTCACCAGCGACACCTCGCGCTCCGCCGAGCGGCCGCCCATCAAGACCGCCACATGCCTGCTCATGCCGCCTCTCCACCGCCGGTTCCGACCCGCACGACCTCCCACTGGAGCTCGACGCCGCTGTGCGCCAGCACGCGCCGCCGCACCGTCTCGCCCAGCTCCTCGATCTCCGCCGCGGTAGCCTCGCCGGTGTTGATCAGGAAGTTGCAGTGCTTCTCCGAGACCATCGCCCGGCCGTGCCTGAGGCCGCGGCAGCCGGCGGCGTCGATGAGCTGCCAGGCCTTCATGCCGGGCGGATTCCTGAAGGTGCTGCCACCGGTTGCCACCCGCAGCGGCTGGGCTGCCTCCCGCTCGGCACGGATCGCCTCCATGCGGGCCAGTACCGCCGCCGCATCGCCAGGCGCCAGGCGGAAGGCGGCCCGCACGACCAGGGCCTCCTCGGGCAGGGCGCTGTGCCGGTAGGAGAAGGCCAGCTCCTCGGGTCCCACCCGATGGAGCGTGCCGCTGCGGTCGAGGAACTCGGCCCAGAGCAGCCGCTCGGCGGTCTCGCCGCCAAAGGCCCCGGCGTTCATCCGCACCGCCCCGCCAATCGTGCCGGGCACGCCGATCATGAACTCGAGGCCCGAGAGCCCGGCCCGCTGCGCCACCTGCGCAGCGCGCTGGTCGAGGGCTCCTGCCCCGGCGATCAGCAGATCGCCCTCGACCTCGACCCGGGCGAGCGGCCCGCCGAAGCGCACGACCACGCCGGGAAAGCCGCCGTCGCGGAGCAGCAGATTGGAGGCGACGCCCACCGGCAGCACCGGCACCGAAGGGTCGAGCTCGGCCAGAAAGCCCGCGAGATCGGCGATGTCGGCCGGGTTGAAGAGCGCGCGCGCCGGGCCGCCGACGCGCAGCCAGGTGAGCGGCGCCATCAAGACGTCGCGGCGCAGCATGCCCTGCACCGGCGGAAGCTCCAGGGGCAGGCTCACGCGGCGCTCCCGCGCGCCGCGACGGCGGCCTCGAGCTCGGCCGGCAGGGCGTTGGCCCACTGGCTGATGCTGCCGGCGCCGAGGCAGACGACATAGTCGCCCTCGCCCACGATCCCGGCGAGCACCGGCGCCAACTCGCCCGGGCCCGCGACGGCGCGCACGTCGCGCTGGCCGTGCGCCCTGAGGCCGGCTGCCAGCGCCTCGCCGTCAATGCCGGCGATGGGCGGCTCGCCGGCCGGATAGACCGGCGCCACGAGCACGGTGTCGGCATCCCCGAAGCAGGTGCAAAAGCCCTCGAAGAGATCCTGCAGGCGCGAGAAGCGGTGCGGCTGGACCACCGCCACCACGCGACCGCTCGCGGCGCTTCGCGCGGTGCGCAGCACCACGCGGATCTCCTCGGGATGGTGCGCGTAGTCGTCGATCACCGCCACGCCGCCCACGAGGCCGGTGCGGGTGAAGCGCCGCTTGACGCCCTGCAGCCCGGAGAGGGCCCTGCGGATCACCGCGTGGGGGATCTCCAGCTCGTGGCCGATGGCGATGGCCGCCAGGGCGTTGGAGACATTGTGGCTGCCGAGCAAGGCGAGGCGCACGTCGCGCAGCACCTCCTCGCTGCCGTCGCGGGCGCGCAGCACCACGTCGAACTCCTCGACGCCCTCGACGATGCGGTGCCCGAGCGCCCGTACATCGGCCTGCGGGCTGAAGCCGTAGGTCACGACGCGGCGGTCGGTGATCCTGGAGAACAGCGCCTGGACCTCGGGATGGTCGATGCACAAGACGCCGAACCCGTAGAACGGCAGGCGCTCGATGAAGCGGAAATAGGCCTCGCGGACGGAATCGAAGCTGCCCCAGAAGTCGAGATGCTCGGGGTCCATGTTGGTGACCACGCCGATCGTCGCCGGCAGCCTGAGGAAGCTGCCGTCGCTCTCATCGGACTCGACCACCATCCACTCGCTCTTGCCGAGCCGGGCGTTGGTGCCATAGGCGTTGATGATGCCGCCATTGACCACGGTGGGATCGAGCCCGGCAGCGTCGAACAGGGCCGCCACGATGGCCGTGGTGGTGGTCTTGCCGTGGGTCCCGGCGACCGCCACCGAGCGCTTGAGGCGCATCAGCTCGCCCAGCATGTCGGCGCGGCGAACCACCGGCAGGCGCCGGGCGCGGGCCGCCACCAGCTCGGGATTATCGGCCTGCACGGCGGTCGAGAACACCACCACATGGGCCTCGCCGAGATTGGCCTCGTCATGGCCGATCGCCACCGCGATGCCGCGAGCGCGCAGCCGCTGGACATTGGCGTTCTCGGCCACGTCCGAGCCCTGCACCCGGTAGCCCAGGTTGGCCAGCAGCTCGGCGATGCCGCTCATACCGATGCCGCCGATGCCGATGAAGTGGATGGGCCCCGTCTGGAGCGGCGTCATGCTCATCTGCGCTTATCCGGCCGTGCAATCTCGATCAGGGTGTCGGCAATCCGCTCGGCGGCGTCCGGCCGGGCGAGGCGGCGCGCCTCGGCCGCCATGGAACGCAGCCGTCCGGGCGCCTCCAGCAGCTCGGCGAGCGCCGCGGTGAGGCGCGCCGGCACCGCCTCGGGCTGCGGCACCAGCACCGCTGCGCCTTCATCGGCCAGGGCGCGGGCATTGGCCGTCTGGTGGTCGTCGGCGGCGTGCTGGTAGGGGACCAGCAGCGAGGGGCGTCCGAGCATGAGCAGCTCCGCGATGGTCGAGGCTCCCGAGCGAGAGACGACCAGATCGGCTGCCGCCATGCGTGCCGGAACGTCCTCGAAGAAGCTGGCGAGCTCCACCTTCTGCCCCATCCCGGCATAGAGGTCACGCACCCGATCGAGATCCTCGGGCCGGCACTGCTGGGCCACGACCAGCCTCGAGCGCAACGCCTCGGGCAGGCCCTGAAGGGCGGCCGGCAGGACGTCGCTGAACACCCTCGCCCCCTGGCTGCCGCCCAGGACGAGCAGGCGCAGCGCGTCGCCCTCGCCGGCCTGCGTGGGCAGCGCCTCGAAGCCGGGGCGCACCGGGTTGCCGGTCAGGAGGGCCAGGCCGCGCAAAGCCGCCGGCAGCGCGGCGGTAGGCTCGAAGCTCAGCGCCACCCGGTGGGCCATGCGGCCGAGCGCGCGGTTGGCGCGGCCGAAGACGGCGTTCTGCTCGTGCAGGAGCAGCGGCGTGCGGGTCAGGGCGGCGGCAAGCGCCGCCGGCACGCAGGCATAGCCGCCGAACGCGGCCGCCGCGCGCGGGCGCAGCTCGCGGAACGCGGCGAGGCTCTGAAGCGTGCCGCGGCCGAGCTTGAGCCCGGCGGCGAGCTTGGCCCTGAAGCCGCCCGCGGGGCTCGCCGCATCCACCAGGCGATGCTCGAGCCCACGCCCCACATAGCGGGCGCCGCGGGCGTCGGTCAGCACGGTCACGGCCCAGCCGCGCGCCTCCAGCGCTGCCGCCACGGCAAGGGCCGGGAACATGTGGCCGCCGGTGCCGCCGGCAGCGAGGACGATGTGCCCGGCCACCTAGCTCTCCAGCCTGGCGTTGCGCCGGGTCAGCGCCAGCAGCATGCCCATGCCGAGCGCCAGCGCCAGCATCGAGGAGCCGCCATAGCTGATGAAGGGCAGCGTCATGCCCTTGGTCGGCATGAGGTTGAGGTTCACCGCCATGTTGATCAGCGCCTGCAGGCCGAACTGGCACACCAGCCCGGTGGCCGCGAGCTGGACGAACCGGTCGCCGGCCTCGTGAACCCGCCAGATCCCGCGCAGCAGCAGCGAGAGGAACAGCGCCACGATGATCAGGCAGAAGAAGATGCCGAACTCCTCGGCGGCGGCGGCGAAGACGAAGTCGGTGTGGGCATCGGGCAGCAGGAACTTCTCCACGCCCTCGCCGGGTCCCCGGCCGAACAGGCCGCCCGAGGCCACCGCCCGCAGCGCCTTCTCCACCTGGTAGCCGACCGTCTCGGGGTCGAGGAACATGTCGACGCGGCTCTGGACGTGCGGGAAGGCCTCGTAGGCCAGAAACGCGCCGCCCGCCGCGAGCACCGCGGCCACCACCACCACGATCCACGGCAGGCCCGCCACGAAGAGCTGGATCATGTAGACCAGGCCCACGATGGCCACCATGCCGAGATCGGGCTGCATCAGCAGGAGCCCGATCACGGCGCCGGCCACGATGAGGGACTCGGGCATGCCCCACAGGCCCTGGCGGCGCGAGAGCAGCCAGGCGGTGACCACCGCCAGCGCCGGCTTGACGAACTCGCTGGGCTGGAGCGGCGTGCCGGCCACCGAGATCCAGCGCCGCGCGCCCTTGATCTCCGCGCCGAAGAACGGGGCCAGCACCAGCATGAAGCCGAACAGCGCCATCATCAGCAGGCCCAGGCGCAGCACGCCGCGTGGCGCCAGCACCGAGGCGCCGAACATCAAGGCGGCGGCGGGGAGCAGAAAGATGACGTGCTTGGTGATGAAGAAGCTGCCGTCGAGGCCCAGGGTGGCCGCCACCGGCGGGCTCGCCGCGAAGACGATGATCACGCCCAGCACCGCCAGCATGCCCAGCCCGGTGAGCATCGTGCGGTCGACGGTCCACCACCAGTCGCCGAGGATCGAGCGGTCGGTTCGCGAGAACATGGCTCAACGCTCTCCCGGTATGCGCGCCGCGACCAGCGCGCGGAAGGCATCGCCGCGCGCCTCGAAGCTGGTGAACTGATCGAAGGAGGCGCAGGCCGGGGCCAGCAGGACCACCGGCTCGGCGAGGCCCGAGGCCTGGGCGTCGGCATGGGCCAGGGCCACCGCGCGCTCGAGCGTGCCGGCCTCGACGAGGGGCACCCTGCCCCCAAGTGCCGCCGCCATCGCCGGTGCGGCCACCCCGATCAGGTAGGCCCGGCGCACGCCGCCCAGATACGGCAGGAGCGCGGCGAACCCGCCCTCCTTGGCGGTGCCGCCGGCGATCCAGAAGACGTCGCTGAAGCTGGCGAGGCTCTTGGTGGCCGATTCCGGGTTGGTGGCCTTGCTGTCGTTGACGAACAGCACCGGACCGATCCGCCCGACCTCCTCGGTGCGGTGCGGCAGGCCGGCGAAGCTCTCGAGGCCCCGCACCGCCTCTTGCGGCGCCAGTCCGAAGGCGCGCAGCATGGCGTAGGCCGCGGCGACGTTCTGCTGGTTATGGCGGCCGCGCAGGGTGGCGAGGCCGCGCAGGTCGGCTACCGCCACCGGCGGACCGTCCAGCCCGTCGAGAAGAATGCCCTCCTCGACCCCCACGCCGCCCCGCACCGGCCCCAGCGAGCTCACCCGCAGCACCCGCCGGCCGGCCGCCCCCAGCTCGTCGGCCAGGGCGCGCGAGGGCGCGTCGTCGATGGCCACCACCGCCGTGTCGCCCGGCTGCTGGTTGCGGAAGATGCGCCGCTTGGCGGCAGCATAGCCTTCCATGCCGCCGTGCCGGTCGAGATGGTCGGGCGTCAGGTTGAGCCACGTGGCGACGCGGCAGCGCAGCGTCTCGCACAGGTCGAGCTGGTAGGAGGAGAGCTCGAGCACCAGCGCCTCGTCGGCCGGGCCCGGCGCCAGGTCGAACACGGCGCGCCCTATATTGCCGCCCATCTGCGCGGGCCGTCCTGCGGCGTGCAGCAGATGGTGCACCAGCGCCGTGGTGGTCGACTTGCCGTTGGTGCCGGTGATGGCGAGGATCGGGCGCGGCCCGGCGAGGCTCGTGGCGAAGAGCTCGATGTCGCCGGTGACCGGCACCCCGGCCGCGCGCGCCGCCACGATCACCTCGTGCGGGGCGGGATGGGTGAGCGGCACGCCGGGGCTCACCACCAGCAGGGCGAGCCCCGCTATGTCCTCTCGCGTGCCGGGCGCGAAGCCCGCGGCCGCCTGCGGGCGGTCGTCGAAGGCCAGCACCTCGGCCCCGGCCCGTGCCAGCGCGCGGCCGGCGGCGATGCCGCTCCGGGCGAGGCCCAGCACCCCCACCCGGCGCCCTGCCAGCCGCTCCAGCCCGAGCCCCGCCATCGCCGTCACCGCAGCTTCAGGGTGGAAAGGCCGATCAGCGCCAGGATCAGGGCGATGATCCAAAAGCGGATGACGATGGTCGGCTCCTTCCAGCCCTTCTTCTCGAAATGATGGTGCAGCGGCGCCATGCGGAACACCCGCTTGCCGGTGAGCTTGAAGGAGGCCACCTGGACGATCACCGAGACCGCCTCGAGAACGAACAGGCCACCGATCACCGCCAGCACCAGCTCGTGCTTGACCACCACCGCGATGGCGCCCAGCGCGCCGCCGGTGGCGAGCGAGCCGGTATCGCCCATGAAGACCATGGCGGGCGGCGCGTTGAACCAGAGAAAGCCCAGCGAGGCCCCCACCATCGCCCCGCAGAAGACGGCGAGCTCGCCGGTGCCGGCCACGTAGGGGATGCCCAGATAGCCCGAAAAGATGACGTTGCCGACGAGCCAGGCGATCAGCCCGAAGCAGCCGGCGGCGATCATCACCGGCACGATGGCGAGGCCATCCAGCCCGTCGGTGAGGTTCACGGCGTTCGAGGCGCCGACCATCACGAGACAGGCGAAGACCGGGAACATCAGCCCGAGCGGGATCATCAGGTCCTTGAAGACCGGCACCATCAGCGCGGTGGCGGTGGGGCCGCCATTGAGCTTCACCACGGCCATCGCGGCCGCCAGGGCGATCACCCCCTGGCCCAGCAGCTTGAGCCGGCCCGGCAGGCCGCCGCTCGAGCGCTTGGTGACCTTGAGATAGTCGTCGAGGAAGCCGATCCCGCCATAGCCCAGGGTCACGAACAGGATCACCCAGACATAGCCGTTGGTGAGATCCGCCCACAGCAGGGTGGAGATGGCCAGCGCCAGCAGGATGAGCACGCCGCCCATGGTGGGCGTGCCCTGCTTGGTGAGCAGGTGCGACTCCGGCCCGTCGGTGCGGATCGGCTGGCCGAACTTCTGCTTGACCCGCAGCCAGCGGATCAGCGGCGGGCCGATGACGAAGCTCAAAAACAGCGCCGTCATCACCGCGCCGCCGGTGCGGAAGGTCAGGTAGCGGAAGAGGTTGAAGAGGCCGACATGTTCGGAGAGGGGGAAAAGCAGATGATAGAGCATGTTCCTACCGTTCCCCGCCGGCATGCGCCGGGCCCGGGCCGGGGGGTGCCTGGTCGTCGGGCGGGGCGGTGAGCGCATCGACGATGCGCGCCATCCGGCTACCGAGCGAGCCCTTCACGAGCAGCACGTCTCCCGGTCGCAGGGCCTGCCTCAGGCAAGGGACGAGGGTGGCCGAGTCCTGGGTGTGATCGCCGCGCCGGCTCCCCGGCAAGGCCCGGTGCAGATAGTCCATCATGGGCCCGCAGGTGAAGACGCGATCGACACCGGCGAGTGCCACGGCATCCGCAAGACCCGCGTGCAGCGCCGCCGAATGCTCGCCCAGCTCCAGCATGTCGCCCAGGGCGGCGAGCCGGCGGCCCGGCGCCCGACCGAGCAGGTCGAGGGCGGCCCGCATCGAGACCGGGTTGGCGTTGTAGGATTCGTCGAGCAGAAGGGCGGTGCCCTTCTCGAGCCGGATGATGTGGCGCGCGCCGCGGCCCGGTGGCGGCCGCAGACTGGCCAGCGCAGCCGCGGCGCGCCCGACGTCGGCCCCTGCCTCGTGGACTGCCGCCAGCACCGCCAGCGCATTCGTGACCCAGTGGGCGCCGCCGATACCCACCCGAAAGCTCATGGGTCCGAGGGGCGTCTGCGCGCGCACCCGGCTGTCCTTTGCGCCGATCCGGGCGTCGAGCAGCCGCCACTGGCTGGCCTCATGCCGGCCGAAGGCGGTGATCCTGCCGCCATGGCGCGCGGCGTGGCCGGCGAGGCGCTCGAAATGCGCGCTGTCCCGGGGCAGCACGGCGGCACCGCCGGGCTCCAGCCCCTCGAAGATCTCGCCCTTGGCGTCGGCGATCGCCTCCTCGCTGCCGAAATATTCGAGATGCGCCGGGGCAATCCAGGTCACCAGGGCCACATGCGGGCGCACCATGGCGGTCAGCGCGCTCAGCTCGCCTGCATGGTTCATGCCCATCTCGAAGACCCCGAAGGCGGCCTCCTGCGGCAACCGCGCGAGGCTCAGCGGCACGCCCCAGTGATTATTGTAGCTGGCGGCGCTGGCATGAGCCGCGGCCTGCTCCGCCAGGACGTGGCGCAGCGCCTCCTTGGTGCCGGTCTTGCCGACGCTGCCGGTGACGCCGAGGATCCGTGCCGGGGAGCGCTGCCGCCCTGCCCGCCCCAGCGCCTCGAGGCCGGCCAGCGTGTCCTCGACCACGAGCAGCCGCTCGACCGGCCAGCCCGGCTCGACCCGCGAGACCATCGCCACCGCATTTGCCGCCAGGGCCTGGCCGACAAAGGCATGGCCGTCGCGGTTCTCGCCCCTGAGCGCCACGAACAGGGCCGAGCCGCCCAGGCTGCGGGTGTCGATCGAGACGGAGTCGACCGACCAGTCGGCGGCGATGCGGCCTCCGGTGGCGGCGGCCGCGCCGGCAGCGGTCCACAGGCGGCTCAAGGGGCGCACCCCGGGCCGGCTGCAAGCCGCTGCACCACCTCGCGGTCGTCGAAGGGATGGGTGACGCCGGCCACCGTCTGGCCGCTCTCGTGGCCCTTGCCGGCCACCAGCAGGAGATCGCCCGGCCCCAGTCCGGCAAGGCCGGCGCGGATCGCCTCGGCGCGGTCGCCGATCTCCGTTGCTCCCGGGCAGGCAGCCATGATGGCGGCGCGGATCGCCGCCGGGGCCTCGCTGCGCGGATTGTCGTCGGTGACGATCACCCGGTCGGCCAGCCGCGCGGCGATCTCGCCCATGATCGGCCGCTTGCCGGCGTCGCGGTCGCCGCCGCAGCCGAAGATCACCGCGATCTTCCCCCGGCTGTGTGCCCGCAGCGCCCCGAGCGCCTGCTCCAGCGCGTCGGGCGTGTGGGCGTAGTCGACGAAGGCGGCCGCGCCGTTGGCCAGGCGTGCGGCGAGCTCCATCCGGCCGCGCGCCCCCGAGACCGAGCCCAGATGCGGCAGGAGCGCTTGCGGTGCGACGCCGCCGGCGATCACGAGGCCGGCCGCGGCCAGCAGGTTGTGGGCCTGGAAGGAGCCCACGAGGGCGCTCTCGATCGTGGCGCGGTGCCCCAGCAGCTCCAGCTCGAGGCGCTGGCCCAGGGGGCTCATCTCCTGGCCCAGGAGGCGCAGCGACCGCGCGTTGCGGCCATAGTCGAGGAGGGTGACGCCGCGCGCGCGGGCGAGATCCGCCAGACCGGGATATTCCGGCATGTCGGCGTTGAGGACGGCTGTGCCGCCGGCCGGCAGCAGCTCGCCAAACAGGCGCGCCTTGGCCGCAAGATAGGCCTCGAAGCTGCCGTGATAGTCGAAATGGTCGCGGGTGATATTGCTGAAGGCGGCGGCGGCGAGGCGCACGCCGTCGACGCGGTGCTGGTCGAGCGCGTGGCTCGAGGCCTCGATGACCGCGCGCTCGACCCCCGCCTCGGCGAGCTCGCGAAGGATGGCGTGCAGGCTCGCCGGGTCCGGCGTGGTCAGCGGCAGCGGCCGCTCGCCGGCGGGCGAGATTACGCCCAGCGTGCCGATGCTGGCGGCCGGTTGGCCGAGGCGCTCCCAGAGCTGACGGGCAAAGCCGGCGATGGAGGTCTTGCCGTTGGTGCCGGTGACCGCCGCCACGAAGGCCGGCTGGCGCTCGTGGAAGCGGGCGGCGGCCAGGGCGAAGGCGCGCCGCGGCTGCTCGCTGGCGAGCACCGGCACACCCAGCTCTCGCCGGGCCAGCGAGGGGTCGCCCAGCACCGCCACCGCACCCCGCGCCAGAGCGTCGTCGACGAAGCGGCGCCCGTCGGTGCGACTCCCGGCCAGGGCGGCGAACAAGAAGCCCGGGCGCACCTCGCGCGAATCGGCCGTGAGACCCGTTACCTCGACATCGCCGGCACCGCTCAGCCGGCTCTCCTCACCGCCCAGCGCCGTTAGCCGCAACCGCCTTCTCCCGCTGCTTGTCCCCGGCCGACGGCAGCACCCGCGCGCGCCGCGCCTCCATGATCTCGCCGGCCTCGCGGGTCGAGGGCTGCACCCCCAGCAGCGGCCCGGCCCGGCCGATGATCGAGGAGACCACCGGAGCCGCGGTCCAGCCGCCATAGCGGAAGCCGTAGGTGCCCTTGTCGCCCCGCGGCTCATCCAGCATCACGAGGACGGCATAGCGCGGGTCCTCGATGGGGAACACGCCGGCAAAGGAGGCGATGATCGCGTTCTTGCGGTAGCCGCCGCGCTCGTAGTCGACCTTGTCGGCGCTGCCCGTCTTGCCGCCCACCAGATAGCCGTCGACCCCGGCGCGGCTACCGGTGCCCTCGGCGACGGTGAGCCACATCATCCAGCGGACATCGTCCACCACCTCCGGGCGCACCACCGGCGTGCGGGGCACGGCGGCCGGATCGTCCACCCGCAGCAGGGTTGGCCGCACCCGCGCGCCGTCATTGCTGAGCGTCGCCATGGCCTCCACGAACTGCAGCGGCGTCACGGCGATGCCGTGGCCGAAGGAGACGGTGGCGGTGGTGACCTCCGGCCAGCGGGAGGGCACCTGCGGGCTCGCCAGCTCCGGCACCTCGAGACTGCCGCGCTCGAGCAGGCCCAGCCGCCCGAGGAAGTCCTTCATGGCCTCGCCGCCGCCCGCGTCGAACACCATCTTGGCGGTGCCGATATTGGACGAGTACATGAAGATCTCGGGGACGCTCAGCCAGCGCTTCTTGGCGTGGTCGTCGCGGATCGTGTGGCGGCCGATGCGCAAAGGCCGGGTCGCGTCGAAGCGGTCGCTGATCTTGATCCGGCCGCTGTCGAGGGCCACCGCCGTGCTGAAGATCTTGAAGAGCGAGCCCAGCTCGTAGGTCTGGCCCGAGCAGCGGTTCTTGCGCTGCTCGCTGCCCGCCTTGTCGACATGGTTGGGATCGAAATCGGGCAGGCTCACCATCGAGAGCAGCTCGCCGGTGCGGACGTCCATGACGATGCCGCAGCCGCCCACCGCCTGGAACCGGTCCATGGCGCCGCGCATCTCGTCGAGCACCGCGTGCTGGACCCGCAGGTCGAGGCTCAGCCTGAGAGGCTCGGTCCGGTCGCGGTCGGCGAGGCTGCCGCTGTCGAGCGCATATTCGATGCCGCCCAGCCCGCGATTGTCGATGTCGACGAAGCCCACCACATGGCTGGCGGTGGCCTCCTTGGGATAGACCCGGTGCTCGGCGAACTGGAAGGCGACGCCGGGCAGACCGAGGCGCAGCACCGCCTCCTCCTCGCGCGGGGTGATCTGGTGCTTGACCCAGGCGAACCGCTTGCCGGCGCGCAGGCGGCGCAGCAGCGGCTCGGCCTCGACCCCCACGAGAACCTGCGAGAGCTTCCGGGCGGTGCCCTCGAGATCGCGGATCAGGCTGGGGTCGGCATAGACCGAGGCCACCTTCAGGTCGGTGGCGAGAAGGGTGCCGTTGCGGTCGAGGATCGGCGGACGCGCCCGCGGGTTGACGGCCGCCTGCACCGGCGCCTCGCGCAGCACCGGCTCCTCGGGCAGCATGTCGACCAGGCGGATGGCGATGCTGGCGAAGGCCACCGCAAAGACGCAGCCCACGAAGCGCAGGCGGCCCCGCGCCCGGGAGAGCGAAGGGTCGAGCTGGCGGTTGGCGAGATGCTCGATCGCCGCCTTCATCGCCGCGCCGGCCGGGGCACGGGAACGGCATTGACGGGCGTGACCCCGCCGATCCCGGCGACGGGGATCTCGTCGACGCGCGGAATGTCCTCGAGGCGGGCCAGCGCCTTGGGTGTGACCGGCACCATGCCGAGCTGCGGCGCCTGCAGCGCCAGGCGCTCCGGGCGGGTCAGGAAGGCGAGGTCGGCCTCGAGCGTGCGGATCCGCCAGACCTCCTCCTGGACCGCCCCGCGCAGCCGCCACAGCGACCCCTCGCGCTCGCGCACCCAGTATTTGAGCTGGTAGACGGTGCCGGCCGCGGCGACCGCCAGCGCCAGGGCCGCGATCGAATAACGCGCGCTCATGCCACCCTCCGCTCGTTGGGGCCCGCTTTGCCCATGTGACTGTCCTCGTCCTGGCCGTCGGCCAGGCGCACGGCGACGCGCAGCCGGGCCGAGCGGGCACGCGGGTTGCGCGCTACCTCGGCGGCGCCGGGCTTGACGGCGCCGCGCTTGACCCAGCGCAGGCGGGGCGCCGCCGCGACGGTCGGCGGCAGATGCCGCGAGCGCTGCACGTTCTTGCCACCCGAGCCATCGACGAACTGCTTGACGATGCGGTCCTCGCCGGAATGGAACGAGACCACCACCAGCCGGCCGCCCGGCCGCAGCAGGTCGAGCGAGGAGGCCAGCAGGCGCTCCAGCTCGCCCAGCTCATCGTTCACGGCGATCCGCAGCGCCTGGAAGGTGCGCGTCGCCGGATCCTTGGGTCCGTGCTTGCCGCCCTTGGCCGCCAGCACCAGGCCGTGCAGCTCGCGGGTGGTGCGGACCGGCGCCTCGGCACGGCGACGCACGATGGCCCGGGCAATCCGTCGTGAATCGCTCTCGTCGCCGTAGCGCCAGAGAATGTCGGCGATCTCGCGCTCGTCGAGCGAGGCCAGAAGGTCGGCAGCGCTCGGCCCCTCGCCGCCCATGCGCATGTCGAGCGGCCCTTCGCCGGAAAAGCCGAAGCCGCGCGCCGGATCGTCGAGCTGGTAGCTGGATAGGCCGATATCGGCGACGATCGCATCGACCTGCCCGTGCCCGGCCCCGGCGAGAAGCCCGGCGATCTCGCCGAAACGGCCCTCGAGCATGGAGAAGCGCGGCTCTTCGGCGGCGAGCGCCCGGCCACGCGCGACGGCGGCCGGATCGCGGTCGATCCCGACCAGCCTGCAGGCGGAGCGGGCGAGCAGGGCTCGGCTGTAGCCGCCGCCGCCGAACGTGGCGTCGACCACGGTCTCGCCGTCGCGCGGCGCCACCGCATCGAGCACCTCGTCCAGCATCACCGGCAGATGGCTCAGGCCCGTGGCGGGATGCTCAGCCATGGCCGCACCCTCCGCCGCTCGCGGACCGGCACCCCGCCTTGCGGCAAAGCTCCGCCCCGGCATGCCACACGGACCGCCAGGGCCGCCCGCGGCTGCCAGCCGTGCCAGTAATGTCTCTCTCCTCCATCCAGCCGGCCTTCCGGCATGCGCGCCGGTCACGAAGAACGCGGAGCGCAGACGACAACAACACGCCTCAATCGACACGTCGGGACTCCGCTCCGGCGCCGGCGGCTTCTTTTTATGCCACCTTGCGACGACCGGCACCCGACCATCGTTCGTTCGACAAGCGATGGTCCCGATACTTCCCGGGCAAGAACGGAAGAACGGGACTTGAAGATTTCATGGTAAACTACCCGCCGGGCTCGCACAGGTCAAGAGCTGCGCTCCCTAAGCCACGCAAATTACTGACTTTCCGCGTGGCCGCAACTTTGCAGAAAACTGTGGATAACCGCGGGAAAGGCGGTGGATGGCGGAGGCGGCCTGTAAGCCGGGTTCTGTCCCCGGCACAAGGCCGGGGGATGGCCATTCATCTGGGACGCCCGTCGCCGGACGCCTCGCGCGACCTACCCGAACGACCGGCCCGGAGACGGGCCTGTGCCTCGAGGGCACCGTCGTCCCTACTTGGTCTTGCTCCCGGTGGGGTTTGCCGTGCCGGCCGTGTTGCCACGCCCGCGGTGCGCTCTTACCGCACCCTTTCACCCTTGCCCGCAGACGGCCGGAGCCGTCCCGGCGGGCGGTCTGCTCTCTGCGGCACTTTCCCTGGGGTCGCCCCCGCCGGGTGTTACCCGGCACCGTGTCTCCGTGGAGCCCGGACTTTCCTCCCCCGGACGTCACCGCCCGGGAGCGGCCATCCGGCCGCCTCACGCCGCCCTTTACGTACGCTTCGGGCGACCGCTCGACAAGAGCGGCAGGCCACGGATCTGCGCCATGGTCGATGGATCGAGCAGGCCGTCCACACGCTCCGGACGAAAATGCCGCTGGAAGGCGCGCAGGAGCGCGGCGAAGCCCGCTTCGTCGTCCGGAACGTGATAGCCGAAGCCACCCAGGCAGTGGCGCGCCAGCGCCATGTCGGGCTCGGCCCCGGCCACCGGCGCCGGCCAGACGGCAAGACCGGCCCGCGCCAGAAGCGGCCAGTCGAACAGCTCGCCCG
The DNA here is from genome assembly GCA_033875255.1 of Geminicoccaceae bacterium 1502E. Taxonomy (GTDB): domain Bacteria; phylum Pseudomonadota; class Alphaproteobacteria; order Geminicoccales; family Geminicoccaceae; genus Marinimicrococcus. The sequence continues at coordinate 45,435 of JAWZSN010000028.1, read as the reverse complement.
GGTCCTCCTTGCGCGCCGGCGCCACGTCGCTGTGGCCCAGCACCCGCTCCGGCGGGATGCCCCAGCGGCCGCAGATCGCCGCGGCCAGCTCGAGCAGGCCCGCCATCTGCGCCGGCGGGAACGGCCGATAGCCCCATTCGTGGCCGGGATTGACGATTTCGATGCCGATCGAGAAGTCGTTGACCCGCTCGCGCCCCGCCCAACAGCTCGCCCCGGCATGCCAGGCGCGCTCCTCCTCGGCGACCAGCGAGAGCACCCGGCCATCCTCGAGCAGCAGATAATGGGCGCTGACCTTGGCCTCGGGACAGCGCAGCCGCTCGAGCGCCTCCCCCGCACCCGGCATGCCGGTGTAATGCAGCAGCAGGAGGTCGGGCACGGTGCCAGCCGGCCGCGCATCGCGGTTCGGCGAAGGGTGGGTCAGGCGCAAGGCGATCCTCAAAACCGGTCGAGCAGGCGCTTGTAGTAGTCGAGCTCCACGGGCGGCCGGTGGCGCTCGCCGGAGCGCCGGTAGAGCTCCTCGAGGACACCCCGCGCCCGGCCCAGATCGGCATCCTCGGGCAGCGCCGTGCCGGACGGATCCCAGCCACCGTCGTTGAACTGCGCGCGGCCCAGCGGGTCGCGGCCGCGCCGTCCCTGGCGCAGCGGCTCGCCGCCCGGCCCCGGCCCCTGGCCGAGCTGCTGGCGCATCTGCTCGAGCATCGCCTGGCCGCCCTGCTGGAGATGGTCGACCGCCTCGCCCTGGGGCGGCACGGCGCGCGCCGGCGCCTCCTCGCCCAGCGCCTCGCGGGCGGCGCGCATCTCCATCTCCGCCTGACCCAGCGCCCTCGGGATGGCCATGCCCTGCTCGCCCATCCGCCGCATCAGCTCGCCCAGAGCGCGGCGCAGCCCCTCCTGCTCCATGGCGGCGCGACCGGGCGAATCCCCCGGCCGGCCCTGCTCCGCCTGGCCCTCGCCCTCGCCCGGCATGGCCTGCTGCGGGCTTTGCCCCATCTCGCCCTGGCGCTGCATCTCGAAGCTGCGATCGAGCAGGTTCTGCTGCAGCTCGATCATCCGCTGCAGGTCGCCCAGCGCCTGCTCCTCCGGCGAGGGCTGCATCTGCCCTTGCGCCATCTGCAAATTCTCGAGCATCTCGCGCAGCTGCGCCAGCATCTCGCGGGCGGCCTCGCGCGAGCCGTTGCGCATCAGCTCGCGCGCGCGCTCCAGCATTCGCTGCAGGTCCTCCCGCGCGACCAGCTGCGAGGGGTCGATCGGCTGGCGGGGGCCCTGGTCCTGCGGCGGCATCTGCATCGCCTGGCGCGCCATCTCCTCGAGATAGCGGTCGATCGCCTGCTGCAGCTCGGCCATCAGCCGGTCGATCTCGGCATCCTCGGCGTTGCGCTCGAGGGCCTGCTGGAGCTGGTCCTGCAAAGCCCGCAGCTCGTTCTCGGCGGTGGCGAGCTGGCCCTCCTCGATGAAGAGCGCCAGCTCCCACAGGAGATCGACCACGGCGCGCCGCCGCGCCGGCTCGGCAGCGTCGAGCGTGCGCAGCGCCGCGATGTGCAGCGACAGCGGCACCACCGCCGGCAGCTCGCCGGCGATGCGGCTGCGCGCCAGCCCCTCGATGGCGCCGGCCACGTCCCGCCGCTGCTCGGGCGCCGCCACCAGCCGGCGGCGCTGCTCGATCACCGCGCGGGCCAGCGGATGCCGGAAGGTACGCGCCGGCAGGACGACCTCGAGCGCTTCGGAGGTGCCCGTCTGGCCGGCGCCGTCGACCGCCTCGATCCACAGCCGCACCGGCAGGCCGGCCAGCGGATGGGCGGTGAGGTCACTGTAGGCGTGGCTGCTGATCGCCGCCGGCTGGCTCGCCGGCCGCGTCAGGCTCAGCCGCTCGGCCTCGTCCAGCCGGTCCGGCGGCGCCAGCAGCAGCGCCACCTCGGCGACGCCGTAATCGTCGCTCGCCTCGAAGGCCAGGCGCAGGGAGCTGCGGTGGGTGACGCCGGGCTGCTCCGGCAGGCGGGCGGTAGGCGGCTCGTCGGCCAGCAGCTCGAGCTGCCAGGCGGCGAGCTCGTTGTCGGCGGCGGCGAGGACGCGCAGGCTCCCCGAGCGGTCGACCGCAAAGCGCGCCTCGAGGCTGCCGCCGGCCAGCTCCTTCGTGGGCTCGCTCTCCTCGTCCAGCACCACCCGCACCTCGCCGGCCGCGCCCGGCGGCAGATGATGGACCTGCACCAGCGCCTCGCTGCCCGCCGGCACGCTCACCGCAGCCGCCGCCGCGGTCTGCTCGAGGCCCAGCGGCGGGCGGCGGGTATAGGCCGGCGGGGTGATCCACAGGCTGGCCTCGGCGGCCGGCGCCGCGACGGCGGGCGCGGGGCGCGGCACGAAGGCCGTGGCCAACCGCTCGCCCACCTGGCCGCGCGCATCGACCAGCGCCACCACCATGACCAGCAGCAGCAGGGCGCGCAGCGCCCAGGGATCGCGGCGCGGCAGGTCGGAGCGCGGCGGCGCCAGGCGCAACCGGCTGAGCGTGCCCCTGAGCTGCTGGCGGTGACGCTCCCAAAGGGTACGGGTGGTCGGGTCGTCGAGCCCGTCGGGCAGCCGGTCGCCCAGCGCCCGGAGCGCCTGGTGGCGGATGCCGCTGTCGGCCTCGAGGCGCTGCAGCCCCGCCTCGGTGCCGGCCGGCGCCAGAGCGGCGCGGGCGGCCCACAGCGCGCGGCCGAAGGCCACGGCGAAGAGCACGAGGCCGGCCAGATGCGCCCAGAACGGCAGCTTCTGCCACAGGCCGAAGAGCGCCAGCGTCACGAACAGCAGGGCCACGGCGGCAGCCGGCGCCAGCGCCGGCCAGGCCCGCTCGAAGGTCACCGCCGCCCGGGCCGCCGCGAGACGCGCCCGAAAGCTCCTCGTGGTGCGCGGATCGGCAGCTTTCATGGCGCTCGTTCCCCGTTCAGCCGGCGGGAGCCCCGCTCGCGAGCCAGTCCGGGATGCGCTCGCCGGCGAACTGCTCCTCGGGCAGGCGGCGCTCGCGGATCACCTCGAAGCGCCCGCCATCGACCAGCACCTCGGCCGGTGCCGGCCGGCTATTGTAGTCGGAAGCCATGACCGCACCATAGGCTCCTGCGGTGGTGAAGGCCACCAGCGCGCCCGGCGCCATCGGCGGCAGATGGTAGTCGCGGCCGAACACGTCGCTGCTCTCGCAGATCGGCCCCACCACGTCGGCCGGCTGGAGATGGGTGTCGGCGGGCGCCTCGCGCAGCGGCAGGAGATCGTGACGGGCGCCGTAGAGGGCCGGGCGCATCAGCGTATTCATGCCCGCATCGAGGATCACGAAGCGGCGATCCTGGGCTTCCTTCACATAGATCACCGCAGCCACCAGCACACCGGCCTCGGCCACCAGGTAGCGGCCGGGCTCGAACAGGAGCTCGCAATCGAGCCCTGCGGTCAGCCGCCCGACCAGGGCCGCCAGCGCCTCCGGGTCGATGGCGTTCTCGTGGAGGTAGCGCACGCCGAAGCCGCCGCCCAGATCGAGCCGGCGCATCGACAGGCCTTGCTCGCGCAGCGTCCTGAACAGCGCCACGCCGCGGCCATAGGCCTTCTCGAACGGCTCGAGGCTGGTGATCTGCGAGCCGATATGCATGTGCAGCCCCTCGGGCCGCACGCCGGGCAGGCTCGCCGCCAGGGCGTAGATCTCGGGCGCGGTCTCGTAGGCGATGCCGAACTTGTCCTGCTTGCGGCCGGTGCTGATCTTGTCGTGGGTCGCCGCCGCCACGTCCGGATTGACCCGGATCGCCACCGAGGCGGTGGTGCCCATCGCCTGCGCGATGGCCGAGATCCGCTTGAGCTCGGGCACCGATTCGACGTTGAGCTGGAGGATCCCGCTCGCCAGAGCGAGGCGGATCTCCTCGTCGGCCTTGGCGACGCCCGCCAGAACGATCCGCTCGGGCGGGACGCCGGCCTTCAAGGCACGCAGCACCTCGCCGCCCGAGACCGTGTCGGCCCCCGCGCCCTCGCCGGCCAGCAGCCGCACCACCGCGAGATTGTGGTTGGCCTTGAGGGCGTAGCAGAACGTCGCCCGCTGGCCCGCGAAGGCGCGCTGCAGGGCGTGCAGGCGCGAGCGCATGGCGCCGGCGCTGTAGACATAGACCGGCGTGCCGGCGGCTGTGGCGATCTCCTCGAGGGCGACCCCCTCGCAGTGAAGGCGTCCTTGATGGTAGCCGAACGGCATCACGACGCGCTCTCCTTGCCGGGCTTCGCCGCGGGCGCCGGCCGCTCGATTCCTTCCGGCAGCTCCAGATCGCCCTTGCGGCCGCAGGCGGCCAGCAGCGGGGCCAGCATGACGGCGCCCAGCAGGGCGCGCCGCCTCATCGGCTGACGCGGCTCAGGCACCGGCCTCTCCCGCCGCCGGGGCCTCGGGAAAGTAGCGGCTGCGGGCGGCTGCAACGGCCTGCCGCACCCGCTCGGGCGCGGTGCCGCCATGGCTCATCCGGCTCTCCACCGACCGCTCGACACCGAGCACGCCGAAGACCGCCTCGTCGATGCGGGCGTCGATCGCCTGCAGCTCGGCCAGGGTCAGCGCCTCGAGGCCGCAACCGCGCTCCTCGGCGCGCTTGACGGCCCGGGCGGCGATGCCGTGGGCCTCGCGGAACGAGACGTTCTTGACCCGCACCATCCAGTCGGCGAGGTCGGTGGCGATGGTGAAGCCAACGCCGGCGGCCTCCTTCATGCGCTCCGGGTTCGCCTTCATGCCGAGCAGCATGGCGGCGGCGGCGGCGAGGCACAGCTCGAGCGTGTCGACGGCGTCGAAGAGGCCCTCCTTGTCCTCCTGCATGTCCTTGGAATAGGCCAGCGGCAGGCCCTTCAAGGTGATCAGCAGGGCCTGGAGATGGCCCATGACGCGGCCCGACTTGCCGCGCACCAGCTCGGCAGCGTCCGGGTTGCGCTTTTGCGGCATGATCGAGCTGCCGGAGGTGAAGTCCTCGCTCATCCGCACAAAGCCGAATTGCGGCGTCGACCACAGCACCAGCTCCTCGGCGAGCCGCGAGAGATGCACCGCGCAGATCGAGGCCGAGGCCAGATAGTCGAGCGCGAAGTCGCGGTCGGAGACCGAATCGATGGAGTTGGCGGTGGGCCGCTCGAAGCCCAGCTCGGCGGCGGTGGCGTCACGGTCGATGGGAAAGCTGGTGCCGGCCAGTGCCGCCGCACCCAGCGGGCACTCGTTGAGGCGGCGGCGCGCGTCCTGGAAGCGCGAGCGGTCGCGGCCGAACATCTCGACATAGGCCATCAGATGGTGACCGAAGGTCACAGGCTGGGCTGCCTGGAGATGGGTGAATCCGGGCATCACCGTGGCGGCGTGCTCCTCGGCGCGGTGCAGGAGGACCTTCTGCAGCTCGGCCAGACGCGCGTCGGCGCGGTCCATGGCCTCGCGGGTCCACAGCTTCATGTCGAGGGCCACCTGGTCGTTGCGCGAACGGCCGGTATGCAGGCGGCGGCCCGGCTCGCCGACCAGCTCGGTCAGGCGCGCCTCGATATTGAGGTGGATGTCCTCGAGAGAGCGCTCGAAGGAGAATTGCCCCTCGGCGATCTCCTCGTGGACCTGTGCCAGGCCCTCGAGAATGGCGTCGCGGTCGGCCTCCAGGACGATGCCCTGGGCCGCAAGCATGCGGGCGTGCGCCATGGAGCCGGCGATGTCCTGTGCCCACAGTCGCTTGTCGAAGTCGATGGAAGCATTAATTTGCTCCATCAACGGCGCCGGGCCGGCCTCGAAGTGGCCTCCCCACATGTCCCGCCCGCTGCCTGCGTCCTTGCTCATCCCGTTGTTCCCGACCGAATGGAGTTGTCTATGCGAGCGATCTTTGGGTGGCTGACGGCGATCGCCGTGGTGCTCGGCGCCGGGCCCGCGGCGGCCGCGCCGGTTACCGTGGGCGAGCCTAAGCCGCTGCCGCCGGTCGCCTTCGAGACCATGGACGGCGCACCGGCAGACCTCGAGGAGTTTCGCGGCAAGGTCGTGGTGCTCAATCTCTGGGCCACCTGGTGCGCTCCGTGCCGCGAGGAGATGCCGTCGCTCGACGAGTTGCAGGCGCAGTTCGACCCGCAGGAGATGGTCGTACTGGCCCTCTCCATGGACCGCGCCGGGCCCGAGCGGGTGCAGGCGTTCCTCGACGAGATCGGTGTCACGCGCCTGTCCGTCTATCGCGACCCGAAGGCGGCGGCAACCCGCACCCTCAAGGCGCCGGGCCTGCCGACCACGCTGCTGATCGACCGCGAGGGGCGCGAGGTCGGCCGGATCATGGGAATCGCCGACTGGGCCGGACCCGAGGCGGTGGCGGCGGTGCGCAGCCTGCTCGCCAGCGAGAGCCTGCCGGGGACCCAGCGGGCCGAGGGCGGCGGAGGCTGAGCCCCCGCCCGCCCCGCACCCGGTCCTATTGGACCATCGCCGCACCGAACAGCAGGTCCGGCAGCCACAGCGAGATCTGCGGCACATAGGTGACGATCGCCAGGAAGGTGAGCAGCACCATCAGCCAGGGCAACGCCGCGCGGACCACCTGCATCACCCCCATGCCGGTGATGCCGGCGGTGACGAAGAGGTTGAGGCCCACCGGCGGCGTCACCATGCCGATCTCCATATTGACCACCATGATGATCCCCAGATGGATGGGATCGATACCGAGCTGCATGGCGATCGGGAAGAGGATCGGCGCCAGGATCAGGATGATCGCCGAGGGCTCCATGAAGTTGCCGGCGACCAGCAGCAGGATGTTGACCACCAGCAGGAACTGCCAGGGGGCGAGCCCGGCATCGGCGATCACCGCGGCGATGTTCTGCGGGATCTGCTCGGTGGTGAGCACGTGGGCGAAGAGGAAGGCGTTGGCGATGATGAACATCAGCATCACCGTCACCTTGCCGCTGTCCACCAGCACCCGGGCGGTGTCGCGGTGGAGCATCGCCCCCGGCAGGTTGACGAGCGTCTCGCCGACGGAGCGGACGAGCGCTTGGCCGGCCCTCTCGCCGGTCTCGGGCCTGCCGAAGACGAGATAGAGCCCGGTGGCGGCGGCGAGGAACAGGCCGACCCAGAGCACGCCGATATTGGAGAAGCCCTCGCTCATGTAGCCGCCGGCCATCAGCGGGATCCCGCCGATGAGCATCAGCGCCGTGCCCTGGGCGGCAGGCGAGCCGGGCCGGTCCTGCAGCGGCCCCATGTCGCGGTAGATGAAGATCGCCGCGAAGAAGGCGTAGACCGCCGAGACCGCGGCAGCCTCGGTGGGGGTGAACACGCCGCCATAGATACCGCCCAGGATGATGACGATGAGCAGCAGGCCCCACAGCGCGCCGAGGCCCGTGCGGCCGCGCTCGCTCCAGCTCCGGCGCTCCTGGCGCGGCAGGTCCTTGATCGTGGCGATCACCCAGATCGCGACGATGAGCATGAGGCCCAGCAGGATGCCGGGGATCACGCCGGCCATGAACATGCGGCCAACCGAGCTCTCGGTGGCGGCGGCATAGACCACCATCACGATGGAGGGCGGGATCAGGATGCCCAGCGTGCCGGCATTGCAGATCACGCCGGACGCGAAGCTCAGCGTGTAGCCGCTGCGCACCATGCCGGCGATGACGATGGAGCCCACCGCCACCACGGTGGCCGGCGAGGAGCCGGAGACCGCCGAGAACAGCATGCAGGCCATCACCGAGGCGATGGCGAGGCCGCCGCGCAGATGGGCGACGCAGGAGGTGGCGAAATCGATCATCCGGCGGGCGACACCGCCGGTGGTCATGAAGTTGCCGGCCAGGATGAAGTAGGGGATCGCCAGCAGCGTGTAGTGCTCGGCGGTCTGGAAGAACTTGAGGGCCAGCGAGGCCAGGCTGTCATTGGCGAAGAACAGGATGGTGAGCACGCTCGCCAGCCCCAGGCCGATGGCGATCGGCATGCCCAGGAGCAGGAACGCGAACAGGCTCGCGAACAGGAAGGCAGTGGTCACTTCGGGCCCTCGCCCCGGCCGCGGCCGTCGTCGTCCAGATGGCCGTGCAGTGTCACCCGCGCCTCGTCGGCGAGCTCGAATCCGGCGGCACGCCCCTGGAGGATCGCCCAGCCCTGCTCGAGCAGGCGGAAGGCCAGCAGGGCGAAGCCCACCGGCAGGATCGAGGCAAGGATCCAGCGCTGCACCGGGATGTCCTCGGCCAAGGCGCCCAGCATCCGGATGCGGCCCACATAGCCCCAGGCGCCGTAGAGCATGATGCCGGCGTAGAGGACGCAAAGGGCGATGGCGAGCAGGCCGGCCGCCCGGCGCGCCGTCAGCGGCAGCGCCTTCACGAGAAGATCGACGCCGATGTGGCCGTGCACGCGGATGCCGTAGGAGATCCCGAACAGGATCAGCCAGGCGAACATGTAGGTGATGGTCTCGAGGGCCCAGATGAGGCTGCTGTTGAAGACGTAGCGCAGAACCACCTGGGTGAAGGTCAGGCAGGTCATGGCAGCGAGGAGGAGGGCGATGAAGCCCTCCTCCGCCCGCCCTATGGCGCGGCCGAGCATTCCCTGAAGGCCGGCCGGCTCAGCTGCCGCCGTTGGCGGCTTCGGCGGCGGCGATCAGCTCGGCGCCGATCTCCGGCTCGAACTGCTTCCACACCGGCGCCATCGCCTCCTTCCAGGCCTTCCGCTCCTCGGCGGTGAGCTGGATGATCTCGCTGGTTCCCGCCTTCTGGATGTTCGACTTCGCCTCCTCGTTGATGTCGTTGGCGAGGTCGTTAACCTTGCTTGTGACTTCCTCCATGATCGCCTCGAGCTCGGTCCGCACGTCGTCGGGCAGGCCGTTCCAGAAGTCCGTGGAGGTCACCACCATGTAGTCGATGATGCCGTGGTTGCTCTCGGTGATGTGCTTTTGCACCTCGTGGAACTTCTGCGAGTAGATGTTCGACCAGGTGTTCTCCTGGCCGTCCACCGTGCCCACCTGGAGCGCCTGGTAGACCTCGGAGAAGGCCATCTTCTGCGGGTTGGCGTCGAGCGCCTGGAACTGGGCGAGCAGCACGTCCGAGGCCTGGATGCGGAACTTCAGGCCCTTGGCGTCCTCGGGCTTGCGCAGCGGCTTGTTGGCCGAGATCTGCTTCATGCCGTTGTGCCAGTAGCCCAGCCCGATGAAGCCCTTGTCCTCCATGGAACGGAGCAGCTTCTTCCCCTCGGGGCCGTTTTGGAAGCGGTCGACGGCGGCAATGTCGTCGAACAGGAAGGGCAGGTCGAAGAGCTGCACCTTCTTGGTGTAGCGGTCGAACTTGGAGAGCGAGGGGGCGATGAGCTGGACGTCGCCCAGCGCCAGCGCCTCCATCTCCTTGGCGTCGCCGTAGAGCTGCGAGTTCGGGTAGACCTCGACCTTCACCTTGCCCGCCAGGCGCTCCTCGGCGAGCTCCTTGAACATCAAGGCGCCCTGCCCCTTGGGCGTGTTCTCGGCCACCACGTGGCTGAACTTGATGACGATCTCGCGTGCCTCGACGCCGGCGGAGACCAGCGCGCCCGCCACGATGGCCGCCGACATGGCCAAAACGGTCTTGAACTTCTGCACCTGTTGCCTCCTCTGGGCGGACGTTCACGCGTCGTGCGACGCGCCGCCCCTGTTGATGCCGCATAGGTGCCATGCTTCCTCGTCGTCTGCCAGTGCCTCCGATCGCGCTCGCCCTGGCGCTCGCCGCCCTGCTCGCCGGGTGCGGCAAGAAGCCCTCCCCGGCTCGCGTCACGCCACCAGCCGAGCCGCCACACTGCCTCGCCGCGGTCGAGGCGGCGGGAGCCCGGACGGTGGCGTGGCAGATGAGCACAAGCGGCGCCTGCGGCGTCTCCTCGCCGGTGGTGGCGAGCACGGCCCGCTTCGCCATGAAGCCACCGCTCAAGACGAGCTGCCTCATGCTGGCGGCGTGGATGAGCTTCGAGCCGGAGGTGGAGGCCCTGGCGCTGCGCCATCTCGGGCAGCGGGTGCAGGCGCTGCGCCACTATGGCAGCCATGCCTGCCGCAACATGACCGGCAACGGCAATCGCCGCAGCCTGCACGCCAGCGCCCGGGCGCTCGACATCGCCGGCTTCGAGCTGGCCGACGGAAGCGTGGTGCTGGTCAAGCGGGACTGGCGCTCGCGCGGCCCAAAGGGCCGGTTCCTGAGGGCCGTGGCCAAGGCCGCCTGCCAGCGGTTCAGCGTCGTGCTGACCCCCGAGAGCGACCGCTTCCACCACGACCACATCCATGTGGACCTGGGCCCATGGAAACTGTGCAGCACGTGAGACCGCCGGCGATCCTCCTCATCACCCATCCCGAGGTCGTCATCGACCCGGCGGTGCCGGTACCCGACTGGCCGCTCTCGCCGCTCGGCCGCGCCCGCACCGCGCTTTTCGCGGTCGAGCCGGCGCTTGCCGGGGTCACCCGCATCGTCTCCAGCGCCGAGCGCAAGGCCCGCGACACGGCGGCCATCCTCGCGCAGGCGCTCGGCCTCACAGCCGAGGTCGAGCCGGCGCTGCACGAGAACGACCGCTCGGCCACCGGCTTCCTGCCGCCCGACGAGTTCGAGCGTGTCGCCGACGCGTTCTTCGCGCGGCCCGAAGAGAGCGTGCGCGGCTGGGAGCGCGCCGTCGACGCGCAGGCACGGGTGGTGGAGGCGGTCCGCCGGATCGATCGCGGCACGCCGCCCGGCGGCTCGCTCGCCGTGGTGGCCCACGGTGGCGTCGGCGCGCTGCTCATGGCCCACGCCATGGCGGCTCCGGTCAGCCGCCGGCTGGATCAGCCGGGTGCTGGCGGCGGCAACTGGTTCCTGCTGGAACGCGGCAGCCTGGCACTGCGCGCCGGCTGGCAGGCGATGCCGCGCCCCTGAGCCCGCCCGGCTTCAGGCGGCGCGCCCGATGCGCACCGGGGCAGCGCGCCACTGCCAGCCTGCCGGCGGAGCGCCGTCGCCGGGCGAGCCGCTGTCTCAGACGAGATCGTTGGTCAGCGCGAAGGGGGTGAAGGAGGCCGGCAGCGCGTCGGCGCGGCGGTCGCGGCAGGCCTCGAGCCAGGAGGAGGACTGCATCTCCATCAGGCGGCTCACGGTGCGCTGGAACTCGAACGCGCCGTCGCCTTCGGGATAGAGCCGCTCGGGCGGCGCCTCGGCGGAGAGGAACAGCATCACGCGGCGCTCGTAGAGGGCGTCGACCAGCGTCATGAAACGCCGCGCCTCGTTGCGCCGGTCGGGGGTGAGCAGCGGCACGTTCTCGAGCATCAGCGAGTGGTAGCGCTCGGTCAGCGCCAGATAGTCGGCGGCTCCCAGCGCCCGCTCGCACAGATCGGCAAACTCGAAGACCGCGACGCCGCCAGCGGCGCGCGGCACGGTCAGCCGCCGGCTGCCCACCTCGACCTCCTCCGGCGCGCCCGTGGCTCCATCTGTGAGGGTCGCGAAGATCTCCTCGAGCCTGGCCTCGGCGAAGGGGCCGAGCGGGCTCAGATAGACCGGCATGTCGCGCAGCCGGCTGAGGCGGTAGTCGACGGGCCCGTCCAGGGCCAGCACGTCGAGCCTTTCCACCAGCAGCTCGATGAACGGCAGGAAGCGCTCGCGGTTGAGGCCGTTCTCGTAGAGCCGGCGCGGCGGCCAGTTGGACGTCGCGACCACCACCACGCCCTCCTCGAACAGCCCCTCGAACAGCCGTCCCAGGATCATCGCGTCGGCGATGTTGACGACGTGGAACTCGTCGAAGCAGAGCAGACGCTGCTCCTTCGCCAGCTCGGCGGCGAGCCGGCGGAGCGGGTCGTCCCCGCCCTCCTGGCGGATCGCGTGCAGGCGCCGCTGAGCCTCCAGCATGAACTCGTGGAAGTGCACCCGCCGCTTCTTCGCGAGCGGCGCCTGCGCCACGAAGAGGTCCATGAGCATCGACTTGCCGCGGCCGACATCGCCGTGGATGTAGACGCCCTGCGGCGGCGGTGCCGCGGGCTCCGCCCGGCCGCCCAGAAGGCGCGAGAGAAAGCCGCCGGACGGGCGCGGCGGAGCCGGCTTCCAGGCCGCCAGCTCGGCCGCCAGGCGGTCGAGCCGCTCGGCCGCCGCGCGCTGTCTGGGGTCGAACTGGAGCTCGCCGCGCTCCACCTTCTCGTCGAGAGCCTTCAGGGGCAAGGCCGCGCATCCCGGTTGTGCTGGCGCCACGGCCCGTGTCCTAGCCGATGCCGCCGCCGGTGACGAGGGGCCGACCTCAGATCCAGCCGCCCAGCTCGGTCAAGGCGAGCTCTTCGAGGAGGTCGATATGCCCGTCGCTGTCGTTGAGGCAGGGAATGTAGGCGAATGCCTCGCCGCCCGCCCCGAGGAAGCTCTCCTTGCCGGCGATGGCGATCTCTTCCAGCGTCTCGAGACAGTCGGTGGCGAAGGCCGGCGAGATCACCGCCACCTTCCTCACCCCCTCGCCCGGCAGGCTCTCGAGCGTCTTGTCGAGATAGGGCTGGAGCCATTCCTCGGGGCCGAAGCGCGACTGGAACACGGTCATCACCCGCTCTTCCGGCCAGCCCAGCGCCTCGCGCACCAGCCGCGTCGTCTTCTGGCAGTGGCAGTGATAGGGGTCGCCCTCGATGAGGAACCGCTTGGGCACCCCGTGATAGGACATGACGAGCCGCTCGGGCTCCCAGTCCAGCCCGGCCAGATGGCTGCGCACGCTTTCCGCCAGCAGGCGGATATAGGTCGGATGGTCGTGATAGGGCCCCATCGTGCGGATGGCCGGCTGCCAGCGCATCCGCTTGAGGGCGTCGAAGGCCTTGTCGTAGGCGGTGGCGGTGGTGGGTGCCGCATATTGCGGATAGAGCGCCATGAGCACGAGCCTGCGGCAGCCCTCACCCACCAGCCGGTCGAGCACCGATTCGGTCGAGGGGTTGCCGTAGCGCATCGCCCAGTCGACCACGAGACCCGGAGCACGGGCCTCGAGGCGCGCGGCGAGCCGCTCTGCCTGGGAGCGGGTGACCGTCTTGAGCGGGCTCTCGTCGCGCTCCTTGTTCCAGATCGTGGCGTAGGCGTGCCCCGACTTGAAGGGACGCCGCGACAGGATGACGCCCTGCAGCAGCGGCTGCCAGAACAGCGGCGAGTAGTTGATCACCCGGCGATCCGACAGAAACTCCGAGAGATAGCGCCGCATCGGGAAGTAGCCGGTGCCATCCGGCGTGCCGAGGTTGAGCAGCACGACGCCCGTGCGGGCGGCCGGAATCCGCGGATGTCCGGCCGGCATCGGCCCTGTGGCGGTCTCGCCCGGGGCTTCGCGCGGCACCGTCGTGGCGCTGGTATCGGTCATGCCTTCATCTCCCGCTCGACGCCGAGGAGATATGCGCTGGAACACGCCAGACAAGCCAGCGCTCACGTTGCTGCCGGAAGGGCGCGTTGGTACAGTCCCGGCCGGTTACAACAGCCACCAAGACAGCCGGCTGCCCGAGGGCGGCCGGTTCGGGGAGTCAGTCATGAGCTCGGCGCCGAATTCGCTCGCAGCGCGCGATATTGCCTATACCGTTCATGGGTACACCAACCTGCGCCAGCACGAGGAGCAGGGCCCGCTGGTCATCACCGGCGGCGAAGGCGTCTGGGTCAAGGACGACGAGGGCAAGCAGTATCTCGAGGGCCTGGCCGGCCTGTGGTGCGCGTCGCTCGGCTTCAGCGAGAAGCGCCTCGCCGAGGCCGCCCGCCGCCAGCTCGAGCTGATGCCCTACACCCACACCTTCTCGCACCGCTCCTCCGAGCCGGTGATCGAGCTGAGCGAGAAGCTGGTCCAGATGGCGCCCGCGCCGCTCGCCAAGGCGTTCTTGATGAACTCGGGCTCCGAGGCCATCGACACCGCCATCAAGCTGGTGTGGTACTACAACAACGCCCGCGGCAAGCCCGAGAAGAAGCGGATCATCGGCCGCCGCCGCGCCTATCACGGCATCACCCTGGCGGCCGGCCACCTGACCGGCCTGCCCTATGCCCGGGCCGGCTTCGACCTGCCGATGTCCGACCGGTTCTTCCACGTCACCACGCCGTCCCACTACCGCGAGGGCCTGCCCGGCGAGAGCGAGGACGATTTCTCCACGCGCCTCGCCAACGAGGTCGACACGCTGATCCGCTCGCTCGGCGCCGACACCGTGGCCGCCTTCGTGGCCGAGCCGGTCATGGGTGCGGGCGGCGTTGTGGTGCCGCCCCGGGGCTATTTCGAGAAGATCCAGGCGGTCCTCAAGAAGCACGACGTGCTGATGGTCGCCGATGAGGTCATCAACGGCTTCTGCCGCACCGGCAATATGTGGGGCTGCGACACCTACGGCATCCAGCCGGATCTCATGACCTGCGCCAAGCAGCTCAGCTCGGCCTACCTGCCGATCTCGGCGCTGCTGATGAGCCAGGATTTCTATGGGGTGATCGCCGACTTCTCCGCCAAGCACGGCAATTTCGGCATGGGCTACACCTATGGCGGCCATCCGGTCTCCGCTGCCGTGGCCCTCGAGACGCTGAAGATCTACGAGGAAGACAAGACCCTCGAGCATGTGCAGAAGGTCTCGCCGCATTTCCAGAAGCGCCTGGCGCAGCTGGCCGACCACCCGCTGGTGGGCGAGGCCCGCGGCGTCGGCCTGCTCGGCGCCATCGAGCTGGTGCGCGACAAGCAGACGCGCGAGCAGTTCGAGGTGTCGGCCAAGGTGGCCCCGCAGGTCACCGCCCGCTGCCTCGCGCACGGCCTGATCCTGCGCCCGCTGCCGGGTGACGCGGTCGGCATCTGCCCGCCGCTGATCATCACCGAGGCCGAGATCGACCAGCTCTTCGACCGCCTCACGGCGGCCCTCGACGACGTGGCCGGCGTCCTTCCCAAGGCCGCCTGAGCCTCGCCTGCCGAGAGGAGAACGGCGCTCTTCGGGGCGCCGTTTCCTTTTCGTGTCCCGCCATCGCCGGCCGCTTGCGTCAGCCCGCCTTCGAAGGTTTCTGCCCCATGACCCGGTCCGCCGCCATCGCCAGCGCCCAGGCCTTCCTCGACGAGGGCCGTTTCGAGGAGGTGCTGGCCCGCCGCGTCGCGTTTCGCACCGAAAGCCAGAGCCCCGAGCGGGCCGCCGAGCTGCGCCGCTATCTCGAGGAGGACATCGCGCCGGCCATGGCGGCGCTGGGCGCCGAGGCCCGCATCTTCGACAATCCCGACCCCGCCGGCGGCCCCTTCCTCGTGGCGCGGCGCATCGCGGATCCGGCCCTGCCCACCATCCTCACCTACGGGCACGGCGACACCGTCCGCGGCATGGAGGGGCGCTGGGCCGAGGGCCGCGATCCGTGGACGCTGGAACGGTCCGGCGAACGGCTCTACGGCCGCGGCACCGCCGACAATAAGGGCCAGCACACGATCAATCTCGCCGCTCTCGAGGCGGTGCTGGCGACCCGCGGGAAGCTGGGCTTCAACCTCACCGTGCTGATCGAGACCAGCGAGGAGACCGGCTCGCCCGGCCTGCGGACCTTCTGCGAGCAGCAGCGCGATCTTCTCGCCGCCGACCTCCTGGTGGCCTCCGACGGGCCGCGGCTTGAGATCGGCCTGCCGACCATCTACTGCGGCAATCGGGGTGGCATGCCGCTGCGGCTCAAGGTGAGCTGCCGCGAGGGGGCGCATCACAGCGGCAACTGGGGCGGCCTGTTGACCAACCCGGCGGTCGTGCTGGCGCATGCCCTGGCCAGCATCACCGATGCCAGGGGCCGCATCCTGATCCCCGAGTGGCGCCCCACCAGCCTCACGCCCGCCGTGCGCGAGGCGCTGAAGGACCTGCCGGTGGGCGGTCCCGGTGCACCCGAGATCGACCCCGAATGGGGCGAGCCCGGCCTCACCCCCGCCGAGCAGCTCTTCGGCTGGAACACGCTGGAGATCCTGACCCTCCACGCAGGCACGCCGGAAGCCCCGCAAAACGCCATTCCCGGCACTGCGGAGGCGGTCTGCCAGCTGCGCTTCGTGGTCGGCACCGACATCGACGAGATCGCCCCGGCCCTGCGCCGCCATCTCGATGCCAAGGGCTTCTCGATGGTCGAGATCGTCCAGGCCCGCGCCAATGTGTTCGGCGCCTCGCGCACCGAGCCGGACCATCCCGACATCCGCCTCGCCTGCGCCTCGGTCGAGGAGACCACCGGGAAGAAGCCCGGCCTGCTGCCCAATACCGGCGGCTCGCTGCCGGGCGACATCTTCGCCGAGGTCCTCGATCTGCCGATGGTCTGGGTGCCGCACTCCTATGGCGGCTGCAGCCAGCACGCGCCCGACGAGCACATGCTGCTGCCGGTGGTGCGCGAGGGTCTGGCGATCATGGCCGGCCTGTTCTGGGACCTGGGCGAGAAGCGGCGCGACTGATTGCGCGCGGGAGGCGCCGCCCGTGCAGTACCACGCCTGGTTCGAGCCCCTGTGGCGGCGCCTCGCCGCCATGGGCTTCTGTCTCGGCTGGCTGGCGCTGGAAGCCTGGAACGAGCCCGGCAGCCTGTGGTTCTGGCTGGCGCTGGGCATGACCGGCTGGGGCTTGTGGGAGCTTTTCCTCTCCGGCCAGTACGGACGCAAGCGCCCGGGCGGCTGAAGGCTCCGCCCGCGCCGGGCGCGGGCGGTGCGGCCTCAGGAGGTGCGGGTGCAGGTCACGATGGGCGGATCCTGCACGTCGAGGCTCTTGAGGACCATGGTGCTGCGGGTGAGCTCGAGCACCTCGCTGGCGCCGCCCTGGGGCTGTGCCGCCTGGCCCCCGCCGACCAGCAGCGGCCCGATCTGCGAGAGCACGGAGCCCACGATGTCGGCGCTGCCGCCAGCACCCGTCGCGGGCGCCCGGGCCGCCTCGGCGACCACCTCGGAGGTTACCAGCCGCCCTTCCTCGGCCCGCCACCTGCCGCGGGTGGTCACGGTGCCGGAGCCGCCCATCGGCAGCCCTGCCTGCGCCTGCCCGGTCGACTGGCTGGTGAAGTAGCCGTCGGGATAGAAGGTCGTGGTGTTGATGACGATCGGCGCATCGGGATAAGGGTTGAGCTCGCGGCACTGCCAGCCGCCCACCACGAGCTGGCGGTCGATCGAGGTCACCTGGTCGGCGATGCTCACCGCCGGGCGCTGGGACGGCATCTTGCCGCCCCCTGCCTCGAGGCAGCCGGTCAGAGCCAGGGCCACGCCCATCGGCAGCAGGGCAAGACGCATGAGGACTTCTCCGCTGATGCGGCGCCCGCCGGCGCATGACGCCCGGCGGGACCGGTATTGACGCGCGCCGGGGCGGCTCAGCCGACCTCGACGATGCACTCGATCTCGACGGTGATGCTGTGCGGCAGGCCGCCCATGCCGACCGCCGAGCGGGCGTGCCGGCCGCGCTCGCCGAAGATCTCGCCGAACAGGTCGGAGCAGCCGTTGATGACCTTGGGATGGTCCTCGAACTCCGGCACGCCGTTGACCATGCCCAGCACCTTGACGATCCGCTTCACCCGGTCGAGGTCGCCCAGCTCGTCCTTCATCACCGCGACGAGCTGCAGGCCGACCAGCCGGGCATGCTTGTACGCCTCCTCGGTGGTCACGTCGCGGCCCACCTTGCCGCGGGCCTGGCTGCCATCGGCCTGCACCGGGCCCTTGCCCGAGAGGAACAGCAGGTTGCCGGTCTGGACGGCGTTGACATAGGTGGCGACGGGCGCGCTGGTCCTGGGCAGCTCGATGCCGAGCTCCTTCAGGCGCTGTTCGGTCTGCATGGTCTTCCTCCGCTGATGGTGGTTGGCGCGCGCGAAGCTAGCGCAAGCCGCCGCGCCGGGACGAGGCCCGATGCGGGCGTGGCGGCCTGCCCCCCCGCTGACGCAGGGCTCAGCGCCTGCCGCCCTGGCTCAGCTCCTTGACGATGCCGCGGAAGAGATGGATCTCCGGGCGGGTCCAGGAGCGGCGCTCGATCATCACCTTGATGGTCCGCACCAGCCCTTGGCGGCGGTCGGCGCTCTTGAAGAAATCGACCACGTCGAGACTGTCGACGAGCTGGCCCAACAGTCCGTCGACCTCGGCCTTGGTGGCGGGCTCGCCCTCCTTGCGGGCGGCGCGGACCGCCGGCGTGGCGTCGCCGCTCTTGAACCACTCGTAGGAGAGCAGCAGCACCGCCTGGGCGAGGTTGAGCGACGAGAAATCGGGGTTGAGCGGGATCGACAGCACCGCGTCGGCAAGCAGCAGCTCCTCGTTGGTGAGGCCGGTGCGCTCGGCGCCGAACAGGAAGCCCACCTTGCGCTCCTCGGCCATCGCCTGGCGCGTCTCGTGCACTGCCGCCTCGGCGGTGACGATGGGCTTCTTGAGCTCGCGGGCGCGCGCCGTGGTCGCGTAGACGTGGTGGAGGTCGGCCACCGCCTGCTCCACCGTGTCGAACAGGCGGATCCCGTTCAAGACGGCATAGGCGCCCGAGCAGGCGACCACCGCCTTGGCGTTGGGCCAGCCGCATTCGGGGCTCACCAGGCGCAGCTCGGTGAGACCGAAATTGAGCATGGCGCGCGCCGTGGTGCCGACATTCTCGCCGAGCTGCGGGCGGCACAGCACCACCACCGGGGCCGGAGCGAGATGGCGCGCGGCCCCTGCTGCCTTGTGGGTGAGCTTCATGACGAGGGTGCCGCCGCTCCGTCGACCAGGAGCTTCCAGGTGATGGCGTCGTGGAGCGCCATGTAGGAAGCGTCGATGATGTTGCCCGAGACGCCGACCGTCTGCCAGACCCGGCCCTCGTCGTCGGCGCTCTCGATGATGACCCGCGTGACCGCCGCGGTGCCGGCCTCCGGCGTCAGGATCCGCACCTTGTAGTCCACCAGCTGCATGTGGCCGAGCGAGGGATAGGTGGTGCTCAGCGCCTGCCGCAGCGCGTGGTCGAGCGCGTTCACCGGGCCGTTGCCCTCGGCCACGGTAAAGAAATGCTCCTTGCCGACGGCGAGCTTGATGGTGGCCTCGGAGAGGGTCACCCGCTCGCCCTTGGCGTTGAAGCGCCGCTCGTCGATGGCGCGAAAGCTCATGAGGGCGAAATAGTCGGGCACGCCGCCCATCTCGCGGCGCACCAGGAGCTCGAAGCTCGCCGAGGCGCCGTCATAGGCCCAGCCACGCGCCTCGCGCTCCTTGATGGCGGCCAGGATCGCCTGGGTCTGCTCGGCGTCGGGCACCAGATCGAGGCCCATCTCGTCGAAGCGCGCCAGGAGGTTCGAGCGGCCCGCCTGGCCGGAGACCAGCACGTCGCGGGCGTTGCCCACGAGGCTCGGGTCGATATGCTCGTAGAAGGCCGGGCTCTTGGCCACCGCCGAGGCGTGCAGCCCGGCCTTGTGGGCGAAGGCGCTGGCGCCGACATAGGCGGCGTGCCGGTCCGGCGTGCGGTTGAGCCGCTCGTCGAAGGTCCGCGAGACGTGGGTCAGCCGGCGCAGCCCCTCGGCGTCGACGCCGGTCTCGTAGCCCATCTTGAGCACCAGCGTGGGCAGCAGGCTCACCAGGTTGGCGTTGCCGCAGCGCTCGCCCAGGCCGTTGAGGGTCCCCTGCACCTGCCGCACGCCGGCCCGCACCGCCATCAGTGAGTTGGCGACCGCGTTCTCGGTGTCGTCGTGGGTGTGGATGCCCAGCCGCTCGCCGGGGATCTTGCGCCCGACCTCCTCGACGATGCGGGCGATCTCGTGGGGCAGGGTGCCGCCATTGGTGTCGCACAGGACGATCCAGCGGGCGCCCGCCTCCAGCGCCGCCTCGAGGCAGGAGAGCGCAAAGCCCGCATCCTCCTTCCAGCCGTCGAAGAAGTGCTCGGCGTCGAACATCGTCTCGGACACCCGCGAGCCCGCCTCGCGCAGCGAATCGCCGATCATCGCGAGATTCTCGTCGCCCTCGACGCCGAGCGCCCCCTGCACCTGGCGCAGCGAGGTCTTGCCCACCAGCGTGATGACGTCGGCCTTGCTGCGCAAGAGTGGCGCCAGCGCCGGATCGTTGGCAGCGCTGCGGCCGGCGCGGCGGGTCATGCCGAAGGCGCAGAGCCTTGCTCGGCGCAGCTCGGGCGGGTCGGCGAAGAATCCGTCGTCGGTAGGGTTGGCGCCGGGCCAGCCACCCTCGACATAGTCGATGCCGAGCGCGTCGAGATCGCGGGCGATGCGCAGCTTGTCGGCCTGGCTGAAGTCGACGCCCTGGGTCTGGGCGCCGTCGCGCAGGGTCGTGTCGTAGAGCCAGAGGCGCTCGCCGCTCATGCGCGCTCCCAGTCCGTGGTGCCGTCCGGCCGGTCCTTCATGATGATCCCGGCCTCGGTGAGCGCGTCGCGGATGGCGTCGGCGCGAGCGAAGTCCTTCGACTTGCGGGCCTCGATGCGCTCGGCGAGCTTCGCCGCCACCTCCTCGTCGCTGATGCCCGAGCGCGCCGCTCCCTTGAGCCAGTTCTCGGGCTCGTCGCCGAGCAGCCCCAAAAGGCCGCCCTGCCCCTTGAGCCGCAGGGCATGGTGGCGCCGCTCGAGCTCGGACTCGGCCTTGTTGGCGGCGGTCGCGGTGGCGTGGAGCAGGGTCAGGAGGGCCGGCGTGTTGAGATCGTCGGCCAGCACCTCGAGCGCCGCCTCGTCGGCGTCGGCCTCGTCGGCGGCGGTGATCCCGGCTGCCGCCAGCACCCGGTAGAAACGCCGCAGCGTCTCGCGGGCGGCGGCCAGCGCCTCCTCCGAGTAGTCGATCGGCTGGCGGTAGTGGGTGCCCAGCATCCACAGGCGCACCGCCTCGCCGGGGGCGGCATCGAGCGCATCGCCGACCCGGACCACGTTGCCCACCGACTTCGACATCTTCTCGCCGCGCATGTCGACGAAGCCGTTGTGCATCCAGTAGCGGGCCATGGTGTCGAGGCCGCGGGCGCAGCAGCTCTGGGCGATCTCGTTCTCGTGGTGCGGGAAGATCAGGTCGAGCCCGCCGCCATGGATGTCGAAGGGCAGGCCCAGATAGTGCTCGGCCATGGCCGAGCACTCGATGTGCCAGCCCGGCCGGCCGCGCCCCCAGGGGCTGTCCCAGCCTGGCTGGTCCTCGCTGCTGGGCTTCCACAGCACGAAGTCGGCCGCATCCTTCTTGTAGGGGGCGACCTCGACGCGCGCGCCCGCTACCTGCTCGTCGCGGTCGCGGCCCGAGAGCCTGCCATAGCCCTCCATCGAGGGCACGCTGAAGAGCACGTGGCCGTCGGCGGCATAGGCGTGGCCCTTGGCGATCAGCGCCTCGATCATGGCGATCATGCCGTCGACATGCTCGGTGGCGCGCGGCTCGTGGGTCGGCGCGAGGCAGCCCAGCGCCGCCGCGTCCTCGTGAAACTGCGCTGCCGTGCGCTCGGTGAGCGCGCGGATGCTCTCGCCGTTCTTCCCCGCCTGATCGATGATCTTGTCGTCGATGTCGGTGATGTTGCGCACGAAGGTGACGCGCGGATGGAGGTGCTGCAGCAGCCGGTAGAGCACATCGAAGACGATCAGCGGCCGGGCGTTGCCCACATGGATGCGCTGGTAGACGGTGGGCCCGCAGACATAGAGGCGCACATGGCCGGGATCGATCGGCCGGAAGGTCTCCTTGCGGCGCGTGAGCGTATTGTGCAGCTGCAGCCTCGGGGCCACTTGCGTCTCCGTCTGGACATGCGGGAACGGCGGATCGGGGCGCCCCGCCGCGGCAGCGGCAAGGCACCCTGTCCGGGGCGACGACCGCTAGCAGAACTTGGCTCCGCGGTCCATGCCGCCGCTGGCCGCGACGGGGCTGCCGCGACCTCCTTCTTGACCTCCGCCGGCTTTATGCCGGAACTGCGCCCTGCCGGGCCACGGGGCCGGCGGCGGAAGGGAAAGCATCATGACCAGGAAGCAGAAGACCGGCCTGCGCCGCGGCCTGACCCACTATGGCGACGAGGCCTTCGCGCTTTACCTGAGAAAGTCGTTCGCCCGCTCCATGGGCTACTCGGACGCCATGCTGGAGCGGCCCATCGTCGGTATCTGCACGAGCCCCAGCGGCCTCAACAACTGCCACCGCTCCATGCCGGAGCTGGTCGAGGCGGTGAAGCGCGGCGTGCTGGCCGGCGGCGCGCTGCCGCTCGAGTTTCCGACCATCTCGCTGGGCGAGCCCTATCTCCACCCCACCAGCCTCAAGTTCCGCAACCTGATGAGCATGGACGTGGAGGAGATGCTGCGCGCCCAGCCGCTCGACGCCGCGGTGCTGGTGGGCGGCTGCGACAAGACCGTGCCGGCCCAGCTCATGGGCGCCTGCTCGGCCGACATCCCCGTGGTCCAGCTCGTCACCGGCCCGATGATGACCGGCCGCCACCGGGGCGAGCGGCTGGGTGCGTGCACCGACTGCCGCCGCTTTTGGGCGCGCTTTCGCGCCGGCGAGGTTGCGGCAGAGGAGATCGAGGCGGTGGAGGGGCGCCTCGCCACCACCGCCGGCACCTGTGCCGTGATGGGCACCGCCAGCACCATGGCCTGCCTCGCCGAGGCGCTGGGCATGGCCTTGCCCGGCTCGGCCGCCATCCCCGCCGTCCACGCCGACCGGCTGCGCTGTGCCGAGGAGACCGGGCTCGTGGCGGCAGGGCTGGTGGGCAGCGGCCGCACACCCTCGAGGATCGTCACCGCCGAGTCCATCGAGAACGCGGCGCGGGTCCTGCTGGCGCTCTCCGGCTCCACCAACGCCCTGGTCCACCTCGCCGCGATCGCCGGCAGGCTCGGTCTCGATCTCGACCTCCACCGCCTCAATGCGCTCTCCGACGAGACGCCCGTGCTTCTCGACCTCAAGCCCGTTGGCGACGGCTACATGGAGGATTTCTTCGCCGCCGGCGGCATGGAGGCGGTGCTCCGCGAGCTCGCGCCGATGCTCCACGGGAAATGCCTCACCGTCACCGGCGAGACGCTCCAAGAACGCCTCGCAAAACCCATGGCCGATCCCGTCGACCGCCGCGTGGTGCGCTCCCGCGAGGAGCCGGTCTCGCCGGTGGGCGGCCTCGTGGCGCTCTTCGGCTCGCTCGCTCCGCACGGCGCCATCCTCAAGCGCGCCGCCGCCACCCCGTCCCTCTTCGAGCACGAGGGCCGCGCGGTGGTGTTCGAGAGCCTCGAAGACCTCGCCCGCCGCATCGACGATCCCGGGCTCGACGTCACGGCCGAGGACATCCTCGTCCTCAAGAACGCCGGTCCCGCGAGCGACGCCTGCATGCCCGAGGCCGGCTACCTGCCGATCCCCAAAAAGCTCGCAGCCGCCGGCGTCAAGGACATGGTCCGCCTGTCGGATGCCCGCATGAGCGGCACCGCCTTCGGCACCGTCATCCTCCACACCGCCCCCGACGCTGCCTCCGGCGGCCCGCTGGCCCTGGTCCAGAACGGCGACCGCATCCGCCTGAGCGTGAGGGAGCGACGGCTCGATCTCCTGGTGGCCGGGGACGAGCTGGCGCGACGGCGCAGCGCCTGGCAACCGCCGGCAAAGCCTCCCGCCCGCGGCTACGCCCGCCTCTATGCCGACCAAGTCCTCCAGGCCCCGGAGGGTTGCGACTTCAAGGTGCTGCGGGGGCCGTGAGGGAGAGGCCCGGGCGGCAGGGTGTCAGGACTCCTTCCCGGCCGGTAGCGGGAGCCCGGCTGAGGGTGAGGGGCCGGTGAGCGGACGGGCGGCAGGACCTTGCGAGGCGCTGCGCGCGGCTTCCGTTCCCTGGCTTTTGTCAGCTGGCGGCGGTGAGCGTGCCCCGGGCCCTCATCTCTTCTGGCGATGCTGCTGGCCGTGGGAATCTGCCGCGCGCCGGCGTCATGCCGGCACCCTGCACCCGCCGGACGGCGACTCCGCACGCTTGCCCGTCCCCGCAAAGCCGCCAGGGCCCGGCTGGCTCCCCGGCAAGAGCGGCCCGACCACCCCCCACGCCTCGTCGTCCAGCCGGAAGAAGTCCCTGCATCGCTGCCACCCTCCTGTCCGCCGGTGCGCCGCTCGACCGGGAGGCGGCGCCGCGGATCAAGAGGGTGGACGGGTACGGAGCTTAGGGGGCCGTGGCCTTCCCGTCCGTCGTGGCGCCGGGCAGGCTGCCGCGATGGAGCACGAAACGGCCGTCGCTGCCCGAGAGCAGGCCGGCCCCCGGCTTGATGTCGTCGGGCTGGTGCACCTCGAACGGCTCGTAGGACCCGCAGCCGCCCAGGAGGACCAGCAGGCCCAGCAGAGCCGCCTGGCGGGCGCGGGCCAGGACGGAGCGCGGACGGGCGGTCATCAAAACTTCACCCGCGAGCCGACGGTGAACACGGTAATGGCCTCCGCATCCAGGTTTGCCCGGGCGGCGTCGTAGTCGTACCAGCGGAAGCCGGCATAGAGTTCCGCACCGTAGTCGGAGAAGTTCTGCACCGCCTGCAAGCCCGCCGAATGGCCCTCGTCGCCGTCGTCGATGTTGTTCTCGCTGTGGGCGTAGTCAACGCTGAAGGCGGTCGGCCCGAAGGACACGAGATCGGCGATCCAGCCTGCCTTGGCGTAGATGTTGTAGGGATCGTCGCCCTCGTCGCTCTCCTTGGTGCCGCTGGAGAGCGTGAAGTTGAGGCCGGTGGGAACGTGCAGCACCGTGGCCGAGCCGTCGACGATGTAGTCGCTGTCGTCGCCCGGATCCGAGTAGCCTGCCGCTGCAGCCGCCTTGAAGCTGCCGAAATCGCCCGACCAGCGCAGCCCGCTGCTCCACCGCTGGTCCGAGACCAGGTCGGCGGACAGCTTGAAGCCGCCCAGGCTCGGCGTGTCGTAGCGGATCCGGTCGCGGCGCGAGAGCCCGTCGAAATTGCTGAACACGTCGCCCACGCTGACATCGCTGAGCTCGTCGGCGTCGTCGTCGAAGAAGCGGAGGCCGCCGGCCACGTCGGCCACCGAGGAGTAGCCGATCACCGTGGTCCCCGACAGGTCGACCTCGGCGGTGCCGTTGGAGGCCGTGTCGCCCTGGCCGAGGCTCAGCTTGCCGTACCGCTTGTGGTCGAGCACCAGTTCCACCTTGCGGTCGTTGAAGCTGGCGCTGCCGGTATCCTCGTTGTCCTGGGAGACCTTGCCCGAGGCGTTCGACTCGAGCTCCACCTCGATCACCGTGCCGACCTCGAACTCGTCGGTCACCTGGCCGGTGCCCTCGAAGCGCAGGCGCGAGGAGGAGTTGTCGTTATCGAGATTGTAGATCTTGGTGTCGTCGCCGTCATTGGCGACATTGATCATGCGGTTGACTTGGCCCGAGATGGCCAGCTGGATGCGCTCCTGCCCGGAGGTGACCACCGGATCGGCCTCGCCCCGTGCCGCAGCGACCGGAGCGGCGGCCTCCACCTCGTTGATCCGGCCGCTCAGCGTGTCGAGCATGTCCTGCTGGCGGCTGATCGTTGCCTGCTGCGCCTCGATGACGCGACGCAGCTCCTCGAGCTGGTCGGCCAGCGCCTCCTGGGCGCGCGGGGTGGCGGGCAGGGCGAGCAGCGCCAGGGCGCAGGCCGTGCCCGCGAGAAGCGTCCTGGTGCCGGATGGTTGGCTCATTGCTGTTTTCCAAGATGTGTGGACGGTCCGGCCTGGGCGGTCTGCCGGTGCCGGGCCCATCGACGTCTCGGAGGGGCAGAGAGGAGCGTCTGTAGCGGTTGCTACAACTTGTGGATTTTAAGGTCCTGACTTGCAAAACTGCTGCGTCTGGAGCCGCCAAGACAGTCACCCGACCAGCACGCCTGCTGCCAGGCCCTTCCATCCGGAGATGCGAGGTGTCCTTCCCGGCCGGTGCCGCCTGCAGGGCAGCGCCGTTCGTCCGGAGGAACTCCCCCGTAAACCGCACCTGCCACCCCTAACATCGCCTGGCAGCAGCGAAATCTCGCGCAGCGCCTTGCTTGGGACTGCCGCGAGGATTATCGCGCTCTCCGGCCTGCTGGCATTAATTCCCTCCTCATGCCATCCTGGTGCACTCCGGATCCAGACCCGCGAGGCCGCCATGCTGCAGAGCGCAGCCGCCAGTCTCCTTCCCTGACGCCGTCCGCCACGAGCCGCCCGCGACACGGGCGAGCCCGGGCGTCGGGGAGGCACCGCACCAACGCGCGCTGCCCGGCGGGCCGAGCGGCTGGATGGGCTGGCGGGCGCGCCTCGAGCGCGATCTCGCCGACGCGTAGCGGAGACCGGCGGCGCAGCTCCCGCGGCCCTGCAGGTCGTGGAGCGCCTGCTCGCCGTGCGCGAGAAGCCGGAACCCGAAGCGCCCCTGCCTCCCCGCGTTCGCCCGCAGCCGCGCCGGGCATGACGCCGGGAACCCGGAC
This sequence comes from Geminicoccaceae bacterium 1502E, assembly GCA_033875255.1. Classification (GTDB taxonomy): domain Bacteria; phylum Pseudomonadota; class Alphaproteobacteria; order Geminicoccales; family Geminicoccaceae; genus Marinimicrococcus. Next base: position 19,336 of record JAWZSN010000028.1, on the reverse strand, counting down.
CCGGGCGGCCGCCTGGCGGCGCCCGGCAAGCCGCGCCCCCGAGCTGACAGAAAAGCAGGCGAAAAAGCTGCGCGCAGCGCCTTGCACGGCAACGTCGCCGCGTCCGCGCCCCCCTCCCTTGCCCGCCGCGGCAAACCTGCTAGCCTCCGGCCTCGCTTGACGGGGTGCCGGTGGGTCCGGCTGAGATGGCGCAACGCAGCGCCGATCCCGTTGAACCTGATCCGGGTGAGCGCGTGGCGCGTGTACCGGCGTAGGGAATCAGGCGTGGTGCCGGCGCGGCACCTGCTCCCCACACCGCCTTTGCTGCGCGACCTCCGGATCGACTGCTCTTGCCGGAGGCCTCATGGGCTATTGTTTCGACGATCTCAGAAAAGCGTGCCGGGACGACTGGCGCGCCTATGTCCAGCACCCGTTCGTGCGCGAGCTTGCCGCCGGGACACTCGAGAGCGAGGCGTTCCGCCACTATCTCAAGCAGGACTATCTCTTCTTGATCCATTTCGGCCGCGCCTACGCGCTGGCCACCTACAAGAGCCGCGACATCACGGAGCTGCGCCACAGCCTCGAGGGGCTCAAGACGATCATCGACGTCGAGCTCGGCCTGCACGTGGACTACTGCCGCGAGTGGGGCATCACGGAGGAGGATCTCGCCCGCCTGCCCGAAGCCAGGGCGACGATGGCCTATACCCGCTACGTTCTCGACACCGGCAATCGCGGCGACCTGCTCGACATGCACGTGGCGCTGGCGCCCTGCCTGGTGGGCTATGGCGAGATCAGCAACTGGCTGAACGCGCAGCCCTTCACGGTTCGCGGCGAAGCCAATCCTTACGAGAAATGGCTCGCCATGTACGAGAGCGACGCCTTCCAGGGTGCCATGCGCGCCGAGATCGCCTGGCTGGACAAGCGGCTCGCCAGCGTGACGCCGGAGCGGTTCGCCGAGCTCACCACCATCTTCCGCGACGCCACGCGCCTCGAGATCGCCTTTTGGCAGATGGGGCTGGACCGCTCCCTCTAGCTGCGGGCGGAGAACCGGGCGGACGGTCCGCCCGGTACCCGTCAGACACCTCGCCGGGCCGCGGGCGGGGAGCATCGGGGGCGGTCAGGCAGGAGATCCCCATACCCACACCCGACGTCGCCGGGCAGCCCGACGCCGCCTTGGATCCGCCCCTGCTCCCAGCCGGCACCATCCATGCACCGGCGGGCGGGGACAAGATCCCCACGCCGCGCTAGGCTCCGCGCCAACCAATCCTCGAGGGGGGCCCTATGTCCGACGGAACGCAGCCTAATCTTGTGATCGAGGCCGCCTATCGCGAGCGCACGCCGGGCTCGGCGAGGCTCGCCGCAGAGGCGGTGAGGCTGCTTCCCAGCGGGATCGCCCACGACGCCCGCTGGCTGCGGCCCTACGGCATCTATGCAGCGCGCGCCGCCGGCTGCCGCAAGTGGGACGTCGACGGCAACGTCTATGTCGACTTTTTCGGCGGCCACGGCGCCCTGCTGCTCGGCCACAACCGCCCCGAGGTGCTCAAAGCCTGCCAGGAGGCGCTGGCCGAGGGCACGCATTACGGCTCCAGCCATGCCCGCGAGGTGCGCTGGGCGCAGCTCGTGCAGCAGATCGTGCCGTCCGCCGAGCAGGTGCGGTTCACCTCCTCGGGCACCGAGGCGACGCTCCTGGCGCTGCGCCTTGCCCGCGCTTTTACCGGCCGCCGCAAGGTGCTGCGCTTCCGCTCGCAGTTCCACGGCTGGCACGACCACATGACCTCGGGCTATGCCAACCATTTCGACGGCACCGCCACGCGCGGCGTGCTGCCGTCGATCGCCGAGAGCGTGATCTTGTGCGACCCCGGCGACGGCGAGGCGGTCCGAGCAGCGCTCGAGAGCGACAAGGACATCGCCGCGGTCTTCGTCGAGCCCACCGGCGGCTCCTTCGGCATGGTGCCGATCGAGCCCTCCTTCCTGGCGCTGCTGCGCGAGCTCACGGCAAGGCACGGCGTGCCGCTGGTCTTCGACGAGGTCATCACCGGCTTCCGCGTGGCACCAGGCGGCGCCCAGGAGGCGTACGGCATCACGCCGGACATCACGACGCTCGCCAAGATCGTGGCCGGCGGGATGCCCGGCGGGGCGGTGGCGGGCCGTGCCGACATCCTGGAATCGCTCGACTTCGCCGCCATGGCGGCCAAGGGCGAGGAGAAGATCCAGCATCCCGGGACCTTCAACGCCAACCCGGTCTCGGCCGCCGCCGGCATCGCGGCGCTCAAGATCATCGCCAGCGGCGAGCCCAACAGGCGCGCCAACGCCCTGGCCCAGGACCTGCGCGCCCGGCTCAACGCCATCCTCGCCGAGCAGCAGGTCCCCTGGGCGGTCTACGGCACCTTCTCGGCCTTCCACATCTTCACCAATCCCGACGGCCGCACCATCGACCCCGAGCGCTTCGACCCCATGACCCTCTCCTGGCAGGAGATGAAGAAGCGCGACGGAGCGCTCTCCCACCGCCTGCGCCTGGCCCTGCTGGTCAACGGCGTCGACATCTCCGGCTGGCCCGGCGGCATGACCTCCGCCGCCCACGACGAGGACGCGCTCGGCCATACCTGCGACGCCTTTGCGGAAGCCCTGCGCCTCCTCAGGCGCGAGGGCGACATCGCCGGCTGAGCCGGGCCGAGCTGCCGCAACCGGAGCCGGGGGGCACGCAGCCCTGCCCTCCCGGCCCGATGCCGGCGGACAACGGACAGATCGCCGTGCACGGGCCAGCGCCGGCGCAGGCCCGAAGCAACCGAGCCACGCAAGGCGCTGCGCGCGGCCCGATCCTTTCTTCCGGTCGGCTCGACGTCGCCGGGAACCGCCTTCCCCGCCTCCCGTCACCACCACGGCGAACGTCACGACCGTTCACCCTTCCTCAACACCTCGCCCCCATGCTCGCCGATGGTGGACCAGGCCCGCTTCCCAGACCACGCGGCGACGGAGTCCCACCCCAGCAGCATCGCCGGAAAGGAAGAAGATCCGCTGAACGGACAGAGACCGGCACAGGCCCCTGACGGCGGAGCCACGCAAGGCGCTGCGCGCGGCATTTTTCTCCTTTTCTGGCAGTCGCGGCCGGGCATGTTCACACCGCCTTTACCGTTCTTCGGCATCCTGCTGGCGTGGGACCCCGTCGCCAGGGGATCTTCCGGGCGCACCTCTCCCGCCATCCGGCAGTAGGCCACAGGATCGGTTGAGGAAGCCTGAGAGCCGCCAACCCCCAAACGGCCAGAAGAACAAGAAAGAAAGCTGCGCGCAGCGCCCTGCGCCGCACCGCTGCCGCGAAGCACGTCCCCACGACAACGGGCCGCCGGCAAGGCGCGCGCGGCTCGAGCCGGCTGCGCGCGCCTGGCCCTGCTCTAGCCCCGCAGTGCCTGGGCGTGGTGGGCGATATGGTGCTCGATGAAGGTCTGGATGAACCAGTAAGAGTGGTCGTAGCCTTCCTGGCGGCGCAGCGTCAGGCGCTGGCCTACCTCCTTCGCCGCCTCCTCGAGAAGGCCGGGCTTGAGCTCGCGCTCGAGGAACTGGTCGGCCGTGCCCTGGTCGACGAGGATCTCGCACGGCAACGGGCCACGACTCCTCAAGAGCTCGCAGGCGTCGTGCTCCGCCCAGCCCGAGCGGTCATCGCCCAGATAGCCGGAAAACGCCTTCTCGCCCCACGGACACTGCGTCGGCGCCGAGATCGGCGCGAAAGCCGAGACCGAGCGCCAGCGCTCCTTGCGGCGGAGTGCCAAAGTGAGCGCCCCGTGGCCGCCCATGGAGTGACCGAAGATGCCCTGGCGGCTCATCTCGGCGGGAAAGTTCGCCTCGACGAGCGCCGGCAGCTCCTGCGTGACGTAGCTCTCCATACGCCAGTGCCTCGCCCAGGGCTCCCGGGTGGCGTCGAGATAGAATCCGGCGCCGGTGCCGAAATCCCAGGACTCCGCCTCGCCCGGCACATCGTGGCCGCGCGGGCTGGTGTCGGGGGCCACCAGGATCAGGCCTTCACGCGCGGCGAAGCGCTGGGCGCCCGCCTTGATCATGAAGGTCTCCTCGGTGCAGGTCAGGCCGGCCAGCCAGGTCAGGACCGGGAACGGCCCGGCTCCTTCTGGCCGGAACACGGAAAAGCGCATGGTGCCGCCGGTGGACGCCGACTGGTGGCTGTAGACGCCCATCGTGCCGCCGAAACATTTCTGCTCCGAGACGACCGCCAAGGGCGCGCTCATCAGTAGATCACCACGGAGCGGATCGACTCACCCTTCTTCATCAGCTCGAAGCCTTTGTTGATGTCCTCGAGCGGCATGGTGTGGGTGATGAGGTCGTCGATGTTGATCTTACCCTCCATGTACCAGTCGACGATCTTGGGGACGTCGGTGCGGCCGCGCGCGCCGCCGAAGGCGGAGCCCTTCCACACCCTGCCGGTCACCAGCTGGAACGGCCGGGTGGAGATCTCCTGGCCGGCACCCGCCACGCCGATGATCACCGAGGTGCCCCAGCCCTTGTGGCAGCACTCGAGGGCCTGGCGCATCACGTCGACATTGCCGATGCACTCGAAGCTGTAGTCGGCGCCGCCGCCGGTGAGATCGACCAAATAGGGCACCAGATCGCCCTCGACCTCCTTCGGGTTGACGAAGTGCGTCATCCCGAACTTGGCAGCGAGCTCCTTCCTGGCCGGGTTGATGTCGACGCCGACGATCTTGTCGGCGCCGGCAATGCGGGCCCCCTGGATCACGTTGAGGCCGATACCGCCCAGACCGAACACCACCACATTGTCGCCGGGCTTGACGCCGGCGGTGAAGATGACTGCACCGACACCGGTGGTCACACCGCAGCCAATGTAGCAGACCTTGTCGAAGGGTGCGTCCTTGCGGATCTTCGCCAGGGCGATCTCGGGCACCACCGAGTGGCTCGCGAAGGTCGAGCAGCCCATGTAGTGGTGAATCTTCTTGCCGTTCATCGAGAAGCGGCTGGTGCCGTCGGGCATCAGGCCCCGGCCCTGGGTGACGCGGATCTTCTGGCAGAGATTCGTCTTGTGCGAGGTGCAGTAGTCGCACTCGCGGCATTCAGGCGTGTAGAGCGGGATGACGTGGTCGCCCCGTTGGAGGCTCGTCACGCCGGGTCCGACATCGATCACCACGCCGGCGCCCTCATGGCCGAGAATCGCCGGAAACAGGCCCTCCGGATCGTCCCCCGAGAGGGTGAACAGGTCGGTGTGGCAAAGCCCGGTCGCCTTCATCTCGACCAGCACCTCGCCCTCGCGCGGCCCCTCGAGCTGCACCGTCTCGATCGAAAGCGGCTTACCCGCTTCCCAGGCCACCGCTGCTCTGACGTCCATGCTCCATGCTCCCTTTCGTCAACCTCGCAGGTGATCGACCGGCCGCTTCGGCGCCGTGCCCACCCCGACGCATCGATCTCCGGGGCATGAGGTACTGGCCCCAGACGGATTCGTCCATGGTGGCGAGACGGGAATCCCGCCTTTCCTCCAAGGCGGCCGCGGGACGCATCGGTGCGACGGCTCTGCGCGCCTGGCGTGCTCCTGGTGGAGCATCTGCCGTGTCGCCTTGCGGCCCGCCCGTCCTGCCGTCATCGTCCCTTCCTGCCGCTCTCTCCGCAATCGATCCTCCTGCGCCATAGGGCCTTGGCGACAGGGTCACCGGCGGCACGCGCGAGCAAACCGGCGGCTGCGTCATGGAGGCCCTGCGGATCGGCAAGGCCACGCTCTTGGCGCTAATCGTCCGCATGGCCGTTCCTGCCGGCGGTGGTGATGATCGCCGTCCTGAGCTTACCTCGCCCGGGCGTTCCTCGGGCCGCCCCCAGAGACGGCCTACGGCCTCGTCGATGTCGCGGCGGTGCTCGTCGACAAGGCCGGCACGCCTACCGGAGGCCGCCCGAGGCTGGTCCGAGCCGCGCCCGAGGCTGCTATCGAGGCGGCCGCCGGCTCCCTCTCGCAGCTTCCCTTGGGCGCGGCAGCGGGCATCCGCTGGCAGCGACCAGCGTGCCCGGGGTCGGGGAGCGCAAGGCGGCACTGGCCGAGCGTCGCGACGGCGGCTTGCTCGCCGGCGAGGGCGCGGGCAGCATCGATGGACGATCCGTCGCGGTCGACAGCGGCCGCAGGGCAAGACGGTCATGCACCTCGCCACCAACGGCGGCCCTGGGCGTGCCGGTGGCCGCCGGCCTGCTCTATCCTTGGCCCGACCTCCTGCCGGCCCCGGTGATCGCCGGGGCCGGCGCCGGCAAGGGTACGGTCGTAGCGCGCCCGGCGGGCATCTCCCTTGCCCGGGCCGGGCTGGTCGCGCCGCCGCCGCACCGCTATGCCCGCCGCGGGCAGCGAGGAGAGAGCGTGTCATGAGTGCCACGGCAGGCAGACAGCGGATCACCACGGGGCGGCTTCAGGCGCTGAAGGGCGAGCGACCGATCGTCGGCCTCACCGCCTACACCACCCCCATCGCCCGGCTGCTCGACCCCCATGTGGACTTCCTGCTGGTGGGCGATTCGCTGGGCATGGTGCTCTACGGCATGGACTCCACCCTGGGCGTCACGCTGGAGATGATGTCCGCCCACGGAAGGGCGGTGACGCGCGGCGCGGCGCAAGCCTGCGTGATCGTCGACATGCCCTTCGGCAGCTATGAGCAAAGCCCCGCCCGGGCCTTCGAGAATGCCGCGAGGCTCATGGCCGGAACCGGCTGCTCCGGCGTCAAGCTCGAGGGCGGGGCGGAGATGGCCGAGACGGTCCGCTTCCTCGTGGCCCGCGGGATCCCAGTGATGGGTCATGTCGGGCTGACCCCCCAGGCGGTGAACACGCTGGGCGGCTACCGCGCCCGCGGCCGTGACGAGGCGGAGGCTCGCAAGATCGCTGCCGACGCCGCCGCCATCGCCGAGGCCGGCGCCTGCGCGCTGGTGATCGAGGGCACCCTCGAGCCGATCGCCCGCGAGATTACCGAAGCCCTGCCTATTCCCACCATCGGCATTGGCGCCTCGGTCGCCTGCGACGGCCAGATCCTCGTCTCCGATGACATGCTGGGCCTGTTCGGCGACTTCCGGCCGAGGTTCGTCAAGCGCTACGCCCGACTGGCCGAGACGGTGAGCGAGGCTGCCGCGGGCTACGCCGCCGAGGTTCGCGCGCGAACCTTCCCCGGCCCGGAGCACGTCTTCGGCGGCTCCGGCGGCAAGGACACGAGAGGCGGCGGCTGAGCGCCGACGAGCCTTCACCCGGACGATCCTCGCAGAGCCACCGCACCCTCCTCGCTCGTTCCCGGACCCTTCCTGCCACACACGGGTGAAGGAATGGTGAAGGCGGCGGCAGGCGGAAACTGGCACCTGCGGCGCGACGGCAGAGGCACGCGGGTGCAGCCCCCCGGCTCCGCCGCTCGCGCTCCGGGCGCCTCCGCCCCATGATGCCCGCCCCAACACGGGAGACCGCGATGCGCGTCCTGCTCCTGGGTGCGGCGGGGAGCCTTCTGGGTCCCGTGGTGGCCGCTGCCCTCACGAGCGCCGGTGCCCGGGTGGTGCGCGGCCACGGCGCCGGCGATCCTCCGCTGCGCTCGCGCCACTATGCCGAGTACCTGGCGCACCCGCCGCTGGCCGAGGCCGCGGCGCTGCAGGACTTCATCCTCGGCGTCGCGCGGGAGAACCGCGAGACGGTGCTGCTGCCGGGCAATGACGCCGCACTCCTGGCCCTCCAGCCGATCCGCCACGAGCTCGACCGGCTCATGCCCGTGGCGGCCCCGCCGCCCGAGGTCATTGCCATCGCGCTGGACAAGACCCGCACCATGGCGCTCGCCGCCTCCGTCGAGGACGGGCTGCTCCCGCCGCCCACCATCACGCCCGAGGATGCCGAGGATGCGGTGGCCTCGTGGAGCGGGCTCTGGCCGGTGGTGGTCAAGCCGCGCACCGGCACGGGCACGGAAGGGATCCGGCTGGCCCGCGACGCGGCGGAGCTGCGGGAGGCCTACGCGCTCGTGGCGGCCTCCTATGAGCGGCCGCTGGTGCAGATGGCGGTGCCGTTCGACATCGAGCGCAAGTTCCACCTCTTCTACCTGTTCGACCACGAGGGCCGCCTGCGCTCCTGGTACGGCCAGCGCAACCTCGTGGAGCAGCGCTCCATGCGGCTGGGCGCCAGCGGCAGGAAGATCCCGGGCGGCGTGGCGCTCCACTGGGAGAGCTGGTTCGACGAGCCGCTCCTCGAGCGCGGCAGGCGGGTCATGGAGGCGGCCGGCTGGCGCGGCATGGGCTTCATCGAGGGCGCGTTCGACCGCCGCGACGGCCAGCCCTACATCTTCGAGATCAACCCCCGCATCGGCGGCACCCAGGCGCTCTCCTTGAAGCAGGGCGTGAACTTCGCCCACGACGCCTGCCTGGTGGCGCTGGGCCGCACGCCGCCCGAGCGGCTCGACTTCGCCTCGGGCGTGCGCGCCAAGCGCGACCCGTTCACGCTCCTCAAGACGCGCGAGCCCGGGCTCATGCTCCGGGTGCTCGACCCCTTCAGCACCAGCTCGATCCCGCGCCTCGACGACCCGCTCCCGCTGCTCCAGGCGCTCTGGCGCAACCTGCCGTTCAGGCGGGCAGCGGCCGGGTGAGCGGCCCGCGCCCGCCTCACCAGCCGGGAGGCGCCTCGGGCCAGGAAAGCGCCGCCATGAACCCCTCCACCGGCGCTGCCGCGAGAACGGCACCCGGCCCGGTGCGTGCAATGGCATGAGACGGGCCGGGAACAGCCGTTCCCGCCGCCGGCAGCCTCACTTCTGCACCGGCGGACCGGCAGGAGCGAGGAAAAGCCGCCTGCCCGCACGTCTCAGGAGCGGGGCCAGCGCCCGATGATCTGCGCCGCGAGCGCCGCGAGGTCCGCCGCCACCAGGTCCGGATGCGGCACGCCCTCGGCCGGCAGGACGGCGTTGTAGGGCCGCGTCACCAGCGCGCCGCGGCAACCCGCCGCCTGGGCGCCGATCGTGTCCCAGAGATGGCACGCCACCAGGCACATGGCCTCCATGTCGGCGGCCATCTCCTGCGCCACGAGACGGTAGGTCTCCGGCGCGGGCTTGAACCGCCGCACCGCCTCGACGCTGAAGGAGCGCTCGAAGAAGCCGGCGAGCCCGGCCCGCTCGAGCGGCGTGGGCGAAGCCGCGGCGGCCGAGTTCGTGAGCGTTGTCAGCCGGAAGCCCGCATCGCGCAGCCGGGCCAGCGCCGGAGCCGCGTCGGGATGCGCCGGCATGCTGCCGATCCGCTCCTTCAGCTCGCCGATGTCGCCCTGCCCGACCGGGACGCCGTGGATCGTCCCGACCATCTGCAGGGCTCCCGCGCCCAGCGCGCCGAACGACGTGTAGAGGCCCGAGAGGCTCATGGCCTGCGAGTAGAGGATGAGCTGCGCGAACCACTCCCTCATGACCGAGCGGTCGTTGAAGAGGCGCTCGAAAAGGGGCTCGAGCGTGGCGATGTCGAGCAGGGTCTCGTTCACGTCGAAGACGATGATCGAGACCGGCTTGTCATGGGCCATCGGGTATCCTCCCCCGCCTGTGTCCGCGCCGCTTCCCACCTCACCATGCCGCGGCGGAACTCTCAACGGGCCGCGGCGGGATGGGGCGACGGCAGCGACGGGCCCGGCGCCGGCCGGACCCGTGCTCCGCTCTCAGGCCGCCTTCTGCCAGGCGAACTTCTCGAACATCTTGTCCACCGGCGTTCCGGCCAGATGGTTGGTGTAGTTCGACATCACCTTCTGCGCGTAGCCGAGGATCACCTCGAGGATCTGCCGCTTCGTGAAGCCGGCATCGAGGAAGGCCTCGACCTCCGCCTCGTCGAGCCGGCCGCGGTTGCGGACCACGGCGAGGGTGAAGTCGCGCAGCGCCTCCAGCCGCGCGTTCGGCAGGGGCGTGCCGTCGCGCAGCGCATCGGTGATGGCGTCGTCCACGCCCATGCTCCTGGCGATGCCGGTATGGGCGGGCACGCAGTAGTGGCAGCCGTTCTCGACGTTGATCGCCTGCCAGACCACGGTGAGCTCGTCCTTCTCGAAGCTGGAATCGACGAAGAGCTGGTGGACCCGCTGGTAGGCCTCCAGCAGGCCCGGCGCCTCGGCCATCACCCCGAACAGGCCGGGGATCATGCCGAAGGTCTTCCTCGACGTCGCGAGACGCTCCCGGCTCTCCTCGGGCGCGGTGGTCTCGTCGTGCAGCGTGAACGTGGTCATCGGTTCGTCTCCAGGGTGGTGGGGGTCCGCTTTCGGGGGCCGGGCGAAGGAGGGCTGGGAGGCTCGTCGGGAGCCCTGGGGGACCCGCCCTCTCCGCCCGGCAGCCGAGAGCTAGGCCTATTTGAGCGATCACTCAATGCAGCTTTTTGAGCGATCACTCAAATGTGAGCCTGGCGACGATCCCGCCCCGGCAGACAGCAACCGGAGCCCCGCGCTACTCTGGCCACGCCATGAGACCACCCACGATGCCCCCACGATGAAACGCGCCCGCCCCTACGACCGCGAAGCCGCCCTGGACGCGGCCCTCATGCTGTTCTGGAAGAAGGGCTACCAGGCGACCTCGCTCAAGGACCTCGAGGCCGGCCTGGCCATGAAGCCGGGCAGCATCTACGCCGCCTTCTCGAGCAAGGAGGCGCTCTTCGCCCTGGCGCTGGAGCGCTACTTCGAGAAGAACCGCGACGCGCTGCGCACCCGGTTCCTCCAGGCCCCCTCGCCCCTCGCCGCCCTCGCCGATCATCTGCGCTCCATCGCGCGCAGCGAGGCCGACGATCCGCACTGCCGCGCCTGCATGCTCGTCAAGACGCTCCTCGCCGCCACGCCCGAGGACGCCGCCATCGCCGCCCGGGCGCAGCGCTACCTCGACGCCATGAAGACCGAGATCGCCGCCGCCTTCGAGCGCGCGCGACGGCAGGGCGAGCTGCAGGCCAGCGCCGACCCCGACCGCCTCGCCCGCCGCTACCAGTCCAACCTCACCGCGCTCAGGATCGAGGCGCATCGCGGCCTCGCCGACAAGGAGCTCACCGCCCTCGCCGAGGAGATGGCGCAGGAGGTCGAGCGCCTGCGGGCGGCCGTAAGCGGGAAGCGACACGCCCCCGAAGGGCAGAGCGCCGTCAGGGAAAGCGATCCGCCGACGTGAACGCAGCGGTCGGCGGCCGCGGCGCTGCAAGGGGTTCCGCCGCGAGAGCGCGCGGGGTCGCGGGAACGGCGCCGTGCAAGGCGCTGCGCGCGGCTTTTTCTCTCCTTCTTTGGATTTGGGGGGAGCCGGGGTGAGGCGGCACGCCCGGCTCGTGCCATGGCGTCTCCCGGGGCTCCCCACCCGCACCCCGCCCGGCCGGCAACCATCTGTTGATGTGGCCCGGTACGAATAACGGTCAGGCGGCGCGCTGACGGGACGCCAGGCGGCGGCGCTGCAAGCGGTTGAGGGGCAGCTCGGGTTCGTTTGTGCCACGGGGCCCGAGGTGGGTCAGGAAGAGATCGGGTTCGTCTGTGCCGTCGTCGGCGAAGGGCTCGGGGGCGGCGAGGAGGCTGGCGAGGGCGGCCTGGGGGTCGCGGGCCAGCTCGGCCTCGAACGCGGCCATGCGGGCGTCGAGGGACGTGAGAGGCATGGACGCGGCGAGGCCGGGGGCGGCGGCGCGGCGCCCGGCCTTGCTGGCCTCCAGCTCGCGCACGGCGCGACAAAAATCCTTCTCCAGCCGGGTGCGCCAGCGCGGCAGCACCGAGGCCGGCAGTCCCTTGCAGGCCTCGCCGGCAAGCGCCACCTCCACCACGCGCTGCTCCAGCGCATCCGCCCAGCGGGCCCGCAGCAGCACCATCGCCATCTGCCCCACCCAGTGCTCCTCCACGGCACCCTCCGGCGCATGACGGCGGGTCAGATCCGCGAGCAGGGCGGAGAACGTGGCCTGGTCGTCGGGGCTCAGGTTCGTCTTTGTCACCGGCGATGCGGCCGGCGATGCGGCGGGATCGGTGGCAGGCGCGATGGTGTCGGACATGGCTGCCTCGCAGGCTCGAAGAAAGGTGGTGCGAGGATAACTCATAGAAGGAATAAATGCCATATCAGGCGCGAGGAAGCCGACGCGCGCCCCTAATGTTGCCAGGTATGATCAACGCCTGCCGTTCGCCTGGAGACGTTTACGCTGTCTTCACCCGTGCCCCGCATCCTGCTGGGGTAGGACTCCGCCCCCACGAAGCCCTGGGCGCGGCACCTCCTCCACCGTCCATGAGACTGGCACGGCGAAGGTAAAGGAACGGTGAACCGACCGCGAGTTTGCCATGGCTGGTGCGACAGGCACGGCAAGGAAGGCTGCAAGGCGCTACGCGCGGCTTTTTCTTTCTCCTCTTTTGTCAGTTTGGGGCGGGGCCGGGTCAGGCGGCGCGTCCGGCCGCGGCGAGGCGGCGGCGCTGGGCGCGGTTGTCGGGTTCGTTTGTGCCACGGGGCGCGGAGCGGGCGAGGAAGGCGTCGGGTTCGTCTGTGCCGTCGTCGGCGAAGGGGTCGGGGGCGGCCAGCAGGCTGGCGAGGGCTGCCCGGGGGTCGCGGGCAAGCTCGGCCTCGAAGGCCGCCATGCGGGCGTCGAGGGACGTGAGGGGCATGGCCGGGGCGAGGCCGGGGGCGGCGGCGCGGCGCCCGGCCTTGCTGGCCTCGAGCTCGCGCACGGCCCGACAAAAATCCTTCTCCAGCCGGGTGCGCCAGCGCGGCAGCACCGAGGCCGGCAGACCCTTGCAGGCCTCGCCGGCCAGCGCCGCCTCCACCACCCGCTGCTCCAGCGCATCGGCCCACTGAGCTCGCACCATCACCATCGCCATCTGCCCCACCCAGTGCTCCTCCACGGCACCCTCCGGCGCATGCCGGCGGGTGAGATCGGCGAGCAGGGCGGAAAAGGTGGCCTGGTCCTCGGGGCTCAGGTTCGTCTTTGCCACCGGCGGTGCGTCCGGCGCAGCGGCGGGATCGGTGGCAGGCGCGATGGTGTCGGACATGGCTGCCTCGCAGGCTGGAGGAAGGGTGGTGCGAGGATAGCCCATTGAAGGAATAAATGCCATCCGATGGTATAAGCGAGGCCGACAGGGCGACGTTGATGTTGCCAGGTATGATTAAAGCCTGACGGTCGGCCCGAGACCTTCACGCCGCCTTAACCCGCGCGCCGCATCCTGCTGGGGTGGGACTCCGCCGCCGCGGAAGCCTGGGCGCCGCACCTCCTCCACCATCCGCGATCATGCCACGGCAAAGGTTGAGGAAAGGTGAGCCGGCCGCGAGTTGATCATGGCTGGTGCGACAGGCACGCGAACGCGGTCTGCAAGGCGCTGCGCGCGGCTTTTCCTTTCTCCCTTCTGTCAGTTGGCGGCGGAGGCTGGCTCAGGCGGCACGGCTGGCCTGGGCGAGGCGGCGGCGCTGGGTGCGGTTCAGGGGCGGCTCGGGTTCGTTCGTGCCGCGGGGCGCGGGGCGGGCGAGGAAGGCGTCGGGTTCGTTTGTGTCGTCGTCGGCGAAGGGGTCGGGGGCGGCAGCACGGCGCCCGGCCCTGCTGGCCTCCAGCTCGCGCACGGCCCGACAAAAATCCTACTCCAGCCGCGTGCGCCAGCGCGGCAGCAGCGAGGCCGGCAGCCCCTTGCAGACCTCGCCGGCAAGCGCCGCCTCCACCACCCGCAGCTCCAGCGCGTCGACCCAGCGCCCCCGCAGCATCGCCATCGCCATCTGCCCCATCCCGTGCTCCTCCACGGCGCCCTCCGGTGCATGGCGGCGGATGAGATCGGCGAGCAGGGCGGACAACGTGGCCTGGTCGTCGGCACTCAGGTTCGTTTTTGTCACGGACGATGCGGCAGGCGCGGTGGCAGGCGCGGTGGCAGGCGCGGTGGTGGCGGACATGGCTGCCTCACAGGCTGGAGGAGGGGTCGTGCGAGGATAGCGCATGAAAGGAATAAATGCCACGCCGTGGTGCGGGCGAAGGCGTCAGCGCAGATGTTGATGTTGTCTATCGTCGCAAGCCGACGGTCGGAGGCCGACGGCTCATGACCACTCCCGCGCGAAAGGTTAAATGAGGCGGGTGTCCCCGGATTTCCCAGGTACCCAGGCCGTTCGCCGGAAAAGGTTAAATGAGGCGGGTGTCCCCGGATTTCCCGGAAAAGGTTAAATGAGGCGGGTGTCCCCGGATTTCCCGGAAAAGGTTAAATGAGGCGGGTGTCCCCGGATTTCCCAGGTACCCGGAAAAGGTTAAATGAGGCGGGTGTCCCCGGATTTCCCGGAAAAGGTTAAATGAGGCGGGTGTCCCCGGATTTCCCAGGCAGGCCGTTCGCCGGAAAAGGTTAAATGAGGCGGGTGTCCCCGGATTTCCCGGAAAAGGTTAAATGAGGCGGGTGTCCCCGGATTTCCCAGGTACCAAGTACGGTTACGACAGGCCGTTCGCCGGAAAAGAGAAGGTCGCTCAATCCCGGATTGCGTAACGTGTCTCCGCGACTCCCAACGATAGGACGGCCAGTGTGGATTAAATCGCAGCCGGAAATGCATCCGAGGCTTTCTGCATATCCATGAGGGCCTCCTTACGCCTCGCGAGGGTTTCGTGCCATTCTTGGGCTTCACGATCCTTGAAAAACGCCGCCGTGGGCGCCAAGCCACGTACTGCGTCCTCGACCTCTTCAAGGGTGACGCGGAAGAACTCCTTGCGCATGTTGGCATCGTTCACACGCCGGTCGGCGAACTTCTTGTGAAGTGCTGCTTCGAGCGCAGGTGCCTCGTCCGAATAGATCATCGCGTGTGTGTCGAAGCCGAACGGTACGCTCGCATCGCCCAACTCGCGAACCCTGTCATCTGGCTCGAGGCGCCGGGTAAGGCCGATCTTGACGATATCAGGGCCGAAGGAGCCGATGTTCGAAATGATGTAGACGTAACCGCTCTTCGTCATCTCAGCCATTGCGCGCGCCCTTTCGCTCGTCGCATGCGCATCCGCCAAGGCGGCTTCGAGTTCAGCAATCCGCGCTTCATCGACTCCCGCCTCTGCGCGTGCTTTTTCGAGGAGCGCCTGAAACTTTCTTTCGTCGCGTTCCGCTGCCTCGGCCTCGGCCAGGAGCCGCTTTTCTTCCCGCTCGGCGCGAGCCATCTCCACGCGTTCTTCCCGCTCAATCTTCAGGCGCTCACGATATTCGTGAGTTAGGTGGAGTTGGTCGACCTTCAGCGCGACATATCTTTCGCTGATTGCGAGTCTCATCGAATCGTTGGCCTTATTGATCTGAGTGGCCGCGTTCCGGATCCGCTTCTCCATCGCGTTGACGTTGTTCCAGCGCGTGTTAGCTATGGCCGCTTCACACTCGTTGTTGAAGGCCCGCATTGTCAGCTTGATCTGGCGATTGATCATCGTTTGGCCTTTTGCTCGGCTCCCATCGACCGTCCAGTTCGTCGGGCAGATCGTTGCCGACTTCGCCGAGACCATTTCCTTCTGCTTCTCCCGGACCTCGGTGATCGCTTTCTTGTACGCCTCGCTGTCCGTGCAATCGAAGTGAGGCTCATAGATGCCAAGCTCTGCGAAGGCGATTTTTTCATCGTAGATGGCGACCTGTGCTTCCAGCTTGAGCAGGACCTCGTGTTTTTGCGAGTAGCTGAAGCGCAATTCTTGGATCTGCCGAGAAATTCTCTCGGCATCAGCCCGCAGTTTCGCAACCTCGGTTTCGATCGAGGTGATCGGCGCGTACTCAGATATCAACTTGGTTAGTTGGCCTGACGACGCCTCCAGCTCCAGCCGGGCTTGCTTCAGCGCAGATCGTTCCCTCAGCCACAGCGCCCAGAACAAGATCGGGAGGACGAGCCCGAGAAAAGCAGCAAGGAGGACCAGCAGCATCGGGGTCGCGAAATCTGGAATTGGCATATCAACACTCGGATAAGCCATGTCATACTTGCGTGTCTCGGAGCGGTGGCCGCAATACTATAATCCACCTTCTCTCATTCAGGTAAGAAGAACGACTAGGGCATACTTTAATTTCATCTCCCCCTCACCCCCACCGTCTCAGCATCGCCTGCTTGGCGCTGTCGAGGAGCACGGCCAGGAGCATGAGGCCGCCGCGGATGACCTGCATGTAGTGGGCGTCGAGGCCCATGAGGTTGATGGCGGTGTCGATGGTCGAGAGGAGGAGAACGCCGGCGAAGACGCCGGAGAGGCCGCCCAGGCCGCCGCGCAAGCTGACGCCGCCGATGACCACGGCGGCGAAGGCCTCGAAGAGCATGCCGATGCCGAGATTGGCGGTGGCACCGTTGGTGCGGGCGACCAGGAGCCAGCCGGCGAAGGCGGCCACCACGCCGGAGAGGACGAAGGCCCAGGTGACGACCTTGCCGACATTGATGCCGGCGCGGAACGGGGCCACCGGGTTGCCGCCCACCATGTAGACGTGGCGGCCGAAGGGGGTGCGGCGGAGCACGGCGCCCAGCGCCAGGTAGGTGGCGACGAGAACCCAGACGAGGAGCGGCAGGCCCAGGAGCTGGCCGGTGGCGACGGCGCGGAAATCGTCGGGCAGGCCGTAGATCGAGCGGCCGCCGGTGAGCACCAGGCCCAGGCCGCGGATGGCGATATAGGTGGCCAGCGTGACGATGAAGGCGTTGATGCCGAGGCGCACCACGAGCAGCGCGTTGAAGAGCCCGGCCACGGCGCCGAAGGCCAGCACGATGGGCAGGGTCGCCCAGGCGGAGAGCTCGAGGCCGAAGGGCGAGCCGCGGCTGGCCGCGAGGGCCGCCGCCAGCATGGCGCCGAAGGCCATGACGCTCTCGATGGAGAGGTCCATGTGGCCGGCGATGATGCAAAAGGCCAGGCCCAGCGCCAAAAGGCCCACGAAGGTGGCGTGCTGGAGGATGTTGATGAAGATGCCCAGCTGGAAGAAGTGCTCGATGGAGATCGAGCAGACCAGCAGGATGACGGCGAGGATGCCCCAGACCAGATGGTCGAGAAGCAGGGGAAGGAGCGGCCTGCGCACCCGCGCAGGACCGTCCTTCACGGCGTCGGCAGCGACCAACGTCTACTCGACCGGCTGGACCGGGTCGGACGGCGCCTGGAGATTGCCCCAAAAGCGGCTCTCGTCGACGTTGGAGCTGGTGATGGCCGCCCCGGGGATGCGCAGGTTGGGGCCCCACTCCTCCATGGTGAGCTCGGAGGAGAGCCCCAGCACGTCGTAGGTGCCGGGCTCGAGCTTCTCGCCGCGGAGGATCTTGGGCGTGAACATGGCGAGCCCGTAGATCTGCGCGTAGAGCGGCTGCTCCACCTCGACCTGCTGCCAGCCCTGGCGGATATTGTCGAGGCCCACCGGCGCGCCGTTGGAGGCCATCATCATGACCTGGCCGGGCTTCATGCCCTTGGCCTCCATGATGGCGACGACGGGCACGGTGAGGTGCGCCGCATGGGCGAAGACCAGGTCGATGTCGGGGTTGACGAGAATCTGGTCCTCGAAGATCCGCCCGGCATTGGTGGCCTCCCACTGCATGGCGGCCTTGGTGACGATCTCCACCTCCGGCGCCTTCTCGGCCATCACCTCCTCGAAGCCCTCTTGGATGTCGAGCGTGTAATTGTCGCCCGGATCGCCCAGGATCTGCAGGATTTTTCCTTTGGCCTCGCCGTGCTTCTCCTCGAGCAGCCGGATCGCCTCGCCGGCCGCCACGTGGCCGATCTCGACGGTGCCGGCAACTGACGTCAGGTCGAACCCGGTGGTGCGGATCTGGCGGTCGTAGTTGAGGACCTTCACGCCGGCCGCCCGCGCCTTCTCGATGCCCGGCACGATGGCGTCGAAATCCACCGCGTTCATGATGATGGCGTCGGGCTTGGTGAGCAGCGCGTCCTCGAGCTGCTGGAGCTGGCGCTCGGCCTGGTTCTGCGCATCCAGCGAGGTCACCTCGTAGCCCATCGCCCCGAAGACCTGCTCGACGGCCTTCTGGCTCTCGGTCTGGAACTCGTCCAGGAGCGTAGGCACGAAATAGACGATGCGGCCCTTCTCGGCGGCATTGGCGGCGCCGGCTGCAAGCAGGCCCAGAGCAAGGGCCGTGCCGCAGAAAAGACGGCGGGTCAGGCGCATGTGTCTCGTCTCCCTGATCTTCTTTATTGCCGTGGCGATGGAACGTTGCACATTGCGCCCTGTCAAGCTGTCCGAGCCGGACGGCAGGCTTGACCGGAGCGCCCCCGCGCGGTTCCACTCACGCCTTCATCCAGCAGACCGCGCGCGACGCGGCAAGGGGGAGGCCAAGATCATGTGCGTTCCGGGCTGTCAGGAGACGGTGGCGCGGCGGCTGAGCCGGCGGCGCTTTGCAGGGCTGGCGGCGGGTGCCGCGGCGGGCGTGGCGGCAGCGCCGGTCTGGCCGGGCCGGGCGCAGGCCGCCCAGCCGCGCAGCTTTTCCAAGGTGGTCGACCTGACCCACACGATGGGCCCCGACTTCCCCACCTTCTTCGGCGAGCCGCAGCTCTCCATCGAGGTCCTCGCGAGCTATGCCAAGGACAAGTACAACATGAAGAAGTGGACGGTGGTGGAGCATACCGGGACCCACCTCGACGCGCCCTTCCACTTCTCCGCCGACGGCCGCACCGCCGAGGCGATCCCGGTGGAGGAGCTCGTGGTGCCGCTGGCGGTGGTGGACATCACCGCCAGGGCCCAGGAGAACCCGGACGCCCAGCTCACGCCGGACGACATCAAGGCCTGGGAGGCCGAGCACGGGCCGCTGCCGGAGGGCGCCTGTGTGGCCATGCTGAGCGGCTGGGGCCGCCATGTGCGCGACGCCAAGTACCGCAACGCCGATGCCGACGGCACCATGCACTTTCCGGGCTTCCACGTGGAGGCGGCGCGGATGCTGATGGAGGAGCGCAAGGTGGCCGGCATCGCGGTCGACACGCTCTCCCTCGACCACGGCCCCTCCCCCGACTTCGCCACCCACTATGCCTGGCTGCCCAGCAACCGCTGGGGTCTCGAATGCGTCGCCAATCTCGAGAGCCTGCCGGCCAGCGGCGCCACGCTGGTGGTGGGCGCGCCTTCCATCGAGGGGGCCACGGGCGGGCCCAGCCGGGTCATGGCGCTGGTCTGAGCGGCCCCGAGCGGCGGCGTGCCGTGCGGCGCTGCGCGCGGCTTTCTGTTCGCTTTTCTTCTTCGTCGGATGAGAAAAGGGCGGCGGCCCGAAAGCCGCCGCCCCTCTTCGTTCCGCGCTGCTCGCCGGCTCAGAAGCGGTAGGTGATGCCGCCCTTGACGGCGCCGCCCTGGATGTCGTTGCCGACATGCGCGTCGCCGCCGAGGAAGCCGCTCAGGCCGCCGGTGCCGCCGATGGCGATGCCGGCGCCGAGCTTGCCGCGGACCTCGCCGCCGGCATCGTCGCGGGCCTCGAAGCCGCCCACGTCGGTGACGTTGTCGCCGGCGAAGTCGTGCAGCAGGCCGGCCTCGGCGAAGGGCCGCAGCTCG
>JAWZSN010000027.1:0-69766 GCA_033875255.1 Geminicoccaceae bacterium 1502E | reverse complement strand
GGTGGCGGGTGGCGGGTGGCGGGTGGCGTCAGCCGAGCACCTCCGGGTGCCACTGGTAGAGCCAGGTTTCGGTCAGCGGCTCGCCGTCCATCTCCATGAAGAGGCGCAGATCCACGGGCTCGCTGCCCAGGGCCTCGAGGTCGAACTCGGCCCGCCAGCGCGGCGTGTGCCAGATCGGCTCGGCACGCTGCAAGGAGACCTGGCCGCGCGAGGCGGTGGCGACGACCTTCGGCCGCACGCCCCAGGGGATCGACTTGAGAATCGGCCCGTCGAACTCGACGACGAACTTCAGGAGTCCCTCCTGGCGCACCTTGCCGGGCTCGCCGCCGCGCCCCAGCCGGGTGGCCACCGCCCGCGCCAGATCGGCCGGAAAATACGGCTCCTCGGCCAGCCAGTGGAGCCGGTAGCCAAAGCGCAGCGCGTCGCCGGCGCGGGCCGGCGCCTCGGGCCGCCAGAAGGCCACGAGATTGTCGTAGATCTCGTCGTCGGTCGGGATCTCGACGAGCTGGACCATGCCGCGGCCCCAGCTCTCGAGCGGCTCGATCCAGCAGCTCGGGCGGCGGTGATAGTCGACGCCGTCGAGATAGTGGTCGTAGTTGCGGTCGCGCTGCGACAGGCCGAAGCCGCGCGGGGCGTCGTCGAGGAAGCTCGACGTGGTGATCCGCGGCGGGTTGTTGGCCGGTCGCCAGATATGCTCGCCAGCGCCGGTCCAGATCGCCAGACCGTCGCTGTCGTGCACCTCGGGCCGCCAGTCGTGGGCGTGGCTGCTCGGATACTCGCCGTACCAGAACATCGAGGTGAGCGGGGCGATGCCCAGCTGCTCGACGTCAC
This sequence comes from Geminicoccaceae bacterium 1502E, assembly GCA_033875255.1. Classification (GTDB taxonomy): domain Bacteria; phylum Pseudomonadota; class Alphaproteobacteria; order Geminicoccales; family Geminicoccaceae; genus Marinimicrococcus. Next base: position 68,935 of record JAWZSN010000027.1, on the reverse strand, counting down.
GGCGCAGGAAGAGGTGCTTGTCCACGTCCATGACCACGCCGCCGTCGCGGCGGATGACGAAGCGGTACGCGCCGGCGAGGCTCGGCCCCTCGAGAAGCGCCAGGACCGTCACCGGATCGCTCTCGCGCGCCGCCGGCTCGATCCAAAAGGCGGTGAAGTCGGGGAACTCCTCAGGCTCGCCGGCAGCGACGTTGAGCGCGATGCCGCGTGCCGACATGCCGACCTGGCCCAGCTCGCCCACCGCGCGGAAATAGGAGGCGCCGAGGAAGGTCACCCACGGCTCGCGCTCCCTCCAGTCGCCGAGGCGGCGGGATTCGCGCAGCCAGAAGCCGGCGAAGGCCGGCGTGCCGGCGGGCAGCCGGGCGGCCGGGCTGTCCTCGGCGATGGTGAAGTAGTCGGGCGAGTAGAGCACCTCCCGCGCCTCGCCGCCTTCCAGCGCGTGCATCCTCACCGACTTGGTGAAATAGCGCCCCAGATGCATGAAGGTGACGGGATAGACGCTGCCCTCGCGGCCCCACAAGGCATGCTCGGGGCGAAAGCGCAGCTTGCCGTGGGCGTCGTAGTCGATCGCCTGGACCAGCTCGGGCTCGGGCCTGGGTGGCGCCTCGTAGGGCGCGGCGGCCCGGGTCCTGGCGAGCGTCACCAGCGTCTCGAACGAGAAGGGCCGGGGCGGGCCGAGCCTCAGTCCCCCGGCTTCCTCCGCCCGGGCCTGCGAGAGCAGGCCCAACGTGGTAGCCAGGCTTGCGGCGGAAAGCATGAACGACCGGCGGTCGTGGCGCGCGGATCGCATGGGCTGGATGTCTCCGATGGCGCTGCCGTGCCGGAGCGATCCCCGAGACCGCCCCTAGCCCGCCCCTGTGAGCGAGCGCGACGCGGCCGTCAATGCGGCTTCGGCCCGAGCGGCTGCCGATCGTCTCGACGCAGGTGCGACGGGAGCAGCGCTCCGCTCGGGGTCCCCTGCTCCGGCCCGGCCTGCGAGCATCCGCGCCAGCGGCGATCGCTGTCCGCATAGCGGCGCACGCAGCGCTCGAGTTGCGGCGTGTCGCACTCCAAGCCCATCGCCGCGGCCCTGGCGAGAACGTCCGCGCCGCTCGTGCCCCGCTCGGCCGCCATGTGCATCATCGTGAAGGCGCCGGCCCGCTCGGGCTAGCGGCCTTCACCGGCAGGTGGAAGTAGCGCATGCCGGCGCCGCGCACCGCCTGGCCCTCCTCGGCCGGCGACATCTTCTGGCTCTCCTCGCCCTCGACGCGGCGAGCGACAACCGGGCGAAAGCCCTCGCGCGCCGATTGATGGCGGCCTTCTCGCTCATGGGCGTCTCCTTGCTGCGGGGGGAAGCCCTCGAAGGCTGCCGCGAGAACGGCTCAAGGCTTCTCGACCGGCAGGCCGGCGGCCTTCCAGGCCTTCCAGCTCCCGGGAATGTTGCGGACGTCGGCGAAGCCGGCCCTGGCGAGGAGGCTGGCGGCGATGCTGGCGCGAAAGCCGCTGGCGCAGTAGGTGGCGACCGGCCGGGCGCGGTCGAGCCCGTCCATGCTCTGGGCCAGGTCGGGCACGAAGCGGTGCACCGCGCCCGGCACATGACCCTTCTGCCACTCGTCGGGGGCGCGCACGTCCACCAGCTGGATCTCGTCCAGCTCGCGCGAGACCTCGTGCACGGTGCTCTGCCGAAGCCGGCGCAGCGGCCGGGCGGCCTCCTGCCAGGCGGCCATTCCGCCGGCGAGATAGCCGGCAAAGTGCGTGAAGCCGGTGCGCCACAGCAGCGCCACCACCTCCCCGACACGCCGGTCGTCCTCCAGGACGAGGAGGATCGGCTTTTGCGGGTCGAGCAGCCATCCCGACCAGACCGAAAGCTCCGGCCGCGCCGCTATGTTCAGCGCCCCCTCGATATGGCCGCCGCCGAAGGCCAGCATGTCGCGGGTGTCGAGAAGCTGCACGTCGCCGCGCAGCGCCGCCTCGAAAGCCGCTATCGCCAGGGCGGGACAGCGCGGGCTCGGGCGCATCACCGGCGGGCCCGCGGCATTGACCTTCTTGAGGCGCGGATAATGGCTCGGCACCGGCGGCGAGCCGCCGAGCGTGGCCTGCTTGAAGCTCTCGAGATCCCCGCACTGCAGGTAGGGATTGTGGCGGCGCTCGAAGCCGATCGTGGTGGCGATCTTCTGGCCGATGTCCGGACCGCAGGCCGAGCCGGCACCGTGGCAGGGATAGACCAGCACACCGTCGTCGAGCGTCAGGTAGAAGTCGCGCATGGTCTCGAAGAGCTGACGGGTGAGCGCTGCGGTCTGCTCGTCGCCCAGGAGGTCCGGCCGGCCGACGGAGTCGGCGAACAGCGAATCGCCGGTGAGCACGGCGAACGGCGATTCCTCCCGACCCTTCTCGGCCAGAAGGAAAGCCATGTGCTCTGGCGTGTGGCCGGGCGTGAAGCGGGCGGTCAGGACGAGCCCGCCGAGCTCGAGACGCTGTCCGTCGCACAGCGGCTCGTGCCCGAAGCCGTAACGTGCACCACCCTCGATACTGACGCAGAGCTTCACGTCGCCGCCCGCGCGATCGGCCAGCTCGCGGGCGCCGCTCATGAAGTCGGCGTGGATGTGGGTCTCGAGGATGTGGGTGATGGCGAGCCCGTAGCGCCGGGCGGCCTCTAGATAGATCCCGCAATCGGGCCGGGGGTCGATCACCGCCGCCACCCCGGCAGCGTCATCGCCGACGAGATAGGAAAGCTGGGCAGTACCTTCGGTCAGGAACTGCTCGAAGCGGATCGTCATGGCACCACTCCCCTTTGGCAGGCAGGCGGGGCGCGCCGCAAGGCGGCGTTGCGGCGCCCGCATGGAGAAGGACTGCCGGGGCAGCGTGGTTCCCGTTCACGGTTTGGCAAGGAAGCGCTGGCAGAGTGGGCTGGCCGGCACCGCAGCAGCGTCGCGCCGGAACAATGCCGGAGCCTCCCATGCCATTCCTGCAGCCCCTTCGCGCCTGCCGGGCAGCTACCGGCCCGAAGCGCCGGTCCGGCCTCCTCGCAGCCGGGCCGTGCCCGGCGCTGCGCGTGGCCATCCAGCCACCTCCGCCAACCGGCCGGAGAAACGAGAACGTCACGCGCAGCGTTGCCGCCCTGCTCCGGGGCCACGGATCGCACCGTCCGTCACGCCCTCGACAAACCGCCTTCGGCGTCGAGCTCGGGCAGGCCCGGGCACCTCCCGCCGCGGGCGCCGCTTCAGCGGTGTTCGTCCTCGCGCCAGCGGGTCACGGTGCCAGTGTCGATGTCGAAGAGGTCGAGGACCCGGCCGATCGTGTGATCGACCATCTCCTCGAGGCTCCCGGGCTTCGCATAGAAGGCGGGAACCGGGGGGGCGACGATGGCGCCCATCTCGGTGACGGCCGTCATGTTGCGCAAATGGCCCAGATGGAGCGGCGTCTCGCGCACCAGCAGCACGAGCCGGCGGCGCTCCTTGAGGACCACGTCGGCGGCGCGGGTGAGGAGATTGTCGGTGTTGCCGGTGGCGATGGCGGCAAGGGTGCGCATCGAGCAGGGGGCGATCAACATCCCCGCCGTGCGGAACGAGCCCGAGGCGATCGAGGCGCCGACGTCGGCGAGCGGATGGACATGATCGGCCAGCGCCCTCACCTCGTCGATCCGGCGCTCCGTTTCGTAGCCTATGGTGAGCGCGGCCGAGCGGGTGAGGACGAGGTGGGTCTCGATCCCGGTGCCGCGCAGCAGCTCCAGGGTGCGGATGCCGTAGACCACGCCCGAGGCGCCGGTGATGCCGAGGATGAGGCGGCGGCTCATGAGGCGAGGCTCCGGTGTAGCGTTGTTGCTTGGGTGGCGGTCGACCCGCTTGCCGTCGCGCAGATTCGGAACGCCCGGCGTGCGATGATTGGCGCCGGCGGGGGCAGCGCGCGGCGCAGTCTGCCGGATGGAGCGGGACAGGCCGATAGCGTGCGGCATGGGCGCGGCATCATGAGCCGCAACGGCGCGGTGATGGCGGAAAAATCATGCCCGCCCGGGGCTGTCCGGCGGGCCCGCCGGCGAGCGGAAAGGCCCGCCCGCGCGACAGGTCCCCGGCAATGAAGGACCTTCGCGGCGACCGGGCGCGCGAGCGGCGCCGGCCCGGCGAGGTCGGCGTGGAACGGCGGCCAGCCGATGCTCCGGCCGCGGGAGAGCGCGGGAGCAGGCATGAGGTTGCGGCACGCGCCCGGCTCCGGCGCGGCGCCGACGCCGGGTTGCCCTCTCCTGCCGGCGCCGGGGGCCACGGCAAGCCACCGGACGACGCCGCCCCGGCCGCCCGAACGGCAGCCGCCATGCGCCATCCCGGCGACAGCCGGGCGCGGCGATGGAGCATCGCAGGCGCGTGGAAGGCCGAAACGCCGTCGCGGGTGGCCCCTTGCATCGACCTCGTGCGCCTCCTTGTCGATCGCAGGATCCCCGCTGGTGGCGCAGCCTGCTCGCAACCTGCCGGCAGCCAACCCCAAGACTGCCTGCCCGCCCTCACTGCCGGCCACGCTCTGCCGACGGAAAGCCCCGACGCCGACGAGCGCGCGCGTCCCGCGGTGCGCAGCCACGCCCGTGCGCGAAGCGAGCCTGCCGGAGAAGGCGCCGGCAGCGCGATGACGTCGCGATTGACGACCGCCGTGGCATGGATGGCCGGGAGGCAGTCGGCCGCACTGCTTGCCCGCCGCGTCGCATTTCCAAGGACGTGCGCAGGTGTCGGCGGAAGCAACCGCCCGCTTGCCGGTGGTAAAGCCGACATCGCCCCGGCATGCGAGTGCCGCGTCGACCTCCGGGACGGAGACCTCCGCCCGGCAACTGCCGCCTGCCGGAGCAGGCGGGCGGACCGTGTGGACCATGGCCGCGACTGCGTTGCACAATTGCAGGATATCGTGTCGCGCACGACCGAAGAGCGGCCAAGGCCGGATGCGGCCATCGGCGTCGCCGCCTTGGCAGCGGCGGCTCCTGCCGGCCTGTTCGGCGCGCAGGCCAAGAAGCGTTGCCCCGCCATCGCCCGCTGCCGGAGCAGGCGCGCGGATTGTGCGGACGATGACAGGGATCGGCGTCGGGCGCGAGACGGCATGGCCCGTGATGCAACGGCCGCGGCCGCGCGCCCTAACGGGGGCCGCGTTGCCCGGGTCCCGGAGAGCGGGCCGCGCGAGGCGGTGTGGCGGCCGGGCACGGCTACCGGCATCGGCGCCGCTTCCGTGGCAGTGCGCGGCCTGGTCCACCTGTCCCGCCGTCGCGTTCTCGACGGCGAAAGCCCGGTAACCGGCGCGCCTTGCGCTGATCGCGCCGACATGCCGGGCGCAAGACCATTCCCGGCCATCGCCCGCTGCCGGAGCAGGTGCGCCGGTAGCGCGGGCGGTGAGAAGGATCGGCGTCGGGCGCGAGACGCCATGGCCGGTGATGCAACGGCAAGCGCCGCGCGCCATGGCCGCGGCGATATTGCCCCGGTCCCGGAGAGCGGGCCGCGCGAGGCGGTGTGGCGGCCGGGCACGACTACCGGCATCGGCGCCGCTTCCGTGGCAGTGCGCGGCCTGGTCCACCTGCCCGGCCGTCGCGTTCTCGACGGCGAAAACCCGGTGACCGGCGCGCCTTGCGCTGATCGCGCCGACATGCCGGGCGAAAGACCATTCCCGGCCATCGCCCGCTGCCGGAGCAGGTGCGCCGGTAGCGCGGGCGGTGAGAAGGATCGGCGTCGGGCGCGAGACGCCATGGCCGGTGATGCAACGGCAAGCGCCGCGCGCCATGGCGGCGACGGCATTGGCCGGCTCCCGGAGAGCGGGTCGCGCGAGGCGGTGTGGCGGCCGGGCTCGACTACCGGCATCGGCGCCGCTTCCGTGGCAGTGCGCGGCCTGGTCCACCTGCCCGGCCGTCGGGTTCGGGATCGGCGTCGGGCGCGAGACGGCATGGCCCGTGCCGCAACGGCCGCCGCCGCGCGCCATGGCGGTTGCGAGCCCCTGCTGCGGGAGGCCGCGGCGGCATGGAAAGCCGGGGAGCTGTCAGGGGTGGGCCTGGGCATCGGCGTCGCTTTGCTGGCAACGGGCGCAGGTGCCGGCCAGCTCTACCGTCTCGTTCTCGATGGAAAACCCCCTGGAAGCGGCGCAGCTTGCGAGTGCCGCGTCGATCTCGGCGTCATGGATCTCCACCGCGTTGCGACAGCTCGTGCAGATGAGAAAGCAGGCCTTGTGCGGGGCGCCGGGGGCGGCACAGCCGACGAAGGCGCTCAGGCTGTCGAGCCGGTGGACCAACCCCTGCTCGGCCAGGAAGTCCAGCGCCCGGTAGACCGTGGGCGGGGCGACCCGTCCTCGCTCGCCCGCCAGCATCTCCATGATCTGATAGGCGCCAGCCGGGGCGTGGCTTTGCCACACCAGCTCGAGCACGCGTTGGCGCAGCTCGGTGAGCCGCACGCCGCGGCGCGCGCAGAGCGTCTCGGCGCGCTGCAGCGCCGCCTGGACGCAGCGCTGGTGATCGTGCCCGCAGACGGGAAAGGGGTCGCTATCGTTGCGCATTGCTCTGCTCATGCGCCCTCCACGCTAGGCCGAGCGGCCGGGGCGGACCCGCTTCTCATCGCGCGCGGGGCGCCAGGGCCAGCGTTGCGGCAAAGAGGCCTGCCGCCGCCACCACCACTGCCGGACCGGCCGGCAGGTCCCAGAGAACCGAGCCCGCGAGCCCCGCCGCGATCGCCGCGCAGCCGATCGCCGCCGCCATGGCGGCCATGGCTTCCGGTGTGCGGGCGAGGCGGCGGGCGGCGCCGGCCGGGATTACCAGCAGCGAGACCACCAAAAGGATTCCGACGAGCCGCATGCCGACCGCGATCACCAGCGCCAACAGGAGCGTGAGCACGAGACGCATCCGCTCGACCCGGACCCCCTCCACCGCGGCAAGGTCGGCATGCACCGTCATGGAGAGCAGCGGCCGCCAAAAGAGGCCGGTGACCACGGCGACCAGAGCGGTGGTGCCGGCAGCCAGCAGCAGGTCGGCACGGGAGATCGCCAGCACGTCGCCGAAGAGGTAGCTCATGAGGTCGATCCGGACCTGCTCCATGAAGGCGAGAATCACGAGGCCCAGCGCGAGGGAGCCGTGGGCGAGAATACCCAGCACCGTGTCGAGCGGCAGCAGCCCGCGCCGCTCGACGAGCAGCAGCAGCATGGCGAGAAGGACCGTGAAGGCCGGAATGGTGAGTGTCATGGGCAGATGCAAGAAGAGGCCCAGTGCCACGCCCAAAAGGCCGGCATTGGCCAGCGTCTCGCCCAGATAGGCCATGCGCCGCCAGACCACGAAGGCGCCGAGCGGCCCTGCGGCCAGCGCCAGGCAGAGGCCGGCCAAGAGCGCCCTCAAGAGGAAGTCGTCGAGCATTCCTGCGGCTCCCCGGCCTCGATGGCGGCGTGATGGTGGTGCCCGTCGTGATGATGCGGGTCCTCGCCGTGCCGGTAGAGGGCCACCACGTCCGCCAGGCGCTGGCCGAAGAGGCGCTGGAAGACCGGATCGCGGGCGACCTCGAGCGGCCGGCCGGCGCAGCAGATGTGGCCGTCGAGGCAGAGCACGCGATCGGTGCGGGCCATGACCAGATGGAGATCGTGGCTGATGATCAGGACCCCGGCGCCGGTCTCCTCGCGGATCTTGCCGATCAGCGCGTAGAGCTCGGCCTGGCCGTTGATGTCGACACCCGAGAGAGGCTCGTCGAGCACCAGGAGGTCGGGCTCGCGAAGCAGCGCGCGGGCCAGCATGACGCGGTGCAGCTCGCCGCCCGAGAGGCCCCGCATGGGCCGGTCGAGGACGTCGTCGAGCCCCACCCGGGCGAGCAGCGCCAGGAGATGCTGCCGGTCGGCCGCCATCGCCAGCGTCAGGAAACGGCGCACGGTGAGCGGCAGGCTGGGCTCGAGATGGAGGCTCTGCGGCGTGTAGCCGATCCTCAGGTCGGGGCGCCGGCGCACCTCGCCGCCATCGGGGCGCAGCAGGCCCAGCAGCAGCCGCACCAGCGACGTCTTGCCGGCGCCGTTCGGGCCGATCAGCGTGACGATCTCGCCGGCGCGCACCTCGACATCGACCCGGTCGAGCACGTCGCGGCCGCCGCGCCGCAGCACGAGGCCGCGGCCACTGACCAGCACGGGATCGACCGGGTAGCCCAGTTCGTGCTTGCCGATCGGTGGGTTTGTTAGTTTATAACGTCGCATCACCCGTCCTTCATAGCAGGTCCCGAGGAGAGAGATCCAGTGGTTCGTACCGTGTCGAGAGCCGTCCTGCTGGGGTGCTGGGCGATGCTCGCCGCGCCCGCCGGGGCGGCAGAGCGTCCAGCCGCCCCGCCCCGCGTGGTAGCGAGCATCCAGCCGGTTCATGGGCTGGCCACCCGGCTCATGGAAGGCGCCGGCGAGCCGGTGCTGCTGGTGCGCCCCGGCAGCTCGCCGCATGGCTACCAGCTTCGCCCCTCCGAGGCCGCGGCGCTGGAGAGGGCGGATCTCGTGTTCTGGATCGGCGAGCCGCTCGAGACGTTCCTGATACGGCCGCTGGCGAGCCTGCCGGGGAAGGCGCGGGTGCTGGCGTTGACCCGGGCGCCAGGGATGGAGCTGCTGGCGACCCGCGAGGGCGGCCTGTGGGCGCCGCATGACCACGCCGACCATGCTGATGCCGGCCGGCACGGCGACCATGCCCACGCCGGGGAGCACGACGACCACGACGACCACGCCCATGCCGGGCAGCACGGCGACCACGACGACCACGCCCATGCCGGGCAGCACGGCGACCACGACGATCACGCCCATGCCGGGCATCATGGCGACCACGATGGGGAGAATGTCGACGGGCATGTCTGGCTGGCGCCGCACAACGCCCGCGCCATGGCGGCGGCGATGGCGGCGGCGCTGATCGCGGCGGATCCGGCGCGCGCCGATCTGTACGGCACGAACGCGGCAGCACTCGATGCGCGCCTGATCGCCCTCGAGGAAGAGCTGCGGGCCACCCTCGAGCCGGCGCGCGAGCGCCCGTTCATCGTCTTCCACGACGCGTTCGGCTATCTCGAGCACGCTTTCGGGCTGGCCGCGGCAGGCTCCATCACCGTCTCCCCGGACCGCCCGCCCGGCGCGCGGCGGCTGATGGAGCTGCGCGCCGCCATCGAGGAGCGCAATGCGGTATGCGTCTTCGCCGAGCCGCAGACGCCGAGCCGCCTGGTGCAGACGGTGGTCGAGGGGACCGGTGCAGGCACGGGCGAGCTCGACCCGCTGGGCACCGCCACCGTGGCGCCGGGCGGGGACGCCTACGAGGAGCTGATGCGCCGCAACGCCGCCGAGCTGGTGCGCTGCCTCTCAGGCGCCGGCTGACGGGCTGGCCTTCGCGCAAGCGGGGCGCGCTTGCGCCTCGCGGTAGGCCACATAGAGGACGCTGGCGAAGATCAGCGTCCCACCGAGGAAGGTCCAGACGTCCGGCAGCTCGGCGAAGAACACGTAGCCGATGAGCGCGGCCCACAGCAGCTTGGTGAAGTCGCCGGGCAGGACCTGGGTGGTCTCGGCGGCGCTGAAGGCCTTGGCGATGGAGATCTGCGAGATGTTGCCGAGGATCCCGCACAGCGCCAGCAGCCCGAGACCGGCGAGATCCGGCCAGGTCCAGAACGGGATGGCCGCCACGAGGCAGATGGGCGTCAAGAAGAAGGCGGCATAGACGGTGATGGTGAGCGGCGTGTCGGTGCGGGCGAGGATCTTGATGTCGATCAGGGCGGCGGCCCAGGCCGCCGAGGAGAGCAGCACCAAGAGCTCGCCCAGGCTGGGCGCAGCGATGCCCGGCCGCAGGATGATGAGGGCGCCGGAGAACCCCACGAGGATCCCCAAGATGCGCCGAAGGCCCACCATCTCGCGCAGCAGCAGGGCTGCCAGCACCGAGGCGAACAGGGGGGCCGTGAAGTTCAAGGCGGCGACCGTGGCCAGCGGCGTGACGGTGACGGCATAAAAGAAGCTCAGCATCGAGACCGCATTGAGAACACCGCGCAGCACATGCAGCCCCGGCCGTGTGGTGCGCAGGCTCGCCGCGCCGGCGCGCCAGATCAGCGGCAGCAGCACGATCAGGGCGAAGAGATTGCGGAAGAAGGCGATCTCGAAGGCGTGCAGGTCGGCCGAGAGCACACGGATGATGCCGTTCATCGCCGAGGAGCCGAAGGCCGCCAGCATCATCCAGCCGACACCGCGTATGGCGGGATGGAGGGCACCGGCTCTGGAGCCCGCCCTGTCGCACATCACCCGCCACGCCTGCGCGACGGCGCCCGCCTTCCAACCCGCCACCCTGCCCCCTGCCCGTCTAGCCCCGACCCGGTCCAGCCATAGCACGGCCACGCCGGCCGCAGAGCCACGGCGGGCGCGGGGCTGTCCTGCCGGGACGGCGGCAGGAGGAAACGGCGGTGCGTCAAGAAAAGGCCGGGCACGGGGCCCGGCCAAGGCCATTCGGCTGTCAGGAAGGCACGCTCCCATGGAGCGCCGAAACGCGTGCCGGTGCTGTGACCTGTGTCACATCGAGGCAGCGATCCGCTTCAGGCGCAGCCGGCGGTGCGGGCGCGAAGGCGCAGCAGAGCCGCCACCAGGTCGATCGACGGCGTGGGCAGCTCGACCAGCCGGCCCATCTCCTGGACCGCCGTCACCAGCGCGTCGGTCTCGAGAGCCCGGCCGCGCTCGAGATCCTGCAGCATGCTGGTCTTGTGGGCGCCGACCGCGGCAGCACCCTCGATCCGCCGGTCGACGTCGACGGCAAAGCGCACGCCCAGCTTCAGCCCGATCTCGCGGGCCTCCAGCATCATGGCACGGGCCACGGCACGGGTGCCCGCGTCCGCACAGATCTGCTCCAAGGTGGCAGAGGTCAGGGCGCTGATCGGGTTGAACGAAAGATTGCCCCAGAGCTTGACCCAGATCTCGTCGCGCAGGCGCGGCCGCACCGGCGCCTTGAAGCCGGCCGCGACGAGGGCCTCGGCCAGCCGCGTCACCCGCTCCGTCCGCTCCCCAGAGGGCTCGCCCAGACTGAAGCGGTCGCCGTCGACGAGCCGGACGAGACCCGGCTCCGCCACCTCGGCGGCCGGATAGACGACGCAGCCGATGGCGCGCTCCGGGCCGATGCCGTTCCACTGCACGTCGCCCGGATCGACGCTGGCCAGACGCCGCCCCTCCAGCGCGCCGCCGATCCCGTGAAAATACCACCAGGGCACGCCGTTGACGGCGAACACCACCGCCGTCTCCGGGCCCAGCAGCGGCTGCAGCCGCTCGACGATGCCCGGCACCTGATGCGCCTTCAAGGCCACGATCACATAGTCCTGCGGGCCGAAGGAGGCCGGGTCCTCGGCCGCCTGCGGGTGGACCGTGAAGCGCTCGGCGCCGCTCTCGAGGCTCAGGCCCTTCTCGCGGATCGCCGCCAGATGCGGGCCGCGCGCGACAAGCGAGACGTCGACGCCGCCTCGCGCCAGCCGCGCGCCGAGAAGCCCGCCGATCGCCCCTGCACCATAGACGCAGACCCGCATCATCCCAGCCCCAGCTTCTGCGCGAGACCGATACGCTGAAGCTTGCCGGTGGCTCCCTTGGGGATCTCGTCCAGGACCAGCACCCGGCGCGGCACCTTGAAGTCGGCCAGGCGCGTCGCCGCAAAGGCGCGGATCTCCTGCTCCGTAGCGCTCGTGCCCTCGCGCAGCACGATGGCGGCGGCGACCTCCTCGCCGAGCCTGGCGTGGGGCATGGCGAAGGTCACCACCTGGCGGACGGAGGGATGGTCCATCAGCACCTCGTCGACCTCGAGCGGGCTCACCTTCTCGCCGCCGCGGTTGATGATCTCCTTGAGCCGGCCGGTGAGCCACAGATAGCCTTCCTCGTCGAGACGGCCCTGGTCGCCGGTGCGAAACCAGCGCCTGCCCTCGGCCTTGAAGAAGCTTTTGGCATTGGCCTCCTCGTTGGCCTCGTAGCCTCGGGTGACGCCGGGCCCGGAGATCACCACCTCGCCTTCCTCGCCGGCCGCCAGGAACGCGTTTTCCTGGTCGGCCACGCGGACCGCGGGGCCGGCGGCAATGCCGACCGAGCCCGCCTTGCGGGCGGCCGGCGGCAGCGGGTTGGAGGTCATCTGGTGGCTCGCCTCGGTCATCCCGTAGCTCTCGATCACCGGGCAGCCGAAGGTCTCCTCGAGCGCCCTCATGACCTGGGGCGGCAGCGAGGAGGAGGACGAGCGGATGAGGCGCAGCCGGGCCGCCGCCACGGCCTCGGGGTTGCGCTCGGCGCGGGCGAGAATGGCCTGGTGCATGGTCGGCACCGCCGTGTACCAGCTGGGCCTCGCCTCCTCGAGCCAGGCGAAGAATCTCAGCGCGTTGAAGCCCGGCGTGCAGCACACCGAGGCGCCGGCCGCCATCGACGCCAGGGTCGCCGACATCAATCCGTGGATGTGGAAGAGCGGCATGATGTTGAGACAGCGATCATCGGGCCCGAGCCGCAGGGTGGCGCCGATTCCGACGGCCGAGGCACAGATGTTGGCCTGGCTCAGCGGGACGATCTTGGGCCGCGAGGTGGTGCCGGAAGTGTGCAGCACCAGGGCCGTGTCGCCGGCCTCGGCGAGCCCGCCCCGGGCAGAAGGCGCAAGCACCGCGCCGCCTTCGGCGTCCAGCTCGAAGAGGCCGGCCGGCGCTCCCTCGGGAACCCGCAGCCGCAGGACGGCCGCGCCGTGCCTGCGGGCGACGGCGACCGCCGCCCCGGCCTCGCCCTCCATGGCGATGAGCGCCCGGGCCTTCAGATCGCCCAGATAGAACTCGAACTCGTCCTCGCGGTAGGCCGGATTGAGCGGCGCCGTGGTGGCGCCGGCGGCGACGGCGAGGAACGCGACGGCCATCTCGGGACCGTTGGGGAGCACGATGGCCACCCGGTCGCCCCGACCGATGCCGAGCCCGTTGAGCCGCTCGACCACCGCCTGCACATGGCGGCGCAGCGCGCCGTGGGAGAGCGGCGGCCGCCCCGGCGCGGTGATGGCGGGGGCGTCGTCGGCTCCCGCCTTCAGCAGCTCGGCTACCGTTTCCGCCTGGCTCATGACGCCTCCCCGTTGCAGATCTTTTCCGTCGTGCACGGCTGGCGCATGAAGCCCGTTCACCCGGCCGCATGCAAGACTATCTCCAGCAAGAGGGTCTCTCGAGCGCGAGGTTGCGGGGAATGCGGATCAACAGGCTGATGAGCGGCCTGCTGCTCGGTGCGAGCATCGGCTTCAACACCAGCTGCGGGAGTCTCGGCTGGTGGGGCGGGTCGGGCCTGGCGCGCGCCGGGGACAGCGGGACGCCGGTGCAGGCGGGCGGGCAGGAGCTGGTTTTGGTGCCGGTGGTGGAGGGCCTGGAGTACCCTTGGAGCCTCGCCTTCCTGCCGGACGGGCGGATGCTGGTGACCGAGCGCGACGGAAGGCTGCGGCTGGTCGAGGACGGCAGGCTCCTGGCCGAGCCGGTGGCCGGCGTGCCGGAGGTGGTGGCGCGCGGCCAGGGCGGGCTTCTCGACGTGGCGCTGCATCCGCGCTTCGCCGAGAATGGCTGGCTCTATCTCACCTATAGCGGTCCAAGCAGCGATGGTCTGGCGACGCATCTGATGCGCGCGCGTCTACGCGGCGACGCGCTCGAGGAGCAGGAGGTCGTCTTCGTGGCCGAGCCCGGCAGCGGCACCGGCCGCCATTTCGGCTCGCGCATCGTCTTCGGCCGCGACGGCCTGCTCCACATGAGCATTGGCGACCGCGGCCAGATGCAGCGCGCGCAGGATCTTTCTGACCTGGCCGGCAAGATCGTCCGGCTGAGGGATGACGGCGCGATACCCGAAGACAATCCGTTCACGGGCCGCGAGGACGCCCACCCGGCGATCTTCGCCTATGGCGTGCGCAACCCGCAGGGCCTGGCTCTGCACCCCGTGACGGGCGAGCTGTGGGAGCAGGAGCACGGGCCGCGCGGCGGCGACGAGGTCAACATCATCCGCAAGGGCGCCAATTACGGCTGGCCGCTGACCACCCACGGCATCGACTATTCGGGCCTGCCCATCGGCCGGGGCAAGACCATGAAGGGCGTCGAGCCGCCGCTTTGGACCTGGGTCCCCTCCATCGCCCCCTCCGGCATGGCGTTCTACACCGGCGCCGCAATACCCGCCTGGCAAGGCGATCTGCTGGTCGGCGCCCTGAAGGACCGCCTTTTGGTGCGGCTCGATCTGGACGGCGAAAGGATCGTCGGCGAGGAGCGCCTGCTCGAGGATGCGATCGGCCGCATCCGCGACGTGCGGGTCGGACCCGACGGCCTGATCTACCTGCTCAACGACGAGGCCGATGGCGGGGTCTGGCGCCTCGAGCCGGCGGGCGGCTAGGGCTGGCGCGTCCGCGATTGTGCGTTTACCGCATCTTCAGCTTTCTCTGCGAATCTGCAGGGACCGCCGCTCCAGGCTCGGTGCGCGCCTGGTCCAGCCATCGGAAAGGAAGCGACGTGAGGGCCGGAGAAAGCGAAGGCGGTCCGGCCTGGGGTAGAGGAGACGCCCTCCGGCACCGCCTCCAATTGACAGGAAAGGGGAAAAAAGAGCCGCGCGCAGCGCCTTGCACGGCTCCGGCCGCCCGTCCCGCCACGACGCTCGGGCTCAGGCCGCCGGCGCCTTCTGCCGCTGCGCCCATTGCTCCAGCGCCGCCATCAGGTCAGGCTCGCTGGCGGGGTCTGGCAGCTCCACCATGAGCCGCACGAGGAGATCGCCGTGGCGCTTGCTGCGCGCATCATGAACGCCCTTGCCGCGCAGCCGCAAGATCTTGCCGGAGCTGGCGTGCCTGGGGACCTTCACGCTTACCTGGCCGTCGAGCGTCGGCACATGCAGCTTGCCGCCCATCACGGCGGTCGCCAGCGGCACCGGCACGTCGGCATGAATGTCCAGGCCCTTGCGCCTGAAGAGCGGGTGCTCGGCCACCTTGATCTCGACCAGAGCGTCGCCCGCGGCGCCGCCGTGGCCCGGGCGCCCCTTGCCGCGCAGACGCAGCACCTGCCCGTCCTCGGTGCCGGGAGGGATGTTGACGTCGAGCAGCGTGCCGTCGTGCATGGCGACACGCCGGACGCCACCCTTGACGGCGGCCGCAAGGTCGAGCTCGAGGGTCAGGCGGACGTCCTCGCCGGGCATGGCAAAGCCGGCGCCGCGGCGAGCGCGGCCGCGCCCGCCGAACCCGAACAGGTCGCTCAGCACGTCGTCCATGCCGGCGAAACCACCCTGCGGACCAGCGCCGGCGCGGTAATGGCCCGCACCCGCGCCGTAGGGACCCGCACCGCGCTGCTGCCAGTAGCCGCCGGCAGGCCCCCGCTCGCGGCCCTCCTCGTCGATCTCGCCCCGGTCGTAGCGGGCCCGGCTGGTCTTGTCGCGCAGCACGTCGTAGGCGGCCGTGATGCGCCTGAACTTGTCCTCGGCAGTCTTGTCGCCGGGGTGGAGGTCGGGGTGGCAGGTCTTGGCGAGCTTGCGATAGGCGCGGGTGATCTCCTGCTCGCTCGCCTGCCGGCCGACCCCCAACGTGTCATAGAGCGATCGGCTCATCACAACTCCGCACGCAGTGGACGGCGCCCGCCGCGGGCGCCGTCCTTCTGGTTCTCAGCCAAAGAGAGCCGCGGTCAAGCGGCCTTCGCCGACTCGGCGCCCGAGGCGATGCCGATCACGCGCGGCTTCTTGCTCTCGGGCACTTCCCGGACGAGCTCCACGCGCAGGACACCGTTCTCGAGCGAAGCGCCCGTCACCTCGACATGCTCGGCGAGGCGGAAGCGGCGCTCGAAGCCTCCGCGGGCGATGCCGCGATGAAGGAAGGTCGCCTGGCCGGCATCCTCATCCTTGGGCGTCCCGCGCACGCTCAGCACGCCGTCCTCGACAGACGCCTCGAGCTCCTCTTGGGAGAAACCCGGCACGGCGAGGCTGACGGCGAAGTGGTTCTCGTCGGACGCGACGATGTCGTAGGCCGGGCCGCCGGCGGCGACAGTGCCGGCAAGCCGGTCGAACTGGTTGATGGTCCGGTAGAACGGACGCAGGTCGATCATGGTCATTCTATCCTCACTGGAAGCGATAGTGACACGTTTGGCGCTCCGCACGGACACGCCTTCTCATCACTTTGCCGGACCCGCCATCGGCATCCGGCAGCACTCATGTAGGGTTTCCCGCACGCCGATCAAGCGGCTCGCCTGCCCACTGACCTTGCTCTAGAGATGGGCCAACGAGGGCTCCAGAGATGGGCCAACGAGGCTACCTCATAGCGGGAGGACATTGCGGCATGTCGTTGCTGCTCGGCTGCATCGCCGACGATTTCACCGGCGCCACCGATCTTTGCAACACGCTGGTCCGGCGCGGCATGCGGACGATCCAGCTGATCGACGCGCCGCCGGCCGATCTGCCGGTGCCCGAGGCCGACGCCATCACCATCGCCCTGAAGTCGCGCACCTGCCCGCCCGAGGAGGCGGTGCGGCTGTCGCTGCAGTCGCTCGAGTGGCTGCGCCGGGCCGGCGCGCGGCAGTTCCTCTTCAAATACTGCTCGACCTTCGACAGCACCGAGAAGGGCAATATCGGCCCCGTGGCCGACGCGCTCCTCGACGCGCTGGGCAGCGACTTCACCATCGCCTGCCCGGCCTTTCCCGAGACCGGCCGCACCATCTACATGGGCCATCTGTTCGTGGGCGAGAGCCTGCTCTCCGATACCCACATGCGCCACCATCCGCTCACACCCATGACCGACAGCAACCTCGTGCGGGTGCTGGCGCGGCAGACCCCGCACAAGACCGGGCTGGTGTCCTGCCCGACGGTGGCCGCCGGGGCCGACGCGGTGCGCCGGCGCTTCGCCCAGCTGCGCCGCGAGGGCGTGCGCCACGCCGTGCCGGACGCGGTCGAGGATGCCCATCTGGAGACCCTGGGCGAGGCCTGCGCGGATCTGAAGCTGATCACCGGCGGCTCGGGCATCGCGCTGGGCCTGCCCGCCAATTTCCGCCGCCAGGGCCTTTTGGCGGACGCCACGGGCGCTGACGCGCTGCCCGCCGTCGAGGGCCTCGAGGCGGTGCTGGCAGGCTCCTGCTCGGCGGCGACGCTGGGTCAGATCGAGGAGATGGCAAGGCAGCGGCCGGCCTTCCGGCTCGATCCGACCCGTCTCGCCGAGGGCGGCGGTGCGGCGGAGGCGCTGGCCTGGGCCAGGGAGCGTCTGGCAGACGGCCCGCCGCTCATCTACGCCAGTGCCCCGCCCGAGGAGGTCAAGGCGGTGCAGGCAAGGCTCGGCCGCGAGGCCGCTGGCGAGCTGGTCGAGAGGGCCATGGCCGAGATCGCCCGGGGACTGGTGGAAGCGGGTGTGCGGCGCCTCGTGGTGGCCGGCGGCGAGACCTCGGGCGCCGTGGTCCAGGCGCTGGGCGTGAAGGGACTGCGGATCGGCCCGCAGATCGACCCCGGCGTTCCCGCCACCGTCTCGATCGGCGAGCGGCCGCTGGCGCTCGCGCTGAAGTCGGGCAATTTCGGCGCGCGCGACTTTTTCCTCAAGGCCTTCGAGGTGATGCCATGAGCGAGGAGAGCAGGCTGCGCGAGGAGATCTGCCGCTACGGCCGCTCGATCTTCGAGCGCGGCCTCACCTTCGGCAGCTCCGGCAATATCAGCGTGATGCTGGAGGACGGCTGGCTGATGACGCCGACCAACGCCAGCCTCGGCAATCTCGACCCGGCCCGGCTCTCGAGGCTCGACCCCGAGGGCCGGCACGTCGGCGGCGACAAGCCCACCAAGGAGACCTTCCTCCACCAGGGCATGTACCGAAAGCGCCGCAATGCCCGGGCGGTGGTGCACCTCCACTCCACCCATTCGGTGGCGGTGAGCGTTCTGGACGACATCGACCCCGAGGACGTCATCCCGCCGCTCACCGCCTATTACGTGATGCGCGTCGGCAAGCTGCCGCTGGTCCCCTACTACCGCCCGGGCGATCCGGCGCTGGGGCCGGCCGTGGAGGCGCTGGCCGACCGGCACCGCGCCGTGCTGCTCGCCAACCACGGGCCGGTGGTCGCCGGGACGTCGCTCGATGCCGCGGTCTACGCCACCGAGGAGCTGGAGGAGACGGCGAAGCTCCATTTGATGCTCCAGGGCCGGCGCACACGGCCGCTCACTCCGGAGCAGGTGGCTGATCTCAGGGCGCATTTTCCCGATTGAGACAGGGCGTGCTACGTTGACGGCTCCGGGGAGAGAGATGCCATGGCCGACGCTGCCCAGGATCCTCGCATGACCCTCGAGGAGTTCCTCCTCTGGGAAGGCGAGCCGGACCTGCGATACGAGCTCGTGAACGGGTCGCCGGTTTCGATGGCGCCGACGAGCGGCGTGCATGCGACCATAGCGGTCAATGCGGCAGTCGAGATCGACAGCCGCCTCGCCTCGCGCCCGCCCTGCCGGGCCACAGCCGAGGCTGGCATCGCGGTGGACAGTGGCGACTACTACCTTGCCGACATCGCCGCGACCTGCGAGCCGCCTCACGGCGAGCCGGGAGTGAAGGATCCCTTCCTCGTCGTGGAGGTGCTGTCGCCGACGACCCGCCTCCATGATCTCGGCCGCAAGCTCGACGCCTACAAGGCCCTGGACGGGGTTCGGGAGATCTGGCTGGTCGACAGCACACGCCGCTGGGTCCAGGTATGGCGACGCGACGGTGTCACATGGCGCGCGCAGGATCACGTCGGCGGCGGCACGTTCGCCAGTCCCGCCCTCGAGGACGAGGTCGAGATCGCCCGGCTCTACCGGAACACCGGACTGTGAGCCCGCGCGCGCTGCGCAACGGCTGGAGGCGAGGTGGCCGAAACCTTCGCTTCTGCCAAAGGCCCGGCGCATGAGACTCGTGCCCTTGCCGGTCCCTTAGGCAACAGGTGAGCATGGCACACCGCTTCTTCCGCGAAGGCATGACGGGGAGCAGCGGACAGATCGAGGACGGCCTCGCTGGAGCGGTGGCACGGCCAGCGTCCCGCCATGCGCCGGCCGGCCGAAGCCCTGCCGCAGCACCGATGCCCCGGCCGGTTCGTTGCGGCAATGCCCGACAGGTGAGGGTCCGGACCTCGCTCGGCCATCTCTCCGCAGCGCCAGCCCTCCGCATCGGCCTCGTTATCCGCACCATCGACAGGCTCGACGCCTCCCCCGGGCGCGGCCTCGCCAGCCTCGTTACCGGGATGCACCGCCTCGTCTGGTTCAACAGACGAGGCGCGCCCGCGTGGGAACGGGGCAGCCCGTGACCCCTGAGCGGACTGGCCGGGGCCAGAGCCTGGAGCCCGCCAAAGAGCGCCGGCTTCTCTGCCGTCGCCTCCGCCACGCCACTTCCTCATGGGCTCCCAACGGCCCAGCCGGCCGAGTAAGACCCGCGCCGCGGCCTGGGAGGCAATCGAGAAAACCTCCGGTTTCGGTCGCTTCGGCCTGATTCGCGGGCGTGGCGACAAGGCGGCGAGACACTGCGCGGACCTGGAGGCCGGAACAGAGATGCGCTCTGCTGTGATGACCCCGGGCCGCGCTTGCCGGTGGATCATCCGCTGGGGGTGCACCGCTCGAGGGACTGTCGTGTGGTCGGCCGCTGGCGGATCGTCGGGGCGGACATCTGGGACCGCGGCTATCTCGACCTGGTGGGGCCCGCGATGATGGTGCTCCGGGCGGCCGGCCGGGGCGAGATCGCCTTCCGGGCCCTGCCGGCCGGGCTCGCGCTCGCCTAGGGACGCTCCGGCGTCTCCTTCACCTTTACCGGGTCCGACGAGATGGACGAGGCCCGGGGCTCGGGATCGGAGCTCCTCGAGGATGGCACGCCGGAGATCGAGCTCGAGCCCGACAATGGCGATGCCGCCTGCCTCCGTGCCGAGCGCGCGGCTTCCCCGGCTGCCTGCTAGGCCTGCCAGCGGAAGTGGCCCGCCTCGCTCCAGAGGATGTGCAGATCCTCGTCCCAGGCCACCGCCGAGGGCGGCAGGGCGATGCCGTGGCGGGCGAGGCCGGGGGCCAGCAGGCGGCGGGGATTGGCGCTGGCCATGCGGAGCGCGCCGCGGCGATCGGCGATGCCCCAGCGCACGACATTGCGCAGCGCGTCGGCCATCTGCAGGGCGGAGCCGGCGAGATAGCCGTGGCCGGGCTTGCGGACCGCGCCCTCGGCGCCGCGCTCGATGGCCATGCCGGCGAAGTCGTAGAGGCCCGCCGGCGCTGCGGCCGCCGAGACGGCGTCGGTGACCAGGACCGAGCGGTCCAGCCCCTTGGCGCGGATCATCGCCTTGAGCGCAAAGGGCGGCAGATGGATTCCGTCGGCGATGAAACTGGCAAAAAGCCGGTCCTCGGCGAGCTGCGCCATGAGCGGGTTGTCGAGCTTGTGGAGCTGGTGCGGCAGGCCGTTGCCCAGATGGGTCGAGAGGCGCACGCCGGCCTCGGCCGCCGCCGTCACGTCGGCGTGCATGGCGGCGGTGTGGCCCATGGCCACGACCATTCCCTCGCCGGCTGCCCAGCGCGCCAGCTCGAGGGCCCCGGGCCGCTCCGGCGCCAGGGTCAGGAGAAGGATCGGGCGCGCCAGCCGCCGGCACAAGGCTGCCACCTGCGGAACGGAGGCGGCGTGCATCGCCTCGGGCGGGTGGCAGCCGGCATAGCCGTCGGCCGGATTTAGAAACGGGCCTTCCAGATGGTAGCCCGGCACCATGACGGGCCCGAGCCGGCTTTGCGCCACCGCCCGGTCGAGCGCCGTCATGCGCTCCTCGAGAATGCCGGCCTCGGCGGTGATGACCGTCGGCAGGCAGGTGGTGACGCCGTCGGCGAGCATCGCCTCCAGCGCCACGTCCAGCCGGTCGCCGGTGATGCCGGCATCGTTGAAATCGATGCCGGCATAGCCGTTGACCTGGAGGTCGACCAGGCCCGCCGTGAGCCACGGGAAGCTCCCGGCCCGCCCCGCTTCGGCGCCGTCGTCCAGCCCCCCGCGGGCGCCGGCCGCCCCCTGCTCGACCAGCCGGCTCATCCGTCGATCAGCGCCGGCGGGTTGGCGAGCAGCGAGGCTGCGGGCGGGTCGAGGAAGAGGTGGCAGTTCTCGTGGCGCTGGAGGATCGAGGCGGGCCATTGGGGGCTCACCGGGCCTTCCAGGGCGTGCCGCACCGCCTCGGCCTTGCGCTGGTCGGGAACCGAGATCACCAGCGCCTTGGCAGCCATGATCTGCCTTATGCTCATCGAGATGGCACGCTCGGGCACCGCCTCGAGGCTCGGGAACCAGCCCTCGCCGAGCTGTTGCCGGCGGCAGGCCTCGTCGAGGCGGACGACGATGAAGGGATCGCTGGCCTCGAAATCGGCCGGGGGATCGTTGAAGGCGAGGTGGCAGTTCTCGCCAATGCCGGCGAAGCACACATCGACCTCGCGGCCGCCCAGCGCGCCATTGAGGCGGGCCAGCTCGGCGTCCAGATCGGCGGCGTCGCCGTCGATCGCGACGAACTCCTTGAGCCCGCTCACGCGCGCCACGAAGCGCTCGCGCAGATAGCGCCGGAAGCTGGCTCCATGATCGGGCGAGATACCGACATACTCGTCGAGGTGGAAGACAGTGACCCGCGACCAGTCGATGGGCAGGGCCACCAGATGCTCGAGCATCTCGAACTGGCTCATGCCGGTGGCCAGCACCACGGTGGCCTCGCCTCGCCCCGCGATCGCCTCCCCGATCGCCGCGGCACCGACCCGGGCGGCGGCAGCCGCCATGCGCTGACGGTCGGCGTACATCTGCACGTCCATGAAGCACCACATCCGCTGGTTGCAAGGCAGCCGCTCGCACGGCGCCCAAAGTCAGACACGCGGCTGCTGCTTTGGCAAGCCTGGCCAGCGCTCTCGCCGGATTATTTTTTGTCACGCTCCGTTCAAAAACAACGTTGACCAAACTTCGGCGCGCGGGGCAGGCTCCGCTCGCGCACCGAGGCGCCAGTCAACGATCTGGCAGGGAGACCACGAGATGCTCAAGCAGATGACCGCCATCGCCCTGGCGCTGGCCGCCGGCGGCATGGCCTGGACGGCGGATGCCCAGACCGTGCTTCGCCTGGCCGAGAACCAGCCGGAGACCAACCCTGTCACCATCGCCATGCATCGCTTCGCCGATCTGGTGAAGGAGCGCACCAACGGCGAGGTCGTCGTCGAGGTCTATTCGGGCGCGCAGCTCGGCCAGGAGCCCGAGACCATCGAGCAGGCCCAGGCGGGGATCGTCGATTTCGCCCGCGTGAACTCGGTGGTGCTGGCCAATGTCAGCCCGTCGATGGGCGTCTTTACCCTGCCCTACATCTTCCGCGACCAGGAGCACAAATACACCGTGCTCGACGGCGAGGTGGGCAAGGAGGTGCGGGCCGACCTCGAGAAGGTGGGCCTGGTGGGCTTCGACTATCTGGAGGCCGGCACCCGCAATTTCTACACTCGCGAGAAGAACCCCATCAACGCCATCGAGGATCTCGAGGGCCTCAAGATCCGCGTCCAGCCGGCCAAGATCTCGACCCGCATGGTGGAGCTGCTGGGCGGCACGCCGACCCCGATGAACTATGGCGAGGTCTACTCGGCGCTGCAGACCGGCGTCATCGACGGCGCCGAGAACGACTATGTGAGCTACCTCACCTCGGGCCACTACGAGGTGGCGCCCAACTATGTCGAGGACGGGCATCTCAGCCCGCCGGCCCTGCTGCTCATGAACAAGGCGCGCTTCGACGGCCTTCCCGAAGAGCACCGCACGGCCATCACCGAGGCGGCCCGCGAGGCTGCGCTCTTCGAGCGCGAGGCCATGACCAAGGCCAATCAGGAGGCCAGGAAGACGGTCGAGGAGAAGGGCGTCACGATCACCACGATCGACAACACCCCCTTCAGCCAGGCGGTGCAGCCGATCTACGACGAGTTCCCCGAGCTCGCCGACCTCATCGCCCGCATCCAGGCGGCGAAGTGACCAAGCAGAACGGGGGCGGCCATCCTGCGTGGCCGCCCCTGCGCGCTCTGGACCGCCTGCTCGAGGGCCTGGCGCGGATCACCGAATGGGCATGCCATGCCCTGCTGCTGGTGATTGTCGGCGTCACGGTGATGCAGGTGGCCCTGCGCTTTCTGCTCAACCGACCGACGAGCTGGTCGGAAGAGGTAGCCCTCCTCTGCCTGGTCTGGTTCGGCATGCTGGCGGTGGCGCTGGGCGTGCGTGAGCACGGCCACATCGCCATCACCGCGCTGCGTGACGCCCTGCCCCGCGTCCCCGCGCTCGCCCTCGACATCCTGGCCGAGCTCCTGGTGCTGACCTTCGCTCTGTTCTTGATGATCAAGGGCGGCGACCTGGTGAGCCTCGCCGGGGCCCAGATCCTGCCGGCCTCGCAGCTCCCCAAGCTCTGGCTCTATCTGCCCGCCAGCGTCGGCGGCGCCCTCATGGCGCTCAACGCGCTGGGCAACCTGCTGCTCGGCCGCTGGAGCCCGCCCGTCCCGGAAGCCTCGCCCCCGGAAGCCCTCACATGAGCGTCAACGACGTGGCCACCCTGATCCTCCTGGGCGGCTTCCTGGGCCTGATGGCACTGCGCCTGCCGATCGCCTTCGCGCTCGGCATCTCCTCGCTGGCCACCGCCTGGTATCTGGGCCTGCCCACCCTCATGGTGGCCCAGCGCATGGTCAACGGGCTCAACAGCTTCACCTTCCTGGCCGTGCCGTTCTTCATCCTCGCCGGCCAGATCATGACCGAGGGCGGCATCGCCGACCGGCTGGTGCGGCTCGCCGACGTGCTGGTCGGCCGCATCCGCGGCGGGCTCGCCCAGGTCAACGTCTTCGCCAGCACGCTTTTCGGCGGCATCTCGGGCTCCTCGGTGGCCGACGTGGCCTCCATCGGCAGCTTCCTGATCCCGGCCATGCGCAAGCGCGGCTACAGCCCCGGCTACAGCGTCGCCGTGACCGTCACCTCCTCGGTGCAGGGCGTGCTCATCCCGCCCAGCCAGAACATGATCTACTACGCCCTGGCGGCCGGCGGCCTGCCCATCGGCAAGCTGTTCCTCGCCGGCTACCTGCCGGGCTTCCTGCTGAGCGCCATCCTCATGGCGATCTGCTGGATCATGGCGGTGCGCCAGGGCCATCCCGAGGGCGAGCGCTACACGCTGCGCCGCGCCGCCTCCATCGCCGTGGAGGCCCTGATCGGCCTCTTCACCATGGTGATCATCATCGGCGGCATCGTGGCGGGCATCTTCACCGCCACCGAGTCGGCGGCCGTGGCGGTGGTCTACGCGCTGATCGTGACCTTCCTGGTCTACCGCTCGATGGACGCTGCCAAGGTCATGACGGTGCTGCGCGGCACGCTGCGTACCGTCGGCATGGTGGTGGCCATCATCATGACCTCCTCGGCCTTCGGCTTCCTGCTCTCCTATCTCAAGATTCCGGCGATGCTGACCGACGCCATCCTCGGCGTTTCCTCGGAGCCGGTCTTTGTGCTCTTGATGCTCAACGTCCTGCTGCTGGTGCTGGGCCTGCTCATGGACATGGGCGTGCTGATCCTGCTGGTGACGCCCATCCTCCTGCCGATCGCCACCAGCGTGGGTGTCGACCCGATCCATTTCGGCATCATCATGATGCTCAATCTGGGGATCGGCCTGTGCACCCCGCCGGTCGGCACCTCGCTGCTGGTCGGCTGCGCCATCGGCGGCGTGCCCGTCGAGCGGGCGCTCAAGGACTTCGCCCCCTTCTATCTCGCCATGCTGGCGGTGCTGCTGCTGGTCACCTACCTGCCCGTCCTGTCGCTGGGCCTGCCGGCGCTGCTCGACTGATGCTGCCGCTGCTGCGCCTCGATCCCATGGCACAGGCGCCGCGCGGCCGGACGCGCGAGCTGCTGCGGGTCTACCAGGCTGTGGCGGAG
Organism: Geminicoccaceae bacterium 1502E; assembly: GCA_033875255.1. Classification (GTDB taxonomy): domain Bacteria; phylum Pseudomonadota; class Alphaproteobacteria; order Geminicoccales; family Geminicoccaceae; genus Marinimicrococcus. Next base: position 44,160 of record JAWZSN010000027.1, on the reverse strand, counting down.
GGGCGCGCCAGTTCGCGGCGCGACCTCGCCCAAGGGCTGGGTCTGCGCTCCTCGACCGTCTCGGCGCTGGTGGGGGAGCTGGCCGAGAGCCGCTTCCTGCTGGAGACGGCGAGCGGTGCCGGTGGCCGCGGCCGGCCTGCCCTCTCGCTTCTCGCCAACGCCTTTCGCTACGGCGCCGTGCTGATCCAGGCGCAGAGCCAGGCGTTTCGCGGCCAGGCCGTCAATCTCGCCGGCCAGACGATGCGCGAGCGCACGATCGCGGTGCCTGCCGATGCCGGCAACGCGGAGATCGTCGCGGCCCTGCGCAGCCTGCGCGACGAGCTGCTGCCGGCGCTGCCGCCGGGCTGCGAGCCTGCCGGTCTGGCGCTCTCCCTCGCCGGCGTTCTCGACACGCCCGCCCGCAGCTGGGTCTTTTCCTCGCGCTGGCCGCGCATGAAGGATCTCTCGCTCGACGCGGCGCTGGGATCGGACCTTCCGCTGGTGCTGGGGCGCAATCTCGACACCGAGCTTGCCGCCCGCATCGAGCGGGCGCAGCACCCCGACGAGGCGGTGCTGCTGCTGCACTGGGGTTACGGAATCGGCGCCTCCTACGCCTCTCACGGCGAGATCGTGAACGGCGCGCGCGGCCGCTTTTGCGAGGTCGGGCACTGGCGCCTGGGCCTCGGGCGCGGCCGGCCCTGCCGCTGCGGCGACAGCGACTGCCTGGAGACGGTGGCGGCGCTTTGGGCGCTGGCCCCGGCGCTGGCCGAGCGGCTGGGCCCGCTGCCGGTCGAGGAGCCCGCCTTCGCCCGGGCCGCCCGCGAGCTGGATCTGCTGACGCACGAGCCGGTGGAGCGGGCCCTGGACGAGGTCGTGCGGGTGCTGGCCAATCTCTGCCGCCTGCTGTTCCCCGAGCGGATCGTGGTGACCGGCCCGTTCATCGCCAACGCCGCGTTGTGGCAGCGCTTCGTCGAGGGCTTCGGCGCCATGCCGCGGATGCGCGGCCTGCCGGTTCCTGTGCTCGTCCCCGGCGAGCGCAGCGCCGACCTCGAGGCGCAGGGCGCGCTTGCGCCCCTCATGACCCGCACCTTCCTCGCGGGCCTCGAGAGGCTCGAAAGGCAGGGCTGAGCGGGCACAGCCGCGGCGCCGCGCCGGTTTCATCTTCCACCGTCAGGCGACGCCCCAGCTTAACCTCGCCTTCATCCTCGTGTGCGATCGTGCCGGCATGGCACCCCATGCACCCCGAGAAGGCTTGCGGCAGTCCCGCCGTGACGCGCCGCCAGACGGCCGGAAAAGGAGCCCGACCCACAGCGCCCGGCACGACGCCCCCGCGCCGGCAACTCTTCTCGCCGCGTCTCAGCCTTCCGGCTTGCGCTGCTCCGGGCGGTCGGCCACCGGCAGCATGATGTGGGCGTAGGGCGTTCCCTTCCACATCACGTAGGGACCCGGCCCCTCGGGCGTCTCGGGCAGGCCCTCGAGCTGGGCGGGATCCGGCACCAGGATCATGACGTGCGGCCCCTCCACCACCCACTGATTGTCGGCGGTGGGCTTCTCGGCGAAGGGATCGACATTGCTGGCGCCGGCCGAGTCGCCGGCCAGCATGTAGGCGATGCCGACCTTGTCGGCGGAGAACTCCTTCTTGTTCATCCACGCGTCGGCCCACTTCGTCCAGACTTCGTCGAGGCACATGGGCTGGCTGCCGAACTCGCGATGGGCAGGAGCGGTGGGCATGCAGACATAGGAGCCGCTGCCCTCCTTGAGCATGGTGCCGTCCTCGGCCATGACCGAGGCGGTCTCGCGCACGCCCGGCGGCGCCGCGCTCAGCGCATCCTCGATCAAGGCCGCCTTGTCGGGCCCGGCGGCGGCGAGCGGAAAGGCGGCAGCGGCGAGCACGGCGAGCGATACGGCGCCGGCGAGGCGAGGGAAAGCTGCCATGTCAGTTCCTCCCGATGACGGCGTCCCGCGAGTGCGGACCGCCCTGCCGGGTCGAGGGACGTGCCCGCTTCCCCGGCAGTGCCGGACCCGTGTCCGGCGCGCAATCAGGCAGGTTCCGATTGTCCGGCGCCCCTGTCAATGGCTCGCGGCGGAATCAGCCTCCGCGGCGCCACGGCGCGAACCATCCGAGGCCATCCTCGGTGCGGCCCCTGGGCCGGTACTCGCAGCCGATCCAGCCCTGGTAGCCCAGACGGTCGAGCAGCTCGAAGAGGTAGGGATAATTGATCTCGCCCACGTCCGGCTCGTGCCGCTCGGGAACGCCGGCGATCTGGATATGGGCAGCGATGTCGAGGAACGCCTCGATGTGCCTGGCGAGATCGCCCTCCATGATCTGGCAGTGATAGAGGTCGAGCTGGAGCTTGAGGTTGGCCTCGCCGACGGCCTCGATGATCCGCCGCCCCTGGGCCTGGTAGTTGAGGAAATAGCCCGGGATGTCGCGGGTGTTGATGGGCTCGACCAGCAAGGTGATGCCCTCGGCGGCGCAGGCCTTGGCAGCCTTGCGCAGGTTCGCCATGTAGAGCGTCTCGCGAGCGCCGCGCGCGGCCTCGTCGGGCAGCAGGCCGGCCATGCAGTGCAGGGTCCGGCAGCCGAGCGCCCGGGCATAGTCCAGCGCCGTCTCCACCGACCTCTCGAACTCCGCCTCGCGCCCCGGCAGACTGGCGATGCCCCGCTCGCCCTTGGAGAAGTCGCCGGGCGGCAGGTTGAAGAGCGCCTGGGTCAGGCCGTGCTCGTCGAGCCGTGCGGCGATCTCCCCGGCCGGATGCTCGTAGGGGAAGAGAAACTCGACGCCGGAGAACCCGGCCTGCGCGGCCGCCCCGAACCGGTCCAGGAACGGCACCTCCTGGAACATCATGCTGAGATTGGCAGCGAATTTCGGCACCTTCGTCTCCCTGCGCTCCTGCGGTTGCAGCCGCTATAGGGCGGCCGAAGCAGCGGGGCAACGGCGGCGCGCGGGCGCTCCCGTCGCACCCCGGCACCATGGAAAGCGCGATCCGTGGCGGCAGCGCCGCACCCTCGCTATCAGGCATGACAGGGGAGCATCCGAAGAGTGATCACGGCGCACAACGACCGCAAGCAGCACAACAAGGATACTCCGTAAAATGAGCGGTTTCAAATTGGTCCGCGTAGACGAACAGGGCGGCGTACGCGAGATATCAAGACGAGAAATCTAAAGAACTATTTCGCCTTCCGCCGGATCAAGAATTTTTCCTGCGTGGAGGGGTCCGATCGCGCCGGCCTTCTGCTCGTCTACGTCAAGGTGAACCCGGAGGAAGTGGAGATTCGTCCGGGTTTCACCCGGGACGTTTGCCACAGTGGTCATTTCGGAACGGGCGACCTCGAGATCTCGCTCGCCTCGAACGAGGATCTGGAGCGGGCAAAGCCGCTCCTCGTGAAGAGCTACGAGGCGTCGTGGCAGGTCACCGGCACCGGCCGGTGCGGCGACAGCCTCACCCTTGCCCGGGACTTCTGTCTGCCATGCAGGATGGTGGCCGGACGCCGCGGCCGCGACGTGTCATAGCTCGACCCGGAAGAGACCCGGCGAACGGGTGCGACCAGGGAGGCGCAAGGAAAATGAGCGAACTGACGCGAGACGGGCTCGAGCGGCTGGCGGCGATCGGCACTGCCACGCTCTCCATGCAGCTCGTCAAGAAGGGCATCCGCCGACATCTGATCGCCGGAGCGAGACCACTCATGCCCGGCCAGCGCATCGCCGGGCCCGCCTTCACCCTCCGTTTCATGCCCGGCCGCGAGGACGTGGCGACGCCCGAGAGCTACACGGCGGCCGGCGGCCTGCCCGAGGCGGTCGAGGCTGTGCCGGAGGGCGCAGTGGTGGTGATGGAATCGCACGGCGTGCTCTCCAGTGGCCTCCTGGGTGACATACTGTGCGACCGGCTGCGCATCCGGGGCGCGCGCGGTGCGGTGACCGACGGGGCGATGCGCGACATGCCGGGCCTGCGCCGGGTGGGTTGGCCGGTCTGGTGCGGCGGCCTCACCCCGCCGCCCTCCATCGGCGATCTCTACTTCGCCGGCTGGGGCATGCCGGTGGGCTGCGGCGGCACCGCGGTCTTCCCCGGCGACATCGTCGTGGCCGACGAGGACGGCGCCATCGTGATCCCCGCCGGGCTGGCCGCGGCCGTGCTCGACGGCGCGGTCGAGCAGGACGCGTTCGAGCAGTGGGTGATCGCCGAGGTCGCCGGTGGCCGCCCCATCACCGGCCTCTACCCGCCCACGCCGGCCGCCGCCGAGGAATATGAGCGGCACCGGCAGAAGCTCCGCGGGTAGCTGGCGCCGCCGGAAGGCCGCAGGCGATTCTGCAGAGCGCACTGGCTCCCGGGCACCTCCCCGCAGATGATCCGGTGGAGCCTCGGCGTCGGACGCTGGGGCTGCCGGACACCCGCTCCACCAGATTGCACCATCGCCATACCGGGAAGCCGATGGATGGCTCATCCAGTCACGAGGACGGTCACCATCGCCGGAGCAGCCCTGCGCACCCGCCATGTCGGGCGCGGCGAGGCACTCCTGCTGACCCACGGCGTGCCGGGGGATCTCGAGAGCCTCGCCCCTGTGGCGGACCTGCTGGCCGGGTCCTGCCACGCGGTGACGGTCTCGCTGCGGCACGCCGGTCCCGGGCCGCACGGCGCGCGCGGCTTCGGGACCGCCGAGCAGCGGGAGGACATGCGCGATCTCATCCGCGCACTGGGCCTCGGCCCCGTCCACCTCGTGGCATGGTCCTATTCGGCGCATGCCGCCATGGCGTTGGCCGCCGGCCATCCCGAGCTGGTGCGCTCGCTCATGGTGTTCGAGCCGGGCTTTGCGACCTTCGTCAAGGACCAAGCGGAGCTGCAGGCCGTGCAGCAGGACATGGGCGCCGCCTTTCGGCCCGGTGCAGGCGGCCCTCGCCGACGGGACGCCGGAGGAAGCGCTGCGGCGCTCGTTCGACGCGGCCGCGGGCGAGGAGGGATGGTTCGGGCGCCAGCCCGCCCGCATCCGCGCGGTCCACGAGCGCAACGCGCAGCTGCTGCCGGAGGCCGACCCCGGGGCCTTCGCCCGCGAGGTGGCCGCGGATCTTCGTCCTTGCCGGCCGGGCCGCAGCCATGCGGGCTTGCAGCCCCTCCGGCAAAGAAGGGCCCGCCTGCCTCAGCGGTTGCCGGCGGCGCGCACCTCCTCCGCGCTGCGGCCGACCAGCCGCGCGTAAAGCTCGGGGTCGGTGTCGCCTTCGGTCGAGAAGACCATGATGCGGCTCTCGGGGCCCAGCCCCAGCCGCTCGCGCATGGCCGCGTCCTCAGCACAGGCGATGGCGCCGGCAAGCCCCGCCACCGCGGATTCGCCGGCCACCACCGGCCGGTCGCCGCCCACTCCCTCGGCGAGCAGGCGCATGACGGGTGCGGCCGCGGCGTCGGGGAGCGCCATGAACCAGTCGGCGGCCGGCTCCAGCACCTTCCAGGCAATGAGCGAGGGTTCGCCGCAGGACAGGCCCGCCATCACCGTCTCCTCGGTGATGGCGACGCTGGTCACGGCCCGGGCGCGGGCGCTGGCCAGAAGGCAGGCGGCAAGCTCCGGCTCGACCACCACAAGGGCCGGCCGGCGGGTGTGGAAGCGGCGCCAGGCGCGCATCGCCGCGGCCGCCGCGATGCCACCCACCCCGCCCTGCACAAAGATGTGGGTGGGAGCCGCTCCCGCCTGGTCGAGGGCCTCCTCGGCCATCACCGCATAGCCCTGCATGACGTCTTTCGGCACCTCCTCGTAGCCCGGCCAGGACGTGTCGGAGACCACCTTCCAGCCCGCCAGCGCCGCATCCTCGGCGGCCTTGCGCACCGCGTCGTCATAGGTCCCGGGCACCCGCCGGACCTCGGCGCCGTAAGCCTCGATGGCGCGCCTGCGGCCCTCGCTCACCGCCTCGTGGATGTAGATCACGCAGCGGCAGCCGGCGCGCGCCGCCCCCCAGGCCACCGAGCGCCCGTGATTGCCGTCGGTGGCGCAGGTGACGGTGATGCCGGCACCGTGCCGCGCCACCAGCCGCTCGACCGCGTAGGCGCCGCCCAGCGCCTTGAAGCTGCCGAGCCCGAAGCGCCCGCCCTCGTCCTTGAGCAGCACCGCGCCCACGCCCATGGCGGCGGCGAGACCGGCGAGCCGGTGCAGCGGCGTGGGCGCGTAGCCCTCCCAGGCGCCGATGCTGCGGGCGGCCTCGGCAAGGCCCCCCTCGTCCAGCACGTCGAGCGCCTCGTCGGGAGGGACGGCGAGGTCGCGGCGCGACCCGGGATTGGCGAACAGCGCGTCGGCCGCGGGCCGGGCGTCGTGCGGGAGAAGAGCCATGATGCGTGCCGCTTTCGCAGGAGACGGGATGAGCCTGCCCCCGTTCTTGGCCGGCTGCGGCCGGCCTGTCCACCACCGGCCGATGCTCCGGTCCGCAAGGGCGCCGCCGCCCCCGGCGGGGGCGCTGCGCGCGGCTTCTGTTTGCTCTTTCCGTCGGTTGGCGGCGGCGCAGGGCAGGCTGCTCGCCGAGGCCGCCGCCATGGCAGGGCCGGCCGGCTCAGCCGGCTGCCTCGAAGCCCTGGAGCACGTTGACGGCATTGACGCCGATCGCCTCGACCGCATAGCCGCCCTCCATGGCGAAGAGGGTCGGCAGGCGCAGGCCGGCGAGCCTGCGTCCATAGGTGTGGAAGTCGGCGCTGGCGAGCTTGAAGTGGGAGATGGGGTCGCCCTCGAACGTGTCGACGCCCAGCGAGACCACCAAGGCATCGGGCCGCCAGGCCTCGATGCGCCGGCAGGCCTCCTCGAGCGCCTCCATCCACTTCCCGAAGCCGGTGCCTTGCGGCATCGGGTAGTTGAGGTTGAACCCCTCGCCCGGTCCCTCCCCTCGCTCGTCCACATGCCCTAGGAAATAGGGAAACTCCTGGCGCGGGTCGGCATGGAGCGAGGCGAACAGCACGTCGGCGCGCCGATAGAAGATCTCCTGGGTGCCGTTGCCGTGATGGTAATCGACGTCCAGGACGGCCACCCTGGCGGCCCCCGCGTCGCGCAGCGCCTGGGCGGCGATGGCGGCGTTGTTGAGGAAGCAGTAGCCGCCATAGAGGTCGCTGGCGGCGTGGTGGCCGGGCGGGCGGCACAAGGCGAAGACGGCGCGCTCGCCGGCAGAGAGCCGGGCAGCACCGGTGAGCGCCACCTGCGCCGCGGCATAGGCCGCCTTCCAGGTGCCGGCGGTGATCGGCGTTGCGGCATCGAAGCACCAGTAGCCCAGCCGCCCCTCGATGGCGTCGGGCTCCAGCTCGCGCAGGCGGCGCACCGGCCAGGTGTAGGGCAGCGCGTCGTGGGAGAAGCCTGCTGCCTGCCAGGCGTCCCAGGCCGTGGCGAGGAACTCGACCAGGGCCGGCGCGTGGACCCGCTCGACAGGGGTCCTGCCGAAATCCTGCGGCGGCTCGACCGGCCCGAGCTTTTGCGAGCGCACCCGCTCGAGGATCATCCGGGCGCGGCGCGGCATCTCGAAACAGGGCACGATCTTCCCGTCGCAGAGTTCGGCCCTGCCGTCCTGGTGGCGGTGATCGTCGCTGAAGATGGTGAGCATCTGCCCTCCTTGCGCATGGCCTCGCTTGGCTTGCAGGCCGGGCTGGCATTAATACGCAGGCGCCGCCCGGAAAAGCCGGGCGCGATCGGAGGATGGGCTTGCCGCGTTTCATCATCGCCAGCCGCTTCAAGAATGTCGCCGACCGGATGCCGTGGCTCGAGCGCGCCATCTGGCGCAGCGAGGCCGGGCTGCTCGACCTTTTGTGGGGCAGCGCACGGCGCCTTTCCCCCGACCGCGCCTCGGCTCTGGGCTACCGGGTCGGCCGGCTGCTCGGATCGCGCTCGCGCAAGAACCGCCATGTGCTGGCCAATCTCGCCACCGCCTTCCCCGACTGGCCGGAGGCGCGCCTCGCCGACGTGGCACGCGCCTCCTGGGGCGAGGTCGGGCGCACCGTCGCCGAGTTTCCCCATCTGGCGGCCATCGCCGGCGAGCCGGAGCGGGCGCAGATCGTCGATCTGGGCGGCATCGAGGCGGTGAAAGCCTCGGGCCGCCCCGCCATCTTCGTGGCGCCGCACCTCGCCAACTGGAACCTCCTGCCGATTGCCGCGGTGCGCTCGGGCGTGAAGCTCTCGGCCCTCTACAGCCCGCAGTCCAACCCGTTCATCGACGCGCGCATCAAGGAAAGCCAGAGGGCCCTGCGCTGCCGGCTGATCGCCGTGGAGGACGGCAGGGGGATGCTCAAGGACCTCAAGGAGGGCCGCAGCATCGGCCTCTTGATGGACCAGCGCTTCGATGCCGGCGAGATGATCCCCTTCTTCGGGCACCCGGCGGCAACGCCGGTGGCGCCGGCACGCCTTGCGGTCAAGCTCGGCATCCCGTTCGTGCCGTGCCGGGTCGAGCGGCTGGAGGGAGCGCATTTCAGGGTCACCATCCACCCGCCGGTGCGGCCCGACACGGACCTCGAGCCGCGCCTGGCGGCGCGCGCCATGGTCGAGCAGGTCAACCACCTCTTCGAGGCGTGGATCCGTGCCGCACCCGAGCAGTGGCTGTGCGCCAAGCGCCGCTGGCCGAAGAAGAGCGAGCTGCCGGGAGGGGCCGCCTGAGATGAGCGAGACGATGGAGCAGCCCGCCACCACCACGACCGGCCCCGCGCGCCCGCCGCGCACCTGGCTGATGATGGGCCACAAGGCCGGCGACAACGCGCAGATCCTGGCGCTGGCCGAGGCCCTGGGCTGGCCGTTCGAGATCAAGAATCTCGTCTATCGCAGGACCGAGCTGATGACGAACCTCTTCGCCGGCCCCACCCTCATGGGGCTCGTGAAGGAGAAATCGAGCGCGCTCGAGCCGCCCTGGCCGGAGCTCGTCATCTCCGCCGGCAGGCGCAACGAGCCGCTGGTGCGCTGGATCCAGCTCCAGGCGGGCGGGCCCTCCAGGGTGAAGCTCGTCCATGTGGGCCGGCCCTGGGCGCTGCACGAATGCTTCGATCTCATCGTCACCACGCCGCAGTACCGCCTGCCCGACAAGCCCAACATCCTCCAGAACGAGGCACCGCTGCAGCGGGTGAACGCCGAGCGGCTGGAGCAGGCGGCGGCTTTCTGGGGTCCGCGTCTCGCCCACCTGCCCCGCCCCTTCGTCTCGGTGAGCATGGGCGGCAATGCCGGCCCCTACAGCCTCGACCGCGAGAACGGCGCCCTGCTGGGCCACTGGGCCAGCCGCATGGCAAAGGAGCTGGGCGGCTCGCTCCTGGTGACCACCAGCGCCCGCACACCCAAAAAAGCCGCCGACGCGCTGGAGGCGGCCCTCGACGTGCCCTCCTTCGTCTATCGCTGGAAGAAGGACGATCCGGAGAACCCCTATTTCGGCTTTCTGGCGCTGGCCGACCGGCTGATCGTCACCGGCGACAGCATGTCGATGCTGGCCGAGGCCTGCGTGACGCGAAAGCCGGTCTATATCTTCGATCTCGCCCGCGGCCCCCGCTCCAGCCGTCCGCCCCCGCCCGAGGACGGCTCGATCCCCGGCCGCACGCTGCTGGAGCGCCTGGCCGACATCCGCCTCCAGCCCATCGTCTACCGCATCGGCATGATCACGGGCCCCAAGCGCCTGACCCGCGACGTGCGCCTGATCCATGCACGCCAGGTGAAGGAGGGCCGCGCGGTGTGGCTCGGGCAGGACTGGCCGGAGGGGGCCGAAAAAGCGCCGCCGCTGGGGGATGTGGAGCGGGCGGCCGCCGCGGTGCGGGCGCTGTTCGACCCGGCGCGCAAGAAGGCGGGGGCGGAGAAGGCGCAGATCACGGCGCCGCCGATTTTGCCCGAGGCGGTGAGGAGGCTGTTTCAGTAGGCCTCACTACCGCGCTCTGTTGCTGTTCTGTCAATCCACGCAGGTCCGACGGTCCGCGCTGATCTGATGAGCGCGCGCGGAGCGTTGACAACCCGGCCGGCGCCCCATAGGACAATCATGGGTTATATTCCCGATTAGCGAGGCAATCCTGACGCGCCATCGGCGGCTCATGCAATGGGCGTGCCGCGACAGGGCTCATGAACAACAGGGAGGCGACAGTGGCCCATTTCATGATCGGGGTTGATTGGTACGGTCCCTACACGAAAGCGGATGCATGCGAAGCGGCAGCAACTGACTACATTGGCGGGCTCTACATGTGCATCGGACGACAGGCGTACGAGCGCCGCTCGTCACTGCAATACATACGGATAAGCAAGTAAACATTGGGAACTCTCCTGAAGAAGAGTGCAAAGCGCTCAACCATCAGGTCCGACGAGAGGATATGGCTCGGGGAGATTGCAACAGCAGAGAGATCCGGACGAAAGCGGAAAATGACGCCTGCCACCCTCGATGCAGCCGAGTGGCTTCATGTCTATTTCCTGTCACTACCGCTCAACGAGAAGAAGCGAATGAGCGCGCCTGCAGAACCGGTGACCGTGATGAACCGATGGTGGCGTCGGACTACGAGACACCTCATCGTCGCCCGCACCCAGACTGGCCGGACCTCATCGACTTCGTAGGACCGGACTATCCCGCCCGCATCGGCTGGTTCGGCGAGCGACAGCAGAAGGTCCTCCCGGCAGCTTTGATGTAGGCGGGCGGACCGACAGCTCCCTGCGATCGTCGGCGGGTGCCGGGTCCATTTATTTTTCCGCCGCCGGACTTTCAGGGAGAGGGAACAGCGGCCCGGCGCGGCAGCCGCTCCAGCGCCTCGGCCAGTTCCGCGCGCGCCAGGTCCAGCTCCCAGGTCTTCTGGAGGTTCATCCACAGGTCTGGCGTGGTGCCGAACCAGTGCGCGAGGCGCAGGGCGGTGTCGGCCGTCATGTTGCGCCTGCCGGCCACGATCTGGCTGATCCGGCTGGGGGGCACGTCGATCAGGCGGGCCAGCTCCGCTGCGCTCATGCCCAGCTCGTCGAGCTCGCCGCCGAGGATCTCGCCCGGGTGGATGGGGGTGCGCGCCATGGCTCTTCCTGCCTCACGCCGGTGATGCGATCTCCGGGCGTGCGGGAGATTGCAGCATCTGGCACCTGGAACGATACTGCCGGATTGAGGATGCTCAAGCGGCTTCCCGTCCATCGGAGCCGGTGGCAGGTCCTTGATCCGGAGCAAGGCCGATGCGAGAGCCCTTTCGGCCCCTGCCCGCCTTCGCCAGCGAGGCCGAGGAGCGGACATTCCCGGAGAGCCACGACTCGACGGACTACGTGGACTGGAGCAAGGCGGAGCGGGTGCGGATGCCGGACCTGAAGCCGTCCACCACCTCCGTCTCGCTGCGCCTGCCGGAGGGGCTTCTCGAGCAGATCAAGGTGGCGGCGGACAGGCGGGACGTGCCGTGGCAGCCGCTCGTCAGGATGTGGCTCGCCGAGACGGTGGAAGGGGCGGCGCTGAGGCCCCTCACCCTGCGTAGCGTTTCAGCTCCAGCCCGCTCACGCCGGGCACCCTGAGCGCGAAGAGGCCGCCGGCCTGCGGCTGCTTCTCCTCGCTGCCGGGCGTCAGGCCGGTGCCGATGGTGGTGACGTACATCGTCGAAAGGTCGGGGCCGCCGAAGGCGATCTTGGAGGGGCGCTCGGCGGGGAACGGGACGATGAGGTCGACCCGGCCCATGGGCGTGAAGCGCACCAGCTCCCAGCCGCCCACCCCGGCCATCCAGTAGCAGCCCTCGGCGTCCACCGTCCCGCCGTCGGGGCGGCCGGCCAGATCATCGGTGTGGGCGAAGACGCGCCGCTCGCCGGGCGTGCCGGTGTCGGGGTCGTAGTCGCACGCGAAGATGGTGCGGGACTGCGGGGCCGAGTCCGAGAAGTACATGGTGCGGCCGTCGGGGCTGAAGGCCAGGCCGTTGGTGGTGCGGGTGCCGTCCCAGAAGGGCCCGGCAACCGAACGGTCGGCATCGAGGCGCCAGAAGGCGGCCATGGGCTCGCGGTCGTGGATGCGGGCGGAGCCGGCCCAGAAGCGGCCCTGGAGGTCGGTGGTGCCGTCGTTGAAGCGGTTCGCGGGGCGGTCGGCCTCGGGGTCGGTGACCGGGCGGCGCTCACCGCTCGCCTCGTCCCAGAGCCAGAACCCGTCGCGCATCGCCAGCACCAGCCCGCCCGCCTCGCGCGGGGCGAGGCAGCCCACCTCGCAGGGCATGGGCCAGGTCTCGTCGCGGCCGCTGGCCGGGTCGTAGCGGTGCAGCAGGCAGCCCTCTATGTCGCTCCACCACAGACGCTGCGCGCGCTGATCCCAGAAAGCCGCCTCGCCCAGCCGGGCTCTCGCGTCCACCACGCAATCGACCAGGTATTCGTGCATGGCCTCCCCTTCCTGCTGCCGGCCGAGGCATGGCATGACGGGGCTGCCCGGGCAAGAAGGTGCCAGGTCCGGGGCAGCGCAGCCTGGCCCTGGACGGCTCACGGGGCGGACATATCTGCCTCACCGACGCGTAAAAGGCGGCACCGGAAATGCTGCAAATCGCCTCTCCCTGCGTTTGGCCCTTCCCTGCGGGCCGCTTCGCAGGCATCAAGCGCGGGCGGCGCATGTCGCGGCGAATCATGAGCAAAGCGCGGACGAACGGGATACGATGAGCGTTTTCAAGGAGAAGAATTTCGGGGAGCGGCGGGACGCCGCGGCGGAAGCCAAGAAGGCCATGCTGGAGCGCTTCAAGCAGAAGCCGTCGCCCGACGATCCGGCGGTGCTGGCGCGCGAGGCCGAGCGCAAGCGGGTCGCCGAGGCACGCGAGGCTCGCGAGGCAGAGCGCCGGGCCAAGCGCGAGGCCGAGAAGGCCGCCCGTGAGGCCGAGAAGAAGGCTCGCGAGGAGGAGGCGGCCAGGCGGGCCGTCGAGGAGGCCGAGCAGCAGGCCCGGCTCGAGGCCGAGAAGGCCGAGCTCGCCGCCAAGCAGAAGGCCGCCCGCGACGCTCGCTACGCGGCGCGCAAAGCCCGCAAGTGAGCGAGCGCCGGGAGAGCATGGACGGCAGTCGGGAGGCAGAGCTGCCCGACTGCCGGACGTGCGGCGCCTGCTGCTCCTATTCCCGCGAATGGCCCCGCTTCGCCCTCGAGAGCGATGAGGCCCTGGCGCGAATTCCCGAGCGTTTCACCGACCGGCGGCTACACCGGATGCGCTGTGACGGCGAGCGCTGCTCGGCGCTCACCGGCGAGGTCGGCGTGCGCACCGGCTGCGCGATCTACGAGTTCCGTCCCGACGTCTGCCGCGAGTGCCAGCCCGGCGACGATGCCTGCCTGATGGCGCGGCGACGCTTCGGGCTCTGAGCAGGCGCCTTCGGCGCCGAGCGGTCCTCCAGGCGGTCTCGGTCTTGCGCGCAGGCTTCCGGGCGACGTGATCTCCCTCTTGCTTGATTCGCGCCGCCGGGATCTTACCTCGCAACGGCAGGGCCATACGCGCCGCAGGGGCCCGGTCCGGGTCTGCCAGGGAGATCGCACCATGCTGTTCGGCCGCCAGAAGAAGACCGAGATGCCCGATCCCGCATCGGCCCTGCCAGGGCGGGCGGCGCGGCCCTTCGAGCTCGCCAACCGCCACCACGCCAACGGCAACCCGATCCTCCCGCCGTTCCCCGAGGGGCTGGAGGTGGCGATGTTCGGGATGGGCTGCTTTTGGGGCGCCGAGCGGCGGTTCTGGCAGACCAAAGGCGTGTGGAGCACGGCCGCGGGCTATGCCGGGGGCTTCACCCCGAACCCGACCTACGAGGAGGTCTGCACCGGGCGGACCGGCCACAACGAGGTGGTGCGGGTGGTGTTCGATCCGCGCGAGGTGGCCTACGAGGATCTTTTGCGGATCTTCTGGGAAAGCCACGATCCGAGCCAGGGCATGCGTCAGGGCAACGATGTCGGGACCCAGTACCGCTCGGGTATCTATGCCTGCTCGCCGGCGCAGCGCGCGGCGGCCGAAGCCTCGCGCGAGGCCTATGGCGCGGCCCTCGCGAAGCAGGGGCTCGGGCCAATCACCACCGAGATCGAGGACGCGCCCGAGTTCTACTATGCCGAGGAGCCGCACCAGCAATATCTCTCCAAGGTGCCCTGGGGCTATTGCGGCCTTGCCGGCACCGGCGTGGCCTGCCCCATCGGCACGGGCGTGAGCGCGTGAGCGCTGCGGCCCTTTCCTGGCGCAGCGGCCGCAGCCTGGCCGGCCTGGCCCTCTTCCTCGCCCTCTCGCTGCTGGTCTCCGGCCTCGGCGGGCTGATCACCAGCACCACCGTCGACGGCTGGTACCAGACCCTCGCCAAGCCGCCCTTCAACCCGCCGGACTGGCTGTTCGCGCCGGTCTGGACCACGCTGTTCGTGCTGATGGCGGTGGCCGCGTGGCGGGTCTGGCTGCAGCCGCCATCGCCCGACCGGCAGTGGGGCCTGCGCCTCTACGGCCTCCAGCTCGCCTTCAATCTCGGCTGGTCGTTTCTGTTCTTCGGGCTGATGGCACCGCCGGCAGCCCTCGTCGAGATCGTCTGGCTGCTGGCCCTGATTGCCGCCACCGGCTGGCTCTTCGCCCGCGCCGACCGCGTGGCCGGGCTGTTGTTCGTGCCCTATCTCGCCTGGGTCGCTTTCGCCGCCCTGCTCAACGGCTGGATCGTCTGGCTCAACTGAGCGGCGGGCGGTGCCGGAGGGGAGCGCTGCGCGCGGGCAGGCTTTTTTCGTTTCTCGGCGTTGGCGGCGGCGGTCTTCCACTCCGGCAGGTTTGCCGACAAACCTGAAGATCCGGTGGGCGCTCCCGCCGCCAACAGACAGAAACAAAACGAAAAAGAGACCGCGCGCAGCGCCCCTCTGCCAACCCTGTCGGCTGCCCAAGCGGTGCGCCGCCTCTTACCCCCAGAGCGCGGCCTCGGGCGGGTGGACGGTGCTGCCGTCGTAGCGCAGGCCGGGGGTACGGTCCTCGGCCAGCAGCAGCGGACCGTCGACGTCGACGAAGCGGGCGTGCTGGGCGACGAGGATCGCCGGCGCCATGCCGAGCGAGCTGCCGAGCATGCAGCCCACCATGAGATCGAGGCCCAGCTCCTCGGCGCGCCGGACGAAGGCCAGGGCGCCGGTGAGGCCGCCGGTCTTGTCGAGCTTGAGATTGACCACGTCGTAGCGGCCGACCAGCTTCTCCAGCCCCGCCGCGTCGTGAGCGCTCTCGTCGGCACCCACCGGGACGACGCGCGTGATCCCTGCCAGCATCTCGTCCGTGCCGGCCGGCAGCGGCTGCTCGACCATCTCGACGCCGCAGGCGGCCATGGCGGCAAGGAAGGGCTCGACCTGGTCGGGTGTCCAGGCCTCGTTGGCGTCGACCACGAGGCGCGCCTCTGGCGCCGCCTCGCGCACCGCGCGGATCCGCTCGATGTCGCCCTCGCCGCCGAGCTTGACCTTGAGGAGCGGCCGCGAGGCGGCCTCGCGGGCCGCTGCCGCCATGCTTTCGGGGGTGCCCAGCGAGAGCGTGAAGACGGTCACCAGCGGGTCGGGCGCGGGCGCGCCCAGAAGGTCCCAGACCCGTTTGCCGGCCTGCTTCGCCTCGAGGTCCCACAAGGCGCAATCGAGCGCGTTGCGGGCGGCTCCCGGCTTCATCGCCTCCTGCAGGCGGAGCCTGGCGTCCGGGGCGGCCAGCAGCGGGCGCTGCTCCTCGATCTGGGCAAGGACGCTCTCCACGCTCTCGCCATAGCGCGGATAGGGAACGCACTCGCCGCGCCCCCTGGCATCACCATCCACCAGCTCGACCACCACGAGATCGGCATGGGTGCGCGAGCCGCGGCTGATGGTGAAGCTGCCGCGGATCGGCAGGCGATCGTGGCGGACCTCGAGGCGCGGGCTCACCAGAGCCGGTCCACGATGGCGCCCGGGCCTTCCACCATCGGGTCGACCGCCGGCAGACCCAGCTCGTCGGCAATGCGCTTGAGGACGTCCTCACGCTCGAGAGCCGGCACGTTGTGGGTGTCGACGCTCACGCCTACCGCCCTGACGTCCTTGTTGGTGAGCCGGGCAGCCCAAAGATTGGCCTCGAGGCACTCCTTGAGGCCGGGGAGCGGCTGGTGCTTCAAGGCGCGCATGTGGGTGCGGGTCGGCTCGTGGCACAGCACCAGCCCGTCGGGCTGGGTTCCATGGATGAGGCCCATGGTGACGCCGGCGAAGGCCGGGTGGAACAGCGAGCCCTGGCCCTCGACGATGTCCCAATGATCGGGGTCGTTGTCGGGGCTCAGCCATTCGGCGGCACCGGCGATGAAATCGGCTACCACCGCGTCGATCGCCACGCCGCCGCCCGAGATCATCACGCCGGTCTGCCCGGTGCCGCGGAAGGTCGCGGCAAGACCGCGCGCCCGCATCTCCTTCTCGATGGCAAGCGCCGAATATTTCTTGCCGCAGGAGCAGTCGGTGCCGACCATCAAGAGCCGCTTGCCGGTGCGCTTCACGCCGGTGCCGGTCTTGAAGCGCTGCTTTGGGTGGCGGACGTCGAAGAGCTGCCGCCCGTTCTTCTCGGCCGCCGCGACGATCTCGGGAAAGTCGGCGAGCCGCTGGTGCAGGCCGGAGGCGACGTCCATGCCGGCTTCCAGCGCCTCGATCACGTAGGGCGCCCAGTGCGGCGCCAGCGTCCCGCCGGAATTGGCGACGGCGATGATCATGGTGCCGCAGCCGGCGGCCTTCGCTTCGGCAATGGTGGCCTCGCGCAGGCCCAGATCGGCGACGCAACCTTCGAGGCGGAGCTGGCCGAAGCAATGCTCGGGCCGCCAGTCCTTGATGCCGTGGGCAGTCTTGGCGGCGAGCTGGTCGTGCACGTCACCGAGAAAGAGAAGATAGGGCGGCTGCATGGGTGGTGTCTCGCTCCCTGGCTCAGCGTCTCGCGGGCCCCTGGTGGGGCTGGCGGCAGATCGTAGAGAGCCGTGCGGATGCCGGCAACCGGGCCTGCGAGCCGCGGCTCAGAACCGTACGAGGGGCAGATCGACCGCCTCCTCGATCTCCTGCGCCTGGAGAACGCCGTCACGGTTCAGGTCGTGCAGGACGAACTCGCGAAGCCGCGACACGCTGAACTCGATCGCGCTCAGCGCCCCGTCACCGTCGAGATCGGCGGTGAAGCAGGCACAGGCGAGACGCGCCATGTCCTCGACCTGCAGACGGTAGGGCAGGACATCCTCGACCAGGAGGCCGCGCACCTCGCGCGAGGTGATCCAGCCATCGCCGTCGGCGTCGAGCAGGTCCATGCCGACCTTGATCTCCTCGAGCGTCAGCAAGCCGTCCTCGTCTGCATCGAGGACGCGGAAGAGGCGTGCGGTCTCCGCCTGCCAGCGGCCCGCCTCGATCGCGTCGGCAAGCAGCGCCGTGCCGGCGGGCAGCGGCGCTGCGGCAGCGGGCAAAGCCTCGAGCGCATCGCGGCCGGCCTCCGGCACTGCGCAGCCCGCCAGCGACACCAGCACGGATAAGGTCGCCCGAAGGCGCCTGGAGACCTGCTGGAGCATGCCGGCGCGCCCTCCCCCGCTCCCCTGCAACGGGCAGCCGCGTGCTATGATGACGCCTTTGCGCCCTTCCGCTTTCGATGCCAGAGCCCGAAGGGCCGATCAAGCCGGGGAGGCTGTGGGATGTCGACCTATATCGCGCTTGCCAACTACACCGACCAGGGCATGCGGCACGTACGGGAATCGCCAGCCCGTCTCGACCAGGCGAAAGCCCGCCTGCACGCCATGGGCGGCGAGTTCCGCGCCTTCTACATGACCTTCGGCCAGTACGATCTGGTCTTCGTCTACGAGGCGCCGGACGATGCCATCGCCGCCCGCTTCATCCTCGAGCTGGGGGTGCTCGGCAATATCCGCACGACGACCCTCAAGGCCTTCCCCGAGGCCGCCTATCGCGAGCTCATCGCCCATCTGCGCTGAGCAGCAGCAGGCCGCCGGCCGGGGGCCGAGGAACCGCCTGAAAGATCGACCTGGCAGCGCGCCAGAGGCAGGCCGCGCGGACGGCGCGCCCGTGCCGGGATCGTCGGCCGACCCAGAACACTACCTTGACGCGCACAAATCCGACCCTGCACCCTTCACACGAGCCATGGGTCCCGGCAGGATCATCCTCGCCCTTGCCTGCGGCAAGGCCGATGGCGCTGTTGTCGCGCAAGGGATCGCCGCGCCGGACCGACGGCGCCGCCAAAGCCGGCGCCGCGACCGGCCCGAGGCAGGCGAGGGCGAGGATCCGGAGAAGGGAATTTGGGTATGCGCGCTTGGTGTCTCGGTCTTGCGACCTCGGTGGTGCTGCTCGGCAGTCTCGAGGCCAGAGCCGTGGACGACGTCATGGTGGTCTTCGACGGCTCCAACTCGATGTGGGGCCAGATCGACGGCGTCTCCAAGATCGAGATCGCGCGGGACGCCATGGGCGAGCTGGTGGCGGACTGGGCGGATGGCATCGATGTCGGCCTGATGGCCTACGGGCATCGCCGCCAGGGCGACTGCGCCGACATCGAGACGATCATCGAGCCGGGGCCGCTGGACCGCGAGAGGTTCCTGGCACACGTCCGCGCCATCGTGCCCCGGGGCAAGACCCCCCTCACCGCCTCCATCGAGAAAGCCGCGGAGCAGCTCGCCTGGCGGGACCGGCCGAGCACCGTCATCCTCATCTCCGACGGGATCGAGAGCTGCAACCGCGACCCGTGCGCGCTCGCCGACGAGCTGGAGCGCAGCGGCGTGGCGTTCACCGCCCATGTCATCGGCTTCGACCTCGCCGATGAGGCGGAGCAGAAGGCGCTCGCCTGTATCGCCGAGCGCACCGGCGGCCGGTTCCTGACCGCAGGGAACGCGGGGGAGCTGGGTGCCGCCCTCAAGACGCTGAGCAGCGCCGTCGCGACGCCGGATCCGGTCGAGCCGGCGGTGGTGGAAGAGCCGGCAGTCGAGGCGACGATAGAGGTCGACGCACCCCCGACCGCCAGGGTGGGCTCGCGGCTCGAGGTGCGCTGGAGCAAGACCCTCGACGAGCGGGACTACCTGACCATCGTCCCCGCGGATGCGAAGCCGGAAGAGACGGCCAATTACGCGCGGGCCGGCAAGAAGCAGGCGGCCATGCTGCGGGCGCCGGCGGAGCCGGGCCTCTACGAGGTCCGCTACGTCCTCGCGAAGGGCCACAAGGTGATGGGCCGGACGGCCATCGAGATCGAGGGCGTCGAGGTGGCGCTGCAAGCTCCCCGAACGGCGGTTGCAGGCAGCGTCCTCGAGGCGTCGTGGGAGCCCACGATCGACGGCAGCGACTACATCACGATCGTGCCGGTGGGCTCCGCTGCGAACAAGCTCGGCAACTACAAGCGCGCCGGGAGCGGCAGCTCGGCGAAGATCCAGGTCCCCGCCGAGACGGGGCTCTACGAGGTCCGCTACGTGCTCGAGGAGGGACGCCGCGTGCTGGGTGCCGCGGGCCTCGAGATCGTCGAGGCGACGGTGAGCGTGAGCGCGCCCGAAACGGTGCTGGCGGGCTCGGCCTTCGAGGTGACCTCCAGCACGACCATCAAGAGCAGCGACTACATCACCATCGTGCCGGTGGGCTCGGCGCCGAACGAGATCGGCAACTATGTCCGCGCCGGCAAGGGCGGCCCGGTGACCCTTCGCGCTCCCGCCGAGGCCGGGCTCTACGAGGTCCGCTACGTTCTGGAGGAAGGCCGGCGCATGCTGGCCTCGGCGACGGTCGAGGTGGGCGAGGCCGAGATGCTGGTCAAGGCGCCAAAGACGGCCATCGCCGGAAGCGCCTTCGAGGTATCGTGGAGCGCCATGGTGCACCCGTCGGACTATGTCACCATCGTGCCGGTGGACGCTGCCGAGGACGAGATTGGCAATTATGTCCGCGCCGGCACGAAGAATGCGGGCATGCTGCAGGCACCGGCCGGACCTGGCATGTACCAGGTGCGCTACGTGCTGCAGGAAGGCCGACGCTTGCTCGCAGAAACGATGGTCGAGATCGTGGCCCCCGAGATCGCTCTGGAGGCGACGGCCACCGTGCGCGCCAAGGGGACCATCGAGGTCAGCTGGACCGGCACGCAGCCCAGCCCGCAGGACTATATCACCCTCGTGCCGATGGGGGCGAAGGAGGGCGAGCTCGGCAAGTACGCGCGGGCCGGCAAGGGTGGTTCGGCCACCCTGCCCGCGCCCGAGCAGGTGGGGCTCTACGAGGTTCGCTACGTGCTCGCGGAGGGCCGCGGCACCATTGCCAGCGCCGAGGTCGAGGTGGTCGAGGAGAACGCGCCGCTGGACAGCGGCGCCTCGCTCGATGTGCCGAACACCGCCTCGCCGGGCGAGATCGTGCAGGTGACCTGGAGCGTCGATGCGGAAGGGGCCAACCAGCGAATCACGCTGGCGACCCCCGATCAGGCCGACTTCACCTGGATCGAGGCCCACAAGGTCGACAACGAGTCGCCGATGCGGTTCACCATGCCCGAGGCTCCCGGATTCTACGAGTTCCGCTATCTCGACATCGGCGCGCGCAAGGTCCTGGCCCGGGCGATCGTCGAGGTGAGATAGGCTGGATCATCGCCCGGCCGGCCTCAGGCCGGCTGGTGGCAGACCGCCTCGAGCCGATGGCCGTCCGGGTCGATGACGAAGGCGGCATAATAGTTCGGGTGGTAGTGGGGCCGCAGGCCGGGGCCGCCATTATCGGTGGCACCGGCGGCGATGGCCGCCACGTAGAACGCGTCGACTGCCGGGCGGCGGGCAGCGGCAAAGGCCACGTGCTGACCCTCGGGGATCGGCGGCGGGCGGCTCGCCACGCGCGCGGCGCCCACCCAGAAGACGGGCTCGCCCTCGCGGCAGCCATAGCCCGAGGCCAGGTAGTCCTCTTCCTCCAGATCCTGCATGCGGCGCGCGCCCAGCGCCGGCATCACCCGGTCGTAGAAGGCGCGGGACCGGTCGATGTCGGCCACCGCCAGCGACAGATGGTCGATCATTGCCTGCCTCCCTTCCGCTGGCGCGGGATGCGCCGCCTGATGATATCCGATATGGACCTTCCAGGGTCTGCCGAGAACAGGGAAGGCACGATGAACGAGCTTATCCGCATGAGCGCGCGCGAGGCGGTGCGACGCCTCAAGGCCGGCGAGGTGACGCCGCTCCAGCTCATCGACGCGGCGGTGGCGCGCATCGAGGAGGTCGAGCCTGCTCTCAATGCTGTCCCGACCTTGTGCGTGGAGCGCGCCCGTGCCCAGGCGAAGCGGATCATGGCGGGCGAGATCACCCCGCCCGGCGACGGCCGCGGCTGGCTCGCCGGCCTGCCGGTGGTCATCAAGGACCTCAACGAGGTCGAGGGCGTGCGCACCACCCACGGCTCGCCGATCTTCGCCGATCATGTGCCCGAGCGCTCGGCCTACGAGGTGGAGCGGCTCGAGGCGCACGGCGCCGTCATCCTCGGCAAGTCCAATACCCCGGAGTTCGGTGCCGGCGCCCAGACCTTCAACGAGGTCTTCGGGGTGACCCGCAACCCGTGGAACACCGCGCTCACCTGCGGCGGCTCCTCGGGCGGGGCGGCAGTGGCCCTGGCGGCCGGCGAGATCTGGCTGGCCAATGGCTCGGATCTCGGCGGCTCGTTGCGCACGCCGGCCGGCTACTGCTCCGTGGTGGGCCTGCGCCCGAGCCCCGGCCGGGTGCCGCACGGGCCCGGCGGCAATCCCTTCGGCACCCTCTCGGTGGAGGGACCGATGGGCCGCGACGTGCGCGACGTCGCCCTGCTGCTCGACGCCCAGGCCGGCCACGATCCGCGCGACCCGCTGAGCTATCCCGCTCCGGCCCGGCCCTACGCCGAGGCGGTCGAGGACCGGCCGCAGCTCAGGCGCATCGCCTTCAGCGCCGATCTGGGCGGCATCACGCCGGTCGACCCCGAGGTGGCGGCAATCTGCCGGGCAGCGGCAGAGCGCTTCGCCGGGCTCGGCGTGGAGGTGATCGAGAATCGCTGCCCCGACCTCGACAAGGCGGTCGACGTCTTCAACGTGCTGCGCGCCGAGAACTTCGTGATCTCCCGTGCACCGCTGCTCGACAAGCACCGCGACAAGCTCAAGCCCGAGGTGATCTGGAACATCGAGCGCGGGCTCGAGCTGTCGGCCGGCGACATCGGCCGGGCGGAGCGCGACCGCGCGGCGATGCAGCGCTCGATGGCGGCTTTTTTGGAAGAGCATGACCTGCTGCTCTGCCCGACCTCCATCGTGCCGCCCTTCCCCGTCGAGCAGCGCTACATCGAGGAGCTCCACGGTCACCGCTTCCCGAGCTACATCGACTGGGTCAGCATCACCTTCGCCATCACCGTGACCGGCTGCCCGGTCCTCTCGCTGCCCTGCGGCTTTACCTCGACCGGACTGCCGGTGGGCCTCCAGCTCGTCGGCAAGCCCCGCGACGAGGCGGGCCTGCTGGCCGCCGCCGCCATGCTCGAGGATGCGCTGGGCATCGCCCGACAGGTACCGCTGGATCCCCGTCAGCCGGAGTAAGGATCCCGGCTGTAGCCTCCCGCCCGGCGCGATGCGGTGGAAGGCGGCAGGGGGCTGCAGCCGCTCCTAACTTTGCCCCTGCACCAGGAGGAGTGGAAAGATCGGCGCAGCGGCATCATTTTCCTCGTGCTCTGAGCCGCTTTATCATGTTCCGCTCGTCAGGCTTGACGCGCATGTGTTGGTGACTGGGCTGCTCAGAATGGCACAATACGCATAGCGCCTGCAGATTTACCCATCTGTTGTCGCCTTTCACGCCGTTCTTATGATGAACGTGCAAGAGTTTCTTTTGACCCCCGCAATCCACATCGCAGACTTCACAGCACCAACCCATATTCTCCCGATACCGCCTCGATATGTCCGCCCAGTCGTCCGAGTAACCGGGGGCGGGCGCAGTTTTATCGGTATGCGTCGGGCGCGAACGGAACTGCGATCGGTACGACAGAAAGAATTCCTCTATGTCGAAACTCTTCCATATGGCTGATTTACGCCCACCGCTGCTGTAGCCCTTGTAGTCGAGCTTTCTCAGACAGTTCTTACATACCTTCAGAGCAGCCTTGATCTCCTCCTTTTCCAAGGTCCATCGATCGCGGGCGAACACGAGAAAATGACCATCCAGGCTGTTGGTCACCACGTAACGCTCAAACCGGCCCTTCTCGCGCATCTCGTCGAGGGTCGTGCAGTCCGCGACATGGAAGCGTGGCCCCTTCTCGGGCGTGTTCAGGAGCGTATCGCGGTCTCTTCCGGTGCTCTTGATATAAAGCAGAACCTGCTCGCCCTTGTAGGACAGCAAGCCGTCTGGCGTGATCTCGACCTCGTCGAGCTCGAGTTCGATGCCGGTCTCGAGTCGGATCTTGAGATCTTCCAGCCTCGCATCGTCCGACCAGGCAGTCTCGACCGCCCCCATCGCGCGCATAGCCGCGTCCAGAGTGTCGAAGGAAATCCGCAGCTTCACGCTTGCCCCCTTACTCGGCCACCGTCTCGACTATCCTCACGATCTCCTGCTTCGCGTTGGTCCGAACGCGAAAGTCCACACGCCGCGACCTTTCGGGGTCTTCAAGACCGCTCTCGTCGAGCACGGGATGCGCAGACGACAGACCGTTCGCAGTGATGTGCGAGATCGCCCAAGACCAATGCTGCCTGGCATCCGGCAGGTTCAGGACATAGTCGAGCACGCTGCGCGTCCGCTCCTGGGAAAGGGCCATGTTCTTGAAATAAGCTTCTTTGGGAGGTGCGCCCCCCCAGTCGACCGAGGTGTGGCCCTCGATGCGAACCTCCTCGATGCTGTCCTTGAAATCGCCCAGAACTCTCAGATATCGCGGGAAGAAATCGGACAGTATCTCCTCGAAACGCGGCCTTATATCCGCGCTCGCGTGGGCGAACAGGACATCCGGCGCGTTGAACCGGATCACCAGCGTCTTACGGTCCAGCTCGGCATTCCATCGCGGAAGATCGTTCTTGAACTCCTCGTGAAGCGCGTTGACGAGATCGACCTCTTTTTGTTGCCACGTGACTGCTATGGACCGGATCGTGTTTCGCTCGTTGAGCATCGGTCTTATGTAGGCGATGGCAATGAACAGAAAGATCACCATCAACCCCGACATGAGGTCCGACACCGTTATCCAATGCTCGTCCTCGTCGACCGAACGCTTGCCGAAGATCGTCATGCGACCGCCCCGGATCAAACGGCTCTGCCCAGCTCGACCAAACGGCGAAGTTTGTCAGTGAGAGGCGCGTAGTCGCTCACCAGTTTCTGCGCCAGCGCACCCAGCTTCTGCCCCATCAACTGGACTGCGCGCGACAGCTCGTCCTGCATTTGCCGATCGAGCTCGGAGATGTTCTTGCCAAGCTCCTCGCCCGCTCTCCTGAGAACGTGCTCGAACGTCTTCTCATGTTGTGCGGCACTCTTCTGCATGGCCTGCGCATGTTCCTCGGACGTCTTTGTGAGCTGCCTTCCGGTCTCGGCCACGCTGGCTTTCAGCTGCTCCGTCAGGCCATCTATGGCACCGCTCATCTTCTTGTGCTGCTTCTCGACGGACGACACGAACGCTTCGCCCGCAGCATCGACGGCGCCGGCAACACCCGACTTCAGCTCGTCGACGGCTCGGGATGCCGTCTTCTGCAACTCGCCGAACCCGCTCTCGACAGCCTTGTAGGAACGCTCCTGCGCCTCGAGCGAGGTGCTCAGGCGCTCCGCGTTTCGCGAGAATGCCTCGGTCTGTGCGGATACAGCCTCCTGCACCAGGCCCACCGCATTCCTCGCCCCGTCGCTCACCGCGGCCGCCCCGTCGCGCATGGACGCCGTGAGATGCTCCAGATTCCGCTCGATCTGCGGCAGGGCCTCGGTAGCCCTGGTCTTCATCTCGGCGAACGCGGCGAGATGACGATCGAGTTCCCTGATCTGGTGATCCGCCGTTCGCATGACCTGTTCGAGATCCTTCATCGTGGCCGGGATAGCGGCCGCGCTCGCCGCGATCTCGGCAGTGGCCACGCGGATTGTCTCGATGCCGTTCCGCGCCGCCTCGAACTGCGAGGTCAGCGTCTCGACGTGCTCTTTGTAGTTTTCCTGCCAGTGCAGCAATTCCCCAACTGCATGATTGAGCTGCTTGAAATTATCTCCGAACTGCTCGGTGATCTTGTCGTTGAAGTCGGCAACGACATTCTTCAGCGCCTCGATGAGAGCTTTCGAATTGTTCTCGGCGACCTTGTCGGCAAAGTCCCTGAAATCCTTCCGCAGGCCGTCGAACCCGTCCCGATTGGTCTTGCTCAGCTCCCCTATCCCGTCGCTCAAGGAGGCTCTCAGCTTTACCAGCTGCGTCGCCATGCTCACCTCCGCGTCTCCGACCAAGGCAAGCGTGAGACGATCGAAGCCTCGACGGTTCTCCTCGCTTATTGATCTCAGCGCCCCCAGCAGCTCGGGCGCCCCGACCTCCTCGTCGAGCTGCTCCGCGGTCGCGAAGAGCGACTGAAGCGCCTTGAACGCCAGCATTGCCGCCATGCCTATCAGGCTGGTCACGAATGCCAGCTTCATCCCGTCCAGAAGTTTGGGAACGCTTTCATCGATGGCCTTGACATCAAAATCCTGCAGGCCAATGAAAATCCCGAAAAAGGTGCCGAGCACGCCAAGACTGGTCAGCATCGATGGCGCAGATCGCACACATGAAGCCATTTTCGGACTGCTTCGACAAAACAAACCGACAAACGCAATGATAAAATAACCGACAATTAGACAAGCAAAAACCATTGTCACTACGTTCGACACCGCGACATCAAACAAAGACGTCGCGATTCCCGACTCAGAAATGCTTTCCATTTCTTCCAGATCTCCATATCAATATCTCATACATGACAGTCAGCTGGATTCCGGATCGTTCCGACCGCTGCCCTGCCCGACATCTTCTGTCTCTCTGACTGGCATATCCGTGCTCGGCAAGAGCCAGTTGTGGATGCCAGAGCCGAAGCGGGAAGAATCATGATGGTGTTCGTAGTTACGTGCGAGCCCGGGCCGGGCGGATGCCTCGCAGCAGCCGGCCCGCGCCGCCTGCTGCTCACAAACGGCTACGCGATCACAAAAAGCCATGGCGCGGGAGAATGGGGCGCTCTCGTGGCTCTCCGGGCCTCAGCGCCACCGCTCGCCCGCCATGGCGTCACCCCGTCTGGGGCAGCGGGCGAAAGCCTTGGGAAGAAGCGCCATGGCGGCAGGCTCGAATGCTGGCGGATGGCGCTGGTCCAACGGCAGCGGGCCTTGGGAGGGTATGATGGCAGAGTCCGGCGATCGCCGTCAGCGCCCCGCCGACGAGGGCGTGCAGGAGCCTGCGCCGCGGGAACAGGGCAAGGCGGTGGATCCCCGCCTTGGTCCGGACAGGCCAAAGAAAAAAGCCGGGCGCGCTTCCCGGCGCGCCCGGCTCCATGACGGCCCCTCGTCGACGATCTAGTCGAAGAGCGCCGGCAGCCAGAGGATGACGCCCGGCCACAGCGAGATGATCACGATCACCGCCAGGTGGCTCAGATAGAAGGGCACGGACGCGGCGATCGCCTTCTCGTAGGCCACACCGGCGATCTGCGAGGCGGTCATCAGCGTCATGCCCACGGGCGGCGTGATGTTGGCGAGGTTGAGCGCCAGGATCATCACGATGGCGAAGTGCAGCGGATCGAAGCCCAGCTGGATCATCGCCGGAACCAGGACCGGCGCCACGACCACGAGGGCCGGCAGGACATCGAGCACCATTCCAAGGAGGATCAGCAGGAGATTGACCAGCAGGATCTGCATGGTCGGATCGTCGCTGACCGCGGCGATCATGCTGGCGGCATCGCGGGCGATGCCCGAGCGGGTAACGAACCAGCCCAGGACCGTCGAGGCGGCGAGCAGGAAGAACACGACGCCGCTGAACTGCACCGTCGTCACCAGCGAGCGCCAGAGCTTTTTCCAGGTCAGGCTGCGGTAGAGGAAGAAGCCCAGCAGGATCGTATAGACGGCGGCGAAGGCCGAGGCCTCGGTGACGGTGCTGAACCCGCCCAGGATGCCGCCCAGGATGATGAAGGGCACGAGGAGCGCCGGCACTGTCGGCAGGAAGGCGCGCGCCGCCGCCTTGAGGCTGGAATCGCCATGCCGGGGGAAGCCGCACCACCATGCCATGATGCCGCTCGCGACCAGAAGCGCCGCGGTCATCAGGAAGCCCGGGACGATGCCGGCGGCAAAGAGCTCGAGCACCGAGATGTTGGGCAGGATGGAGGCATAGACCACCATCACCACGCTTGGCGGGATGATCGGGCCGATGATCGAGGAGCAGGCGGTCACCGCGGCGGCGTAGGCCGGCGTATAGCCCTCCCGTTTCATGGCCGGGATCATGATCTTGCCGACCGCCACCGTATCGGTGATGGCAGCACCGGTGAGGCCCGAGAAGAACAGGCTCACGGCGATGTTGACGTGGCTGAGCGCGCCGCGCACCCGGCCCAGCAGCGCATTGTTGAAGGCGATGAGCCGCTCGGTCAGCCCCGCCTGGTTCATCAGCTCGGCGGTGAAGATGAAATAGGGCACGGCCATAAGGAGATAGCCGCTGACCCCGGAGAGCATGCGGTCGGCGATGATGCCAAGAAAGTTCACGCCGCCCAGCTGCATGGCGCCGCCGAGACCCGACATCACCATGACCAGCGCTATCGGCGTGCCGATCAGCAAAAGCACGAAGAAGATGGTGATCGCGGAGGTCATGCGTCGGCCTTTCGCCCGGCCGGCACGGCGTTGAGCTCGTCGGGCTCCAGCAGGTCGGGCGGATCGAAGAGGTTGCCGCCGCCCAGCACATGGATCACGAGGATCAGCCCGCTGATCGGCGCCACTACAGTCACGAAGCGCGCGTGTATCTGGATCTGGTCGGAGACCATGAAGTAATCGGTCGACGAGATTGTGTACTTCATGCCGAACCAGACCATCATCAAGGCGAACAACAGCAATATTCCGCGGTTGCACACCCTGAACAGACCGGCCAGACGCGTCGGCAGGATCTCGAGCAGCGAGCTCATGGCGATGTGCTCACCGCGCTTGAACGCGACGGTGATGCTCAGCAGGCCGAGCCAGGGAATGAACAGGCGGGCCAGCGAATAGGTCCAGCTCAGGGCGGCGCCGGTGATGATCATGTAGAAGAACCCGACGAACGAGATCCCCAGCATGACCAGGATCGAGACCACACAAATGGCGGTGACCGCGCGATCGACAGCATCGCTGAACGATGCCAGTCGGGGCAAGAACGTCATGAACCAGGCTTTCTGATTATCCCGCATCGGACTCGATGACCGGCGTCGGGCCAGCCTCACGATGGCCGGCCCGACGCAGTTCGGTTCCGCTTACTTCCCGTACTGCTCCATGTCGTCGACCTTCTGCTCGGCCACGATACGGTCGACCTCGCCCAGAAGCCCGTCCACCAGATCGGCGTCCAGCCCGAAGTCAGTGGTTATCCAGGTCCGCCACGCCGGGCGTGCGACCTCGGCCATCTTCTGCCGCTCCTCGACCGGGAGCACGTAGCATTCCTTGAACTCGGCGCAGGACATCTCCCAGCCCTCGATCGCCTGGAGCGAGGAGATGCCGTGGCCGATCCCGATGGTCTCGCGGGCGGCGCGGATCAGAACCTCCTGGTGCTCTTCCGGCAGGGACTGGTACCACTTCTCGCTGAGTACCCAGGATTGCGAGTTGTAGATGTGCCGGCTCAGGGTCGTGTAGTCGTTCACTTCCCAGAGCTTGTAGAACTTGCTGACGCCGGGCGCGTTGAACTGACCGTCGGCCAGCCCGGTCGACAGCGCCGTCACCACCTCGCCCCAGGGCAGCGGCGTGGCCGACGCGCCCAGCGCCTTCATCACCGCCACATGCGCCGGGTTCTCCTCGACGCGGATCTTCAGGCCCTTGATGTCGTCGAGCGTCTTGATGAGCCGCTGGTTGTTGGTAAATGCGACGAAGCCGCCGCCATCATCGAAGGTTCCCAGATAGCGCAGGCCGGACGATTCGATCGAGCCCTTCATGAAGTCCGCGAACCAGGCTCCGTCGAAGAAGGCATGGGCGGCGCGATAGTCGGGAAAGAGGAACGGCGCGGTCACCGCCTGATAGTTGCGGTAGAACGACGACATGGCGCCGGAGGAGATCACGCTTGCCTGCAGCAGCATGCCGTCCTGGGCCTGCTTGGCGGTCTCGACCTCCGAGCCAAGCTGGCCGCCACCGAAGAGCTGGACCTCGACAGCGCCGTTGGTGCCCGCCTCGACGATGGCCTTGAAGTGGGTCAGCGACGGGTGAACCTCGTTGCCGAAATCTTCCGGCGCGAGATAGGCGATCGCCATCGTGTAATCGGCGGCCTCGACCTGTGCGGCGCCGAAGCTGACCGTCATCGCCGCGCCGAGAGCGGCTGCCGTCATGCCTCGCATCGCCTTGCGGCGGATCTTCTGTCTGGCGTCCATCTTCGTTCCCTCCCTTGTGGATCTTCTCGTCGGTGCATCGGTCGACGGCAGACCGCCCGCCGGCCAGGGGGCAGCCCCTGCAGAGCACCAGGCACTATCGCGCAGTCGGGGCGTTCAGATCGCCGCCCACCGGGGCCCGAGCCTCACCGGCCGTGGCACCGGTCGGCCGCGCCAGGCGCAAGGGGCGGTTTGCCGGAAGTCGAGGCCGACACACGGTCGCCCGAGCCGCTCACGGCGGGAAAAAACGTCGAACCCCCGACAATTAAACGTTCTTGCCCACCGGCTTATCCGCCCGGCCCGGACCCGTCAACGACATGCTCCCCGGCGCGCGCTCTTCCGGCACGCCCCAGCAGGCGGGCAACGCTGTGTGTGGGCGGGCGCAGGATCCGTGTCGTGAGCGCGATCGCGCGTTCGCCAGGCCCGCCGCCAACCCCGCGAGAAGGACTGGCCGCGCGAAGCAACTCGCACGGCTCTGCCGCCGGCGAGCTCGGGGCGTTCGGTCTAGGGCAGGCTGTCCAGCAGACCGGGACCCGCGCTAGGAAGCGGCGTCCCGCGAGACAGCCAGCGCCCGCAGCACGGCTTGCGCCACCTCCCCCGGGGTGCCGGCGACGTCCACGGCCACCACGTCGGGCTCGTCAGTGGGGCTTTCGAGGGTTGCGAGCTGCGAGGGCAGCAACGTCACGGGCATGTAGTGGCCCTGCCTGCCCTCCATGCGCCCGCGGATTACCGCCGGGTCGCCGGTGAGCCAGGCGAAGCGCACGCCGGGCCCGGCGCCGCGCAGCACGTCGCGGTAGCTGCGCTTGAGCGCCGAGCAGGTGACGACCGCACTCCTGCCTTCGGCCTGCCAGCGGCGCATGTCGGCGGCGATGGCCTCCAGCCATGGCGCGCGGTCGGCGTCGTCGAGCGCGCCGCCCTGCCGCATCTTCTCGACATTGGCGGGCGGATGATAGGAATCCCCCTCCGCATAGTGCGCCTCCAGCGCCTCGGCCAGGAGCAGCCCGACCGTGGTCTTGCCGACGCTGGTCACACCCATCACCACGACGATCACGGCGCGCCTTCCCCGTTGCCGGTCCAGTCGAAATGGAAGCGCCCGGGCCGGTCGGTCCGCTCGAGCCCGTGCGCGCCAAAGAAGTCGCGCTGTGCCTGGACCAGGCTCAGCGCCGAGCGCGCGGTGCGGCTGCCGTCCAGGAACGCCAGCGCCGAGGCCAGGGCCGGCACCGGCAGACCCGAGGCCTGCCCCGCGAGTGCTGCCTCGCGGAGGGCGTCGAGCCGTTCCCAGGCAAGCGCGCCGAAGGCCGGATCAGCCAGCAGCGAGGGCGCACCGGGCGATCGCAGGCAGGCTTCCGCTATGGGACCCAGGAGCCGAGCGCGGATGATGCAGCCGCCACGCCAGAGCCGTGCCACCGTGGCGAGATCGACGTCCCAGCGATGCGCCTCGCCGGCTGCGCGGATCAACGCGAAGCCCTGCGCATAGGCCGCTACCGTGGCTGCCATCAGCGCCTCCCCGAGCCGCTCGGGGCTACTTGTCGTCGCCGCGGCCCCCGCCAGCGGACGAGCGGCAGCGAGCTGCTCGCGCAGCTCCCACATCGCCGAGAGGCTGCGCGCCTGGGCCGCCTCGATGATGGTAGGGGCGGGCACGCCGAGCTCGAGGGCGGCGACGCTGGCCCAGGCACCCGTGCCTTTCTGCTCCGCCCGATCGCGAATGACCTCGATGGCCGGTCCGCCGGTCTCCGGATCGCGCCGGCGGAGGATCTGCGCAGTGATCTCGACCAGATAGGAGCCGAGCGGTCCCTTCGCCCAGGCGGCGAACCTGTCGGCAGCCTCCTCGTGCGCCAGGCCGGCCGCCGCCATCAGGCTCCAGGTCTCGGCGATGAGCTGCATCACGGCATATTCGATGCCGTTGTGCACGGTCTTCACAAAGTGCCCGGCACCGTCGGCGCCGACCCGCGCGGCGCAGGGCTCGCCCTCCACCCTGGCGGCGATCGCCTCCAGCACCGGCGCCACGGCGGTCCAGGCGGCCTCGCTGCCGCCGGCCATGAGCGCCGGCCCGTGCCGCGCCCCCTCCTCGCCGCCCGAGACGCCCAGGCCCAGATAGCCGAAGCCGCGGCGCTCGAGCATCGGCGCGCGCCGCATGGTGTCGCGATAGTGGCTGTTGCCGCCCTCGATCACCGCGTCGCCCTCGTCGAGCCACGGCAGCAGGTCGGCCAGCTGCTCGTCGATGGCGTTGCCGGCCGGCAGCATCAGCAGCACACGCCGCGGGCGCCTGAGGCGGGTGATGAGCTCGGGCAGGTTGTCGACCACCCGGATGTCCGCGGCGGCGGCACGCTCGCGCGCCGCCTCGCTGCGGTCGAGGCCGCAGACCGCAAAGCCCCGATCGCGCATGTTGAGCGCGAGGTTGCGCCCCATCACGCCCAGTCCGACGATGCCGATGTCGGCCGTGGCCGCCATTGTCCCCTCACCCTCCGCACATGCGCTCCGACGCCCTCTATAGGCGGATGCGCCGGCTGCGGCTACCGGGCCTCCGGTCGCCGCCACAGCGAGCCTTCGAGATAATCCTGCTCCGGCCCCAGACGCTCGTAGGCCACGCATTCGAGCATGCCGCCGAGCGTCTCCCGCAGCTGCGCCTCGTCGAGGCAGAAGCGCGGGTTGAAGCCGCTACGGGCCTTTTCCTTGCCGAAGGAGAGCAGCAGCAAGACACCCCCCGGCGCCAGCCGTGATGCCAGCCTCCGCCACTGCGCCGCATCCGGCTTGTAGCGGGTCACGACGATTCCAGCGAACGGCCCGAGATCATCGAGAGCTGCCGGATCGTCGAGGTCGCGGGCGACGGTCGCCACGTCCAGCCCGCGTGCCGCAGCGCGCTCGCGCAGCGTCGCAAGCGCCACCGGCGAGACGTCGAGGGCGGTCACCCGCCAGCCGCGTGCCGCGAGCCAGAGGGCGTGGCGCCCCTGCCCGCAAGCCACGTCGAGCACGGCGCCCTGCGGCAGCTGGCCGGCCTTGGCGGCGAGCCACGGCTCAGGCATCGCTTCCTGCGGACCGCGCTCGCCCCAGCGTTTGTCCCAGCGGCCCCGATCCTCGTTCATCCGAACGCTCCACACGGGCAATGCCGTACCCCAGAGCAGGCGAAGCCGTTCCCATCGCGTGCTCGTGGCGACGTCTATGTCACGAATGGGGCAAATTATCCCCAGACAAAGGAGTACGAAGAGAGATCGGAACGGATACGACCCGTTCAATCCCATGAGAACACGGCTTGCCATGCCCGCCTGTCTCCCGCAAGGACTGCAGCCGCGCCTCCTGTTGACCTCGCGCCCGCACGGGCGATCTATGCCTGAAGACCGCAATCTTGGAGACATGCCTGTCGTGAGCAGCGAGGAATGGACGATACCGGCGACTGCCCAGCCCGATCCGGCGGCGCTGGCCTTTGCCCTCGACCCGGTTCTCGATGCCGTGGTCCAGCTGCGCGCCGTCGTCCCCGCCGAAGCCTTCACCGCCTCCAACCTCGGCACCGAGCGGCACGGCAGCGCCGTGATCATCGGCAAGGGCGAGCTTGCGCTCACCGTCGGCTACCTCATCAACGAGGCCGAGCAGGTCTGGCTGACCTCGCGGCGGGGCACGGTCGTCCCGGCGCATGTGCTGGCCTATGACTTCGCGACCGGCTTCGGCCTGCTGCGGCTGTTCGATGATCTGGGCGTGCAGCCGCTGGAGCTCGGCTCGAGCGGACCGCTGGAGCCCGGCAGCGACCTGCTGATGGTTGCCGCCGGCGGCCGGGCCTCGGCGCTGCAGACCTCACTGGTGGCGAAGCGGGAGTTTGCCGGCTACTGGGAATATCTGCTTGAGGAGGCGCTCTTCACGGTGCCGGCGCATCCCCACTGGGGCGGTGCCGCCTGCATCGGTCCGGACGGTCGGCTGGTCGGCATCGGCTCGCTGCTGATCCAGGCCGAGATGACGGCCGAAAAGGCGGTGACCGGCAACATGGTGGTGCCGATCGACGTGCTCCAGCCGATCCTGGGCGAGCTCAGCCGCTCGGGCCGCGTCGACCGCCCTGCCCGCCCGTGGCTGGGGCTCCATCTGGTCGAGCAGCGCGGCCTGCTGACGGTGATCGGCGTCGCCCCCGGCGGGCCTGCCGAGAAAGCCGGCCTCGAGGAGGGCGACGTGATCGCGGCGCTGGGCGAGGAGCCGACCGAGGATCTGGCCGATTTCTACCGGCAGCTTTGGGCGCTCGGGCCGGCGGGCGTCACGGTGCCGCTCACGGTCGTCGGCGACGGCGAGGAGCGGCTCGTGGAGGTAGCCTCCACCGACCGCGAGCTGATGCTGCACATGCCGCGCCGGCACTGAGCCGGACGCCTAGAAGCTTAGCCGGTCGCGCACCGCGTACCAGGCGGCGATGGTACCGACGATCGGCCGGCGCAGCGCGTGGAAGGGGACCTCGCGCAGACCGGTGACCGGGAAGTCGAGATCGGCCGGCTCGGCTCCTGCGGCCCGCTCGGCCAGCACCCTGCCCATCGCGGTCGCCATGGCGACGCCGCGGCCATTGTAGCCGAGGCCCGTGACGAGCCCCGGCTGCGGCTCGTGCAGATGCGGCAGGTGATCCTCGGTCAACGCCACGTAGCCGCCCCAGTGATGGGCCCATCGTGCCCCCGCCACCTGCGGGTAGAGCTGCACGGCGCGACGGCGCAGCCGCTCCTGGGCCGCCTCGATGGCCTTCTCGCCCTGCGCGCCCCGGCCGCCGATGAGCAGCCGACCGTGGGCATCGAGCCGGAAATAGACGAGCAGGCGCCGCGTGTCGGAAGCCGCCAGGCCGCCCTCGAGCATGCCTGCGCGCAGGGTCTGGGGCAGCGGCTCCGTCGCCACCTGCACCGAGCGGACCGCGATGACGCTGCGCGCGAGGGCAGGCAGGAGTGCGTCGGTGTAGCCGTTGGTGCACAGCAGGACCTTGCCGGCCGTGACGCTGCCGCCGGCGGTCCGCAGCCGCCACCCAGAGCCGCTGCGCCCCAGGGAGCGGACGGGCGAGTTGCCATGGAGCCGCGCTCCCGCCCGCGCGGCGGCGGCGGCGAGGCCGGTCGCATAGTCGAACGGGTGCACCGCCCCGCCGCGCGGGTCGAGCATGCCGCCCAGATAGGAGGAGGTGCCGAGCCGCTGCGCCGTCGCGGCGCGATCGAGCAGCTCGACCGGCGCGCCGCGAGCCTGGAGCTGCTCGACGCGAGCCTGTTGGGTGCGCAGCCCGGCAGCGTCATGGGCGGGCTGAAGCCAGCCGCCGCGCACGGCGTCGCAGGCGATACCGTGTTTGTCGATCAGGTCGAACACGAGATCGGGAGCGGCGGCGGCCAGGCGGTTCACCCGCCGGCCCATACCGGGTCCGTAGATCCGCTCGATCGCTTCGGGATCCTCCTTGAGGCCCGGAATCACCTGGCCGCCATTGCGTCCGGAAGCCCCCCAGCCCGGCTGCTCGGCCTCGAGCAGCACCACCGACACGCCGCGCTCGGCCAGGTGCAACGCGGCCGAGAGGCCGGTAAAGCCGCCGCCGACAATGGCGACGTCGGCGGTTGCGTCCAGACCCAGCGGCAGAAAGTCCTCGGCCGGACGGGCCGTCGCCGTCCAGAGACCGTTCGCCAGCGGTGCCAGCTCGTTTCTGATCGTCATGTGTCGGGGTTGCCTCCCTACCGCGCTCACCCTACCGGGAGTGTCCAGGCGAGCAAGAACGAGAGCAGGGAGCAGCAATGAGAATTCGCATCAGCCTGCTGGCAGGAACCGGCGCAGGCGCTGCTCCCGCCGGCAACCGCCGCGGATCGTGGCGCCCGGCCTCCAGGCCAACGTGCCGCCCTTGATGAACTACGGGCCGGCCAACCCGCTGCTGATCCCGGTGATCATCCTGGGCGTGGGCATCTTCTGCCTCTATGTCCAGCTCGGGCTGGTCAACACCCTGCCCGGCCTCGTGCTGGCCCACTCCATCCCGGCCATCCCCTTCGTGATGGTGACGGTGACGGCGGGGCTGCGGCAGTTCGACCTCAACCAGGAGCGGGTGGCGCGCTCGCTCGGCGCCACCCGGCTTCGGGCCTTCATGACGGTGACACTGCCGCAGCTCAGAAACTCGATCGTCGCCGGCGGGCTCTTCGCTTTCATGACCTCGCTGGACGAGGTCGTGATCGCGCTCTTCATCTCGAGCGGCCCGCGATCGACCCTCACCCGCCGCATGTTCAGCGGCCTGCGCGATCAGGTGGACCCGACCATCGCCGCGGTCTCCTCGCTGCTGATCGTCCTGTCGGTGGCACTGCTGGGCACCGCCCAGCTCCTCCAGCGCCGCCGCTGAGCCCTGGGGCCCGCGACCTCCCTCCCCCCGGTCCGCCTGCCCGCGAAAGGCCTCAAAGAGGCGAGCCGCGGTGCCACCAGCGCTCGAACGGGTTGCTGTGCAGGATGCGCTCGATGGTCTCGTCCGCCACCCGCGGCAGGCCGGTGCCCTCCACCACAGCGTTGACGTTGCGCAGGCCGGCGATGCTCTCCTCGACCCCCGAGAAAGGAAAGTCAGTGCCCCAGAAGATCTTGTCGGTGACCAGATATTCCTGGGCGCAGACCAGCGTGTTCCAGAACTGCCAGGGCCGGTAGAAGATCGCCGAGACCTCGGCATAGACATTGGGCTGCTTGCGGATGCAGACGATGCATTCCTCGTGCCAGGGATGGCCCATGTGGGCGAGGATCATCTTCAGGTCCGGATAGCGCCGCGCCACCGCGTCCACATGGATCGCCCGACCCAGATCGAGCGGCGCGTTGGCGAAGGTGGTGCCCATGTGCATGGTGAGCGGCAGGTCGTTCTTCTGGCAATACTCGTAGATGGGCGTCATGCGCGGATCGTCGAGGGCCACGCCATTGTAGATCGGGCCGAACTTCACCCCCTTCAGACCCAAGGTCTCGACCGCGTGGCGCAGTAGCTCCATGCAATCGGCACGCCGCGGGTCGGCATAGGCAAAGCCCGTGAACTTGTCCGGGTATTTGCGCACGCAGGCAGCCGTGGTCTCGTCATCGCTCTCGATACCGGCCGAGTCGCCGTAACGCAGAGCGAACACGATCGCCCGGTCGACCCCGCTCATCGCCTCGTTCAGCGTGTCGGCATCGGCCTTCAGACCCATGCCCCCGGGGCGGATGCGCGCCATCTGCTCGCGAAACAGCGGCAGCACATGCTCCTCGTTCCAGATGTTGACGTGGCAGTCGACGATCATCGGGCCTCCCTTTCCCTTGTGCTCTCTTGATGGCGGCAGGCTCGCTCAAGCGCGAGGCCCGCTCAAGGCGCCGAACGCATGGGTGAAGCGCAGAAACGGACTTCACCGAGCCCCGTCGACTCGCTATGGTAACGTAACCATCGACGCACGATCACACGCCGGGGAGGCATCATGATCAGCGACCGGGATGTCGAGAAATA
The DNA here is from genome assembly GCA_033875255.1 of Geminicoccaceae bacterium 1502E. Lineage (GTDB taxonomy): Bacteria > Pseudomonadota > Alphaproteobacteria > Geminicoccales > Geminicoccaceae > Marinimicrococcus. The sequence continues at coordinate 7,479 of JAWZSN010000027.1, read as the reverse complement.
TCGCGAGGACGGCTTTCTCGTGGTCGACAGCGTGCTGTCGGCAGAGGAGGTCGCGGAGTTGCGACGGGTCACCGACGAGTTCGTCGAGCGGGCGCGCAAGGTGCGCGAGCACGATGCCGTCTACGACCTCGAGCCGACCCACAGCGCGCAGGATCCGCGGGTCCGGCGCATCAAGACGCCGCACGCCCAGCACCCCGTCTATGACGGGATCATGCGCCACCCGCGGATCCTCGAGATCCTCAAGAAGCTCGTGAGCCCGGCGGTCCGCTTCGACACCAGCAAGCTGAACCTCAAATCGGCGGGCTATGGTGCTGCAGTCGAATGGCACCAGGACTGGGCCTTCTACCCGCACACCAACGACGACCTCGCCGCCGTCGGTGTGATGATGGACGACTGCGAGATCGAGAACGGCCCGCTGCTGTGCATCCCCGGCAGCCACAAGGGGCCGGTTTACGACCATCATGCCGACGGTGTCTTCTGCGGCGCCATCGATCCCGCCACGCCGGACATCGACTTCCAGAGTGCGGTGCCCTGCACCGGGCCGGCCGGCAGCATCTCGATCCACCATGCCAGGACCATCCACGGCTCGGCGCTCAACACCTCGAGCAAGGCGCGCCGGCTCCTGCTGTTCCAGTACCGCGCGGCCGACGCATGGCCGCTGGTGGGCAGCGGACAGCCTTCCTGGGACGAGTGGCAGGCCCTCCTCCTCACCGGCCAGAACGAGCCGGTGACGCCGCGCCTGGCCGACGTGCCGGTGCGTCTGCCGCTGCCGCCCGCTTCGCACCAGGGCTCGATCTACGAGAACCAGCGGGGTCTCAAGCGCAGCTTCTTCGGCGCCCCCAAGGAGCCGGCCGAGCTGAAAGCCGCTGCCACCTGACGGCGCGGCATCGCGCGCGCTAGAGTGCGGCCGGCCGCCATCCACGGTGGCCGGCCGCAGCGTCTGGGGGAGGAGAATCATGAATCTCTGTGTCATTGGCGCCGGGGCGCTCGGCGGGAGCTTCGCGGCGCGCCTGAGCAAGGCGGGCGCGGAGGTCACCCTGGTCGACGCCTGGGCCGAGCACGTGGCGGCCATCAACAAGGATGGGCTGGAGGCCGCGGGCGTGCCGCGGCCGCTGCACGTGCGGCTGCCCGCCTTCCTGCCCGAGGACGCCAGAGGCAGCTTCGATGCAGCGTTGATCGCCACCGACGCCAACAGTACCGGCGAGGCCGCGCAGACGGTACACCGGCTGCTGCGGCCCGACGGCATCGCCCTGACCCTGCAGAACGGCATCGGCAATATCGAGACGCTCTGCGCGGCGCTCGGCGCGGAACGGGTGATCGGCGGGTCCACTACCTGCAGCTTTCGCCGCGAGGGGCCGGGCCGGGTCGAGCAGACCCATCTCGACGTCACCTCGATGGGCGAGCTCGACGGCCGGATCACGCCGCGCGTCGAGGCGCTGGGCGCGCTCTTCAAGAAGGCCGGCTACGAGACGGTGGTGTCGGAGGACATCATGACCGTGGTCTGGGGCAAGTTCGTCACCAACGTCGCGGTCAACGCCCTTTGCGCCGTCACCGGGCTGCGACTCGGCGAGGCAGCACGGCTGGAGGCCACCGCCACCCTCCAGGAACGTATCCTGGACGAGGCCTTCGCCGTGGTGCGCGCCAAGAGCATTCCCGTACCCGAGGCGAAGCTGCGCGCCGGCATCAAGGAGCGCACCTGGCGCAAGTTCAGCGAGCCCTCGATGCTCCAGCACGTGAACGCCGGCCGGCGCACCGAGATCGACGCCCTCAACGGCGCCCTGGTCCGCGAGGCGGCCGCACTCGGCATCGCGACCCCCTTCAACGAGGCGCTCACCATGCTCCTCAAGGGCCGCGAGCTGGCCCAGCAACGCCGGCTGCACGAGGGTGAGCCGGATTGGGCCGCCCTCGAGAAGGCCGCGGCGGACGAGCCCCGCACCTGAGGCAAGACGCGAGATCCTCGGCGGCAGGAGTGCCTTGGCGGACGGGGAGCTGGCGCCGGAGCGAAGGGGCGACGCCGGCACGCAGCTGCGCGCGGCCCTACTTCTGCGCTCCGCTCGCTTGAGGGCTGGGCGGCCTCCGCGCGCGCGGAGGATGGGCGGACCGGCCGGGCCACGGCCCGCCTCAGACCCCGCGCGGCTCCAATGGCCCGGCCCCTGATGGCGCCCGCCCCGGGAGCGCCCCGGGGCGGGAGCCGCCTCAGCTGGCCAGTCCCGGCAGCCACAAGGCGAGCTGGGGGAAGCTCAAAAGAAGCGCCAGGCCGATGAGCTGCAGCACGATGAACGGTATCATGCTGCTGAAGATGGTCTGCAGACCTATGTCGGGCGGTGCCACGCTCTTGAGATAGAAGGCGGCAGGCCCGAAGGGCGGCGTCAGGTAGGAGCACTGCATGTTCATGCAGAAGAGGATGCCGAACCAGATGGGATCGTAGCCCAGCGAGACGATGACCGGCACGAAGATCGGCATGGTCAGAAGGCAGATGCCGATCCAGTCGATGATCATCCCGAGCACGAAGAGGATGAGCATCATCACCAGGACGATGCCGATCGGCGGCAGCGGCAGGCCGGAGATCATGCCGCGCAGATAGCCGGTGCCGCCCATGATGTTGTAGATGCCGATGAAGGCGTTGGCGCCCAGGGTCAGCCACAGGAGGATGCCGACGGTCGCCATGGTGCGGACCAGTGCCTCGCGCATCATCTGCCAGTTGAGCTCGCCGCGCAGGGCCGCCGAGGCGATCGCGCCGACCACGCCCACGCCGGCCGATTCGGTGACCGAGGCAATGCCGCCATAGATGCTGCCCAGCACCCAGATGATGATCATGATGGGCAGGATCAGGCCCTTGAGCAGCCGGATCTTCTCGGCCACCGGCATCGCCAGTTCCTCGGGCGGGGCCGGCGGCCCGAGCTCCGGGTTCAGCCAGCAGCGGATCAGCACGTAGCCGATATAGAGGCCGCCCAGCAGCAGGCCGGGGACCACCCCGGCGAGGAACAGGTCGCCGATCGAGACGCTGGCGGTGAGCCCGTAGACGATCAGCACGACGCTGGGCGGGATCATGGTACCCAGCGAGCCGCCGGCGCAGATGATCCCGATGGCCAGCTTGCGGTCGTAGCCGAGGCGCAGCATCTGCGGCAGGGCGATCAGGCCCAGCAGCACGATCTCGCCGCCGATGATGCCGGTCATGGCGGCCATGACCACCGCCACCAGCGTCGTCTGCACCGCGACACCGCCGGGCAGCCGGCCGGCAAAGACGCGCATCGCGTCATAGAGGTCGCGGGCCACGCCGGAGCGCTCGAGGATGCAGGCCATGAGCACGAACAGCGGCACGGCCACGAACACATACTCGTTGACGAAGCCGTAGACCCGGCTCGCCACCAGCGGCAGGCCCGCCGGCCCGAGCCAGAGGAAGGTGCAGCCGATGGCCAGCGACATGGTGATCCAGGCGAGCGGCACGCCCGCGAGCATCATCAGTATCATCAGGCCGACGACGATCAGCGTTACGGTCTCGATGCCCAAGGCCGGTCTTTCCTGTCGCTCAAAGTCGGGGAAACGCTCGGGGCCAGGCGGTGCGGTGGGGCCGCCGCCTAGTCGCGCAGCTTGCGGATGTCACGCACGAGATGCGCCACGAGCTGCAACAGCACGAGCAGGGCGCTGACCGCGACCAGCGGCTTGATGATGGCCGGGCTCGGCGGATTCCAGGCGCTGCCGGTCCGCTCCATGATCCGCACCGCCTGCACCGCCGGCTTCCAGGCGGCCCACAGCAGCCCCACCATCGCGACGATGCCGATCAGGTGCGAGACCAGCGCCAGCGTCTCGCGCAGCCGGCGCGGCAGCATGTCGGCCGCCGAGGTGATGGCGATATGCGCCTTCTGCTGGGTCACGAAACCGCCGGCCAGGAGATAGCAGATGGCGCACAGCAGGATCGTGAGCTCGAAGGCCCAGGTGGTGGGGGCGTTGAAGAGATAGCGCATCACCACCTCGTAGGCGGTGACCACCACCGCCACGAGGTAGAGCCAGGCGAGCTTCTCGCCCAGGAACTGGTTCAACCGGTCGATCACGAAGATGCCTCTCGTGAAGAGCGGGGAGCCCGCGCCGGGGCAGGCTCCCCCGGCAGGGCTCACTTCTCGAGCAGGCCGATCCGCTTCATGAACTCGACATTGGCCTCGTAGGCCTTCTGCGCCATCGGATCGCCCTCGGCATAGTCCTTCCAGGCGCCCTCGGCGATGGCCCGCAGCTTGTCGCGCTCGGCCTGCGGCCAGTCGATGACCTCGATCCCGCCCTCCTTCTGGGCGCGATCGCGGGCCACCAGCTCGCGGTCGGTGATCTCGTTGCGCATGGTGAGATCGTCGATCATGGCGCGGTACCAGACTTCGACGATGGTCTGGTGGGCCGGGCTCAGCGCATCCCAGGCCGCCTTGTTCACGGTGAACTGGATCACCGGCATCGAGTGGATGCCCGGATAGATCGGATATTTGGCGACCTTGTTCATGCCGACCGAGTCGTTCATCGTGTAGGAGCTGAAGTCGGCCGCATCCACGACGCCCTTGTCGACGCCGGTGAAGGTCTCGGCCGCCGGCAGCGCCACCGCCGAGGCCCCTGCCCGCTTGAAGACCTCGGCGGCGAGACCCTCCGGCGAGCGGATCTTCTTGCCCTCCAGGTCGGCCACGCCGCGGATCGGGACCTTCGAGACGAACGCCTCCTTGGCGATGGTGCCGCAGCCCACCACATGGACCTGCCCGTCGGTGAACTTGTCGTAGAGTTCCTGCAGCAGCTCCTTGCCGCCGCCATGGTAGCAGAACATGCCGATCTGCTCGGGCGTGTCGTAGCCGGAAATGAGATCGCCCAGCAGCGAGAAGGCCTTGCTGCGGCCGGTGAAGTAGACCGTCGAGGTGATGTCGCCCTGCAGCACGCCCATGCCGATGGCGTCCATGGTCTCGTTGTAGGGCACCACCGAGCCCACCGGCGCCAGCTCGATCTCGAGCTCGCCTCCGGTCATCTCGGAAAGCTTGGGGACCCAGTATTTCTGCATGTTGACATAGTAGGCCTCGCCGGCGGCCATGGACGTCTGCACGCGCCACAGGTCACCGGCTGCAGCCGGACCCGCGAGCGCCACGCCGGCGACGGCGGCAGCCAACAATCCCTTGCGCATCTTCGTGCCTCCCTGCTTTGCCCTGATCCCGGCAGGTCGCGCTCTTGTGTGGCGTCAACCCTTCCCGATGGCCCTTGCGGCCGCGTCGGATCCGGCGGGCATCCTCGAAGATCGGGATGGTATCGTCAACATCCTACCCGCGGTCAGGACGGCGGCGCGGCGCAGGAGCCCTTGAGCACCACCTGGCTCTCCAGCACCACCCGCTGTGTCGTCGGCGGCGGCGCCACGAGCCGGCGCACCATCAGCTCGGCCGCGGTCCGGCCGATCGCATGAAAGTCGCGCAGGATACAGGTGATCTCCGGCGTCGCCGCCATGGCGATGTCGGCAGCGTCGATCCCCATGACCGAGAGGTCGCGCGGGATGGCGAGGCCGCGCATGCGGGCCGCCTGGAGGACGGCGCGCAAGAGCCGGCTGCCGTCGGCGATGACGGCGCTCGGCCGCCCCGGACCGTCGAGCAGCTCCAGCGGCAGCGCGGTGGCGCTCTGCGCGGTGGGCGGGACCGAGGCGCAGCGCAGATCGCCCGGCGCCAGACCGGCGGCGGCACCGGCCGCCTCGAACGCGCGCTGGCGCTCCCTCACCGGCCTGATGTCGAGCCCCGACTGCAGGAGCGCTATCCGGCGGTGGCCGAGACCCACGAGGTAGCGCACCGCATCCGAGAGGGCGGTCGCATGGTCGCTGAGCACGGTGTCGGCGGTCACGGACAGGGCGCGGTCGAGAATGACCAGGGGCACGTCGAGCGCCGCCACCGCCTCGCCCAGAGCGGCGTCGTGCTCTTCGGAGACGTAGAGGATGATCCCGTCCACATGGCGGGTGCGCAGCACCTCCAGCGCGCGCACCTCGCGGTCGGCGCGATAGCCGCTGCTCGTCACCAGCAGGCAGTAGCCCTCCTCGGCGAGCGCCTGCTCGGCTGCCTGGGCGACCGCGGCGTTCGGGTAGGAGGTGAGCTCCGGAACGAGAAAGCCGATCGTCCGGGTGTAGCGGGTGCGCATGGCACGGGCGGCGAAGTTCGGCACGTAGCCGAGCTCGCGCATCGCCCGCTCGATGCGCTCGCGGGTCTCCTGCTGCACCTGCCCCGGCGTGTTCACCACCCTGGAGACGGTGACCGCCGAGACGCCGGCGGCACGCGCGACGTCCTTGATGGTCGGACGCCGTGCGATGATCCCTCGACGCGCCATGCCTGCCAGCCACCTCCTGCATTCCCGCACCGGCACCGATAAGGTGCGCCTCGTCGCCGGGCAAGCGCGCCGGCGTTGGGCCGGCACGAGCCTCGGCGGAACCGGAGGGCCTCCCCCCGAGCCGGCGATCCGGTCCAGGTCAGCGGCGCTCGGGTTCGAGTTTGCCGCGGCCCGCCCCGTTAACCCGCGGGAAATGGTGCCAGGTACGGTTAACGGAAGGTTGCCGCGGCCGCACCGACCTCCAGACGCTCCGCGGGCGCTGCGCGCGGCTTTCCTCTTCTCCTTTTGTCAGCTCGCACCGGCGCTCGGGTTCGCGTTTGCCGCCCGCCCATGCCGCGCCGGACGGCAGCCCCGCTGGCCTGTCGGGTTCGCGTTTGCCGCGGCCCGCACCGCCGTTAACCCGCGTGACATGGTACCAGGTGCGATTAAGGAAACGTTGCGGCGGCCTCGCGCCAACCGCTCCGCGGGCGCTGCACGAGCCTCGGCGGAACCGGAGGGCCTCCCCTCGAGCCGGCGATCCGGTCCAGGTCAGCGGCGCTCGGGTTCGAGTTTGCCGCGGCCCGCCCCGTTAACCCGCGGGAAATGGTGCCAGGTACGGTTAACGGAAGGTTGCCGCGGCCGCACCGACCTCCAGACGCTCCGCGGGCGCTGCGCGCGGCGTTCCTCTTCTCCTTTTGTCAGCTCGCACCGGCGCTCGGGTTCGAGTTTGCCGCCCGTCCATGCCGCGCCGGACGGCAGCCCCGCTGGCCTGTCGGGTTCGCGTTTGCCGCGGCCGGCACCGCCGTTAACCCGCGTGACATGGTACCAGGTGCGATTAAGGAAACGTTGCGGCGGCCTCGCGCCAGCCGCTCCGCGGGCGCTGCACGTGGCTTCTCCCTTCTCCTGTCGCCACCTCAAGGCGGCGCTCGGGTTCGCGCTTGCCGCGGCCGGCACCGCCGTTAACCCGCGGGAAATGGTACCAGGTGAGATTAACGCGCGGTTAGCGTCCTTCCGTCAGCCCCCTGGGCTCGGGTTCGCGTTGGCCGCCCGGCGCAGGACCGCCGTGCTGCCGCGCCAGCCGGCAAAGCCGCCGGCCGGGCTCTCGATGCGGGCCACCCAGTCGCAGCCCGCCGGATCGACGAAGACCGGGCTGTTGGGGGCGGCATCGCTCGCCCGCGCGAA
>JAWZSN010000026.1:0-75905 GCA_033875255.1 Geminicoccaceae bacterium 1502E | reverse complement strand
GGTTTCAGTCCAAGGCATTGTCGGCTCCGTGCTGTGTGGCAACGGAACGGAATCACAACCCGCTGAAACCGCTCAACTCTTTTCGGGTTGGGCTCTCACCAATTAGGTAATGTGTCCCCTGAACTCAATGACGAGCGTTGCCTTCTTCTGAATCGATCTGAATGAATTTTTCATACCACGTTGAAACGCGGAAAATTGCCATTACTGCGGAGATCGCAAGGGTAAGGCTGTACAGAAAAACAAGATTGGTTAAAAATCTTATAACGTAAATCCCACCCAATAGAACGACGCGCAATCCATCAAGGACCTCATTCTGAAAAACACGTAGACTGGCCTCCACATCTGGCAGCGATGATGACAGAGCAGCAAGAAGCAACGCGACAGTCTGCATAATAACAAAATGCGCATATGTAGCACTGATCTGGAGAAAAGGCGACACTCTGCCGATAACAGCTTCTGCCGCAAGAAAGGCGTGAAATCGTCTGTCTCCAATTGCTAAAAATACCGCATACCCGCCCAGGGTGAAGCCAAGCAAGCTCGGCAAGATCCGGAGAGGCAACTCGAACCAATCACTGCTCGTCCAAGCGTTATACATCAAGCTATTAAGTAATACCGACAAATGGAAGTATGGCGACAGGAGAAGTGCACTGAGGCCCCCATACACAGACCAATATCGCCCGAACGCTTTGACCACTCCGGCGTATGTCTTTCGGATATCCTGAGCAAACTGGCTCATTCTTTTGATTTGTCCCTAGCGACCTCTCCCAGTATTCGCAGCGCCGCTGAGCGGAAAACGTGCGGTCTATGGCGCTCATCCGGATCGTACCGCAGACTTTTCTCAAGCGGATGATCGCGGGTCGAGCGATGTATAGTGGCGCCATTTTTATCCTTACCCGTCGAGCGCACCTCCCCGTTTCGCGACGCAACTCTTGTGTATTTCGTGGCTTCATCATCTAGTTTTAACGAGGTATTCGGCATGGCTTCGTAGTCGAGGATCATTTTTTTCGCGCGCATGCGACCTAGGCGTTCTTTAACCTCTGCCTCTAGCCCGTCCAAGTCATCCGGATTAGGCTTGATGATTATGATTTCCACACGCTTAAGGCGGGGCATGTCAAGCACTCTTCCCACACTATCTTCAGAAGACACATAGGAAACCGATATGGAACTATACTTCTCCTGCAACATTTTATCTTCCGTTATCCGCGATAAGTAAGTGTGAACCATTCGCTGTGATAGCGACTTATTCAAATGTCGTCGCTCGAAAATAAACATGTGCTGCGCCACATCGAATAGATAGCTGAAGGATGCTAGATTGGGCCGCAATTCCTCAGGAATGCGTATCTGTCGTAACTCGTTCTTCTCTGCTTTCTCCAGCGTCTGGAGATTGAACCAGTCGTCGCTGCCCTGTATCTTCGTAAATTTCGCGATTTCGCCCTGCACCCACCGCTGATCACTTGAGATCTGCATCGATCTCATGATCAAATTCTCGTTGCCATGCACGGGTATCTCGCGCCTCAAATTGAAGATATCCCTAATGAGTTCGATGTATCTCTCCGATGAATGCGGATGAATAACAACATTCACTGCGCTCACGACAAGTGTTCTCATTCTCATTCCGAGCTACTGCCCCTTCGTTAATTATGCGCGCGACTATATGATGCGTTCCGGTGTATCAACGCTATGCTACTTGTCGCGAGGCCTTGCCTAGGTTAGCGAGGATCCATATGTTAGTAGCGGTGAGAAGTGCCTTTCGATCCCCTACGCCGCCTCCTCCCCGTAGGGCGCCGCCTTGGTTCCCGCCGCCTTGTCCTCCTCCAGTAGATGCACGTCCTCAACGCCCCAGCTGGCGACGACGGTGTCGCCGCGGTGGACGGGGTGGGTGAAGTAGGCGTGTTCGGGCTCGTTGACGATGAACTCCTCATCCGACGCGCCGGCGAGGGTGACCTTGACATAGGTGCCCTGGTACTCGACGGCCTCGACGGTGCCCTGAAGCGCGTTCTCGACGGCCTCGCCGCCGGTCTCCTCGCGGGTGAGGCGGATGAGGTCGCGGCGGACGGAGAAGAAGACCTCTTGGCCGGTGCGGCGGGGGGTGTCGGCGGTGGCGGGGATGCGGTAGCGGGCGCCGTCCGGGCCTTCCAGGAGGTGGGTTTCGGCGACGCTGGCGAGCAGCCTGCCGTGCAGCACGTTGTGGCCGGCCATGAAGCGGGCGACATAGGGGCTTCGCGGGAAGGCGTAGACGTCGCGGGCGGAGGCCGCCTGCTCGATGATGCCCTGGTTCATCACCACCACCAGATCGGCAAGGGCGATGGCCTCGGGCTGGGTGTGGGTGACGTGGATGAAGGTGATGCCGAGATCGGCCTGGAGGCGCTTGAGCTCGCTGCGCATCCTCAGCCGCAGGAACTCGTCCAGTGCGGAGAGGGGCTCGTCCAGGAGCAGCACGCGGGGGTTGGTGATCAGCGCGCGGGCGAGCGCCACGCGCTGCTGCTGGCCGCCGGAGAGCTGGGCCGGCATGCGGTCGGCAAACGGCGTCATGTGGACCAGCGCCAGCATCTCGTCGGCGCGGGACGCGCGCTCCTCCTTCGAGACGCCGCGCATCTTGAGATTGAAGGCCACGTTGTCGCGCACGGTGAGGTGGGGGAAGAGCGCGTAGCTCTGGAACATGAGGGCCGTGCCGCGGCGCACCGGCGGCAGACCGCCCACGTCCTGGCCGCCGATGGTGATGGTGCCGGAGGTGGGGGTCTCGTGGCCGGCGATCATGCGCAGGATGGTGGTCTTGCCGCAGCCCGAGGGGCCCAGGAGGCAGCAATAGCTGCCGTGCGGGATCTCGAGGCTGACATCGTCCACCGCGAGCAGCGAGCCGAAGCGCTTGGTGACGTTCTGGATCTCGATGCGGCCGGAGCCGTCGGTATCGGCCATTGACGCTTATCCTCAGGCTTCGCCGGCGCGCCGGGTGCGGCGCTTCTGGATCATCACGATGGCGCCCAGCGCCAGGCCGATGATCAGGAAGGAGACGGCGGTGGTGACGGTGCCCAGCGCGAAGAGCGAGGGGGTGGTGACCGAGGTGGTCATGGCCTCGATCTCGAGCGGCAGGGTGTTCTTGGCACCCACGGTGAGCTTGGAGCGGGCGAGCTCGTCATAGGAGAGGGTGAAGCCGAACAGCGCCACGGCGATGAGGCCCGGCGCCAGGATCGGCAGCACCACGGCGGTGAGCTTCTGCCAGGCCGAGGCGCCGAGATCGATGGCGGCCTCCTCGTAGGCCCGGTTGAAGCGGTTGAAGACCGCGAACATGATCAGGAGGCCGAAGGGCAGCGTCCAGGTGAGGTGCGCTCCCAGGCCGGAGAGCCACCAGCGCGGCGTCACACCCATCACCTGGAAGACCAGGCTGATGCCAAGCCCCACGAACAGGCCCGGCATCACGAGGCTGGCGATGGCGATGTAGAAGATGGCGCTCGCACCCCTGAAGCGCTGGCGGAAGGCCAGGCCCGCCGCCACCGAGACCACCAGCGTCACCGCCATGGAGACCAGCGCCAGGAGGATGGCGCGCTCCAGGGAGCCCGCGAAGTCACCGGTGCGCTGCTGGCCGAAGAGGGCGTCGAACCAGTGCAGCGAGACGCCGCGCATGGGGAAGGTGAGCCCGCCGGTGGGGCCCTGGAAGGAGAGGATGTAGATGGCGGTCATCGGGCCGTAGAGGAACAGCACGAAGAGCACGAAGAAGGCGGTCAAGAGCCAGAAGGAGAGCGGCCGGCGGCCCGAGGCTGTGCGCATGTTCTGTCGGCTCCTAGCCTGCGAGCTCGCGGCGGACGTCCACGACGCGGAGGATGGCGGCCACCATGAGGGTTACCACCACCAGCAGGATCGTGGCCCCGGCGGCGGCGGTGGGATATTGCAGCAGGGCGATCTCGTTCATCATGGCCGAGGCCACGGTGGCACTCTGCCCGCCGCTCATGGTGCGCACGACGACAAAGTCGCCCATCACCAGCGCGATCACGAAGATCGAGCCCAGCGCGATGCCCGTCTTGCACAAGGGCAGGACCACCTCGAGCACCACCTGCCAGGGCCTCGCCCCGCCATCCACTGCCGCCTCGATGAGGGTGGGGTCGATGCGGGCCATGGAGTTGAAGATCGGCACGATCATGAAGAGCGTGAAGAGGTGGACATAGGCCAGGATCACCGCGAAGTCGGAGAACAGCAGGAACTCCAGCGGCTCACCGGTGATACCGGCTCCCATCAAGGCCTGGTTGAAGATGCCCTCGCGGCCGAGAAAGGGGATCCACGAGATCATGCGGATCACGTTGGAGGTCCAGAAGGGCACGGTGCAGAGGAGAAAGAGCCCGATCTGCCAGATCAGGTTCCTGACGTGGAACACCAGGTACCAGGAGATGGTGAAGCCCACGAGGAGCGTGATGGCCCAGGTGACCGCCGCATAGTAGAGCGTCTTGAGATAGAGGCTCCAGGTGACCGGCGAGGTCAGGATCCATTCGTAGTTGTCGAGGATGAAGTCGGGGTAGATGTCGAACTCGTCGTAGCTCCAGAAGCTCACGAGCACGATCATCGCCACCGGCACCACCAGGAAGACGCCCAGGATGAGGGTGAGCGGGGCCACCTGGAGATAGGGAGCGAGGCGCTGCATCGATGAAAGGGTCCCCAAGCGCGGCGTGCGAGGAAGAAGGGCACGGACGCCGAGGCCCCGTGCCCTTCGCCAGTTCCGTGGGCCAGTTCAGCGGGCCAGATCACTGGGCCAGTTCAGTGAGGCGGACCCGCGCTCAGGCCGAGATGAACTCGTTCCACTTGCGGACCATGTAGACGTTCTCGTCCATCACCGTGTTCCAGCAGGCGATGTTGCCCATGCGCTGGTCGTAGGAACCGCCGTCGCGCACCGCACCCGCCTGCTCCATCACGTTGCCGTAAGGATCCTTGATGGGCTCCCTGGCGGGCTCGCCCATGTACCAGTAGCCCCAGGCGTTCGGGTCGAGATGCTCCTTCGTGGTCTCGAGCACCGGCGTGTAGTAGCCCTGTCGCGCGATGAAGGCGCCCTGCCAGCCCGAGAGATACCAGTTCATGTACTCGTAGGCGGCCTCGAGCTTGAGCCCGTCCAGGTGGCGCATCAGGCCCAGCCCGGCGGCCCAGGCGCGGTAGCCCTCCTTCAGCGCCACGTACTGGCAGTCGATGCCGCGGGTGCGCACGGCGGTGACCGCCGGCGACCACATGGACTGGATGATGACCTCGCCCGAGGCCATGAGGTTCACCGACTGGTCGAAGCTGTTCCAGAAGGCGCGGAAATGGCCCTGGCGCTTGAGATCGATCAGAGCGTCGATGGTCCTGTCGATCTCCTCCTTGGTCATGTTGCCCTTGTCCTCGTATTTCATCTCCCCCATGGCCTCGAGCGCCATGGCGACGTCCATGATGCCGATGGAGGGGATGTCGACGAGGGCGACCTTGCCCTTGAACTCGGGGTTCAGGAGCTCCGACCAGGTCGTGATCTCGCGGCCGATGAGGTCGGGGCGGATGCCCAGCGTGTCGGCGTTGTAGATCTGCGGCATGAGGGTGGCGAGTCCGGTCGTGCCGGAGGCGAAGCGGTTGTCGTCCTTCTTCTCGGTATATTGCACCTCGTACGGTGCCGTTCCCTGGAGCGTCACCTCGCTGCCGTCGGGATACTTGCCCTGGGTGAAGAGCGGGCTGATCTTGTCCCAGCGGCCGATCTTCGAGGTCTCGATGCCCTGCAGCACGCCGCGCGGCCAGACCTTGCGGACCGCCCAGTATTCGAGATCGGCGATGTCCACGGTGGAGGGCTGGGTCACCACGCGGTTGACCAGCGCATCGCCGTTGACGCTCTGCATCTCGATCTTGAAGCCCAGGTCCTGGCTCGCCTGGCGGGCGATGTCGATGATCGCCGAGTAGGACGAGCCCACATGCAGCAGGGTCACGTCCTTGAGCTTCTGCGACCAGACCGTGGGAAAGCCGGTAACCAGCCCGCTGCCCACCGCGGCACCGGCGGTGGCGGCGCTGGTCTGCAGCAGCCGTCTTCTGGTAAGGCCGCCGCCCTGCGCCGCGCCGACCTTTCCCGCCTTGGAGTTCTCTTTCGAAGCCACCGTCGCCCCCCTTGCGTGGCGGCGGGCCGAGCCGCGCCGCGTTGTTGTGTTCTCGGTGCTCCCGGGGCGATCTTGAGGAGCCCGCGCGCTGCCTGTCAAGCGAGGGCGGGCAGCCGGGCGAAAGAGCCTTTCGGGCCCGCCGGGCGGTTGCTAGGCTCACCGGCCAGCGGAGAAGGCGATGGTTGAGCGGGTGGTTTCAAGGGACGTGGTGTGCCCGTTCTGCGCCCTGGCCTGCGACGATCTCGAGATCGAGGCCAGGGGCCGTGCCCTGCGCGTCACCGCCAAAGGCTGCGAGCGCGCGAAAACCGCCTTCGCGCGCAGCACGGCCGAGCCGGAGCCCGCCATCGACGGCCGGGCCTGCAGCCTCGGGGAGGCGCTCGACCGGGCGGCGGATCTCCTGGCGGCGAGCCGCCTGCCGCTTTTTGCCGGGCTTGCCACCGACACTGCCGGGATGCGCGCGGTGATGGCGCTGGCCGAGGCCACCGGCGGCATCCTCGACCATGCCCAGGCGCCGGGCCTGTTCGCCAACCTTCTGGCGATGCAGAGCGTCGGCTGGTTCACCGCCACCCTGGCGGAAGCGCGCAACCGGCCGGATTTCGTGCTGCTGGTGGGCGGCGACGGCAGCGAGGCGGCGCCGCGCCTGCACGAGCGGGTGCTGCGGCCGCCCCGCAGCCTCAGGGGCCAAGGCGCGCCCCGCCGCATCGTCCAGCTCGGCGGCGCGCCCGGTGCCGGGGCCGGCATCGAGCATGTCCCCTGCCCCGCCGACCGCCTCTTGGAGGCCGTGGGCGCCCTGCGCGGCCTGCTCGCCGGCGCGCGCCTGCCCGCGGCAGCGCACGCGCTGCTGCCCGCGGGAGCGCTGGACGGGCTCGCCAGCGCCCTGCGCGAGGCCGATTACGCGCTGGTCGTGTGGGCGGCAGGGGCCATGGGGATGCCGCACCGCGAGCTTCTGGTCGAGCATCTGGCCGAGCTCCTCAAGGAGCTCAACGCCAAGGGCCGCGCCGCCGGCCTGCCGCTCGCCGGGCCCGGCAACGTGATCGGCGCCAACCAGGTGTGCGCCTGGCAGAGCGGCGTGCCGCTGCGCACCGGCTTTGCCGGCGGGGTGCCCGACTACCAGCCGCACCGTTTCGCGGCGGAAAGCCTGCTGGCGGCGGGCAGCGTCGATACGCTGGTGTGGATCTCGGGCTTCACGCCCGAGCCGGCCCCGGCGACCGACCTGCCGCGCCTCCTGCTGACCACGCCGCTCGACGCGCCGCCGGCCCGGGGCGTCTACCTGCCCCTCGCCACGCCCGGCCTCGACCACGCCGGCACCCTCTACCGCACCGACAGCGTGGTCGCCATGCCGGTGCGCGCCCTGCGCCCCTCCCGCCTGCCTCCCGCGGCGGACGTCCTGGACCTCCTGAGGGCACGGCTCGACGCCACCCCCCGGACCTGATCGGCTGGTATCATCATGGATCTCGACCTCGTCCCCGGCGCCTTCGTGCGCCATCCGGCCTGCCCCGACTGGGGGCTGGGCCAGGTGCAGTCGGTGATCGGCGGCCGCGCCACGGTGAATTTCGAGCATCGCGGCAAGGTCACCATCGACCTCGGCAACGTCACCCTCGAGGTGGTCGGCGACGCGCGGCCGCCGCGGCCGTGAGCCAGCCGATCCTGCTCCTGAGCCTGGCGGCGTTCGTCGCCTCGGCCACCACCCGCCTGTGCGACGCGCTGCTGCCCGCCATCGCCGGCGAGTTCGCCGTTCCGGTCAGCGCCGCTGCCGTCGCGGTGACATCCTTCACCGCCGCCTACGGCCTCTTCCAACTCGCCTACGGACCCGTCGGCGCGCGGATCGGCCCCTACCGGACGGCAGCTTTGGGCACCCTGCTCTCGACCGTGGGCACGCTTGCCTGCGCCTTCGCACCGAGCCTGGGCTGGCTCGCTCTGGGCCGCGCCGCCAGCGGCCTCACCGCGGCTGCCATCATCCCCATGGCCATGGCGCATATCGGCGAGAGCGTGCCCTATGAGCGCCGCCAGGCGGTGATCGCCCGCTTCCTCATGGGCAGCATCACCGGCGTGATCGCCGGCCAGAGCCTGGCCGGCCTCTTTGCCGACATCTTCACCTGGCGCCAGCTTTTCATCGTCCTTGCCGCCGGCTTTCTGGCCATCGGCGCCATGCTGCTCAAGGGCGCCGGCGCGGTCGCGACCGGCCCGCGCCCGCCTGCCGGAGCACCCCTGCAGCAGTACCGCGCGGTGCTGGCAGCGCCCTGGGCGCGGGTGGTGCTGCTCACCGTCTCGCTCGAGGGCTTTTTGTGCTTCGGCGCCTACCCCTATCTGAGCGTCCACCTGCAGCGCCAGTTCGGCCTCGACTATCTGGCGATCGGCCTCGTCATGTCGGCCTTCGGCCTCGGCGGCCTGGCCTACGCCATGAGCGTGCGCCTGCTGCTCGCCCGCCTCGGCGAGACCGGCCTTGCCGCCACCGGCGGCCTCTTGCTGGCCTTCTGCTACCTCCTGGCGGCCGTGGCCCCGGTCTGGCAGGCGGTGGTCCCCGCCACGACGGGCCTCGGCCTCGGCTTCTACATGCTCCACAACACCCTTCAGACCAACGCCACCCAGATGGCCCCCGAGAACCGCAGCGCCGCCATCTCCCTCTTCGCCTTTTGTCTGTTCGTGAGCCAGTCGCTGGGAGCGGCCCTGCTCGGCGTGGCGGGCGAGATCACGGGGTTTCGCGTGCTGTTCGTGGTGGCGGGGCTGGGGCTGCTGGGCGTGGCGCTGGGGTTCCGGCGGCAGAAGCGGGCGGTGGCGGTGTGAAGGGGGGGGGCAGGCAAGAACAGCCTTTCCGTTCCGCGGGCGACATAATAGGAGCCGTAGGTGCCCACTCGCGAACATAAAATAAATCGCACACTCCATTGCGTAGAGATAACCTCCGGGGAGGATCATACGGGCATCCTTAGTTTGACCGAAACCCGTATTAGGACGACGCTTTATAGCTATCGGGTTCCAGTCTATCTTCCGCCGGAACGTGCTATATTTCTCATTACGGAAGAAAATGATGTTGTTTCGCTTTATAATAACGTGGCTCTCGCAACATCTTCCTGCTCACGTCAGGTAGAAGGATGGCGCTCGATCTATCAACAAGAGATTGGTTCCAATATCGCGGTTGTTGGTAGGGACAGATGGCTGCCCAATGACCCAGTGAAGCGAGTGCTTTTCTTTATCCCTAGCTCCTCTCGCGTACTGGTGCGCCAGGCATTCGTGGATAAAGTGAAGCTTGCTTCATCGCCAAGGCACATCCCCATCTATGAGACGGCCGCGCCGAACATGATTTTGCGAGGGTTCGCAATTCCACATTATTCGATGTTAATGCACCATGCCATCGATTATGACATCGCCTTCGAAATTGAGTTCGAACAAGCCAAACGAATAACGGATTATCTTGATCACGTGTCGTGTTTCACGCATCTTTTTTCATTTTCGATTGGATCATGTCTCTCCCCCTCTCTGCTCTACGTCAGCCGCGAGCCGTGTAAGAATGTCAATGCGCGGAAATTTTCATCCGACAACCATCAGTGTTTCTATACTCGTCTTGATGACCGACGTCTTGACGCCGCGCCGCATGATCATGAAAGCGTTATTACCGTTCTAGATGACAAGGATCTTTCTGGCTTTCAAGAGTGCGCACTTGCTTGGATAAGGCGCTATGATCTTTGGAGAAACGCCTATGCACTCATGGCCGCTAGCCTCCTAATGAATAGGCAGCTTTCGCCTGAACGATTGCTCGCAGCTTGCAGATGGTTTGAAGAAATACCGGTTGAAGATTCTAGACCGTCCATCTCTACTCAACACATCTCTGTGATTGCGAGCGCCGCCATAACGAAAGCCCGAGAGTTGGGATACAGCTTAGAAATCGGGAATCGAATAGAAGGCTCGTTGAGACACATCCGAACGGAGTCTCATAGAGAGCGGTTTTCTAGATTGCTCAACGCGATTGCGACCCGTTTTGGTGCAGAGATCATACGGCCGAGCATGCTCGAAGACCTATGTCGGGCAGTTCGCTTGCGCGGCAAAGTTGCGCATGGCCACTTTTCTTTGGGCGGCGAGGCTGACGCGCTTGAACTCTATAGAGCAACGCTTGCCATGGAAGCACTTTGCTTCATGTTAACCGCGCATGATTTGCCACTAAGCGAAACGAACATCCGCAATATGAAATCAAGCAGAATTCTTATTGACTATCACTACACTGCCGGGCCCTAAAGGCGGGCCGGTGCCCTTGCCCTCGACCGCGCACCGCCTCCCCGCACCTTTCCGGGCGCCCATTGGCGGCGCTGAAGCCGCATCTCGCCCGGAAGCTCGACCAGGCTACTGCGCCAGGCTCATCGACTTCTAGTCAATGTCACCTGGTACCATTGCCTCTTCCTCAACCGCCGGCCGGCGCCTTGTCCGGGCACGGCCGGAAGCGTAGGATGGCGGGCTGCGCGGCCGCCGCCTCTCGTGGGGGATGAGCGGTTCGGGCCGCGAGGGGGAAACCGACATGAGGACCGCGTTGCTGATCCCGGTGGTCGGCGTCGCGTTGGCGGCGGCCGCTTCCACGGGTCCGGTGGGCGCGATGGACGCGGCGAAGGTGGTGGCGCCGCCCGATGTCACGTGGGGGGCGGCACCCGCCTCGCTTCCGCCCGGCGCGGAGGCGGCCCTGCTCTATGGCGATCCGGCGAAGGACGGGCTGTTCGCCCTGCGGCTGAAGCTGCCGGCGGGCTACCTGATCCCGCCGCACACCCATCCCAGGCCCGAGGTGGTAACGGTGATCTCGGGGACCTTCCGTCTCGGCATGGGCGAGGCGGCGGACGAGAGGAAGGCGGAGGCCCTGCCCGCGGGCAGCTTCTTCGCCTTCGAGCCCGGCATGGCGCACTACGCCTTCGCCGAGGGGGAGACGGTGGTCCAGATCACGACCAACGGGCCGTGGGGGATCACCTACGTGAATCCGAAGGACGATCCACGCAAGAAGACGCACTGAGGCCAGCGCCGGACATTGCGGCGGCGGGCTTCTTGCCGGCTCCGTGCTGCGAACGGCAGCATGCCATCGGCGAGAGGCCCGCCATGTCTGGCGCGACAGCACGGCGGGGGCCGGTACGCCCACTGCCTGCGTCGGCCGGCACTATCGGCTCTGCTTTTCGCGTGGCGCCCGAACGGTGCCGGGATATATTCGGCCGGTTGGGCTCGTGCCTTCTGCTCATTCGACGGATCGAGCTTGGTGCGGCGCCCTTGGTCTGCTCGCGTTCTCGCTTCTTCTACCTGCGTGAGAGGTGGCGGCAGCCCGGCAAGCTCGCCAGGGCGATGCGTCGGAGGCAGGCATGCCCGGATTCCCGGTTCTCGCACTGCTGGCCGCGATCCTCGCGGCAGGCGTTGCCTCGAGCGCGTCCGCGCAGAGCTGCCGGTGGGACGGCACGGCGCCGTTCTGCAGCGGTGCGTGCCGGAGCGGCGAGAGCGAGTCGCTGCGGGCGAGCTCGCTGCCCGATCACTGGCGGGACGCGTTCCCGGTGATCCAGAACACCAATTTCGGCGAGTCCTGCTGGACGGGGAGCAAGGTGCTGTGCTGTCCCGCTCCCGTGGGCAGCGAGTGCCGCTGGGACGGCACGGCGCCGTTCTGCGAGGGCAGTTGCGGCCCGGGCGAGCAGCAGCGCCCGCCCGCGCCGGAGAACCTGAGCGGTGCGGGATGCGTGACCGGCAGCAAGGTCTATTGCTGCCGCAGCAATACCGGAACGTCGCGCTCGGCGCTGCAGACGAACCAGGATCTCACGAGCTTCGCGGCGCTGTGGGACCAGTCGCCGGGGCCGGCGTGGCAGGCCCGGCACGGGCTCGGCGCGCAGGACTACCAGCGGACGTTCGAGGGCCTGGTGGCGCAGGGTTTCAGGCCGGTGCTGGTGCGCGGCTACGCGGTGGGCGGCGAGCCGCGCTTTGCCGCCATCTTCGAGCAGCGCCAGGGGCCGCCCTTCGTGGCCCGCCACGATCTCGGCCGCGAGGCGTACCAGCGCGAGTTCGACCGGTGGACGGGCGAGGGCTACCGGCCGGTGGACGTGGCCGGGTTCACGGCGGGCGGCACCGACCGCTACACGGCGATCTTCGAGAAGATCGACGGCCCGCCCTTCCGGGCGTTTCACGGCATCTCGGCGGCGCGGTACCAGCAGGAGTTCGATTCCGCCGTCCGTGACGGTTTCCGCCCCGTCCGCGTGAGCGGCTACACCATCGACGGGCAGGACCATTATGCGGCGATCTTCGAGCAGCGCGCCGGCCCCGGCTTCGCGGCGCGTCACGGACTGAGCAGCGAGCAGTACCAGCAGGCCTTCGACCAGCTCGGCCGGGAGGGCTATCACCTCGTCCATCTGAGCAGCTGGAAGTCGGGCGCCGCCGGGCATTATGCCGCCGTCTGGGAGAAGGGCGACGGGCCGGCATGGCAGGCGCGGCACGAGATGCTCGCGGACAGCTACCAGGAGGAGTTCGACAGGCTCGCCAGCGCCGGCTACCGGCTGCGCGAGGTGAGCGGGTATCACCTCTACGAATAGAGAGGCCGCTCGCTCCCCCCAGCGGTTCCTTGTTCCCGCGCGGCGGACGGCTATAGTCCCGGATTGCAGGGAGCAGCGGGGGAAGGCGCGGCGTGCTGACGAGGCTCGAATCGTGCACGGTCCACGACCCGATCAACGGCGTCGACGGCGCGCGCGGCGACGTCTGGATCGAGGACGGGCGGATCGTCACCGCGCCTGCCGACGGCCGGGCCGCAGCGCAGACGCTCGCCATGGGCGACCGGGTGGTGATGCCCGGCGGCATCGACCTGCACAGCCATATCGGCGGCGGCAAGGTCAACATCGCGCGCATGCTGCTGCCCGAGGAGCACCGGGCGCATCGCCAGGCGGGCGGCAACGGCCATCGCTGCGGCAGCGGCCATGCCAGCCCCTCGACCTTCACGACCGGCTATGCCTATGCGCGTATGGGCTACACCGCCGCCTTCGAGCCGGCGATGCTGCCCGCCAATGCGCGGCAGGCGCACCAGGAGATGGCCGACATCCCGCTGCTCGACAAGGGCGCCTATGTCCTTCTCGGCAATGACGACCTGTTCCTCGATCTCCTCAAGGACGGCGCCGGGCCGGATGCGATCGCCGACTATGTGGCGTGGACGCTGCATGCCACCCAGGCGCTGGCGGTCAAGATCGTCAATCCGGGCGGGATAGCCGCCTTCAAGTTCAACGGCCGCAAGCTCGACCTCGACGAGCAGGGGCCGCACTGGGGCATCACCCCGCGCACCATCCTGACCACGCTGGCCGATGCGCTGGACCGGCTGGGCGTGCCGCATCCGATCCACGTCCATGGCTGCAACCTGGGCGTGCCGGGCAACGACGCCACCACGCTCGCCACCATCCGCGGCATGGAAGGAAGGCGCATCCACCTCACCCATCTGCAGTTCCACAGCTACGGCAAGGAGGGACGGCACCGCTTCTCCAGCGCCGCACCGGCCATCGCCGAGCTCATCAACAAGAGCCCCAATGTCAGCCTCGACGTGGGCCAGGTGATGTTCGGCCAGACGGTGACGGCCTCGGGCGACACGATGAGCCAGGTGCGCAACGCGCGCTTCGCCCATCCCAAGAAATGGGTCGGGATGGATATCGAGTGCGAGGCGGGCTGCGGGGTGGTGCCGTTCCGCTACCGCGACCGCAATTTCGTGCATGCCCTGCAATGGGCGATCGGCCTCGAGCTGTTCCTCGCCATCGAGGATCCGTGGAGGATCGCGCTCACCACCGACCATCCCAACGGCGCGCCCTTCACCACCTACCCGCATCTGGTGCGGCTCTTGATGGACCGCGGCTTTCGCAACGACATGCTGGCGCGCCTGCCAAAGGCGGTGCGCGAGGCCACGGTGCTGGGCTCGATGACCCGCGAGTACACGCTCCAGGAGATCGCCATCGTGACCCGCGCGGGACCGGCGCGGCTGCTGGGCATCGACCAGCATTACGGCCATCTGGGGCCCGGTGCCATGGCCGACATCGCCGTCTACGAGGATCACGAGGACCGCGAGCGGATGTTCGCCAGGCCTTGGCTGGTGATGAAGAACGGCCGCGTGGTGGCGCGCGACGGGGCAGTGTGCGAGCCCGGCACGCTCGGCGCCACCCATGTCGTGCGGCCGGGCTACGACCGCGCCATCGAGCGCCGCGTGGCGCGGTTCTTCGAGGACTATCGCGACATGCGGCCGGGCTCGTTCCGGCTGGCCGAGGAGGAGATCCTCGACGGCGGCCGCGGCCAGCTCGTGGTCCATGCCTGCCGCGGAGCCGGCCGGTGATCCTCAACGGGGTGGCGATCGAGGACAGTTTCGCCGAGGCTTTTCCAATGCGCGCGACGCGGCTGGTGATCACCGCCGCCGACACACGCTGGGCGCGGATCGCGGCGCTTTCCATGACGGGCTTTGCCACCTCGGTGATCGCCTGCGGCTGCGAGGCGGGGATCGAGCGCGACCTCGAGCCTCAAGAGACCCCGGACGGCCGCCCGGGCGTGGCGGTGCTGGTCTTCGCCATGGACCTCGAGAGCCTCGCCCGGCAGGTCCAGGCCCGTGTCGGCCAGTGCGTCCTCACCTGCCCCACCACCGCCTGCTTCTCCGGCATCGACGGCGAGGAGAGGATCGGGCTGGGCAAGGGGCTGCGCTTCTTCGGCGACGGGTTCCAGTTCAGCAAGAAGCTCGGGGCGCGCCGCTACTGGCGGGTGCCGGTCATGGAGGGCGAGTTCGTCATCGAGGACGTGGCCGGCGTGGTGCCGGCGGTGGGCGGCGGCAATTTCCTGATCCTGGCGGCGGACCCCGGGGCGGCGCTGGAGGCGGCCGAGGCCGCGGTCGCCGCCATGGCGGGACCGGGCGTCATCATGCCCTTTCCCGGCGGCGTGGTCCGCTCGGGCTCCAAGATCGGCTCGAGATACAAGGGGCTGGTCGCCTCGACCAACGACGCCTTCTGCCCGACGCTGCGCGGCCAGGCCGAAGCGAGCGCCCTGCCCGACGAGGTCGGCTCGGTGCTGGAGATCGTCATTGACGGGCTGAGCGAGAAGGCCGTGGCCCGCGCCACCGCAGCCGGCATCCGTGCGGCCTGCGCGCTGGGCAGCGGCGGTGGCATCCTGGGCATCACCGCCGGCAATTACGGCGGCAAGCTCGGCCCCTACCATTTCCACCTGCGCGAGCTGCTGTGATGGGCGGGCTCACCCTCACCATGCGCGCGACGCTGCGCCTGCCGGTCGACATGGCGCCGGTGCTGCCCGGGCTTCTGACCGGGCTGGGCACGCACGAGATCGCGAGGCTGGAGCTGCAATGCGGCAACCGGCGCATTAAGCTGGGAGAGCTCTTCGAGGTGACGGCGGGCGATCCGCAGCGGCTGGTGATCCGCGACACCTGTCCGGCCCTCGAGCGGATCGGCGCGGGCATGGAGAGCGGCGCCATCGCCGTCGAGGGCGATGCTGGGGCGCTGCTGGGTCACGGCATGAAGGGCGGAAGCATCGCGGTGGCGGGTGCAGCCGGCCCGTTTGCCGGCAGCGAGATGAGCGGCGGGGTGATCCGGGTGGAGGGCGACGCCGCCGGGTTCGTCGGTGCCGCCCAGGCGGGCGGGCGGTTCGGGATGACCGGCGGCGCGATCCTGGTCGGCGGCGATCTGGGCGACCGGGCCGGCGACCGGATGCGCCGCGGCCTCATCCTGGGCGACAGCGCCGGCCTCCATACCGGCTCGCGGATGATCGGCGGCACCATCCTGGTCCGCGGCCCTTGCGGCGCCCTGCCCGGGATCGCGATGAAGCGCGGCACGCTGATCCTGGGCGGAGGCGGAGGCGGAGGCGAAGGTGACGCCGCACCCGCCACCTTCGCCGACAACGGTGTGCACGAGCTGGGCTGGCTGGCCCTGCTGGAGCGTCACCTGGCCGAGCTGGGCCTGCGCGGCATGCTGTCCTCGAGACGCGTGCGGCGGCTCACCGGCGACCTCGCTGCCGGCGGCAAGGGCGAGATCCTCGTGGCCGCATGAGCCGCGCGCCTCAGCCGCGTCCCGCCTCGAGCGCGGCTGCGAGGTCAGCCAGCAGGTCGGCCTCGTCCTCGAGGCCGACCGACAGGCGGATGGTGCCCTCGCCGATACCCATGCGGCCACGCTCGGCCTCGCCCAGCCGCTGATGGGTGGTGGTCGCGGGATGGCAGGCGAGACTCTTGGCGTCGCCCAGATTGTTCGAGATGTCGACCAGCGTCAGCGCGTCGAGAAAGCGGAAGGCGGCCTCGCGCCCGCCGGCCATATCGAAGGTGACGAGGGTGCCGCCGCCCGACATCTGGCGGCGCGCCAGCTCTGCCTGCGGATGCGAGGTCAGGCCCGGATAGCAGACCCGGGCGATCCCGTCGCTGCGTTCCAGAAAGGCAGCGACGGCGGCGGCCGAGCGGCACTGCGCCGCCACCCGCAGCGGCAGGGTCTCGAGCCCCTTGAGAAGCACCCAGGCGTTGAACGGGCTCATCGCCGGACCGGTATGACGCAGGAAGGGCTGCAGCTCCTTCTCCACGAACTCGCGGCTGCCGAGGATCGCACCGCCGAGGCAGCGGCCCTGGCCATCGATATGCTTGGTGGCTGAATAGACCACGACGTCGGCGCCCAGCTCGAGCGGGCGCTGCAGCAGCGGCGTGGCGAAGACGTTGTCGACCACCAGACGGGCCCCGGTGGCGTGCGCCAGCGACGCCACCGCCTCCAGATCGACCAGCTCCATCATCGGGTTGGACGGGCTTTCGACGAAGACCACGGCAGTCGGCTCGGCAAGTGCCGCCTTCCAGCCCTCCAGATCGCCCGGATCGACGAATGCGTGGGCAATGCCGTAGCGCGGCAGCAGCTCGGAGACGATGAAGTGGCATGAGCCGAAGAGCGCGCGGCTTGCGACGATGCGGTCACCGGCGCGAAGCTGGGCCATGAGCGCTGCGAACACGGCCGCCATGCCGCTGGCCGTGGCGCGGCAGGCCCCGGCTCCCTCCAGCAGGCGCAGCCGCTCCTCGAACATCGCGACGGTGGGGTTGCCGAAGCGCGAATAGACGAAGCGCTCGGCGCCGCCGGAGAAAGAGTCGGCGGCCTCGCCGGCCGAGCCGTAGACATAGCCCGAGGTCAAGAACAGCGCCTCGGAGGTCTCGTCGAAGCCGCTGCGGCTGGTACCGCCCCGGATCAGCCGCGTCTGCGGCCACCAGCTCGAGGGATCGGGGCTGCGGCGGTACTGCTCGGCCACTGAGGTCGCTCCTCGCTCGATCCGGCCTCTGGCCGGGAGCCGCGGACACGACGCCCCGACCTTTTAGCGGCTTCTTTAACGTCGCCCGCAAGCCGGCCGGCCCAAATCGCGACGGTGAGAACCCCGGATGCGCCGTGGCGCGGGCGCTGTCAAGGGTAGCACCGATGACAGCGGCAGGAAAAAAGGCGCCCCGGCGGACCGGGGCGCCTCCAGCGGCCGGGGCCGCCTTGCCTGGACGGAAGTCGTCCTACTTGATGGTGACCGACGCCGAGTTGCCGATCGCCGCCGTGGTGGCCGACAAGGCCCCCAGGCCGGAATCCGCCAGCTCGATCGAGACGAGCTGCGGGGCCAGGTTGTTCTGGGCGATGGTGAGCATACCGGTGCCCGCGAACGAGCCGGCCGAGAGGCTCAGCGAGTTGCCGATCGCCACGACCGTGGCGTCGAGGCTCGCGAAGTCACCCATGCCGTCGAAGTCGTCGAGCTCGATCTCGGAGTCCTGCCCGTACACACCCTGGTTGAGCTGCTCGATCCCGCTGTCGATTCCCGACAGGGTGCCGGCGGCATCGATCGACAGCGAGTTGCCGATCGCGGCGATGGTGACGTCCACCGCCCCGCTGCCGTTCAGCTCGTCCTCGAGCTCGATCTCGGCGTCCTGGCCGAACTCGCTGTCGTTCAGCTGCGAGATCACGCCGTCCGTGCCGAACGAGAAATCGCCGCCCGAGGTGATCGAGAGCGAGTTGCCGATCGCCACCACGGTGGCGGTCAGATCGCCGACGCCGGCCATCTCCTTGAGCTCGATCTCGCTGTCCTGCGCGGTATGATTGAGCTGCTCGATGGTGGTGCCGACGCCGAGGTCCACGCCGCCGTCGGCGGTGATCGAGAGCGAGTTGCCGATCGAGGCGGCGGTCAGCAGAAGGTCGCCGTCGACCCCGAGATCGTCGAGATCGAAATCCACGTCCTGGGCGGTATAGTAGTCCGGGTCGTTCAGCTGGGTGATGCCGCCGTCGATTTTGTCGAAAGCGATGTCACCGCCGGCGGTGATCGACAGCGAGTTGCCGATCGCCACCGCCGTGGCGGTCAGGTCGCCCAGGCCGTAGACGTCGTCGAGCTCGATGTCGGCTTCCTGCAGGGCATCGTTCTGCTGCAGGATCTCGTCGAGCAGGATGCCGCCGCCGGCGCTCAGGCTGGCCGAGTTGCCGATCGCCGCCGTCACCAGGGTGGCATCGAACGTCTCGAAGGTCGGCGCGTCGACACCCACCGGCGTTGCCGGCGCATCGAAGTCGTTGATCTCGTAGAGATCGATATGCGCGTACTGGCCGAACTCGAGCACCGAGTAGCCGTAGATCTCGTAGCCGTCGAAATTCTCGTCGCCGACGTTGATCTGGGTCAGGTCATCGACGAAGAGATCACCGGTCTCGGCATCGAGCGTCAGGGAGTTGCCCAGCGCCGCCGCCGTGGCGTCGAAGATGGCGCCGGTCTCGGTCGGCAGCACGGCGATCTCGTTGATGTCGATCAGCGCGACCTGGTTGCCGTAATTGCCCTGGAAGACAGTGTCGAAGTCGTCGCTGGTGCCGATCGTGCCGGCGGTCAGCGAGGCCGAGTTGCCGATCGCCGCGGCCGAGAGCGTGCTCTCCAGCCCGCCGATGCCGACCTCTTCGAGAAGGATGACGGCGCCCTGGCCGTCGAAGCCGTCGCCAACGTCGCCTTCGATGTTGATCTGCTCGAGGTCGATGTCGGCAATGTGGCCGGCGCCGGTACCCGAGAGGGTGTTGCCGATCGCCGCCGCGGTCAGCGCCAGACCGTCGGTGGTGCCGGCCGTCAGGTCGATGCCAAAGAGCCCGATCACCCCGACCTGCGTGCCCACCTCGTCCAGCACGTGGTCGCCGCCGAGATTGGTCTGCTCGAGCACGAGGCTCGCGGCGTCGTCGGCCCCTTCGACGTTGAAGGCGGCGCTGTTGCCGATCGCTGCCGCGGTCGCCGCCAGGCTCTCGCCCCAAAGGCTCCCGAAGCCGATGATCGAGCCCTGGGTCGCGTCGTTGATCTGCTCGAGCACCACGACCTCGATGGCCTGGGCGCTGCCGGTTGCCATCGGCACCGCGAGAGCCGCCGCCGACAGCGACAGCAGCAGGCGTTTCCTGAGACTAGTCAATCGTCCGTCCTCCGTGATCGTCCGAAAGCGGCAGAGCCCCTCGCTCCACCCGCTTTCCTTCCGCCCCCGACGACGCCGATCGCCGCCGACAGCGCCCCCGCACCCGCGTTCCCGCGCCGCGGAAAGCCTTGGCCCCGGCCGGGCGCATCTCGAGGGTGCAGCCTCGGGCCGGGCGTGGGCGGCGAGGTTCGACGGCCAGCTCCGACCCCCGAGGTCGGCTCCCTGTCTCATCGTTGCGCTAAGGGTGACACCTTCCCCGAACGCCGCCCCTGATTGATATTCCGTGGCAATTTTCTCGTGTGGGTTGACGTAAGGCAAACCGGGCGCACCAGCAAGATCCTGATCGCGATGCGCGCGGGAAATATGCTTCTTTTGCGTGCAAAGGTGCTCCGGTGAACCATGTCCTGGTTGCGGCAGGCCAGGTGGTCCAGGACGCGACGCCGCGCGAAAGGGCGGAATGGACGGAGGCGCCCCGGCGGACCGGGGCGCCCCTGCGGCCGGAGCCGTCTTACTTGATGGTGACCGACGCCGAGTTGCCGATCGCCGCTGTGGTGGACGAGAGCGCGCCCAGGCCGGCATTGCTCAGGCCCAGCGAGACGGTCTGCGGGTCGAAGTTGTTCTGGGCGACGGCGAGCGTGCCGGTGCCCTCGAACGACCCGGCGGTCAGGCTCAGCGAGTTGCCGATCGCCACCGCGGTGGCATCGAGGCTCGTGAAGGTCCCGACCGTGCCGTTGAGCGAGAGATCGACCGCCTGCGCGTAATTATTGTCCTGGCTGATCTCCGCGCCGACGCCCGAGAGAGCGCCTTCGGCGGTGAGCGAGAGCGAGTTGCCGATGGCTGCCACGGTCAGCTCGCCGGCACCCGCGACGTTAAGATCGGCAAGCTCGATATCGGCATCCTGGTAGCCCCAGTTCTCCTGCTCGATCGAGCCGTAGGAGCCGAACGAGAAGTCGCCGCCCGAGGAGAGCGAGAGCGAGTTGCCGATGGCCACCACGGTGCCCGAGACGTCCTCGACACCCCAGATGTCCACGAGCTCGACCATGCTGGCCTGCTCGCCCCAGTTCACCTGGGAGATCGCGTTCTCGGTGCCGAACGCGAAGCCGCCGTCGGCGTCGAGCGAGAGCGAGTTGCCGATCGCGGCCGCGGTCAGGGTGAGATCGCCGTTGACGTTCAGATCCTGGAGAAGGTGGTCGGCGTTCTGGGTATCTCCATCCCAGTCGACCCATGCGTTGTTCTGGGAGATGCCGCCGTCGACCTTGTCGAAGGCGAAGTCACCGCCCGAGGTGATCGACAGCGAGTTGCCGATCGCCACCGCCGTTGCCGTCAGATCGTCCAGACCATAGGCCTCTTCGATGGCGATGTCGGCGATCTGGAAGGCCTCGTTGCCCTGGACAATCTCGTCGAGCAGGACATCGCCGCCGGCGCTGAAGCTCGCCGAGTTGCCGATGGCCGCTGCCACGACGGTGCTGTCGAAGGTCTCGAAGGTCGACGCGTCGACGCCCACCGGCGTTGCCGGGGTCTCGACGTCGTTGAGGCCATAGAGATGAACCCCGGCATACTGGCCGAGATTCAAGGTGAGGATGGCGCCGACCTCGTCACCGAGATTGTCCTGCACCACGGTATCGAGGAAGAGATCGCCGGTCTCGGCGGCCAGGGTCAGCGAGTTGCCGAGCGCCGCCGCGGTCGCGTCGAAGAGGGCGCCATCGGCAGTCGTCTCCATGACGAGGTCGGTGACGTGGACATGGGCGCCCTGGGCGCCATAGTTGGTCTGGGAGACCGTGTCGAAGCCGTCCGCAGTGCCGATGGCGCCAGCGGTCAACGATGCCGAGTTGCCGATGGCCGCCGCCGAGAGCGTGCTCTCCAGCCCGCCGATGACGACCTCCTCCAGCACGATGTTCGCGTACTGCCCCTCGGGGAGGATGCCCTCGCCCTCCTGGCCGTTGACCTGCTCGAGGCCGATGTCGAGGATGGTGCCTTCGCCGGTGCCGGAAAGGGTATTGCCGATCGCCGCCGCCGTGAGGGCGACACCGTCGGCGACGCCGCTGCTGAGATCGACGTCGTGGAGATCGACCTCGGCGAACTGGTTGCCCCTGAGGCCCACGTCGCCGTCGTTGATCTGCGCGAGATCCAGCGCGCCGGCGTCAGCCGCGCCCTCGACGTTGAAAGCGGCGCTGTTGCCGATGGCAGCGGCCGTCGCCGCCAGGCTCTCGCCCCACAGCGCGTCGAAGCTGAGCTCGGCGCTCTGCGTCGCGTCATTGACCTGGTCGAGCACCACGACCTCGATGGCCTGCGCGCTGCCGGCCGCCATCGGCATGACCAGGGCAGCCGCCGACAGCGACAGCAGTAGACGCTTTTTCAGCATATTCAATTGTCCATCCTCCCAGTGCCGATCGGTCAGCTTCTACGGCTGCCGGCGCGTTGAGACGTGCTGGCAAGACGTCCGCGGCGCGTTCTGACCGGACGGTTGAAATTGTGTAAAAATGTTTGCACGCAATGTGGGCGTAACCTACGCCTTCAGGATGCACAAGGTGCGGCTCACATAACCTCCGCGAGCGCGTACGGGAGGAAGACACGCCGTCATTTGAGGGGCGCGCCCCGATCATTCACCCCGGGAGGCGGGGCAGGAAACAGGCCGGAAGTCACGAAGACGCGCCGGCCGGGAGCGGGACGCCTTTCTTCGTCGAAAAGCGTCGCCTCCAGCCGCATGGTGACGCAGGCTACGTTGCCGAGCGGGGTGGCGCTCGAACTGCTCGCCTGTCCGACGTTCACGAGGCTCGGCGTCATGGCCTCGCCGGACATCCACGGCGAGCAGATCGATACGGACCAGCTGCGCGAGCCACTCGATCTCGCCCGGCCGGGGCCGTCACCGACGCGGTCGTCGCGCCCGAGGCGGACGCTGCGCTGCCGCGAAGCTGCGCCAAGGCGCGCAGCCGGCGGACAAAAGGCGCGAAGGCGCCCCGGCGGACCGGAGCGCCTTCCTCGCTCGCTCTACCCCGCCCTAACGGATGGTGACCGAGGCGGAGTTGCCGATCGTCGCGGTGGTGGCGGCGATCGCGCCCAGATCGGTGCCGCTGAAGCTCCGCGCGAGCTGCTGCGCCGCCGTGTTGCTCTGCGCGACGGTGAGCACACCGGAGCCTTCGAAGGAGCCGGCGGCAAGGCTCAGCGAGTTGCCGATCGCCACGCTGGTGACGTCGAGGCTCGAGAAGCCGTCGAGGCTGTCGTTCAGCTCGAGCACGGAGAGCTGGGCGACCTCGTTCTCCTGGGTGATCGAGCCCACACCGGAAAGCTCGCCGCCGACATCGAGCGAGAGGGAGTTGCCGATGGCGGCTACGGTGATCTCGGCCGCCCCGGTGCCGTTGAGGTCGGTCAGTATCAGGCCTGCCGACTGGCCGCCCTCGGGGTTCTCCTGGACGATGGCGCCGTAGGTCCCGAAGTCGAAGCCGGCCCCGGCCTCGATCGACAGGGAGTTGCCGATGGCCACGGCCGTGGCGGTGAAGTCCCCGGCGCCGGTGATGTCGTCGACGTAGAACATCGTCTCCTGGCCGCCGACCGCCAGCTGGCTGATCGTGGTCGTGTCGCCGAGCGCGATGTCGCCATCCGCAGCGATGGTGAGCGAGTTGCCGATGGCCGCCGTGGTCGCCTCTAGATCGCCGACCATGTCCACGCCCTGGAGCATGAACTCGCCTTCCTGGGCATTGTTGCTATAGAAGAATCCGAGGCCGGCGCTGACCTGGCCGATGCCGCCCTCGGTCTTGTCGAAGGCGATGTCGCCACCCGCGTTGATCGACAGCGAGTTGCCGATGGCCACCATCGTGGCCGTGAGGTCGTCGACCCCATTGATATCGCCGGAGAGAACGAGCGATGCCTGCGAGCTCGTGGTGGCCTGCACGATCTCGTCGAGAAGAATGTCCTCGCCGGCGCCGAGCGAGGCCGAGTTGCCGATGGCGGCGGCCACGATGCTGCCGTCGAACGTCTCGAGCTCGGCCGCGCTCACGCCGACCGGCAGATCCGGCGTCTCAGCACTGTTGATCCCGCCGAGCACGACGATCGAGAGCTGGCCGGAAGGGCCGTTGATCATGTCGCCGTTGAGCTGATCGACCGTGTCGATGAACAGCTCGCCGGTCTCCGCGTTCAAGGTCAGCGAGTTGCCGATCGCCGCGGCAGTGGCGTCGAAGACGGCGCCGGTCCCGGCCGGCTGTACCGCAAGGCCGCCCATGCCGATATTGGCGAGCTGGACGCTGTAATTGACCTGCTCGACATGGTCGAACTCGTCGCCAGTCCCGATGGTACCGGCGGTCAGCGAGGCGGAGTTGCCGAGTGCGGCGGCACTCAGCCTGCTCTCCAGCCCGGTGAGCGCGACGTCGCCTTCGAACGAGGGGCCGAGGAAGGCAAAATCGCCGATGATGGCCAGCTGCCCCTCCATCTCCTCGGAACCCTCCCCCTCGCCGTTGATCTGGGAGATCCGCAGGTCGGCGATGGTGCCCGCCCCGGTGCCGGAGAGCGTGTTGCCGATCGCCGCGGCGGTGAGATCGAGCCCCGCCGTGGTGCCGTCGGAAAGATCGAGATCGTTGAGATCGATATGGGCCAGCTGCGCCAGCCCGTCGCCCTCGCCGAAGTCGATGGCGACGCCGTTACTGTCGACGTCGTTGATCTGCCCGAGGTCGAGGACCGCGGCGGCGCCCTCGCCCTCGACGTTGAAGGCGGCGCTGTTGCCGATCGCCGCGGCGGTGGCGCTCAGGCTCGAGCCGGTGAGGTCCTCGAAGTGGAGGCTCGTCCCCTGCGCCGCCTCGTTGACCTGGTCGAGCACCACCACCTCGATGGCCTGCACACCGGTCGCCGCCACCGGCAGCGACAACGCTGCTGCCGAGATCGACATCAGCAGACGTTTTCTCAAACCAGTCACTCGTCCATCCTTCCTGTCATTGCAGGTTCGGGTCTCGTCGTCGGACCTCACCTACCGGGCTGCAGCTCCGCCCACGACTTGCGGGTCGTGAATTCGTCGCACGCGTGAAAGTACCGGGCTGCTCCGGCGTACCGGAGCAGCCCGGGCGAAGGTTTCCTACTTGATGGTGACCGAGGCCGAGTTGCCGATCGCCGCGCTGGTGACCGCGCCGGCGCCGATGCCGGCGTCGCCCAGATCGACCGACACAGCCTGCGCGTAGGCGCTGGTCTGGGCGATCGAGAGCGTGCCGGTGCCGTCGAACGAGCCCGCCGCGAGGCTCAACGAGTTGCCGATCGCCACCGCGGTGGCGTCGAAGCTCGCGAAGCTGCCGGTGGTGCCGGTCAGGTCGAGGCTGGCGACCTGGTAGCCCTCGTTGACGCCGTCATTGGTCTGGGTGATCGAGCCCGCGCCCGAAAGCGCCCCGTCGGCGTCGAGCGACAGCGAGTTGCCGATCGCCGCCGCGGTCAGCTCGGCCACGCCGGTGCCGTTCAGCTCGCCGAGACCGACCGCGACCTCCTGGTACCGGGAGTTGGTCTGGTCGATGACGCTCTCGTCGCCGAAGCCAAAGCCGCCGTCCGCCGTCATCGACAGCGAGTTGCCGATCGCCACCGAGGTGAGCGACATGTCACCGATCCCGTTGATCTCGGCGAGATCGACGGTCGAGCGCTGCCACAGCGTGTTGCTCTGGTCGATCCCGTTCTCCTCGCCGAGATCGATATCGCCGCCCGCGGCGATCGACAGCGAGTTGCCGATGGCGGCCGAGGTGAAGTCGAGCGCGCCGTCGACGCCGACATTGGTGACGTCGATGTCGGCGGTCAGCGACCTCTTGAAGGCCTGCTCGATGCCGCCGTCGGTCTTGTCGAACGTGATATCGCCGCCGGCGTCGATCGACAGCGAGTTGCCGATCGCCACGGCCGTCCCCGACAGATCACCGAGGCCGAAGATGGCCGCCATGCCGATCGCGGCCCGCTGCTTGGCCTCGGTCGTCTGGGTGATCTGGTCGAGCAGGATGTCGCCGCCGGCGTTCAAGGTCGCCGAGTTGCCGATCGCCGCAGCGACCATCTCGGCGTCGAAGGTCTCGTAGGTCGGGCCGTCGACGCCGACCGGGGTGGCGGGCGCCGCGATGTTGTTGATCGTCGAGATGGAGATGTTGGCCTGCTGGCCAAAAGTGCCCGCGGTGCTCTTGTCGCCGAGGTTGGTCTGGGTGAGCGTGTCGAGATAGAGGTCGCCGGTCTCGGCGGTCAGCGTCAGCGAGTTGCCGAGCGCCGCCACGGTGGCGCCGAGAATGGCGCCGGTCTCGCCGGGCTGCACCGCGCCATGGTGCCACTCGAGATCCGCGAACTGGGCGTTCAGGTTCTCCTGACTGACCGTGTCGAAGCCGTCGCCGGTGCCGATCGTGCCGGCGGTCAGCGAGGCCGAGTTGCCGATGGCGGCGGCCGAGAGGGTGCTCTCGAGCCCGCCGATCAGGACGCCCTCGCCCTCGATGGCGGCGAACTGCCCCTGGATCGGCTCATTGGCGAGGAACGTGCCGAGGCCGTTGGTCTGCTCGAGATCGAGGTCGACGATGTTGCCGGCGCCGGTGCCCGAGAGGGTGTTGCCGATCGCCGCGGCGGTCAGCGCCAGGCCGTCGGTGGTGCCGACCGAGAGATCGATGTCCAGGAGATCGATCGCGGCCAGCTGCGGGCCGTAGCCGTCGCCCTCGAAATAGCCGAGATTATCCTGCTGCAGATCGAGCGCCGCGGCGGCGCCCTCGCCCTCGAGGTTGAAGGCGGCGCTGTTGCCGATCGCCGCCGCCGTGGCCGCGAGGCTGGCGCCGGCGAGGTCGTTGAACTCGAGCTCGGCGCTCTGCGCCGCCTCGTTGACCTGGTCGAGCACCACGACCTCGATCGCCTGCGCTCCGCCGGCGGCTACCGGCATCGCCAGTGCCGCTGCCGAGATCGACATCAGCAGGCGTTTCCGCAAAACATCCAATTGTCCGTCCTCCCAGTGTTTTCAGTCTATGGTGCGCGATTGCACGGATGTTATGACCCGGCAATGCACAGGGAGTGCAGCGCACATCCCGGCCCTTTGGTTGATTTCGTCGGTTATTTTACACGCCCACAGTGGGTCTATTGCGGCTGTCTCGCCATACGCCGATCGCGGCTGGCGGCACTTTCACACGCAAAGGTCAGGCGGCATGCCGGCGAAAGAGAGCGCCTTGCTTGATGGGGACCGGAAGCCCAGAGGAAAGACGACGGCGATCGGAATAGCCAGCGAGGTGGGCGCAACCGACATCAACAGGTGCGTCTTGGCGCCAGCCACCATTTCCCCCGCCTCTCCGCTGCAAGCGACCGTGCGCGCCCAGCGGTAGAACGTTTCGAATTACGTTCGCGTCGCCAGCAAGGAATAAAACGCTATCCACGAAGGCGCAAGCGGGGTTGGACGTTTCATTGGGCGGGCGTGCGCAGGCGCCTGCACAGCCGCCATACCGGAGAGCAGTGCGGGCAAGCGGGCGGGGGAACCTGCCGACGAAGCCGCCCCCGCCCGTGCAACCGGTCAGCCGGCCGCCGGCGGACCCGGCTCGATGTCGAGGCCGAGATCGAGGCTGGGGGCGCTGTGCGTGATCCAGCCCACCGAGATGAGATCCACACCCGAGGCGGCGATTTGCGGCGCGGTCTCCAGCGTCACCCGACCCGACGCCTCGGTGACCGCACGGCCGTCGACCAGCCGCACGGCCGAGGCGAGCTGCTCGGGCGTCATGTTGTCGAGGAGCACGGCGTCGGGCCGGGCGGTCATGGCCTCCTCGAGCTGGGCCAGCGTGTCGACCTCCACCTCGATCTTGACAAGATGGCCGATGGCGGCGCGGGCCCGCTCGATGGCCGGACGGACACCGCCTGCCACCGCGATGTGGTTGTCCTTGATGAGAACGGCATCGTCGAGGCCGAAGCGGTGGTTGACGCCGCCGCCGGCCCTGACCGCGTGCTTCTCCAGCATCCGCAGGCCCGGCGTCGTCTTGCGCGTGCAGGTGATGCGGGCGCGGTGCGGGCGGACCGCTTCCACCAGTGCTGCCGTGGCGGTGGCGATGCCGGAGAGATGGCACAGCATGTTGAGGGCGACCCGCTCGGCGGAGAGAACCGGCCGGGCACGCCCCTCGATGTGGAGCACCGCCTGGCCGGGCGCCACCCGCGCCCCGTCCCCACATTCAACCCGGCAGACAATCTCGCGATCGAGCAGCCGCAAGGCCATCAGGGCGGCATCGACGCCGGCGACGACGCCCGGCTGGCGGGCGGCGACGACGGCGCGCATGACGGACTCCGCCGGCACCACGGCGCTGGTCGTGATGTCGCCCGACCGCCCCAGGTCCTCGAGGAGCGCCGCCCGCACGACGGGCTCGAGGAGGATTTCCGGCAAAGGCTCCAGCCTGCCCATCCTCACTTCACCTCGAGCATGCGCTCGACCGCAGCGCGGGCGCGGGCGGCCACCTGCGGGTCGATGGTGACCTCGGGCTCCATCGTCTCGAGGGCGCGGCGGATCTTGGGCAGGGTGATGAGCTTCATGTGCGGGCAGAGGTTGCATGGCCGCACGAACTCGACATCGCGCACCTCGGCGGCGACATTGTCGCTCATCGAGCACTCGGTCACCATCAGCACCCGGGGCGGTTTCTTGGCACGCACATGGTCGATCATCTGCGCGGTCGAGCCCACGAAGTCGGCGGCGTCGAGGACGTCGGGCGGGCATTCGGGGTGGGCGATCACCACGACGTTGTCGTAGCCGCGGCGATAGCGGCGGATCTCCTCGCCGGTGAAGCGCTCGTGGACCTCGCAGCGCCCGTGCCAGCTGATGATCTCGACGTCGGTCTGTTTGGCGACGTAGCTGGCGAGATAGGTGTCGGGAAGGAAGATCACCCGGTCGGCGCCGAGCGATTCGACGATCCTGACCGCGTTGCCCGAGGTGCAGCAGATGTCGGATTCGGCCTTCACCTCGGCCGAGGTGTTGACGTAGGTGACCACCGGAACGCCCGGATAGGCCTCGCGCAGCAGGCGGATGTCCTCGCCGGTGATCGAGGTGGCGAGCGAGCAGCCAGCCCGCATGTCGGGCATCAAGACCTTTTTTTCCGGGCTCACCAGCTTGGCCGTCTCGGCCATGAAGTGCACGCCCGCCATGACGATCACCTCGGCGTCGGTCTCGGCGGCCTTGCGGGCCAGGGCCAGCGAGTCGCCGACGATGTCGGCCACGCCGTGAAAGATCTCGGGGGTCTGGTAGTTGTGCGCCAGCACCACCGCGTTGCGCTCGCGCTTGAGGCGGCGGATCGCGTCGATCTCGGGCGCAAAAGCCGGCCACTCGAAAGCGGGGATCACGTTTTGCACGCGCTCGTAGAGCTCGCGTGTCCGCTCCGCCACCTCGGGCGTGTAGGAAAGCTCGGGAAGATCCTCGAGCTCGAGCAGCTGCGCCATCCAACCCCCCTTATGCTCTCTTTGAGCATTAATCGCGCAAAAAAACGCCGGACCCTTTCGTCCAGCCTGCGCTTATGCTCGGCCCGAGCATAAGCGATGTCAACCGCCTTGTGTAAGAGGGCTGCCCCGTTTCGCCGTGGTGAGCCGCAACCCCGGGGCCGGCCGCTCGAGCGTCACCTCGTGGCGGAAGCGCACCAGCTTGGCTGGCCGGCCGCCGGTCTCCGCGTCGATCTCCCCGGTCTCCTCGACCAGGCGCTGGTTCTCGACGATGCGCCGGAAGTTCTGCTTGTGCAAAAGCACGCCAGAGAGCGCCTCGGCGGTGCGCTGGAGCTGCAGCAGCGTGAAGGACGGAGGCATCAGCTCGAACAGCACCGGCCGGTACTTGGTCTTGCCCCGAAGCCGGCTGATTGCGGTTGCGAGGATGCGGCGATGGTCGGCCGCCATGGCCCGACCCGGCCCGCCGACGATAGAGAACGGAGGCTCCTGCCCCCGGTCGTGCCACGCCTCCGCCACCAACCCAGCCTCGTAGAGCAGCTCGTAGCGCTCCAGCGCGCGCTCCTCGTCCCAGGCGACCTCGCCCAGGCCGAACAACAGGTCGGCGCGCTCGCGGCGCAGGCGCCCCTCCGCATGCCCGGCCTCCTGGACCCAGGCAAGCAGCCGGTCGACGATGATGCGCCTCGCGTCGGGATCGCCGGCGCGCCAGTCCTCCCAGGGGAAAAACTCGTACCAGCTGCGCCACAGGCCGGTACCGCCGCCGGCCGGCCGGGCTTCCCGAACGAGCGCCAGATAGGCCAGCGAGAGCGAGCGATGGTGCCGCTCGACGCCGCTCGCGGAGAGGGTGCGGCAGCGGTCGCCGAACGTGTAGAGCTGCTCGACATAGCCCAGCTTCTGGCGGGTCTGCTGCTCGACCCAGCTGCGTAGGCCCGACTGGAGCGTCGGGTGCTCCGGCTGCAGCGGGCCGGCCGGAAGCCGGTCGGCCCCGTCCCCGCCCACGATGAGCAAGCGGGGATCCCCGCTGGTGACGGCCACGATCACCGCGGTGAGATCGACCGTCACCGCGGTGGCCGCCGCTCCCGCCCGAGGTTCCAGCATGATGTCAAAAGCTCCAGCGCCGCCGCACCTCATCCACGTCCCGCCCCTATCGCACTCCGGCCCGTGCCGCCAGAGAGATCGGACCTTTGGACGCGAGCGGCGCGCCTCGCCGTCAGCCGCCGCACACGAAGGGCGTGGGCCAAAGACCGCCGTTCGGCCCCGCCTCGGGCAAGCCGGGCTCGAACGCCGCGAGGAAGACAGCGCCGTGCCCGGCAAGAGCGCCGAGCGCGGCCAGCGGTGCGGGAGCATAGACTGTCAGGCCAGCCCGGCCAGCCGTGCCGCCCCCGAGGCCGACCGCCGCAAAGAGCGCGCTGCCGGCCGGCGGCGGCGGTGGATCGGCAGGGCGCAGCAGCCAGGCGGTGCGCAGCCGGTGCGGCGCACCGCCCGCCCGTGCCGCACCGTCGCGCAGCCGAGGGTCGGTCGCGAGACGGGCGAAGATCCCGGCCCGGAGATGCGCGCCCGAGATGGCGCCCCGCCGGCCGGCACGGGCAAGCAGCGCGTCGGCCTCGACGAGCAGCCAGCCGATCTCGGCCGCCTCGAACAGCGGCTGCGCCACGGCCGGTGCGGGAGGGGTCAGCGCGCCCATCGCTCGACCTCCGGTGGCAGATCCTCGTGGAAGCGCCGGCCAGCGGCAGTGGCGGCGATGATGCCGGCGCGCAGGACGAAGTCGCCGAACCGCTCGCCCTCCTCCCGCTCGCGGGCGTAGCGGGCGAAAAGCGGCCGGAGCTCTGCCAGGATCGCCTCGTGGCCGACGTCGCGACGGTAGAGCTTGTTGAGCCGCGTGCCGTCGAAGGCCGCGCCGAGATAGAGATTGTAGGTGCCCGGCGCGCGGCCCACGAGGCCGATCTCGGCCAGATAGGGGCGCGCGCAACCGTTCGGGCAGCCGGTCATGCGGATGACGATCTCGTCGTCGCGCAGCCCCGCCTGCTCGAGGGCGTCCTCCAGCGCAGTGACGAGGTCCGGCAGATAGCGCTCGCTCTCGGCCAGCGCCAGGCCGCAGGTCGGCAGCGCCACGCAGGCCATGGAGTTGAGCCTGAGCCCGCTCCATCCGTTGGCGAGGCCGTGCTCCTCCAGAAGGGCCTCGATCCGCGCCCGCATCGGCGGCGCGATCCGGCTGACGATCAGGTTCTGGTTGGCGGTGAGACGGAACTCGCCCTCGTGGATTTCGGCGATCTTCCTGAGCCCGGTGCGCATGGCGCGCAGGGCCGTGTCCTTGATGCGGCCGTTCTCGATGAAGAGCGTGTAGTGCCAAAGGCCCTCGTGATCCTCGACCCAGCCGAAACGGTCGCCGGTATGCTCGAACGCCATCGGCCGGGGCTCGCCCAAAGAATAGCCCAGGCGACGCTCCACCTCCTGGCGGAACCAGTCGATGCCCCGGTCGTCGATCGTGTATTTGAGCCGGGCGCGCTTGCGGTTGCTGCGGTCGCCGAAGTCGCGCTGCACCAGCACCACCTTCTCGGCCACGTCCACCGCCTGCTCGGTGGTGCAAAAGCCCATGACGTCGGCGGCTCGCGGCCAGGTCCCCAAATCGCCGTGGGTCATGCCCATGCCACCGCCCACCGTGACGTTCCAGCCGGTGACGGCGCCTGCCTCGTCGAGCACCGCCACGAACCCCAGGTCCTGGGCGAAGACGTCGACATCGTTGGCGGGCGGCACCGCCACCACCGTCTTGAACTTGCGCGGCAGGTAGGTCCGTCCGTAGACCGGCTCCTCCTCGGGCTCGCCGCCGGCCAGCTTCTCGCCGTCGAGCCAGATCTCGCGCCAGGCCCCGGTCCTGGGCAGAAGATGCTCGCTGATCCGGCGGGCGAGCGCGTAGGCCGCCCCGTGCGCCTGCGACTGCCAGGGATTGGAGGTCGCGAGCACGTTGCGATTGACGTCGCCGCAGGCGGCGATGGTGTCGAGCAGGGCCGCATCCAGGGCCTGCATGGTCCGCTTGAGGTTGCTCTTGATGACGCCGTGGAACTGGAAGGTCTGACGGGTGGTCAGGCGCAGCGTGCCGTTGGCGAACGTGCCGGCGATGTCGTCCATCTGCAGCCATTGCGAAGGCGTGCAGACACCGCCCGGCAGACGCACGCGGATCATGAAGCTGTAGGCGGGCTCCATCTTCTTCTTCGCGCGCTCGGGCCGCAGGTCGCGATCGTCCTGCTGATAAAAGCCGTGGAACTTGCCGAGCTGCGTGTCGTCCTCGGCGAGCGCCCCGGTGATCCGGCGCTCCAGCCCCTCGGCGATGGTGCCGCGCAAAAGGCGGCTTTCTTCCTTGATACGCTCGTTGCGGGATAGCCCGGTCATGGCAATGGTCCTCAATAGACGTCGCGCTGGAAACGCTTGCCGCGCACGAGATCGCCGAGCCAGGCACGGGCGGCGTCGCGGCCGAGCCCGCCCTGGTCGGCGGCGATGGCGAGCAGCATGGACTCGACGTCCGCCGCCATGGCGGCGGCATCGCCGCACAGATAGAGCTGCGCGCCCTCCTCCAGCCACGCCCACAGCTCACAGCGCTGCTCCCACAGGCGGTGCTGGACGTGGATCCTCTCCGGCTGGTCGCGGGAGAAGGCGACGTCCATGCGGGTGAGCAGCCCGTCCTGGGCCAGCTCCTGCCATTCGAGCTGGTAGAGGAAGTCGTGCAGCGAGCTGCGGTCGCCGAAGAACAGCCAGTTGCGGCCCGTGGCGGCCTGCTCGCGACGGTGCTGCAGGAACGCCCGGAACGGTGCCACGCCGGTACCGGGACCGATCATCACGACCGGCGTGCGGCCGTCGGCGGGGAGGCGGAAGTGCCGGTTGGGCTTGAGGAAGGCCCGCACCGTATCGCCTCTGCCGAGGCGCTCGCCGAGCCAGGTCGAGGCGACACCGGCGCGGGCGCGCCCGTGGCTGTGCCAGCGCACGGCCCCCACCAGCAGATGCGCTTCCCCGGGGAAGGCCAGCGGCGAGCTCGCGAGCGAGTAGCTGCGCGCCGGTAGAGGCCGCAGGAGACCGGCCAGCTCGTCCGCCTCGAGCCGCGACGGGAACGCCTCGAGCAGGTCGACCAGCTGGCGGTCCTTGACGAAGCTCCGCCAGTCCTCGCCGTCGAGGAGCCGGGCCAGGCCGTCGTTCGGGCGCAGGCGCTGGTAGCTTTCCATGAGCGGGCGCGAGAGGGTCGTGATGTCCAGCTCGCGCAGGAGACGCCGGCCGAGCGCCTCCTCGCCGGCAAGACCGCTCTTCTCCAGAACCTCCTCGACCAGCGCCGCCTCGTTCTCCGGCAGCAGCGCGAGCGCGTCGCCCGGCTCGAAGGCGATGCCCGAGCCTTCCAGCGACAGCTCCAGGTGAAAGACATGCTTGGTGGAGCGCGAGCCGCTGAGCTCGATCTGCTGCACGAGCTCGGCCGGGAAGGGATTTTCCTGGGTCCAGTGGCCGGCGGCCTCCTTGTGGAAGTCGACGCGGATGATCTCGGCACCGGCCTCGGCCGCAGCCTCGTCCGCCGGCCGGAGCGCTGCCAGCGCCGTGCCGGTCCAGGCCGCGGCCGGTCTTTCGAAGTCGAGGTCGCACTCGACTCGCTCGGCGGCGCGCACCGCACCGAGCTCGGCCAGGCGCGCATCGAGCCTGCGGCCGGTCTCGCAGAAATTGACGTAGGCACTGTCGCCCAGCGCCAGGACAGAGTAGCGGAGCCTTTCGAGGCGCGGCGCGCCCTCGCCCATCAGATCCTCGTAGAAGAACGCAGCGCGCTGCGGCGGGTCGCCCTCGCCCCAGGTCGACGCGATCACGAGAAGGCTCTCGGCGCCGGCGAGATCGCCCGGACTGGCGTCGGCCATGTCGAGCAGCACCGGCTTGAAGCCCAGGCGTCGGGCGGCCGCCTGCGCCTTGCCGGCGAGCGCCTCGGCATTGCCCGACTCGGTGGCGTAGAGGATCGTCAGCGGCCGGGCCTTCGCGGCCGCTGACGCCGCCGCCGCGGGCTGGCCGCCGGCGGCCGCATAGCCGGCGAGAAAGCCGGCAAGCCACTGGCGCTGCTCGGCCGACGCATGGCCGAGCACGGCGTTGAGGGCGTTGATGTGCTCGTCCGGGAACGGTGCCGAGGGCGGGACGAGCGGGGCTGCCGTGGCGGGCATCTAGCGCGCTCCTTCGAGAAGGACGGGGGCTGGGGCGGTGACCGGGGCGGCACCGCGAGGCTCGGGGGCGAGCAGGGCGGCGAGCGCCACCGTGGGGCCCACGACCGCCAGCACCGGCAGGCCGGGCGGGAGCCGGGCGGCGGCCTCGGCCGCCTCCCCGAGGCTGGTGAGAATGCGCGTCTGCTCGGGTGTGCCGGCGGCGGCGATCAGCGCCAGCGGCTCGCCGGGCGCCCGGCCGGCCGCCGTGATCTCCCGCGCGATCGCGCCGATCCGCCCGCCTGCCATGAAGAGGACGAGCGTGTCGGCGCCGCGCGAGAGCGCCTGCCAGTCATGCGCCGGGGCGGCTCCGCCACTGCCCGAGCCGGTCACGAAGGCGACGCTGCGGGCGAGGTTGCGGTGGGTCACCGGAATGCCTGCCAGGGCCGGGGCCGAGGTGCCGGAGGAGACGCCCGGCACGACCCTGACCGGCACCCCGGCGGCGCGCAGCGCCAGCGCCTCCTCGCCGCCGCGACCGAAGACGAACGGATCGCCGCCCTTGAGCCGCACCACCCGCCGCCCGGCCCGGGCATGGGCGAGAAGGCGCGCATTGATGCGCATCTGCACGGCACTGGGCCTGCCGGCGCGCTTGCCGACCGGCTCAAAGCGGGCATCGGGGCCTGCCATGGCGAGGATCGCCGCCGGCACCAGCGCGTCGTGCAGCACCAGCTCGGCCCGCTCCAGCGCGTGGCGGGCAAGCAGCGTCAGCAGCCCCGGATCGCCCGGGCCGGCGCCGACCAGCCAGACCTCGCCCGGCGCCAGGTCGGGAAGAAGCGGATCGCCGCTCATGACGGCCTGCCCGCCAGATGGATGCCGCACTCGCTCTTGTCGATGCCAGGCCAGCGGCCGGCCCGGCCGTCCTCGCCGGCGCGCACCGCCCGCGTGCAGGGCATGCAACCCACCGAGCGGTAGCCGCCCGCCTCCAGCGGGTGGGCCGGCAGGTCGTGGCGGACGCGGTAGCGCTCGACCTCCTGCTCGCTCCACCCGGCCAGCGGGTTCAGCTTCAACCGCCGGCTCGACGCCTCCAGCTCGGCAGTGACGAGCTCGCTCCGCAGCCCGCCCTGGAACCGTTTGCGGCCGGTGATCCACGCGGCAAAGCCGTCCAGCGCCTTCTCGAGCGGCTCGCTCTTGCGCAAGTGGCAGCACCAGTCGGCATCCTCGCGGTACAGCAGTCCCGCCGGATCGATCCGCGCCAGCATCGCCCCGGCCGGGCGCACGCTGCGCACGTCGCGCAGCCCCAGCCGGCGCACCAGCAGATCGCGGTGGGCCAGGGTCTGCGGAAAGTGCTTGAGGGTGTCGATGAACAGGACGGGCGTCGCGGGCTCCAATTCCGCCACCATGTGCAGGAGAACCGCACTCTGGGCGCCGAAGGAGGAGACCAGCGCGACCCGGCCCGCATAAGAGGGGTGGCCGAGTGCCGCCGCCAGCAGATCGGCGCCCTGCAGGCCGCTCCAGCGGCGCGCGCGCTGCTCCAGGGTGCCGGTCATGCGCCGCGCTCCCCGGGCAGCCAGTCGTGCCTGTCGATGGTGGCATCGGCCAAAGCGGCGAGCTGGGCCAGGGGTCGCTTGCGCCGGCGCCAGGCGGCGCGCTTGCGGGCCAGCAGGTCGAGCCGCCCGGCCCACTCCTCGCCGAGCTGCTCCTCGAGCCAGCGCCGCAGCCGCACTGCCAGCGCCGGGCTGCGGCCACCGG
Organism: Geminicoccaceae bacterium 1502E; assembly: GCA_033875255.1. Classification (GTDB taxonomy): domain Bacteria; phylum Pseudomonadota; class Alphaproteobacteria; order Geminicoccales; family Geminicoccaceae; genus Marinimicrococcus. The sequence goes on along the minus strand of JAWZSN010000026.1, from coordinate 40,173 downwards.
TGGAGATGCCCACCACCAGATCGCCGCGGCGGACCACGGCGGGCGTGTGGAAGTCGCACAGCGGCAGGACGTCCTCGACATTGACCAGCAGGCCGATGCTCCGGGCGGCTCGCGCGAGCCCGTTGGCGTGGTCCAGGGGCAGGCCGGCGACCCACAGCAGGTGAAAGCCGCCGAGCTCGCCCGGATGCGGCAGGCGCGGCACCAGCGCCACGCTCTCCGGACGGGAGGCCAGGCAGGCCGGATCCTCGGTGAACAGGGTCAGGCGGGAGGCTCCGCCGGCCAGCAGCCAATCCATCCGCTGGGCGAAGGCCGCGCCCTGGCCCGCCAGCGCGATTTCCAGCCGGCCCGCATCGACGACGATCGGCAACATCGGTCGGTCCCCTCGTCACTGTCCCGGAGCCGCATCCTGAAGGCTCCCCAGCGAAGAGGTACACGCCGCGGCGGCGCGGCCACGAACGATAAATACTTTTGCCAGCTGTAAGAAAATTTATTCACGAGGATTGCCGGCGAATACCTGCGGCTTCGATTCGTGCCGGACCCGGTTTCGTCACGATGCCGCGTCAGCGAGCTACAGTGTTAACGGTATTTATACTTTCTTCGATCATCAACTTGAAGATGCAGCTAGGTACAGAGAACGCCGAGTTGTTAACCATCATTGCCGATTGATCTGAAGCGCCTCCACTATACGCTTGAACTACGCTTTCGGAGATTTCACATGGCGCCATTCTTCAACGTCGCCGGCAGGACAAGCCCGCCGCCTTTCGCGACATCCGCTGCCGCCACGGCCGCCGTCATCATCGCGGCAACGCTGCATCCGCCCAGCGCCAGCCTCGGATGATCGGCAATGCGCTACGCCAAGGCCCTGCTGGACGTGCTGGCCGCCGCTCTGGCGCTGCTTCTGCTCTGCCCGCTCCTCCTGGTGGTGGCGGCACTGACCCGGCCGGAGGCGGCCGGGTGCCAGGGCGGAGACGAGAGCTGCCGTGCTCGGACAGGTCTTGGGCAATCCCGTCGGAGGTGGCCATGAGCGTCGCGCTGCCGGCGCTCGGTCCGGAGCCGACCGGCAGGCGGCGGCGGACCGCGATCGACACCGACATTGCCGCCGGGATGCGGGTGGTGCGGCGCCTGGCGCTGCATCTCTTCTCGTTCGAGACCCTTTTCGTGCTCTTCCTGTTCGCCGGCCGCTTCAAGGCCGACCCGCGCTTTGCCTGGGTCCCCCTCGACATCACCCTGCTGTTCTTCCTGGCCAGCCTCGCCGTCGGCGTGACGGTCGTCTGGCGCGAGCGGATCTACCTGCCCGGCCTGCGGCTGGTGATGCTGTTCACGGCCTTCGTGCTGTGGGCCTGTCTCACCTACGCCTGGACGCCGGGGCCGCTCTACGGCTTCGCCAAGCTGCAGATGCTCCTCAGCCTCAGTATCTGGAGCCTCATGGGCGCTGCCCTGGTGATCGCCAACCGGCGCATCCGGGTGGTGCGCTTCCTGGTGCTGCTCACCGTCTTCGCGATCCTGATCGCCATGGACTGGCTGAGCTTCTACGGAATCGGCCACTTCACCGAGCTGGGCTTCATCAAGTCGGGCGGCTATCTGGGCGCCGGCGTGGTGTTCGGAGCCGGCGCCATCGTCGCCTTCACCGTGCTGATCTACGCGCCCCCCTTGACGCTGCGCTGGATCGCGGCGGGGCTGGTCTTCGCACTGCTGGCCTTCACCCTCTTCATCATTGGCGGGCGCAGCCCGATCATCGCCTTGGTGGTGGCCATGCTGCTGCCGATGGCGGTCCATGTCCGCTTCACGCGGCGCGGCCCGATGATGCACCGCTCGCAGCTCCTGGTGCTCCTCGTGATCCTCGCGGCGGCAGGCGGGATCGCCTGGACCGTCGCCAGCGGCGAGCTCACCTGGACTCTGATGCGCTTCGGCTTTCTCTTCAGCCGCGGCGCCGAGGACAGCTCGACCGCCCCGCGCCTCGCCTATTTCGCCTTCGCCCTCGACGGCTGGGCCAAAGCCCCGCTCTTCGGCCACGGGCTGGGCTCGTTCGGCATCATGTTCCTGGGCTTCGACTTCCGCACCTACCCCCACAACATCTTCCTCGAGGCCATGTTCGAGAACGGCACGGTGGGCTTCCTGCTGCTCACCGCCTGCTTCGTCGTGGCCATGCGCCGCCTCGAGGTCGGCCGACTGCGCCGCGAGCCGGTCCTGCTGTGCTCGCTGATGCTGCTCGTCTCCAGCCTGCTGTTCGCGGTGATGAGCGGCGCCGTCGCCGAAGAGCGCTTCTTGTGGACCAGCCTCGGGCTGCTCCTCGTCCGCCCGCTCGCCCTGACCGCAACCGGCCGGCCAGTCACTCCCATGACGGCGCGGCGGCTCGCCTTCTCCCGCACGACGCCGATGGCGCGACGCGGGGCTGCGGCAGGCCCGGACGTCCAGCCGGCATCTCTTGCGACCCGTTGACAGCGAGGATCGATCATGAGCCGTGACATGCGGACCCTGACGCGCGAGAAGCCAGAGCCCGGCGAGGCGGCCACGCCGCTGCCGCCTCTCCATCGCGAGATCCGCGAGCGGCCGCCCGACGAGGACCACTGTCGGGCGAGAGCGCCGCGCATCGTGCACATGAGCTCGGTCCATGTCGCCCACGACAACCGCATCCTCCTCAAGGAGTGCGCGAGCCTCGCCGCCGCCGGTCACGAGACCGTGCTGATCGTGCCGCACGGGGTGGAGGGTCACGCCCACGGCGTCCGGGTCAGCATCGTGAGGCCGGCCAAAGGCGGCAGGCCGGCACGGCTCACCGGCACCGCCTGGCGGGTGTTCCGCGCGGCCCTCGCCGAGCGCGCCGATCTCTACCATCTCCACGTTCCCGAGCTGCTGCCCTGGGGCCTGGTGCTGCGGCTCGTGACCCGCCGGCCGGTGATCTTCGACGTCCATGAGGACTTCAGCACCGCCCTGCACGTCGCTCCCTATCTGCCGCGCGGGATCGGCCGGCTGGCCGGGCCGCTCTACCGGCTGGCCGAGCGGCTGGCGGTGCGCGGCCTCTCGGCGGTGGTGATCGCCGAGCGCTACTATGCGCGCTGGCTGCCCGGGGCGGTGCCGGTGCTCAACTATCCGCGGCGCGACGCCTTCGCCGGCATCGAGGCTTCCATGCCGCAAGGCGGGCGGCAGCCGCCGCCGCACCCGCGCCTGCTCTATACCGGCAATCTCTCGGCCGACCGCGGGGCGCTGGGCCTGGCGGCGCTGGCCGCCGCCCTGCCCGAGGGCGGGGCGCTGCACTGCCTGGGGCGCTGCCCGCCCGATCTCGCCGCGGCGATGCGCCGGCACTGTCCCGACCCGCACCGGCTGGTCATGGAGGGGGTCGGCGCGCCGCTGCCCTTCGAGCGCATCCTCGAGGCCTACGGCCAGGCCTGGACCGCCGGGCTCGCCCTCTTCGAGGACACCCCCCACTCGCGCGAGAAGGAGGTCACCAAGATCTTCGAGTACATGGCCGCCGGCCTGCCGGTCGTGGCCTCCGGCTTCCCGGTGTGGCGCGAGCTGGTCGAAGGCAACGAGGTGGGCCTGTGCGTGACGCCCGGCGACACGCCAGCGGCCCAGGCCGCCGTCGCCCGGCTCGCCGCCGATCCCGCCCTGGCCGGCGCCATGGGCGAGCGCGGCCGCCGCCTCGTGCGCGAGCGCTACAACTGGGAAAGCCAGGCCGCCAACCTCCTCTCACTCTACGAGCGGCTGCTGGCCGACAGACAGGCACTGCGGCCGAGACAAAGCTATCCTCTTCTGCAGCCGACCCGCAGCTGAGGCGGTGCAGCCTCGCTGACTGCTTCACCATCCATGCCAATGGCTTGCCCTTCAGGAGAATAATACCTCCCCTTATCCATCACTGTGCTAACATTTCCTATGCCTCGTCCCTTTGTAATTGCCGCTTCGTCTTGCGTACTTTATGGAGAGCGCTTCTTAAAGCCCGGCACCTGCCACGATAGTGCCGGAGGCCGCAGCTTGCCTTGCTGGCTTCATGAAAAGCGGGATCGGCGATGACAATGGGGGTGAGCGGGGCGCCGGAGCAAGGCGCCCGCGACGGGAGCGGAGCTGCGGCCCGGGCGCCGCGCAGCATGCAGCGGCGCAGCGCGATCGATGCGGACCTCTTCGCAGCGCTGCGGGTGTTGCGGCGCCTCGCCGTTCATCTCTTCTCCTTCGAGACGCTGTTCCTCCTTTTCCTGTTCGCCGGCCGCTTCAAGGCCGACCCGCGCCTCGCCTGGGTTCCGGTGGATCTGACCCTGCTCTTCTTCGCGGCGAGCCTTGGGGTGGCCGCGCTGGTGATCCGGCGCGAGCGGGTCTACCTGCCGGGCCTGCGGCTGGTGATGCTGTTCCTCGCCTTCACGGCGTGGGCCGCGCTGTCGTGGGCCTGGACCGCCGGACCGATCTACGGCCTCACCAAGATCGTCGGCCTCATGGGCGCCTGCCTGTGGGCCGTCGCAGGAACGGCGCTGGTGATCGCCAACCGCCGCATCCGCGTCATCCGCTTCCTGGTCCTGCTCGGCCTCTTCGCCGTGCTGCTGGCCTGGGACTGGCTCAGCTTCTACGGGCTCGGCAAGGTCACGGAGCACGGCTTCATCCGCTCGTCGGGCTATCTCAATGCCGGCACTGCCATCGTCGGCGGCGCCCTGGCCGTCTTCACCCTGGTGCTCTACGCCCGCCCGCTTTCCCTGCACTGGTCGCTCGCCGCAGCCACGCTCGCCTTCCTGACCCTCGTCCTTTTCATCATCGGCGGCCGCAGCCCCATCGTCGGCATGGTCGTCGCGATGATGGTGCCGATGGCGATCCACACCCGGCTGACCCGGCGCGGGCCACTGATCCACCGCTCGCAGCTGGCCGTCCTGCTCGTGATGGCCGGCGCCGCCCTGGCCATCGCCTGGACGCTCGCCAGCGGCGAGGTCACCTGGACGCTGCGGCGCTTCGGCCAGCTCTTCGCCCAGGGCTCCGGCGACAGCTCCACGGCACCTCGCATCCACTTCATCCTCTTCGCGCTCGAGAGCTGGGCGCGGGCGCCGATCCTCGGCCACGGGCTCGGCTCGTTCGGCATCATGTTCGCGGGCGCCGATGAGCGCTCCTTTCCCCACAACATCTTCCTCGAGGCAATGCACGAGACCGGGACGACCGGGCTGTTGCTGATGGGCGCCTGCTTCGTCTTCGTCCTCGCCCGCCTCGGCGTGCAGCGCCTGCGTCACGAGCCGGCGCTGCTCTGCGCCCTCATGGTGTTCACCGCCAACATGGTGTTCTCGCTGATCAGCGGCGCCTTCGCCGAGGACCGCTTCACATGGGCCTCGCTCGGCCTGCTGCTGATGCGTCCCCTGGCCCTGGCGCGGCCGACGGCGCAGGCATCGGCACGGGAGCCGGCGGCGCAAGCCGCCCAAAGGGGCCTCGGGCTCCTTCGCTGACCGGTGCTACGGGCACAAGCGGCGTGGCGGCGATCTCTCCGCCTTCGCCACCGCGTCAGATCGAGTAGTCGAGCGGTCCCGGCACCGCCTGCGAGAGCAGCCACGCGCGCATCGCCTGGACGCGGCGCAGGCCGCGCTTGCGCGGCGGGCAGACGAAGTAATAGGCGAAGGCCAGCGGCTGGCGGAGATCGAACAGACGCACCAGCTTGCCAGCGCGCAGGTCGGCCTCGGCCAGCCGCTCCTTGGCGAGGGCCACGCCCCGGCCCAGCACCGCCGCCTCCAGCACCAGGCTCGACTGGTCGAAGCGCGGGCCGCGCGTGGCGTCGACGCCCTCCACGCCGGCTGCCTTGAGCCACATCGCCCAGTCGGGGCAGCTCGCGTCCCGCTCGGCGCCGTCGTCGTGCAGCAGGGTGAAGCGGCGCAGGTCCACCGGCGTCTCCAGCGGCTCGCCGCCTTCCAGCAAAGCCGGGCTGCAGACCGGCACGACGCTCTCCGACAGGAGCTTGTCGACCTCGAGGCCGGGATAGTCGCCGCCGCCGTAGCGGATGGCACAGTCGACATCCTCGGCATCGAAGTCCACGACCTGCATGGCTGCCGAGATGCGCACGTCGATCTCGGGATGGGCGATGGCGAACGCGTCGATCCGCGGCAGCAGCCACTTGCCGGCGAAGGACGGCGCCACCGAGAGGGTGAGCTGGCCGCCCTCGTCGAGATTCTCGATGGCCGCCAGGGCCTCGGCCAGCTTCTCGAATCCCTCGGCCAGCCCTGGCAGGCAGGCCTGGCCCTCGTCGGTGAGCAAAAGCTGGCGGGTGGCCCGGCGAAAGAGCGCGCAGCCCAGATGGTCCTCGAGCTGCCGCACCTGCTGGCTCACCGCCGCGGGCGTCACGTTGAGCTCCTCGGCAGCGCGCGAGAAGCTCAAATGGCGGCCGGCCACCACGAAGGCGCGCAGCGCGTTGAGCGGCGGCAGCCGCCCGATGGTCCGGCTCATGACGATCTCTCCCGGGGGGCAGCCAGCCCCCGCGCGTGACGTGAAGCCATGACGCCGCCGCGTCAAGGCGCGGTGCCCGCCTCGACAGCCGGTCCGGTCCCATGCCATGCCACGGATTGGCCACCGCTCACGAAAGCCCGCCCATGCCCCTTCCCGCCCCTTCGCCACGCGCGCCACGGCTCTACCTGCGCCCGCTGGGCCTGTTCTTCGGCGACGAGGCGGAGGCCGTGCTGCGGGTCGGGCAGGGCCTGCCGCTGGGCGGTCCGGCGCGCGCCTGCGCGCTTGTCGAGGCGACGCTCTGGGCGCCGCCGGAGCCGCCGGACCGGCGCATCCTGCGGCCCCGGCAGATCGAGAGCTGGCTCGCCGCCCTCCCGCCGGAGCTGCGCTGCCGCGCCCGCCGGCTGCTCGACCGGCTCACCGGCGGGAACCTGCTGCCGCGTCCGCAGGTGATGGGGATCCTCAACGTCACCCCGGACAGCTTTTCCGACGGCGGCCGCCATGCCGGCGCGGAGGCGGCGGTGCAGGCCGGCCTGCGCATGGCGGCGGACGGCGCCGATCTGATCGACGTCGGGGGTGAATCGACCCGGCCCGGAGCGGCACCGGTGCCGCCCGGGGAGGAGCTGCGCCGGGTCCTGCCGGTGATCGAGGGCCTTGCCGGCGCCGGCCTCAGGGTCTCCGTGGACACCCGCCGGGCGGCGGTGATGGAGGCCGCCGTGGCGGCCGGCGCCTGGATGATCAACGATGTCAGCGGCCTCGCCCACGATCCCCGCAGCCTCGCAGTGGCGGCGGCGAGCGGTGCCAAGGTCGTGCTCATGCACATGCAGGGCACGCCTGCGACGATGAACGAGGCGCCGGCCTACGAGCAATGCGCGCTCGAGGTCTTCGACCGGCTCGAGGCGCGGCTGGAGGCCTGCGAGGCGGCCGGGCTGCCGCGCGGGCGGGTGATCGTCGACCCCGGCCTGTGCTTCGGCAAGCACGAGCCGCACAATGTCGACCTGCTGCGCCATCTGGCGATGCTGCTGGGCCTGGGCTGCCCGCTGATGCTCGGCGTGTCACGCAAGGGCTGGGCGGAGTGGATCGAGCGCCGCCATCCGCCCGCGGACCGTCTGCCCTCGACGCTGGCGGGCAACCAGTGGGCGCTGGCGATGGGCGCCGGGTTGCTGCGGGTGCACGACGTCGCGGCGGCGCGCCAGGCGGTCGACGCCTGGTGCACGATCGGCGGGCACAACCCGACCGGTCCCTGAAAGCGGCGTCGGCGGAACCTCCCGGCATGATGCCGGTTCGAGGGGCATCGCAACGGCGCCGCCGCGCCGGCGGCCGCCACGCTCATTCTTTCGTCAATAACGGCCATTCAGGGCTATAGGGAGGGTTCACCCCAGCAGGAGCGCCTGCTCATGTGGCTCGTCCTCACCTTCGTCGCCTGCCTCGCCGACGCCCCCCAACCCCAATGCCGGCATGTCGAGCTCGCCTGGGAAGGCTCGTCCTTCGCCTGCACCATGTTCGGCCAGCGCGAAGCCGCCCGCTGGATCGCCGAACATGACGGCTGGACCATCCGCGGCGGCTGGCGTTGCATCGCCGGCAAGCCCGTCTGAGGGACGGCTAGCGCCCCGAGCGGCTCGCCGGTCTGTCACAGGCAGGCAGGCCGGTTCACGGGTGGAGCGCGGCGCATGCACGGGCCGGCGACGCCGTGCGAGGCGCTGCGCGCGGCCTTTCTTTTCGCTTTTCTGTCAGTTGGCGGCGGTGCGGGGCCGCCGCCGCGGCGTTCGCTGCGGTGGCGGCAGCCTCGACGGCGTGTTCCGGCCGGCCGGGAACCGCTCTAGACTTGGGCCATCGCAGACACGAGACCCGGGCATGGACGCCGACCTTCTTACACGCGAGATTCCCTTCGCCGATCCGCTGGCCGTCTACGAGAGCCTGCGTCATCTGCCGGCCCCGGTGCTGCTCGAGAGTGCGCGGGCGGACGGGAGGATGGGGCGCTGGAGCTATGTGGCGGCCGATCCGTTCGTGACCCTCTCCAGCAGGAACGGGCGGATGAGCTGCGAGGGTGCAACGCTCGCAGGCGATCCGTTCGCTGCGCTGCAGCGGATCCTGGCAGCCCATGCGGTGCGCCACGATCCGGCCCTGCCGCCCTTCCAGACCGGGGCCATCGGCTATCTGGGCTACGATCTGGCGCATCATCTGGAGCGCCTGCCCTCGCCCGAGCGCGACGATCTGGCCTTTCCCGACCTGATCCTGGGCTTTTATGACACCGTCGTCGCGCTGGATCATGTGGAGCAGCGCGGCTGGCTGCTCTCCAGCGGCCTGCCCGAGAAGGTTCCGGCGGCGCGCCTGACCCGCCGCCGCCAGCGGCTCGAGCTTTTCGCCGGCCTCGTCGGGCAGGCGGCACCGCTGCCGCCGCCCGTCGCCACCGGCCCCGTCACCATCCGCAGCAACTTCACCCGCGAGCGCTACGAGGCGGCGGTGCAGCGGGTGGTCGACTACATTCTCGCCGGCGACATCTTCCAGGCCAACATCGCCCAGCGCTTCCTGGCCGAGCTGCCCGACGGACTCGACGCCGCCGGCCTCTACCGGCGCCTGCGCGCGCGCAACCCGGCACCCTTCGCAGCCCTGCTCGACTTCGGCGAGACGGCCATCGCCTCGGCCTCGCCAGAGCGTTTCCTGTCGGTTGCCGACGGCGTGGTGGAGACCCGGCCGATCAAGGGCACCAGACCCCGCGGCGCCACGCCCGACGAGGACGAAAGGCTCGCGGCCGAGCTGCTGGCGAGCGGCAAGGACCGCGCCGAGAACGTCATGATCGTCGATCTCCTGCGCAACGATCTCTCGCGGGTCTGCCGCGAGCACAGTGTGCGCACGCCCGAGGTCTGCGTGCTCGAGAGCTACGCCACCGTCCACCACCTGGTCTCCACCGTGACCGGCCGGCTGCGCGAGGGCACGGGTGCGGTGGACCTGCTGCGCGCCACCTTCCCCGGCGGCTCGATCACCGGCGCGCCCAAGATCCGCGCCATGGAGATCATCGCCGAGCTGGAGCCGACCGCCCGCGGCCCCTATTGCGGCTCGATCGGCTGGATCGGCTTCGACGGCTGGATGGACACCAGCATCACCATCCGCACCTATGCCATCAAGGGCCGCACCGTGACCTTCCAGGCGGGCGGCGGCATCGTCGCCGACAGCAGCCCGGCTGCCGAGTATGACGAGACCATCGACAAGGCGCGCGCCCTGATCGGCGCGCTCAGGGACGGCGCATGATCCTGCTGCTCGACAATTACGACAGTTTTGTCTGGAACCTCGCCCGCTACGTGGCCGAGCTCGGCCACAGCCGCCTCGTGGTCCGCAACGACGCCATCACCCCCGACGAGATCGCCACGCTCGCCCCCAGCCACGTCATCCTCTCGCCCGGCCCCTGCGGCCCCGCCGAGGCAGGCATCTCCTGCGCGGTGATCGAGCGCTTTGCGGGCACCATGCCGATCCTGGGCGTGTGCCTCGGTCACCAGTGCATCGGGGCGGCCTACGGCGGCCGCGTCGGGCGCGCCCGCCGGCCGATGCACGGCAAGACCAGCGCCGTGAGCCATGACAAAAGCGGCGTCTTCGCGGGCCTCCCTTCGCCGCTCACCGTCACCCGCTACCACTCGCTGATCGTCGAGGAGGAAGGCCTGCCCGCCTGCCTGCGCATCACCGCCCGCAGCCCCGAGGGCGAGATCATGGGCCTCGCGCATCGCACCTTGCCGGTGGCGGGCGTCCAGTTCCACCCCGAGGCGGTGCTGAGCCAGCACGGCCACGAGCTGTTGCGGAACTTTCTTGCCATGAGCGGTCCGTGAGCACGCTGTGGCTGAACGGCCGGCTGCTCGACGCCGCCCGGGCCCGCATCGACCCCGCCGACCGCGGCTTTCTGCTGGGCGACGGCCTCTTCGAGACCATGCGGGCGCAGGACGGCGCCGTGCCCCTCCTGGCCCGCCATCTCGCCCGCCTGCGCGCCGGCACCGATGTGATGGGCATTCCCTTCGAGGCGACCGACGCCGCGCTGACAAAAGCCTGCGCCGCCCTCCTGGCCGCCAACGGCTTCGTCGGCGGCGCGGCCGCCCTGCGCCTCACCCTTACCCGCGGCCCCGGCCCGCGCGGCCTCCTCCCGCCGCCGGACGCCACGCCCACCTTGCTCCTCGCCGCCTTCCCCGCCCCGCCGCCGCGGCCTCCCGCCACGGCGGCCATCGTCACCATCCGCCGCAACGAGCACAGCCCCACGAGCCGCCTCAAGACCCTGGCCTACCAGGACCAGATCCTGGCGCTGAAGGAGGCCCGCGCCGCCGGCGCCGAGGAGGCCCTCATGCTCAACACCGCCGGCCGCCTCGCCTGCGCCTCCACCGCCAATCTTTTCGTCGTCACGCGGGACGGCCGCCTGCTGACGCCCGCGCTCGACGAGGGCGTGCTGCCGGGCATCACCCGCGCCCGCGTGCTGGAGGTGGCGGCGAGAGTCGGAATCGCGGCGGAGGCGACGAGAATCGAGCCGGCCGTGCTGGACGAGGCCGAGGCGGTGTTCTTGACGAGCAGCCTGACCGGGCTGCGGGCGGTGGTGCGGATCGAAGGGCGACGAGCGCCGCTGGATGCGGATCACGCGATGGTGCGGAGGCTGGCGGAGACCGCCTGACTTGCCTCCAGTCCACGTATGGACTATTTTCTGTGACGCTCCATTTACGGAGGTCGCTATGGGTGCACAGGCACATCAGGCAACGCCGATCGATCGCAAGCAGCTGTCGGGCCCGGCGTTGCGCACCTTCTTCCGCATCGCCGCCCTTTGGAACCTGTCGGTCCACGAGCAGATGACCCTGCTCGGCCTCGGCGCCCGCTCGACGTTCTTCAAGTGGAAGAAGAGCCCGGATACGATCCTGCCGAAAGACACGCTGGAGCGCATCTCCTACATCCTCGGCGTCTACAAGGCGCTCCAGACCCTTCTGCCGAACGAGAAGGCGGCGGACGAATGGGTCAGGCGCCCGAACAGCGCGCCGCTCTTTGGCGGCCGCCCCGCGCTCGACCGGATGCTCTCGGGGCAGGTCGCCGATCTTTTCGTCGTCAGGCAGTATCTCGACGCTCAGCGTGGCGGCTGGGCTTGACGCCAGCCGTCGCCGCCATCGCGTGGCGGCCCTGCTGGCGGATCATCCCGAGCCGCTTTCCGCCCATCCAGCTCTTCGAGCGGGTGGCCGACCCTGAAGATCTGGAGGCGGTCCTCGCGCTCGAGTCCATGACCAACCCGCGCCTGCGCCAGGAGGTGGGCGATATAGGGCTCGTGCCGCCGGAAGAGCGCGTCAGCGGTCCCGGCACGAGCGTCATCATGGCGGCCTTCACCCATCTCAGTCCCGAAGGCAGCCGCTTTTCAGACGGTACTTACGGCGTGTTCTACGCCGCTGGCGACCTCGACACCGCCATCGCCGAGACGAAGCACCACCGCGAGCGCTTCCTGCGCGCCACCGCGCAAGCCCGCATGGAGCTCGACATGCGCGTCTACGCGGTCGATCTCGCCGGCGACCTTCACGACCTGCGCGGCCAGAAAGCCGCCTGGCCTCTCGTCTACCGGCATGACGACTACACGGCCGGCCAGCAGCTCGCGAGAACGCTCCGCAAAGAAGGCTCCAACGGAATCACCTACGACAGCGTCCGCCGCGATGAGGGCCAATGCACCGCCATCTTCCGCCCCCGCCTTCTGTCGAACGGGCGCCAGGAGCGGCATCTGTGCTATGTCTGGGACGGCCGAAAGATCGCTACGGTCTACGAGAAGCGGGCTTTGCTTTGATCATAGCCGCGAACGCCCACAAAACTAACGAATGCAAAGTGAACGCAAGTTGCCGTTTCATTCAAGAAATATTTCGTCTGCTATGTTTGGTATTGTTTTTAACTCTTGCTGTCTATCTATTTTTCGATAATGTTCGTCAAATTTTTTAAGGATATTAGGGCTATAAAATCTCTTCTTGGCAGTTTTTCGTGGTCTTTTCGGATCAAGATAATTCGTCGTACAAAACGTCTCGTCCTCCTCAAGTGCTCGTCTTATTTTATGATATTTCTCGTTTTGTTAAATTTGGGGACACCCGCCGCATTTAACGAATTTCTGGAAAGCTCGGCTTGCTGCCAGCAATTTGTGACTCGACGGCCCCGGCGAAAGGTTAGATAACTCGACTGTCCCCGGGTTTCACCGGTTCCGAAAGTCGTCTCACTGGTCGTCGACGGCCAACACGCCTGGCGTTGACAGAAGAGCGTCCCTGATCCCACCGGCGACACGAGAAAAGGCGAAGTCAGGAATATCGACGTTACAGGTATAATATAACGCAACTGCGAAACGCATACCTTCTTCGTTTTCCTCTGTGCTGTTTACCGAGATTATCTTGATGTCACTTCTCCAAGCTTGAACCAGGATATTGTTGGGCCGCGGACTGCTCCTCGTGAATATTATTGCAAAGTTATGCTCTCTGGCAGAAATCTTCATCCCCTCCACGAAGGCCTGCAAAGCGTCTTCCTGCATGACGACATCGAGAATGCGCACCGGATGATTCGGGGACGGTCTCGCCCCTTCGGCTCCACCTATTGCTCCGAAAATTAGCCATGCGAATGCGATTGCCCCAGCGATGTTCTTCAAGACAAATCTCCCTTGGTAGTCGGAAGCGACGGGACGCATCATCCAATTCTCTCGCCTTCAAGGTCGCAGGCGCCCGATCATCGAGTGCCGAAGTATGCTGTCCTACTGGCGCGCTGCGGGCGATGCAGGCTGAACAGCGAAAGCTCCCGTCAGCTTTCTCCATGCCGACCTGAATGTCACCCGTCTTGAGGCTTCGCCACAAGTCCGTCTCCATGTCGGCCGCAACCTCAAGCCAGACACCGCCGCAAAATCCCGAAAAGAGGACAAAAGCCGCGCGCAGCGCCTTGCGCGGCTCGGCTGCCCGGACCACCGCCGCCCTTCCCCGATATGGCAATAATTCCTCGTCTATGCTAATCTCGCGGCACGTCTTCCTCAATCCGCGAGACCTGCCATGCCTGCCACCCCTTCCCCCGCCCAGTCGGAAACCTCCCGGCGCAACGGTGTCCTGTCGCGCGGGCCGGTCACGCCCGAGGGCAAGGACGCGAGCGCGCGGAACGCCGTGCGGCACGGACTTTGCGGTGCCATCGAGAGCCTTGCCCCCGAAGAGACGGCGTTCTTCGAGCATCGGCTGGCGGCGCTGTCGGCGCAGCACCGGCCGGCCGATGCGGGCGAGACGCACTGGGTCGAGCGGATGGCGTGGGTGATGGTGCGCGAGCGGCGGCTGGATGCGATCGAGGCGCGGGTGACGGCGGCGGCGCTGGGCGAGGGCGGCGAGGAGGCGGCGGAGCGTCTGCCGTCGCTGGCGACGGTGCTGCGCTACCGCGCCCGGCTGGAGCGCGACTGGCGGCAGGCGTCCGGCGAGCTGGCCGCCGCCCGGGCGAGGCGCGAGGGGCAGGCCGCGCAACAAAGGCTCGCGGCACTCGACGCGCAGCTGGCGCTCGACCCGCAAGGCATGGTGGCCGGGATGCTGGCGGCGGAGGACGGGCCCGGCGATGGCTTCGGCGGCTGCGGCACGAACGAACCCGAGCCCGCCCCCTCGCCAGGCCTCAACCGCGCCCAGCGCCGGCGGATGGAGGCGAGGCTGCGTCAGGCAAAGGCCGCCTGATCGGCGCTTCTGCATGCCGGCTGCGGCCGGCCGAGGCTGACCGCAACACACCGGGCCAGACCGGCCCGCCGGGCACCCCGCGCTTGCTCTCCGGCGGAAATTCCCGCAGGTAGGTTTGGTCGCCTTCGGCCTTCGCCGCCCGGTTCGGCCGCGGTAGGTCCGGGCGGCGGCGGGCGTGGCGCGGCAAGAGGGGAGGCAGGAGAACCATGAGACGAACGCTCGGCGGCATGGCGGTGGCCGCACTTCTCCTCGCAACCATGCCGGCCTTCGGGCAGCAGGCTCCCTATATTTATCCGGCGCAGGGCCAGAGCCCCGAGCAGCAGGGCCAGGACGAATATGCCTGCTACCAGTGGGCCAAGGGCCAGACGGGCGTCGATCCGGCGCGGCCGGCGGGTGGCGGCGGCAGCGGCGGAAGCGTTGCCGGGAGCGCTGTCGGCGGCGGAATCGCCGGCGCCTTCGGCGGCGGGATCCTGGGGCTGATTGCCGGCAAGCCCAAGCACGGCATGGCGCTGGGCGCCGGTGCGGGCGCGCTCCTGGGCGGTGGCTCGGCGGCCTCGAAGAAGGACAAGGCGTCGCGCAAGCAGCAGGGCAATATCAAGGAATATTATCGTGCCTTTTCCGGCTGCATGGCCGGGCGCGGCTACACGCTGAGCTGAGAGGAGGTCGGGCCATGATGCAGGATCAAGGGCGGCGGCGCCGCATCCGCGCATGGGCGATGCCGGCCGGGCTCGTTCTGTTGTGGGGCTGCGCCGGCATGGACGGCGGCATGGACGGCGGCATGGACAGCGGGGAGACGACCTCCTCGCCGCAAGCCGCCGCCTTCGCCCTGGCCGATCGCAACCGCGATGGGGTGGTGGACCGGCCGGAGCTGGTGAGCGACACGGTGGCGACCTTCGCGAGCCTCGATATCGACGACAACGGCAGTCTCGGCGCAAGCGAGCTCGAGGGCGCCGATGCCACGCTGGTCGAGCTTATCGACAGCTCCGGCGACGGCAGCCTGACGCTGGTCGAGGTGATCCGGGCGAAGATGGACGAGCTCGACGCCCGCGACACCGACGCCGACGGCACGCTTTCCCCCGAGGAGGCGGCCGGCGCCAGCCGCTGATCTCGGGGCGCGGCGGGCGGCCCGCATCAACCTTCGGTTAATCATACCTGGTACCGTTGCCGGCGACAGGCAGACGAACGAACCCGGGCCCGCCCCCTCCCCAGGCCTCAACCGCGCCCAGCGGCGGCGGATGGAGGCGAGGCTGCGGCACCGGCAGGCGGCCTGACGGTCCCCCGCCCGCGCCATGCTGCGGCCGGGCGGGGCTGGCGGTGGCGCATGGGCCGGGAGGGCCGGCTTCCGGTCGGGCGCGAGTCGCAAGGAAGCCCTGCACGACGCAGCGTTTGCGACCCCAGACGGTATCGGGCACGATCCGCGCGCGTTTCCCGACGCATCGTCGCGAACCCGGACCGGTCCAGGAAATGGTAACGACCATTCTCTCATCCCAGCGCTACACGGTCTTCGTCGCCGTGGCGCTCGTCACCTTCGCCTCGCTCGTGGGCGGAGCGCTCTATGCCGGATGGCTGTTCCTGCTTGCCGCGGCATCGGGGGCGCTGTTCCTGCTCGGGCTGCACGATCTGCGGCAGTCGAGGCATTCGATCCTGCGGAACTACCCGGTGATCGGGCATCTGCGCTTCCTCTTCGAGAGCTTCAGGCCGGAGATCCGGCAGTACCTCATCGAGAGCGATCAGGACGAGGTGCCGTTCAGCCGCCAGGATCGCGCGCTGGTCTATCAGCGTGCCAAGGGCGAGGAGGACAAGCGGCCGTTCGGCACCATCGAGAAGGTCTACGGCTCAGGCTATGCGTGGCTCACCCACTCGGCCGCCCCGCTCACCATCACCGATACCGACTTCAGGGTCCGGGTCGGCGGGCCGGCCTGCCGCCAGCCCTATGATGCGAGCCTCTACAACATCTCGGCGATGAGCTTCGGCTCGCTGTCGGCCAACGCCATCCTCGCGCTCAACAGCGGGGCCAAAAAGGGCGGCTTCGCCCACGACACCGGCGAGGGCGGAATCAGCCGCTACCATCGCCAGGGCGGCGGCGACCTGGTCTACCAGGTGGCCTCCGGCTATTTCGGGTGCCGCAACGAGGACGGCAGCTTCTCGCCGGAGAAGTTCGCCCGGCAGGCCGCCGACGCGCAGGTCAGGATGATCGAGCTCAAGCTGAGCCAGGGTGCGAAGCCCGGCCATGGCGGCATGCTGCCGGCCTCCAAGATCTCGCCGGAGATCGCCGAGGCGCGTGGCATCCCCATGGGCGTGGACTGCATCTCGCCGGTCGGCCACAGCACCTTCTCGACCCCGGTCGGCCTGATGCAGTTCATCGGGCAGCTGCGCGAGCTCTCGGGCGGCAAGCCGGTGGGCTTCAAGCTGTGCATCGGCCACCGGCGCGAGTTCATGAGCATGGTCAAGGCCATGCTGGCGACGGGCATCCTGCCCGATTTCATCGTGGTCGACGGTGCGGAAGGCGGCACGGGCGCCGCACCGGTGGAGTTCGTCAACCGGGTCGGCATGCCGATGCTGGAGGGCCTGACCTTCGTGCACAACACGCTGCGCGGTGCCGGAATCCGCGACAAGGTCAGGATCGCCGCGGCGGGCAAGATCATCTCCGCCTTCGACATCGCCCGGGCGCTGGCTTTGGGTGCGGACTGGTGCAATGCCGGGCGCGGCTTCATGTTCGCCATCGGCTGCATCCAGGCGCAGGCCTGCCACACCAACCGCTGCCCGGTCGGCATCGCCACCCAGGATCCGCTTCGCCAGCGGGCGATCGACGTCGGCGACAAGAGCGAGCGAGTGGCCCGCTTCCACCGCAACACGATGAAGGCGCTGGGCGAGATCGCCGGTGCCGCCGGCCTGAGCAATCCCAGCGACTTCATGCCCTACCACTTCATGTTCCGCCAGACCCACAGCGGGTTCCTCGACGGCAACGAGGCCTATCCCTATCTGCCGGAGGGCTTCCTCGTCTCCGGCGAGGAGATCCCCGAGCTGGCCGACTGGTACAGCCGCTGGGACCGCGCCAGCGCCGAGCGCTTCCCGCCGCCGGAGATCCCGCACGGACCGTTCGAGCGCCGCAAGGTCGCCTGAAACGACAGCGCCCGGCGGTCCTGCCGCCGGGCCGGCCGCCGGCGGCAGGCAGCACCGGGTCCCGGCGCCATCACGCCGCGAGCGCGTCCACGCAACGCAGGATCATGCCCTCGTTCTCGGCGCGCTCGATGGCCTTGCGGTCCTGCGCCTCCTGGCGCGCCTCGATCTCCGCCGCATCGGAAGGTTGGCGGGCAGGACGGCCGCGCCTGGCGGCTGGCGTCACCTCGCTGCGCCGCGCGGCCGGCTTCAGCTGACCGGGATGGACAGCGTACCGGCCCATCTTGCCCGCCATGCTCTGGCGATCGTCCTGGTGGCTTTGGGTGGGCATCATCCGCATTGTTGATCGTTCTCCTTTTTATTTCCCATGGGAAGCATCTGGGCAGTCGTTCACGCCAGAACCGGCATGACGGACCGCTTCGGGCATTATCTATGCCCGCCAATGCTTCGTCCTGGGCATTTCTGTTACCCATCAAATATGGGATCGCGATCTCTATATTTCAATATCACTTTACTGCCGCTTGAATCGCAGATGATGGGCGGCATGATCATCCGCCGTCATCAGGAAACCGCGCCACCGAGCAGAAGAACTCGACGCCGGTCTCGATGTCGCGGGCCATGGCACGGCGGGCGGCCTCGGCATCGCGGGTGCGAAGCGCGGCGATGATGGTCTCGTGGTGGCCGCCGCGGTCCTTGATGCCGACCTCGCCGTAGAGGTTGCGCAAGGGGCCGGACTGCAGCCACAGGCTCTCGATGATGGGCAGCAGGACGCGCGAGCGGCTGGCGGCGTAGACGGTGAAGTGGAAGGCGTGGTTGGCCACCACATAGTCCTGCCAGCGCTCGCGGCCGGGCACGCAGGCGTTCATGCGGGCGCACAGATCCTCGAGCTGCGCCAGCTCGTCGTCGCTCACGAAGGCGGCGGCCATGGAAGCGGCCTCGCCCTCGAGCATCATGCGCACCCGCCCGAGCTCGCGGTAGCGGGCCCGGTCGACCAGCGGGATGCGGATCCCGCGCTTGGGGAGGATCTCCACCGCCTGCTCGGCGGCCAGCCGGCGCAGCGCCTCGCGCACCGGCATGAGGCTGGTGCCCACCGCCGCGGCCAGCGTGCCCGTGCTCAGCGTCTCGCCGGGCCGGTAGACACCGGCCATGATGGCGCGACGCAACTCGCCATAGACCCTGTCCTGGAGGGTTGCCGTCTCCACCTGGCGAAGACCGCCGCCGGTCGTGTCCACTGCATTCATCAAGGATGGTTTTCCGACCTGTTCCCGGGAGGACGCGGTCCGGGCCGCCTATGCCCGAAGCTCTGCGATCTTAGATCTAAGACTTGACTCGCGAAACCCGGCATTTCTATGCTCCCAAGATCAGCCTTTGCCACGGCAAGCGCAGATTCACCGGCCGCGACAACTCCTCAAGGCACACGCAGGAGACAGCAGGACCGGGAAAGGGAGGCGCAGCACATGCTCGCACGCAAGACAGCTCTTTATGCCGTTCTCGGCCTCGCCTCGGCGGCGATGGTGGCCACCTGGGGACCGGCCCGAGGCGAGTCGCTCGATCTCGAGGACCAGTTTCTCTCACTGGGCACCTCGAGTGTCGGCGGCACCTGGTATCCTCTCGGCGGCGCCATGGCGAGCGTCATCAGCAATGCCTATCCGGAGCTCAAGATCACCGCCGAGGTGACCGGCGGCACCATCGACAACCTCAAGCTCATGAAGAACGACCAGCTCGAGCTGGCGCTCTCGACCAATGCGGAAGCCTATCTCGCCTACCAGGGCGAGGGCGATTTCGACGAGAAGGTCCGGAACTTCGCCGGCGTCACCGGCGGCCACGGCATCTTTTGGCAGCTCTACACGCTCAAGAGCACCGGCATCGCCTCGATCCGCGACCTCAAGGACAAGCGCGTCTCGCTCGGCGCCGCCGGCTCCATCGGCAACGGAATCGGCGAGATCATCATCGAGGCGCATGGCCTCCAGATGAACGAGGACTGGCAGCCCGAATATATCAGCCACGGCGACGGACCCGGGGCGCTCAGGGACGGGCGGATCGACGCCGCGCTGATCATCAGCTCGTTCCCGACCGGGCCGCTCACCGACATCACCAGCACCGACGGTGCCGACGTGGTGTTCCTCAACCCCGAGCCCGAGATACTCGACAAACTGATCGCCGAGCGGCCCTACTGGTCGAAAGCGCCTATCCCGGCCGGCGTCTACAACGGCCACGACCAGGACATTCCCGGCAGCTTCGGGGTCTTCACGATCCTGATCGCCAAGAACGACCTCAGCGAGAATGCCGTCTACGCCGTCACCAAGGCTCTTCTCGAGAATGCCGACGAGCTCGGCAGCATCCACGCGCTAGGCAAGGAGTGGACCCCGGAACACGCGACCCGCGGCGTCAAGGGGGTCATCCCCTTCCATCCCGGGGCCGAGAAGTACCTGAAAGAGAAGGGTCTCCTCTGAGATGACCTCCTCTGCCTCTCTTACGCTCAGGGAGGCAGTCGCGAACGGAATGACGCGGCTGCCGGTACTCGCCAGCGCCATAGCGGCCGCGTTCACCCTCTTCCAGCTCTGGATGAGCTTTGCCGGCACCCTGGCGACGCTGCAGCTGGTCTACATGCACCTGGGCTTCGCCATGGTGCTGATCTTCCTGACGAGGCCCTCCTTCGGCTCCTCCTCCCCGCTGCACCGCTGGCGCCTTTGGGTGGACATTCCGCTCGCGGTGGCCTCGGCGGTGGTCTGCCTCTACGTCGTCGTGAACTTCATGGAGATCGCGAAGCGCGGCGCCGGCGATCCAACCGCCGTCGCCGTCGTCTTCGGCGTCATAGCGACGGTGCTGGTGCTCGAGGCGACCCGGCGGATGGTGGGCTGGCCCCTGCCGATCCTGGCGCTCGTCTTCATCGTCTACGGCTTTCTCGGGCCGCACTTTCCCGGACCGCTTGCCCATCGCGGCTTCGACATCGAGCGGATCTCGGCCACGCTCTACCTCACCACCTCGGGCATCGCCGGCACACCGCTGCAGGTCTCGGCGACCTATGTCGCGATCTTCGTCATCTTCGCCGCGTTTCTCGACGTCTCGGGGGCCGGCAAGTTCTTCATCGACTGGACCTATGCCGCGCTCGCCTGGTTTCGCGGCGGGCCCGCCAAGGTGGCGATCGCGGCCAGCGCGCTCATGGGCACGGTCTCGGGCAGCGCCGTCGCCAACACGGTGGCCACCGGCACCTTCACCATCCCGATCATGAAGCGCGCCGGCCTGAAGCCGGCCTTCGCCGGCGCGGTCGAGGCCGCAGCATCCTCGGGCGGGCAGATCATGCCGCCGGTGATGGGCGCCGCAGCCTTCATCATGGTCGAGATCATGGGGGTCTCCTACAACACGATCATGGCGGCAGCGGCCCTCCCGGCGCTGCTCTATTTCCTCGCCATCTTCGCCATGGTCGACTTCCAGGTCGCCAAGCAGGGCATCCGCGGCCTGCCCCGCCACGAGCTCCCCGACGCCTGGGAGATCTTCAAGAACGGCTGGCATCTGCTCACCCCGCTGCTCCTGCTGATCTACATGCTGGTCGTGGTGCGCTACACGCCCGCCAAGGCCGCCTTCTTCGCCGTCATCGCCGTCATCGTGGCGAGCCTTGTCCGCCGCGCCACGCGGATGGGACCGGCTGCCTTGTGGGAGGCCCTGCGGCGCGGCGGCCACGCCATGCTCGAGGTGGCCATGGCCTGCGCCGCCGCCGGCATCACCATCGGCATCTTGATGCTCACCGGCCTGGCGCTTCGCCTTTCCGGCCTGCTCATCAACTTCTCCGGCGGCAGCCTCGCGGTCCTTCTGGTCCTGACCATGGGGATCTCGCTCATTCTCGGCATGGGCCTGCCGACCTCGGCAGTCTATGTGGTGCTGGCGACCCTCGTGGCGCCCGCCATCGTCAAGCTGGGGGTCGAGCCCCTGGCGGCGCACATGTTCGTCTTCTATTTCGGCGTTCTGGCCAATGTCACCCCGCCGGTGGCCATCGCCGCCTATGCGGGCGCAGGCCTGGCCGGAGCTGATTCCACCAGAACCGGCCTCCTCGCCTTCCGCCTGGCCCTGGCCGGGTTCATCCTGCCTTTCATGTGGGTCTACAGCCCGGCGCTGCTCATGCAGGGCAGCATCGACGCCATCCTGATCGCCGTCATCACCAGCGTCATCGGCATCGTGGCTCTGGCCGCCGCGGTTCAAGGCTATCTCTTCTCCGCCCATGCCCGCTGGCACGAGCGGCTGCTGCTCGGGATCGGCGCCCTCGCGGCGATCAACCCGGGCCTGCTCACCGATCTGGTCGGCGCCGGGGCGATCGGGCTCGCGATCGTCTCGCGGTTCTTCCTGACCGGGTCCCGGCTGGTCAAGGCGATCTAAGGACATGTCTATCTCTCTCCGATCGGCCGAGATCGACGCCATCGAGACCGACCTTCTCGTCCTGGGCGGCGGCCTCAGCGGCTTTCGCGCGGCGGTCGCGGCGCGCGAGGCCGGCTGCACGGTGGCGCACGCTTATCTCGCGCGCGGCGCCTCGCCCTACATCATCGGCGCCAACGTGCCGCTCGGGCATGCCGATCCGGCCGATGACCCGGCGTGCTATGCGCGCGACATGATCGCCGGCGGCTACGGGCTGAGCGACCGGCGGCTCGTGCACGCGCTCGCCCACAATGCCGTCGCCTCTTTCGAGGACATGGTGCGGCTGGGCGTGCCGTTTGCGCGGGGCGAGCGCGGTTTTCTCCAGCGCCACCTCTCGGGCAACACCTGGCCGCGCTCCGTCTATGTTCCCGAAGGAATAGGCAAGGTCGCTCTCGAGCATCTGGCTGCCCGGGCCTCGACCATCGGCGTGCAGGCGCTGGCCGCCCGGCGCGTCGTGGCCCTGCTCGGCGATGGCGGCGAGGTCGTGGGAGCGCTGCTCGCCGATCGTCGCACGCAGCGCTTCACCGCCGTCCATGCCCGCGCCGTTATTCTCGCCATGGGCGGCATCGGGCGCCTCTATGCCGACAGCACCTACCCGAGCGACGTGGCGGCGGACGCCTACGCATTGGCGCTGGAGGCGGGTGCACGGCTGATCGACATGGAGTTCGTCCAGTTCGAGCCCCTGGTGACGGTTCATCCCGCGGGCTGCCGCGGCATGGAGATGCCCACGGCGATGCTCGGCGACGGCGCGCCCCTGCTCGACGTCACGGGTGAGCGCTTCATGTTCCGCTACAACCCGGAGCACGGCGAGCGGCAGATCGAGAAGGCACGCCTGTCGCTGTGCATCCAGCAGGAGATCGACGCCGGCCGCGGCTTTGCCGACGGCAGCGTGCTGCTCGACACCACCACCCTGCCCCGCGACACGCTCGAGAGCTACGTGGCGCACTGCAAACGCCTGCGCGGCGCCGGACTGGAGCCCTCGGCCGAGGGTCCGCGGGTCCGGCCGGCCGCGCACAGCGAGATGGGCGGCGTGTTCATCGACGCGACGGGTGCCACCGAGGTGCCGGGCCTGTTCGCCTGCGGCGAGGCCTCGGGCGGCATCCACGGCGCCAGCCGGCTCGCCGGCAATGGCGGCGGCGAGACGATGGCCATGGGCTGGCTGGTCGGCCGGGCCGCGGCACGGGCACTGGCCCAAGGCCCGCAACCCGCCGCCCGCGACTGGCGGAACATCCATGCCGCCGCCTTGGCGCGCCTCGCGGGCGGCGATGGCGGTTCCGGCACAGCGGCCGAGATCAAGGAGGCGATCCGCGCATCCATGAGCGCTGCGGCCGGCCTCTACCGCACCGGCCCCGGACTGGAGACGGGACTGGGGGCGTTGGAGGAGCTGACCGGGCACGCCGCCGGCTTGCCCGCCAACGATATGGAATCGGCGCTGGAGGCACGCTCTGCGAGAAACATGGCGCTGGTCGCCGGCCTGATCCTGCGCGCCGCCCTGGCCCGCACGGAAAGCCGGGGGGCGCATCAGCGGCGCGACCACCCGCGACAGGACGATGAACGCTGGGTTCACCATCTTTCCTTCAGGCTGACGCCGGAAGGCATGGTGACCATGGACACGCTACCCATTCACTGACCAGCCGATCGAGGCAGGGAGGCAAACTTGCAGCGCAAGCCGCTCACCGGCGTGAAGGTGCTGGATTTCACGCGACTTTATGCCGGACCGTTCTGCACGATGCTGCTGGGCGATTTGGGGGCCGACATCGTCAAGGTGGAGGCACCGGGCGGCGATCCGATCCGGCTGCAGGGGCCGCCGTTCCACGACGGCCAGAGCATGAGCTTTCTGGCCGTCAACCGTAACAAGCGGTCGATCCAGCTCAACACCAAGGACGAGCGCGATCGCGCCCTGGCAAGGCGCCTGGCGCTCGAGGCCGACGTTGTGGTGGAGAATTTCCGCCCGGGTGTGATGGACCGCATGGGGCTCGGCTACGAGGAGCTGGCCGCAGCCAACCCGAGGCTGGTCTACTGCGCCATGTCGGGCATGGGTGCTACCGGGCCGATGCGCGACAAGGGCGCCTTCGACCTCACCATTCAGGCCGAGGGCGGCTATATGAGCCTGACCGGCGAGCGCGACGGCAAGCCTATCAAGCTCGGCACCTCCGCTTTCGACCTGATCTGCGGTCAGTACGCGATGAGCGGTATCATGGCCGCACTCTACGACCGCGAGCGCACCGGGCGCGGCCAACGCGTCGAGACGAGCCTGTTCGAGGGCGAAGTCACCTACCTGGTGGACGCCGCCATGGAGTGGCTGCTCGTCGGTGGCCGGCGGCGCAAGTGGGGCTCCGAGCACGGCACCAACGTTCCCTACAAGGCTTTCGAGGCGGCCGACGGCTGGATCGTGATCGGCGCGGGCGTTCAGCGTCTCTACGAGGATCTGGCCCGCGTCCTGAGGCGCGAGGATCTCCTGGCCGACCCGCGCTACGCCACCATGCGCGACCGCGTCACCAACCGCGACACGCTCTATGCGACCCTCGACGACGAGGTGCGCAAGTGGCGCGTCGATGATCTCGTGGCGGCGCTGGACGAAGCCGGCGTCCCTTGCGCACCGGTCAACGACATGGAGCGCGTCTTCGCCCACCCGCAGACAGCGGCGCGCGGCATGCTGGTGAAGATCCCCGACCGCGACGGCGGCGAGTTCCCGTGCATCGGGCCAGCCGCCAAGTTCAGCGGCTTCGACGTCGCCGCCGGCTGGTCGGTGCCGCCGCGTCCTGGCGAGCACACCGAAGAGGTTCTGGCATCCTGGCTCGGCGAGACGGAGGCGCGGCGATGACCGTGACGGACCCCGCGACGGCCGCGGCCGCGATCGGCAGCTCGGTGCGGTTCACCAAGACCGTCTCCGAATCCGACGTCTATCTCTATGCCGGCATCACCGGCGACTTCTCGCCCAACCATATCGACGAGACCTACATGCAGGCCGGCCGCTATGGCCGCCGCATCGCCCACGGCACCCTGCTCGTTGGCTTCATGTCGGCAGCCTCGGTGCGCTTTCCCCTCGGCCGCACCGTATCCTTGGGTTACGACCGGATCCGCTTCCTCGCCCCGGTCTTCTTCGGCGACACGATCACCACCGAATACAAGCTCGCCAGCGTCGATCCGGACAAGCGGCGCGCCCATGCCGAGGTCACCTGCACCAACCAGGACGGCAAGGTGGTGGCCGTCGCCGTCAATGTCCGCGCCTGGGTGGACTGAGCGGGCGGAGGAGATCCCATGTCGATCCTGCTGAGCGAGGAGCGCGACGGCGTTCTCGTGCTCACGTTGAACCGCCCCGAGATCCGCAACGCGATCTCGCAGGCGCTGGCCGAGGCGATCGAGGCGAAGCTGCGCGAGACCGCCCGCCGCCGCGACATCAGGGTGGTGATCTTCACCGGGGCCGGTGACAGGGCGTTCTCGGCCGGCACCGACCTCAAGGAGCGCCGCGATCTCTCGCCCGACGGCAAGTGGGAGCAGAGCGGCGCCCTCAGGCGGGCGAACGAGGTGATCTGGAGCCTGCCGCAGCCGGTGATCGCCGCGGTCCACGGCTGGTGCCTGGGCGGCGGCTTCGAGCTCGCCCTCAACTGCGATCTCCGGGTCGCCGCCGAGGATGCCGTCTTCGCGTGGCCGGAGATGCAGCTCGGCGCCTATCCGGGCGGCACTGCCGGTGTGGTCTTCCCGCGCCTCGTCGGGGTGGCGCGCGCCAAGGAGCTGTTCTTCACGGCAAGGCGCGTGCCGGCCCGTGAGGCGCTGACGCTCGGCATCGTCGAGCGCGTGGTCGAGAAGGGCCGGCATCTGGAGACCGCGCTCGAGATGGCGGAGGAGATCACGATCAACTCGAGCCCGCTCGGCGCCGCCGCCGTCAAGCGCATGGTCAATGCCGGCGCGGACATGAGCATCGGCGACGCCCATGCGCTCAACGACGCGCTGCGCCGCCCGCTCGAAGGCACGAAAGACTACGAGGAAGGCATCAGGGCCTTCTTCGAGAAGCGCCGCCCGCAATGGCGCGGCGAGTGACGGCACAAGGAGAGACCTCTTGAACTTCGAGCCGGGCGAGGAGCAGGCAGCGGCGATCGACGCCTGGAGCCGCTATCTCGAGAGGGACATCCGTCCGCGGGTCGAGCCCTTTCGCGACCAGATGATCCCCAAGGCGCTCGCCCGCGAGCTGCTGGCGGCAACGGGACCCTACGGCGTCGGGGCGGGCTGGGTCGCCGAGGAGGATGGCGGCCTGGGTCTCGACTTCGTCACAAGCGGGCTTCTCTACGAGGAGCTGGCGCGGGTGAGCCCCGATGTCGCGGGCCTCGCTTTCGTCAACGAGGGAGCCGCGCTCAAGCTCGCGCGGGTCGGCACGCCGGCGCAAAAGGAACGGTATCTGGCCCGGCTGCTCGCCGGCGAGCTCATCGGCTGCTCGGCGATCAGCGAGCCCGGTGCCGGCTCGGACGTACGCGGCATGCAGGCCCGCGCGGTGCGCGACGGCGACGTCTACCGGCTCTCGGGCGAGAAGACCTGGATCTCAAACGCCTCGCTCGCCGATCTCGTGGTGGCGGTGGTCCGTACCGAGGAGAACGAGTTCTCGATGTTCCTGCTCGACCGCGACGAGCACGGCTTCGAGACCCGCGAGATTGACAAGCTCGGCCTCAACGGGTGGTCTCTTGGGCAGATCTTCCTCGACGGCGTCGTGGTACACGCGAGCTCCATGCTGGGGCCGCCGGGCGAGGGTCTTCGCGAGTCGATGAAGGGCTTCGAGCGGTCGCGCTGCTTCATCTCGCTTCTCGGCCTCGGCATCGCCCGCGCCGCCCTGGACGACAGCATCGCCTATGCCCGCGAGCGCACACAGTTCGGCAAGCCCATCGCCAGCCACCAGCTGGTCCAGGAGATGGTTGCCGAGATGGCGACGCTGCTCGAGGCCTCACGGCTCATGGTGTTCCGTTCGCTGGCCTTGATGGACAAGGGCGGCAAACACAACATGAAGGCCGCCATGGCCAAGTCGTTCGCCACGGAAGCTGTCGTGAGGATCGCCTCGAGTGCGGTGCAGGTCCATGGCGCGGCGGGGATCGCCCGCGAGTACGGCATCGAGCGGCATCTGCGCAATGCGCGGATGCTGACGATTCCCGACGGCACGACGCAGATCAACAGATTGATCATCGGACGCGAGTTGCTTGGCACCGCCGCGTTCGCCTGATTGAACTCCCCCACATCTCCAGCGGCATTGAGCGAGAGAGAGCAACGTGACGACAGCCCATAAGGGACCCGGAGGCCTGACGGCGGCCTGGGCCCGCTACATCGCCGGATTCGAGCCGGCAGCCGTGCCCGCCGAGGTACGGGCGAGGGCGCTCCAGATGATCCAGGACGGCAGCGGCGCGCTGCTGGCAGCCGCCGATCCGCGCATTCCCACCGGCCGGCTGGTGACCGGTCTGGTGCGTGAGTCGGGCGGGGCGCCGCAGGCGACCGTGGTGGGCCAGGGCTTTCGCACCGGCGCCGTCGACGCCGCTCTCGCCAACGGCACGATGGGCTATGCCTGCGATGTCGAGCCCCACCACCCCGAGGGCATCCTCCACCCGATCGCCGTGATGGTGCCGACGGCGCTCGCGGCGGGCGAGCTGGCGGGTGCGTCGGGCGCCCGGTTCGTGGCGGCGGTGGTGCTGGGCTGCGAGCTGGAGTACCGGCTCTCGATGGCGCTGGGTCCGGTGGAACAGTACAATCTGGGCTTCCATCCCTCAGCGGTATGCGGCTGCTTCGGCGCCACGGCCGCGGCTGCCTTCCTTCTCGGCCTCGACGAGGAGCAGACGGTGGCGGCGCTGGGCCTGGCCGGCTGCCAGGCCTCGGGCCTGATGGCCTGGGAGAGCGATCCCACCGAGAACGCGCGTCCTTTCCAGATGGGCATGGCGGCACGCAACGGGCTGACGGCAGCCCTCCTCGCGAGGCGCGGCTTCGGCGGGCCGCGGGCGATCTTCGACGAGGGTCACACTGTCTTTCGGGCGTTCAGCCGCAACCCGCGGCCGGGCTTCCTCGTCGACGAGCTAGGGACCCGCTTCGACGGCATCATGGAGCTCGCCATCAAGCCCTATTCCAGCGTCTCCTTCCTCCACCCCGGTCTCGACGGGCTGCTCGCAATCGCCCGCGAGCACCGTCTCGCGATCGGGGACGTGGCGGCCATCGAGATGCGCTTTGCCACCTCCGGCGCCCACTGCGTCGACGGCAATCCTCTCAAGAGCCACTGCGCCCAGTACATCCTGCCGGTGGCTCTCACCGCGGAGGGGCTGAGGGTGCTCGACCTCTTCCACGACCGGCGCGAGAGCGACGCCGACGTGGCGCGGCTCTCGCGGGCCGTCACGGTGGTGCATGACGACGAGCTCGACCGCCTGTTTCCCGAGCGCTACGAGACCGTCATCACGGTGACGACGAAAGACGGCCGACAGCTCAAGACCAGGAACGGCGTCGCCCGCGGCTATCCCGAGCAGCCGCTCGCGGAGGGCGAGATCGACGCCAAGTTCGCCACGCTGGCCGGTGCGGTGGCCTCGCCCGAGCGGGTGGCGGCGTTGCGCGATGCTATTGTGGGCCTGGAGCAGGCGCCCGATCTCGCACGTTATGCGGGACTCATGGGAGCGAAGCCGGACAGCGACGCTTCCGACGCGAGGATGTCGTGATGCACAACCCCTCCCACGAGCCCGCGCGCATCGGCCTTGCGGGGTTCGGCAATGTCGGCCAGTACCTGGCCCGCGCCCTCGATTCCGGCGCTCTGCCGCACGCGCGGCTGACAGCGGTCACCGCGCGTGACCTGGACAGGGCCGCGCGCAACGCCGAGGCGCTGACGAGCCGGCCGGCGATCGTCCCGCTGGAGGAGCTCTGCGCCCATGCCGACATCGTGGTGGAATGCGCCACGGCAGGGGCGCTGCCGGAGATCGCCCGCGCGGTGCTGGGCCGGGGCCGCCAGCTCGTGCTGGTGAGCGCCGGCGGCATGCCGGCCTTCCCCGACATGGTGGATTTCGCCGAGCGTCATGGCGGCCGCATCCGCATCGCCAGCGGCGCGCTGCCGGGGCTCGATTCGGTCCGCGGCGCCGCCGAGGGCACGCTCTGCTCGGTCCGCCTCACCTCTCGCATCAAGCCCAACTCGTTCATCGGCGAGCCTTATCTGGAAGCCCGCGGCCTCGACTTCAGCGAGCCTCCCCGGGAGGCGGTGCAGGTCTTTTCCGGCTCGGCCCGGGAGGCGGCCCTGGCGTTTCCCCGGCATTTCAACGTCGCCATCGCGCTGAGCCTGGCGGGGCTCGGCCTCGAGCGAACCATGGTGGAGATCTGGGCCGATCCCGACATACCAGGCGCGCAGCACCTGGTGGAGGTGGAAGCCGAGGAGATCGTGCTCACCATGCGCTCGCAGAACTTCCCCTCGCCCACCAACCCCAAGACCAGCCGGGCGGTGGGCCCCAGCATCCTCGCCGCCCTGCGCTCGATGACCGCGACACTCCAGGTGGGGAGCTAGGCGGCGACCCCCGGTGGCAGGAAACCGGCAGGCGGATCGGCGGCGGACGGGATGTGAGAACAGTAGCCTGGAAACCGCTGCGCGCGTGACTGTCGGCGCTACCGGGCGGGCTCGGCGCCGAGCCAGCGCCAGGCGTCGGCTTCCTGCTCGGTGGCGAAGGCCCGCATGTCGATGGCGGGGAAGGCCGGGTTCACCGTCTCGATGATCGGCCGCATCCACGCCGGCGCGCCGACGATGGCGTAGCGCTCGAGCTTCTGCATGGCCGCGAGCTTCATCGGCAACAGCCCGCCCTGCAGGAAGGAGCCCGGATCGATGCCGCCCAAGTGCTTGATCCGGGCCAGCATGCGCACCTTCTCGTGGCGGGCGAGAAACGCGTCGACATGCTCGACGATGCCGGAAAGCTCGTTTGCGGCAAGCACCCCGTCGATCTCGAAGGCGAGCACGGCGTCGCTGCTGGTCGGAATGAACCGCAGCGCCGGGGCGGCTTGCTGCGCCTTCGGCCGTTCCGCCGCCCAGCTCAAGGCCTGATCGCGCTGGTCGGACGTGAAGACCTTCGCCTCGAAGGTCGGGAACAGGGCGGCCATGAAGCCCGCCACGGCACGCGGCCATTCCTTGTCCGAGACGAAGGCGCAGCGGCCGAGCTGCCGGAGATGCGCGAGCAGCGCCATGTCGGCCTTCGCCCCTTCGACGAAGGCATCGGCATTCATGTCGGCGAGGCCGGTGACGTCGATGCACAGGCCGATGCGCTCGTGCGTCTCCAGCATGGCATCCAGCAGGCTGCGGTAGCTGGCGATGTCCTGGCCGGTCATCGTGCCGCCCAGCCTGAAGGCCAGAACGTGGTCGGGGGCAGGAAGTTGCTCGAACATGATGGGCTCCTGTCGCTGCATGAGCACAGCCGCGTTGCCGCCGATGTGCTCGCTCTACAGGACGAGGTAGCTCCCCTGGCCGGCAAGGCGAGCGTCGCCGCGGGACGCGCTACCGGCCGCCGGGCAGAGGCGCGGCAAGCTCCTTCGCTTTACCCCGCGGGCGTCTCGAGGCGCCGCGACCAGTCCTCCACCGCGCGCTTCTCGAGGCGGCGGCGGGCAAGGTCGCGCCACGACGAGGAGAGCTCCTCGACCTGGCTCAGCGCATCGAGGCGATCCAGATCGAGCGTATCACGGTAGAGCAGGCGGGTGATGGCGGCGAGGGTCCAGTCGGGCTGCGGCCGGTCGAGCAGTGCCATAGCGTCGCCGGCGCAAACCGTGCCTTCCTCCAGGACCCGCCAGTACCAGCCGGTGCGCCCGGTTGCCTGTACGCGGGCAGCCATGCCGCGCTGGCCGAAGCGCTCGTTGAGGCGCCAGCAGGGTTGCCGGCCCTGCGAGACCTGGACCAGCGCGCTGCCCAGCCGGCAGATGTCGCCGACGCAGACCGTTGCCTCGGTCATGCCGAGGGTCGACACGTTCTCTCCGAACGCGCCGGGACGGGCGAGACGTTCCGTCAGCTCGGGCTGCTCCGCACGCCAGGCGGCGTAATGCTCGAAGGGGTAGTGGTGGACCGCCTTCTCGGGCCCGCCGTGATGGCGGCGATCGCCCTGCGCGTCGCCGGCCAGACCCTCGCGGCCGAGCTGCAGGACGCCGTGCACCGGCTGCTTGTCGATGCCGCTGGGAACGCCGCGGGCACCCAGCGGGCGGAGCGTGCCGGTCAGCAGCGCGAGGATCCCGATCTTCACGGCGCCGCTCATGCCGCCCGCCGGCGCAGCAACATCGGCCCATAAGCAACCACGAAGCCGGCGAACGCCGCGAGCCATGCAACGGCCGAAAGCTCGACAAGCAGGCTCCCGGCCGCTGGCGCGAGCGAGGCCAGCACGCGCAGGAGGGCGGCGATGATGATCGCCGCGAAGATGCCGCGGGTGGGGATCGAGGCGGTGAGCGCGCGACCGCAATGGCCGAGGCTGGCGCGGGTCATCACGGCGAGCGTCATGACGCCCATGGCGCCGGCGGTCCAGGCATGGAGAGCTGCGGTTGGCAGGACTGCCCCGGTGAGCTGGCCGGCGCCGACCAGCAGGAAGCCCAGCGGCACGAAGGCATAGCCCAGATGAAGGACGAGGAGCAGCGGCTCGCGCCAGGTGTCCTGGCCGCGCCAGCGCGACAGGCGCACGCCCTGCAGGAGGCCGGCAGCGCACAGGGCAAGCCCGGTCAGTAGCGCGTCGGGGTATGCCACCCAGGCGGCGAGCGCTGCCGCGGCGACGGCGAGAGCG
The DNA here is from genome assembly GCA_033875255.1 of Geminicoccaceae bacterium 1502E. GTDB lineage: Bacteria > Pseudomonadota > Alphaproteobacteria > Geminicoccales > Geminicoccaceae > Marinimicrococcus. The sequence continues at coordinate 8,855 of JAWZSN010000026.1, read as the reverse complement.
GCCGCATCCAGCCCGTCGAGCGGTGCCGGCAGCGAGGCGGCCCGCCGGGCCACCAGCCAGTTGCGGGTGAAGGCCGGAACGATGCGGCCGCCGATCAGCATGATGAGGCCCAGCACCAGGGCGATGCCGCCGCGAAGCGCCAGATCGGCGGCACCGGTAGCGATGATCTCGGCATGGAAGAGCATGTTGGCCAGCGCCAGGGCGCTTACCAGCAGAGCCACCTTGAGGTTGCGGCGATTGCCGGCAGCCAGGATCTCGCGGGCCACGACGCCGGCGAGCAGCACGAGGAACAGGCTGTCGATGGCGGCGGCCTGAAGCGGGCCCAACGCCTCGCCCGACAGCAGCGCGAGGCGGCCGGCGAGCCAGGTGGCGACAAGCGAGAGGAGCAGGCCGCCGCGCACCGGCGGGCGGCCGGTCCAGCTCGGGACGGCCGTGAGGAGGAAGCCGGCGATCACCGCCGCCACATAGCCGAAGAGGAACTCGTGGACGTGCCAGCTCAGGGCACCGAACCGCTCGAGGCGCTCGACGCTGCCGGTCAGGGCGGCGATCCAGACGCCCATCGCCGTGATGGCCCAAAGGGCGGCGCCCAGGAAGAACGGCCTAAAGCCGTAGCCGAGCAGGGGGATCCGGGCGAGGCCGGCGGGCTCGCTCATGGCAGCACTCCAGCGAGAGGGTCTACGCCGATGAAGAGCGCGTGGCCTTGCAGCAGGAACCAGGCATAAAGGCCGAGTGCCGCCAGGGCCGGAGGCAGCAGGTAGGCCGGCCCGTCGGCCGCGGCGCCGCGCGCCAGCGTCCGCCAGCGCTCCTCTCCAAGCCGGCGCCGCAGGCGGCGGTCGAGCATGGCGATACCAATGGCGGCGAGACCCGCCATGAAACCGAACAGCACCAGCGAGACGAGATCGCCATTGGGCGGGATATGCGCCAGCGCCCAGAGCAGCAGGCCCCACAGGACCGGATGACGGGTGACGCGGATGATGGCTCCCGGCGCCGCTTCGGGTGGACTGGCCCGCAGCGTGAGCGAGAGCGGGTTGCGCTGGACGAGCCCGGCGACGGTGAGCCAGAGCGCCACCGGCATGACCAGCACGGGCACCAGATAATGCCACTCGCGCGGCGTCCACAAAGGAAGATGGGGAGCACGTGCGGCAGCCACCAGCACCCAGACGAGGAGTGCCGTGGAGAGCAGCGAATAAGCCAGCAGATAGCCCCGCCGTCCCAGTGCCGCGAGCAGCCGTGCGCGCACCGGCGGGAGCGGCGGGATCACGTGGGCGAGCATGAAGCTGCCCAGCGCCAGAACCATTTCCGTCACGGGACCATTCCCGGAAGCCCTCCTTGCCGGCTCAAAGGATCACGGACGCTTCCCTCGCACAACGAGCGGAATGCCGCGGTTGCGGAAGAGGGCTGCGCGCTGGCCATTTGCCGACGGGCGCCGGTTAGGCAATCTATAGGCCGCACAGGGTCCATGATGGCTCATGCAGGGGAGGAACTCCGCCGGCGATGGTGGCAGGGCGCGCGCTTGAGGAGGCAGCCGGCCAGCGGCAGGCGGTGCCAGGTCGCCGCGGCCTGCGCTTGCGCCTGTGGGCGCCGGTGGCCTCGCTGCTGGCACTGTTCGTGCTCTGGCAGCTCGTGGCGGTGATCGCCGCCGATCCGCGCCTCATGCCACCCCCCGGAGCCGTGCTGGCGCGGCTGGCCGAGGAGGCGGCAAGCGGCGAGCTGGCTCACCATCTGGCCGCGACACTGGCCCGTGTGGCGGCCAGTTTCGTGATCGCGATGGCCATCGGCACGGGCCTCGGCGTCCTGATGGGGCGCTCCCTGCTGGCCGACCTTCTGGGCCAGCCCTGGCTGGTGTTCTTCTTGAACCTGCCGGCGCTGGTGACGATCGTGCTGGCCTATATCTGGATCGGGCTGGTGGAGAGTGCGGCGGTTCTCGCCGTGGCCATGAACAAGATCCCCAACGTGATGGTGACGGTGCGCGAGGGGGCACGCGCCATCGACCGCTCGCTGATCGAGATGGCCGAGGTCTTCGCCGTGCCGCGCGGGCGCGTGCTGCGTCACGTGGTGCTGCCGCAGCTCTACCCCTACCTCGCAGCGGCTGCCCGCTCGGGGCTCGCGCTGATCTGGAAGATCGTGCTGGTGGTCGAGCTGCTCGGCCGCTCGGAGGGGGTGGGCTTTCAGATCTCGATCTTCTTCCAGCTGTTCGACGTCACCGGAATCCTGGCCTACGCGCTGGCCTTCATCGCCATCGTCCAGCTCATCGAATGGGGCGTCCTGCAGCCGATCGAGCGGCGGCTCGGCCAATGGCGGCGCTGACCGTCGACATAAGCGGCAAGTGCTTTCCGGCAGTCGCAGGGGCGCCGGCCAAGAAGGCCCTCGGCCGCGTCGCCTTCGACGTCGCGGAAGGCGAGACGGTGGCCCTGATCGGCCCCTCCGGCTGCGGCAAGACCACGCTCTTGAACCTGGCAGCGGGTCTCGAGGGGGAGGCCGCGGGCACGGTGCGCCGGCTTGCCGGGCGGCGGCTGGCCTATGTGTTCCAGGAGCCGCGCCTGCTGCCCTGGCGCACGGTCGAGGACAATCTGCGGTTGGTGCTGGCCGATCCGTCCGACCCGCAGGAGCGGATCGGCGGCCTTCTGGCGGAGGTGGGGCTGCTCCAGGCCCGGCACGTCTTCGCCTCGCGCCTGTCGCTCGGCATGGCACGGCGGGTGGCGCTTGCCCGAGGCTTCATCGTCGAGCCTGGCCTCGTGCTGCTTGACGAGCCCTTCGCCTCGCTGGACGCGCCGACCGCGCGCCGCCTGCGGCTGCTGCTGCTGCGCCTGCTGGCCATGCATCGCACCGCTGCCCTCTTCGTCACCCACGATCTGGACGAGGCCATCATGCTGGCGCAGCGCCTGATCTTCCTCTCCGCCACGCCCGGCAGCCTGGTGCGCGAGCTGCGCATCGACCTCGGGCCGGCCGAACGGCACGATCCTGCGGCCGTAGCGAGGAAGCGGCTCGAGGTCATGGCCCTGCCCGACGTGGCGGCACTTCTGGAGCTCGACATGGAGGATCCCGGACCTTGAGCGCCACCGTGCCGCCCGCCCTCGAGCTCGAGGCGCTGAGCTACGCCTATACCCGCGGCCGGCCGGCGCTGGAGGGCGTCTCCTTCAGCGTGCCGTCCGGCGCGTTTACCGCCCTGCTCGGTCCCAACGGCGCCGGCAAGACTACCCTGCTGTCGCTGGTGACCCGGCTGTTCCAGGCGCCGGACGGGCGGGTTCTGGTGTGCGGCCACGACCTGCGGCGCACCCCTCGCAGGGCGCTAGGGGCGATGGGCGTGGTGTTCCAGCAGCCCACCCTCGATCTCGACCTCACGGTGACCCAGAACCTCCGCTACAGCGCCCTGCTGCACGGTCTTTCCGGACCGCTAGCACGGGCCCGGATCGAGGAGGCGCTGGCCCGCGCCGGCCTCGAGGAGCGGGGTGGAACCATGGTGCGCGCGCTGAGCGGCGGCATGCGGCGGCGTCTCGAGATCGCCCGCGCCCTGCTCCACGAGCCGCGCCTGCTCGTCCTCGACGAGCCGACCGTGGGCCTCGACGTCGACAGCCGCCGCGAGATCGTGGCGGAGGTGCACGCATTCTGCCGCGAAAAGGGACTGGCGGTGCTCTGGACCACCCACCTGATCGACGAGGTCTGGCCCGAGGACCGGCTGGTGGTGCTGCATGACGGCCGCGTGCGGGCCGCAGGCTCGGTGCGCGAGGTGATGGGCAAGGCCAATGCCGGCAGCGTCGGCGAGGCGTTCGGGACGCTTACCCGGGGGAAGGCGGCATGAAGCCGTGGGCCTTGTGCTTCGCCGGCATCCTGTGGCGCGAGCTGCTGCGGTTCCTCCAGCAGCGCGGCCGCTTTCTTGCGGCCCTGGTGCGCCCGCTGGTCTGGCTCTTCATCTTTGCCGCCGGATTCCGCTCGATCCTCGGCGTCTCGATCCAGCCGCCCTACCAGACCTACATGCTCTACGAGGTCTACATCACGCCGGGGCTGTGCGGCATGATCCTGCTGTTCAGCGGCATGCAGAGCTCGCTCTCGATGGTCTATGACCGCGAGATGGGCTCGATGCGGGTGCTGCTGGTGAGCCCCCTCCCCCGCTGGTTCCTGCTCTTGAGCAAGCTGGTGGCCGGCGTGCTGGTGGCCGCCCTGCAGGTCTACGTATTCCTCGCGATCGCCTGGTTCTGGGAGATCGAGCCGCCGCTGCCAGGCTATCTCACCCTCCTTCCGGCACTGCTGGTGGCCGGCCTGATGCTGGGGGCGCTGGGGCTGCTTTTGTCCTCGTTCATCCGCCAGCTCGAGAACTTCGCGGGTGTGATGAACTTCGTCATCTTCCCGATGTTCTTCGCGTCTTCCGCCCTCTATCCGCTGTGGCGGGTGAAGGAGGCGAGCCCGCTGCTCCATGCGATCGCCGCCGCCAACCCCTTCACCCATGCGGTCGAGCTGATCCGCTTTGCCCTCTATGCCCAGCTCGACCCGGGCTCGCTCGTGGCGGTGCTGGGCTGGACTGCGCTGTTCACCGCGGTGGCGCTCTGGGGCTACAACCCGGCACGCGGCTTCGTGGCGCTCTCCGGCAAGGCCGGCCCGCCCGGCTGACGGGCCGGCATCCTCGTCCCTACGCCGCGGCGTCGAGGGCCGGATAGTCGGTGTAGCCGCGAGCGTCGCCGCCATAGAAGGTCGAGCGGTCGTAGCGGTTGAGCGAGGCACCGACGCGCAAGCGCTCGGGCAGGTCGGGGTTGGCGATGAACAGGCGCCCGAAAGCCACCGCGTCCGCCACGCCATCGGCCACCGCCCGGGATGCGGTCTCGCGGGTGAAGCCGCCAGCGGCGATCACCGTGCCGCCGAACCTGTCGCGCAACAGCGAGGAGGCGTCAGGCGCGTCGGCGTCGAGCGCGTTGACATCGCTGTTCTGGTCGGCGCGCGGCTCGACCAGATGCAGATAGGCGAGACCGCGCCTGCCCAGCTCCGCGCTCACATGCCCGAACAGCGAAGCGGGATCGCTCTCGCTCATGCCGTTGAACTTCCCCCATGGCGAGAGCCGCACGCCGACGCGCCCAGCGCCCCAGACGCCGGCCACGGCGTCCACCACCTCCAGCAGCAGACGCGCACGGTTCCCGACGGAGCCGCCATAGGCGTCGTCGCGCCGGTTGGTGCCGTCCTGCAGGAACTGGTCGAGGAGGTAGCCGTTGGCGCCGTGCACCTCGACACCGTCGAAGCCCGCAGCCTCGGCGTTGGCCGCCGCCTTGCGGAACTGCTCGACAATGCCGGCAATCTCATCCAGCTCCAGCGGCCGCGGTGTCTCGAAAGGCACAGGCTTGCCGCCTGCATCCATGTGCTGGCCCGGTGCCGCTACCGCCGAGGGAGCGACCGGCAGGTTGCCGTCGGGCTGCATGGAGGAGTGCGAGATGCGGCCGGTGTGCCAGATCTGCAGGAAGATGACCCCGCCTTTCGCGTGCACCGCCTCGGTGACCTTGCGCCAGCCGGCGATCTGCTCGTCGCTGTGGATACCCGGCGCGCCGGGATAGCCGCGAGCCTGGGCCGAGATGTCGGTCGCCTCGGTGACGATCAGGCCGCCGCGGCTGGCGCGCTGGCCGTAATACTGGGCGTTCAGCGCCCGGGGCACGTCGCCCGGCTGCCTCGAGCGCAGGCGGGTGAGCGGCGCCATCACGACGCGGTGGGCCAAGGTGACGGCGCCGAGATCGAGAGGCTGGAAGAGCGGATTGACGGTCATGCGCTTACTCCGGTCGAGCGGTCCGCGTTTGCGGTAGATCGAGACCTGCTATCTGGCCTTGCGCGGTGGCCCCATTAATGGCTGGCTGGGAGAAGCCGCTTTCTCGCAGCGCGCAAAGATGCCGATGGATACTGACGATCTCGCCGTGCTCGTCTACGCCGCCGCCGCAGGAAGCCTCTCGGAGGCGGCGCGGCGGATCGGGACGACGCCTGCAGCGGCGAGCCGCCGGCTCGCCGCGCTCGAGCGGCGGGTGGGCGCCCGCCTGATGCAGCGGACCACGCGCAACCTCGCCCTGACCGCCGAAGGAGAGGCCTATCTGCCGCATGCCCGGGCTGTGCTGGCAGCGATCGAGGCGGGGCAGGCCGCCTTGCTGCCCGGCCGCGAGGAGGCGAGCGGCCCGCTGCGGGTCACCGCCTCGATGAATTTCGGCCGCAAGATCGTAGCGCCGCTGATGCCACGGCTGCTCGACAGCCATCCGCGGCTACGGGTCGACCTGCAGATCACCGACAGTGTCGTCGACATCGTGGCGGAGGGGATCGACCTCGCGGTGCGGATCGCCCGGCTGCGCGATTCGGCCCTGGTGGCCCAAAAGCTGGCGCCGAACCCGCGCTTGCTCTGCGCCTCGCCCGGCTACCTGGCGGCGCACGGCACGCCGCGGACGGTGGCCGAGCTGGCCGGGCACGAGTGCCTCGTGCTCGGCGGCGCGCCCTACTGGACCTACGAGCTGGACGGCCAGATGCGCCAAATCCGGGTCGGGAGCCGGTTCACCAGCAACAGTATCGAGGCGCTGCGCCAGGCCTGTCTCGGCGGCCTGGGGCTCTCGCTGTTCTCGGCCTGGGACATTGCGGGGGAGCTGGAGGCGGGCAGCCTGGTGCCGGTGCAGCTCGACGCGCTGCCGCCCCAGGAGCTGTCGGTCTGGGCGGTCTATCCGTCGGCGACCCAGGTTCCCCGCAAGGTCCGGGTCTTCATCGCGATGCTGCGCGAGGCGCTGCAGAACTGCCCGTTCCAGCCGCCGCCGGCCGGAGCAGGGGGATCGCGCCCGGGTCGCTGACGAGAGGTGCCATCACCCGCATAGCCGGGCCGGGACCGCTGCCTTGCCCACGACGCCGGGCCCAGGCCTCGGCCACCCTGCACACCCCTGCCGGGGCGCCGGCCCTCTCGTGCCGGAGCAGCGGGCGTGTAGGCGACGCCGACATCGTGTCGATAGACCATCTCCCACCCCTTCCAGCCGGTGAGCAGCAGCAGCAGGGCCGTCGCCAGCGACAGCCCGAGGAAAGCACCTCCTCGGCGGCACCGCCGGTGGTAGCGCAGGTGCCAGTTGAGCAGCGCCAGCAGCACCGCCGCGAGACTGCCGATCATGTGCTGCAGGGCGGCGCCGAGGCCGCGGATGCGCCGGTCGGCCAAGAGACCGGTGAAGCCGAGAAGCGCTGCCGCCAGGGCCGTGACCGCGCCGGCGCCCAGAAGCCACAGCGAGACGGTCTCCCAGCCGGCCCCGTCGCCTGCCCAGAAGACGATGGCGCTCGCTGGCGCCGAGGCGAGGAACGCGATGGGGAAAGGAGCCAACAGCGGAGGGATCGGATGCCCGCCGATGCTCGCGATGCTCCGGGGATTGCGGCGTTCCATGGTGACGTCTCCTGGCACAGGGCCGTGCGCCGCATCGGCGCACCCGCCCGATCCCGCTGATGCAGGTAGGAGCTAGTTGGTTCGCGCGCCGCCGGCAGCCTGAAGCCTGTCCGAGACGGTTCCCGGTCCACCTGGAATCCGTCGGGCCGCCGGGCCGCGGCTCTTGCTCCCGAAATCCGCTCACCGGCCACCGCCTCACCCGCACGCTGTCTGAGGCCGCCGCGCCTCCGTTCGTCGCGCCCGGGCGCGGTTGGACACGAGAGGTGGCGCGGGCGGGAGCCTCGGGTTCGTCTTTGCCACCCTCGCCGTGCATGGCGCAGACGCGGACCATGACACGCTCCGTGTCGGCCGCGGCCCCGAGCTGCGCGAGCCGGCCGGCCATGGCGAGACTCGGGTTCGTCTTTCCCGCCGGTTGCCACCCGCCCAGCGCCCGCGCCGGGTCCGGCTCCCCCGCTGCTCGCCCGCGGGCGGCGGTCTCGGGTTCGTCCTTGGCACCCTCGCAGCGCATGGCGCCACCACGGACCATGACACGCTCCGTGTCGGCCGCGGCCGCGGCCCCGAGCTGCGCGAGCCGGCCGGCCATGGCGAGGCTCGGGTTCGTCTGTTCCCCGGGGTGGCAGCCGCGCAGCGCACAGGCCGGGTCCGGCTCCCCCGCTGCTCCCCCGCGGGCGGAAGCCTCGGGTTCGTCTTTGCCATCCTCATCGCGCGCGGCTCGGACGCGGGCCATGGCAGGCTCCGTGACGGCGGCGGCCGCAGCCTCGGGCTGTGCGAGCCGGCCCGTCATGGCGAGGCTCGGGTTCGTCTGTTCCGCCGGGTGGCAGCCGCGCAGCGCCCGCACCGGGTCCGGCTCCCCCGCTGCTCGCCCGTGGGCGGCGGTCTCGGGTTCCTTCTTGCCATCCTCATCGCGCGCGGCTCGGACGCGGGCCATGGCAGGCTCCGTGACGGCGGCGGCCGCAGCCTCGGGCTGTGCGAGCCGGCCCGTCATGGCGAGGCTCGGGTTCGTCTGTGCCGCCGGTGACCACCCGACCAGCGCCCGCACCGGGTCCGGCTCCCCCGCTGCTCGCCCGCGGGCGGAAGCCTCGGGTTCGTTCTTGCCGACCCCGCAGCGCATCACGAGGAGGCAGGCCGTGGCACGCTCCGTGACGGCGGCGGTCGCAGCCTCGGGCTGTGCGAGCCGGCCGGCCATGGCGAGGCTCGGGTTCGTCTGTGCCGCCGGCGACCACCCGCCCAGCGCCCGCGCCGGGTCCGGCTCCCGCGCTGCTCGCCCGCGGGCGGGAGCCTCGGGTTCGTCTTTGCCGCCGTCGCCATGCATGGCGAGGCGCCGGGCGAGATCGTCGAGCAGCGCCGTGAGCCGCGCCTCCTCGTCGGCTGCCGGACAGAGTTCCACGACGAGCAGGCCGTGACGGGTGCCGCTGCCGGCGCTGGCCGCCTGGCCCGCCGCCGTGACCGGGCCGCGCGAGAGCGCGCCGTTGCGGCGGGACGCGGCGGACCG
>JAWZSN010000025.1:0-78670 GCA_033875255.1 Geminicoccaceae bacterium 1502E | reverse complement strand
CGCCAGCCCCGGCGCCGCGCGGGTGTGAGACCGTGGAAAACCCGACCCGAGACCCGGCATGACTGCCCGGGTGGCGCAGCCCGAGGCCGCGCCCGCCGCCGACACGGCGCATGGCCTGCCCCGCCTCAACGCCAACGGCGGCGCCGGCGGCAAAGACGAACCCGAGCCTGCTGGCCCGCTCGCCGGCAACAGCGCCCAGCGGCGCCGGATGGAGGCTCGGCAGGGCCGGGCAAGGCAACGCTCATGCAGGGAGCGTCGAACCCGAGAGACCATGCGGTGGTTGAGAAACGGGGGTGGCGCCGTTGGCGGCATGCCGCCCTTGCAATTGAGAAAAGGAGGATGCGGACCGGCGCGACGCGCGAGTTTCGTTCGTCGGGTCGCTGGCGCCCCGGCACGAGGACGGGCGTGCCGGCGTGGGTTAGCCTCGGTGGATCGCCAGGTGGCGGGCGAGGCGCAACGCGAGCGCCACGATGGTAAGGGTCGGGTTGGCGTGGCCGGCGCCGGGAAAGACCGAGCTGCCTGCCAAATAGAGATTGCCCAGGCCGTGCACGCGGCAGTCGGTGTCGACCACGCCCAGACGCGGATCGACGCTCATGCGGGTAGTGCCCATGTGGTGGGAAGCGTCGGTATAGCGGGGCGCTTCCTGGTCCGGCTCGACCCGGCCGAGGCCCTGGCGGCGCAGCACGCCGTCGAGGATCCTCTCGAGGCGCAGGACGCTGTCGGTGACCGAAGGAGAGATCTGCCAGTCGAGCACGAGGCGCGGTACCCCCAGGACGTCGCGCTCGCTCGAGAGATAGACGCGGCTCTTCGGGTCGGGCGGCTGCTCACAGAAATAGACGGCGACGTAGCGCTGCGGGCCGACCTTGCGCGGCGCCAGGTGACGCGCGTGCCAGAGGGCGCGCCAGGCCCAGTGGGGCATGATCTCCTTGGGCGAGAGCAGGTACATCAGGCCGGACGTTCCGGTGCGGCGGCGCAGCGCCTCGCCCAGCGCCAGCCTGCCGCCGGCATGGCCGCGCCGCAGCACCACCTTGGCGATCTGAACGGCCGTGTCGTACTGCTGCTGGGCGTAGCCCGACTGCTCGCTCTCGAAGGTCACGTAGTGGTGCAGGAGGCCCTCCCGCTCCTGCAGCGCCGGCGAGGGGGCGAGCCCCAGCTGGATCTTGCCGCCGCGCACCGGCACGCCCCGCAGCAGCCGCAGTCCGGCGCCGGCCTCCAGATGCACCTTGCCGTGCACGGTGCGGGGGTGGTCCATGAAAAAGCGCCCGACATGGCCGTGCGCATTACCGATACCGGCCGGATCCCGGTCCCGGGAGGCGAGCAGCAGACGGGCGTTCTCGAGCCCGCCGCAGGCCAGCACGATCCTGCGGGCGCGAATCTCGAGGCGGCGCCCGTCGAGACAGGCGAGGCGCACTGCCACGGCACGGCCGCCGGCCTGGTCGAGGACGATGCCGGTGGCGTTGGCGCCCAGCAGCAACCGCACCCTGGGGCTACGAGCGAGCTCGCGGCGGAAAGCGGCGCCGAAGCGCCTGGGCCGGGGCGCCCAGAGCGAGAGGGTCGGCGCCAGTTCACCCCCCTCCAGGAGGGCGCGCTCGGCGGCCGACATCCCGGCTTCAAGGGCCACGCCGCTGCGAAAGCCGTCCGGCGGAAGGCCGAGGATCGCGGCCGCTTCCGGCTCGAACGCGGCGATCTCCTCCGGCGCCACCGGCCAGCCGCTCCACGGGACCCAGGACCGGCCGGCAAAGTCGACGGGCAGCAGCCGCATCGAGCGCCCCGCCCAGAGATTGCAGGTGCCGCCGTAATAGCGGGCACGCGCCATGTAGTCGGGGCGCGGCGGATAGCCCACGCTCTCGAGATCGTGCAGCGCCTGGGTCGCCGGGTCGGGCTCCAGCCCCCCTGCCTCGGCCAGCACCAGCTCGCAGCCGGCCGCCGCCAGGGCGCGCGCCAGGGTGATGCCGGCCGCACCGGCGCCGATGACGGCGATATCGGTGTCGATCACCGCCCCATGGGCGAGGCTGCTGGCGTCGAGGAGGCTCACCTGGCCAATTCCGCTGGCAGGGCCGTCACCCGGCCGCCGCCTCCTGCGTGGCGGCGGCGGCGACGGCGTTGGCACGCGCCACCTCGGCCAGCAAGATCATCGCCGGGCGCGGTGTGCGGACCTGGGTGGCGGAATCGTTGGCGGCAAGGCCGAAGCGCACGGTGGTGCCGAGCGCCCACTCGAAATTGTCCATCAGCGTCCAGTGCAGATAGCCGCGCACATCCAGGCCGCGCGCCACCGCCTGCCCGAGAGCCTCGAGATGCTCTCGAAGACCAACAGTGCGCAGCACCTCGTCGTCGGTGGCGAGGCCATTCTCGGTAATCATCATCGGCAGGCCCAGCGGTGCGTAGCTTTCGAGCACCTGCAGCAGGCCGGGCGCATGGATCTCCGCGCCCGTCGACGCGAAGCGGCGCCCGGTCCCGTGATGGTCGTCGAGACAGTCCCTGCCGAACAGGGCCGCCCGTCCGTGCCCTTCCCAGCGCACCACCATGCGCGTGTAGTAGTTGATCGCCACATAGTCGAGCACATGCCGGGGCGCGCCGCCCAGCATGCGGAAGGGCAGACGGTTGAGGAAGAAGTCGCGCGCCAGGGCGGCCGTCCGGTCGGCTGCGCGGCCGGGATTGCAGGGCTCGATCCACGGTGCGCTGTGCGCAAAGCTCACCATGGCGTCGGGCCGTACCGCGCGCAGGGCAGCGCGGGCCCGGACATGGCCGCGGCCCATGGCACGGATGGTGCGCAACGCCAGATCCCAGCGGCCTCGGCGAAAAGGCGGCCAGTCGCCGGTGACGAAGCCATGCTTGGCCAGCACCGTAGGCTCGTTGACGGTGATCCACCAGCGCACCTTGCTGGCCAGCCGCTCCGCCACCTTGCCAGCATAGGCCTCGAAAGCGGCGAGGTTGCGATGATCGAGCCAGCCTCCCCGGCGGGCGAACCAGAGCGGGCTGGTGAAGTGGTGAAGGGTCACGACCGGCTCGATGCCGCGTGCCGCCATGGCCTCCAGGATGGCCGCGTAGTGGTCGAGCGCCGCCTCGTCGAAGCGCCCCGGCTCCGGCTCGATCCTGCTCCATTCGAGCGACAGGCGGTGGGCGTTATGACCGAAGCGGCGGGCGAGATCGAGATCCCGCTCGAAGAGATCCCAAAAGCGGCAGGCTTCACCGGAGCGATGCGGCAGCCGCCCCTCCTCCTCGGCGGGCCACCAGTCGTTCAGTCGGTTGCCACCCTCGACCTGATGCGCCGCCGTGGCGGCCCCCCACAGGAAGCCCCGCGGGAACCGGTAGACCGTCACCCTGCCCCTGCCCTCATTGCCCCTCGCGACAAGCCCACCGTCTCTAGAAAGCCGGCGCCAGTGCTGCAAGCGCGGCGGGCGCTGCGCCATACCTGCCGGTGCCATCGCCGCACCCACCCCAGCTCCGCGAGATCCCCTGCAACAAGCGCGGTGGCGTCGTGGAGCAAGCAGGAGGATCGGTCCTGCCAGCCGCTCCCAGGGCCGTCATTGGCTGTCGACGCCACCACCCGGCATTGCAGGGCCGGCAGCGAGGGCGCAGGAGGTCGCTCAGAGGCGGAGCGGCTTGCAGGTTCCAGGCGCAAGGGCGGCGCACACCGCGCGGGCGCGGGCCGCGCTGTCATAGGGACCCACCAGCATCGGCTCGGTATCCTCGCCCGTGCCCGCCAGCGGCACCGCTGCAGCGAACAGCTCCGGATGGGCTGCCTGCAGGGCGCGAAACCGGTCGACGGCGGTGCGGCTGTCGGAGAAAGCGGCCAGCTCGACCACCCAGTCGCCGGCCGGCTCGCCGCCCAGACGCAGATCGGCCTCGCCAAGGGCGACGGCGGCGGCAGCAGGCTCCTGCGGGGCGGGAGGAACCGCCGGCAGGGGCGCTATGGCCGGTGCAACGGCCACAGGCCGCGCCGGCACCAGCGGGCGGGCGCCGCCCGGCTGCGCCACGGCACGCGGTGTCGTCGCGGTAGCTGCCGGCACTGGCCTCGCGAGGGCGTTCTGCACCATGTCACGGGCGCCACGCGCCGAGCGGCCGCCATCCCGCAACCAGGTGAAATAGGCGAGGTTCTCGCGCACCGCCTTGTCGTCCAGGTCGAGCCGCAAAAGGCGCCGGGCCGCCTCGGTGTCGCCGGCGAGCGCGTAGGCGGCGGCCAGATTCTGGCGCGCGCGCAGCGTGCTTCCCGGCCCCTTGGCGACCGGCTCGAGCAGGCGGATTGCTTCCTGGTAGCGGCCTGCGAGCGCCAGCGAGAGGCCGAGATTGGTGGTCGCTGCGGAATCCCCCGGCACCACCGCCAGCGCTGCCCGGTAGCGCGTCTCGGCCTCGCCGTGGCGACCCAGCAGGTCGAGCGCGACCCCCAGCGTGGTGGTCAGCCGATGATCCTGCGGATGGCGCGTAACCGTCTCCTCGAGCTGGGCTGCCGCCGCGTCGGGACGGTCGAGGCCGATCATGGCACGGGCATAGCCGCGCGCCGCCTCGGCATCGCCCGGATCATCGCGCAGCAGCCGGCGGAATGCCTCCACGGCATCCTCGGGACGGCCCATCTGCAGCAGCGCCTCGCCCAAGCCGAGACCCGCAACGCGGTTCTCGGCGTCGAGCAAGGCGGCGCGGTGGTAAAGGCCCACGGCGGTACCGGCATCGCCAATGCCCAAGGCGTCGGCGGCCATGGCGGCCAAACGTTCACTTTGGGCCCGGTTGGCGCCTTCGGCCAGAGGTGCGGTCTCGCCGTTGGCAGCAAGCGGTATGTCGGGAGCACTCGAGGCACAGCCGGCCAGCAGCAGGGCCAGGAAGACGGCGGCAGGACGGAAGGGGATGGCGACCACGAGGCCCTCTCCTAGGCTAGAGACCCGCCCACCATGCTCCACTGCAGGTTAAAAGGTCATGAATCTCAGCACTCGGTGATCTTGCCGAGCAGCACCGGCCGCGCTGCACCCGTTACCTCCGGCAGATTACCCGGCAGCCCGTCGAGGCGGGCGGAGGCCAGCAGCGCGAACGCGATGGCCTCCTTGTGATCCCCGGGCACACCCAGCGCGTCGCTGGTGGTGAGCCTGACAGGAGCCACCACATCGGCCAGCCGCGCCATCAGGCGCGGGTTGCGGGCACCGCCGCCGCTGGCGATCAGCGAGGCCGGCCGGAAGGGCACATGGCTCTCCAGCGAGCGGGCGATGCCTTGCACGGTCAGCTCCAGCGCCGTGGCGAAAAGGTCGTGCCAGGCGGCCTCGTCGGCGGGCGCCGCGCGGGCCAGAAGCGCCTCGACGAATGCCTCGCCGAACTCTTCGCGGCCGGCCGAACGGGGGGGCTGGCGTGCGAAGAACGGCTGCCCCAGCAGCGGCGCCAGCCATTCCGGACGCACCCGGCCGCGTGCCGCGAAAACGCCGCCAAGATCGGCGGCCTGGCGGCCGCCGGTAAAGCGCCGGGCGAGCGCGTCCAGCACCATGTTGCCGGGCCCGCAGTCGAAGCCGGTGACCGGCCCCTCGGGCGGAATTGCCGTGAGATTGGCTATGCCGCCGATATTGAGCGCGACCACCCCGGCATCGGGCCGGCCGAACAGCCAGCGGTCGATTGCCGGAACAAGTGGGGCACCGCAGCCGCCCAGCGCGATGTCGTTGCGGCGGAAGTCGGAGATCACCGGACAGCCGAAGCGGACCGCGAGGAAGGCCGGCTCGCCGAGCTGGACCGTCGTCACGCCGTGCTCGTGATAGGCGGTCTGGCCGTGCGAGCCGATCAGGTCGAGCGGTTGGCCGACCCGTTCCGCAAGCGGCGCCAGCGCGTCGGCGAACCAGAGACCGAGCGCCCGGTCGAGCCGCGCGGCCTCGCCGAGGCTCATCGCCCCCTGGGCCGCCAGGCCGGCGCGCAGGGCCGCTGGCATCGGCGCCTCGTCCGTCGCCACCAGCTCGAAGGCCCACGGCCGGCCGGCCTCGACACGGCACAGCGCCATGTCGAGCCCGTCCATCGAGGTGCCGGTCATGAGGCCCGCCACCAGCCGTGTCGGCAGCGAGCGGACCTGTTCGAGACGCGTTGCGCTCATCCGGGCCTCCGAGGCCTGCTCACATGGTCGAGGAGACGAGACCGCCGTCGATCAGGATGTTCTGGGCGGTGATGTAGCCGGCCTGTACCGAGCAGAGATAGGCGCACAGCTCGCCGAACTCCTCGGGCTGGCCGAAGCGGCGGGCAGGAATCTGGGCCCGCGCGGCCGCCTCGATCTCGCTCTCCGGCCGGCCGCCGGCTCGGGCCTTGGCGGCAAAGCCGCTTCTGAGCCGGTCGGTCTCGAAGCGGCCGGGCAGGATATTGTTGATGGTGACGCCTGTTGCCGCCAGCGCGCGCGCGGTGCCGGCGACGAAGCCGGTCAGGCCGGCGCGCGCGCCGTTGGAGAGGCCGAGCTCGGCGATCGGCGCCTTCACGGCGCTCGACGTGATGTTGACGACGCGGCCGAAGCCGCGCGCGGCCATGCCGTCCACGGTAGCGCGGATCAGCTCGATGGGGGTGAGCATGTTGGCCCGCAGGGCCGCCACCCATTCACCCTCGCCCCACTCGCGGAAGTCACCGGGCGGTGGCCCGCCTGCATTGTTCACGAGGATGTCCGGCTCGGGGCAGGCCGCGAGCACCGCCTCGCGCCCCTGGGCGGTGGTGATGTCGACGGCGACCGTGAGCACGTCTACGCCCGTCGCCTCGCGGATCTCCCGCGCGGTGTCCTCGAGAATCTCGGCATTGCGGCCGTTGATCACCAGACTCGCGCCGTTGCGGGCGAGCGACATGGCGCAGGCCTTGCCCAACCCCTTGCTGGCAGCGCAGACGATGGCCTTGCGGCCGGTAATGCCGAGATCCATGAGTACCTCCCTTGATTCTAGTCGATCATCCCGACGTCGCTGTCGTCGGGCTCCTCGAGAGAAGCCAGCACCTCGCGGGCGAGTGCCAGGCCGATCGGCCGGCGGGCCCTGAGCGAGGCGCGGTCCAGCCCCTCGACGAGCCGCCGGGCGCTGGCGAAGGAGCGCTCCATGCGGCTCAGGAGATAGTCGATGACGCCAGGCTCGACCCGCAGCTGGCGGTCGGCGAACTGCTTGACCAGAAGAGCGGCCAGCAGCGTCTCGTCGGGCGGCTCGACATGCACCGTCCAGGCGGTCGCGAGCCGCGAGCGCAGGTCGGGCAGACGCAGCCCCCAGGCGGCCAGCGGCGTGCGGGCGGTGAGCAGGAGATGGCCGCGGCGCTCGGCCAGGCTGTTGTAGAGGTGGAACAACTGGCGCTCGTCGGCGACCTCGTCGGCATGCTCTACCAGGGCCGCCCGGGCGCGACCGAGGCGCCCCAGCGGCTCGGCCTCCTCCCAGAGGTCGGCGGCCTCGAGCACCACCGCCTGGGCGCGCTGCGCCCAGATGCTCGCCAAATGAGTCTTGCCGCAACCTTCGGGCCCGTCCAGCAGGAGCGCCACGGACGGCCAGCGGGGCCACCCCAGCACGGCCTCGAGGGCCGCCCGGTTGGAAGATGCCTCGAGGAAGTCGCTGAGGGTGAAGCCTTCGGCGAAGGGCAAGTCCAGGGCGAGCTGGCGGGCCGCTTCGGTCATGCCGCCGGCCTGCGGCGGCGCCGCGCCGGCGGCACCGCCGCCGTCACGAGCTGGTGTGGGCGCAGGCACTGAGGCGCAGCCCTGCCCCGACATAGGCGATCGCCGAGACCACCGTGATCACCGCGGTGAGCGGCACCAGCACAGCCAGTGCGGCACCCACCTCGGCGATGCCGCCCAGTTGGCCCAGCACGAAACCGGCAAGGCTCAGCTGCACCAGTGTGGTGAGCTTGCCGACGACCAGGGGCTCGACGCGGAAATGCCGCAGCCGGTAGCGCAGCAGGGCGGTTCCCCCGACCAGCACCAGCTCGCGCACGATCGCCAGCACCACAAGCCACAACGGCAGGGCCTCGACGCTCAGCAGCGCCAGGAACAGCGAGACGATGAGAATCTTGTCGGCCGCGGGATCGAGCACCGCACCTACCGGGGTGCAGCCGTTGAAGCGCTTGGCGACGAAGCCGTCGGCGGCGTCCGAGAGGGCCGCGGCCATGAACACCCAGAACGCCACCTCGTAGCGTCCCGCCAGGATCAGCAGGACGATGGGCGCAGCACAGGCCAGGCGAACGAGGGTCAGAATATTGGCAAGGTTGAGCAAGACCGCACCCAGCGTGGCTCTCGAGAGCCGTATCAATAGCCCCTGCGATCGAGCGGGCCGCCCACTGGAAGCAATCGCCATTGGTCGTTCTCCGCCGACAGGACGAAACCGCGCCGCTCGAGCGACTGCCTCAACCGCTCGAGCCCGCCCGCCACCGCCACGGTGACCTCGACGCGATCGCGGGCAAAGCTGTCGACGCGAACCTCCCGCACCTCGGGCAGCGTGTCCAGTTGCCGCCTTATTAGGACCCATGTGCCGAGGTCGGCAAGCGGGACCTCGAGCGAGACCGTCTCGGTGTGTGCTGCGGGAACGAGACGGCTCTGCTTCCAGAGATCCTCGAGCCGCCCGAGAGCGGCCTGCGCCGCTGCGGGCCAGGGCTCGGCCGTGGGCTCGGGGCGTACCTCGAAGCTCAGCGGCGGGCTGCCGGCGATCTCGCCGGCGAGCGGCTGGAGGGTGAGCTTGAAGAGCTGCGGCCCGGCTGCGGGCGTATCGGCCGACGCGGCATCCGGCGCGGCGCCGCCGACCGGCTCGGCAATCACCGCCACCACCTCTTGGGCACCATAGCGCTCACCCAGCGCTGCCGCCGCGGCCTCGTCGCCGGTCTCGAGCGCTGCGGCATCGAGACTGGTCATGTCGGCCAGATCGCCCAGCGGAAGGACCAGCTGCACCATGAGCGGGTCTTGCGCGAGCTGGCCCCAGGCCTGGCGCCACGCGCCGCCCTCCCGCCACGGCTCGAGCCGCCCGCCTTCCCTGACCGCCGGCACCACGAGGATGGGCGGCGACGCCTCGGCCAGGAAATCGACGCCGGACTGCCCGAGCAGGTCACGCACCGCATCCGGGACGTAGTTGACGTTGAGGCGGGCCACGTAGCGGCGCGGCGCCACCCGCTCGTCCTCGATGTCGAAGCTGCGCACGAAGCGCGCGAGCGACAGGCCGCCGACGTCCGGCAGCCGGCTGGCGTCGTCCGGCAGCGTGAGGCGGCGCAGCAGACGGCGTAGCCCCTCACGCTCGCCCTCGGCGATCGCCTGCTCGCGTGCCGCCACGGCATCGTCGGCAGCGGCGTCGACGGGCACCCCGGTAACCCTGAAGAGCTCGGCCGCCGTCGCCGCCCGCAGGGCCGGCACGGCGCCGAGCAGCAGGGCGACGAGCGCCAGAACGGCACCCCGAAGTTCTGCCCCGGCCCGCTGTCGCATTGCAAACCTCTCCCGCTGGCCTAAAACGCTCCCGGCGGCCGAACCGGTGTTCCGCCGCCTCGCAAGCTGACCACGGGCATCCGCATGACACAAGCACAGGGCGACCGCGATCGTTACCGCGAGGCGGGGGTGGATATAGAGGCCGGGAACGTCCTGGTCGAGCGTCTGAAGCCGCTGGCGCGCAGTACGCGCCGCCCCGGCTGCGATTCCGAGCTGGGCGGCTTCGGCGCGCTGTTCGACATCAAGGCCGCCGGGTTCGAGGATCCGGTGCTGGTGGCCGCCACCGACGGGGTCGGCACCAAGCTGCTGCTCGCCCAGGAGGCCGGCCGCCATGACGGGATCGGCATCGACCTCGTCGCGATGTGCGTCAACGACCTCGTGGTGCAGGGGGCCGAGCCCCTGTTCTTCCTCGACTATTTCGCCACGGGGCGGCTCGCGCCCGACGAGGCGGCCGCGGTGCTCACCGGGATCGCGGAGGGCTGCCGGCAGGCGGGCTGCGGGCTGATCGGCGGCGAGACCGCCGAGATGCCGGGCCTCTACGCCCCGGGCCACTACGATCTCGCCGGCTTCTCGGTGGGAGCGGTCGAGCGGGGCGCGGTGCTGCCGCGATCCGACGTGGCGCCGGGTGACGTGCTGCTCGGCCTCGCCTCCTCGGGCGTGCACAGCAACGGCTACTCGCTGGTGCGGCTGATCCTCCAGGAGAGCGGCGCCGCACTCGACGCGCCTGCGCCCTTCGATCCGGCCACCAGCCTCGCCGAGGCGCTGCTGGCACCGACGCGCATCTATGTGCGCTCCTGCCTCGAGGCGATCCGCGCCGGCGGCGTCAAGGCGCTGGCGCACATCACCGGGGGCGGCATCCTCGAGAACCTGCCGCGGGTCCTGCCGAAAGGCTGCAGCGCCCGGGTCGATTGCCACAGCTGGCCACTGCCGGCGGTCTTCGGATGGTTGGCCAGCGAAGGCGGCCTGGGCGTGCGCGAGCTGGGGCGGACCTTCAATGCCGGGCTCGGCATGATCCTCGTGGTGGCGCCCGAGCGGGCGGCTGCCCTCGAGGAGCTGCTCGAAGCTGCCGGCCAGACCGTCTGGCGGGTGGGCGAGATCACCGCCGGCGAGGGCGCGCCCAGGGTCGAGCTCCAGGGGGCAGAGGACGCATGGCGCGCCGGCGCGTAGGCGTCCTGGTCTCGGGCTCCGGCTCGAACCTCCAGGCGCTGCTCGACGCCGCGGCGGCCCCCGACACCCCCTTCGAGATCGTGCTGGTGCTGGCCAACCGGCCCGATGCCTACGGACTCGAGCGAGCGAGGCTGGCAGGTATCGAGGCGCGGCTCATCGATCACCGGAGCTTCGCCGGTCGCGAGGCCTTCGAGGCGGCGCTGGACGCCGCGCTGCGCGAGGCGGGCGTCGAGATCGTCTGCCTCGCCGGCTTCATGCGGGTGCTGACCGCCGGCTTCGTCGAAGGCTGGATGGGGCGGATGCTCAACATCCACCCTTCCCTGCTGCCTTCCTTCCGCGGCCTGCACACCCACGCCAGGGCGCTGGCCGAAAACTGTGCCGTGGCCGGCTGCACGGTCCATCTCGTGACGCCCGACCTCGATGCCGGGCCGGTGGTGGTCCAGGGGCTCGTGCCGGTGCTGCCGGGCGACACGGCCGAAAGCCTCGCCGCACGTACGATCGAGGTGGAGCACCGGGCCTATCCGCGGGCGCTCGCCATGCTCGCGCAGGGCCGCGTCCGGCTCGAGGAGGGTCGCGCCAGGCTCGCAGGCGAGCTGCCGGGCGAGCGGCTGCTGCTCCATCCGCTTCTGGCCGGCATGGCCTGAAACGCGAACGGGCCGGGGAGAATCCCGGCCCGTTCCTCAGCCTCGAAAGGCGCCTTGGCTCAGCCGACGATCTCGGTCTGGGCGAAGAAGAAGGCGATCTCGATGGCGGCATTCTCGGCGCTGTCCGAGCCGTGCACCGAGTTGGCCTCGATGTTCTCGGCGAAGTCCTTGCGGATGGTGCCGGCATCGGCCTTGGCCGGGTCGGTGGCGCCCATGACCTCGCGGTTCTTCGCGACAGCGCCCTCGCCCTCGAGGACCTGCACCACGACGGGGCCCGAGGTCATGAAGTCGCACAGGCCGCCGAAGAACGGCCGCTCCTTGTGGACGCCGTAGAACGCCTCGGCCTGGGCGCGGGTCAGCTGGATGCGCTTTTGGGCGACGATCCTGAGGCCGGCCTTCTCGAAGCGGTCGTTGATGGCGCCGGTGAGGTTGCGGCGGGTGGCGTCGGGCTTGATGATCGAGAGCGTGCGCTCGAGAGCCATTGGCGTCGTGTCCTTGGGCGTTGGAGGGAATAAAGGCCGGGCGCCTTATAGCGAGCCGTCCTCCCCTGCGGAAGGGGTGCCGCCCGTCTCCTGCTGCCGCACCCAGCGGCCGCGCTCGTCCTGGCGCCAGTAGACCAGCCGGTGGCCCTCGGCACGACGCGCCTTCCAGCGCTCGCGCGCCGCCGCCACCGCTTGCGGATCGTTGCCGTCGAAGAGGTCGATCACCCGCTCGAAGCCGGCGATCTCCGGATCCGCGCCGTCGGCCAGCAGCAACACCTGGGCCCTGTTGGGCCGGTCGGTGCCGGTGGTGAGCCAGACCGGCTGGTCCTCCGCGAAACCGTCGGCGGCAGTGCCATGGGGGAGGAAACTGTCGGGCGCGTAGGTCCACAAGTGCCGGTCGAGGAGGTCGAGCCTCTCGGCCGAGCCTGCCCGCAGCACCGCCCGCAGGTCGCTCGCCAGCACCTTCTCGAGCAGGCGCGGCAGGGCCTGCTCGAGGGTGGTGCGGGTGAGGTGGTAGAAGCCGATCTCAGCCAAGCGGCCGGCCCGCTCAGCCAGCTTTCTCGTAGCGGTCGGCGATCAGCCGGTCGAGCAGCCGGGCGCCATAGCCGGTCGCCCCCTTGCCGGCCAGCGCCTGGTCGCGCGAGGTCCACGCGACCCCGGCAATATCGAGATGCGCCCAAGGCACGTCGCCGACGAAATGCTGCAAGAACACGGCACCAGCGGTGGCGCCGGCCTCGCGGGCCCGCCCGACATTCTTGATGTCGGCGATCGCCGACTTGATGTGCTTGTCGTAGCTCTTGCCCAGCGGCATCCGCCATAGCGGCTCACCGACCGCCTCGCCGGCCGCCTCCAGGCCGGCCGCAAGCTCGTCGTCGGAGGCAAAGAGGCCGCCCTGCTCATGGCCCAGCGCCACGATGATGGCCCCGGTCAGGGTCGCCAGGTCGATCATGGCGCAGGGCTTGAAACGCTCCTTGGTATACCAGAGCACGTCGGCCAGCAGGAGGCGGCCCTCGGCGTCGGTGTTGATGACCTCGATGGTCTTGCCCGACATGGCGCGCACCACGTCGCCCGGGCGCTGCGCCGTGCCCGAGGGCATGTTCTCGGCGAGCCCGATCACCCCCACCACGTCGGCCCTGGCCTTGCGGCCGGCCAGCGCCGCCATGGCGCCCACCACCGCCGCCGCACCGCCCATGTCGAACTTCATGTCCTCCATGCCCTGGGCGGGCTTGAGGGAGATGCCGCCGGTATCGAAGCACACGCCCTTGCCGACCAGCGCCACCGGCGCCTCGGCCTCGGCACCCCGCCAGCGCATGACCACCACGTAGGGCGGGCGGACGCTGCCCTGGGCCACGCCCAGAAGGGCGCGCATGCCGAGCTCCTCGAGCTGCGCCTGGTCGAGCAGCTCGACCTCCACGCCCAGCGCCTCGAGCTCGCGGCAGCGCTCGGCGAAGGCCTCCGGCGAGAGCACGTTGGCAGGCTCGCTGACCAGGTCGCGGGCGCGTGCCACGGCCTCGGCCACCGCGCGGCTGGCGGTGAACGGGGCGGCCTCCGTGTCGGTGCCGGCGGGCGCGAGGAAGGTCAGGCTGGCGACGCCGGGATTCTCGTCCTCGCCCTCGGGGGCATGGTAGCGGGTGAAGCGGTAGCCGCGCAGGGCAGCGCCGAGCGCCAGGGCGGCAACCGCCTCCTCGGCCGGCACCCCCAGATCGAGCCCGGCCGGCGAGGCCACCATGGCCTGCCCGACCTTCAGAACGTGGAGCTTGTGCTGGATCTTGCCGCCCAGCTCCTCGATGTCGAGCCGGGCGAGGCCCTCGGGCTTGCCTGCGAGCACCACCAGCAGGCGCTCGAGGCCCAGCCCGGCGGGCAGGAACAAGTCGAGGATCTGGCCGTGCCTGCGGCTCTCGCCGCCGGTTGCGAGGGCGCGGCCCACGAGCCCGCCCGAGCGGTCGTCGAGGCGCGCGGCCGCCGCCGAGAGCTGGCCGTCGGGTCCTGCGAGGACCACCGCCACACCCTCGTCGGGCAAATCGTGCGACGCGAAGCGGATCTCCATGGCCTGACCCCTGCTAGCGAACCATACTGAGCTGCCCGGCATTCCCTGCGCCGCCCGCGCCTGCCTGTCAACGTCGCCCGCCCGGCGGCTCGCGGTGGACGCCCGGAACGCCGGTGGTTAAAGATTGGCCGCACCCTGATTGCCCCAGGGGCGAAAGAGCGACACGAACGCCACCCGACAGATTTGAACGCCGCTCCGGATGCGCCCAGAAGATATGCACCACGCGACCCGCACCAGCCGCCGGCGGCGCAACGCATCGCCCCGTATCCGTCGCCTGACCGCGCTGCTGCTGGCAAGTGCCCTGCCGCTTTTCCTGTCGCCCGGCGCGGCCCCGACGGCGGCCGAGGAGGCGCGCCGCGCGCCGGTGGTGCTGACCGCCGACGAGGTGACCTTCGACACCGAGAAGAACGTCATCACGGCGGCCGGCGGGGTGGAGCTCAGCCAGGACGGCCGCCGGCTGCTCGCCGACCGGGTGAGCTACGACGAGCCCAACGACCGGGTCGTGGCGGAGGGCCATGTGGTGCTGGTCGAGGAGGGCGGCGAGACCTTCTTCGGCGACAGTGCCGAGGTCACCGGCGATCTGCGCGAGGGCGTGGTCGAGCGGCTGGGCGCCCTGCTGGCCGAGGAGACGCGCCTCGCGGCCATCCGCGGCACGCGCCGCGAGGGCAATTTCACGGTCCTCGAGCAGGCGGTCTACTCGCCCTGCCCCTTGTGCAAGGAGGGCGACCGGCAGCCCTTGTGGCAGATCAGGGCCAAGGAGGTGGAGCACGACCAGGAGGCGGGCACGATCACCTATCGTCACGCCACCTTCGAGCTTCTCGGCGTGCCGCTGGCCTACACGCCCTGGTTCAGCCACCCGGATCCCACGGTAAGACGACGCTCGGGCTTCCTCGTGCCGACGGGCGGCTCCAACTCCGAGCTCGGCCTCACCCTCGAGACGCCCTACTACTATACCTTCGCCCCCAACCGCGACTTCACCTTCACCCCCCTCTTCACGACGCAGGCCGGCGTCGTGCTGGGCGGCGAGTATCGCGAGCTGCGGGAGATCGGCGAGACGCGGGTGGGCGGCAGCATCACCCGCACCGACCCCTATGAGCGGGAGCCCGGCAGCGACGGCGGCAAGGAGGTGCGCGGCCATGTCGAGGCCGATGGGCGTTACCGGCCGGGCCGGCTGTGGGACGCCGGCTTCGACCTCGCCTGGACCTCCGACGACAGCTACCTCAAGCGCTACGACATCTCGAGCCAGAACGTGCTCCAGAACCACGCCTACCTGCAGCAGGTAGTGGGGCGCGACTATCTTGCGCTGCACAGCTACGCCTTTCAGGGCCTGCGCCCGGAAGACAGCCAGGGCCGCATCCCGGTAGTGCTGCCGCTGGCCGAGGCCTCCCTCGAGAGCTCGCCGCTCAGGTGGGGCTCGCAGCTCACCTTCGACACCAGCTTCGTCGCGCTGACCCGCACCGAGGGGCTCGACACGCGGCGCTTCTCGGCCGAGCTCGGCTGGGAGCTGCCCTGGGTCGGGCCGATCGGCGACCTTTGGCGGCTGCGGCTCAGCAGCCGCGGCGACATCTACAATATCGACGGCGATCCGCAGAGCTTCAGCAATGAAGGCGGCAAGGACAGCCAGGGGCGCTTCGTGCCGCGCGCCAGCCTCGACTGGAGCTGGCCGCTCATCGGCGACACCGGCAGCTGGCAGCATGTGCTGGAGCCGGCCGTGGCATTTACCGCCACCCCGACAGGCGGCCGCGAGGAGAAGATCCCCAACGAGGACAGCCAGGTCTTCGAGTTCGACGAGACCAACCTCTTCGAGCCCAGCCGCTTTCCGGGCCTCGACCGGGTCGACGAGGGCACCAGGGTGGCCTACGGCCTGCGCTTCAGCTCGATAGCCCCCAACGGCCTGAGCGTGGGCGGGGTATTCGGCCAGAGCTACCAGTTCGTGAAGGACGACACGGTGCCCGAGGACAGCGGCATCGGCCGGAGCTTCTCGGACTATGTCGGCCGGCTCGACTTCCGCCCGAGCGACTGGCTCGATCTCTCCTACCGCTTCCGCGCGGACAAAAACGACCTCGAGTTCCGCCGCAACGACGTCAACGTCTCGGCCGGGCCGGCGGCGCTGCGCCTCGACGTGGGCTATCTGCGCCTCTCCGACGAGCCGACCGGGCTCGCCCCACGCTCGCGCGAGGAGCTTCGGGCCGGCGTGCGGGTCCAGCTTCTCGACGAGCTCGCCGTCGGCGCCCAGACCCGCCGCGACCTGAACCGTGGGGCCACCGTGTCCAACATGGTCGGCCTCGTCTATACCCATCCGTGCCTGACGCTCACCGCCGGACTCGAGCAGAGCAAAACCACCACCGGCGAGCTCGAGGACACGACCACCTTCAAGGTGCGCGTCAGCCTCTCCACGCTCGGGGCCCAGCGCCTCGGCACCGGTCTTTTCGGCAGTTGAACGGGAGTATCGCCAGCGTGCCGCGCCTCAACCTGCCCTCCCGCCTTCTCGCGGCCCTCCTCGCCTCTGCCGGCCTCGCCCCGGCCGGCCTCATGCCGGTGCAGCCGGCGGCGGCCCAGCAGCCGGGCCAGTCGACGGCGCAGCGGATCGTCGCCGTGGTCAACGACGGCGTCATCACCTCGCGCGATCTCAGTGAGCGGGTGGGGCTTGCCGCGGTCAGCAGCGGCCTGCCCGAGGACCCCGAGACCAGACGACGTCTGGCAGCGCAGGTGCTGCGCGGCCTGATCGACGAGCAGCTGCAGCTCCAGGAGGCCAAACGCCAGAACGTCAAGGTGGAGGAGGAGGAGATCGACCGCGCCTTCGCCTCGATCGCCGAGCGCAACCAGATGAGCCCGGAGCAGCTGGTCGAGGTGATGCGCGCACGGGGGCTGGCGCCTGACACGCTGCGCGAGCAGATCCATGCCCAGCTGGCCTGGATCAAGGTGGTCAATCGCGACCTGCGCTCGCGCGTCGTGGTAACCCGCGAGCAGGTCGATCTCGCACTGCGCGCCGGGCAGAGCGGCGGCGCCGAGCTGCTGCTTTCCGAGATCCTGCTGCCGGTCTATGCGCCCGAGCAGGAAGCGGCGGTGATGAAGGACGCCGCCGATCTGGTGCGGGCCCTGCGCAGCGGCGCCGAGTTCGCGGAGCTGGCGCGGCAGATCTCGGTAGCGCGCAGCGCCCAGGCCGGCGGTCAGGTGGGCTGGGTCCCGGCGGGCTCGCTGGCGCCCGAGCTGCGCTCGGCGGTGGTCGGCCTCGAGGCCGGGCAGATCGCCGAGCCGCTGCGTACCCCGCAGGGCATCCACATCCTGCGCGTCGACGACCGGCGCTCGTCCGCCAGGAGCGGCGAGGCCGACGCCCAGGCGCGCGAGGCCACCCGCCAGCGGCTCGAATCCGAGGCGCTGGAGCGCCAGGCCAGCCGCTATCTCCGCAATCTGCGCCGCGACGCCTATATCGACGTGCGCCTTTGACCGCGATTCCGTCGCCTGCCCCGCTGCCGCCGCTGCGCGAGGTCATCCGCCGGCACGGCCTGCAGGCGGACAAGCGGCTGGGCCAGCATTTCCTGACCGACCCGTCGATCCTGGCGCGCATCGCCCGGGCGGCGGGACCTCTCGAAGGCTGCACGGTGCTGGAGGTCGGTCCCGGCCCTGGCGGCCTCACCCGGGCGATTCTCGAGGCGGGTGCAGCCCGCGTGATCGCGGTGGAGCGCGACGCGCGCTGTATCGCGGCACTCGAGGAGCTGGTCTCGTGGTCCGGAGGCCGTCTCGAGATCGTCGAGGCCGATGCCCGGCGGTTCGACCCGGCCGGCCTGGCGCCGGAGGGCCAGCTGCGGCTGGTGGCCAACCTGCCCTACAATGTCGGTACGGAGCTGCTGCTCGGCTGGTATCGCCGGCTGGAGCTGTTCCACTCCCTCACCTTGATGTTCCAGCGGGAGGTGGTGCTGCGGCTGGTGGCGCAGCAGGGCGCGGACGATTATGGCAGACTCGCCGTCATGACCCGGCGGCTGTGCCGCGCCGAGCGCGTCTTCGACCTGTCGCCCGCCTCCTTCGTGCCGCCGCCCAAGGTGCATTCCAGCCTCGTCCGGCTGGTGCCGCGCCCGGACCTGCCCACCGCCGCCGAGCGCCGCCTGCTCGAGCGGGTGACCCAGGCGGCCTTCGGCCAGCGGCGCAAGATGCTGCGATCGAGCCTGAAGAGCCTGGGCGTCGCGCCGGAGCCGCTCCTCGAGCGGGCCGGCATCGACCCGCAGCGCCGCGCCGAGACCCTCTCCCTAGACGAGTTCGAGGCACTGGCCCGGGCCCTGGGCGGGTATGCTGCTCAGGGCTCGTAGGAACCCGCGTTGCGAAAGCCGGCAACGAACTCGTTGAGGCCCGGCTGGCGCTCCCGCTTCAGCCGCTCGGCGGCGAGGATCGCCCGGACCCGCTCGACGCTCTCGTCGAAGCAGGCATTCACCAGAACATAGTCGTACTCGGCCCAGTGGGTGACGTCGGAGGCCACCTGGCCCAGCCGGAAGCGCACCGTGTCCTCCGCATCCTGCGCACGGGTGCGCAGGCGGCGGGCCAGCTCCGGCACCGACGGCGGCAGGATGAACAGGCTCGCCACGTCGCGGCTCGCGGTGGCACGGAGTTGCTGGGCTCCCTGCCAGTCGATGTCGAACATGACGTCGCGGCCGGCCGCCAGCGCTGCCTCGACGGCGCCGCGCGGCGTGCCGTAGCAGTTGCCGTAGACCTCGGCGTGCTCCAGCAGCTCCTCGCCCGCGATCATGCGGTCGAAGCTCTCCCGGTCGATGAAATGGTAGTGCACGCCGTCCTCCTCGCCGGGGCGGCGCGGCCTCGTGGTCACCGAGACCGACAGGCTGAGCTCGGGCTCGAGCTCGAGGACGCGGCGCGAGATGGAGGTCTTGCCTGCGCCCGACGGCGAAGACATCACCAGCATGAGTCCGCGGCGGCGAACCAGGGTGCCGTGGCTGTCGGTCATGAAGAGGTCATCCAGGGGTCTCCGGCAAGGTCTCCGGCTGAACAATGGCGGCCCCGCCGGCGGGGCCACCGCGCCGGCTCATTGTGCTACGTCGCGTACCCGGCGCCAGCGGGCGACATTGCGGTTGTGCTCGCGCAGGGTGCGCGCGAAGGCATGGCCACCGCTACCGTCGGCGACGAAATAGAGAAAGTCCACATCGGCCGGATCGACGGCGGCGGCGAGTGCGCCGCGCCCCGGGCTGGCGATAGGCCCCGGCGGAAGGCCGCCGTTCTTGTAGGTATTGTAGGGATGGTCGGTCTCGAGGTCGGCGCGCGTCAGCGGCCGGCCCAGCGGCCCCTCCCCCTCGGTGAGCGCATAGATCACCGTGGGGTCGGTCTGCAGCCGCATCCCGCGTCGCAGCCGGTTGACGAAGACGGCCGCCACCAGCGGGTACTCGGCGGCCACCGCCGTCTCCTTCTCGATGACCGAGGCCAGGATCAGCGCCTGCTGCGGCCCCTCCAGCGGCAGGTCTTCCTGGCGGCCTGCCCAGGCCTCCTCGAGCGCAGCCTTCATGCCCGCCCGCATCCGCTCGACAATGGCGGCGCGCGGCTCGCCACGCGGCACCATGTAGGTCTCGGGCAGCAGGCTGCCTTCCGGCGGCAGGGCCGGCAGCTCCCCTGAGAGGACCTCGCTCGCCTCGAGCAGCGCATAGGTCTCGGCCACCGTCAGCCCCTCGGGCACGGTGATCCGGTGGAGAACGATCTTGCCGCTCTCCAGCAGCGCCAGCACCTCGGCCGGGCTCATGCCGGGGGTGAAGCGGAACTCGCCGGCGCGCAGCGATCGGTCGCGGCCTTCCAGCCGTGCTGCCCCGGCAAAGGCGAGCGGCCAGCGGATCACGTCGGCCTCGGCCAGCTGCCGGGCGATGCCCATGACACCCGAGCCGCGTGGCAGCTCGAGCACCAGCTCCTCGCGGAGCGGCCCGGGTTCCTGCAGATAGTAAAAGAGGGCCAGCCAGCCCGCAGCGCCGGCGGCGGCCGAAACCACCACCAGCGCCAAAGCCAGCTTGACGAGCTTGCGCACGAGGACGGACCGCGCCGCCTCAGGCGCTACCGGGCCTGGCGAAGATCACCGAGGCGTTGGTGCCGCCAAAGCCGAAGGAGTTCGACAGGGCCGCCCGCACCTCGCGCTCGCGCGCCTTGTGAGGCACCAGGTCGACGCCCTCGATTCCCTCGGACGGGTCGTCGAGGTTGAGAGTCGGCGGCACGATCTGGTCGCGGATCGCGAGAATGCTGAAGATCGCCTCGACCGCGCCGGCGGCGCCCAGGAGGTGGCCGATCGACGATTTGGTCGAGGACATCGAGAGCGACCTCGCGGCCTCGCCGAACAGCCGCCTCGCCGCCCCGAGCTCGATCTCGTCGCCCAGCGGCGTCGAGGTGCCGTGCGCGTTGATGTAGTCGATATCGTCGGGCGTCATGCCGGCGTTCTTGAGAGCGGCGCGCATCGAGCGGAAGCCGCCATCGCCGTCGGGTGCCGGCGCCGTGATGTGATAGGCGTCGCCGGACAGGCCGTAGCCCTTGACCTCGGCGTAGATCTTGGCACCGCGCGCCCTGGCGTGCTCGTACTCCTCGAGCACCACCACACCGGCACCCTCGCCCATGACGAAGCCGTCACGGCCCTTGTCCCAGGGACGCGAAGCCTTCTCGGGCGTGTCATTGTAGCCGGTCGAGAGCGCCCTGGCAGCCGCGAAGCCTGCCAGGCCCAGGCGGCAGACCGCCGCCTCGGCGCCGCCCGCCACCATCACGTCGGCATCGCCCAGCGAGATCAGCCGGGACGCGTCGCCGATGGCGTGCGCGCCGGTCGAGCAAGCGGTGACGACCGCGTGGTTCGGCCCCTTGAGGCCGAAGCGGATCGACACCTGGCCGCTCACCAGATTGATGAGCGAGGCCGGGATGAAGAACGGGCTGACCCGTCGCGGGCCCTGCTTCTCGAGCGTCACCGCGGTCTCGGCGATGGTCGCCAGACCGCCAATGCCCGAGCCGATGAGGACGCCCGCGCGCTCCCGCTCTTCCTCGGTCTTGAGCTCGATGCCGGAGTCGCGGAAGGCTTCGGTTGCCGCGGCAATCCCGTAGATGATGAAGGCGTCGTTCTTGCGAACGTCCTTCGCGGGCACGAAGTCGGCGGCGCGGAACGCCCCCTCCTCCTCGCCCTGTGGCACCATGCCGGCGATCTGCGCCGGCAGGTCGGAGACGTCGAACTCGGTGATCCGACGCAGCCCCGACTGGCCGTCGAGCAGCCTCCGCCAGCTGACGTCGACCCCGCTGCCGAGCGGGGTGACCATGCCGAGACCTGTGACAACGACGCGTCGCACTACGTTCCCATCCCGCTCAGTAGACAGAGGCAAGGGCCGGCGGCGATGCTCAGCCGTGCTCTTGAATGTAGTTGATGGCATCCTTCACGGTCAGGATCTTCTCGGCGGCGTCATCGGGGATCTCGCAGCCGAACTCCTCCTCGAACGCCATCACGAGCTCGACGGTGTCGAGGCTGTCGGCGCCCAGATCGTCGACGAAGCTGGCGTTCTCGGTGACCTTGGCCTCATCGACGCCCAGGTGCTCGACGACGATCTTCTTAACGCGCTCGGCGATATCGCTCATTGCTCGGAAGTCTCCATTGGCCGACGCACGGGCATCGCTATCCCGGGCGCAAACGACGTGCGGTTTTTACACGAAGGTGTGGAACTTGACCAGCGCGGGAGCCCCCGCGCTGGCCGCGGATTCAGATCATTGCCATGCCGCCGTTGACGTGCAGCGTCTGGCCCGTGACCCAGCCCGCCTCGCGGCTCGCAAGATAGAGGCAGGCGGCCGCCACGTCTTCCGGCTTTCCGAGCCTGCCGGCGGGAATCCGCTGTGTCAGGGCGTCGCGCTGCTTCTCGTCGAGCGCGTCGGTCATGGCGGTGGCGACGAAGCCCGGCGCCACGCAGTTCACGGTGATGCCGCGCGCCGCGATCTCGGCCGCCAGCGCCTTGCTCATGCCGATCAGGCCGGCCTTGGCGGCGGCATAGTTGGTCTGGCCTGCATTGCCCGTGACGCCGACGATGGAGGTGATGTTGATGATGCGGCCGTGGCGCCGCTTCATCATCCCCTTGAGCGAGGCCCGGGCGAGGCGGAAGCAGGCAGTGAGGTTGGTGTCGATGACCCCCGCCCAGTCGGCGTCCTTCATGCGCATGGCCAGCGTGTCGCGGGTGATGCCGGCATTGTTCACGAGGATGTCGAGCGAGCCCAGCTTCTCGGCCTCGGCGACGATCCTCTCGGCGGCACCCTCCTCGGTGGTGTCGGCCACCACCACATGGGCCCGCTCGCCCAGCTCGCCCGCCAGGGCGTCCAGCGCCTCGCGGCGGCGGCCGGTGAGCACCACGGTGGCACCCTGGGCATGCAGGCTGCGCGCGATGGCGCCGCCGATGCCGCCCGAAGCGCCGGTGACGACCGCTACCTGGCCGTCGAGATCGAAGGCTCCCGCCATGTCAGCTCCCTGCTCCGAGCGCCGCGGCCAGTGCTGCCACGTCGTCCGGTTCCTGGACATTGAAGAGATTGGCACCGGCCACGCCGCGTTTGGCCAGACCGGTGAGGACCTTGCCGGCGCCGAGCTCGATCACGGCACCGGCCCCGAGCTCGTGCATGCGGGCCATGGTCTCCCGCCAGCGCACCCGCGCCGTGACCTGGCGCCGCAGCAGATCGGCGATCTGCGCCGGATCGCTCACGGGCGTGGCGGTGACGTTGGCGATCAGCGGCACCTGGGGCGCCACGAAGCCGGCCGCGGCCAGGGCCGGGGCGAGCTCGTCGGCGGCCGGCGCCATCAGGGCGCAGTGGAAGGGCGCGCTCACCTGCAGCAGCATGCTGCGCCGCGCTCCCTTCTCCTTGGCGATCTGCACCGCCCGCTCGACAGCGGTGCGGTGGCCACTCACCACCGCCTGGCCCTCGCTGTTGTCGTTGGCCAGCTCGCACACCTCGCCGTGGGCCGCATCCGCCGCCACCGCCTCGACCTGGTCGTGGCCGAGCCCGAGGATCGCCGCCATGGCGCCCTCGCCGGCCGGCACCGCGCGCTGCATCGCCTCGCCGCGCAGGCGCAGCAGCCGAGCCGCCTCGCCGACACTGATCGCCCCGGTCGCGGCCAGCGCGCTGTACTCGCCCAGGGAATGGCCAGCCACATAGTGGACCGCCTGCCCGAGCCTGCCGCCGAGCGCCGCCTCGAGCGCGCGCACCGCGGCGAGCGAGGTCGCCATGAGGGCGGGCTGGGCGTTGCGCGTCAGGGTCAGCTCCTCGGCCGGTCCCTCGAAGATCAGGAGCGAGAGCTTCTCGCCGAGCGCCTCGTCCACCTCGGCGAAGACCTCCCGGGCGGCGGGGATCGCGTCGTGGAGCGCCCGCCCCATGCCGACCTGCTGGGAGCCCTGCCCCGGAAACACGGCGATGCGCTTCATTATAAAGTGCTACCCTTCGCGCTGGCTTCGGCCTAAAACCCGGTTGCTCATAACCGCCGAGCCCTGCCTGTCAAGCGGGCTTGCGGGGGTTTGGCTTTTCTGTATAGTCCGCGACCTGCTTCCGCGCGGTACCGCGCCGCCGCTGCGGCCGTGGCGTGGTGCCTGAATCACGGGATCCGTCGATATTGGGTCGGCGGTGCCTTTTGGTGTGTTTGCGGAAAACCTGGGAGACAACGGCAGCAATGCCCTTCTACGAGCATACGCTGATCGCCCGCCCCGATCTGTCGGGTCAGCAGGCGCAGGCGCTCGCCGAGACGTTTGGCCAGCTGGTCAGCGAGAACGGCGGCCAGGTCGTCAAGACCGAGTACTGGGGTCTGCGGAACCTCGCCTACCGCGTCCGGAAGAACCGGAAGGGCCACTACCTGCACCTCAACGTCGAGGCGCCGGCCGAGGCCATTGCGGAACTCGAGCGCAACGAGCGGATCAACGAGGACGTTCTGCGCTACCTGACGGTCAAGGTCGAAGCTCTCGAGGAAGGCCCCTCGGCGGTGATGCAGGCCAAGGCCAGCCGCGATGAGCGCGGCCGCCGCGACCGCGACTTCCGCGACAGGGGTTGAGAGAGACGATGACCGAGGAACGCGAGAACCAGCCGCAGGCCCGCGAAGAGCGTGGCGCGCAGGGCGGTGGCGGCTATGACCGTGACCGTGGCGGCGACCGTCGCCGTCCGTCCGGCAACGAGCCGCCGAACATCACCATCCGCCGCCCGTTCTTCCGCCGGCGCAAGACAAGCCCGTTCGCGCACGCCGACGCGCCGCAGATCGACTATAAGGACATCAAGCTGCTCCAGCGGTTCGTCTCGGAGCGTGGCAAGATCGTCCCGCGTCGGATCACCGCGGTGACCGCCAAGGAGCAGCGTGCGCTGGCCAAGGCGATCAAGCGGGCGCGCGAGCTCGCCCTCCTGCCCTACGTGGCGCACTGACGCTCAACCGAGTATCGATCCATGGGCCGGGCGGCTGCGTTCACGGCGCTGGCGGGTCTCGCCAGCGCCACGCTGTTCCTGTCGCTGGTCTTCGGCGCGACCGGCGCCCCCGCCCTGTTCTATTTCGTCCAGCTGCCCCTGCTCATCACGGGTCTCGGCCTGGGATTTCAGGCGGCAGCGGCGGCGGCTGCCGGGGCGGGACTGCTGATCACCTTGCTGGGTGATGTGGTGCTGCTGGGCGTCTTCGTCGCCGTCGAGGCGGTTCCCGTGCTCCTTCTGGTGCGCGCGGCGCTGCTCTGGCGGGCGCGCGAGGACGGGGGCAGGGAGTGGTTTCCAGCGGGTGCCATGCTCGGCCGGCTCGTGCTCTATGTGCTGCTCGCCGGCGGCGCGGCCCTGCTCTGGCTCGATTCCCGCTCGGGCGGGCTCGGTCAGCTGTTCGGCGAGCTCGCCAGCGAGCTTGCGAGCCATGCCGGCGATCCGGCGCTGGGCGCGCGGCTGGCCTCGGCACTGGCCGGTGCAGCGGTTTGGCTGCCGGGCGTGGCGGCGCTGTCGCTTGCTGCGATGGCGTTGCTGAACGCCCTCGTGGCCCAGCTCGTGATGGTGCGTGCCGGCCGGGCCCTGCGGCCCTCGCCCGACATCGTCGCCTTCGAGGCGCCGTCCTGGTGCCTCCCCGGCGCGGTGGTGGGCGCGCTGGCGCTGCTCCTCGGCGGCGAGCCGCTCGCCCATCTGGGCGGGCTGGCCCTGCTGCTGTGCGGGCTGCCGTTCCTGTTCCAGGGCCTCGCGGTGATCCACGCGCTGGTCCGTCGGCGCGCCTCGGGTCGCGCGCCGCTGGTGATGGTCTATCTTCTTCTGGTGCTGTTCAGCTGGCCGCTTCTTCCGGGAGTAGCCCTTCTCGGGCTCGTCGAGAGCTGGGCCGGCCTGCGGCGCCGATTTGCCTGATCGGAGGTCAACATGCAGGTCATCCTTCTCGAACGCGTTCCCAAGCTCGGCCAGATGGGCGAGATCGTCGCCGTCAAGGACGGCTTCGCCCGGAACTTCCTCATCCCCAAGGGCAAGGCGCTGCGCGCCACCGAGCGGGCCAAGCAGGATTTCGACAAGCGCCGCCAGCAGCTCGAGACGCAGAATCTCGAGCGCCGCGAGGAGGCCGAGAAGATCCGGCAGGAGATCGCCGGCCGCTCGGTGGTGATCCTCCGGCAGGCCAGCGAGAGCCGCCATCTCTACGGGTCGGTCTCGAGCCGCGACATCGCCGCCGCCTTCACCGACGAGGGCGTCACCATCGAGCGCGCACAGGTCGTTCTCGACCAGCCGCTCAAGATGCTGGGCGTTCATGACGTCACCGTGGCGTTGCACCCCGAGGTCGAGGTGACGCTGGTGGTGAACATTGCGCGGACCGTCGAGGAAGCCGAGGTCCAGGCCGGGCGCGCCCAGCCTGTGAGCCAGGGCGACGAGGCGGAGGAAAGCCCGGCCGCCGAGGAAGGTGCTGAGACCGCGCCTGCCCTCGAGGGCTGAGCTTCCAGCCGACGCTGGCAAGCGGCGGGCTGACCGCCTATCCTCTCGCGAAGTACGTTTCGGGCACGAGAACGGGCACACCGCCCCGCCGTCTTGCCCCGAGATCGCGGAGCACGGGATGGCGACACGCAAACCGGAAGCCGGCGCCGGCAACGGCGACAACGTCGCGGTGGTGAAGAAGTACGCCAACAGGCGTCTCTACAACACCGCGACGAGTTGCTATGTCACGCTCGAAGAGCTGTGCCAGATGGTGCGGAACGGCGAGGAGTTCGTCGTCTACGACGCCAAATCGGGCGAGGACATCACCCGCTCGGTCCTCACCCAGATCATCCTCGACGAGGACAGCAAGGGCCGGAATCTCCTGCCCATCGGTTTCCTCAGGCAGGTGATCGGCTACTACGACGACAATCTCCACGCTTTCCTGCCGCGCTATCTGGAGCTCTCCATGGAGAACTTCGCGCGGCACCAGGACCAGATGCGGTCCTACATGGAAGACACGTTCGGCCGCTTCTTCCCCGTCAGCCAGTTCGAGGACATGGCTCGCCAGAACATGGCGATGTTCCAGCGCGCGGCCAGCATGTTCCAGCCCTTCCCGGGCAGCGAGTCCGGCGGCGGGCAGGAGACACCCTCACGCCCGGCCCGTGAGGCTGCGCCGAGCGCCAGCGCTCCGCCGGCCGGCCCGTCGCAGGATCTGGGCAACGAGATGCGCGAGCTCAAGACCCGGATGCACGAGCTGCAACGTCAGCTCGAGCAACTGGACAAGGCTGCGTCCCGCACGCCGGTCGCCGAGAAGGGCAAGTAGGCCGCGACGCGCCACGAAGCGGCAGCCGGCGAGGACCACCCGGCCGGAGGGCGGCTGGAGACGCCCCCTCCGGCCTCGGGGTCAGCGGGTGAAGCTAACGAGGTTGCTCCAGAACCGCTCGAGGCTCATGAGCACGCTGTTGACCTGGCCGAGCTGCTCGGTCGAGGCGATTCGGCCCTCGATCTCCTCGGCGTTGCGGCCGTAGAGCTGGTTGATCTTGGCCGTGAGCTCGAGCCCCTTGTCGGCCAGCCGCACGCGGGTCATCCGCCGGTCATGGGCCGAGCGCTCCTGGATCAGGTAGCCGTTCTCGACCAGCTTCTTGACGTTGTAGGAAACGTTCGAGCCCAGATAATAGCCGCGCGCCGTGAGCTCGCCCACGGTCAGCTGGTCCTCGTTGATATTGAAGAGGATCAGGGTCTGGACGTTGTTGATGTCCTCGACACCAAGCCGGTCCAACTCCGATTTGATGACGTCGAGAAAGCGCCGGTGCAGGCGCTCGATGAGGCGGGTGGTCTGGAGATACTGCTCTTTCACTGGCTGCCTCGGGTGATGCGGTGGAAACGACGCACTTGTTATGGACGTCCGCGGGGACCAGCGTGGCCGTCGATGCTTGGCTTCACTGCGTCGCTTTCTCCATCATCTGGATGATTGCAGAAAAATCCAGCGCTTCTTTTCCCTGCATCGCGAAAAGGTTGTATAACTGGTAAGCTTCAGCGCCTAGTGGCGTGCTTGCACCGACGGCCTGGGCCGCTTCCTGGGCGAGCCGCAGGTCCTTGCGCATCATCGCGGCGGTGAAGCCGGGGCGGTACTCGCGGTTGGCGGGCGACGATGGGACCGGCCCCGGGACCGGGCAATAGGAGGTGAGCGACCAGCACTGGCCCGACGCCTTCGAGCTGATCTCGAACAGCTTCTGGCGGTCCAGGCCAAGCCTGCCCGCCAGCGCCATGGCCTCGCACACCGAGATCATCTGGATGCCCAGCATCATGTTGTTGCAGATCTTGGCCGCCTGGCCCGCGCCGCTGTCGCCGGCGTGGATCACGGCCCGGCCCATCCGCTCGAGGACGGGCCGCGCCTGCTCGAATGCGACGGCCGGCCCGCCCACCATGAAGGTCAGCGATCCCGCCTCGGCGCCCGCTACACCGCCCGAGACCGGCGCGTCGAGCATCGCGTGGCCGCGCTCGCCTGCGGCCCTGGCGACCGCACGCGCGGTCTCGACGTCGATGGTCGAGCAGTCGACCAGCAGCGCCCCTTCCCGGGCCGCGGCCAGCACGCCGGCCTCGCCCTGGTAGGCGGCCCGCACATGCGTCCCTTCCGGCAGCATGGTCAGCACGACGTCCGCGCCGCCGGCCGCTTCGGCCAGCGAGGCCGCAGCGGTGCCGCCAGCCTCCGCCAGCGCCGCGCGGGCCGGCTCCGCCAGGTCGAAGCCGGCCACTTCATGGCCGGCCCTGACCAGGTTGCGGGCCATCGGTCCGCCCA
Source organism: Geminicoccaceae bacterium 1502E (assembly GCA_033875255.1). Classification (GTDB taxonomy): domain Bacteria; phylum Pseudomonadota; class Alphaproteobacteria; order Geminicoccales; family Geminicoccaceae; genus Marinimicrococcus. The sequence continues at coordinate 50,796 of JAWZSN010000025.1, read as the reverse complement.
TGTTGCCGAGGCCGATGAAACCGATCCGCGCCATGCTAGCCTCCTTCCAGGGACAAAGAGCCGGCAGGGGTCAAGGAGCCAGCCTCAGCGTCACACGCCCTGCCAGTCGAAGGCGAGATCGCCCTGCGGCAGCGCTGCGAAAACCTCCTCGATCGCGCCCTCGGGCACGTCCTCGAGCCGGGCATGGGCCCAGCGCGGGCTCTTGTCCTTGTCGATGAGCAGGGCGCGGACTCCCTCGTAGAACTCGCCGTTCTCGAGGAAGTGGTGCACCATGCGGTACTCCATCGCCATGCAGGCATCGAAACCCAGCTCCGCGCCGCGCCGGAGCTGGGCGTGGGTCACGGCAGTGGCGAGCGGCGACTTCCTGCGGATCAGCGCCGCCTGCTCGTGCGCCCATCCGTCATCCTCGGCCTCGAGCGCCGCCACCGCCTTGGCGGCGCTGTCCGCGGCAAGGCAGCGGTCGATCAGCGCCTGGCGCTCCGCCAGCGGTGCCGGCTCCGACGCCTCGCCGAGCTCGACCAGGGCGGCCTCGAGCTCGCCCGGCAGCTCGACGCCACGGGCGGCAACAAGTCGCGCCTCGAGCTCCTCCAGCCGATCGGAGGGCACCAGATGCGTGCCGATGCCGGCCCAGCGGCAGTCGGCAGCGTGCAGCCGGGCCCCGGTCAGCGCCATCCACGTGCCGCTGGCGCCGGGGCAGCGCGGCAGGAAGTAGCTGCCGCCCACATCGGGGAAGAAGCCGATCCCCGTCTCGGGCATGGCGAAAAGGGTCCGCTCGGTCAGCACGCGGTGCGTGCCGTGGACCGAGATTCCCACGCCGCCGCCCATCGTCACCCCGTCCAGGAGGGAGATGTAGGGCTTGCCGAAATGCTTGATGCGCCAGTTCAGGCGGTACTCGTCGTGGAAGAAGGGGGTTGCAGCCTCGATCCCCTCGCGCCGGCAGACCTCGTTCACCGTGCGCACGTCGCCGCCGGCGCAAAACGCCCGGCCCGGCGCCGGCTTGACCAGCACGGCCGCCACCTGCGGATCGCGATGCCAGGCGGCCAACTGGCGGCTCATCGCCACGACCATCTCGTGGCTCAGCGCGTTGAGCGCCTCCTGGCGGTCGAGAGTGATGATCCCCAGGGCTCCCTCGCGGGTGCACTGCAGCTCGGCCTTTTGCGTCGTCTCGGTCATTCGTCTCAGTCCGCCAGCAGCCGGCGGGCGATGATCAGCCGCATGATCTCGTTCGTCCCTTCCAGAATCCGGTGCACGCGCGTGTCGCGCAGGAACCGCTCGATCTCGTAGTCGCCGATATAGCCGTAGCCGCCGTGCAGCTGAAGCGCCTGATCGATAATGCCGAAGGCGAGGTCGGTGGCGAGGCGCTTGGCCATGGCGCAGGCGACGCTGGCATCCGCTGCACCTTGGTCGAGCTTCCAGGCCGCCCGCCAGACCATCAGCCGGGCCGCCTCCAGCTCGCTCGCCATGTCGGCCAGGCGAAACTGCGTGTTCTGGAAGTCGGCCAGCGCGCGGCCGAACTGGTGCCGTTCCTTCACAAAGGCAAGGGTGCGCTCGAGACAGGCGCGCGCGGCCCCCAGCGAGCAGGCGGCGATGTTGACCCGCCCGCCGTCCAGCCCGCGCATCGCGATCTTGAAGCCCTCGCCCTCGGCGCCGAGGCGGTTGCAAGCCGGCACCCGGCACGCCTCGAAATTGACCATCGCAGTCGGCTGCGAATGCCAGCCGAGCTTCCTCTCGGGCGCGCCGAAGCCGAGGCCGGCTGTGTCCTTCTCCACCAGCAGGCTGGAGATGCCCGAGGGCCCCTCGCCGCCCGTCCGGCACATCACCAAATAGAGATCGGCCGCGCCGGCGCCGGAGATGAAGGCCTTCGCCCCGTCCAGCACATAGCTCTCGCCGTCGCGGCGCGCGCGGGTCCGCAGGCTGGCCGCGTCGGAGCCCGAGCCGGGCTCGGTGAGGCAATAGCTGGCGAGCCGCTCCATGCTCAAAAGGCCCGGCAGGAAGCGCTCTTTGAGCGGCGCGGCGCCGAAAGCATCGACCATCCACGCCACCATGTTGTGGATCGAGAGATAGGCGGCGGTCGAGGTGCAGCCGGCGGCGAGCTCCTCGAAGATGATGGCGGCGTCGAGCCTGCCGAGCCCGCTGCCGCCCGCCTCCTCGCCCACATAGATGCCGGCCATGCCGAGCGCGGCGGCCCTTCGCAGCGTATCGACGGGGAAGACGTGCTCCTCGTCCCAACGCGCAGCATGGGGGGCCAGCTCGCGCCTCGAGAACTCGCGTGCCATCTCTTGCAGCGCCCGCTGCTCCTCGCCGGGCTCGAAGCTTACCATGGCAGCTGCCTCCGATGACGACACCGGTACCCAGCGGGAGGGAGACCGGCCTTGGTCCCAAAGGCCGAGGATGGCGACCCCGTGTCGCGGCGGCAAGGGGGTCGCGGGAGCGGCGGTTGCGGCCCGTGCCGCGGAGGAGTAACGGTCCGGTAGACCGGGAACCGCAATGACCGCCGTGGAATCGTCGTGAGCCAGCCGCTGCATCTCGTCAATCCTGCCCCCTTCCCCCGCACCCGCCTGCGTCGCCTGCGGCGGCAGGCCTGGCTGCGCGATATGGTGGCCGAGCACGCGCTGCGGCCGGCCGACCTCATCCAGCCCTGCTTTGTGCTGGAGGGCGAGGGCCGCCGCGAGGCGATACCCTCGATGCCGGGGGTGGAGCGCCTGTCGGTCGATCTCGTGGTGGCCATGGCCGAGCGGGCGGCCCATGCCGGCGTGCCGGCCATGGCGCTGTTCCCGGTGACTCCGCCGGAGCGCAAGAGCGAGGACGGCTGCGAGGCCTGGAACGAGGACAACCTCGTGTGCCGGGCGATCAGGGCGATCAAGCGGGCAGTGCCGGAGATCGGCACGATCGCCGACGTGGCGCTCGATCCCTACACCACCCACGGCCAGGACGGGCTGCTGCGCGACGGTGTGATCCTCAACGACGAGAGCCTCGAGGTGCTGTGCCGCCAGGCGCTCTGCCAGGCCGCGGCCGGCTGCGACGTGGTGGCCCCCTCGGACATGATGGACGGGCGCGTGGCAGCGCTCCGCGAGGCGCTGGACGCGGCCGGCCACAACCAGACGGTGATCCTCTCCTATGCCGCCAAGTACGCCTCGGCCTTCTACGGGCCGTTCCGCGACGCGGTGGGCTCGTCCGCCAGCCTGGGCCGGGCCGACAAGAAGACCTACCAGATGAGCCCTGCCAACGCCGCCGAGGCGCTGCGCGAGACGGCGCTGGACATCGCCGAGGCCGCGGACATGGTGATGGTCAAGCCGGGCCTCCCCTATCTCGACATCATCCACCGGGTGAAGGCCGCCTTCCAGCTCCCCACCCTCGCCTATCAGGTCTCCGGCGAGTACGCGATGATCCACGCTGCCGGCCTGCAGGGCTGGCTCGACGCCGAGGCCGCCATGGAGGAGAGCCTGCTCGCCTTCAAACGCGCCGGTGCCGACGCCATCCTCACCTACGCGGCGATCGAGGTCGCCGAGAAGCTGCAGCGGCGCTGATCAGCGCCGCACATTCCCAGGCCGAGAACCCTGCAAGGCGCTGCGCGCGGCTTCTTCCCTTCTTTCTGGTCGGTGTAGGCTGCGCTTGGAGAGTCGGTGGCCGTGACGGTGCGGGCGATGGCGCCGCGCTATCCTTCACGGCGGTGGCCACGCTATCCAACCCTCCCGCCTTCGACCGACCGGAAGAAGGAAACCGCGCGCAGCGCCCGCGGCCGCGGCCTTGCCGCTCAGCTCTCGAGAAACCCGCGCACGACCCTGATCTGCTCCTCGCTCATCAGGGCCGGGGCGTGGCCTGTCTCCTCGAAGGTGGCGAGCTGCGCCCGCGGCCCGCGGCGGGTCATCTCCTGGGCGATCTCGGCCGGGAGGAGCAGGCTGGAGGCGCCGCGCAGCACCAGCGTGGACGCCGATATCCTGTCCCAGGTCTCCCACATGTCGGTATCGCCCTCGTGCGCGTCGGCGAAGGGCACGCGGATCGCCGGGTCGTAGTGCAGGCGCCAGCCGCGCTCGGCACGCCGGGCGCTGTGCAGGGCCAGGTGGCGCCAGTGGGAATCGTGCAGCGGGCCGAAGCCGGCGTGGATCACCCGAAGGTGGTGCTCGAGTTCGGCCAGGCTCGCAAACACGAGATCCAGCCCCAGATAGTCGCGGATCGGTGCTGTCGCGGCAGCCGGGATCAGCGGCCCGATATCGTTGAGAACGAGCCGGCGCACCGGGCTGTCCTGGCCGGCCGCCACCAGCATGCCGATGATGCCGCCCATGGAGGTCCCGAGCCAGTCGGCACCGGTCAACCCCATCCGTTCCATGAAGCAGCGGAGCTGGCGCGCGTAGATCGCGGGCTGGTAGTCACCGGGCTGGTCGAGCCAGTCGCTGAGCCCGCGGCCGGCGACGTCGACGCACACCACCCGTGCCCCGCCCCGCGCAAGGGCGCCTGCGACCATGTCGAAATCTCGCGCGTTGCGGGTCAGGCCGTGCACGCAGAGAACGGCACGGCGGGCCTCCGGATCGCCCCACTCGGTAAATCCCAGCGCCAGATCACCGAACTCGCCGCCCAGCTCGATCCGTCCTGCACGCATCGCCGCTCTCCCCTGGTCTGCCAGAAGGGCAGGTTAGTGTGTTTCCCCGCGGGCTGGAACAGAACCTACGCCGGCGGCCCCGGCCCCGCATATCGAGGCGCCGGAACCGGAGAGGACGCTGCGCGGCCTTCTCTCCCGCTTTTTGCTTGTCTGGCGGCGGCGCGTGGTCGCGCGAGCCCCTCAGCCGGCTCAGCGGGCGGCGCGGGCGGGAACCTCGCCGTGGGTGGCGATGGTGACGATGGTGCGGCGCACCGTCTCGCGCCACAGAATGAAGAGGCCGCTGCCGACCACCAGCGCCATGCCCGCGAACAGCATGGGCGTCGGCCGGTCGCCGAAGAGGAGCGCGCCGAACAGCACCGCCCAGATCATCTGGCTGTACTGGAACGGCGCCACCACGACGGCAGGCGCGCTGCGGGTGGCCAGCACGAGCCCGGTCTGGCCCATGCCCATGAGCAGCCCGGCCACGGCCATGGCCAGCAGACCCGTCAGATCCGGCATCACGAAATCGCGTACCGTCATGGGCAGGCTCGCCGCGAGGATGCTCAAGAACAGGATGAAGAGCACCGGCGCGCTGCGCTCGCGGGTGCCGATCCGCTTGAGAACGACGAAGGAGAGCGCGCCGCAGCTGGCACCGGCCAGCGCCAGCCCGTGTCCCAGCTCGAGAGTGGCGAAGTCGGGGCGGACCATGACCATGACGCCGGCAAAGCCGATCCCGGTCGCCAGCCAGCGACGCCAGCCGACCTCCTCGCGCAGGATCACCGCGGAGAGCACCGTCACCAGCATCGGCGCGGCAAACAGGATCGCATAGCCGTCGGCCAGCGGCAGCATGGAGAAGGCGAGCCAGGCACAGATCGAGCCGGTGGCGGTGAGCACCCCGCGCAGCAGCACGAGGCCCCAGCGGTTGGGCAGCAGGCCGCGCACGCCGCCCTGCGCCAACCCCAGGACCACCACCGGCAGCAGCGCGAAGAGCGACATCACCGTGGCGATCTGGAACACCGAATAGGCCGCGCTCGAGCCCTTGATGAGCGCGTCGGCGGTGGAGAAGGACAAATAGCTCAGCGCGGCCAGCCCGAGGCTGCGGGCCGGCACGCCGGGGGCCACGTCCGTCATCGCGTTGGTCATGTCTGCAGGGAAGCCAGTGCGGGAGGATTGAACGCACCGACTATACTATTTCCGCCCCGCCCGTACCCGCGCAACTAATGCAGGCGCGTCATGCAGAAGTGCTCGTCTCGATCAACATTGTTGCAAGAATTGTTGCACTGACGTGACGCGACATTCTGTCAGATGATGAAATCGGGCGGCGGCGTCTGCTCGCCGCGCAGCCCCGCCGCAGCAGCCCTCTCGCACAGATCCTCGACGGTCACGGCGTCGAGCCGCCGCATCAGCTCCTCCTCGAGCTCGCCCCAGAACGGCACCATGATCCGGTGCCCGAGCTCGCTGCCCGAGGCGATGCCCGCCTCCTCGGCCGGCTCGTCGCCCTGCACCACCCGGAACACGTCGCCGACGCTGATACGCCGCTGCTCACGGGCAAGGCGGTAGCCGCCGCGCGGTCCGCGCACGCCCTTGAGGATGCCTTCTCGCACGAGCTGCTGCATGACCTGCTCGAGATAGCGCCGGGGCAGACCCAGCCGGGCCGCGATGTCCTGGCTCTGCACAGGGTCGAGACCGCTGTGAAGGGCAATGTCGACCACCGCCTCGACGGCCAGGGCGAGCTTCTTCGAAGGCTTGAGCATCAAGCCCCCCCGCTCCGTGCGACCGCCATTCCGGTGGATCCGAACCCGCCGGCGCCACGCTCGGTGGCGGCGGTCGCCACCTCCTGCTCGCGCCACACGGCGCGCGCCACCGGCGCCACCACCAGCTGGGCGATGCGCTCGCCGCGGCGCACCGGGAAGGGCTCGCTGCCGAGATTGGCGAGAATCACCCCCACCTCGCCGCGATAGTCGGCGTCGACGGTGCCCGGCGCGTTGAGGACGGTGACGCCGTACCGCAAGGCCAGCCCCGAGCGCGGCCGCACCTGCGCCTCGAAGCCGTCCGGCAGGGCCAGGCGGATGCCGGTGGGGACGAGCGCGCGGCCCCCTGGCGGCAGCAAGACTTCCTCACCGACCGCGGCCAGGAGGTCGAGGCCCGCGGCACCGGCCGAGGCGTAGGCCGGCAGCGGCAGATCGCTTCCATGCTCGAGCCGCTCCACCGCGATCTCGACGACGCTCATGCAGGCTCTCCTGTCGCAAATGTTGCCACGATCCGCTCCACCAGGCGCGCTGCCACCTCCTCCTTGGTGAGCTTAGGCCAGGGCTCGGGGGCTGCGCCGCGGCGCAGCAGCACCACGCTGTTCTCGCCGCCGCCGAAGACCCCCGTGTGCGGGCTCACATCGTTGGCGAGGATCCAGTCGCAGCCCTTGCGGGCGAGCTTGCGCTCGCCATAGGCGAGAATGTCGCCGGTCTCGGCGGCAAAGCCGACCACCAGGGCCGGCCGGCCGACGGGCCGTGTGGCGAGGGTCCGCAGGATGTCGGGATTCTCGACGAGGCGGAGCACCGGCTCGCCCCCGTCCTCCTTCTTGATCTTGCTGCCGGGCGCTGCCTCCGGCCGCCAGTCGGCGACCGCCGCCGCGCAGACCGCGATGTCGGCGGGCAGCGCCGCCTCGCAGGCCTGCAGCATCTCGAGCGCGGTGCCCACGCGCACCACCGAGACGTCAGCGGGGTCCGGCTGGATCACCGGACCGCTCACCAGCGTCACCTTGGCCCCGGCCCTCGCCAGGGCGGCGGCGATCGCGTGGCCCTGGCGGCCGGAGGAGTGGTTGGCGATGTAGCGCACCGGATCGATGGGCTCGCGGGTCGGGCCGCTGGTGACCAGCGCGCGACGGCCCGCGAGCGGCCGCCGGGCCGGCCCGAGCAGCGCCTCGACGGCCGCCAGGATCTCCTGCGGCTCGGCCATGCGGCCGGCGCCGGTCTCGCCGCACGCCATGTCGCCGGCCCCCGGGCCCACGGTGCGGACACCGTCGCCCTTCAGGATCGAGAGATTGCGTCGGGTCGCCGGGTGGCTCCACATCATCGGGTTCATAGCGGGCGCCAGCAGCACCGGCTTGTCGGTGGCGAGCAGCAGGGTGGACGCCAGATCGTCGGCGTGCCCGTGGGCCATCTTCGCCATGAGGTCGGCGGTGGCCGGTGCCACGACCACAAGCTCGGCCTCGCGGGAGAGCCGGATATGACCCATCTCCGCCTCGTCGGTCAGCGAGAACAGGTCCTCGTGGACCTTGTTGCCGGAGAGGCTGGCGAGCGAGAGCGGCGTCACGAACTCGCGGGCCGCGCGGGTCTGCACGCAGCGCACCGCGACGCCGCGCTCGCGCAACCGGCGGATCAGCTCGAGGCATTTGTAGGCGGCGATGCCGCCGCCCACGATCAGCAAGATGCGCTTGTCCTGCACCGCTCACGATCCGTAAGGGAATCACGGGTTCCACGCCGGCAGGCTGCCGGTGCGGCTATTTCACGCCCATGATGTGGAGTTCGCTCAGCCCAAGACAAGGCCCAAAAGGATGCCCAGCACGAAGGGCAACAGCCACAGCGGCAACCAGCCCGTGGGGCCGGCGCGCACCGCCACCACCGAAGGTTTCTCGAGAAACCCCTCGGCGCGGCGCACCAGGGCCGGCAGGCGGCGCAGCGCGTCGGCGCCGTCGCGCAACGCCTCGCGGGCCTGGGCCTCGGGACCGAGATGGGTGCGCATCCAGCTCTCGACCAACGGCTGGGCGAGCTGCCAGATATTGACCCGCGGATTGAGCCCTCGCCCCACCCCCTCGGCCACCACCATGGTCTTTTGCAAAAGCAGGAGCTGGGGTTGGGTCTCCATCTCGAACTCCTCGGCCATGGCGAGGAGCTGGCCCAGCAGCCGGCCGAAGGATATCTCGTCCAGCGGCAGGCCCAGGATCGGCTCGCCGATCGCCCGGCAAGCCTGCGTGAAGGCCGCCCGGTCCTGGTGCGGCGGCAGGAAGCCCGCCCGGAAGAAGACGTCGGTGACGCGGCCGTAGTCGCGCTGCAGGAAGCCCAGCAGCATCTCCGCCAGGTGGCGGCGGGTCGCCAGGTCGAGACGGCCCATGATGCCGAAATCCATGGCGACGATGGTGCCGTCCGGCGCGATCACCATGTTGCCGGGATGCATGTCGGCGTGGAAGAAGCCGTCGCGGAACACCTGGTTGAAGAACACCCGGGCGGCGATCTCCAGTACCCTGTCCGGGTCGACGCCGGCGGCGGTCAGCCTGTCGGGCTCGTCGGCCGGCAGCCCCTCGACCCGCTCGAAGGTGACAAAGCGCCGGCCGGTCAGGCGCCAGTCGACTGCCGGCACCTTGAAGCCCTCGTCCTGCTCGCAGTTCTGGGCGAACTCGGCGGCGGCCGAGGCCTCGAGCCGGAGGTCCATCTCGCGCCGGGTCGAGCGCGCGAGGAAGCGCACCGCCTCGATGGGCCGGTAGCGGCGCAGCGGCGGGTGCAGCCGCTCGGCCCACTGCGCGAGCCAGAGGAAGAAGTCGAGGTCGCGCTCCATGAGCTCCTCGATCCCCGGCCGCAGCACCTTGACGGCGACCTCGCGGCCGTCGGCGGTGACCGCCAGATGGACCTGGGCAATCGAGGCAGCGGCCACCGGGACATCGCTGAAGGCGCTGAAAAGCCGGCCCACCGGCCGCTCCAGCTCGCTCTCCAGCAGGGCCCGGGCCTGCGCCGCGGAGAACGGCGGGAGCTGATCGTGCAGCGTCGAGAGGTCACGCGCGATGGTGGCGCCGAGCAGGTCGGCGCGGGTCGCCAGGCTCTGGCCCAGCTTGATAAAGGCCGGGCCCAGCTCCTGCAGGGCGCGGGCGAGACGCTCGCCGGGCCGCCCGGGTGCGCTCTTGTCGACGAAGATGTCCGCCAGCGCCAGCAGCGGGCGCGCCTGCGGGATCAGCTCGAAGGGAAAGAGGGCGTTGTGGCGCGCGAGACAGAAGGCGGTGCCGGCGACCCGCCGCAGATTGCGCAAGGTGCGCAGCATGGCGGCTCAGAGACGCCAGCCGGAATGGATCGCCGCGATCCCGCCGGAGAGATTGCGGTAGCGCACCTGCTCGAGCCCCGCCTCACGGATCAGCGCGGCGAATGCCTCCTGGTCGGGGAAGCGGCGGATGCTCTCCACCAGGTAGCGGTAGCTCTCGGCGTCGCCGGTGATCAGCCGGCCCATCATCGGCACGACCGCGAAGGAGTAGGTGTCGTAGAGCCGGTCGAGGAGCGGCAGGAACACGCGGCTGAACTCCAGGCACATGAAGCGACCGCCCGGCCGCAGCACCCGCCGCGCCTCGGCCAGCGCCTGGTCGATGCGGGTGACGTTGCGGATGCCGAAGGCGATGGTGAAGGCATCGACGCTGGCGTCGGGCAGCGGCAGCCGCATGGCGTCGCCGGCGATCCAGTCGATGCCCGCGACCCGGCCGGCATCGAGCGCCCGGTCGCGGCCGACCGCCAGCATCGAGGCGTTGATGTCGACCAGCGTGACCCGTGCCTCGCCGGCGGTGCGCTCGAGCAGCCGCAGGGCGATGTCGCCGGTGCCGCCGGCGACGTCGAGATAGTGCAGCCCCGGGCGCGGCATCAGCCAGTCGAGCATCGCCTCCTTCCAGAGCCGGTGCACGCCGCCGCTCATCACGTCGTTCATCAGGTCGTAGCGGCCGGCCACGCTGTCGAACACGCTCTTGACCATCGAGGCCTTGGCGGCCGGCTCGACCTCCTCGAAGCCGAAGGAGGTGGCGAGCCGGTCGGCCGCATCGGCGGGCCCGCCGGACGTTGGACCGGCCCCTGGGCGGGGACTTGCGGCGTCGGTTCTGGTCATGCAGATAGAAGCGCCATCGGCTGGGGCGAGGATGGTCGCGGTTGTAGGAGACGGCGGCCCGTCGGGCAAGCCCGGCCACCTCCGTGGAGCCCTGCCTTGCCGGAACTGCCCGAAGTCGAGACGGTGATGCGGGCGCTGGCGGTGCGCCTCGCCGGCCGCCGCTTCACCGAGATCGTCCAGCGCCGCCCGGACCTGCGCTTTCCCCTGCCCGAGCACCTCCCGGAACGGCTCGAGGGCCGCACCCTCACCGGCTTCGCCCGGCGCGCCAAGTTCATCCAGGCCTTTCTTGACGACGGCAACGCTCTCCTGCTGCATCTGGGCATGTCGGGCCGGCTGCTGCTCGACGCCCCGCCGGCCGGACGTCACGAGCACCTGACCTTCACCTTCGACGACGGAACGATGCTGCGCTTCGTCGATCCGCGGCGCTTCGGCCTGCTCGATCTGTGGCCCGCCGCCGGGCTTCCACGCCACCGCCTGCTGGCCGGGCTCGGGATCGAGCCGCTCGACGGCGGCCTCACCGCGGCACGCCTCCGTGCCCTGCTGGCCGGCCGCCTGGTGGCTGTAAAGACGGCGATCATGGACCAGCGCCTGATCGTCGGCGTCGGCAATATCTATGCGAGCGAGGCGCTCTTTCGCGCCGGCATCGCGCCGCGGCGGCTCGCCTGCGACATCGGCGCGCGCCGGGCGGCGCGGCTCGCCACCGCCATTCCCCAGGTGCTCGAGCACGCCATCGCGAGCGGCGGCTCCTCGCTGCGCGACTATGTCCAGGCGAGCGGCGAGCTCGGGAATTTCCAGAGCGATTTTCGCGTCTATGGTCGTGAGGATGCTCCCTGCCTGGACTGCGGCCGGCCGATCCGGCGCATCGTCCAGGGCGGACGCGCCACGTTTTTCTGCCTCGGCTGCCAGCGCTGAGCGATGGCGGCCGGCCGCCCTGCCCGTTTGGTGCTGGACGTAACGGTAGGCCCGTGCTTATTCGGGCGCCGCTTCGGCCGAGGGTGGATGGCAGCGCCATGTCCCCGGCCCGTCGAGATCCAGGACAGCGCCCAGCGCCGCGGCGCGTCGGGAAGGAGGCTCATGCCTTACGAGACGATTCTGGTTGAGAACCGCGGCCCTGTCGGCCTCGTCACCCTCAACCGCCCCAAGGCCCTCAACGCGCTCAACGCGCAGCTCATCGCCGAGCTCGACGCGGCGCTCACCGCCTTCGACGCCGACGGCGAGGTGGCGGCCGTGGTGCTCACGGGCTCGGAGAAGGCCTTCGCCGCCGGTGCGGACATCAAGGAGATGATGGAGAAGGATTTCTCGGAGGCCTTCACCAGCGACTTCATCGCACCTTGGGCGCGGATCGCCGGGCACAAGAAGCCGATCATCGCCGCGGTCGCCGGCTACGCGCTGGGCGGCGGCTGCGAGCTGGCAATGATGTGCGACATCATCCTCGCCGCCGACAATGCCAAGTTCGGCCAGCCCGAGATCAATCTGGGCACCATCCCCGGCGCCGGCGGCACCCAGCGCCTGACGCGCCTGGTCGGCAAGTCCAAGGCCATGGAGATGGTGCTGACGGGCCGCATGATGGACGCCGAGGAGGCCCAGCGGTCCAATCTCGTCGCCCGGGTCGTGCCGGTGGCGGATCTTGTTGACGAGGCGGTCAAGCTCGGCCAGACCATCGCCACCAAGTCGCAGCCGATCGTGCAGATGGCCAAGGAGGCGGTGAACGTCGCCTACGAGACGACGCTGGCCGAGGGCATCCGCTTCGAGCGCCGGAGCTTCTACGCGACCTTCGCGACCGCCGACCGGCGCGAGGGCATGGTTGCCTTCAGCGAGAAGCGCAGCCCCGACTTCACCCACCGCTGAGGCGGCCGGGCGCGCCACCGCGCAGCAGCCCGGGTCGGTTGACGGCCCGGGCCTGCGGCGTTATAGGACCGCGCCCGCCAATCGGAGTTTTCTTTCGTGGCCAACAATCCCTCCGCACGCAAGCGCATCCGTCAGACCGCCAAGCGCACGGTCATCAACAAGAGCCGGGTCAGCCGTATCCGGACCTTCGTGCGCAAGCTCGAGAGCGCGCTTGCCAGCGGCAATGCCGAGGCGGCCACGGTCGCGTTCCAGGCCGCCGAGCCGGAGATCCGCCGTGGCGTCTCCAAGGGTGTTCTCCACATGAACACCGCAGCGCGCAAGATTTCGCGTCTTGGGCGACGGGTGAAGGCGCTGAACGCGTCCAAGGCGGGCGCCGAGGCTGCCGCCGGCTGACTGCCGCGCCGCCCTCTCCTCTCTTTGTGACAACTCGTTAGCTGCATCGCGGGGCACCGCCGAGGCTTCTCGTCGGTGTCCGTCGGCGTGCGCAATTTCAACTTTATCGCGACTTTTTCCGTTCTCCATTCGATCCTCTTGCCAGCCAGCCCCGGCGTCCATAGCATGCCGACTTGTCCTTCGGGGCTCTCTCGTTAAGGTTTTCACTCTTCGAGATTTGTAACCTGACGAGTTTTACGGTACTGTGCATCTGCCATACTTGATGTTTTCTTCGGGCAGCTTGCTCTACCGTAAATTCTTACCAGGAGCAGATCCACCAGCCGGGGCGGCATCTGGCCCACGCGTCCGCGGGGCGCCGTTGCCGCTGCCCTTCCCGGTCGACGTGGCCATCGAGCGCGGCGAGGCATAAGACATGGCCGCATGGCCGAAACACCAAATCTCCGGTGCGAGCGCAGCGTTGTCGGCAGTCAAAGATCGCATGGTCGGCCAAGGTAGCGAGATCCACCAACAGTGGCAGCAGGTGCGCTCGCAGCTCCGTGCCGAGGTTGGCGATACCGCCTACGGCACGTGGCTCAAGCCCCTCGACCTCAACGAGCTCGACGGTGACCGGGTGGTCATCACCGTGCCGACCCAGTTCATGCGCGACTGGGTGGTGGCGCACTATGCCGACCGGATCCGCACGATCTGGGCCGGCCTCAACCCTGCCGTCCGCTCGATCGCCCTCAACGTGCGGCCGGCGGGTGCTCCCGCTCCCGCGGCCCCGCCCCCCGAGCCGGCCCCTGCCGCCGTGGCCCCCGAGCCGCGCAGCGATGCGGTGGACGGCACCCTCGACGATCTGGGCGCCCGGCTCGACCCGCGCTTCACCTTCGAGAGCTTCGTCGTCGGCAAGCCCAACGAGTTTGCGGTGGCCGCCGCCGAGAAGGTCGCGACCTCGCCCAAGCCCGCGTTCAATCCGCTGTTCCTCTATGGCGGCGTGGGGCTCGGCAAGACGCACCTGATGCACGCCATCGCCTGGCGTCTCAAGCAGTGCGACCCGAGCCGGCGCGTGGTCTACCTCTCCGCCGAAAAGTTCATGTACCAGTTCATCCGGGCGCTGCGCTCGAAGGACACGATGAGCTTCAAGGAGCTGTTCCGCTCGACCGACGTGCTGATGGTCGACGACGTGCAGTTCATCAGCGGCAAGGACAGCACCCAGGAAGAGTTCTTCCATACCTTCAACGCGCTGATCGACCGCGGCCGGCAGATCGTGATCTCCGCCGACCGCAGCCCCTCCGACCTGAACGGGCTCGAGGAGCGGATCCGCTCGCGCCTGGCCTGGGGCCTGGTGGCCGACATCCATCCGACCACCTACGAGCTGCGGCTGGGCATCCTCCAGTCCAAGGCCGAGCAGCTCGCCGTCGAGATCCCGCTCCGGGTCATCGAGTTCCTGGCGAGCCGCATCACGTCCAACGTGCGCGAGCTCGAGGGGGCGCTCAACCGGATCGTCCACCACTCCACGCTCTCCAAGCGGCCGATCTCGATCGAGGTCGCCCAGGACGTCCTCAAGGACGTGCTGCGCGCCGCCGACCGGCGGGTCACCATCGAGGAGATCCAAAAGGCGGTGGTCGACCATTTCGGCGTCAAGCTCGCCGACATGAGCTCGGCACGCCGGGCCCGGGCCGTCGCCCGCCCGCGCCAGGTGGCGATGTACCTCGCCAAGCAGCTCACCCCGCGCTCGCTGCCGGAGATCGGCCGCAAGTTCGGCGGCCGCGACCACACCACCGTGATGCATGCCGTGCGGCAGATCGAGAAGCTGTCCGCCGAGGACCCGCAGCTGGCCGACGATCTCGAGGTAGTGCGCCGCAAACTGCAGGCCTGAGGGGCCGCAGTCCAAAAACAGTGCCTGCCCGCGGCTTTTCTGCTAGCTTCGCCGTCCTATGTCGGCCTCGGCGGGCCAGGGCAGGTTTTCTGCCGCCCGCATTCACGGATCGGTATCGTTCATGAAGCTCACCATAGAGCGCACGGCGCTGCTGAGATCGTTGACCCACGTCCAGAACATCGTCGAGCGGCGGACGACCATACCGATCCTCTCGAACGTCAAGCTGGAGGCGGCGGAGGGCCAACTCGGCCTGACCGCGACGGATCTCGACATCACGCTGATCGCCCAGGAGCCTGCGGAGATCGAGCGGCCGGGCACCACCACCGTCTCGGCCCACACCCTCTTCGACGTGGTGCGCAAGCTCCCTGACGGCAGCCGCCTCGTGCTGACGCAGCAGCCGGGCGCCTCGGAGCTGACCCTCGAGGCCGGCCGGTCGGTGTTCAACCTGCCGTCGCTGGCCGCCGACGAGTTCCCGGCCACCGCACCCGAGCAGCTCGAGGTCAGCTTCGTGATCCCGCCCAAGGATCTCGCCAAGCTCATCGACAAGACCCGCTTTGCGATCTCCACCGAGGAGACCCGCTACTACCTGAACGGCGTGCATCTGCACGCCACCAAGGGCGGTGCGGAAAGCGTGCTGCGGGGCGTGGCGACCGACGGCCATCGTCTCGCCCGGGTCGAGGTGGCGCTGCCGGAGGGCGGCGGCGAGATGCCGGCGATCATCGTGCCGCGCAAGACCGTGGGCGAGCTCAGGAAGCTGCTCGAGGACGCCGGCGAGGAAGTAGCCGTCTCGGTCTCGGCCTCGCGCATCCAGTTCGGCTGCGGCCGGGCGATCCTCGTCTCGCGCCTGATCGACGGCACGTTCCCGGACTATGAGCGGGTGATCCCCTCGGGCAACGAGCGGATCGTCGGCCTCGCCTCCAAGCCGTTCGCGGAGGCGGTCGACCGCGTGGCGACCATCTCGACCGAGAAGGCCCGGGCGGTGAAGCTCGCCTTCGAGCAGGGCCGCATCACCGTCTCGGCGGTGAGTGCCGAGGCCGGCCGGGCGGTCGAGGAGCTCGATGCGGACTATCCCGGCGAGCAGCTCGAGATCGGCTTCAACGCGCGCTACATCCTCGACATGATGGCGCAGATCGACGGGCCCGAGGTTCGCCTCGAGATGGCCAATGCCGCAGCACCCACCCTGGTGCGCGACCCGGCGGATTCGAGCGTCCTCTACGTGCTCATGCCCATGCGCGTGTGATGGCACTGTCGCTCGTCCGGGCCGAGCCGGCGACGCCGGCCGATGCGCTCGCGGTCGGGCGGCTGCGGCTCCGCGATTTCCGCAACTACGCGACGCTGGGGCTGGAGCCCGACGGGCTGCCGGTGGTGCTGCACGGCAGCAACGGCGCCGGCAAGACCAACCTCCTGGAAGCGCTCTCCATGCTGGCCCCCGGCCGCGGCCTGCGCGGCGCGCGACTGGCCGAGATGGATCGCCATGGTGGTGGTCCCTGGTCGCTCACGGCGCTGGTGACGGGCCGCGAGGGGCCGCTGGAGATCGCCACCGCCCGCGACGCCGCCAGCGAGCGTCGCACCGTCCGCATCGAGGGCGGCAGCGCGAGAAGTTCCGCCTCGCTCTCCCGCCATGTCGGGATGGTGTGGCTGACGCCCGCCCAGGACCGGCTGTTCCAGGATGCGCCGTCGGCCAGGCGACGCTTCCTCGACCGGCTGGTAGTAACGGTGACGCCCGAGCATGTGCGCCAGCTCGGCGCCTACGAGCGAGCGCTGCGCGAGCGCTCGCTGCTGCTGCGCGAGGGCCGCGCCGACCCTGCCTGGCTGGCGGCCATCGAGGCGCGTCTCGCGGCCGCCGGCGTTGCCGTCGCAGCCGCACGGCGCGACCTGGTGGCCGGCCTTGCCCGCGCCCTGGCCGAGCCGCAGGACGCCTTCCCGGCTCCCCTGCTGGCCTTGGCCGGCGAGGTCGAGGACTGGCTCGCCGAGGGTCCGGCGCTGGCCGCCGAGCAGCGGCTCACCGCGGCGCTCGAGGCCTCGCGCGGGCTCGATGCGCAGACCGGCGGTGCTGCTGTCGGCCCGCACCGCACCGATCTGTCGGTGCGCGACGGCGAGACCGGCACAGCCGCCGCCCAGTGCTCGACCGGCCGGCAGAAAGCGCTGCTCTTGAGCATCGTGCTGGCCGAGGCGAGGCTGCGCCGCGAGCGCCTGGGCGAGCTGCCGGTGATGCTGCTCGACGAGGTCGCCGCCCATCTCGACCAGCAGCGCCGCGGCGAGTTGTTCGACGCCCTCCATACGCTCGGCGCCCAGTGCTGGCTGACCGGCACCGAGCCTTCGCTGTTCACCGGCCTGCGCCGTCGGGCCCGCTTCTTTCACGTTCACGAGGCGACGGTCGACCACGATGACTGACACGACGTCCACGCCCACCGAGCCCCTCTACGACGCCTCCTCGATCCAGGTCCTCGAGGGCCTCGACGCGGTGCGCATGCGCCCGGGCATGTATATCGGTGACACCGACGACGGCTCCGGCCTCCACCACATGGTCTTCGAGGTGGTCGACAACGCCATCGACGAGGCCCTGGCGGGCTATGCCGACACGGTCGAGGTGACCCTCAATGCCGATGGCTCCTGCACGGTCTCCGACAATGGCCGCGGGATCCCCGTGGACATCCACGAGGAACAGGGTGTCTCGGCCGCCCAGGTCATCATGACGGTGCTGCACGCCGGCGGAAAGTTCAACCAGAACTCCTACAAGGTCTCCGGCGGCCTGCACGGTGTGGGCGTGTCTGTGGTGAACGCGCTGTCCGACTGGCTCGACCTCAGGATCTGGCGCAACGGCAAGGAGCACTTCCTGCGCTTCGAGAACGGCGGCCATCCGGCAGCCCCCCTCTCGGTGGTGGGAGACGCCCAGGGCCAGCGCGGCACCAGCGTCACCTTCATGCCCTCGATCAAGGTCTTCACCAAAACCGAGTTCGCCTACCAGACCCTCGAGCACCGGCTGCGCGAGCTGGCCTTCCTCAATACCGGCGTGCGGATTACCCTGCGCGACCGGCGCGGCTCCGAGCCCAGAGAGGAGATCCTCCACTATGAGGGCGGCCTCGAGGCGTTCGTGCGCTATCTCGACCGCAGCCGCCAGGGTCTGCACCCGCCGGTCGTGATCACCGGCGAGCGCGACGGCATCCTCGTCGAGGCGGCGCTGCAGTGGAACGACAGCTACCACGAGAACACGCTGTGCTTCACCAACAACATCCCGCAGCGTGACGGCGGGACCCACCTCACCGGTTTCCGGGTGGCGCTGACGCGCAGCATCAATGCCTATGCCGAGGAGCACGGGCTGCTCAAGCGGGAGAAGGTCCAGCTCACCGGCGACGACATGCGCGAGGGGCTCACCTGTGTTCTCTCGGTGAAGATGCCCGACCCCAAGTTCTCCTCGCAGACCAAGGACAAGCTGGTGAGCTCCGAGGTGACGCCGGTGGTCTCCGGCGTCGTCGTCGAGACGCTCGAGCGGTGGTTCGGCGAGCATCCCGCCGAGGCACGCACCATTCTCGGCAAGGTCGCCGAGGCGGCCACGGCCCGCGAGGCAGCCCGCCGGGCCCGCGAGCTCACCCGCCGCAAGGGTGCCCTCGACATCGCCAACCTGCCGGGCAAGCTCGCCGACTGCCAGGAGCGCGACGCCGCCAAGGCCGAGATCTTCATCGTCGAGGGCGACAGCGCCGGCGGCTCTGCCAAGCAGGGCCGCGACCGCAGCTTCCAGGCGATCCTCCCGTTGCGCGGCAAGATCCTCAACGTGGAGCGGGCGCGGCTCGACAAGATCCTGGGCAGCCAGGAGATCGGCACGCTGATCACCGCCCTGGGGACCGGCATCCGCGACGAGTTCTCGATCGACAAGCTGCGCTACCACAAGATCGTCATCATGACGGACGCGGACGTGGACGGCTCGCACATCCGCACGCTGCTGCTGACGTTCTTCTACCGGCACCTGCCGGAGATCGTCGAGCGCGGCCATCTCTACATCGCCCAGCCGCCGCTCTACGGCATCAAGCGCGGCCAGAAGATCGACTATGTGAAGGACGACGAGGCCCTCGAGGACTTCCTCGTGCGCAGCGGAATCGACGAGGCGACGCTCACCACCACCGAAGGCCATGTGGCGGCCGGCGAGGAGCTGGCGCGGCTCGTGGCGCTGGCACGGCAGGCCCGCTCGATGCTGCAGATGCTGGCCCGTCGCCTGCCCATCGCCCTGCTCGAGGCGGTGGCCCTCAATGGCGGCCTCGAGGACGGCGCGCTCGAGGACGAGGCCGGCGCTCTCGATCTCGCCCAGCGCGTGGCGCAAAGCCTGAGCGGCCCGGGCCGCGGCATGTGGCAGGCGGTGCGCGACGAGGAAGGCGGTCTCGTCTTCCATCACCAGAAGGGCGACCGGCGCGAGCGCCACCGGCTCGATCCGGGGCTCGCCCGCAGCCCCGAGAGCCGGCGCCTGCTCGAGGCGCTGCACGAGGCCGGCCCGGCCATGGCAGCGCCCTCGGTGTTCGAGCGCAAGAGCCAGACCCGCGAGGTCTGGGGCCCGGTGAGCCTGGTCGAGGCGGTCATCGAGGCCGGCCGCCGCGGCCTCTCGATCCAGCGTTACAAGGGCCTGGGCGAGATGAACCCCGAGCAGCTCTGGGAGACGACCCTCGATCCGCAGGCCCGCGTGCTGCTGCAGGTGCGGGTCGAGCATGCCGACGAGGCCGACGAGATCTTCTCGACTCTCATGGGCGACGTCGTCGATCCGCGCCGCGAGTTCATCCAGGAGAACGCGCTGCAGGTGGTCAATCTCGACGTCTGACGCGGCCTGAGGCGACGGGGCGCCTGCCCCCTCGCCTCCCGGCCTTGTTCAGCGCTGCGTTGCCAGCCACTCGACGGCGGCGGTGACACCGCCGGGCCGGTGCGGCACGTCGAGCCGGCGAAGGCCGGTCTCGAGCACCGCCAGCGCACCCAGCAGCATCGGCTCGTTGAGATCGCCCATGTGGCCGATCCGCAAGATCTGCCCCTGGAACTGGCCCAGCCCGCCACCGAAGGCGACCTGCAGCTCGTCCCGGCAATGGAGGCGCACCGCCTCCGGATCGCCCTGGGTGAAGCGCACCGCGGTCACCGCGTTGGAGCGCGCCGCGGGTGCCAGCGCCTGGAACTCGAGGGCGCCCGCCTCGCTCCAGTGCGCTACCGCTTTGCGAGCTGCCTCGGCCAGCCGCGCATGCCGTGCGAAGACGGCCGGCATTCCCTCCTCGAGCAGCATGTCGAGGGCGGCGCGCAGCCCCCAGATCATCTGCAGGGGCGGCGTCCCGTAGAACCACATGTAGGATTCCTCGCCGCGCCGCGACCCCCAGTCCCAGTACTTGCGGGGCGCGGTGTTGGCGAGCGCGGCCTTCCTCGCGCGCGGGCCGACCGCGACGAAGCCCATACCCGGCGGCATCATCAGCCCCTTTTGCGAGGCGGTGATGGTGGCATCGACGCCCCAGGCGTCCATGGGCAGGTCGACGGTGGCGAGCGAGGCCACCGCATCGACCACCAGCAGGGCTGGATGGCCGGCCGCGTCGATCGCCCGGCGCACCGCCGCCACGTCGTGCAGCACGCCGGTCGAGGTCTCGACCTGCACCATCAAGAGCGCCTTGATCCGATGCCCGCGATCGGCCCGTAGCGTCTCCTCGACCGCAGCCGGATCCACGCTCTCGCGATAGAAGGGCGAGGTCGTCAGCAGCTCTATGCCCTGGGCGCGGATCATCTCGCACCAGCTCGCCGAGAAGCGGCCGGTGTCGGGCACCAGCACGGCATCGCCCGGAGCCACGAGATTGTCCAGCACCACCTCCCACATGCCGTGGCCCAGCGCCACGTAGGGGAAGACCTCGCCCTGGGTCTGGAACACCGGCTTGAGGTCTTCCAGGCAGCTGCGCGTCATGCGGGTGAACTCGGGCCCCGCGAAATCGACGACCGGCCGGTGCATCGCCGCGAGCACGCGGTCGGGGATGTTGGTGGGGCCGGGCAACTGGATGAATGAGCGGCCGCGTTGCAGCATGGGAACAATGCCTCGCCTGAGCATTCTTGACGACCCGGACGATGCTGCGCCGGCAGCGCCTGCACAAGAGAAAGAACCGCGCACACTGCCCGCACCATTGCTTGACAGGCGCGCGGCGGCCGGGCGAGCCTTTCTCAGCCTGTCGGCGGTGCGAGAGGACAAGGGGAGGCGGCGAGATGCGCAAGCTCGGTATGGGAATGCTGCTGCTGGGAGCGGCGGCGCTGGCCCTGGCGGCGGGGCCGCGGGACATGCTGGCGGCGACGCCGGCCGACACGCTGGTGATGGCCAAGAACATCGACGACATCATCAGCCTGGATCCTGCCGAGGTCTTCGAGTTCTCCGGCGGCGAGGTCATCGCCAACGTCTATGATCGGGTGATGACCTACGAGGCCGAGAACCCGAGCGTGCTGACTGGCGGCGTGGCCGAGAGCTGGAAGGCCGGCGACGACGGCAAGACAATCACCATCAAGCTCCGCCCGGGGCTCAAGTTCCACTCCGGCAACCCTGTGACCGCCGAGGACGTCGCCTTCTCCCTGCAGCGGGTGGTCAAGCTGGACAAGTCGCCGGCCTTCATCCTCACCCAGCTCGGCTGGACCGCCGGGAATGTCGAGGAGATGGTCAAGGCCACCGGACCGCAGACCCTCGTCCTGACCACCAACGGCGATTTCGGGCCGAGCTTCGTCCTCAACTGCCTGTCCGCCGGCGTCGGCTCGGTGCTCGACAAGAAGACGGTGATGGCGCACGCCGAGGGCGACGATCTGGGCCATGCCTGGCTGAAGAGCCACTCGGCCGGCTCCGGGCCCTTCGCCCTGCGGGCCTGGCGTGCGAACGAGGCGGTGACCCTCGACGCCTTCGGCGACTATCACCTTGGCGTGCCCAAGATGAAGCGGGTCGCCATCCGCCACATCCCCGAGACGTCGGCCCAGCGGCTGCTGCTCGAGAAGGCCGATGTGGACATCGCCCGCAACCTCAGCCCCGACCAGATCGCCGGCCTCGAAGGCGAGAAAGCCATCGTCGTCGAGACGCACCCCAAAGCGGCTCTGCACTATCTCGGCCTGAACCAGAAGGACGAGAGGCTGGCCAACCCCAAGGTCCGCCAGGCGCTGCGCTGGCTGGTGGACTACGAGGGCATGGCCAACAGCTTCCTCAAGGGCAGCTTCAAGGTCCACCAGGCGTTCTGGCCCTCGGGCTTTCCCGGCTCGGTGGACACCACGCCCTTCCGGCTCGACGTCGCGAAGGCCAGGGAGTTGCTGGCCGAGGCGGGCTATCCCGACGGCTTCGAGGTGACCCTCGACGTCTCCAACAGCTGGCCCTCGGCAAACATGGCCGAGGCGATCCAGCAGACCATGAGCCAGGCGGGCATCAAGGTTTCGCTGCAGCCTGCCGAAGGAAAGCAGGTTCTTACCAAATATCGAGCCCGAAACCATCAGATGGTGCTGCTCTATTGGTCGCCCGACTACATGGACCCGCACAGCAACGCCGATAGCTTCGCCCGTAATCCCGACAACAGCGACGACGCCAAGTCCAAGCCGCTGGCCTGGCGCAACGCCTGGGCCATCCCGGAGATCACCCAGGCCACCAACCGGGCGGCGCGCGAGCAGGATGCGGAAAAGCGCCTCGAGATGTATCGCGACCTGCAGCGCCGTCTGCAGGACGACGGGCCGTTCGTCATCCTGTTCCAGGCCCTGGAGCAGGTAGCGCGCCGGTCGAACGTCGAGGGCTTCGTCTCCGGCCCGACCTTCGACACGGTCTATTACCGGCTCGTCACCAAGTAGGCCCGATGGTCGTCGCGGGCACTCCCGCGGTGCCACGCCGCGGGTCACCCGAGCGGGCGCTTCATGCCCTCGTGGCTCGCCGTGAAGCCCAGCCGCTCGTAGAAGCGCCGCGCATCGGTGCGCCGCTTGTCGCTGGCGAGCTGCATGGCGGTGCAGCCGCGGGCCTGCGCCCTCTCCATGGCCCAGCGCAGCATGCGCTCGCCCAGCCCCCGGCCGCGCTCGCTCGACGCGACGCGCACCGATTCGATCTGCGCCCGCTCGGTGCCCTGCGCGCTCAGGCAGGGCAGATAGGTGAGCTGGAAGCAGCCGAGCAGGCGCCCGGCCTCCTCGAGCACGAAGAGCTCGTTGCGCGAATCCGCCTCGATCGCCTCGAAAGCGGCGACGTAGCGCGGATCCAGCGGCTCCGCGGGACGCTCGCGCGCCGCGCCGATCGCATCGTCGGCAAGCAGGGCCACGATCGCCGGCAGGTCCTCGCGGCGGGCGGAACGGATGGGCAGGTCCGGCAAGCTCGTCTCCTATCGTCGGGATCGCGCGGAACCTGCCCCACCTGGCCGCCGGGGGCAACGACATGAGAGGCTCGCTGGGCCGGGCCGGCAGCCTCGTGGGGCGCGAGCTCGGCACGCTCGCCATGACCCTGGTGGGTCTTTTGCTGGTCACCTTCCTCATAGGACGGGTCGTGCCGATCGATCCGGTGCTGGCGGTGGTCGGCGACCGCGCCTCGCCCGAGGTCTACGAGCGGATGCGGCTCGAGCTGGGCCTCGACCTGCCGCTGTGGCGGCAGTTCGGCATCTATCTGGGCAAGGTGCTGCAGGGCGATTTCGGCACCTCGGTCATCACCTCCCGGCCGGTCCTGGAAGACATCGCCCGGTTCTTCCCGGCGACCATCGAGCTTGCCACCGTGGCGACCGTGCTGGGCGTTCTGCTGGGGGTGCCGCTGGGCGTGGTGGCGGCGGTCCGGCAAGGCACGCTGGTCGACCAGATCGCCCGGCTGCTGGGCCTGGTGGGCTACTCCGTGCCGGTCTTCTGGCTGGGCCTGATGGGGCTCGTCCTGTTCTACGCCGATCTCGGCTGGGTCGCCGGGCCCGGCCGGCTCGACATCTACTTCGAGGACATCGTGGAGCCCCTCACCGGCGTCATCCTGATCGATGCCGCCATCGCCGGCGAGTGGGACGTCTGGCACAACGCGCTCTCCCACCTGATCCTGCCGGCGGCGATCCTGGGCTATTTCTCGCTGGCCTATATCAGCCGCATGACCAGGAGCTTCATGATCGAGCAGCTCCGCCAGGAATACGTCACCACCGCCCGGGTCAAGGGCGTCTCGGAGGCCCGGATCGTCTGGCGCCACGCGCTGGGCAACGTCATGGTGCCGCTGATCACCGTGATAGCGCTGAGCTATGGCAGCCTGCTCGAGGGTGCGGTGCTCACCGAGACGGTCTTCGCCTGGCCCGGGCTCGGCCGCTACATCACCGACAGCCTCTTCAACGCCGACATGAACGCCGTCCTGGGCGGCACGGTCGTGGTGGGCTGCGTCTTCATCGCCCTCAACCTGCTCTCCGACATTCTCTACCGCGTCCTCGATCCGAGGACGCGCGCATGACCGGCCTGCGCGCCTGGCTGCTGGCCGACACGCCCCGCTCGAGCTTCCAGGCCCGCGCCGGGCGCGCCTGGCTGGCCTGGCTGGCGCTGCGCCGCAACCCGCTGGCGCTGGTGGGATTGGCGATCGTCGCCTGCCTCGTGCTGGTAGCCCTGCTCGCCCCCTGGCTCGCCACCCACTCGCCCTACGACCAGAATCTCGAGGCCCGCCTGCTGCCACCTTCGGCCGCCCACTGGCTGGGCACCGACGAGCTCGGCCGCGACCTCTACTCGCGCCTCGTATGGGGCTCGCGGATCACGCTGGGCATCGTCGCGCTGGTGGCGGTGATCGTCGGGCCGCTGGGGCTCGTGGTGGGCACGCTGGCAGGCTATGCCGGCGGCTGGACCGACGCCGTGCTGATGCGGCTGACCGACGTCTTCCTGGCTTTCCCGCGGCTGATCCTGGCGCTGGCCTTCGTGGCGGCGCTGGGACCCGGTATCGAGAATGCGGTGATCGCCATCGCCATCACCGCCTGGCCGCCCTATGCGAGGATCGCCCGGGCCGAGACGATAACCATCCGGGGCAGCGACTTCATCGCCGCTGCCGTGGTCCAGGGCGCCTCGCCGCTGCGGATCATCCGCGACCATGTCGTCCCCTTGTGCCTGAGCTCGCTCATCGTGCGCCTCACCCTCGACATGGCCGGCATCATCCTGACCGCCGCCGGCCTCGGCTTTTTGGGGCTGGGCGCCCAGCCGCCGATGCCCGAATGGGGCGCCATGATCTCCACCGGCCGGCAATACGTCCTCGACTACTGGTGGGTCGCCGCCATGCCGGGCCTCGCCATCGCCATCGTCTCGCTGGGCTTCAACCTGCTCGGCGACGGCCTGCGCGACGTGCTCGACCCGAGGCAGCGGTGATGCGGCTGGAGGTCGAGAAGCTCTTTGTGCGCTTTCCCACCCCCACCGGCGTGGTGGAAGCGGTGCGCGGCGCGTCCTTCGCCATGGGAGCCGAGAAGCTCGGCATCGTCGGCGAGAGCGGGTCGGGCAAGTCGACCCTCGGCCGTGCCATCCTTCGCCTGATCGCCCCGCCGGGCGAGGTTGTGGCAGATCGCCTGACCTTCGACGGTATCGATCTGCTCAACGCCGACCGCAGGACGCTGCGGCAGATCCGCGGCGGCCGCATCGCCATGGTTCTGCAGGACCCGAAATTCTCGCTGAACCCGGTAATGACGGTGGGCCGGCAGATCGAGGAGGCGGTGCGGGTACACGGGCGCGTCGGCCGCCGCGAGGCGCGCGAGCGGGCGCTGGCGATGCTGGAGGCCGTGCGCATCCGGGAGCCCGCCCGGGTCCATGCCGCCTGGCCGCACGAACTCTCCGGCGGCATGGGCCAGAGGGCGATGATCGCCATCATGCTGGCGGCGGGCCCCGAGCTGCTGATCGCCGACGAGCCCACCTCGGCCCTCGACGTCACCGTGCAGATGCAGGTCTTGGCGATCCTCGACGATCTGGTGAGCGAGCGCGGTATGGGGCTGGTCTTCATCAGCCACGATCTCGACCTGGTGGCCTCGTTCTGCGACCGGGTGCTGGTGATGTATGCCGGCCGCATCGTCGAGAGCCTGCCGGCCGAGGCGCTGCATGCGGCCCGCCATCCCTACACGCGCGGCCTGCTGTCCTGCCTGCCGGACATCGCCCGGCCGCAGCGCCGCCTGCCCGTGCTGGAGCGCGATCCGGCCTGGGCGAGGGAGGAGCTGCCGTGATCGCGGTGGAGCGGCTCGAGGTTGCCTTCGGCCATGGTCGGCGGCGCGTGCAGGCGGTGCAGAACGTATCGTTCACGGTGCCCGAAGGCGGCTCGTTCGGGCTGGTGGGCGAGAGCGGGTCGGGCAAGACCACCGCGCTGCGCGCCATCGCCGCGCTGGTAGAGCCTTCCGGTGGGCGGATCAGCGTCGCCGGCGAGCCCGTCGCCAGACGGCCCGGCAGGGCCTTCCGCAAGACCGTCCAGATGGTGTTCCAAGACCCCTACGGCTCGCTCCATCCCCGTCACACCGTGGACCGCATCCTTCGCGAGCCCTGCCGCATCCACAAGCTCGACGGGATCGAGGAGCGGATCGGGCGGGTGCTGGCCGAGGTCGGGCTGGGGCCGGCGTTCCGCTTCCGCTTCCCGCACCAGCTCTCGGGCGGGCAGCGCCAGCGCGTCGCTATCGCCCGCGCCCTCGTCCTCGAGCCGCGGGTGCTGCTGCTCGACGAGCCGACCTCCGCCCTCGACGTCTCGGTCCAGGCCGAGATCCTCAATCTTCTGGGTGATCTCAGGGCGGCGCGCGGGCTGACCTTCCTCTTCGTCAGCCACAATCTCGCCGTGGTGGCGCAGATGTGCGAGCGGGTGGCGGTCATGATGAACGGCAGGGTGGTCGAGGAGGCCGATGCGACACAGCTCGCTGCATGCGCGCTTGCACATCCGTATGCCCGCCAGCTCCTTCAGGCCAGCCGCGGGTACGACCGTGAGCTGGCGCGCAGCCTCGTGCGATTCGAGTGAGCCAGACTATTCCTTGACGATCAGTCCGAGCGCGCCGTCGACCTTGATCTCCTCCATCGTCCCGTCTTCCTTGAGAACCTCCACGATATAGCGGAGCTTGTCGGTCGCGGGCGAGACCTTTGCCGAGGCGGCCTTGCCGCCGACCCGCTGCTCGGCCGCCTCGATAGCCATCGGCAGGCTGAGGCTGGCACCACGAATGGCCGCAGCGGGAAGCCTGGCATAGCGTGTGCCATAGGACTGGCGCCCCTGCTCGGCGATCGCCGCCGTTTCGGCGTGGAGCCGGTAGTCCACCAACGTGTCCTCCCGGAGAACCGTCACCTCGTAGGCGCCGGGCTCGGGATCCTTCTTGAACGTGGCGGCCACCGCGTCGCCCTTGCCCTCGCTGGCGACAACCTCGATCGCCTGGACCATGGAGAGCCGCGCCGCGGCCACGGCATCGGCATCCGCCTTCTCGGCGGCAAGGACGGCGGGCCCGCCCGCCATGAGGGCCACGGCCGCGAACATCGCGCGCAGGCGCATCGTCTTTCTCCAGCGCAAACGTCGAAAGAGCGGCCGTTCGCCCGGCCGCTTGTCGAACAAACACCCGGCGTCGATCCCCGTTCCCCGAGCTCGGTGCAGGCGACCGATGGCCACCTCTCCCCGCCGCCCGGCTCCGACAAGTAACCCTCCGGGCGCTTCGGACAATTCTCCCAATGCCGGCTTTCGCGCAGGAAAAGCCCGCGCCGGAGACCGTCGATGCCGCCGCCAACGTCGATCCCGGCCACATTCTGGCCAAGGTGGGGTCATGGGCGGTCGACCCAAAGCGGCCTTTGCCGAAGATCGCCGTCGCCCGTGATCGTTCTTGCTCGTCTTCATCGTGATCGACTGGCCCCTCCCCCGCAGCGTCAGGGGCTGGGCGGGCCAGCGAGACGGCGCCAATCTCGCCGATATTCCGGGGCTCGTTCCTGGAGTGGGCGATCATCCAGGCCTGTCCGGCGTGGATCCAACCGGCCAGAAGAGGAAAACATGCCAAGCGCGCACCGCTGACCCCGCGGGCGAACGCCCAAGAGGTGGACGGAGGCGCGACCTCTATCTACCGTGGGTGCAACTTGGACACCGTGGATGTGACGGATGGGCGAACGGTGGGGGCTGCGGGTAGTGCTGCTCTGGGTGGCGCTGCTGACGGCGTCGGGGGCGCATGCGGCCGAGATGGTCGATGGCCACGGGAACCGTCTGCCGGTGCTGCGCGGCGGCTGGACCTTGTGGAACCCCTACCAGTTCGTGCAGCCCCGGCAGGCGGAGCGGGTGGAGGCCACGGTGGCCGAGCTGTACGGGATCGATGTCGACATCACCAATGCCGTCGCGCGGGAGGCCGGGTTCGCCGTCGAGTACAGGTTTCGCCCGTGGCAGGCCCATCTCGCGCAGTTGCGCGCCGGGGAAGCGGACATCGCCTCGGGCGCCACGCCGCTGCTGGCCGGACCGGAGAATCTGGTTGCGTCCATTCCCTACCGCAGCGCGACCACGGTCCTCTATGTGCGGCGGGACGAGGCGGCCGTGGCCGGCCTCGACAGCGTCGCGGCGCTGCTGCGAACGCTCCGCACCACCGGCTTCCGGCTCGGCGTGATCGGCGGCGCGGCCTATCCCGACCCCGCGCTCAACGCCTGGCTGGCCGATCCCCCCAACCGGGCGCGGATCGTTCCCGCCGACAACGACTACGAGAGCTTCCGCAACCTGATCGGCGGCCGCGTGGACGGGCTGCTGACCGACCGGCTGGCGGGCATGGCGGCGAGCTGGCGGGGCGGCTGGGAGCGTCAGGTGACGCTGCAGGATCTGGCGCTCTCCGGCGACGTGGCCTTTCTGTTCAACGGCACGACCGTGCCGCCCGGGACGGTGGACCGCTTCGACGCGGCCATCGAGAGGCTGCAGCAGCAGGGCGGAATCGAGCGCCTGATCACGCGCTACCAGCTGCCGGTGCTGATGGGCCGCGTGATGGACCGGGGCTGGTTCAAGGCGATGGACATCGTCGGCACGGTGGCCTTCGCGCTCTCCGGCGTAATCATCGCGGTGCGCGAACGCTACAGCCTTCTGGGCGGCATGGTACTGGCAGCGCTGCCGGCAGTCGGCGGCGGCACGCTGCGCGACCTCCTGGTGGGGCGCGAGCCGTTGGGCGTGCTCGCCTCGCCGCTCTATCTGGGGCTGGTGATCGGCACGGTGCTGGCAGGATTCCTCGTGGTCCGGCTGGTGCATCTGGCGGAGCGGCGCTGCGGAAGGCCGCTCGCCCTCCGCTCGCCAGCCCGCCAGCGGGCCCGGCGCCACCTCTACGAGGTGTCGGACGCGATCGGCCTCGCCGCGTTCACCGTGACGGGCGTGGCGGTGGCGATTTCCTCGCGCACCGAGCCCTTGTGGCTGTGGGCGCCGCTGCTCGCGATGCTCACCGGCGCGGGCGGCGGCATCCTTCGCGACCTGGTGCGGCGGGCGGACCGGATCGACAGCCTGCACGACGCCTTCTACGCCGAGGTGCCGCTGATCTGGGGCTTTCTGCTGATCGCGGTGCTCCTGCTGGCAGGCCCTACGCTCGACCCCGATCTCTTCTTCATGGCCGTGCTGGTCACGATCGTCGGCGCGTTCTGGACGCGGCTCGCCGTGGTGTTCCTGCGCATCAAGAGCCCGGCCTTCGCGTGAGGGTTCGCCGACGCATCGCTGGTGAGCGGGACATGCCGGGCTCGAATCTCGACGCGGGCATGCGCTGCCCTCCGCACCGCCGTTCCACGGTGCGCGGACGGCCTGTCGATTTCTACACCCGGCGGTGGTCCACGCCGATCGTGTAGTCGATGCGCTCCCAGCGATCGCTCGGTGGGTAGCGCATCGTGAAGTCGATGGTCCGCGCCTCGCCGATGGTCTCGGCCGCGGGGAACACGCCATGCATGCCGAAGGGCGCGGGGCGACGGCTGCTCGGCGACGCTCTTCCAGCCGTCGAATCCGTAATGCAGGATGAAAGGTTCCGGGCTTTCGACGAGAAGGTTGCAACCGGCCGCAAGCCCGCTGAACCGGCTGCCGCGTCGCCAGGGCCAGGTCTGCGCCTCGCACCGCCTGTCGAGGTAGCGATCGGCGACGCAATCGAGCATCTCCACCGGCCGCTTGCCGGCACCGGCCACGAGGAGCCTCAAGAATTCCGCGTGGGCCCACACCAGCGGCATGGCGCTGCCGGTCGGCCTTCCCGGGAACAGCATACGCTTAGCAACGGGGTCGCTGTCCCACACCGGCTCGGAGATCAGGCCACCGTGGTTCGCCATGCGCACCATGGCCAGGAGTCAGGGTGTCGCGTCGCGGCCCAGCAGAACATCGAGATGGCCGCGCTCGCCGGTCAGCAGCGGCCAGCACCGCCCGATTCCGGAACCGTCGAAGGGCCGCCCGTCCTCGTGCTCGCCGTAGCCGTCGCCATTGTAGCGGTGATAGGCCGTCCCTGACGGCGTCGCGACCTGCAGGACCTCCTCGACCACCTTCAGGGTCTGCCGGATGCGCGGATCGTCCGCCCGCCGCAGCCCGAGCCGCGCGAAGTAGAGGAACTCCATGCCGACCAGAGCGCCCGCCTCGACCTGCTGACCGATACGGTTCTTCACGTCGACCCGACCGCGGGTCGGGAAGGACCTCGAGCCTCAGCCGGTATCCCGCGCCTTCGTGGGTGATCGCCGGCAGCGGAATGTGCGGCCCCGGGGCCTCGATCGCGTAGCTGCCGACGCGCTTGACCTCGAACCAGCCGCCTGGGCCGGCGACGATGAAGCCTAGGTCCCTGATCTGCGGGATCCCCGTGGCCGTCCAGTAGACCTCGTTGACGATGCCGTAGCCTATCGTGGCCCAGAGGCGGCCGGACCCGAGCGACGTGGTCACGGCATCCTTGGCGCTCGTCGTCCATGTGGGCGCCATGCCGGGCCAGCCCGGTGCCGGTCGATCGCCAGGCATCTCAACCGTCGTGCGAGAAGCTGGCGTAGCTCGTCATCCCGCCATCGACGATCCCGTCGTTCCGGTGACATAGCTGGCCGCATCAAAAACCAGCATGACGGCCATGGAAGCGATCTCCTCGCGCTCGCCGATCCGCCCCCGCGGGGTCTTGGCGTCCAGATCCTTGCGTTCGACCGGATCGCGCCAGGGCGATTCGTCGATCGGGGTGCGAGACGCGCCCGGCGCCAGGCCGGGAACCCGCACGCCATGCGGGGCGGCTGCCCGGGACCGTGTCGGGGTCAGCATCGGCAGCCCCGACCCGTCGGTTCCCGCATTGTTCCATTGTTGACGAGGACGTCGATGCCGCCGAAGGCCGCGTCGAAGCGGGCGAGCATCGCCGCCACCTGCTTCACGTCGGTAACGTCGACCTTGATCGGCACCGCCACGCCGATGCACGGAAAATGTTCCGGCAGGACATGGCTGTGCAGCGTGCCAGGACGCCTCCTGGCTCTCAGACCTCGATCCACCCCTCGCTCACCGGCACCGCCCCGCCGGCCACACGGACCGCCACGACCTCGCCGGCCCGCTTCTCCGCGCGGCTCTCGATGAGGCTGGGGCGGCCCATCTCCACGCCCTGGACGATGCGCCAGGAGAAGGTGCCGTCGACATCGTCGGCCACCGCCGCCAGCAGGCCGGCACAGGCGGCAGCGGCACTGCCCGTCGCCGGATCCTCGGCGATACCGTGCGCCGGAGCGAACATGCGGGCGCGCAGGTCGGCGTCGTCTCCGCCGACATCGCGGGTGAAGAGGAAGACGCCGTGCCCGCCGTCGAGCGCCGCATCGGCCGCCGGCGGGCGCAGCCGGCCAAGAACCGAAAGGCTCGCCACCTCCACGAACAGGAAGGCAGCACCGCAGGAGGCGATGCGGGGCGAGGCCGGACCTGCCACGATCTCGCCGAGGCCCAGGCCCAGCCATGCGGCCACCTTGGCCACGGCCGGCGCCCCGCCCAGCGAGGGCCGGGCCGGCGCCTCGAACTCGGCGCGCACCGGCTCGCCAGCCTCGCAAAAGACGGTCACCGGGACCGGCCCGGCCTGCTCCTCGAAGACGAAGCGGCAGCGCCCCTGCCCGTCCGGCCGCGGCACCCGGCCGAGGCGCGCCAGCACCAGCGCCGTACCTACGGTCGGATGGCCGGCGAACGGCATCTCGCCCTTGGGTGTGAAGATCCGCACGCGGCACAGATGCGCCGGGTCCTCCGGCGGCAGAACGAACGTGGTCTCCGAATAATTGAACTCGGCGGCGACCGCCTGCATCTGCTCCGTGGAGAGGCCCACGGCCTCCGGCAAGACCGCGAGCGGATTGCCGCCGAAGCGGCGGTCGGTGAAGACGTCGGCAGTCAGGAAAGGATAGCGCATCGCCTGCTCCTTCAGCGCCAGAAAGGCTTGCTGGCCTCGGCCCATGCATCGCCCCGGCTGAGGCCGACATCCTTGAGCAGCCGGTCGTCCAGCTCGCTCAGGGCGCGGCGCTGCCGGCTGCGCTCGAGCCATAGCCCGATCAGCCCGACGATCATGGGCACCGGGGCACGCTGGCGCAATTGGATGGAGACAATTCCTCGACTTGATGGTAGCATCGTGTCGCTCATGGCAGAAGATCCGCGCATTGCCGCGCTTCAAAAGCTCCCATGAGGGTGACAATCGAGTCAAAACAAACATTGTCATGCTGACAATTTCGCCCGACGACCTGCGACGTCATGGCGGCCCCGTCTATCGCGGTCTCGCCGAGGCGCTCGCCGAGGCGATCGACGGCGGTCGGCTGCGCCCCGGCGACCGGCTGCCGCCCCAGCGCGAGCTGGCCTATGCGCTCAAGGTGACGGTGGGCACCGTCGGGCGCGCCTACGATCTCCTGATGCGCCGCGGCCTGGTGCGCGGCGAGGTCGGGCGGGGCACCTACGTCCAGGCCGGTGCTTCCGGCGAGACGCCGGCCGCCTCGCTGCTGGCGCCGCCCGGGGACGGCACGTTCGACCTCTCCACCAACAGCCCGTCGCCCACCGCGCCCCAGGAGCGGCTCCTCGAGCTCACGGCAGCCTGCGCCGCCGATCCCCGCTCGCTCGAGGCGCTGCGCTACTACCCGCCGGTGGCCGGCCTGCCCGCCCAGCGCGCCATCGCCGCCTCGTGGCTGGCCTCTCTCGGCGTGCCGGCGCAGGCGTCCGGCACCCTGTTCACCGGCGGCGCCCAGGGCGCGCTGGCGGCCTGCCTCGCCGGCCTCGCCCGCCCGGGCGACGTGGTGCTGACCGAGGCGCTCACCTATGGCGGCATCCGCAGCCTCGCCAGCCGGCTGGGCCTCCACGCCGAGCCGGTGGCGGTCGACGCGGAAGGCGTCGTGCCCGGGGCTCTCGCCCAGGCGGCGCGTCACAGCGGCGGCCGGCTGCTGGTCCTCAGCCCCAACATCCACAATCCCACCGGCGTCCATATGGGCACCGCGCGGCGCGAGGCGCTGGCCGAGGTGGCGAGGCGCGAGGGGCTCACCATCGTCGAGGACGACGTCTACGGCACCCTGCTGCCCGAGCGGCCGGCGCCGCTGGCGGCCCTGGCGCCCGAGCGCACCGTCTATCTCACCAGCGCCTCCAAGTTCCTCGCCCCGGGCCTGCGCATCGCCGTGGCCCACGCGCCGCCACCGCTCTTCGATGCGATCCTCACCGCCCAGGCCGACCTCGCGCTGGCCCATTCGCCGCTCTCCGCCGAGCTACTGTGCCGGGCCCTCGCCAGCGGCCTCGCAGAGAAAGCCGCTGCCGCCCAGCAGGCCGAGGCGCGCGCCCGCCAGGAGCTCGCCGGCAGCCTCCTCGACGGCATGAAGCTGGGGCGCCAGCCGACCTCGCTGCATGTCTGGCTCGAGGCGCCGGAGCCGTGGTCGTCGGCCGAGCTGGCGTTGGCCCTGGCGCGCAGCGGGGTGATCGTGAGCCCCGGCGAGCGCTTCCAGGTCGGCCGCGGCGCCCCGCCCCGGGCGGTCCGCCTCTCGATCTCCGCACCGCATAGCCGTCAGCTGCTGGCACTGGCCCTCGAGCGCGTCGCAGCGACCCTCGAGAGTGGCGCAGGCCGCCGCATGCCGGCCATCTGAGGAACGCCCGGCACGGCAGCAACGCCGCCCTCCCGTGCGCTTCAGGGCGTTCCGCGCAAGCGCGCGCCGGTTCACCATGGCGCATCACGGGCGGCAGCCGCCGCCAGGGGAACCGCCTCCATGCTCATCCGGCGTTACCGGCCAGTCGACCGCGACCGCGTCATCGGGATCTGGCTCGACGCGTCCCGCGTCGGCCATCCTTTCCTGGGCGAGGCCGTGCTGCGCGAGCAGCAAAAGAAGGTCCGTGACCTCTACCTGCCCATGGCCGAGAACTGGGTCGCCGAGGTCGAGGGACGCATCGAGGGCTTCATCGGCCTCCTCGACGGTTTCGTGGGCGGCCTCTTCGTCGACCCGCGCCGCCACGGTCAGGGGATCGGTCGCAGCCTTCTCCAGCACGCAGCGAACCGCCATGGCAGCCTCACGGTCTCGGTCTACGAGGCCAATGCCGAGGCCCTGGCCTTCTACCGGCGCTGCGGCTTCATCGAGACCTCCCGCAAGCCCCGCGATGCCGAAGGACGGCCCTTTGCCATCATCACGATGCGGCGGCCCTAGGGGCGCGAAATTCCCGCTGGTGCGGGCGCTGCGCGCGGCTCTGTTCCTCGTTTCTTGTCGGTTGGGCCGGTGATTGGTCGCAAGAGCCGGCTTGACCGTCGAGAGCATCCGGCGCCGCTTTCGCCGGCGGGCTGGAACGCACGTCTCCAGCACCTGTTCCTTCGACGTCCCCGCCTGCCCCGAAGGGCGCCGCCCGCCCGTCCTCCAGCCACGGTGCCCCATGCGCAAACTCTGGATCCTCGGCCTCTGCCTCCTGCTGCTGCTCCTGGCGTTCTTCCTGTGGCCCGAAACGCCCGGCGAGATCGCACCGCCCGAGCCGCCAGTGCAGGGGGCCGCACCGCCGCCCGACTGAGGCGCCGGCCTCGCCGGCGGCCAGGTCCGGGATCGCTGCTGGCGCAGGCGCTGCGCGCGGCTTTCTCCGCTTCATTCCCGTCAGTGGGGATCGGGGGCCGTGGCCCCGGTCGAGCCTCGGCATGCGCCTATGGCGCGCCGGGAACCCGGCAGCGGCCGACGCGTTCGCCCTCCCACAAGCACCGCGCCCCGGCATCTCGTCCGCCTGGTCCGGCAACCGAAGGAGTACCGCGCGATGAAAAGCCTTTCGAACCTCGCCGCCGTGTCCGCCTTCGCCCTGGTCCTCTCTGCAGCACCCGCGGCGGCGGCCGACATCTTTGGCGACTGGGACAGCGACGGCGGCGGTAGCATCAGCAACGACGAGTTCAACACCCGCTTCGGTGACCGTGGCGTGTTCGGCGCCTGGGACAGCGACGGCGACGGCCTCCTGAACCCGGAGGAGTTCGGCGCCGGCTACGGCGACGGCGGCATCTTCGGCGACTGGGACGCCGACGGTGACGCCGGCATCAACGAGGACGAGCTCAACCAGGGCGTCTTCGGCAGCTACGACAGGGACGAGAGCGGCGAGATCGACGAGACCGAGTTCGGCGACCTCGACGACGACCTGGGCGACGACGGCCTCTTCGACCTCTGATGCCCGCCGGAGGGAGGCCACGGGCTTCCCTCTGTGGCGGCGCGCATCTCACCCATCAGAGTGCTAATTGGCTCCTTCAGTCCTTGCCGAATATCGGCATCTTGAAAACTATTGCGGCTCAACGCCATACATCTGATCGCGGAGGGAGTTTACCACATAAGCTTGCACATCTCCCAAATCATCGCACAGCGCCCTCGTTGCCGTTATTTCATCCATGATACCCTCTGCACCCTCTCCCCTGATAACACTTTCAAATATGATCGCGAACCTTAGACGCTCTCTATCACCCATACTTTGAGTCGAATGATTTAATTTGTCCAAATTGCGAATGTGGTGGGCCAGAAACCAGCGGGCCGTCATTTGCGAACCGTTCGCCAGATTATTGTACATCTCCCGCATTGCAGGACCTATATCAAAATACTCTCCATAAATGCTGATCGCTCTATAGAAACCGTCGCATTTAGCAAACCGCTCCGCAAAGGCCTTCGCATCATCCCAAGATAAAGCTAGAGCCTCCGTCTTATCTTCCGCCTTAGCCACACAAGACACACCTGCCGCCAAGAATAACGCTGCAGATATCGTTCGAACTCTTCCTCTCACCGCGCACCTCCCTGTCGCCCATCCTTGGCAGCATTACACCGGACTATCACCAGTTCTGCGCTGCTGGGCCTTGTCACGAGTCCGCTTTGATCACTGTCACCCCCGGATTCAGCACGAACCCCTCCCCCGGGTCCCTGCCCTCCAGCACTGCCAGAATATTCGCCACGCACCGCTCGCCCATGAGGCGCTCGGCGTTCTCGTCCACGCCGGCGATGTGGGGGGAGAGGATGACGTTGTCGCGCGCCAGCAGCGGCGAGCCTGTCGGCGGCTCGTCCACGAAGACGTCGAGGCCGGCGCCGGCGATGCGGCGGTGCCCGAGGGCGTCGTTCAGGGCCGCCTCGTCGATGATGCCGCCGCGGGCGGTGGAGACGATGAAGGCGGTGGGCTTCATCAGGCCGAGCTCGCGGGCGCCGATGAGGCCGCGGGTTTTCTCGTCCAGGGGCGTGTGGATGGAGACGATGTCGGATTCGCGCAGCAGGTCGTCGAGGCCGGTGAGGGCGATTCCGTGCTGGATGGCGAAGACCTCGTCGGGGGCGATGTCGTGGGCGAGCAGCACGGTGCCGAACGGCTCGCAGCGGCGCGCCATGGCCTTGCCGATGCGCCCCAGGCCGACGATGCCCACCGTCTTCCCCCAAAAGCCGGGATGGAAGCCGCCGCCCCAGCGCCCTTCGGCCACCGTGCGGTGGTGGCGCGGGAGGTCGAGGGAGAGTGCCATCGCCATGCCGAAGGCGTAGTCGGCCACGCTCTCGTGGTTGGTCCCGAACGCCATGGCGACGGGCACGCGGTGGCGTGTGGCGGCCTCGACGTCGACACTGTTGAAGCCGACGCCGAAGCGGGCGACCACCTTCAGGTCCGGGCACGCGGCGAAGACGCGATCGGTATAGGGCTCGTCGGCGGCAATCACCGCGCACTTGCCCTGGAGGCGCGCGATCAGCTCGTCCTCGGTGAAGCGGCGGCCCAGCTCGTTGAACTCCAGCTCGAAGCCGGCATCCTTCAGCGGCTGGAGGAAGGCCGCCTCGCGGCGGGCGAGGACGTGGAAGGCTACGAGAATGCGCCGGCTGGTCATGGGGGCTGTTCCAGGAGTGATTCTGGTGGGGCGGGAGCGCTCAGGAGCGCGGCTCGAGGGCGACGGCGAGCGCCGCGGCGGCGGCCTGGGCGCGGCGGCGGCGGGGATCCTCGGGAAGCGCCCCCTGGGCCAGACCCTGGGCCAGCTGCTCGAGCATGTCGGCGAAGACGTACCAGTGCAGCTCGAGGCTCACCACGCGGCGCTCGCCGCGCAGCCGCCGCAGGCGCAGCGTCACGCCCTCGCCGTCGCTTACGGCCTCGAACGCCGAGGCCTGGCTGAACGAGCCCATGAAGAGCTTCTCGGGAAAGTCGAGCTCGAGCTCGACCCGGCCGGAGACCGGTTTCATGCTCAAGAAGGCCGCCTCCCGTTCATCGGTGTTTGACCTTTGATGCGCCACAATGGGCGTCGGGACAATCCCGGGCCCTGCGGGCCATTCCCGGGAGGCAGGGCTGCGGCGGCCGGCCTTGCCAAGGACGAGGCGCCCGGATAGGCCACGAGACAAGGACAAGGGCGATCATGGGAGCGCTTCGACAATGCGGCTGTTCGTGGCGGCGCTAGGCACCGAGACCAACACCTTCTCGCCCATCCCCACCGGGCTCGAGAGCTTCAGGGAATATCTCTGGTTCCCGGCTGGCGAGCACCCCGAGGAGCCGCGCTTCTTCACCGGCCCCCTGGTGGCGGCGCGGCGGCGGGCCGCGCGCGAGGAAGGCCTCACCGTCATCGAGGGCCTCTCGGCCTTCGCTGCCCCGGCCGGCAATACCAGCAGCCAGGCCTGGGCCACCCTGCGCGACCAGGTGCTCGACCAGATCCGGGCGGCGATGCCGCTCGACATCGTGCTCTTCAGCCTGCACGGCGCCATGGTCGCCGACGGCGAGGAGGATTGCGAGGGCGATCTTCTGGCCCGCGCGCGGGCGCTGGTCGGCCCCGACGTGGTGGTGGCGGCCGAGCTCGACCTCCATTGCCACCTGACGCCCCGGATGCTGGAGAGCAGCGACTTCCTCGTCTTCTACAAGGAATATCCGCACACCGACACCTACGCCCGGGCCGAGGAGCTGGTCGACCTGGCGCTGCGCACCGCCAGGAAGGAGATACGGCCGGTGATGCGGACCTTCGACTGCCGCATGATCGCCACGATGCACACCACCCGCGAGCCCGTGCAGGGTTTCGTGCGGCGCATGGAGGCGCTGGAGGGCAAGCACGGCGTTCTGTCGGTCTCGCTGATCCACGGCTTTCCCTGGGCCGATGTCGAGCACCAGGGTGCGCAGGTGCTGGTGGTGACCGACGGCGACCCGGAGGGCGCCGCGAGGCTGGCAGCCCGGCTGGGCCGCGAGGTGCGCGAGCTGCGCGGCGATACCGCTGCCGCCATGCTCGGCCACGAGGAGGGTGTCGCCAGGGCTCTCGCCATGGAAGGCGGGCCGATCGTGCTGGCCGACACGTCCGACAATGCCGGCGGCGGCGCGCCCAGCGACTCGACCCACCTCCTGAGGCTGCTGCTCGAGCGCGGGGTCCAGGGGGCAGCGCTCGGGCCGCTGTGGGATCCGGTGGCGGTCTCCTTCTGCCAGCTCGCCGGCGTGGGCTCCAGGGTACGGCTGCGGCTCGGCGGCAAGGTGGCGCCGGTCTCGGGCGCGCCGCTCGACGTCGAGGGCGAGGTGCTGCATCTGGCCCGCGACGGGCGGCAGCGCT
Source organism: Geminicoccaceae bacterium 1502E (assembly GCA_033875255.1). GTDB lineage: Bacteria > Pseudomonadota > Alphaproteobacteria > Geminicoccales > Geminicoccaceae > Marinimicrococcus. The sequence goes on along the minus strand of JAWZSN010000025.1, from coordinate 12,455 downwards.
TCTCCGGCGGCTGGACCCAGCTGGGCGACGTGGCGGCGGTCCGGATCGGCGGGGTCGACGTGCTGATCAACGCGGTAAGGACCCAGGGCTTCGATCCGGCTCTGTTCACCGCGCACGGCATCTCGCTTGCCGACAAGAAGATCGTCGTGGTGAAGTCGGCCCAGCATTTCTACGCCAACTTCGCGCCGGTGGCCCGCGAGGTGCTGTGGTTGGACGGGCCGGGGGCGCTGAGCCAGGACTTCGCGAAGCTGCCCTACACCCGGGTGAAGCGGCCGATCTGGCCCCTCGACGAGAACGCGTTCTGAGCGGAGCCGCATGATGGCCACCTCCTTCAGCGACCAGTGGACGGTCACCAAGCCCGCCGTCTCCTCCAAAGGCGGTGTCGTCGCCTGCCAGAACCAGCGTGCCGCACGGATCGGCGTCGAGGTGCTCGATGCCGGCGGCAACGCGGTGGACGCGGCAGTGGCCGTCTCGCTCGCCATGGGCGCGGTCGAGCCGTGGATGAGCGGCCTCGGCGGCGGCGGCGCCATGCTGGTCTATCTGGCCGGTGAGAAGCGGGTCCATGCGGTCGATTTCGGCATGGTGGCGCCCAGGGGCCTCGATCCCGCCGACTATCCGGTGACCGGCTCGGCCGACGCCGATCTCTTCGGCTGGCCTGCGGTGGAGGACGATCGCAATCTCCGCGGCCCTCTCTCGATCTGCGTGCCGACCTATCTCGCCGGCATCGAGCTCGCCCGCGAGCGCTTCGGCACGATGCAGCTCGCCGAGCTCGCCGCACCGGCGGCAAGGCTTGCCGCCCGGGGCCTCGCCATCGACTGGTACGCGGCCCTGGTGATCGCCAGCGCCGCGCGCGACCTTTCACGCTACCCGGCCAGCGCCGAGGTGTGGCTGCCGGACGGCCATCCGCCGGTGGCCGACTGGGGTGGCGCCGAGAGCTTCATGGCGCTGGGCAACCTCGCCTGCACGCTCGAGGCGCTGGCCGACGGCGGTGCGGCGAGCTTTTATCGCGGCGACATAGCGCGCAGCATCGCCAACGACATGGAGTCGCTCGGCGGCAGGCTCGTCGCCGAGGACCTCGCGAGCTACGGCGCGCGGATCGTCGAGCCCTTGCGGATCGGCTATCGCGGTGGCGAGATCGACGCCATGCCGGGCCTCTTCGCCGGCGCAACGCTGCAGCGCTGCATCGCCATGCTGAGCGCCCGCAAGACCGCCGACATGCCCGACACCGACCTCTACAAGCGCTATGCCGAGGCGCTCTCGAGCGCCTACGAGGAGCGGCTGCGGACCATGGGCGACGTCAGCCCGGCGCCGAGCTGCACCACCCATCTCAACGTGGTCGATGCCCATGGCAACATGGTGACGCTGACCCAGACGCTGCTCTCGCTGTTCGGCAGCAAGGTGGTGCTGCCGGAAACCGGCATCCTCATGAACAACGGCGTCAACTGGTTTGACCCGCGCCCGGGCCGGCCCAACTCGATGGCGCCGGGCAAGCGGCCACTCTCCAACATGTGCCCGGTGATCGGGCTCCAGGCCGGCCGCCGGTTCGCCCTTGGAGCCTCCGGCGGACGGCGCATCCTTCCGGCGGTCCTGCAGATAGCGAGTTTCCTGATGGACCACGGCATGGATCTGGGCACGGCCTTCGCCCAGCCGCGGATCGATGTCAGCGGCACGGACCTGGTGAGCATGAACGCCGCCCTGCCCGAGAAGACGAAGGCGGCACTGGCAGAGAGTTTCCGGACCCGCGAGCAGCGGCCGATGGTCTATCCGCTGAGCTTTGCCTGTCCGAGCGCCGTATTGCGTGATGATGCCACCGGGCTGAGCTGGGGAGCGGCCGAGCCGGTCCAACCTTGGGCGGGAGCGCGGGGCCAGGGCTGAAGCCGGCCGCGGGGCCAGCCGGCCCCAGCGCGCGAGGCGGCAGGTCGCGATCAGGGAGGACGGCCGATGCTCGTAAGAAATACGGACGGCAACTATCGCAACGACAACCTGCTGCTCGGCTTCAGCGACCTGCGGCGGCTCAGGAGCGAGCGCCCGCTGGTATTCGCCAAGGGCCGCGGCATCTTCGTGATCGACGAGAACGGCAAGGACTATATCGAGGCGGTCTCGTCGTTTTACTGTGCGGCGCTGGGCTTCAGTGACGAGGAGCTGGCGGATGCCGCGATGCGGCAGCTGAGGGCCCTGCCGATGTACCCCTCGGCGATCCATCGCACCACGACGCCGGTGATGGAGCTCTCCGAGCGGCTTGCGGCCATCGCCCCGGTGAGGAACGCCCGGGTGCACTTCGCCGTGACCGGCTCCGAGGCCAACGACCACCTCCTCAAGTTCATGTGGTACGGCAACGGCTTCACCGGCGAGCCGCAGCGTCGCAAGCTGGTCTCGCGCCGGGCCAGCTATCACGGCAGCACCATCGCCACCGCGGCCCTTGGCGGTGGCCGCGACCTGCACGACAGCTTCGCCCTGCCGATGCAGGACTATCTGGTCATCAGCCACCCCAGCTGGCCCGAGGCGGCCGAGCCCGGCGAGGACGAGGCGGCCTTCACCGACCGGCTGGCGGCCGAGCTCGAGCAGGTCATCGAGGAGGCCGGGCCGGAGACGGTGGGCGGGCTCATCGCCGAGCCGGTCTCGGTCTCCTCGGGCATGTACCCGCCGCCGGCCGGCTATTTCGAGAAGATCACCGCGGTGCTGCGCCGCTACGGCATCCGGCTCTTCGTCGACGAGGTGGTGACCGGCTTCGGACGTTCTGGCGAGATGTGGGCAAGCCAGGCCATGGGCCTGGAGCCCGACTGCGTCACCTGCGCCAAGGGGATCTCGGGCGCCTACATGCCGATCGCCGCGTTGCTGCTGGGCGAGGAGTTCGCCGAAAGGCTTGATCGCGGCAGCGACGCCAAGGGTTGGTTCGCGCATGGCGCTACCCACGCCGCCCACACCGTCTCGGCGGCAGTGGCCTTGAAGGTGCTGGACATTTTCGACGAGCGCGACGTGCTGGGGCATGTGCGCCGGATCATCCCGCGCTGGAACGCCGCCCTCGACGGGCTGCTCGACCATCCGCTGGTAATCGGCAACCGCAAGTTCGGACTGATGGGCGCCCTGAAAGTCGCCGATCCGCGCGAGGCACCGGACGGGAATGCGGCTGCAAGCCTCCAGGTGGGCGGCATCGCCAAGGCCATCTACGAGGCCGGACTCGACGCTGGGATCATCGTGCGGCCGCTTGCCGGCTGCCTCGTCATGGCGCCGCCGCTGATCATCACCGAGACCGAGATCGACGAGCTTGCGCGGCGCCTGCGGCTGGCGCTCGACCGCACCCTGGCCGCCCTGCCGGCTGCCTGACCGCCGCACCCACGCAACAGGAAACGAGAAGGTCGAGATGGCCGAGATCAGAGAGATCACCGCCGGACTGCGCTTCCCGGAAGGACCGGTGGCAATGCCCGACGGCAGCGTTCTTTTGGTGGAGATCGAGCGGCGCACGCTGACCCGCGTGTGGCCGGACGGCCGGCAGGATATCGTGGCACGGCCGGGCGGCGGGCCAAACGGGCTCGCCATCGGCCCCAGCAACGCGGCCTTCGTCACCAACAATGGCGGCTTCACCTTCCACGAGGACCAGGACGGCGTCCGCCCGACCACGCAGGCCGCCGACTATGACGGAGGCAGGCTCGAGCGGGTCGATCTGGCGACCGGCGAGGTGACGGTGCTCACCGCCGAGACCGGCACCGGGCATCGCCTCAAGGGCCCCAACGATCTCGTGGTCGACCGCGAGGGCGGCATCTGGTTCACCGATCTGGGCAAGCGGCGCGCGCGCGACCTCGACTATGGCGGCGTCTACTGGCTCTCGCCGGACCGGCGGACGATCCGCGAGATCGCCCACCCCTTCTTGACCCCCAACGGAATTGGCCTCTCGCCGGACGAGAAGACCCTCTACGTGGCCGAGACCGAGGGTGCACGGCTCTGGGCCTTCGACATCACCGGTCCCGGCGAGATCCGCCACCACCCCTGGCCCAGCCCCCATGGCGGCAGGCTGCTCTACGCCGCAGGCGGCGCCCTGCAGCGCTACGACAGCCTTGCGGTGGAGGCGTGCGGGAACATCTGCGTGGCGACCCTTCTCGAGGGCGGCATCACCGTCGTCTCGCCGGAAGGCAGGCTGGTCGAGTTCGTACCCATGCCCGACCGCTATACCACCAATATCTGCTTTGGCGGGCCCGACCTCCGGACCGCCTACATCACCCTCTCGCAGGGCGGCCGCCTTGTGGCGACGGAGTGGCCCCGGGCGGGCCTGCCCCTGAACTTCCTGAACAGCCGGGAGAGTGCCCTCTAGCGCTGAGCTCTTGTCGGGTTGTTCCGGCAGCAGCCTGGGTGGGCGATCTCCGGGCGAGGCTACCGTGTGACCTTCGTTCATTGCACCAGGCCGGCGGGTCGGCAGCGCGGCCGTCAGAGGATCGGACGACCGGCAGGGGATGGCGTAGGCCCATTCGCGCAGAGGGTCCGGGTGAGACCCTCGGCCTTCGGGGTGTGGGTCTGGGCCCGGATGTGCCGGATAGCCGGCAGGCACAGGGCCATTATGGCAGAGGTGGAGGACGTAGCCGGAATGGTTGCCGGCCATCACCCGATCCACCCAGACGCCGCGCGCACGGAACACCCGGGCGCGCATGGGAAAGTTGATCATGGCCCGCCAGCGCTCGTCCGGCAGGACCTCGACATAAGCGAGCCGGATGGCCCCGTCGATGGCGCCGCGTCGATCGCCGGTGACCCGGTGGCCGACGCCGTCGAGGCGGGACAGCTTTTCGACCGGCTCGGTCGAGGCCAGGCGCCCGGGACCTGCTCGCGGCAGCCGGCCCGCGACAGGCGGGGCCTGCGAGCTTCGGCTTCTCCGCGGGCCGAAGCGTCGGCATTTCCCGACCGCGAACGGGAGGAGCGGTCCTGGAGACCAGCCGCACCCTCGGTGCGCCGGCGGTGCCGAGCGTTCGCTCGCGCGCACCTACGCCGGCGGCGGCTGCTTCTCGCCGATCGGTCCCACCATCGCCGCGTGCTGCGGACAAGCGCCGCAAGCCCGGCCGACGAGGTGAGCGGTCGATGCATGGCTGTGGCTTCGGCGCCGCACAAGGCGCTGCGCGCGGCTTCCTTTCTTCCATTTCTCTCTGGAGATCAGGCCGGTGCGGAGGCCAGCAGCGACATCCTGGCCTCTGAGGATCGCAAATGCTGGCAGCGGCTGCAGGGAACCGCGTTCACGCCTTCTCAGCCTTTATCAGCGCATTCTCGCGGATGGTGGGAGAGGTGCCACCGCCGGAGTTTCACGGCGGCGGAGTCCCACTCCAGCAGGATGCGCGGGCCGGACTAAGAAGGCGTGAACGTGCGGGGCCGGTTGGCAGATCTCCAGGGCCGTTTCACGGTTCCTCAACCTTTGCCGTGAAATTCTCGCGGATGGTGAAAGAGGTGCAGCCCCCGGGTTCCGCGGCGGCGGAGTCTCACCCCAGCAGGATGGCGGGTCCGAGTTGTTGATATCCTAACGCTACACCTGATGTCCTTCACCAGGCCGCGCACGAAGGTCACGAACAGCCCGGCGTTCAAGGCCCCGTCATCAAGCATGAAGCGCATCAGGCCGCGATCACTGACGGCCGAGATTATGCTGCCGCCCAGGCGCCGCGCATGGCGGGTCACCACCGGTGTCCGCCCCCTGGGGGCCCAGCTGCGACCGGTCTTCTCGCCGTTACTGACCCCCGTCTCGTCGCCTCAGTAGATCACCGCCCCTCGCGCTTGGCCCGGGCGGCGATCGCCGGCCAGGCTCGCCCCAGCCAGGCCCTGATCGCCGCGGGCGAGCGCTCGCGCGCCCGCAAGAGTGGCCTTTTCGCGCTCATCTCCGGCGCCGATGGCCCCAGCGCCGCAGGTAGAGCGGCACCGTCGAGAGGCCGAGCCGGATACCGAACTGCGTCTTGATCAGATCCCGCACCGCCCGCGCCGTCCCCACACCACCCGAGGCATCCAGTGAGCGAACGGCAGCTTCAGCTGCTCCGGCGACGTGTCGGCGATCCAGTCCTGCACCTGCCGGCCCTGCGCCTCGCTCAGCAGCCCCTTGCCGCGCCGCGGCGACACCCGCCGCCCGTCCAGCACCCCGGTGGGCCCAAGCTCGCGCTGCCGCGTGACCCAGCCATCCGCCGTCTGCCGCTGTACGCCCGTTCAGCCACAGGCCCCCCGCCGCAACGCCTCCTGCGCCGCCCGTCCGATACCGCGAAAATCCTGCTGCTCCATGATGAGATGGTCGCACAGGGCGGATACGCTATCAGGTAATTTGGTGGGATAGCTGTAACCCTCGCCGTGTCATCCTTGCGGAACGACGGATCGTGAGGGCATCCGGGATGAGCGCAACGGCGGGTTCCCGCTCCGGCAGGATCGCCGGCGCGTTGCAGATCCGCTGGATGCTCACCGCCGCCACCTGACAGAAGCCAGAGAGCAAAAGCCGCGCGCGCCGTGTCAGGTGGATCTCCCGCGACGAGAAGGCAGAGCGTAGGTGCCATCCTCCGGCGGCACCTCGCGCCTTGTGAGCCGTTGCTCATGTATCACGAATGGCGGGCCGCGCCCCCGCGGAGCGGGTCTACGACATGGGCTCGACCTTGCCGAAGCGCGCGGACCCCAGGCTCGACGAGGCTGTCCATGACAATGTCCGTCATGCCGCAGCAAGCGGTATCTGTCGTGAGCCGGGCGTTGTGCCTGGTGCGCGACCGGCACGAGCCGGCCGATCTGGCGCATGCCGCTCTGGCGGGATTGCGCCAGATCCGCTCCACCATCGGCCGTGAGCTCGGCTACGGCGCCATGCGCCAGCTCGACGACTGGCTGCGCGCGTGCCTCCGTGAGCGAAGCCGGCGCCGGCTCGGTGGCAAGGCGCCGCGGCGGGCGTCGCCGCCGATCCTGCCGGCACGTGCCGGCCCCGGTGCGGTCCGCTCCAGCACAATCGTCTGTGACGCCGTCCACACCTGCTTCTTCCTCAATGCGCTCGGTCCCGACGACGCGCTCCTCCCGACGGTTGCCGAACGGCTCCTCGACGCATTGTGCGAGGGGGCCGGCGGCCCGCCGGCCTGGCCGACGCTGAGCGACGCGCTGGGGGCCGAGGCCGGCGAGATCGGCTACGAGCCGCGCCAGCCCGAAGGGCTGATCCGGGTGCAGTGAGCCTGCCGGCAACGCCATGTTCGGCGTCGCGGCGAGCAGCCGCGGCGCAGGGAAACACGTCGCCATGAAGCGCGGAGAGCCGGTGCGGCTTGCGGCGGGAGACGCGCGCGGCGCTACGCGCGGCACTAACTTTGGTTTTTACCGATGGACAGCGGCGACGGAGCGCACGATCCGCTGATGCTCGCCGCCGCCACCCGGCCGAAACCGGGCCGGATCCGGGCAGCGCTCCTCCCCAGTTTCACCAGCCGCTCGAGGGCTCGCCCCGCGTGCAGCTAGTCGAGAGGCGCTCTAGTCTTCTTTGAGCTCCTTGGCGGCCTTTTTGCCGAAGACCTTGCGCGTAGCGCCGATGGCGGGCTCGCCGCTTTTCTTGTAGCAGGCCTGATCGCCCGTGCTGCATACGACGTTCTTTCCCGGGCGGATCTCGTCCGGCTTCCAGCCCGGCTCGCGCACCTCGCTCGCGGCCTTGCGACCGAACTGCTGGCGGGTGTTCTTGTAGTCGGGCTCGCCCTTTTTGTAGCAGACCTCGTCGTCGAGATCGCACTTCACCTTGTCCTTGGGGCGGTAGACCGGGTCGGTCTTGCGACGGTCGAGATCGTTGGCAAGGCGCTTGGAGGCGCTGCCGCCGAAATATTCACGGGTCAAGCCGACGTCGGGGCCGCGGCGGTCGTAGCAGACGCGCGAGCGGGCATCGCAGCTGACGCCGGGCCGCGGCTGGAAGCGGTTGCTGCGATCGGCCGTGTCGTAATAGGCGGGACCCGAGAGGTAACCCGGCCCGTAAGGCGCGCCGCCGCCTTCGAGGCAGCCGGCGAGCGCCAAGGGTGCTGCAAGGAGCATAAAAGACAGAAACCGACGAGCCATCGCCATCCACTCCGCCGCGCCGAGGGGCGCAACCTTCCCCCCGAGAGATAGCGGCACGGCGCGTGGCGGCAATAGGCGGAGGGCCGCGGGGGTCCTAGGAGGCCTCGACCTTGCCGATGAACGGCAGATGACGGTAGCGCTCGGCATAGTCGATGCCGTAGCCCACCACGAACACATCGTCGATGACGAAGCCGGTGAGGTCAGGCTCGATCTCCACCACGCGGCGCGACGGCTTGTCGAGGAGCGCGCAGGTCATGGCCCGGGCGGCCCCGTTGTCGAGCAGCATCTGCCGGGTGAAGGCCAGGGTGCGCCCGGTGTCCTGGATGTCATCGACGAGCAGCACCTCCTGCCCCTCGATGGACCCGGGCATGCCGCCGATCACCTTGACCCTGCCGCTGCTCTCGGTGCCGGTGCCGTAGGAGGAGACCTGCAGGAACTCGACGCGCGGCCGGCAGCCCTCGCGGTCCAGCGCCCGCACCAGGTCGGCGGTGAACACGAAGGCGCCCTTGAGCAGGCCCACCAGGGTGAACTCGCGCGGCATGCGAGCAGCGATCTCGCGTGCCAGCTCCTGCACCCTCGCGGCCACCTCCTGCTCGGAGAACAGCACCTTCACCTGCTCGTCCATCTCGTCCCTTTCCGCCGCCTCGTCGAGCAGCCGCATGTCGTCGCGCTCCAGCGCCACCTCCTGCAGGGCCGCCAGGATGCGCTCGAAATCCTCGCCCAGCGCCCGCCGGTCGGCGCGCCAGACGATCTCCAGGGGGCCCGCCGCCTCGCGGGACAGAATGTCGTAGAGGGCGTCGAGATTGGCCGGCAGCGGGCAGTCGAGCTGCTCCGCCAGACGGGCGAAGACCGCCTCGCGGCTGGCGAGGCCGGCATCGATGACGCAACGCGCGAGGCCGCTCATGGCGGCACCTCCTTGCCAAGGCCGCTCACGGCGGCACCTCCTTGAAGGTCTCATAGTGGTCGAGGGTGACGAAGACGAGACCGTCGGAGGAAAACACCAGCCGCCTCGCCCCGCGCCGCCCGCAGGCGAAGTCGAGGTCGGCCTCGTACCAGATCCGCCCCGGCTTGTCAGGCAGGCGGCGCTCGCGATTGCCGAACCGGTCACCGCCCATGATTCCCTTTGGGTCTGACCGGCACAGGTCCCGGCCCGGCCGCCAGCCGAGGCGGCGTGCCTCGCTCTTGGTGAGATAGCGCTCCGGCAGATCGCCGTCCTCGCGCAGGCTGGTCACCGTCGCCACGAAGCCCTCAACATCGCGCAGCCCGAGCAGACTCGCGAACGCCCTGACCTCGGCCTCGCCGGCCAGCCCTGGAAGCGGGGGGAGCAGCAGCAGGAGCAGCGCGATGACGCGGCCCGCCCCGGCAAAGGATGCCCATGACATTCTCATCGTGCGTTCACTCCCTTTTTACCGGCCTGCGTCACACTGGCTTCCGATCGGCCGTCATTCCCGCTTGGCAGGCCGGGGCCCCAGAGGGCAATGATGTCGGTGAGGAAATTAATGGCGCCTTTTCCTCCTTGAAGTTGTACGGCCTGGAGATGCCATGACTGCTCGGTCCGCCACCCTGTCCGCCAGCCCCGCCTCCGCCCATGGCGCGAGCAGCAGTGCCGGTGCGGACAGCCTGATCTATGGCACCAGCTGGGGCGGCAGCGGCGGCACCGTCGAGATCACCTACAGCTTCCCCGACTTCGGCTCGTCCTGGCCGCGTCCCTACGGCGATTTCGACGAGCCGCGAGCAGGCTTCCAACCGCTCTCGGCAAGCCAGGAAGCGGCGGTGCGGGAAGCGCTCGAGCTGTGGGCCGGCGTGGCCGACATTCGCTTTGTCGAGGTCGTCGAGAGCGGCAGCGACGTGGGCGACCTGCGCTTTGCACGGACCAGCGCCAGCCCCAGCGCGCATGCCTATCTGCCGCAGTCCGGCCCGCCGTCGGGAGACGTGTGGCTGGGGCCGAGCTTCCTGCCCGGTATGGACTACACGCCCGGCAGCTACGGGTTCTTCGTGATGGTCCACGAGATCGGCCACGCGTTGGGCCTCAAGCATCCCCACGAGCCCGGCGGCATCGGCGGCGTCCTCGCAGCCGGCGCCGACTGGATCGGCTCCACCGTCATGTCCTACCGCTCGCTGGCCGGCGACCGGCTGGGCAAGCTCTATTCCAACGACCTCTTTCCCAAGACACCCATGGCGCTCGACATCGCCGCGATCCAGGAGCTCTACGGCGCCAACGATGCCACCGGTGCCGGCAATACCCTTTATGCTTGGGCGCCGGGCGAGCGGGTCTTCGAGACGATCTACGACACCGGCGGCATCGATACGATCGACTGGTCCAACCAGAGCAGCAGCGCGTTGATCGACCTGCGTCCGGGGGCCTGGAGCGAGCTTGGCGCGCCGGTCCGGGCGCGAGGCGGCAAGAGCTCCGATACGCTGGCGCTGGCCGACGGGACGCTGATCGAGAACGCCGTGGGCGGCAGCGGCAACGACAAGATCTGGGGCAACGATCTGGCCAACCTGCTGGACGGCGGCAGCGGCAAGGATCGGCTGTGGGGCCTCGGTGGCGACGACATCCTCGTGGCGGGCCCCGGCAAGGACCGGCTGGACGGTGGCGACGGGCTCGACGTGGCGGTGTTCGCGGGCGATAGCGCCGACTTCAAGATCAGCGTGAAGAAGAACGGCAAGATCACGGTGATCGACAAGGAGACCGGCGACGGCAATCTCGGCAAGAACAAGCTCTTCGCCATCGAGATCCTGGAGTTCGACGATGTCTTGCTGGAGGCAGGGCCGGGCAAGACGCTGTTGCCGCTGGGCAGCGGCCAGGCGGTGGCGGCCGCCGGGCTCGACAGCCTCGTCAATGACGGCCACATGATGGTCTGAGCCGGCGCTTAACCGACTGGTGTCGCGACGCGGCTGCTCACACGTTGCGATCCTGTCCCAGAGCGTGGTGCGGCTCGCTGCTGGCCTGCGTGATCTTTGGCAGGCGTCGAGCTCGTCAGGGAGCCATGGTAGGCAGGCTGATGCCGGGATCATCGCTGGCAGGGGCGACGGATTGCAGCGTCAGGCAGCGGCAGCACTGGACGGGCCACGCGTCGTTCTGCTCGGGCAGGATGGCGCCGACGCGCCTGGTGATGGCTTCCTCGTCGGGGACGATGCCGACGACCTCTGTCCGCCGCTTGATCTCGGCATCGAGCCGCCCGAGTGGATTCGTGGAGTGCAGCTTTGCCCGGTGCTGCGGCGGGAAGCTCATGCAGGCGGGGACGTCTGGCTGCGCATCCTCCATCAGGCGGGCGCGTTTCGGCAGCTTCGGCCGGATCTGCTCGGCCACGCGCCGCCACTGCTGCCTGGCGGCGTCCGCGTCGTTCTGGGCGAAGGCTGGGGCGACGAGGCAGAAACGACCCGCCGGCCGCTCTTGCCGGCATGGGCGAGCGCGTTGCCCATGAGGTGGACGCGGTGGCGTTGCCAGGTGCCGCTCGGGATCTTCGCGACGGTGGCCTTCGGGCCCTCATGGGCATTCCGGGACGACGAGCTTCACGCCACCCCGGCCCCGCCTGGCGCGCTCGCGCAGGAGCTCGGTCCAGACGGGCTCTGCCTTAAAGGGGCCGATGTCCATGCCGAGGACCTCGCGGCGGCCGTCGCTGTTGGCGCCCACCGCGACGATCACGGCGACCGTGACGATCCGCCCGTCCTGCGGCACCTTCGGCCAGGCCGCGTCGATCCGCAGACAGGGCCAGTCGCCCTCGATCGGCCGTTGGAGGAAGACGGTGACGCGCTCGTCGATCTCCTCGCACAGCCTGGACACCCGGCTTTTCGAGATCCCGCGCATGGCGAGCGCCTCCACGAGGTCATCGGCCGAACGCGTCGCAACACCGTGAATGTCGGCCGCCCCGCCAATGTCTCCTGACATCGGCCCCTTCCGGGACGGATCCTCCGCCTCCTGCGGATGATGGATCACCGCCGTCAGGGCCTTCTCCGCCACCTGCCTCGGCTCCAGGAAGCCCGGCAAGCAGACGCCCTTGCGCAGCCTGGGAAGGCGCAGCTCCACCGTACCGGCCCGCCTCTGCCGGTCGCGGTCGCGCCAGCCGTTGCGCTGGACGAGCCGGTCCGTGCCCTTCTCGCCGCAGGCGGCGCCCGTCAGGGCACCGGCCTCGAGCGCCATCAGCCGCTCCGCGGCGAAACCGATCATCTCTCGCAGGAGACCGGCATCCGAGGACTTCTCCATCAGCCCGCGCAGCGCCACCATTTCCTCGGCCATCGAGGCTCTCCCCGGCTCGAAGCCCGGGTCCTGCAACGCCAAACCTACCCGAGAACCGTCGATGGCCGCCCAGCTTCAGCTACACCACTTAGCGTAATCCCGCCGGCCTGCGATGACCTCGTCAGGCAGCCTGGACTGGAGGACGCGATGAAGCTTTACGTTGGTTTGGACGTGTCGCAGGCGACGACGGCGATCTGCGTGGTTGATG